>NZ_JBHVJA010000001.1:439375-1163227 GCF_042799335.1 Streptomyces sp. NPDC057697 | reverse complement strand
TACGCGCTTATCGCGGACGCCTACGGACTGCCCACGCGCTGATCCCGGTCGTGGCACGGCCGTCCGGACGGCCGTGCCACGTCAGCCCTGCATCGGGCGGGTGCCGATCAGCTCGGCGATCCGCTCCGGGGCCACCGCGCGCGAGTACAGCCAGCCCTGGCCGGTGTCGCAGCCGATCCTGCGCAGCCGTTCCGCCTGGCCGGCCGTCTCCACGCACTCCGCGGTGACGGTCAGGCCCAGCCGGTGCGCCAGCTGCACCATCGCCTCGACGATGGTCTCGTCGGCCGGGCTCGGATGGGCGCCGTCGTCGTAGCGGAAGCCGCGGACGAAGGAGCCGTCCAGCTTCAGCACCGAGACCGGCAGCCGGCTCAGATAGGCGAGGTTGGAATAGCCCGTGCCGAAGTCGTCGATGGCGATCCGCACGCCCATCTCGCTCAGCGCCTGGAGCGCCTGGATCGGGCGGCCCGCCGAGCCCATCACCGCGGACTCGGTCAGTTCCAGCTGGAGCAGCGAGGGGTCGAGACCGGTCTCGGCGAGGATCTCCGCGACGTCGGTGACCAGATCGGAGTCCCAGACCTGGCGCACGGCGACGTTGACGCTGATGAACAGCGGCGGGTCGGCGGGGTGTTCCAGCTGCCAGCGCCGGGCCTGCCGGCAGGCGGACTGGAGCACCCAGCGGCCGAGCTGGACGATCGAGCCGTCCTCCTCGGCGATGGCGACGAACCGATTCGGCGAGAGCATGCCGAACTGGGGATGGTTCCAGCGGACCAGGGCTTCCACCCCGCGCACGACCCCGTCCGCCATGCCGACCAGCGGCTGGTACTCGATGGTGAACTCGCCGCGCTCCACGGCGGGCCGCAGATTGGACGAGAGCGTCTGGCGGGTCATCCGGTGGGCGTTGCGCTCCGGGTCGAAGACCGTCCAGCGGGCCTTGCCGTCCGCCTTGGCCCAGTACAGCGTGGTATCCGCGGCCTGCATCAGACCGGTGGCCGAGGTGCCGGCCACGGCCCGCTCCACCACTCCGATCGAGGCGGAGACGGAGAGCCGCTGCCCGGCCAGGTCGAAGGGCTGCTGAAGGGCGGCGAGGACCGAGCGGGCCAGGTCGGTGAGCTGTTTCGTACCGGCGGAGTCCTCGACCAGGATGGCGAACTCGTCGCCGCCGAGGCGCGCCACCAGATGGGCGCCGGAGCGGCGCGGGCCGTCCTGGGCGGCGCAGTCGGTGAGCCGTGCGGCGACCGCGGCGAGCAGCCGGTCGCCGATCCGGTGGCCCATCGTGTCGTTGACGGCCTTGAAGCCGTCCAGGTCCAGGTAGCAGAGCCCGACCCGGCCGTGTCCGGAGACGCCGTCGTCGTACGACGGGGTCTCCAGCACCGCCGAGAGCCGTTCGAAGAACAGCGTCCGGTTGGGCAGCCGGGTCACCGGGTCGTGCATCTGGAGGTGGCGCAATCGCTTCTGCAGCTCGCGCCGGTCGCTGATGTCCGAGACGGAGAGCAGCACCCGGCCGGGCCCGGGGCCGTCGTCCGCGCCGGCCGCCCGGTCGGGCATCGGCACGACGGTGACCTCGGCCCACAGCGCGCGGCCGTCGGGGTGCTTGAGCCGGTGGGTGCAGCGGAACCGTGAGCGCCGCCCGTGCAGCACCTCGCGGTAGGCGTGCCAGGTCCGGCCGTCCGCCGCGAGGTCGAGCAGATCGGCGGCGGACTGGCTGGTGAGCCTCGGGGCGGGGCGGCCGAGCAGGGTGCCGAGGGCCTCGTTGGCGGTGACCACCAGGCCCTCGTGGTCGACCACGGCCATCGGGAGCGTGGCGGCCAGGAACGCGGCCCGGTAGCCGTGCGGCTCGGAGCACCCGCCCTCGGCCGGAGGCCACGGAGCGTGACGATCCATGGCCGCCGGTCCTGCGGAATGCCGGGGTGTGCCCGCCCTGGGCCCGCGCCCTTCGGGGGTTCCGCTCACCGATCGCTCCCGCCGTGCGGTTCTGTCCTGAACAGGTGTGGCCGGACTGGCCCGTCGCGCGGAGCGCCTGGGTCGAAGGCGGGAATCGCGCGGGAAAGCCTGGTGAAGCATAGAGGTTGGTGCGTCGGCCGTTCCAGCGCCCGACCCTTCCATGCCCCGCGTTCGCCCCGCATGGGCCATTCGCGCAGGGCTCCGTTTTGCCCGTAACCGATCACTTCTGAGTGTTTGCGTTCTCCTGCGCAACCTCGATGACCGATTGTGACTGTCTGTGAGGGTCAGGGTCATGATCGTCCGCTGACTCGACTGGTGCAGCCCAACAGGACGCGGGCCCCGGGCCGACACAGGGTGAGTGGGTGACCGCATTTCGTACCCGGAGGTAGTCGTGCCGCGTCAGCACAGACCCGGGGGAGTCGAGAGGCCGAGCCTGCGCTCCGTCGGCGCCGCCGTGACCTCTCTCCTGGCGCTCGCTGCCACCTCCCTCGTCGCCGGGCCCGCCGTGGCCGCCACCGGGGCGGAGGGACCCTGCGCCCTGACCCGGACCGAGGCCCACCACTCGCTCGGGCTGAGCGACTGGAACGGCGCGTACCCCCGGCCCGACCACCCCCTCGACGCGGTCATGATCTTCCTGTCCTTCCCGGACCACACCCCCACGGTCGCCCCGGCCGAGCTCGCCGCCGACCACTTCCCCGCCACCACCCGGTTCTTCCAGCGCGCCTCGTACGGGAAGTTCACCCTGCGCCCGCACCCGATGCGGCAGTGGATCAGGATGCCCAGGACCTCCGACCGGTACGGCATACGCCGCGACTGGGACGACGACGGGCGCGCCGCCTACCTCCGGGACGCCATCGCCGTGGCCGATCCGAAGGTGGACTTCTCCCGGTACGGGATCGTCTACCTGGTCGCGGACCCGGACGCCCCGGGGGTCGACTCCGACGCCACCAAGGTCGTCAACTTCGACCGGCCGCTGCACGCCGACGGCACGGAGATCCGCCGCGTGGTCACCGTCTTCGAACAGCATCCGCCGGACCGCAATGTGCTGGCCCACGAGACCGGGCACGTCTTCGACCTGCCGGACCTCTACCACCGCCCGTCCGACGGCAAGGGCGACTGGGACACCTACGTCGGCGACTGGGACGTGATGGGGAGCCAGTTCGGACTCGCGCCCGACCTCTTCGGCTGGCACAAGTGGAAGCTGGGCTGGCTCGACCGCAGACAGGTGGTCTGCGTCCAGCGCAGCCGGGACATCACCCTGGAGCCGATGGCCGCCGCGCCGGAACCCGGGGCCTCCATCGGCACCCGGCTCGCGGTGATCAGGACCGGCGAGAACAGCGCCGTGGCCATCGAGGCCCGTAGCGCCACCGGCAACGACAGCACCACCTGCACCGAAGGTGTCCTGCTCTACCGGGTGAGCAACGAGACCCCGTCCGGCGGCGGCCCGGTCGAGGTCCTCGACACCCACCCCCGTACCGACGCCTGCTGGGACCGCTCGGTCTACGCCCCGCTCGCGGACGCCCCGCTGCGGGTCGGCGAGACGTACAGCATCCCCGGCGGGCACGCCAGGGTCGAGGTCGCCGACCGGAAGCCCTCGGGCGCCTGGACGGTCCGGATCACCACCGGAACCTGAGGGACCCGCCCCCGTCCGGCCCGAACGAAGAAGCCCCCCGCTTCCGCGAGGGGCTTCTTCCGTCTGTGCGCCGCCAGGGACTCGAACCCCGGACCCGCTGATTAAGAGTCAGCTGCTCTAACCAACTGAGCTAGCGGCGCCTGCTGACGTCGTAGACATTAGCATCCGGATCGGCGGGAGGAAAAATCGAATTCCTGGCCGCCGACGAGGGCGCCGATCTGGTCACCCGCACACAGGCCCAGAGCAGTACGTCGGGGCCCGGCAGCCAGGGGTTGCGGGTGTCGGGCGCGACCAGCCAGCGGGGGCCGGGGGAGCCCGGGGCGCAGGTCAGGGGCGGTACGGTCACCGCGTCCCCGGTGCCGTGGCAGAGCAGCGGCGGGACCCTGCCGTCGCCGTCCTCGCCGTCGGCCCGCCCCCGAGGCCCCAGGGCGGCCCGCGGCTCGGCCCCGCCGCCCCACTCCTCCCAGTCGAGCAGCGAGGGCAGCCGCTGGGCGGTGCCGGGCGAGGCGAACAGCAGCATCCGCCCGCGATGGGTAGCCACCGGTCCGGAGCCGGGGCCGTCGGACCACAGGTGCTCCAGCATCCGGCGCCCGAAGAGCGTGGGCACGTTCACCACGTCGAAGGCCGATCCGCACGGCAGCACCCCCGGCGAGGAGGGGTGCGCCTCCCACTGGGCCAGTGTGCTGCGCGGATACGCGGCCGCGCCGGCCAGCCAGGCGGCACCGGCCGCCGTGAGCTGGGCCGTCTGGTGCGTGGCCTGGTTCCGCAGTACGGCGAAGACGTCGGCGTCGTGCGGACGGGGGACGTCGCCGTGGTGCAGGGTCGAGTTGTCTGGCAGCCATGCGCTCATGCCGACATGTCTACCTGGAGTGATCAAGCGGATTCCGAGAGTTGCCGGAAACCGGGACAGGCCGGGGGGCGGGGGAGTATCTTGCGCTCGGGCATATGCCAGTGGTTCAACCCGGAGTCAGCATCGGCCCCGCCCGGCCGTCCGCCGGAATCCGGGCGTCCGACCTGTGCGGCGGAACTCGTCCGCGCGACGACCGCGGTCACGGCCGCCCGCACGGCCGGCGCCGGGCCCCGCGGCCGTCAGGGCGCGGCACCGCCCAGCAGACTCCGGCCGAACTCGACCATCTTCTTGGCATAGTCCTCGGTCCACTGCGCGCGCTCCGCGATGTCCGCGGTGGTGAGCCGGTCGAACCGGCGCGGATCGGCGAGCTGGGCGGCGGCGATCGCCTGGAACTCCACCGCCCGGTCGGTCGCGGCCCGGAACGCCAGGGTCAGCTCGGTGGCGCGGGACAGCAGCTCCTTCGGATCGTCCATCGACTCCAGGTCGAAGAAGTGCTCCGGATCGGCGACTGCCGCCGACGGCTCGAAGAGCAGGGGTGCGGGGCGCATCCGCTGCTGCCCGTTCCGCTCGGGTTGTGCCATGGGGTGTTGCCTCCTTGAGTCACCGGACCGTCCCGACGGCCACCCTCCATTGTCCAACCCCCCGCAAGTCCCCCACCGTCCGGAGCCGCCGACGCCGTGCCGCGGGCCACGGCCCGGGTGCGCTCCATGGCCGGAAAAGGGTGTCACCGCGGGCGTACACCCCGCTAGGGTTCTCCCCCCAGTGAGGGGCATCACTTTTCCGGGGGGACGACAGGTCATGGAAGAACCCGAGAAGCCGGCGGCCGAGCCGCCCCGGCACACGCCGCCGATACCGCCCCGGCGGCCGAGCGGCACGCCCGCTGCGAGTGGCACGCCCGCTCCGACCGGCGGCGACCGGCCCTGGCAGAACCGAGTGCCCACGCCTCCCCCGCCACCGCTCCCCCCGCACCTGGGCGGCAGCGTCGATCTGCGGGTCGGCAAGCGGCTGCTGTGGGTCGGCGGCGCGGCCTACCCCCTGCGGAACATCACACGCGTCTACACCTTCCTGCTCACCCCGAAACGGGGCGAGGCGACCGTGCGCTTCTTCAAACGGCTCGCCCTCATCCTCGCGGTGGCGTTCGGTCTGCTGATCCTCGACGGGATCACCCGCTTCGGTTCCAGCGAGGACTCGGGCTCGATCACCGGACTCGTCCAGACCGGCGGCCTCATCGCGTTCGTCTTCTCCGGCGTGGAGCTGCTGATGGTCCTCACCGCCCGCGCCCACTGGGTGCTGGCCGTCGAGACGTCCGGCCTGTCGACCGCGCTGGTGACCAGCAAGAACATCCCCCACCTCAATGAACTGGTCGGCCATGTCGTGAACGCGATCGAGAACCCGGACGTCGAGTTCCAGGTGAAGGTCGACACCCTCATGATCAACCCGAAGAACTACCAGTTCGGCGACAACGTCAACATGTACGGCGGCTCGGGCAATACGGGAATGGTGAAACAGTGAGCGGCGACAACTTCCACATCGCGGGCGACAACGTCAATGTGCACGGAACCGGCAACATCGGCATGGTGAAGAACATGGCACCGGCCGCCGTGAGCCCCGAACTCCAGGCAGCGCTGGCCGAGTTGACCGTGAAGCTGCAAGAGCTTCGGGCGGTGGTGGCGCCCGCGGACGCGCAACGGATCGACGCGGCCCTCCCGGCCCTCGCCCCGGACGCCGCGGTCCAGCCGCAGGCCCGGTTCAACGCGCTGACGGCGATCGCGGGCATCGTCGCGACCGCCGGGTCCTTGCGGGAGCCGATCGAGAGCGCGGTGAACGGAATCCGCCAACTCCTCGGCTTGTAGAGGGTCGTAACGGGTCGTAACGACCCACAGCTGTTCGGCCCGGCCGGGCGCGGCGGCACGCGCAACGCCCGGCCCCTCCCCGCGCCGGGGCCGAGCCCGCGCGGACGTCACGTCCTGCGGGAACTTCACCGTGCCCGCCCGGGGAATCCGATGTTCCCCGTCGCGCCCCCGTGAGAGCATCGGGGACACCGGTCCGCTCCCTTTCGCCGTGTCTCGCGACGCGGAGGGAAGAGCGCGGGCCGTTGCCATGAGATCTGCGGACAGCGGGGGCCGTGTGATGTACGCGACGGAGCCGACGGAAGCCCGCATCGAGGATGCGGGCAACGTCCTGGTCGCACTGGGGGAGCCGGGGGGGCGGGGGACGACGCGGCGGTCCTGGTCAGGGAATTCTTCGGGGCCGTGATCACGCCGGAGGAGCGTGCCTCCGGATCGCCCGGTCTCGCGGGGAAGACCGTCTATCTGTGCGGTGACGTGTCCCGCATCGACGCCGGACGGTTGCGCGAGGCGGACCGGGTGTTCGTCGTACGCGAGTTGGCGCGCGGCCATCGGGAGGGCGCAGGTGAGCCGTGCAGCGTCGTCGGCGCCGACCGGGTCCCGCTGTGGGTGCACGGCGTCGGCGTGTACTACCGCCGGTTCTTCCCGCTCGACGCGGACCACTTCGGGTGGATCGGCGCGGAGCACGCGTTCCAGTCCCTGACCGAATCCACCAAGCCCGGAACGGCCCGGCGCAGCGGAATCCAAAGGTGCGGGCCCGGATCGAACTGCACGGCGGTCGGGCTGCATCCTCCCAGGTGCTTCCGTACGTCGGAGCGACCGCCGCAGAGATCAAGGCTCTGCCCGAAATCACAGTGACCGTGGAACGGTCGGGCAAGACAGGCCGACCGGCAACGGTTTTCGCACTCCGTGGTGACACTTCCGGAAACGCTGAGTCCACAGAAACGGTTGCGGAGGCGATGCCGGCCGGACCGGAACGTGACCCGAACCGTGCCACGGTCGTACAGATGGACACCTACCGACCGGCCCCGAAGAAGGCTCCAGGGCGTGAGCCAGTGAGGCGGTCGGAACCGTTCGCCCCTGCCAGCCCCTTCCTGGCTCTGCTCCGAACCGCTCGAACAAACCAAGGAACGCCCCTGCCGAGAATGGCAGGGGCGTTCGCTTGTTGGTCAGCGCCGAAGGTCCCGGAACTCCTCCAGCATCCGCAGCGCGGGAGCGAAGGTGCCCCGGCCTGCGCCCGGACAACGTCGCTCAGCAGGCAGCGCCCACACTTCCCAGCACGACATACAGCGCATCACCCCGGAGTGTTCCGGATCACCAACCGCGCTGCCACCGCACCGGGGGCACTGCTGCATGACAACTCCCTATGCCGTGACGTCGAATTCTCCCAGCTTGGCACCGCTCAGGAAGTCGGTCCACTCCACAGCCGTGAACTCGACCGTCCGGCCGTTGGCGGTGTTACGGACGGCCACTTTGCCGGGGATGTTGGTCGCGACCTCCACACACCGGGGGTCGTTGTTGTTGTACTGGCACGCGCTCGACGTGCGGAACTCGAATTCGGGAACTGTGGCCATCGTGCGTATCCCTTCGCCATGCGTGCGGGGAAGCGGTCCCCGTGTGAGCAACCCGCCCCGGCCGCTCGACCTGTCCAGGGTTTTCCACCACCGGGGCGGGGGCGTGCGCCGCCCCCGCCGAGATTCCGAACGGGTACGGGGGCCCAATTCGGTTACGTCCGGCAGGGACGGAGACGTGGGTTCTCACCATCTGATCGGTTCCGACGTGCCGCCGCACAGGCAGGGCAGGGCACCTTGTAAGTGCGGCGGCAGGTCCGACACCCCTCGAACCCGAAACAGTCGGGACACCAGATCGAACGGTGCCCAGTGCACAGCCCGCAATAGGTCGCGGGCACGGGAAGCGTCGCTGCGGCCTTCGGCAGGGCCTTCCGGGCCTGGCATATCTTGGCTGGTCTCGTCGCGGTCGCAGGGGTCACAGCCCACCTCTACGACTCCGCCTGTTGGCCTCGGCGACCCTGGCGCTCAGGAGTTCGGACAGCAGTTCGGCCGGTGGCTCATGGTCGGGGCACTTCGGGCTGCCGCACTCGCACTTGGTCCATCGCAGAGCAGAACCCGGTGCAAGGTCGGCGCCTTCCGCGCCAGAGTCAGACTTCTGCACCAGGAGTACACCGCCGACGCCGAGCCCCCCCGGGGAGACGCGATAGGAATTGTCGGGCTTCACTGCTGCTCAGACGATCAGCCGCTTCGGTGTCCCGCGCCTTGCTCTCGCCCATAGCACCGCACTCTCCCGATCGATTTTGCGTCGATGTGCCGACGGTAGGAAGTGGCGAGTGTCGGGCTCCATGAACTTGCATGAGCTTGCACATCAGTTGGCTTGGCCAGTAGCGCTATTGACGCTGTCTCCACAGGTCAGCGAAGCTGATGCAAGCCCGAGCAAGCACCTGGACCAGGGAGCCGACCATGGCCGTGGAGTTCATTGGAATCGACCCCGACACGGACCGGGACCACTGCATGACCAATTGATTGCTGACACCGTGGCCAGGGGTGTGGTGATCCGAAGGGCGCGGGTGGTCTCCGAGCCGGTATCGGACTACATCCGTTGGGAGCACTACGTCACTCATGCCAACGTCACAGCGGGGGAGCAAGTCCGCTGGCTGCCCCGGCGACGGGCAACCACCATTCCCCTGCCGGGAAACGACTTCTGGCTGTTCGATGACTTGCTGCTCCGGGTCCACCACTTCTCGGGGGACGGCGCGGTGGTGGAGGACGAGATCACGGCGGACCTGGAAGCCGTGAAGCTGTGCTCCGCCGCCTTCGAAGCGGTCTGGGAGCGAGCGATCCCGCACCACCTGTACGAGATCTGACGAAAGCCGGCTCCATGCCCCCACACCCCTCCTCACGCGTTCAGAAGGCCCGTGAAGAGCTGGCCAGCCGTCTGCGCGAGATCCGGAAGGATGCGGGGATCAGCGGGCGGGAGCTGGCCGTCACATGCGGCTGGTCGGAGTCGAAGTCTTCCCGCATCGAGAACGCCAAGACCCCTCCCTCCGACGCGGATATCAAAGCGTGGTGCCGGGCCTGCGCCGCCGATGACCAGACCCCCGACTTGATCGCTGCCAATAGACAGTCCGCAGATGCTCATGTGCAGTGGAGGCGACTCCAGCGAAGCGGTCTCCGCCGCTTGCAGGAGTCCACTGGGGATCTGTACCAACAGACAAAGATATTCAGGGTCTACGTCTCCGACGTGATCCCCGGATTCCTCCAGACACCCGGATACGCCACTGCCCTGCTGTCCTCCATCGCACACTTCCGGGGGACTCCGGACGACGTGAGCGATGCTGTGGCGGCCCGTATGAGGCGTAACGAGGTGCTGAGCAACGGCGTACGCCGGTTCTCGTTCGTACTGGAGGAGTCGGTGTTGCGGTACCGGCTGTGCAGCGCCGAGACGATGGCGGCACAGCTTGGTCACCTGCTCGGGGTCATGGATCTCCAGAACGTTGCCGTAGGGCTCATTCCGTTCTCAGCTCAACGAGCGGTGTGGCCCATGCCCACCTTCACGATCTTCGACGACACCAGGGTGCACGCGGACACCCTGGACGCTGCCGCCACCCTCACGCAGCCCAGCCAGGTCGAGCTGTACAGCCGGGCCTTTGAGCGGCTGTCACAGGAAGCCGTGAGGGGAGCGGCTGCACGTTCTCTCATAGCGGGTGCGTTGGCGTCCCTGGACTGACTGCCTGCGCGTCACCGCAGCTCACGGCCGCCAGGACACACGGTGCTCCAGGAGGTGAAGGTATGTGGTAAACATCGCGTCCCAGCCGTCCGGGAACTTCACCGTGACGCCCAGCTGCACCGGCTCCGTCGACGGGTGCTCGTCCAGCAGCTCGGTGACGCCCGCCCGGCAGACCACGACGCAGGCGTGCCGGTGGCGCGAGGCGAGGACGCAGAGCCGGCCCGTCTCCAGGTGGAAGGCCGTGGCGTCGGGGCGGCCGGACAGCGGGTGCAGGACCACCGTCACGTCGAACTCCCGGCCCTGGAGCCGGTTCGCCGTGTCCACCGCGACGCCCGTCACCCCCAGCTCCGCGAGCGCCGCCCGGACCGCCGCCGCCTGGTCGCGATGGGCGGTGCCGACCGCGACCCGGTCCGCCGTCACCGGCACCGGGTCCGGGGAGCGCTCGCTGGTCGCCGCTCCGCCCCGGTCCAGCAGTCTGCGGACCACCAGGGCCACCGCCCGCACCGCCTCCGGGTCGGTGCGCGGGGTGTGCCTGGCCGGCAGTTCCAGCAGGCCCCAGCCGGACTCCGCGGCCTCGTCCAGCACCCGGTCCGGGGCGGAGCCGTCGGACGCGACGCCGAACGACAGCCGCCGGTCGCCGTGGTCCGTACCGCTGCGGAACGGGGTGTACGGATAGAACGCGTCCGAGACCAGCGGAGCCGCGGAGGCGGGCAGCCGCCAGGACACCGGCAGCCGGTGCTGCGGCAGCCGGGGATTGTGCGCGAGGAGCGTGGAGACGGCGCTCGCGGACGGATCGTAGGAGAGCCCCGCCCACTGGTCCGCGCCGACGATCGAGAACGGGTCCAACTGGCCCGGGTCGCCGACGAACAGCGCCCGCTCGAAGAGCCCCGCGACGGCCAGCAGCGCGTCCGAACGCATCTGGTACGCCTCGTCCACGATCGCGTGGCCCCACGGCTCGACGTTCTTCACATGGGCCCACTTGGCGGCCGTCGAGATGACGACGTCGAGCCCGGCGAGATCGGACGCCTTCGCCGACTTCCGTACGTTGGCCAGCCCGTCCAGGGCCTTGTCGTACGGGTCGGTGTCGTTGCTGTGCAGCCGGCCGACCGGCAGCCCCGGATCCTTCTCCGCCAGCCGCACCACCAGGTCGTCGACCTGGGCGTTGGTCTGCGCGACCACCATCAGCGGATGTCCGGCCGCCGCGAGTTCGAGCGCGGCGCGCACCACGAGCGTCGACTTGCCCGCGCCCGGCGGGGAGTCCACCACGATGCCGCGCGACGTACCGCCCAGGGTGTCGGCGAGGATCGCGTCGGTGGCCCGAGCGGCCTGGGCGCCCGGGTCGGATACGGCGGTCACAGGAGGTCCTCCGCGGTCACGGGGTCGGGATGCTCGGGGAGCCCGGCCGCACCCGGCGGGCCGCCGTGCGTCCAGGGCGTCGCCTCCGGGTCCGGCAGCTTCGGGCCGCCGCGCTGATCGTGCTCGAAGAGCGTCCAGGCGATCCGGTCGCCAGGCTCGGGCAACGAACCCGGGGCGGGCTCCTTGCCCCGGCCCATCCGGTCGAGGATCCGCAGCACCAGCGGGGGCGCGCCCCCGTCGTCCGGCTCGGCGTACCCCACGAACTCGGCGGTCTGCGGCCTGCCCTCCAGGGAGCGGTACACCTTGGTGCGCTCGCCGAGATGCGGGTGCTCCTCCGTGCGGACCGTGACCAGCGGGCGCGGCGACGGGCGCTTGGACTCGCTGTACGCCATCACCACCTCCGCCACCTCCGCGACGAACGCCTCACCGGCCAGCCGCCGCCCGGCCAGCACCAGCGGATCGTCCAGCGCCTCCTGGGCCTCCAGCTGGGCCTGCGCCGTCTCCCGCGAGGCCAGCTTCTGCGCGGCCGTCACCGCGTCGTCCCGGCGCGGCTGCGGCGGCTCGCCCGAACGCACCCGGTCCCGGTGGCCCGTGAACGACCAGCGGTCCCTGGTCCAGCGGTCCTCGGCCCTGGCCCCCTCGGGGAGCTCCCGCAGCAGATCCAGGCCCCGCCACACCGCGTCCCACGTCGGCCGGGTGACCCGGGCCAGCAGCGCCCTGATCTCCCGCTCGGCGGCGGTCAGTTCGCCCAGCCGGGCATCGGCCGCCAGGCCGTCCTCCGCCGCCGCGAGCGAGGTGCGCGCCCGGTCGTACTTCTCGATGGCGGGCGCCAGCAGCCGGTTGTCGAACGCGGGGTCCGTGGCCGGACCGGCGGGCGGGCACAGCAGCTGCCCCTCGCCGTCCCGCGCCAGCTCCGCCCGGAGCGCCGCCGAGGCGCCCGACTCGCCCTCCGGGGTGTCGATCCAGGCCAGCAGCGCACCCAGATGCTGATCCTCCAGGCTGCTCTGCCCGGTCGCCCAGTGTCGGTTCAGCAGATCGGTGGTGGCGAGCAGCAGCGAGGAGCCGGGCACCCTGGCCCGCTCCCCGTAGTGCGTCAGCCAGCGGCCCAGCAGCGGGACCCGGGCGGGCGCGGGGTACGGGGCGTCCGGGTCGTCCTCGGCGGTGCGCCGGAACCGCATGGAACGGCCCAGCAGCCGGACGAACTCGATGCCCGCCCGGCTCGGCACGATCAGCTGCGGCGCGTCCGCGCACAGCTCGACCTCGACCTTGGTCCGCTTCCCGGTCTCCGGGTCGGTCTCGTTGCGCTCGGCGGGCTCGACGACGTCCTCGTACGCCTCGATGTGCGGCAGCACCGCCTCGGCCAGCTCGGCGAGGAACGAGAACCGCAGGTCCCGGTCGCGCGGCTGCGCGACCGTCAGCAGCCGGGGCGCCTCCCGGTCCGTCCCGACGAGCGCGCCCAGCGGGGCGCCCGCCTCACCGGCCGTGGTCAGCGGGACCAGGACGAGCGGCCGGTCGGTGAGGTGGCGGTGCCGGACCGTCGCCATCGGCTGTGCCCGGCCGCTCTCCACGGCCTCCAGCCGGGCCAGGGTGCTGATCAGTGACATGCCGGACCGCCCGCCAGCGCCTCGGCGCGCAGCGCCGCCGCCCGGCGCAGGGCCGCGACCGTCGGATCCGCCGGATCGCCCTCCTTGCCCGCGGCCGCCGCCAGCACCTCGCCCACCGTGGTCAGCCCGCCGAGCTCGCCGCGCACGCTCCGGCCCAGCGCCTCCACCGCACCGGCCTCGCGCGCCCTCGCCCGGCAGTGGAAGGCCAGCTCGCAGGCGGCCAGGCACTCCGGGGCGTACGCCGCGCCGACCGATTCGACCGCGGCCTCCAACTGCTGCCGGGGGCGCTCCGGGTCGAAGCCCGCGCCCGGGGGCAGGGCCGCCGCGATCTCCTCGATCCGGGTCAGCCTGGTCAGCTGGCGGCGGGTGACCGCGCGCTGCTTGCGCACGTCGACCACCGAGGCGGTGGGCAGGTTGGAGAAGTCCTTCGGGCAGACCAGCAGCACCCGGTGGCCGACCTCGGCGCCCTCGGTGCGCTCCGCGACCCGCTCCAGCGCCAGCACATAGACGGCGGACTGCCGGGCCGCCGCGCCGACCTTCGCGGCGTCGGCCGAGCCGTCGACCATGGGGAAGGACTTGATCTCGACGACCGTCCAGGTGCCGTCGGGGTGCACCGCCACCGCGTCCGGCTCCAGATAGGCGGGGGAGCCCGCCACCTCCAGGGCCAGCATCGGGTGGTCCAGCAGCGCCCAGCCGCCCGCCTCGGTCGCCTCCCGCAGTGCCAGCGCCGTGCGTGCGGCGCGGCCCTCGGGGCCCGCCGCCGTCAGATCGGGCACCGCGATCCCGTGCGGCTCCTCACCGCCGCCGCCGAGGTGCTCGTGCAGCAGCCGCATCAGCTCCGTGCCGCCGTCGGCCTTGACCCTGGCCTCGAAGGCGTTGCCCCGGACGAAGGCGAACTGCGACTGCCCGTAGGGGGCCGGAGAGCCGAGCGCCGAGGCCAGGGCGGCCTTGTCCACCCCCGCGCCGTCCAGCAGGGCGCGGCGGCGGCAGCCGGGGTTGGCGGCCAGGGCGGCCAGCGCGCGGGCGTCCAGCGGACGCGGCGGGACGGCCGGGCCCCGCAGCTCAGCGAGTCGCTGCCGGAGCGTCGTCGCCCGCGGCTCCCGCTCCCGCGGGGGCGGCGGCGTCGGCCCGGGGGACGCGACCGGCCGAGGCGTCTGCGTCGGCCGATGCGGCGGCATCGGTGGAGTCTGCGGAGGTGGTCCGCTGGCCGGGGATTCGCTCACCCGCGGAAGTCTTGCATCCGGCACTGACAACCGGGGACTCCGCGACCGGGGCGATCCTCGGGAAGCGGGCCCCGACCCGGTCCCTGATCCGGTCCGCGAGACGCATCACGGGCCGGGCCAGCAACGCTCCGAGGCCCATCACGGCGGCGCCCGCGACCGCGTCGAGGAGGTAGTGGTTGGCCGTCCCCATCACCACGAAGGTGGTGATCAGCGGGTAGGCGACGCCCAGGGCCCGGACGTACGGGTTCTTGCCGTGGCGCCAGATCAGGATGCCGCACCAGAGCGCCCAGCCGACGTGCAGGCTCGGCATCGCCGCGTACTGGTTGGTCATGCCGCCCATGCCGCGCGGGGCGCTGGCCTCGGTCCCCCACCAGCCGTACGAGCTGTACTGCGCCATCGTGTCGACGAAGCCGTGCCGGGCCTCCAGCAGCCGGGGCGGGCAGGTCGGCAGCAGGGTGAAGCCGATCAGGCCGAGCATGGTGGAGGTCATCAGCCAGGTGCGGGCCCTGCGGTACACCTCCCGGCGGCGGCGGAAGAGCCAGACCAGGACGACCGGGGTGACGAGGTAGTGCAGGGACGCGTACGCGAAGTCGGAGGGTATGCCTATCGAGGGGTGCGCGGTGAGCAGCCGGTTGAGCGGGTGTTCGAGGTTGATGTGGAGCGTCTTCTCCAGGCGCAGGATGCTCAGGCCGTGGTCGACGGCGGTGGACACGTCGCCGCGCGCCACCAGCCGGCCCGCCGAGTAGGCTCCGTACACCAGGGCCAACAGCGGCAGCTCGGTCCACCAACGGGGCCGCGGGCGCGCCACGGGCGCGGTGCTGGCAGGCTGCATCCGGAAGCTCTCCATCATGTGTTCATGCGACCGACGACGGGCGTTCAACCGTACGGGGCGGTCCGGTCGCGATTCCCACGGGGTCCTTTCGGAATTCCCGCGTGCGGGCAGATTTCTCCGCGCAGAGTGGGACGTCGGCGCGGCCCCGCAGGTTGCCTCGCGAGCACGTACGCGATGATGGGAAAACCGGATGATCCACATCATCGCGATCGCCGGCCTCAGATCTCAGTTCAGGGAGAGCCGTCATGGCACCGCGTATCCTGCTCGCCCGGCACGGGCAGACGGAATGGTCCGTCAACGGCAACCACACCGGCAGGACGGACATCCCGCTCCTCGACACCGGCCGGGCGGGCGCGAAGCTCCTCGGCGAGCGGCTGCGGCGCGGACCGTGGGCAGAGCTGCCGGGCCTGGAAGTGCGCACCAGCCCGCTGGTGCGCGCCAGGGAGACCTGTGACCTCGCGGGATTCGCGGACCGGGCCGAGCCGTGGGACGCGCTCATGGAGTGGGACTACGGGGCGTACGAGGGGATGACCCCGGCCGAGATCAAGGCGATCCGGCCGGACTGGTTCATCTGGCGCGACGGGGTGCCGGAGGGGGAGACCCCGGCCGAGCTGTCCGCCCGCGCCGACGAGATCGTGGCCTGGGCCCGCTCGGCCGACCGTGACGTCCTGGTCTTCGCCCACGGCCACATCCTGCGGGCCCTGGGGGCGCGGTGGCTCGGCGAGGACGTGTCGTTCGCGGCCCGCGTCCGGCTCGACCCGACGTCGCTCTCGGTGCTGGGCTGGGCCTACGGGGCACCCGCGATCGAACGCTGGAACGACACCGGTCACCTGGAGCACTGAGGGCCCGCGGTGCTACGAGGCGGCGGGCTTCGCCGCCTCCGTGTGCCGCTCCAGGAAGTCACGCACCTCCGTGACGCAGCGCTGCGGCACCAGCACCGTCACCGCCTCCGTCAGCATCGCCCGGATGCGGGTCGACCGGACCCGGCCCAGCAGGTCCAGCACCTGGTGGCCCGCCGCGGCCGCCTCCGCGACCCGGCCCGCGCGGGCGAGGTCCCAGGTCAGCTCGGTCCGGTACAGCGCCAGGTTCCGGGTGAAGTGCGGGTCCTGGAGCCGGGCGGCCCGCCGTGCGTGCCGGGCCGCCCGGGACCAGTCGCCCAGCGTCGACCAGCACTGCGCCTCCAGCATCTCCAGTTCCGCCTCCCGGAAGAAGGTCATCCACTCCGGGTCGGCGTCGCACGGACCGCGCCCGAACGCGGTGTGCGCCCGGCCGATGGCCCGCTCGCAGCCCGTACGGTCCCCGAGCCCCGCCCGGCCCCCCGCCTCCCGCAGCGCGAGCAGGGCCAGCAGCCGGGGCGAGCCCAGCGGCTGCGCCGCCCGCTGCCCGGCCTCCGCCGCGCGCACGGACTCCCGGGGCCGCCCGGTGTCCCGGGCCAGGAACGAGGTGTTGCAGAACGCGTGCGCCTCCAGCGCCGCGTCCCCGGCCACCCGGGCCGTCGCGAGCGCCTCCGCGTAGTGCGAGCGGGCGTCCTCGAAGCGGCCCGAGTCATGGGCCAGCCAGCCCACCGAGATGGCCAGCTCGCCCGCTCCGGCGTGCAGCCGGTCGACGGTGGAGCGCCGGGCGGCCGTCCCGGAGTCGAGCAGCGCGTACGCCGCCCGCAGCGGCCGGGACGCCCTGCGGTACAGGCCGTCGGCGCCGTGCCGGTCGTCGAGCAGCCGGATCTGCCGCACCGCCTTCTCGACGGCGCTCACCTCGGTCTCGCCGACCCGGCGCGGGTCGGGAACGGCGGCGGCGGACGGGGGGCCGAGGCCCAGGGTGGCGGCCGCCATCGCGGTGGTGCCGCTCGTCATCAATACGCGACGCAGCACGTCGCTCTCCTCGTCGGTGTCGCTGTGGAGCGTGGGGGGTGGTGGGGTGTCGGCAGTGGCCCGCGCCCCCCGGCCGCGTACGGATTCGCGCGGCGAGAAGCCCAGGTCCGCCAGGGTCGTTCCGGGGAACATGTGCAGGAAGACCCGTTCGTACGCGTAGTTGGGGCAACGGATCTCCCCGGACTCCACGCGTCCGATGTACCGGGCGTCGCACGCGACCTGCTCGCCGATCTCGCGGGCCGATCTGCGTACCGCGGCAGCGAACTCCCCGGCGGAGCGCTGACCGCGCAGCCGCCGGAAGGCGAGGTTGGGAACTGCCCCTGTCGACACCATGGCGGGGACCTTTCTTCTGCAGCTCGTCTGCAACCGGGCTCCTGCTTCCGGTGTCCCGGCGGAGCAAGAACGTACCTGCTGTGAGGAGCCACACACGCAGCGTTTCCGTACAAAGCGGGCATCTCGCCCGTGATCCGCCATGAACTGCCACCCTTTGCGGCGGCGTGGCACCGTAGCCCTTGACGCCGTCGGCGCGTTGGTCCATGCGGAGACGGAATCCGGCTCCGCCCGGCGATGAGAGGAGAGGTCCCTTGTTGCACCTCGGCACGGAGACCGGCCCGCGGACCACTGCTGCGACGACCCCGGCCGTACCGGGCGCCCCGGCGCCCGCCGCCGTCACGGAGGAGCACGGTGCCGCACCCTGCGACCTGGTGACCGTCCCGGCCCGCCAGGGCCTGGAGGCCGTCGACATCCTGCGCCGGGACGCCGGTCAGGACATCGGCCCGGTCCTGCACGACGGCGCCTGCGACACCCTCGGCTTCCTCGTGCCGCCCGGCACGGCCGAGGCGTGGGACGTACCGGGCAGCGCCTGTACGCGGACCGCCGGCCGGGGGCTGCGCATCCCCGCCGAGCCGCCCGTCACCGGCAGCGGCTGGCTGCTGCCGCCCGAGGACGACGCCCCGGTCACCGATCCGGCCGTGCTGCGGGCCGCGCTCGACCAGGCGGCCCGGCTGATCGAAGCCGCCGACAACTGCCGCTGACCACCGCCGCCTCGCCCACGCCCATAATGGGCAGGTGGGCGGGTTTCCCCGGCACGGCCGGTTCCCTACCGGTCCCGAGCGAAGAGCAGTGAGCGGGCACGAGCAGCGGTGGCACGTCGAGGAGCGTCGGGCGGGGGTGCGGGCGCCCGTAAGCGGTCCGACCGCACAGCGGGGAACGGCAGGACCGGGCGGTCCGGGCGCCGGACGGAGCCCCTGGCCGAACCGGTCGACGGCGGCCTCGCGGAGCTGGTCCCCGACCGGGAGCGGCCGCGCGCCTGGACGCTGACCCTGGACGGCGCCCCGCAGTCCCACGTGGACCTCGACGACCCCACGTTCCTCTCCTTCGAGTACCAGCGCAGGATCGGCCACATCGCCGATCTCGTCGCACCCCCCGGACAGCCGCTGCACGTGGTGCACCTGGGCGGCGGGGCCTTCACCCTCGCCCGCTACATCGCCGCGACCCGGCCCCGCTCCACCCAGCAGATCGTCGAGGTGGACGCCGCGCTCGTCCAACTGGTCCGCCGGGAACTCCCGCTGGACCCGCAGGCCCGGATCCGGGTCAGGACCGCCGACGCCCGCGCCGGGCTCGGGAAGGTCCAGGACGGCTGGGCGGACCTCGTCATCGCCGACGTCTTCAGCGGGGCCCGTACCCCCGCCCACCTCACCAGCACCGAGTTCCTCGCCGAGGTCCGCCGCGTCCTGAAGCCCGGCGGGAGTTACGTCGCCAACCTGGCGGACGGGCCGCCGCTGACCCATCTGCGCGGCCAGATCGCGACCGCGGCCACGGTCTTCCCCGAACTGGCGCTCGCCGCCGACCCGACCGTGTGGCGCGGCCGCCGTTTCGGCAACGCCGTACTGCTCGCCTCGGACGCCCCGCCGGCGGTCGCCGAGCTGACCCGCCGGGTGGCGACCGATCCGCATCCCGGCCGCGTCGAACACGGACGCGCGCTCGCCGACTTCACCGGTGGCGCGGCGGCGGTGAGCGACGCCGACGCCAGACCGTCCCCGCCACCGCCCCCCACCGCCTTCGGCTGAGACGCGTTCGGCCCCCGGGGCGCGGCCCCGGACGGCTCGTACGGCCGTACGAGCGCGGCCGCGCGCCCCGGTCCGCAACCGACCCATCCTGCACCATCGGGCCGCACCCCGATCCGTAACCCCCGCGGACACCACCACTGTCCCCCGAATGGCGTACGGTGCCGCCCATGGCAAGTGTGCTCGTGGTCGAGGACGACCAGTTCGTACGATCCGCCCTCATCCGGCACCTGACCGAGGCGTCCCATACGGTGCGCAGCGTCGGCACGGCGCTCGAAGCGCTGCGCGAAGTGGCCCACTTCCGCTTCGACGTGGTCATCCTCGACCTCGGTCTGCCCGACCTGGACGGCGCCGAGGCGCTGAAGATGCTCCGGGGCGTCACCGACGTGCCCGTGATCATCGCCACCGCGCGCGACGACGAGAGCGAGATCGTCCGGCTGCTCAACGACGGCGCCGACGACTACCTCACCAAACCGTTCTCCGTGGAACACCTGTCCGCGCGGATGGCAGCGGTGCTGCGCCGCTCGCGCGCCGCCGGGGGCGAGGCACCCCCGCCGAGCGTCATACGGGTCGGCGGGCTCAGCATGGACCCGCTGCGCCGCCAGGCCGAACTGGACGGCACCGCGCTCGACCTGACCCGCCGCGAGTTCGACCTGCTCGCCTTCCTCGCCGGGCGGCCGGGAGTCGTCGTGCCCCGCAAGGAGCTCCTGGCCCAGGTCTGGCAGCAATCCTACGGGGACGACCAGACCATCGACGTCCATCTGTCCTGGCTGCGCCGGAAGCTGGGGGAGACGGCCGCGCGGCCGCGCTATCTGCACACCCTGCGCGGGGTCGGTGTGAAGCTCCAGCCGCCCGCCCCGGACCCGGAGCGGCCTGCATGAGATGGGCCCTGGTCAAGGTCTGTCTGGCCGTCACCGCGATGGTCGTGGTCGCCTTCGCCGTACCGCTCGGTCTGGTCGTCAAGGAAATGGCCCGGGACCGCGCCTTCTCCGACGCCGAGCGACAGGCCGCCACCATCGGCCCGACGCTCTCCATCACCACCGACCGCAGAGAACTCGAAACGGCCGTGCTCACCACCGAACCGGGCGGCGGGGGCCGGATGGCCGTGCACATCCCGGCCGCCGACGAGACCGACAGCCGGCCCCTGGAGATCGGCGTCGGCCACGCCACCCGCGCGGACCTGAGCACCGTGCGCAAGGCCGGGCGCGCCTCGATCACCGAGGTGCCGGGCGGCTTCGCGCTGCTCCAGCCGACCGCGCTCGGCTCCGGGGACGTGGCCGTCGTCGAGGTGTTCGTGCCCGAGGACGAGGTCTCCAACGGCGTGGCCACCGCCTGGCTGGTGCTGGCGGGCGTCGGCATCGCGCTGGTCTTCGGCTCCGTCGCGGTCGCCGACCGGCTCGGCGTGCGGATGGTGGAGCCCGCCCAGCGGCTCGCGGGCGCCGCCCACGACCTCGGGGAGGGCAGGCTGGGCACCCGGGTGGTGGAGGAGGGCCCGACCGAACTGCGCTCGGCCGCCGCCGCGTTCAACTCCATGGCCGACCAGGTCGTCCAGCTCCTGGCCAACGAGCGGGAGCTGGCCGCCGACCTCTCGCACCGGCTGCGCACCCCGCTGACCGTGCTCCGGCTCAACGCCGCCTCGCTCGGCGAGAGCCCGGCCGCCGAGCAGACCCGGGCCGCGGTCCAGCAGTTGGAGCGCGAGGTCGACACCATCATCAGGACCGCCCGCGAGCAGCGCCCGCAGACCCAGGGCCTGAACGGCGCCGCCGGAGCGGGCTGCGACGTCTCCGAGGTGATCCGGGACCGGATGGCCTTCTGGTCGGCGCTCGCCGAGGACGAGGGCCGGGAGGTGAGCCTGGCGGGGGTGGACCGGATGGTACGCGTCCCGGTCGCCCGGCCCGAACTGGTCGCCGCGCTGGACGCGTTGCTCGGCAATGTCTTCCGGCACACCCCGGAGACGACCGCCTTCGCCGTCGATGTGCACCTCAGCGGCGACGCGGTGATCGTGCTGGTCTCGGACGCGGGCGGCGGCATCGCCGACCCTCAGGCGGCCCTCGCCCGTGGCGGCAGCGGCCGGGGCGGGGCGGGGGCCGCGGTGGGATCGACCGGGCTGGGCCTGGACATCGTGCGCCGGGTCGTGGAGTCCACCGGCGGCGATCTGCGGATCGGCGACTCGGTGCTCGGCGGTACGGAGGTGTGCCTGCGGATCGGGCTCGGCGGACGACGGCCCGAGCGCGACCGGCGCAGGCACCGGGGGGACCGGGGGCGGCGCGGGGCGGCCCGCCGGAACGCGACGTTCCGAAAGCGCCCGGGGAGAGTCTGAACCGCTCAGGGCTCCCGATGGGCTCCCCGGGGGAGCCTCGGGGGCCCGGGATTCCCACGCTCCCGGGGTGCCTGGCCGGTGTCTCGCCAGTGCCTCGCCGGTGCCTGGAGGGTGCCTGGAGGGTGCCGATCGCCGTATCCGCTGCCGCTCGGCGTGGCCCGGGGCCCGGGGGCCCGGGGGCGGCCTGCCCCCGGGCCCCGGCCCCGTACCCCTGTCCCGGCTCGTGCCCCGTATCCCGCTCCTACGCGGTGCGGTCGCGTGCCGCTTCCGCCCGGTTCACCGCCGACAGCACCGCCAGGATCGAGGCCGTGAGGACGGAGGTGTCCTGGCCGGCGCCCCAGCACAGCCGGCCGCCCACCCGGCACTCCGCGTACGCCGTCGCCGGGCTGCTCTGCCCCGGGCCCGTCGCGTGTTCCGTGAAGTCGAGGACGTCCACCTCGATGCCCGCGGCCGCCAGTGCGCGGGTGAACGCCGACACCGGGCCATTGCCCGTGCCCTCGTAGTCGCCCTCCCGCTCGTCCACCCGCAGCGTGCAGATGAAGCGGTGCTCACCGGCCGGGTTCCGGTCCGTGGACCAGGAGGTCAGGGCCACGGCCCCGTCCCGTCCGGGCGCCAGGTACGTCGCGTCGAACAGCTCCCACAGGTCCTTCGCAGTGGCCTCCAGACCGCTGTCGTCGGTCGAGGTCTGCACCGTGCGGGAGAAGTCCGCGCGCAGCCGGCCCGGCAGGTCCACGCCGTAGTTGCTCCGCAGCAGATGGGCGATGCCCCCCTTCCCGGACTGGCTGTTGACCCGGATGACCGCCTCGTACGTACGCCCCACGTCCGCCGGGTCGATCGGCAGGTACGGCACCGACCACAGCTCGGAGCCGCTGCGCGCGTGATGGGCGAGACCCTTGCTGATGGCGTCCTGATGGGTGCCCGAGAACGCGGTGTACACGAGGTCGCCGCCGTAGGGGTGACGGGGCGGCACCGGCAGCCGGTTGCAGTACTCGACCGTGCGGCGGATCTCGTCGATGTCGGAGAAGTCGATCATCGGGTCGACCCCCTGGGCGTGCAGATTGAGGGCCAGGTTGACCAGGTCGACATTGCCGGTGCGCTCCCCGTTGCCGAACAGGCACCCCTCCACCCGCTGCGCGCCCGCCAGAACGGCGAGCTCGGCGCACGCGGTGCCGGTGCCGCGGTCGTTGTGCGGGTGGACGGAGAGGATCACCGAGTCCCGCCGCTCCAGATGGCGGTGCATGTACTCGATCTGGTCCGCGTACACGTTCGGCGTGGCGATCTCCACCGTGGCGGGCAGGTTGTGGATGACCGGCCGGTCCGGGGAGGCGTCCCACAGCTCGGTGAGGCCGTTGCAGATCTCCAGGATGAAGTCCGGCTCGGTCAGGATGAACACCTCGGGGGAGAACTCGAACCTGATGTCCGCCCCGGGCCGCGCCCGCGCCAGCCGCTCCATCTGCCGCGCCGCCTCCCGTACGGTGCCGCGCACCGCGGCCCGGTCGCGGCCGAGCACCACCTCGCGCCAGACGGGGGCGGTCGGGATGTAGAGATGGACGACCGCGCGGTCCATCCCCTCGATGGACTCGAAGGTCCGCTCGATCAGGTCCGGTTTGGCCGGGGTGAAGACGACCACGGTCACGTCGTCGGGCACGGCGCCGCTCCCGGCCAGGTGCCGGACGAAGTCGAAGTCGGTGCGGCTCGCGGAGGGATAGCCGATCTCGATCTCCTTGAACCCCATCGCGACCAGCAGGTCGAACATCCGGCGCTTGCGCGGGGTGTCCATGGGCTCGGCCAGCGCCTGGTTGCCGTCGCGCAGGTCCACCGGCACCCAGAGCGGGGCACGTTCGATACGGGCCTGCGGCCAGGTGCGGCCGGTCAGCGGGATGTCCACGCGGTCGAACGCGGAGCGATAGCGGTGGGAGGGCATGGAGCCGGTCCGCTGCGGATTCCAGCGGGGGGCGTCGGCGGGCACCGGCCCGCGCGGGGTGCAGATGGTGGGGAAGCCGTGCATCGGGGACTGACGGTCGGACATGAGGACGGTCTCTTCTCGCATCGCCGGATGCGACCGGCACAGCACGGCAACCCGCGGCGGGGTGCCGGTCGCTTCAGGCCCCGCCGCGGCAGCCGAGAAGAAGGAGACCGCTGTGCGTCATGCCCGGTAGAGTAGCCACACCACAAGTCCTCAGACAACCTGACAGGTGAACGCAGTGTCCTCGCTCGGTCCGCTCCGCCCCAGCCCCCTGGTCGAACAGGCCACGCACCATCTGCGCGAGCAGATCACCGAGGGGCACTGGCCGGTCGGCACGCGGATTCCCGGCGAGACGACCCTGGCCAGGACGCTGGGCGTGGGCCGCTCCACGGTCCGCGAGGCGGTACGCACCCTGGCCACGCTCGGGCTGCTCCAGCCCCGGCAGGGCGCGGGCGTCTTCGTCATCGCCGACCGGGTGACGGAGGACTGGCCGACCCGGCTGCGCCGGGCCGCGGTCACCGATGTGTACGAGGTGCGCATGCTGATCGAGGTCCAGGCCGCCCGGCTGGCCGCGCGGCGCCGTACGGACGAGGACCTGATCGCCCTCGACGAGGCGCTCGCCGCGCGGCGGGCTGCGGGGGCCGGGGACGACGCGCGGTTCGTGGACGCGGACATCGCGCTGCACCGGGCCGTGGTGGCCGCCGCGCACAACCCCGTACTCACCGATCTCTTCGGCGAGTTCGCGCCCGCGCTGCGGCAGGGCCTCATCGACCTGGTGGAACTGTTCGGGCTGCGCCGTGAGGATCCGGACCACGGCGACGCCACCCATGACGCGCTGGTACGGGCCGTGGTGGCCGGGGACGCGGAATCGGCGGGCCGGGCCGCGCAGAACGAACTGGAATCCACACTGGCCCGGCTGCGGGCGGCGTAGGCCCTCCGGCCTCTGGGGTTGCCGGTCTCTGGGGTTGCCAGTCTCTGGGTTCGCGGGTTCCTGGGTTCGCGGGTCTCTGGGGTCACCCGGCGCGCCTGACTCCGGTCGGCGCGTCGTGGTCGGTACGCCCCGGTCGGGGCACCGCCCCTCTCCCTGCCGCTCCCCTCTCCCTGCCGCTCCCCGCTTCCCGCCCCTCTCCCTGCCGCTTCCCGCTTCCCGTTCCCCGTCCCGCCCCGGCTTCGGAGGAAGAAGGCGGCCGCGCGTCGAACGGGTCCCGGCCGCCCCGCCGTGCGATGTCCCGTTCACCTTCCGGCGGGCGGGCGGTGTGAACCCGGGATGACACGGACCGCTCGCCGCGGCGGGCGGAAACGCCGTGCCGCGGGGCCGCCCTGCGCGCTGCGCTGGGTGCGCCGCCGCCACCGCGCCCTTGGCCTGCGGTTTCTCCGTACAGCTGGAAATCCCGGACAGCGCCTACGGGTTGTGGCAAGACCTAGGCGGGACACGGTCGCGTGACTTGCCGGACACGCTCGGGCAACGGAAGCGTCTTCAACTCTTGACACCCACCCCTTCGAGGCAGGAACCTTCCGACATCGACGCATGGGAGCGCTCCCACATCGGATGGGTCCGCCCGTCCGAACGGCACTGCCCGTGCCCTTCCCCCTTGAACCACGCGGCACCCGCACTCACCGGCGGTCCGGTCGCGCGGTCCGAACGCCAGCCATCGGGACGTCCCGTTCAGGTCGTCCCACCCGGAACGTCCCACCCGGAACAAGGAGTAGTGGAATGCGCATCACCCGCACCGTCGCCGGCCGGCGCCGCAGAGCCGCGGTTCTGGCCACCACGGGCCTGACGATCCCGGCCCTGCTGCTGACCGGTTGCAGCAGCGACTCGGACACCTCGGGCAGCACGGGCCCCGACGCGAACGGGAACATCACGCTGACCGTCGCCGACTTCGGGCAGTTCGGCTACAAGGAGGCCGGGCTCTTCGCCAAGTACCACGAACTGCACCCGAACATCACGGTCAAGGAGGACGTCACCGCCGACGAGAAGATCTACTACCCCAAGCTGCTCCAGCAGCTGAACTCGGGCAGTGGTCTCGCCGACGTCCAGGGCATCGAGGTCGGCCGGATCAAGGAGATCACCGACACCAAGGCGGACTCCTTCGCCGACCTCGGCAAGGTGATCGACGTCGGCGACTGGGTCTCCTGGAAGGCGAAGCAGGCCACCGCGCCCAGCGGGGCGGTGATCGGCGCGGGCACCGACATCGGCCCGATGTCCCTCTGCTACAACACCGACCTGTTCAAGAAGGCCGGACTGCCGACCGACCGCGCGGAGGTCGCCAAGAAGGTCGCGGGCGGCTGGGAGGACTACCTCAAGCTCGGTGAGGAGTACAAGAAGAAGGCCCCCGCGGGCACGTACTTCATGGACTCCGCGAGCGCCATGTTCAACGCGATCGTGAGCTCGAACGCGAAGCAGTACTACGACGAGAGCGGCAAGCCGGTCTACAAGGAGAGCCCCAGCGTCCAGCAGGGCTGGAACCTGGCCGCCGAGGTCGCCTCCAAGAAGCTCTCCCAGGGCCTGGCCCAGTTCGACACCAACACCTGGGTCCCCGCGCTGCGCAAGGGCACCATCGCCACCGTGGCCTGCCCCGCGTGGATGGCCGGACAGATCTCGGCCAACGCCGGTGAGGGCAACAAGGGCAAGTGGGACATCACCACCGCGCCCGGTTCGACCGCCGCCAACTGGGGCGGCTCCTTCCTCGCCGTGCCCAAGTCGGGCAAGAACGTCGAGGAGGCCGGCAAGCTCGTGAAGTGGCTGACCGCGCCCGAGCAGCAGGCCGCCGTCTTCAAGGCGATCGGTGTCTTCCCGTCCAACAAGGGCGCGTACGAACTGCCGGACGTGAAGAACGCGAAGCTCCCGTACTTCAACGACGCGCCGATCGGGCAGATCTACGCCGACGAGGCCAAGACCATCCCGGAGGCGGTGCTCGGCCCGAAGGACGGCGTCATCAAGGACACCATCTCGACCCAGATCACCAACATGGAGCAGCGGGGCACCAGCCCCGACAAGGCGTGGAAGGCCGCGACCGACGCGATCGACAAGGCGATCGGCTGACCGCCGCCGGTGCGGGCGGCCCCGAAGCCGCCCGCCCCGGCACGTCCCCGCACCACCCGGCACGTCCCCGCGCCACCCGGCACGTCCCCGCACCACCCCGCACGCCCACGCACCACCCGGCATGCCTCCACTACCGGGCATGCCTGCATCACCCAGCACTCCTGCACTACCCAGCCCGCGAGCGCCACCCGGCACTTCTGCACCACCCCGCATGCCCGCACCACCCCGCATGCCCGCACCACCCAGCCCGTCGGCACCACCCACCGCACCCGCCGCACCCGCCCCGGCCCACGCCCCACGCCTCACGCCCCACGCTCCACGCCCCGACCAGGGCGCCCCCGTCACCCAGGGAAGGACTCCCGCCCGTGGCCACCTCGACTCCCACCCGGGACGCATACGCCCCGCCACCCGGCGGATCCCCGCACGCGTCGGCCCGAACCGGCCGGCAGGTCTGGCGGAGCCGGCTGTGGCGGTTCGACGACAAGGCGTCGCCCTACGCCTACATAGCCCCGTTCTTCCTCGTCTTCGGCGCCTTCGGCCTCTACCCGCTGCTCTACACCGGGTGGATCGCCCTGCACCGGGTGGAGATGACCGGCCTGAACCAGATGGAATGGGTCGGCTGGGACAACTTCGACAAGATCCTGCACGACGCGGAGTTCTGGACGGCCGTCGCCAACACCTTCCTGATCGGCGTCATGTCGACCGTCCCGCAGCTGCTCGTCGCCCTGGGCCTGGCGCATCTGCTGAACTACCGGCTGCGCGCCAGCACCTTCTGGCGGACGGTCGTCCTCACCCCGTACGCCACCTCGGTGGCCTCCGCCGCCCTCGTCTTCGCCCTGGTCTTCCGGGCCGACGGCGGCCTGCTGAACTGGCTGCTGCACTTCATCGGGCTCGGCGACACCAACTGGGCCAACGGCCACTGGACTTCGAAGATCGCGATCTCCGTCATCGTGATCTGGCGCTGGACCGGTTACAACGCCCTGATCTACCTGGCCGCCATGCAGGCCGTGCCGACCGACCTCTACGAGGCGGCCTCGCTGGACGGCGCGTCGCGCTGGCAGCAGTTCCGCAAGGTGACCATCCCCTCGCTGCGGCCCACGATCCTCTTCACGATCGTCATCTCGACCATCGGCTCCATGCAGCTGTTCGGTGAGCCGCTGCTCCTGGAGGGCGGCAGGCTCGGAGCCACCGGCGGCAACGAGAATCAGTACGAGACGCTCAGCGTCTACCTCTACAACTACGGCTGGAATCTCGGGCACCTCGGTCCGGCCGCCGCAGTGGCCTGGGCGATGCTCGCCCTCCTGCTGATCATCGCCGCGGTCAACTGGCTCGTCGGCCGCTTCGTCCGCACGTCCGCGGTCTGACCGGGAGCGAATTCCATGACCATGACCAGTACCGCCAAGGCCCCGGAAGCCACCGTGCCGCCCGCCCGCCGACGGGACGCGGGCCTTCCGAGCCGGTTCAGGCCGGGCGCGGGCAAGCAGTTGCAGGGCGGGCCGTTCGCCTACATCGCCCTGGCCGTCGTCGGCATCGGCTCGCTGCTGCCGCTCTACTGGACGCTGGTGGCCGCGTCCCACACCCAGGACGAAGTGCTCGCCACCACACCGCCGTTCCTGCCGGGCGGGCGGCTGCTGCACAACCTCGACGCGGCCTGGAACCAGGCGCACCTCGGCAAGGCGATCGTCAACAGCTTCGTCGTCGCGGGCTGCATCACGGCCGCCACGCTCTTCTTCTGCACCCTGGCCGGCTACGCCTTCGCCAAGATGCGCTTCCGGGGCCGCGGCGCGCTGATGACCGGTGTCATCGCCACCCTCACCATCCCGCCGCAGCTCAGCGTCGTCCCGCTGTTCATGATGATGTCCGACATCGGCTGGGGCGGGCAGCTGGAGTCGGTGATCTTCCCGACCCTGGTCAGCGCCTTCGGGGTGTTCTTCATGCGGCAGTACCTGAGCGAGGCCCTGCCCTACGAACTCGTCGAGGCCGCCAAGATCGACGGCGCGAACAACTTCCGCATCGTCATCAGCGTCGTCCTGCCGGTGGCCCGCCCCGCGATGATGGTGCTGGGGATGCTCACCTTCGTCCAGGCGTGGAACGACTTCTTCTGGCCCTACCTCGCCCTGAACCAGCAGAACCCCACGCTCCAGGTGGCCCTCGGCCAGCTGAGCGCCTCCTACACCCCCGACCAGAGCATCGTCATGGCCGGTGCGCTGATCAGCACCCTGCCGCTGCTCGTGGTGTTCGTGGTCTTCGGCAAGCAGATCGTCGGCGGGATCATGTCCGGCGCCGTCAAGGGCTGACATCGCGTCACCGCGTCACCGCGTCACCGCGTCACCGCGTCACCGCGTCACCGCGTCACCGCGTCACCGCGTCACCGCGTCACCGCGTCACCGCGTCACCACGTCCACCGTCCACCCGGCCCACCCCCGCCCGTCGAACCCTGGGAGCGCTCCCGCATGACTGCCGTACGACCCGACACCGCCCCGAAGCCCGCGTCCGAGGCGGCCCAGTTCCCGACCGGCTTCGTCTGGGGGGCGGCCACGGCCGCCTACCAGGTCGAGGGCGCGGCGGCCGAGGACGGCCGCACCCCTTCCATCTGGGACACCTTCAGCCGTACTCCGGGCAAGGTCCACAACGGCGACACCGGAGACATCGCCGCCGACCACTACCACCGCTACCGCGACGACGTGGCGCTGATGAAGCGGCTCGGCCTGACGGCCTACCGCTTCTCCGTCTCCTGGCCCCGGGTGCAGCCCACCGGCCGCGGCCCCGCCGTCGAACGCGGCCTCGACTTCTACCGCAGGCTCGTCGACGAACTCCTCGAAGCGGGCATCGCCCCCGTCGCCACCCTCTACCACTGGGACCTGCCCCAGGACCTGGAGGACGCGGGCGGCTGGCCCCAGCGGGTGACCGCCGAACGCTTCGCCGACTACGCCGAGATCATGGCCGGTGCGCTCGGCGACCGCGTCGCCACCTGGACCACCCTCAACGAGCCGTGGTGCTCGGCCTTCCTGGGCTACGGCTCCGGCGTGCACGCCCCCGGCCGCACCGAACCCGCCGCCGCGCTGCGCGCCGCCCACCACCTCAACCTCGCCCACGGCCGGGCGACCGGGATCCTGCGCGACCGCCTCCCCGCCTCCGCGCAGATCTCGGTCACCCTCAACCTCCACCATGTCCGCCCGCTGACCGGCGGCCGGGCCGACGCGGACGCCGCCCGCCGGATCGACGCGGTGGGCAACCGGATCTTCACCGGCCCGATGCTGAGCGGCGCGTACCCGGAGGACCTGCTCGCCGACACCGCGCACCTGGTCGACTGGCCGGAGCTGGTCCGGGACGGCGACCTGGCCGCCATCGCCACCCCGGTCGACGTCCTGGGCGTCAACTACTACACGCCCACCCTGGTCTCCGCCCCCGCGGACGGCACCGGCGACTCGCGCGACGACGGACACGGCAACAGCGACCACTCCCCGTGGCCCGGCTCCGAGCACGTCGCCTTCCACCTCGCCGAGGGCAGGAAGCGCACCGCGATGAACTGGGCGATCGACCCGGACGGGCTCCACCAGCTGCTCACCGACGTCTCCCGCGACCACCCCGGACTGCCGCTCATGGTCACCGAGAACGGCGCCGCCTTCGACGACTACGTGTCCCCCGAGGGCCGGGTCACCGACCCCGAGCGCATCGCGTACCTGCACGGCCATCTCGACGCCGTACGACGGGCCGTGGCCGACGGGGTGGACGTCCGCGGCTACTTCCTCTGGTCCCTGATGGACAACTTCGAGTGGGCGTACGGATACTCCAAGCGCTTCGGCGCCGTCTACGTCGACTACGCCACCCAGCGCCGCATCCCCAAGGCGAGCGCCCACTGGTACGCCGACGTCATCCGCCGCAACGCCCTGCCCCCGGCCCCGGCCCCGGCCACCGGCCTCGGCTGACCCGCACCACCCCTCCCGGGACCCGGCCGTACGCGCCGGGTCTCCGTCATGTCCGCCCGGTTCCGGCCGCCGTAGGATGGGAGCGCTCCCAGAACGGCGGCCGCAGAGTGTCCGCACGGCCCGTACGGCGGCCGGGGGAGCCCGCACCAGGACTTGGTTTGGCCATCCGGCTGTGAGAAATTGACCGCGAACGGGAGGCAGCCATGGCGGCAGCGCGAGTACGGAGCGGTGGCCGGCCCACGCTCGAAGAAGTCGCGGCACGGGCAGGGGTGGGGCGCGGCACGGCCTCGCGGGTCATCAACGGCTCGCCACGGGTCAGCGCGCACACCCGCGAGGCGGTGGAGGCGGCCGTCGCCGAGCTGGGTTACGTACCCAATCGCGCGGCCCGTGCGCTCGCCGGGAACCGCACGGACGCCATCGCGCTGGTGGTGCCCGAGCCGGAGACCCGCTTCTTCGCCGAGCCGTACTTCTCCGACATCGTGCGCGGGGTCGGCGCGGCGCTCGCCGACACCGAGATGCAGCTGCTGCTGACCCTCGTCGGCAACGACCGCGAACGCCGCAGGCTGGCCCAGTACCTGACCGCGCACCGCGTCGACGGTGTGCTGCTGGTCTCCGTCCACGCCGCCGACCCGCTGCCGGACCTGCTGGAGCAGCTCGGCATGCCGGCCGTGATGAGCGGCCGCAGATCGGCCTCCGAGACGCTCGCCTCGGTCGACTCCGACAACTTCGCCGGTGCCGGTGGGGCGGTCGCCCATCTCGTCTCCCGGGGGCGCCGCGCCATCGCCACGATCACCGGCCCCCTGGACGTCTACGGCGCGCAGCGCCGCCTGGACGGCTACCGCGCGGCGATGGCCGAGGCCGGTCTCGGAGCCGACGACCGCCTGATCGCCCCCGCGGACTTCTCCGAGGAGGGCGGCGCACGGGCCATGCGCGAACTGCTCGCCCGCCGCCCCGACGTCGACGCGGTCTTCGCCGCCTCGGACGTCATGGCCGCGGGCGCCCGCCAGGTGCTGCGCGAGGCGGGCCGCCGCATCCCGGACGATGTCGCGCTCATCGGCTTCGATGACTCGGCGGTGGCCCGCCACATGGACCCGGCGCTCACCAGCGTGCGCCAGCCGATCGAGGAGATGGGCCGCACGATGGCCCGCGTCCTGCTCAAGGAGATCGCGGGCGAGCACCCGGAACGCCCCCAGATCGTCCTCCCCACGGAACTGGTCGTCCGCGACTCGTCATGACGGCGGCTGCCCGCTCCGGGTGACCGGTGCCCCGGCCCGGGGCCGCGAAGGCGGAAGTGGTACTTCCGTATTTCACATGTTCTCCACGAACGGACGGTCCGTCCCCTAAGGTTTGCGTGTACGGCGAATGTGTGACGCACCACACAACGTCACGCGAGAGGCTGCCGGGTGCGTCCGATGCGGCCGTGCATCTGGGGGGCCTCATGCACGAGATGGTCAAGGGTTCGAACGTCGGCCTGGCGGCGCTGAGCGAGGACGTCGGCTCGGTGATGGTGGGCCTGGCCTGGAGCAGCGACACGGGCGAGGGGGACGCCGATGTCTCCGTGCTGCTGCTCGACGGGAACGGCAAGGTCGGGAACGACGCCGACTTCTGCTTCTACAACAACCCCGTCGCCGGCGCGGGGAGCGTGCAGCTTCTGGGGAAGACGCCCACGGCCGAGGGCAGCGAGGACCGGATCGGGTTCGATCTCGACGCGGTGCCGCCGGAGGTCGAGCGGATCGTCGTCGCGGCGAGCCGTTACGACGGCTCCCGGTTCGACGGCCTCCACGATCTGCGCCTCACGCTCGCGGACGGCGTCGGCGAACCACTGCTCCGGTTCGCCATCGAGGACCCCGGAGCGGTCAGCGCGCTGATCTTCGGAGAGATCTACCGGCGGTCCGGCGTCTGGAAGTTCCGGGCGATCGGTGACGGCTACGCGTCCGGGCTGGCGGGTCTGGCCACGGACTTCGGTGTCGACATCGACGACGACGCGGACGATGCCGTGCCGCGGGAGGAGGTGGGTGAGGAGCAGGCGCCCCCGGCGGAACCCGCACCGGCGGCCGCGCCCGGGGCGCCGCCGGTCATCCCCGCACAGGCCCCGCCCCCGGCATCGCCGCCGGCCGCCGCCACGGCCGAGGACCCCCCGGCACGGGAGAAGCGTCCGGCCCGTCCGCGTACGGCGAAGAAGAAGGTGACGCTTCCCAGGGCCGCCAAGAGGTCCCTCGCCGAGAACGACGCGTGGCGCGAGGCCCGGCTCTTTCCCGCGTCGGCGCTCAAGAGCGACCGGGAACGCGAGACGCGCGCGACATCGGTCGTGCTGTCCGTCATGGCGCAGGTCCCGGAGTTCGGCCGCCGTCTGACAGCGGCCTTCGGGGCACCCGCCGGACGCATGGAGACGTTCACGGAGGTGTCGTTCCCGCACGGCGAGACTCCCCGGCGTCCCGACGGCGTCATCCGGGTCGAGCGGGCGGGCAAGCTGTGGACCGCGCTGGTCGAGACGAAGACGAACGGCAGCGCCCTCAGGGCCGACCAGGTGCAGGCGTACATGGACATCGCGGCCCGGCGTGGATACGAGGCCGTGATCACCCTCTCCAACGACGTGGCGCTGGAGGGCAGCTCACTCGTCGACGTGAGGATCGACGGCCGGCGCAAGCACAAGGTCGCCCTCCGGCATCTGTCCTGGGCCGAGGTGGCGCACCAGGCGCAGATGCTGATCCGTCACGAAGGCGTGGGCAATGCCGCACACGCCTGGCTGCTCCAGGAACTCCTCCACTACCTCCAGCACGAGAACTCGGGCTGCCACGGATTCCAGAACATGGGCGCGGCCTGGGTCCCGGTGCGCAGGGGCATCGACGACGAGACGCTGTGCCAGGGCGATCCCCGTGCCCTGGAAGTGATCGAGAACTGGGAGCGGCTGGTCCGTCAGGTCTGCCTGCGGCTGGGCGGCGAGCTCGGCCAGAAGGTACTGCCGGTCCAGCGCGCCAAGCGCGGAGCCGACCCGCGGGTGCGCCGCGCGGAGCTGGCCGACCAGCTCTGCGCGGTGGGGCGTCTCCACGCGGTCATCCGGATCGAGGGCACGCCGGGCCTCCTCGCCATCACCGCCGACCTCCGGACGGGAAAGCTGCGTACGTCGATCGAGGTGCCCGCGCCCGAATCGGGATACCCGCTGAGCAAGGCCAAACGCCTGATCCGCCAACTGGCCGCCGCCCCGGCCGATTTGCACATCGAGACCCTGGTCGAGGGGGACGCCCCGGGGCCGCGCGGCACCCTGGAACGCCTGCGGCCCGAGCCCGCCGACATCCTGCCCAAGGACGGTACACAGATCACCGGCTTCCGGCTCTCGCTCTTCAAGGGCATGGGCAGCGGCCGGGGCAACGCGGAGTCCGGCTTCATCCGGAGCGTCGACGCGGCGGTGGACCGCTTCCACGCCGCCGTCGTCGTCCTGCTGGAAACGCAGGCGCCCCGCCGCTCCGGGGCCGACGCGCGGACGGACGCGAGCTGAGACCCGATCCGCCCCGGCACGGGCGGTGAGCGGCCTGCGCCGGGCCTTCCGCGTGTGTGACGTACCGCATGCGGAGGGGCCCGGCGGGGCCCAGGCCCCCTGAGGCGCGGAACACGAGAAGGGCCCCGGTCCGAAGACCGGGGCCCTTCCCTTCAGGGTGAGTAACGGGACTCGAACCCGCGACATCCTGGACCACAACCAGGTGCTCTACCATCTGAGCTATACCCACCATGTCCGGTCTTTTTCTGACCGGCCGAGAAAAAGTGTACAGGGTCCGAGAGGGTGCTCGCGCCCTCATTGTTCAGCCGCTGATCCTGACCCCCGAAAGGGCTATGACCAGCGGCTTCACAAGGTCCTACGGTGTGGGCGGCGCGACATGGGCCGCGATGGCCCTGGCCCGCTCCGAGTCCGGTCCGGGCTGCGGTACGAAGATCGCCTCGCGGTAGTAGCGCAGCTCCGTGATGGAGTCACGGATGTCCGCGAGTGCCCGGTGGTTGCCGTTCTTGTCCGGGCTGTTGAAGTACGCCCTCGGGTACCACCGGCGCGCCAGCTCCTTGATCGAGGAGACGTCGACGATCCGGTAGTGCAGATAGCCCTCCAGGGCCGACATGTCCCGCGCCAGGAAACCGCGGTCGGTGGAGACCGAGTTCCCGCAGAGCGGGGCCTTGCCGGGCTCCTTCACGTGCTCGCGGACGTAGTTCAGCACCTGGGCCTCGGCGTCGGCCAGGGTGGTGCCCCCGGCCAGCTCGTCGAGCAGGCCCGAGGCGGTGTGCATCTGCCGCACCACCTCGGGCATGGTCTCCAGGGCCGCGTCCGGCGGGCGGATCACGATGTCCACCCCTTCACCGAGTACGTTCAGCTCCGAGTCGGTGACCAGCGCGGCCACCTCGATGAGTGCGTCTTCCGTCAACGAGAGCCCGGTCATCTCGCAGTCGATCCACACCATGCGATCGTTCATGGCCCCACCCTACGGGGCGCTCCGTTGACCGGGCAGGGTCGGGCGCCCGGTCGTGTACGCGTCGGGGACGGGTTTCCCCTGCTCCGGCGGGACCGGGCCGGCCGTCGGCGCCGTGATGACGTGCGCGCCCGGCGGGGAGGCCGGGGTGCGCCGGATCGCGGCACCGCCCTGGGCGGGTACGACCGGTTCGGTCACCGGGGCCATGGGCTCCGCGCCACCGCCCTGCGGACGGCGGGCCCGGTAGGCGGCCCGGTACGCGGCGGGGGAGGAGCCCAGCTGGCGCCGGAAGTGTCCGCGCAGCGCGACCGGCGAGCGGAAGCCGCAGCGGCCCGCCACCTCGTCGACCGAGTACTCGGACGTCTCCAGCAGCCGCTGCGCCTGCAGCACCCGCTGGGTGATCAGCCACTGGAGCGGGGCGCTGCCGGTGAGCGAACGGAACCTGCGGTCGAAGGTCCGCCTGCTCATGTAGGCGCGCGCGGCCAGCGTCTCCACGTCGAACTGCTCGTGGAGGTGCTCCAGCGCCCAGGCCACGACCTCGGCGAGCGGGTCGGAGCCGATTTCTTCAGGTAAAGACCTGTCGAGGTAGCGCTCCTGGCCGCCACTGCGCCGCGGCGGCACGACGAGCCGGCGGGCCAGTGCCCCGGCGGCCTCCGTGCCGTGGTCCGTGCGGACTATGTGCAGACAGAGATCGATCCCGGCGGCCGTCCCCGCGGAGGTGAGCACGTCGCCGTCGTCGACGAAGAGCTCGCGCGGGTCGACGTGCACCGACGGATAGCGCTTGGCCAGCGTCGGCGCGTACATCCAGTGCGTGGTCGCCGGGCGGCCGTCCAGCAGGCCGGCGGCGGCGAGCACGAACGCGCCCGTGCACAGCCCGACGATCCGGGCGCCCTCCTCATGGGCGCGGCGGAGCGCCTCCAGTGCCTCGGCGGGCGGTGGCGAGGTGATCGAGCGCCAGGCGGGCACCACGACGGTGCCTGCCCTGCTGATCGCCTCCAGCCCGTAGGGCGCGGTGAGTTCGAGTCCCCCGGTGGTTCGCAGCGGTCCTTCTTCTCCTCCGCAGACGAGGAGTCGGTAGCGCGGAACTCCCGCGTCCTGGCGGTCGATTCCGAACACGGAGAGCGGGATCGAACTCTCGAAGATGGGGCCGCCGCTGAACAGCAGCACGGCGACGACTTCTCGTCGTCGACGGCCACTGAGCTTCCGTACAGCCTCCGTTGCGGCGGCGGAGTCCTGGCTCATGACGCTAAGCCCCCCTCGGTGTTCGCGTCTTCCTGGTCCTTACGGGCCTGTCGCACCTGCACTTTTCCCCTCGGTCCTGCACGAGTTCCCCAGACTTCGATACCCAAGATCGAATCTACTGCGTCCCGTGGTGCCGGCGTGACAAGTTCACCAACCGGCGTTATGTCGACAAGGCAACTTGGCGGGAAGCATTCGATCACGAAGCGTTTCATCCGATGGCCGTGCAGGGAAGGGCGTCTCGCGTTCATGGCCCGTCCCCGTTGGGTGGAAGCGTACCGCGCGGTCTCTTCCTGCCTGGTGACAAGGGGGTTGATCGGCCAATTCGGCAAGGAATGGGTACGGGTATGAAGTTGGCTGAAAATAGCTGGTTGTGCATACGTGATTCAGTCATTGAACCGGCGCACAACCCGGGTGATCAACCGCTTCTTTGCGCCCCCTGGGCAGGTCGGAGGGGTGATCGTACGGAACGGGGTGGTGGCAAACCGCAACGACCGGATTCCGCCCGCCGGGCCGGTGCAGGTACCCGTCCGGGTGGATCGGCCCGACGGGGCGGGTGGGCCGGAGCGGGTGCGGTGTGACTCCCGGGGCGGGGTGCCGTCGGCGGCGGCGCGATGATCCATTCCGCGGCCGCGCCGGGGCCCGGAGGGCGCACCCCGGCGCGCAGGGGCGACGGACCCGGCTCCGTCCGGTCACGGATCGCGGCCGGACGTCCCCGGCGGCGTCGGTGTACAGCACAAGCGGCATTGCCATACCGGTCCGCCTCGGGCATGCTCCGTGAAACGTCGCGCGCGCTTTGCGCGGGTCTGGGCAGTGGAGGAGTGGCGCCGTACCCTTGGGGGTAAGGGGTTGGGAAGATGATTCCCGGACACCGCAACACCGCCCGCTGACGCTCCTTCCCCACGTCGCTCTCCTCACGAGGACTCTCTTCGCCGAGACACCGATGGCCGGTCACGAAATCCCCGAACCCGCCGACCGCAAGCAGGTAGCCGACCCCATGTCGGACCCGCTGACGGTCGAAGAAACACGTCATTCCTGCGATCCGGCGTTCCGCCATGGGGTCGTGGTCGGCTTCGACGGCTCGACCTCCAGCGAGCGGGCCCTCGCCTATGCCATCGGGATGGCCCGAAGATCCGGCTCCGGTCTGATCATCGTCCATGTCGCCAACCGGCTGCCGACCACGGTCTGGGCGGGCTGCGAACCTCCCGTCTTCGTGGACGTGCCCGATCACCGCACCGAGGTGCTCGGCCTGGAGCTCGCCTGCGCGGACTACCTCACCGAGGTCCCCTGGGTGCTCGTCGAGCGCGGCGGGGACATCTGCCACGAGTTGGAGGAGGTCGGCCGGGAGTACTCGGCCGACGCCATCGTCGTCGGCTCCACGCACGGCATCGTCGGCAGGATCTTCGGCTCGGTGGCGGGCCGCCTCGCGCGACGCGCGCAGCGCCCGGTCGTCGTCATCCCCTGAGAGCCGTCACCGGACCTCCCGCGGACCGCCGCGGCGCCTTCCGGCCGTGTCCGTGCGGCTCGCGGCGGCCGGCCCGAAGCCCGCACGGACGGCCCGGCTCCCCGCGCCCGGCAGTCCGGCGTCCTGCGCCCCCGCGGCCCCTTCCGTCCCCTGGGTGCCCTCGCTGTGGCGCATCCGTTCGACGTGGCGTCAAATCGCCGTCAAAAACCGGCATTTGAGGGCCCGGGAAAGGTGGATTGGGTGCTTGTGGGGGGTACATCACGGTTACCGGACAGGCCGGTGCACCGGGGCAGGCACCGGCCGGTGCCGACGCGATCCCGCATCCGCGGTGGCGGCGGATGCGGGACCGCACGGCATATCTCGGCCGTTCCGCGAGGGCCTGTTCGACGGTGGAGGGCCTATTCGACGGTGACGGACTTCGCCAGGTTGCGCGGCTTGTCGATGTCACGGCCCATGGCCAGCGCCGTGTGGTACGCGAAGAGCTGGAGCGGGATGCCCATCAGGATCGGGTCCAGCTCGTTCTCGTTCTTCGGCACGACGATGGTGTGGTCGGCCTTCTCCTGCACCTGGTGGGCGACGGCGAGGATGCGGCCGCTGCGGGCCTTGATCTCCTCCATCGCGGCGCGGTTCTTCTCCAGCAGGTCGTCGTCCGGCACGATCGCCACCGTCGGCATCGCCGGTTCGATCAGCGCGAGGGGCCCGTGCTTCAGCTCGGAGGCCGGGTACGCCTCCGCGTGGATGTAGGAGACCTCCTTGAGCTTCAGCGAGGCCTCACGGGCCACGGGGTAGCCGCGGACCCGGCCGATGAACATCATCGACTTGGCGTCCGCGTACTCGGCCGCCATCTTCTTGATCTCGTCCTCGTTGGCCAGGATCTCGCTGATCTGGGCGGGGAGCCTGCGCAGCCCCTCGATGATCCGCTTGCCGTCGGAGACCGACAGATCCCTGATCCGGCCCAGATGCAGGGCGAGCAGCGCGAACGCGACGACCGTGTTGGTGAAGCACTTGGTGGAGACGACGCACACCTCGGGCCCGGCGTGCACATACGTACCGCCGTCGGCCTCCCGGGCGATCGCGGAACCGACCACGTTGACGACGCCGAGCACCCGGGCGCCCTTGCGCTTGAGCTCCTGGACGGCGGCCAGCACGTCGTACGTCTCGCCGGACTGCGAGACCGCGACGTACAGCGTGTCCGGGTCGACCACCGGGTTGCGGTAGCGGAACTCGGAGGCCGGTTCGGCGTCGGCGGGGATGCGGGCGAGCTCCTCGATCAGCTGGGCGCCGATCTGACCCGCGTGGTACGAGGTGCCGCAGCCGAGGATCTTGATCCGGCGGACCCCGCGCGCCTCCCGGGCGTCCAGGTTGAGGCCGCCCAGGTGTACGGTGGCGAAGCGGTCGTCGATCCGGCCGCGGAGCACCCGGTCGACGGCGTCGGCCTGCTCGGAGATCTCCTTGTGCATGTACGTGTCGTGGCCGCCCATGTCGTACGACTCGGCCTCCCACTCCACGGTGGTCGGCGTGGCCGTCGTGGACGAGCCCTCCGTCGTGTACGTACGGAAGTCGTCGGCCTTCAGGGTGGCCATCTCGCCGTCGTCCAGGGTGACGACCTGGCGGGTGTGGGCGACCAGCGCGGCGACGTCCGAGGCGACGAACATCTCCTTCTCGCCGATGCCGAGCACCACCGGGGAGCCGTTGCGGGCGACCACGATGCGGTCGTTGAAGTCGGCGTGCATGACCGCGATGCCGTACGTGCCCTCGACCGAGCGCAGCGCCTCGCGGACCTTCTCCTCCAGGGTGTCCGCCTGGGCGCGGGCGATGAGGTGCACCAGCACCTCGGTGTCGGTCTCGGAGAGGAAGACGACACCGTCGGCGACGAGCTTCGCACGGAGCTCGGAGGCGTTGTCGATGATGCCGTTGTGGACGACGGCGACCTTGTTGTCGGCGTCCAGGTGCGGGTGCGCGTTCTCGTCGCTCGGGGCGCCGTGGGTGGCCCAGCGGGTGTGGGCGATCCCGGTGGTGCCGGTGAAGCGCTTGGGGACGCGGGCTTCCAGCTCGCGGACCCGGCCCTTGGCCTTGACCATCCGCAGCGCGGCGGGCCTGCCCGCCGACGCCTTGCCGGTGATGACGATGCCCGCGGAGTCGTAACCCCGGTACTCCAGCCGCTGCAGCCCTTCCAGCAGCAGCGGAGCCACGTCACGCTTCCCGATGTATCCGACGATTCCGCACATAGAGTCTCTGCCCCTCCATCGACGTACCTGTGGTGCCCGGCGCTCGGCCGCGGGTTCTTCAGCCGTAGACGATGCGGCGCAGCTGGCGGAGCGAGAGCTCCGGCGGCGCGACCGCGCGGTGCGGCAGCTCGGCCGCGATCCGCTCGAAGATCTCCGCGTTGACCAGGCCGCCGGACTGCAGTTCGCGGTGGCGGCGGCGGACGAAGTCGTCGGTCGTCTCGTCGAAGTACGCCAGCACGTCGAGGATCACCCGGGCGGCTTCACCGCGCTGGAGCGCGGTGCTGCGCACCAGGTGGTCGATGAGGTCGTCATGCGACGGGCGGCGTTCGAGCACTCGTTGATATTGCGATGGGCGGGGCGCTTACGCAACAATCCTGCCCGATATCGGGCAGGCTCGGGTGTGATGACGGTCTCGAACGGCCCGGGAACCGTCCGGAGGCGGGCGGGACGGGCCCGGCGCGCGGCGCTCCGGGACGCTACAGGCGCCTGAGGACGGCCTGCTTGGCGGCGGCGAACTCGTCGTCGGTGAGGACCCCGGACCGGTGCAGCTCGCCGAGCTCGCGCAGCCGCCGCAGGGCCACGTCGTGGTCGTCGGCCGCCGGGGCCGCGCTCTCCTCGGGAGCGGCGGGCAGCGCCGCCGGGGCGCGCTCCGCCGCGCCCGGCAGCCGCACCAGGACCGCCGCCGCGACCAGGACCGCCGTGTACTCCTTCTTGGACAGCCCCCACAGGTCCAGCGCGTACGGGTCGTACTCGGCCTCCTGGGCGCGGGAGGCCGGGTCCTCGCCCCGTACGAAGCGCAGATGGCCGTTCTCCAGGCCGATGGCGGGCATCCAGTGCACACCCGTCACCTCCGACACCGGGAACGCGACCGGACCGCCGGAGAGCTTGACCTCCTTGGCCTTCCAGTTCCACGTCAGGCGCACGGTCTCCCCGTCGAACGAGGCCGTGCCGTCCCCGCCGCCACCGGCGACCGGCACCGCGGGCCCCGGCAGCAGGAAGCCGTCGACCGCGCCGGTGGGCACCTGCTCGACCCGCAGGGCGTCGCGCACCTCGTCGGCGAAGTACTCCGCCACCCCGCTCCGGTCCTTCTCCACGGTCAGCTGGTACGGGTCCGCCGCGTCCTTCAGCCGCCCGCCGGCCGCCCGCAGCACCGGGCACGCGCCGTCGCGCAGCCGCAGCCGCAGCCGACCGCCCTTGCGGTCCGGTTCGAAGGAGACGCCCGCCAGGGCCCGCAGCGGTACGGCGCACTCGCCGAGCTCCTGCCGGAGCGGATGGACGCCCTTGCCCCGGCCCGGCACGATCCGTACCGTTTCGCCGTCGAAGTGCCAGGTCCCGTCGCGCTGGATTATTTCCGCCATGCGACAGATTCTGTCAGCCGCGAAACAGGGAAAGCGGTCTGCACCTTGACCGCGCGTGAGACGCGCGATACGCATGGTGATGGCATGGTCGCTCAGAGATCCGCATCGGTCACGCAGGAGATCCACAGGTGTGAACCCGTCGAAGGGATCCGGCTCGTGAGACTGCACAGGACACCGCGCACCACCCTGCCCAGACTCCTCGGCTCGCTGCTCCTGGTCACCGCGGCCGGGATCTCCGGTGCCGGAGCGGCGGAGAGACCGGCGGCGCACGGCGGCCCGGCCGCCGCCCCGCCCCGCCCGCTCGGCCAGGTCGTGCCCGCCCCCGCCGCGGCCGAACCCGGCGGCTCCCCGTACACCATCACGGCGGGCACCAGGATCCGTGTCGACGGCTCGGGCGAGGCCCGGAAGGTCGGCGACTACCTGGCGGGCGTGCTGCGCCCGTCCACCGGTTACCCGCTGCCGGTCACCGGCGACGGGGGCGACGGCATCCGGCTGCGCGTCGACGCCCGCGACGGCGAACTGGGCGCCGAGGGCTACCGCCTGAAGTCGGGCCGGGGCTCGGTGACCATCACCGCGCGCGGCCCCGCGGGGCTCTTCCACGGCGTCCAGACGCTCCGCCAGCTGCTCCCGGCCGGGGTGGAGCGCAGGAGCCCCCAGCGGGGGCCGTGGACGGTCGCGGGCGGCACGGTCACCGATGTGCCGCGTTACGCGTACCGGAGCGCGATGCTCGACGTCTCCCGGCACTTCTTCTCCGTCGCCGAGGTCAAGCGCTACATCGACCAGCTCGCCCTCTACAAGATGAACAAGCTCCATCTGCACCTCTCCGACGACCAGGGCTGGCGGATCGCGATCGACTCCTGGCCGAGGCTCGCCACGTACGGCGGGCGGACGGAGGTCGGCGGCGGCCCCGGCGGCTTCTACACGAAGGACGACTACCGGGAGATCGTCCGGTACGCGGCCTCCCGCTATCTGGAGGTCGTCCCGGAGATCGACCTGCCCGGCCACACCAACGCGGCACTCGCCTCGTACGCGGAGCTGAACTGCGACGGGGTCGCGCCGCCGCCGTACACCGGCACCGAGGTCGGTTTCAGCTCGCTCTGCGTCCCGAAGGCCGTCACCTACGACTTCGTGGACGACGTGGTCCGCGAGATCGCGGCGCTCACCCCCGGCCCGTACATCCACATCGGCGGCGACGAGGCGCACTCCACCAGCCACGAGGACTACGTGGCCTTCATGGACAAGGCGCAGGCCGTCGTCGGCAGGTACGGCAAGACCGTGGTCGGCTGGCACCAGCTGACCGGGGGCACACCGGCGAAGGGCGCGGTCGCGCAGTACTGGGGGTACGACAGGACGGGCGCCGCCGAGCGCGCGCAGGTCGCGGCCGCCGCCGCGCACGGCACCCGGCTGGTGCTGTCCCCGGCCGACCGCAGCTACCTCGACATGAAGTACGACGAGGACACCGTGCTGGGCCTGAACTGGGCCGGTTACGTCCCGGTGCGGCGCTCGTACGACTGGAACCCGGCGACGTACCTGGCCGGTGCCCCGGCGGACTCGGTCCTGGGGGTGGAGGCGCCGCTCTGGTCGGAGACCCTGACCGACAGCGACGGGATCGAGCAGATGGCGTTCCCCCGGCTGCCCGGCATCGCGGAGCTCGGCTGGTCGCCCGAGGCCGCGCACGACTGGGACGCGTACAAGGTGCGGCTGGGGGCGCAGGGGCCGAGGTTCTCGGCGCTGGGCATCGACTACTACCGCGCGCCGGAGGTCCCCTGGGCCACCGAGTGAGCGGGCCCCGGGCGGACCGGCCGGGCCCGGCCGGTGGGCGGGTTCCGTCCGGCTCCCGGGCCCCGCCCGGCCGGGACCGAGGTGTGCGCCGGCGGCGTCAGGCCCCGAACTCCGCGCGGCAGCCGTCGAGTCCCTCGACGGTGACCTCCACGCTCCGGTACTCCTCCCAGCGCGCCCGGTCCATCCGCAGCCGCCGCACGGTGACCGGCGCGCCCCGCACGGCGGCGACGGCGGTGCCGTCCGGCAGATAGCCGAGCCGGCGCGAGACGCCCAGCGAACGCGGGTTGTCGCTCATCGCGGCCGACACGGCCGTCCGGGCCCCGAGACCGGCGAAGGCGAGATGCAGGACGGCGGCCCGCATCTCGGTGCCGATGCCCCGGCCCTGATGGGCGAGGCCCAGCCATGAACCGGTGCTGACCTGGCCGGTCACGGCGAAGTCCCGCGCCATCAGGTCCTGCCGCCCGACCACCCGCCCCTCGTGCAGCACGGCGAGGCTCAGCGCCCAGTCCCGTACCGACCAGTCGGCGATGGTGGACAGCACGTGCTGGAACACCGCCTTGCCGCGTTCCTCGGGCGGTACGGCGGTCCAGGGGACCGTGAACGGCATCTCGTCCGGCGCGTGCACCCCCTCGGCGGCGACCGAGGCGAGGTCGTCCAGCAACTCCAGCCCGGGAAGGCGTAGTTCCAGGCGCGGTGTGCGGAGGCGGAGCCCGTACAGGGGCCAGTGCTGCGGCTTCATGGACGGACTCTGCCGCGCGGCGCGGTGCGCTGTCGAACGGATTGTCCGCCCGGCGGCCGCACCGCCGACCCGGTGCCGCGAAGGGTCAGGGACGCGGCCAGGGGCGGCCGCCCAGGCGCTCGATGTCGGTGTTGAAGCGCCTCAGATAGGCGGCGAAGCCGGAGATGTCCTCGTCCGACCAGTTGGCCATGACCCGCTCCAGGGAGCTGACCAGGCCCTCGCGCTCCGCGTCGAGCATGCGGGCGCCCTCGTCGGTGATCCGGAACTTGCGGGCCATGCCGCCCTCGGGGTCCGGGATGCGCTCCACGAGCCCGGCGCGCATGGCCGCCGCGGTCTGCCGGTTGAGGGTGGAGGCGTCGAGCCCGAAGGCGTCGCTGAGCTCGCCGATGGACATCGGGCCCTGGATGCGGACGCGGCTGAGCAGGATGTAGGCGCTGTGGTCCATCAGGCCGTCCTTGCGCCGGCCGCCCTTGTTGTGCAGGAGCCCGTGGCGGCTGAGGAGCATCTGCTCGTACTCGACCTCGTGGGTGGGCCTGGTCATGCGCCTGCCGCCTCCTGCTGTCGTCCGGGCGTCCCGGCATGTTTCCGAATGTCGCCCTCCATTCTCCCACAGGCTCATGCAACGTACATATAACGTGCTCGATGCATGAAGTGTGTACGATGCATAATCTTCTTCCGATACACATCGTCTTCTTCCATACACATCCCGAGGAGTCCCGGATGGGCGCCCCCCAGCCAACAACCCGCCCAGGCGGCGTCGTCGCCACACTGGCCATCGCCGGTGTCACGGCGGCGATCATGCAGACCCTGGTCACCCCGCTCATCGGGGAACTGCCGCAGATCCTGAGCACCACCCCGTCGAACGCGGCATGGGTGATCACCGTCACCCTGCTGGTCTCCGCCGTCTGCGTGCCCGTCTCCGGACGCCTGGGCGACATGGTCGGCAAGCGCCGGATGCTGCTCGTGTGCTCCGTGCCGCTGATCGTCGGCTCGGTGGTGTGCGCGCTCTCCTCGTCCGTCATCCCCATGATCGTCGGCCGGGGCCTCCAGGGCATGGGCATGGGCGTGCTCCCGCTCGGCATAGCCCTGCTGCGCGACGTGGTCCCGGCGGAGAAGCTCAGCTCCTCCATCGCGCTGGTCAGCGCCTCCATGGGCATCGGTGGCGCGCTCGGCCTGCCGATCGCCGCGGCGGTCGCCCAGTACACGAACTGGCGGGTGCTGTTCTGGGGTTCGGCCGGTCTGGCCACCGTCGTCGCGGTGCTGATCTGGTTCCTGATCCCCGATGTGCCGGCCGGCGCCAAGGGCCAGCGCTTCGACGTGCTCGGCGCGCTCGGTCTCGGGGCGGGCCTCGTCTGCCTGCTGCTCGCCGTCTCCAAGGGCGCCGACTGGGGCTGGGGCTCGGCGACCACGCTCGGCCTGTTCGCCGCCGCCGTCGTGGTGCTGGTCGCCTGGGGCCTGTGGGAGCTGCGTACCCGGGACCCGCTGGTCGATCTGCGCACCACCGCGCGCCCCCGGGTGCTGATGACCAACCTCGCCTCCGTCTTCGTCGGCTTCGGCATGTACGCCAGCATGCTGATCTCGCCGCAGCTGCTGCAGTTCCCCTCCGCGACCGGCTACGGCCTGGGCCAGTCGATGCTCGCGGCGGGCCTGTGGCTGGCGCCCGGAGGCATCATGATGATGATCGTCTCCCCGCTCGGCGGAAAGCTCATCGACGCCCGGGGCCCGAAGTTCACCCTGGTCTGCGGCATCCTGGTCATCGCGGTCGGCTACGGCCTGGCGCTGGTGCTGATGGGCTCCGCGTGGGGCCTGATGGTGGTCAACATGGTGACCAGCAGCGGCGTCGGCCTGGCGTACGGGGCGATGCCCGCACTGATCATGGGCTCGGTGCCGCTGTCCGAGACCGCGGCCGCCAACGGCTTCAACACGCTGATGCGCTCCCTCGGCACGTCCATCGGGGCGGCGGTGGTCGGCGTGGTCCTCTCGCAGCTGACCGTCACCATGGGCGGCCACACCTTCACCTCCGAGAACGGCTTCCGTACCGGACTCGTGGTCGGCTGTGGCGTCGCCCTGGTCGCGGCGGTCATCGCCGCCGCCATCCCGGCCCTGCGCCGCACGGAGGACGGCGCCGAGACCATGCCGGAACCGGCCCCGGCCAAGGCCTGACGCGCGTCGCGGGCATCCGCGCCTGGCGTCGCGGGCACCCGCGTCGCGCGTCGCGCCTCTCCGCCGTCGCCCGTTCTCCGCGTTCGCGGGGGACGGGCGAGCGGGCGGCGGCGGTTCCGGTAAGGTCGCGCCCTTCGGACGGCGTCGGCCTCCGGAGCCCCGAAGGCGATCACGCCCATGACCTCCCCACGCTCCTCCCCGCTCTCCTCCCCGCGCCCCGACGCCGCGCTCTCCGCCCGCCGCCGCCTCGACGCCGCGCTGGACGGCCTCGCGGTCGCCTTCCGCGGCATGACCGCCCACCCCGACGAGGACAACTGCGAGTGCCACTGGGGCAGTGCCGAGGAACTCGCCCTGCTCAAGGTCCCGGACATCGAACTGGATGACGATCTCCTGCAACGCACCTGGCGGCCCTCCGACTGGATCGACCACGCGGCGGTGCTGCGCCGGATCCTCCCGCAGCTGGCCCGGTCCCTCGTCGCGGGCGGCGTCGAACCCTTTCTCGGCCCGGAGGAGATCGGCCGCTCGTTCGCCCGGGGCCACTGGCGGCAGTGGCCCGCCGAACAGGCCGGAGCCGTAAGGGAGTTCCTCCACGCCTGGTGGGCCCACACCCTCACCGACCCGGCCCCGGCCGTACCGGCCCATGAACTCCTCGCCCTGCTCGCCGAGGCGTCCGGCGCGCTCACCCCGTGGCTCGCCCACTGGGAGACGCAGACCGGCACCCCGGCCACCCGGCACCTCGTCGAGGCCGCCGACCACTGGGAGTACCACCTCCTCGGCGACGCGCTCCCCTGGGACGCCTGGGACAGCGAGGACGACGGGGAGGAGCGCCGCGCTGAACTGACGGCCTGGCTGCTGCACCACGCCCGCCCCCGCCTCGTCGCCCACGGAGCGCCCGCCGAACTGCTCCACCGCATACGCCTGCTCGGCCTCACCGGCCCGGCCCGCTGGGAGGACCCGCACTGGCCCCACCACCGCTACTGACCGGCCGTGCCGCGCCCGGGGGTATCAGACGGTGACCTCGGGATCTGCGGGGCCGAGGTGGCGCACCATGGTCTGCTCGGCATGCGGGGCGATCAGATCCCGCAACTCCCCGGCCGCGGCGGTGAGGAGATGGCCGTCGCGGTCGGCGTGGAGCGTTTCGAGGACGAAGACGACGCGGGTGGAGTCCTCGGTGACGCGGGTGCGGTGGGCATCGCGGTGGTTCCAGTGACGGGTGAGGACATCGGTGGTGTCCGCGTAGACGATCTCGCCCGGCTTCGGGTTCTCGATGGTGTCGGGTTCGCCGAGCGGGGTGAAGGACTCGGTGCCGTCCGCCCGGCGGATGACGACCTCGCCTGCGACCCGGTCCAGGTCGAAGGCCCCGGCGGGCAGGCCGTGCCGGACGGAGACGACGTTGTAGGAGTCGACGGCCGGGTTGATACGGGGCAGAGCGCCCTTCTTGGCGAGCCGGCGGCCGAGCGCGTCGACGCTGGGGCGGATGCGGCGCGGGTTGGTGCCGAAGGAGCGGTAGGCGGTGTGCCAGGCCCCGATCCGGGGATCGTTCTCGTCGGCGGGCTGCCAGCTTCCGTCGGCGAGCTGCCGCTCCAGGCCGGTCAGGGCGGCAGCGGTACCGGGCCAGGACTCGTGACCGCGCAGGCCGGTGGCGGTGACCAGGGCGATGAGGGTGTCGGGGAAGGCGGCGGCGACGTCGGCGGAGAGACGGAAGGCGGGCATGGCGGTTTCCTTGCTGGGGTTGATGTGGGGCGAGGTGGGGCGAGGCGAGGTACGGGGCCGTGCGCGGGAGCGTACCGCTGCCGGACGGCGCGTGCCGGGCCGTGCCTGCCGGATGGCGCCCGGCGCGGGAAGATCAGCCGGAGAGCGACGACCGCACCGCGCCGGCTCCGCGCGGACCGGGCGCAGTGGCGGGGTCCGGCGCGGTGACGAGCTAGAGCGCGTTCATCGGGCCGATCGCCGGGGCGGACGCGGCGGCCGAAACGGCCCCGGCGCGAGGGACTCAGCGGGGCTCAGGGGAACTCACGGGATGTCGCACATCACCGCCGGTCCGAACGGCCTGGGGCGGCGGGATCCGGTGCCGAGAAGTTCGTCACGTAGGAGGCCAACCGGAGAGGAGGGCGGGTTGGCGGCCGGGGATACCGGGCGGATGCGGGCCCGCCTGGAAAAGTTGTCGCCGGTCTGGGCTGCCGTCACGTCACGGCGTCGGCGAGCATGAAGGCGGCCACAGCCAACAGGACCACGGCGAAGATGCGCTGCAAGTGGGGCGCGGAGACCTTCGCGGCCATGCGCTTGCCGTTCCAGGCGCCCAGGATCGCGGTTCCGATGAACGGGCCGATCAGCGCCCAGTCGAGCGAGGCAGCGGTGCCGGAGCGAGTGGCCAGGGAGGCCAGTGAGTTGGCCGTGATGACCAGCAGGCTGGTGCCGACTGCGGCGTCCATCTCGAAGGCCAGGACGGTGACCAGAGCGGGGACGGCGAGAAAGCCGCCGCCCACACCGAGCAGTCCGGTCAGCGTGCCGAGTGCGGCGCCGGCCCCGGCTGCCTTGCCCGGCCGTACACCGTCGTCTTTGGGGCGGGCGGTGTCAGCGGGCCGGAGCATTTTGATGGCGGAGAGGGCGGCTGTGGCGGCGAAGGCAAGGGTGAGGGCGGTATGGGGCAGGTGAGCGGCGGCGGCTCCGGCGGCAGCCGCCGGAAGGATCCCGGCGGCTGCGAACGCCGCTCCGGCCTTCCACCGCACCCGTCCGCCCCGGGCGTGCGTGTACAGAGCGGTCAGGGATGTGGCGGTGACGATGATCAGGGCGGCGGTGGTGGCCGCGGCGGGGGTGAACCCGAGCAGGTAGATCAGCGCGGGCACCGCCAGGACGCTGCCACCGCCGCCGAGGGCGCCGAGTACCAGGCCGACGACGGCTCCTGCGGTCAGGGCCAGGATCAGGGCGGTCACGCTGTTCGCCCACTGTGTCCGCTGTCGTGGGACACAGGCCGTTCGGTTCCGGTGACGCGGAGGTGGGCCTGTTCGGGGTCGAGGGGGCCAGGACTGTGGCGGAACAGGAACATCGCATGCCTTCTGTGCGGGCGGGACAGGGGGTCAGGGCCGGGTGATGGTCAGGCCTGTGTCGGCGGCGGCCTCGAAGCCGTCATCGACGGCGATGACCTTTCGTCCGGTCGCGTCCAGGAGGGAGGCGGCGATCGCCGCCCGCATCCCGCCGGCACAGTGCACCCACACCGTGCCGTCCGGCACCTCACCGGTCCGGCCGTGCAGCTCGTGGAGCGGAATGTGCACGGAGTCCTCGATGAAGCCGTTCGCGCGTTCGGAGTCCCGGCGCACATCCACTACCACCACGTCCTCGCCGCGCTTGTGTGCATCGGCGAGGTCGGCGAAGCCGGCGCGGGCGAAGAAGGCGAGCCGTTCCCCCCGACGGACCCAGGTGGCTGGATCCCCGGTGGCGGCGGCGGCCGGGCGGTCGATGCCGACCCGGGTCAGCTCTCGCTGCGCGTCGGCAATCTGCGCCTGGGTGTCGCCGAGCAGGGTGACCGGCTTGCCCCACGGGATCAGCCAGGCCAGGTAGGTGGCCGGCTTGCCGGTGCCCTCGAAGTTGAACGATCCGGCCACGTGGCCGTCGGCGAAGGCGACCCGGTTGCGCAGGTCCACCACCCACTCACCCGCCGCCAGTCGTTCGGCGATCTGTGCCGCGTCGGCGGGTTCGGGCGGGGTCAGGTCGACGGGCGCGGGGCCGGCGGCGTTGGCCGGGCCCATGTGCGTGTAGTAGGCGGGCACGTTCTCCAGCCCGGCCAGGACCCGCTTCACGAAGTCGTCGACATCCAGGGTGAATGCGTCGTTGCCAGCGCGTTCCTGGCCGATCGTGCTTGCATCGCCCTCGGCTTGGGACGAGGAGCAGAAGCTACCGAAACCGTGCGTGGGCAGCACCGGCACCTCGTCGTCGAGTGTCGCCGCCAACCGGTGGACGGAGGCGTGCTGGGCACGGGCCAGTTGCTCGGTCAGCCGCGGGTCCACCAGGTCCGGACGTCCCACGGAGCCGATCAGCAGCGAGCCGCCCGTGAAAGCAGCCACCGGGCTTCCCTCCTCCTCCAGGACGTACGAGGTGTGGTGCGGGGTGTGGCCCGGGGTGGCTATCGCGCGCAGCACCAGGTACTCGTCCACCTCGGATACGTCCCCGTCCGCGACAGGAGTGCGAGGGAAGGTGACGCGGGCGCCGACCGGGACGAGGTAGCGGGCGCCGGTGAGGCGGGCCAGTTCCAGCCCGCCGGTGACGTAGTCGTTGTGCACGTGCGTCTCCGCCACGTAGGCGATGCGCACCCCTCGCCGCGCGGCGAGGGCGATCACCTGATCGACGTCCCGCGGCGGATCGACCACGACCGCCGCTCTCCGACCCCCTGCCAGATAGCTACGGTTGCCCAGCCCCTCGAACTCCAGAGTGTCGACAAAAAACATGGTGTGACTCCTCTCCGGGATGGCGTACCCGGGTAACTCCGTTTCGGGAAGCCGCCGCCGCAGCTCCGGAACTCTTGCGCCACTCCGAACCGTTCGCGATATCCGCGACTCTCACGTCCTGGGCCATTGCGTAAACGGTCACCGTCTGGAATGGCGGCAAGTGAACTTTCCGAAGACTGCGGGCGGACGGCGTATCCGGCCGGCCTCATGCCGGCGGACGCATGCGACGGCTATCTGCCGGTTTGCTTTCGTCAGCCCTCGCGTACCGCGTCTGCGACGCGACCGCTGTCGTTCTCTGCGGTCTCGCTCCCGGGAAGGACGACCGGCAGCCCCGCTGCTTCCCACGCCTCAAGGCCGCCCGCCACGCTGTAGACGGAGGACCGGCCCGCGCGGATCGCCTGCACGCCGCCCTGCGCGCTGCGGTTGCCTGTGCGGCAGACGAAGGCCAGTGGGCCGTCAGGCAGATCCGACAGCGACGCTGGCAGAGTGCTGAGCGCGGCGTGGACGGCGTCGGCCGGGTGACGCGCTGCCCATTCGTCGTCTTCACGGACATCGACCAGCGTGAGTTGCCCGTCCACGGCACGGCGACGCGCCTCAACAGGAGACAGGTCAGCGGGCATGCGGCCGTCGCCGGAACTCAGGCTCTGCGCGGGCAGGACCGTCCGGATCGCCTCGTAGTTCGAGGCATGGACGACGGCTATCTGCTGTCCCATCATCGGGCAGACATTCATTGCCTCTTCCCAGTGACGGGTGGACTCCCATTCCGCCACGTTGACGAGAGAGAATTTGCTTCCCGGAACGATCGTGCGGAACATGTGAGTCCGGAGGAAACCGGGCTGCGCCGCCATCACCTCCGCGGCATCCTGCCATGCGGCGAGATAAACGGCTTCCTTTTCCTCATCAATCTCGATCGAAATGATCACGACGTGGCGATTTTCCATCTGCTGCTTCCTCAAGTATTTCGACTACCGACAGGCTGCTCGTGCCGGAGGAATTCCCAACGAATGAGGGAACACGACCGAGGCCTGGAGACAGCGGCTTTCGGTTGTGAGCCGGAACCGTCTGGACGCAGCCTGCACACACGTGTCCGCAGGCGACGAATCTTCTTGCTGGACTAGCAAGGTGATCGGCGTGGGCCCGGCCGTCAGCCGATCGGCAGGCCATCGCAGGCGGCGAGGTACCGGGGCGCCTTGCCAGTTCAGCAAGAACCTTTGCCGCATCGCCGGCACCGTCGCACGCTGATGGCATGAGCGAGTTCGAGTTGATACGAGATGGTGAACAGACCTGGGACGTCGTGGTGGTCGGGGGTGGGACCGCCGGCCTTTCCGGGGCTTTGAATCTGGCCCGGGTGCGCCGGTCGGTTCTGGTGATCGACAAGGGTGAGCCCCGCAACGCCCCGGCTGCCGGCGCCCATGGTGTGCTCGGCCGCGAGGGCATCTCTCCCCTGGAGCTACTGCGGCTCGGGCGCGAGGAGGTCGCTTCGTACGGCGGTCGTGTCGTTTCGGGGCAGGTCGCGCGGATCTCCCGGGACGGCGCGGGCTTCCGGGTTGTCACCGAGGACGGGCAGCGCCTACGGGCGCACAGAGTGCTGGTGGCCACTGGTTTGGTCGATGTGCTGCCGGACGTGCCAGGGCTGGCCGAACGGTGGGGGCGGGACGTGCTGCACTGCGTGTACTGCCACGGCTGGGAAATCCGGGACAAGGTCATCGGGGTGCTCGGCAACTTCCACCAGGCACTGTTGTTCCGTCAGATGTCCAAGGACGTCACGCTGTTCCTGCACACCGCAACGGAACTGACCGACGAACAGTGGGAGCAGCTGGCCGCTCTCGGCGTCGGCGTGGTCGACGGTGAGGCCACCGGGCTCGAGGTCGACAGCCAGGACCAGCTGGCGGGTGTGAGGCTGGCGTCGGGAAAGGTGGTGCCGGTCCAGCAACTGGTGGTCGCCCCCCGGTTCCTCGCGCGCGCCGGTTTCCTGCGCGAGCTGGGCGTGACGATGCAGGAACACCCCATGGGCCTGGGGGAGCAGCTCCAGGTGGGCGCCTCCGGGTTCACCGGAGTGCAGGGCGTGTGGGCCGCGGGGAACGTCAGCGATGTACTGGCCGGGGTTCCCGTCGCGGCAGCGGCCGGAACCACCGCGGCCGCCGCGATCCACATGGACCTGCTGAAGGCCGACGCGGAAGCCGCCGCTCGCGCGGCTAAGCGCGGTGAAGTGTTCAGCGGGGCGATGGAGGCCGAGGTGTCGCGGCGGGTGCTGGGCAGCCGTGCGCACGGACTGGGCTCCCTCACCGGCGGGAACTGAGCCCTTACCGCGACCGGGTCAGGTGGCGCGGACCCGGAGGTGGGCCCGTTCTCCCTGGCGTCCCAGCAGGATGAGAAGTTCAACGGCCTGGTCGCCGTCGGCGCCGATCCAGTGCGGCACGTGCGTGTCGAACTCCGCGGCCTCGCCCGGCTTGAGGCTCAGGCTCTGCTCGCCCAGCAGCAGCCTGAGCCGTCCGGCGAGCACATAAATCCACTCAAAACCATCGTGGGTCTGCAGCTCCGGCTCGCTCTGGAACGTGGGTGAAATGACAAGCTTATAAGCCTGGGCGCCACCGGGATCGCTCAGCGGCACCAACGTCATGCCGCCCCGGGTCACCGGGCGCAGGTGAATGCGCGGGTCTCCCGTAGGGGGCGCGCCCACGAGACGGTCGAGGGGCACCGCGTACACCTCGGCGAGTGGAAGCAGCAGCTCCAAAGTCGGCTTGCGACTGCCGCCCTCCAGACGAGACAGCGTGCTCTCGCTGATTCCGGTCCGCTGGCCAAGCTCAGCCAGCGTGATCCCACGCCGGCGTCGCAGCTCCCGCAGACGGGGCCCGACCGCATCCAGAACGTCCTTCTTCGCGCTGTTCATACCCGGATACTGCCCGAAACGGTATGGCCCCTTCCAATTCGAGTTCGAGCAGCAACTGAGCAGTCCGCGACGGTGGCGTTCGGCGAGCGGCTCGACCCGGAGGTGCTGGCGCAGGCACAGGAGATCGTCAATGCCTGCGCGGTGTTCCTCGCGGTGGGGACCACCCTTCAGGTGCAGCCGACGGCGATCGCCGTGGTCCGCGGCGCTCGGAAGACGGCCGTCCCTGAGCAGTGATCAGTCGCGGACGAGCTGTCGATGACGGCCGGGTCTCGCGGTCCACGCGTGCGCGGCAAGCTGTTCGGTGTCGAGCCCGCCGAACGACGCCCCGGCTACGCGAACTTCGCGATCACCACCCCGCCGCGGCCTGCTCCATCCGCTCGTCGACGCCGAGCAGCTACCGGTGCGGCATCCGCGAGGCCGCCATCCGCAAGCTCGCGGACCAGCCCGGCCGCATCGGCTCCGGGACCAGCATCCGCGCCAGCAGCAGCGAGGCGTCCACCGCCTTGGTGCCCACCGGCCGCAGCACCGCCGCGCAGATCGTGCGTGTGGCGACATCGACCGCGATCGTCAAATCCGCCCGCGCCGTCACCCCCGAGTCCAGGACCACCATCACATCCAGCGGGGTGGAGTCGATCTGCACCTGTTCCCCGGCGATCCGCGAATGTCGGCGTGGACGGCCCCGTCGGCCGGTTCGCAGCCTGCCGCCGCGTGACCGCCGACCCGAAGGCATGCCGCCCGGCCGAGAGCGTGTCGATGAGGCGGTAGAAGGTGTTCCGGCTCGGCAGGGGCACCACCCCTTCGCCGTGAGTGGCCTCCACCAGCTTCACCACCCGCCGGATCACCCGCGACCGCGCCCCGGTCGACACCTGCGTCCGGTCGTCCAGCACCTGGCGGGATCGCCGCAACCACACGCGCATCCGCCCGCCCGGTCGCCTCCTTCACCCGAACCAACCGCTGATCAACTAGCCCCCACAACCCCTGCCGGGCGTAGCGCGACCGCTTGGCCATCACCGTGCGCAGGCTCACGCCCAGTTCGTCGGCCTTCGCCTGGGCCCGCTCCACCACCGTCCGCGAGACCGGATCGTACCCCGGCCGCGCGGGTGTTCCCGGCTCGGCGCCGGGCGGCAGCCCGGTCTCCACTTCCACCACATGCCGCTGCCACTTGACCGCCGCCGCCCGCGCCGGCTCCGGCAGTGTCTCCAGCAGGCCGAATGGCTCCGTCTCCGGCAGCGGCTCAACGCCGGCAACAGCGAAGTCCGGCGCCGCCATCAGATACGAGGCCAGCACCACCGAATCCGCCCCGACAGCGGACCGCAGCCGCACCGCCGTCCCGGCCAGAGCCACCACCTGATGCTCACCGCCGTCGAAGGTCACCCAGCAGCCGGAACTCCCACCCCACCTCGGCACAGGCCGCCGCCGTCGCGTCGAACTTCACCACGTCCCGCGGGCCGCGGCGATCGGCCGGGCGGCAGTCGAGGACCACGCCCGTCCCGTCCTCGCGGCGGGCGAAGCAGTCCGGCGCGTGCGAGACCGTCCGCCCGTTCGCCGCCGACCAGAAAAGCCAGAACGGCCGCGAGGAGATGCCCACCACCGTCGGATCGAAGTCCAGCAGCATGACCTGGTCGCGCTCCAGTCAGGATTCGTACCCGACGTGCCCGCCGGTGGTCGCCGACCACCACAGGCCCGGCAGGTTCCGCTGCCGCCGGTACGACGCAAAGGCCCGTACGGGAAGCGCGTGCTCGAACGGCACCGACCATGCATCCGGCAGCGGACGCCGCAACTCCGTCCCGTCCGGGGCGACGTACGCGACATCGAACCCAGTCGCCGGAGGCCCAGCGGAACCACCCGGCAGGACCGCTGACGCATGCACCACGTCCAGCCAACCCCACCGCTCGATGCAAGGTCACGTCGACCACTGCAAGATCACTTGAGGCTTGGAGCTGACATGTGCAGAGTCAAGCGGTACCGGACACTGGTTGTTCGATTCCGCACTCGGACGGCCTGGTGGAGATTGACTCATGCACAGGAGTTGGGCATTCCGTGAACCCAACTCATCCACATGAGCAGAGGAGTTGCTTCGTGATGTGCTCACTGCACAGGCTGGAGGCGTGGCGGTATGGCGGAAAGTGGCGGCAGCGGGGCGCGAGGCGTGAAGGGGCGGGCATGCGCAAGGGGCGGGCCCCCGGCATGGCCCGCCCCTTTCATGTGTGTCAGGCCGGCAGGCCCAGTTCGCGGGCGATCAGCATGCGCTGGACCTCGCTCGTGCCCTCGCCGATCTCCAGGATCTTGGAGTCGCGCCACATCCTGGCGACCGGGTACTCGTTCATGAAGCCGTAGCCGCCGTGGACCTGGGTCGCCTCGCGGGCGTTGTCCACCGCCACGGTCGACGAGTACAGCTTCGCGATCGCCGCCTCCTTCTTGAACGGCTCGCCCGCGACCATGCGCGAGGCCGCGTCGCGCCAGCCGATCCGGGCCATGTGGGCCCGCATCTCCATGTCCGCGATCTTGAACTGGATCGCCTGGTTGGCGCCGATCGGGCGGCCGAAGGCGTGGCGCTCGGCGGCGTACTTCACCGATTCGTCGACGCAGCCCTGGGCCAGGCCCGTGGAGAGGGCGGCGATGGCGATCCGGCCCTCGTCCAGGATGCGCAGGAACTGGGCGTAGCCGCGGCCCTCCTCGCCCAGCAGGTTCGCCAGGGGGACGCGGACGTCGGTGAAGGACAGCTCGCGGGTGTCCGAGGCGTTCCAGCCGACCTTGGAGTACGGGGCGGCCACCGTGAAGCCGGGGGTGCCGGAGGGGACGATGATCGAGGAGATGCGCGGGGCGCCGTTCTCCTTGCGGCCGGTCACCGCCGTGACCGTCACCAACTCGGTGATATCCGTACCGGAGTTGGTGATGAAGCACTTGGAGCCGTTGATCACCCACTCGCCGGTGGCCTCGTCGCGCACCGCCGTGGTCCGGGTGCCGCCCGCGTCCGAGCCGCCGTCCGGCTCGGTCAGGCCGAAGGCGCCGAGCGCCTCGCCCGAGCAGAGCTTCGGCAGCCACTGCCGCTTCTGCTCCTCGGTGCCGAAGTGGTAGACCGGCATGGCGCCGAGCGAGACCCCGGCCTCCAGCGTGATCGCCACGGAGGAGTCGACCCGGGCCAGCTCCTCCAGCGCGATCCCGAGGGCGAGGTAGTCGCCGCCCATGCCGCCGTACTCCTCCGGGAACGGCAGCCCGAACAGGCCCATCCGCCCCATCTCCCGCACGATCTCGTACGGGAACTCGTGCCGTTCGTAGAGGTCGCCGATCTTCGGCGCGACGACATCGTGCGCGAACTCCTCGACGGTGCGCCGCAGTTCCTCGTGTTCGGCGGTCAGCCGGTGGTCCAGGGACATGGCAGGGGTCACTCCTTGTGGGACGGGGGTGTCTACCGCACCGAGAGCGCGCGGACGGTACGGGACGGGCTGGGTCGGCCCAGTTGTTCGGCGAGCCACACGCTGGTGGCGGTGAGCGCGTCGAGATCGACCCCGGTCTCGATGCCGAGACCTTCGAGCATCCACACGAGGTCCTCGGTGGCGAGGTTTCCGGTCGCGCTCTTCGCGTACGGGCAGCCGCCGAGGCCGCCCGCGGAGGCGTCCACGGTGGTCACCCCGTGCTGGAGCGCGGCAAGGGTGTTGGCGAGGGCCTGGCCGTAGGTGTCGTGGAAGTGCACGCCGATGGTGTCGGTGGGCACCCCTTCCTCGTTCAGCTCCGAGAGCAGGTTCTGTACGTGGCCGGGCGTGGCGACGCCGATGGTGTCGCCGAGGGAGAGCTCGTCGCAGCCGAGGTCCATCAGTGCCTTGGCGACCCGGACGACCTGGTGGACGGGGACGGGCCCCTCCCAGGGGTCGCCGAAGCACATCGACAGATAGCCGCGGACGTGCACCCGGTCGGCCTTGGCGCGGGCGACGACCGGCTCGAACATGGCGAGCGACTCGTCGACCGTGCGGTTGAGGTTGCGGGCGGCGAACGTCTCGGTCGCGGAACCGAACACGGCGATCCGGCGGGCGCCGAGCGCCAGCGCCCGGTCCAGGCCGCGTTCGTTCGGGACCAGGACCGGCAGCGCGACGCCGTCGATGTCGGCGAGGCGCGGGAACAGGTCCTCGGCGTCGGCCAGTTGGGGCACCCACTCGGGGCGCACGAAGCTGGTCGCCTCGATGGTGGTCAGGCCCGCCGCGGCCAGCCGGTGGATGAACTCCGCCTTCACCCCGGTCGGTACGGTGGTCTTCTCGTTCTGGAGTCCGTCACGGGCGCCGACCTCGTGGACGCGCACCCGGGCGGGCAGGTCCTGGGCCGGCACGATCATGGGCAGGGTGCGGTTCGTCGTCATGCTTCCTCCTCGGGAGCCTCGACGGGAGCCACCACGGCCAGGATCTGGTCCATGGCGACCGTGGCACCGGCGGTGACGTCCAGCTCGGTCACGGTCCCGGCGTGCGGGGCGGAGATGACGTGTTCCATCTTCATCGCCTCGACGACGAGCAGGCTCTGACCGGCCACGACCTCGTCCCCGACCGCCACCTTCACGACGGTGACCGTCCCGGGCATGGGCGCGGCGAGGGTGTCCGCGCCGGACCGGCCCGCGTCGGCCAGCGACGCCGCCACCGGGTCGTGGTCCTGTACGTGCCAGCTGTCGCCGTCCCGGCCGAGCCAGACCCCGTCCGGGGCGGTGACATGGGTGAACGTGTGGGTGAGGCCGCCGAGTTCGAGAGTGAGGCGGGGGCCGGAGACCTCGACCGCACGGGCCGCCTCCCGGCCGCCGGGCAGCGGGGCCAGCGGGCCGCAGGCCCCCGTCACCGGCTGCGGCGGCTGCGCGCCCTCCCCGACGTGGCCGAAGGTCAGCTCCGTACCGGACGGGCAGCGGCGCATCGAGACCTGCACCGGGTCGTGGCCCGGCAGCCGGAAGTCGAGCACCGTACGGGCGGGGGTGCCGCCGAGGCGCCAGCCGTCGGCCGCCGAGAACGGGTCGGCCCAGCCGGAGGCGTCGGCCGGGGAGGCGGCGGCGGACCGCCGCAGGAGCGCCGCCGCCGCGTACACCTCCTCGGGCACGCCCTCCGGGACCAGCCCGGACGCCTCGCGCTCCACGAGCCCCGTGTCCAGATCGCCCGCCGCCACCGCCGGGTGGGCGAGCAGCCGGCGCAGGAATCCGGCGTTGGTCGGGACCCCGAGGATCACCGTGTCCGCGAGCGCCGCGCGCAGTCGGCGCAGGGCGGTGGCGCGGTCGGGGCCGTACGCGATGACCTTGGACAGCATCGGGTCGTACAGGCTGCCGACCTCGCCGCCCTCGGCGAGCCCGGAATCCGTCCGCACCCCGTTGCCCTGCGGCTCGCGCAGGGCGAGGACCCGGCCGCCCGAGGGCAGGAAGCCGCGCGCCGGGTCCTCGGCGCAGACCCGGGCCTCGATGGCGTGGCCGGTGAGGGTGATGTCCTGCTGGCCGTACGGCAGGACCTCGCCCGCCGCGACCCTGAGCTGCCACTCCACCAGGTCCAGGCCGGTGATCAGCTCGGTGACCGGGTGCTCGACCTGGAGCCGGGTGTTCATCTCCATGAAGAAGTACGAGGCGGGGTCGTTGCCCGGGACGATGAACTCCACCGTGCCCGCGCCGACGTAGCCGCAGGAGCGGGCCGCCTGGACGGCCGCCTCGCCCATCGCGGCCCGGGTCGCCTCGTCGAGCAGGACCGAGGGCGCCTCCTCGATGATCTTCTGGTGGCGGCGCTGGAGCGAGCACTCGCGCTCGCCGAGGTGGACCACGTTGCCGTGGGCGTCGGCCAGCACCTGGATCTCGATGTGCCGGGGGCGGTCGATCCACCGCTCCACCAGCAGGGTGTCGTCGCCGAAGGAGGACCGCGCCTCGCGCCGGGCGGCCGCGATCTCGTCCCCGAGCAGCGCCTCTTCGCGCACCAGCCGCATGCCCTTGCCGCCGCCGCCCGCCGAGGGCTTCAGCAGCACCGGCATCCCGATCTCGCGGGCCGCGTCGATCAGCCGGGCGTCGGTGAGCCCGCTGCCGGACGAGCCGGGCACCACCGGGACCCCGGCCGCCGCGACCGTCTCCTTGGCCCGGATCTTGTCGCCCATCAGCGTGATGGCGGAGGCGGGCGGGCCGATGAAGACCAGCCCCGCCTCGGCGCACGCCCGCGCGAACCCGGCGTTCTCGGCGAGGAAGCCGTAGCCCGGGTGGACCGCCTGCGCGCCGGAGCGGCGGGCCGCGTCCAGCAGCGCGGGCACGCTCAGATAGCTCTGCGCGGCGGGGGCGGGCCCGATCCGTACCGCCGTGTCGGCCTCCCGGACGTGCCGGGCGTCCGCGTCCGCGTCGCTGAAGACGGCGACCGAGCGGATGCCCAGCTCCCGCAGCGTACGGATGACCCGCACCGCGATCTCGCCGCGGTTGGCGACCAGAACCGTGTCGAACATCGTCATCTGTTCCTCACATCCGGAAGACGCCGAAGCCGGGTTCACCCAGCGGGGCGTTGGCGCACGCGGTCAGGGCCAGCCCCAGCACCTGCCGGGTCTCCAGCGGGTCGATCACGCCGTCGTCCCAGAGCCGGGCCGTGGCGTAGTAGGCATTGCCCTGGGTCTCGTACTGCTCGCGGATCGGGGCCTTGAAGGTCTCCTCGTCCGCCGCGCTCCAGTCGTCGCCCAGCTGGTCCCGCTTGACCGTCGCGAGGACGGACGCGGCCTGCTCGCCGCCCATGACGGAGATCTTGGCGTTGGGCCACATCCACAGGAAGCGGGGGGAGTAGGCCCGGCCGCACATGGAGTAGTTGCCCGCCCCGTACGAACCGCCGACGACCACCGTCAGCTTCGGGACGCGGGTGCAGGCGACCGCCGTGACCATCTTGGCGCCGTGCTTGGCGATGCCGCCGGCCTCGTAGTCCCGGCCGACCATGAAGCCGGAGATGTTCTGGAGGAAGACGAGCGGGATGCCGCGCTGGTCGCACAGCTCGATGAAGTGGGCGCCCTTCTGGGCGGACTCGGAGAACAGGATGCCGTTGTTGGCGACGATGCCCACCGGGTGGCCGTGGATGTGGGCGAAGCCGGTGATCAGCGTCGTGCCGTACTCGGCCTTGAACTCGGCGAACCGGGAGCCGTCGACGACCCGGGCGATCACCTCCCGTACGTCGTACGGGGTGCGCGAATCGACCGGGACGGCGCCGTACAGCCCCGCGGGGTCGACCTTCGGCTCGTCGACGGGGCGCACGGACCACGGCAGCGCGCCCCGGGCCGGCAGCGTGCCCACGATGTTCCGCACGATCCGCAGCGCGTGCGCGTCGTCCTCGGCGAGATGGTCGGTCACCCCCGACGTACGGGAGTGCACCTCGCCGCCGCCCAGCTCCTCGGCCGTCACGACCTCGCCGGTCGCGGCCTTCACCAGCGGCGGGCCGCCCAGGAAGATGGTGCCCTGATTGCGGACGATCACGGCCTCGTCGCTCATCGCGGGGACGTACGCCCCGCCCGCCGTGCACGAGCCCAGTACGGCGGCGATCTGCGGGATGCCCGCCCCGGACATCCGGGCCTGGTTGTAGAAGATCCGCCCGAAGTGCTCCCGGTCCGGGAACACCTCGTCCTGCATCGGCAGGAACGCGCCGCCCGAGTCGACCAGGTAGAGGCAGGGGAGACGATTCTCCAGCGCCACCTCCTGGGCGCGCAGATGCTTCTTCACCGTCATCGGGTAGTACGTGCCGCCCTTGACGGTCGCGTCATTGGCGACGATCACGCACTCCCGGCCGCTGACCCGGCCGATCCCGGCGATCACCCCGGCCGCCGGGGCGGCGCCCCCGTACAGCCCCTCGGCCGCCAGCGGGGCCAGCTCCAGGAACGGGGACCCCGGATCGAGCAGGGTGTCCACCCGGTCCCTGGGCAGCAGCTTGCCGCGCGCCACATGCCGGGCGCGGGACCTCTCACCCCCGCCGAGCCTGGCCGTGGCGAGCCGCTCGCGCAGCTCGTCGGCAAGCGCGTGATGCGCCGCCTCGTTGGCCTTCCAGGCCTCGGAGGCGGGATCGGCCGCGCTCGCCAGCACCGGTGCCTGCTGCATCGTGTCGAGCCCCCTTGCCCGTACCGCAGTAGTTAGTGACCGTTAACGTCCCTCTCAGGTTAACGTTCGCTAACCCAACTGTCTAGAATCGAAAGCATGACCACGAGGACCGACGCCCCCACCCGCCGCGAGCAGATCCTCAAGGAGGCCGCCCGCCTCTTCGCCGAGCGCGGCTTCCACGGCGTGGGCGTCGACGAGATAGGCGCCGCCGTCGGGATCAGCGGCCCCGGGCTCTACCGGCACTTCCCCGGCAAGGACGCGATGCTGGCCGAGCTGCTGGTCGGCATCAGCGAGCGGCTGCTGGCGGGCGGGCGGCTGCGCGTCTCGGAGGACGCCGCCTGCGGGGGCGGCTCCCCGCAGGCCCTCCTGGACGCACTCATCGAGGGGCACATCGACTTCGCCCTCGACGACCGCCCCCTGATCACCCTCCACGACCGCGAGCTGGACCGCCTGCGCGACGCCGACCGCAAGCGGGTCCGCCAGCTCCAGCGGCAGTACGTCGAGGTGTGGGTGGAGGTGGTGCGCGAGATGTACCCGGAGCTGCCGGAGCACGAGGCCCGCGCCGCCGTCCACGCCGTCTTCGGCCTGCTGAACTCGACCCCGCACCTGGGCCGCCCCGACGCCCGGCCGGACCGCGCGGACACGGCGGCGCTGCTGCACCGGCTCGCGCGCGGGGCGTTCGAGGCGGCGGCCCGCGCCTAGGGCCCGGCCCGCGCCGGGTACGCGCCCGCGCGGGTCCCGCAGGGCCCATGGCCGGCCCGGCCCCACGCGTACGCGCCCGGGTGATCTCCCGCCGGGCTTCGAATGCATGAGCCGGGCTTCGAATATATGAATTGATGCGCAAGGGGAGAAGGGCCGCTCAAATTCTCCCCCATTTCCTTTGTCCCGGCTCCGTCCATCGGAGTGTCGCGGCGTTCCCCAGGCATATGGTTTGAGTCGTCTCGCCCACGCCTGCCGGGGAAGTTGAATGAATACATGTCAGGTCTCGGTCGTGGTCCCCTGTTTCAACGAGGACGAGGTGATCGAGGCATTCCACCGCGAGCTGGTCTCCGCACTCGAACCGACGCGGCAGACATTCGAGATCTGTTATGTCGACGACGGCAGCAGCGACCGGACACGGGACCGGATCGGCTCGCTCGCCGGCGCGGACCGGCGTGTGCGCTACACCTCCTTCAGCCGCAATTTCGGCAAGGAGGCCGCCATGCTCGCCGGGCTGCGCATGTCGCGCGGCGACGCCGTCGTCCTCATGGACGCCGACCTCCAGCACCCGCCGGAACTGCTGCCCCGCATGCTGGAGCTGCGCCGGCACGGCTACGACCAGGTCGTGGCCAGGCGGGACCGCACCGGCGAGGGTGCCCTGCGCACCCTGCTCAGCACCCTCTACTACCGCGCCATGGGCCGGTGCATGGACGTGTCCGTCGTCGACGGCGAGGGCGACTTCAGGCTGCTGTCGCGCAACGCCGTGGACGCCGTGCTCGCGCTGCCCGAGACCAACCGGTTCTCCAAGGGGATCTTCTCCTGGATCGGCTTCGACACCACCGCCTTCACCTACCGGAACGTCCGGCGGGCGGCGGGAAGTTCGAAATGGGGCGGCAGGCACCTGCTCAACTACGGGATCGACGGACTGATCTCCTTCAACAGCCGCCCGCTGCGCCTGGCCATCCACGCCGGGCTCGCCCTCGCGCTGGCGGCGCTGGGGTACGCCCTGTGGATCATCGCGGGCGTCGCACTGCACGGCGTCGGCGTGCCCGGCTACACCACCCTGCTGACCGCCGTCGTCGCGCTCGGCGGAATCCAGCTCGCCACCCTGGGCGTCATCGGTGAATACGTGGGACGCATCTACTGCGAATCCAAACGGCGGCCGCATTATGTGGTGCGGGAGACGAGCGAATCCCCGCGCGTTCCCCGGAATTCCTCCCCGAATGCCTTCCCGCCCGTTCCTTCGCCCGTTCCTTCGTCCGTTCCCCAGGAAGGTGCCGTTGCGGTGGGCGACGTTCCGGTGGGTTCCCGTGCCGGGGCGACCGTGCCCGGCGCCGCCGTTTCCCGTGCCGCCGGTCCCCGTACCGCGCGTCAGTTCCTCACCTTCGCGTCGATCGGCGTCGTCAACACGGCGGTATATCTGGCGGTGTACGCCTCGCTGAACCGCTGGATTCCCTATCTGGCCGCCCATGTCCTCGGATACGCGGTCAGTGTCGTGGGCTCCTTCCTGCTCAACACCTACCTCACCTGCCGTACGCGGCCGACCTGGCAGGCGGGCGTGCGGTACCCGCTGTCGAGCGCCGCCGGTCTCGTCCTCACCGGCGTCCTGCTCTCCCTCGGGGTGAGCGGGCTGGACATGGACAAGAACCTCGCCGCCGTCGCCGCCGGGCTCCTCGCCACACCGTTCTCGTTCCTGCTCGCCCGCTGGGCCATCGACTCCGGTGCGTCCCTGGCGGGCAGGCGTCCCTACGAAGGGCAGCACTGCGCATGACCGTGGACACGTCGGGGGCCGCCGGTACACGGCAGGAGCGGGAGTGCGGGCGGCCGCCCTCGCCCGAGGAGCGCCCGGGTCCCGGGCGGCGGTGGGCGGCGGGGCTGCCGGCGGCCCTCGCCGCGTTCCCGCTCGCCCTGCTCGGCGCGGCCTTCTGGACCGGCCGGCTGGTCCGCCCCGGAGCGGACGACTGGTGCTTCCTCCCGGTGGTGCGGGACGAGGGCGTCTCCGGGATGGTCGCGAAGTTCTACCTCCAGGACAACGGGCGCGTCGCCAACGCCCTGCTGGTCGCCGCGTACGGGGCGTTCGGCGTGCCGGGCCACCAGTGGTTCGCGCTGGTCAGCGGAGTGCTCATGGTCGGCATCCTGTGGGCGTTGACCGCCGCGGTGCTCGGCCGGGCCGGGCTGACCGCGCCGCGCGGGGTGCCGCTGCTGGTGGCCGCGGTGTGCGGGGCGGCCCTCTTCCTCGCTACGCCCGACACGTACAAGGTGTTCTACTGGCCGGCCAACTCCGTCTCGCACACCGTCTCACCCGTGCTGGCCTGTGCCGCCGTGATCCCGCTGCTGCGCGCGCGGACCCGCCGGGGGAGGGCCTTCGCGGTGGCCCTCGCCCCGGTCGCCGGGGTCTTCGTCGGAACGCTCTCCGAGGAGACCGCGGTCGTCGCGTGCGTGCTGCTCTGCACCGCGCTGCTGCTGGGCCTGCGGGCCCTCCCCGGCCCCGGCAGGTCCCTGGCCCGCCGCTGGTGCGCGGTCGCCCTCGCCGGGGTCCTGGCCGGGGCGGCCGTCCTGTACTTCTCACCCGGCGCGCACGCCCGGCGCGCACGGTTCGGCGCCGACGCGGGCGCGATGTTCGGCGCGCGGGAGCTGAACGCGGCGCTGCGGGCGTTCGGCGAGATCCTGGGGACGGTCCTCACGACCTGGCCCTACCTGGGGGTGCTCGCCGTCGGCGTACTGCTGGGGCTGACGGTGCGCGGGGGCGGGCGCGCGCCGGCGGGCTCGCCGCGCCGCGGGCCGCTGCTCCCGGCCCTCACCGGCCTCCTCGTCTTCCTGGTCTGCGGTTTCCTCTGCACCGTCATCACCTATCCGGCCTTCGGGGCGAGCGTGGTGGTCGCGCCCCGGGTCTGGGGCGACTTCCTGCTGGTGTTCGTGCTGCTGCTGACCGGTCTCGGCGCCCTGCTGGGGCACTGGCTGCGCGCCCGCCGGCGGGGGACCGGTACGGCGACGGCGGTGGCCGCCGCCGTATGCGCGCTGGCCTGCGTCGGCCTCGCCGTCCCGCTGTTCCGGCTCGCCACCCAGATGGAGGTGCGCGCCCAGCGCTGGGACCACCAGGACCGCTCGCTGCGAGAGGGGGCGGCGCGCGGCGCCCGGGTCCTCCCGTACACCCCGGTGTCGGTCAGCAGGCTGCTGGAGCCGTTCGGCGACCACGGGCGGCGGCCCTGGCCCGCGCAGTGCGTCGCCCGGTACTACCACCTGGAGAAGGTCACATACGCGCCCCGGCCGCGCTGACCGGGGCGCCCGACCGGGTGGTCGGGAAAGACACCCGGCACACTGCGCACATCTGACGGCACAATGGGTTCATGCCGATACCCAGCCGCGCCGCCCTCGTCGAACACCTCGTCCGTACGCGTATAGCCGGAGACGTCGCCACCCCGCGCGACAACAACCTCTCCCACTACCGCAAGCTCGCCAACGGAGACCGCCACTACTGGCTGGGGCTGGAGCTCGGGGACCGGTGGTCCGACGAGCAGGACGTACTGGCGGTGATGGCCGAGCGCTGCGGGGTCAGCGACGACCCGGAGCACCGGTTCGGGCAGGACACCATCGACCCGGAGCTGACCGTCGACGCCCTGGAGCGGATGGCGGCGCGGCTGCGCAAGGCGGTGGCGGGCGCGGAGCGGGTGCTGTTCGCGACCGGGCACCCGGGCGGGCTCCTCGACGTGCACCGGCAGACCGCCGCCGCGCTGCGGGCCGCCGGATGCGAGATCGTGACGATCCCCTCGGGCCTGGTCGCGGACGAGGGCATGGTCTTCCAGTTCGCGGACGTCGCGGTGCAGGAGCGCGGCGCGACCCTCTGGCACACCCACTCGCCCGCCCCGATGGCCGCCATCCTGGACGGCCTGGAGCGCGAGGGCCGCCCGCTGCCGGACCTGGTCGTCGCCGACCACGGCTGGGCGGGATGCGCGGCGCAGCGCGGACTGGACGCGATGGGATACGCGGACTGCAACGACCCGGCGCTCTTCCTCGGCGAGGCGGAGGGGACGCTCCAGGTGGCCGTCCCGCTGGACGACCACGTACTGGACCCGCGGTTCTACGACCCTATGACGGAGTACCTGCTGGACGCGGCGGGGCTGACCCAGGGCTGATCAGGGCCGTGCGGCCCGGTTCGGGCCGGGGGCCGGTGCTGTCCCCGGCCCGGAGCCGGGCCGTGACTCCACGCCCCGCCCGCGCAGTTGCTACTCTGCGCCACGAGCATCGGACAGCGGGTGGGGGCGCGTGGTGATACCGGGACAGCGGCCCCGCAGGAGCGGTTCGAGGTCGGTTCTCGTCGGGCTGCTCATCCTGCTCGCCCTCTTCATCCTCCAGGAGCTCGCCGCCGGGCTGCTGCCCGACATCTACAAGGGCTTCGCGGGCGAGGACCGCCGGACGCTCCTCGTGAGCGCGGCCATCGCCTTCGTGGTGGTGGGTCTGCTCCTCTACATCGTGTATCTGCGCGCCCTGGTGCCCCAGGACGAGGCCCCCGAGCCGGGCGCCGGTGAACGGGCCTCGGTGCGCGCCGCCCTGCTGCACGCCGTGCGCCGGAGCTGGACGGACGGCGCCGACCGGGCCTGGGAGCGGTCGGTACGGATCGAGCTGGGCCTGGCCGAGCAGCAGGCGGCCGTGCACGACCCCTGGGGCGCGCCCCGGCTGGTCACCGGCGGTCGGGGGAGCGGGGTGCCGCTGCCCGCGGGCACGCGGATCGACGAGGTCTTCGACCGCCACCGCGGTCAGCTCCTGGTGCTGGGCTCCCCCGGCGCGGGCAAGACCTCGCGGATGCTCGAACTGACCGAGAAGCTGATCGAGACGGCCGAGCGGGACGGGACCGCGCCCGTACCGGCCTTCCTGCTGCTGACGGACTGGCACGGCGAGCCGTTCGCACGGTGGATCCTCGACGAACTGCACACCCGGTACCGGGTGCCCCGGGCGACCGGCCTCGCGCTGCTGCGGGACAACGGCATCGCCCTGGTCCTGGACGGGCTCGACGAGGTCGCTCCGGACCTGCGCGGCGACTGTGTCCGGGCGGTCAACGAACTGCTCTCCGCCGAGCAGTACCCGCGGTGCCCGATCGCCGTCTCGTGCCGTTCGACCGACTACGACGAGCTGGCGCAACGGCTCACCGTCAACGGCGCGGTCTGCGTACAGCCCCTCGAGGTCGCCGCCGTACACGCCCTGCTCGACAGCGCGGGCGCACGGCTGCGCGGCCTGGCGGCAGCGGCGGCCGCCGATCCGGTGCTGGCCCGGCTGCTGACCACACCGCTCATGCTGGGCGTCGCCGTCCTCGCCTACGAGGGCGTGGACGAGAACGAGGTCGCGGCCTCCGGCGACGCGGGGGAGCGCAGGGGGCGCATCTTCGACGCCTACGTCGAGCGCATGATCCACCGCGACCGGAGCCTGCGCGGTCGGCCGATCACGCCGGAACGCCCCGCGGGCCAGGTGCACGCCGATCTGCTGCGGCTCGCCCAGAGCCTGAGCCTGGTCCACGCCACGGTGTACTACCCGGACGATCCCTCGCACGTGATCCTCCAGGCGCCGGACGACGTGGCCAGGAGGCTTCTGCCGGGGGTGATGTACTGGATGCTGCGGGGCATGCGGTGGATGAGCGGCTACGAGGCCGGGAACCCCGCCAGCCGGCCGAACCGGTTCTACCGGGGCATGGTCTTCCTCTACCAGGTGCCCCTCCCGCTCCTGGGGTCGCCGGTGATGAACCACCTCCAGCGGAGGTTCCTCGACCACACGACCGACCGGGCGATCACGCGCCGTGCGGGGGACGGCTACGCCTTCCTGCACAAGACCATCCAGGACCACCTCGCGGCCCGCGCCGGGAGCATGTCCGACCAGGAACTGCGGAACCTGGCCCGCTCGTAGGCCGGGTCAGCCGTCGGCCCCGCGCCGCCGCTGCCGCAGGCCCGGTGTCGGGTCCAGATAGACCCGGCGGACCGATGGATAGCGCTCCCGCAGCTGCTCCTCCGCCTCCTCGCACGCCCACTCGATCTGCCCGGCGGTCGAGGCGTCCCGGAAGTCGATCTTCGCGGCGATCAGGATCTCGGTCGGGCCCTGGATGAGCGTGGTGAGTTCCAGTACCTCGATGATGTGCGGGACGGAGAGCAGTTCCTCGCGGATACCGGCCCGCATCGCCGGTGAGACCGGGCGGCCGATCAGCAGCTGGGCGTTGGACCGGCCCAGCACCCAGGCGACGTACACCAGCAGCAGGCCGATCAGGACCGACGCGATGCCGTCCCAGACCCCGGAACCGGTCAGCTGACCGCCGAGCAGTCCGCCCGCGGCGAGCACCAGACCCGCCAGCGCCGCCGAGTCCTCCATCACCACGGCCTTGACCGCGGTGTCGGGGGTGCGGCGGAAGTAGTGCCCGACCGGTGCCCGCAGCCGGGCGGCCTCGCCGCGGACCTGCCGGAGCCCGGTCCGCAGCGAATAGCCCTCCAGGACGAAGGCCACCGCGAGCACCAGGTACGAGACGAGCGGATCGCCCAGCTCCTCGCCCGCCACGAGGGTGTGGACGCCGTCGTAGACGGAGAAGACCGCGCCGCCGACGAAGGTGGCCACGGAGGCGAGCATCGCCCAGATGTAGCGCTCGGGGCCGTAGCCCAGCGGGTGTTCCTCGTCCGCGGGCTTCTCGCTGCGTTTCAGCGCGGTGAGCAGCAGCAGTTCGGTGACCGTGTCGGCGACCGAGTGCGCCGCCTCGGAGAGCATCGCGCTCGATCCGCTGATCAGCCCGGCGACGGCCTTCGCCACGGCGATGCCGAGGTTGGCCGCCGCCGCGACGATCACCGTGAACGTGGACTCCCCGCCACCGGCCCGCGCCCCGCTCGTGGTCTCGTCGCTCATGGTGGGGAGTATGTCCGAACCGGCGGTGGGCGGCCCGTCGGCGCGGGGCGCGTCAGTCCCGGGGGACGCGCACCACGCCCTCCTGGATGACGGTGATCGCCAGTCGGCCGTCCTGGGTGTGGATCCGGGCCTGGCCGAGCCCGCGCCCGCCGGAGGCGGACGGCGACTCCTGGTCGTACAGCAGCCATTCGTCGGCCCGGAACGGCCGGTGGAACCACATCGCGTGGTCCAGGCTCGCGCCGACCACGTCGCCGACCGCCCAGCCCCCGCGCCCGTGGGCGAGGAGCACCGAGTCGAGCAGCGTCATGTCGGAGACGTACGTCGCCATGCAGACATGGAGCAGCGGATCGTCGGCGAGCTTGCCGTTGGTGCGGAACCACACCTGGGAGCGGGGCTCGCGCGGTTCGCCGACGCTGGCGAAGGGCGGGGCGTCCACGTACCGCAGGTCGACCGCGGCCCGCGCCTCGATCAGCCGGTCCACGACCCCCGGGTGGCTGAACCGGTCCGCGTACCGGGGCAGCAGCTGCGCCGCCGTGGGCAGCGTCTCGGGGTCCGGGGCGGGCGGCATGGCCGCCTGGTGCTCCAGGCCCTCCTCGTACGTCTGGAACGAGGCCGAGAGGTGGAAGATCGGCTGGCCGTGCTGGACGGCGACGACCCGGCGGGTGGTGAAGGAGCGGCCGTCGCGGATGCGGTCGACGCTGTAGACGATCGGCGCGCCCGGATCGCCCATCCGCAGGAAGTACGAATGCAGCGAGTGGGCGCTCCGGTCGGCGGGGACGGTGCGGCCCGCGGCCACCAGGGCCTGGGCCGCGACCTGGCCGCCGAAGACCCGGGGCACGAGGGCCGAACGGCTGGTGCCCCGGAAGATGTCCCGCTCGATCTGCTCCAGGTCGAGCAGATCGAGCAGGGAGTCGAGTGCTGCGCTCATGGGACGAACGTAGCCGCTCTCACAGTCCCATGGACTTGGCGATGATCGACTTCATGACCTCGCTCGTGCCGCCGTAGATGCGGTTGACCCGGTTGTCCGCGTACAGGCGGGCGATCGGGTACTCGTTCATGTAGCCGTAGCCGCCGTGCAGCTGGAGGCAGCGGTCGATGACGCGGTGCGCGACCTCGGTGCAGAACAGCTTCGCGGAGGCGGCCTCGGCGGCGGTCAGCTCTCCGGCGTCGTGGGCCTCGATGGCGCGGTCGCAGACGGCCTCGGCGGCGTCCACCTCGGCCTGGCAGGCGGCCAGTTCGAACTTGGTGTTCTGGAACGACGCGACGGTCTTGCCGAAGACGGTCCGCTCGCTCACGTACTGCTGGGCGAACCGGACGGCCGCCTTGGCCTGGGCGTACGCGCCGACGGCGATGCCGAGGCGCTCCTGCGGGAGGTTCTGGCCGAGGTAGGAGAAGCCCTTGTTCTCCTCGCCGAGGAGGTCCTCCACCGGCACCTTGACGTCGACGAAGGCCAGTTCGGCGGTGTCGGAGGTGCGCAGGCCCAGCTTGTCGAGCTTGCGGCCGACCGAGTAGCCCTCGGCCTTGGTGTCGACGACGAGCAGCGAGATGCCGTGCCGACGGTCGTCCGCCCGGGGCGCGTCGGTGCGGGCGCAGACGATGACCCGGTCGGCGTGGACGCCGCCGGTGATGAAGGTCTTGGCGCCGTTGAGGACGTAGTGCGTGCCGTCCTCGGAGAGCTTGGCGGTGGTCTTCATCCCGGCCAGGTCGGAGCCGGTGCCCGGCTCGGTCATGGCGATGGCGTACATCGACTTGCCGGTGACGAAGTCCGGCAGCCAGCGCTTCTTCTGCTCCTCGGTGGCGTACGCCTTGATGTACGGCAGGCAGAGCAGCACATGGACGCCGGAGCCGCCGAAGTTGACGGCCGCGCGGGCGCACTCCTCGGAGATGATCGCCTCGAACTTGAAGGACTCGACCCCGGCGCCGCCGTACTCCTCCGGCACCTCGATGCCGAATATGCCCAGCTCGGCGAGCTTGTAGTAGAAGTCGCGGGGCACCTGGCCGGCCGCGAACCACTCGTCGTAGACGGGGGCGACCTCGGCCTCGATGAAGGCGCGGATGGTCTCCCGGAACGCCTCGTGGTCCTCGTTGAATACCGTACGGCGCACGGGGTGCCTCCTTGGTCGGCTGCGGGCGAGCGGGCCGGCCCCGGAACGTGTCCCCGGCCGGACTGGCTAAGCGCTTGCTCAGATGTAGTCAAAAGTTACCCGGGGGTCACCGGCGCTGTCCAGGGTGATGCGCAGCACGCCCACGCGGCGGGCCCGCCCGGAGCGCCGCCGCGGAGACACGAAAGTCCTCCCCGGCCGGTGGCCGGGGAGGACGTCGCGGGTGTGCGGCCGTCGCCTACTGCGGCTTGAAGGAGCGGATCTGGTAGTCGCCCTGGAGGTTGCCGCCGTTTCCGGCGGCGGTGGAACCGACCCGGGAGTTGTAGTTGGTCTTGGTGTAGTACTGCACGCGGTGCCCGGTCGCGTTCCACACCGAGCGGACGTTCTGGCCGCGCTGGATGAACGAGCAGTCGTCGGCGGTATTCGCCCGCTGCTTGTCCGACCACTGGCAGCGGGTGCCACCTCCGTTCCAGTCGCTGTAGATACAGAAGTAGCCGGGGCTGCAGCTGTAGGAAGCCCTGGCGCTTCCGGTCGCCGCACCCGCGGAGACGGCGGGTGCGGCGGTGGCGCTCTCGGCGGCCGAGGCCGCGACGGGCCCGGCGCCGAGCCCCACGGCCAAGGCGATCGAGGTGACGGCGAGCGCACTGATGCGATGCATGGCGAAAACCCCTTCTCCTGAACGGTGACCAGGGCCCCGCGCCCCGGCCATCAGCAGCGTGGCACGGCCGCCACCTGCGCAGACAGGCGGAACAAGGGGCGCTCGAAGCCCGCTTGGAAGATCGCGGCGCTCCTGTGCGCACCGGCGCGAACACCCGTTCCGCGCGATCGGTGCCGGGCGCCCCGTGCCCGGCCCGGGGCGCGTCGTAGGGTGGGTTCCTCCGGAGGTGGATCATGTTCGAGGGCGTACGCACCGTGATGGTGTTCGCGGTGGACCCCGAGGCCTCCGCACGGTGGTACGGGGACCTGCTCGGCGTCCCCGTGCGGGTCGATGTCGCCGACGACACGGGCGCGGTCTACGCCTGGGTGGAGACCGGCGGGGTCGAGCTCGGCTTCCACCCCGCCGACGACGCCCGCAACCCGCGCGGCGGCTCCCCGGTCGTCTACTGGCGCGTACCCGATGTGGGCGCCGTCCGGGAGCGGCTGCTGGCCGCCGGCTGCGCGCACCACCGCGGTCCCCTGGTGATCGGGCCCGGCCGCCGCATCGCACAGCTCCGCGACCCGTTCGGCACGGTCATCGGCATCGAGGGCCCGTAGGCCCGAAGGCTCCGGACCGGAGCCCCGCGCCCCGGCTCAACGCCCCCCTCGGGGCACTCCGTCCGGGCGCCCCGGGGACTGTTCGCGCAGGTCGCGCGGCGGTCGCACGGGGGAGCGGTGGCGATCGGTGAACTGTGCGACGGCGCGACCGGCCGCGCTTGTGCCGCAGGGATCACGCCAAGCGCACACCCATCCATCATATGACTAATGGTCATTTTTCTTTCAGCTCGTGTTGCTGCGGGAAATCTGCTGGATGAAGGGCCTGAGCAGGCCGACAGAGGCGAGAAGGACGGTTCCGCATCCGTCCGGCGCATCCGGTCCGACCGCGAGCTCCGCGGGTACCGCGCGCCACATCACATCGAACTGCGGACCACACAGAACGAACCAGGGCCACTCCCGGCAGCCGGGCGGGTCCGCGGCACCGACTCCGCGGACTCGTCGGGCGGCCGGTGAGCCGCCCCGCCGTGCCGGAATCACGACACACGGAGGTCCCATGCTGGGGGTGACGCACCCGGAGGCGAGCTGGGTTCAGGTGAACCTGGCCCCGCAACCGCTCGCCTGGCCACGCCTGTACGAATGGCTCGCGGCCACCGCGCACGGCCTCCTCGACGCACGCACCGCGCGTGCCTTCTTCTTCATGCACAAGCCCCCCGGCCTGCGGGTGCGCTTCCAGGCGTACGGAGCCGACGGCACGGTCCCGCTCCGGGCCGAACTCCTGGAACGCCTGGGCGGGTTCGACGGACTGGCCGGGCCGCCGGTGTGCACGGTGTACGAGCCGGAGTCCTACCTCTTCGGCGGCCCCGCCTCCATGCCCTGGGTGCACGAGGTGTTCACCGCGGACTCCCTGGCCTGGCTCGACCACCACACCCGGCGCCCCGCGGACGGGGACGCCGCGGCCGACTGGCGGCTCTCCCTGTTCCTGCTCCGCGAGATGCTCGACGGCCTGCACATCGTCGGCTGGGAACACCGGGGCGTCTGGGACGCGGTGCGCACCGACACCGGACGCCGCCTCCCCGAGGGCCCGCAGGACGCCGCGCTCCGCCGGGCGGCCCAGGGCATCCGCGCCTACTGGGAACTGCCCCGCGCCCGGCAGCTCGCCGGGCTGCCCGAGGCATGGCGCGACGACCAGGAACGCCACGGCGAGGCGGTGCACCGGGCCGCCGACCACTGGCGCACCGGCTACTTCGAGTCCGGTGACGCGGTACGCGGCCCGCGCCGCGCCGCCGCCTACGCCGTGGTCTTCCACTGGAACCGGGGCCGGTTCTCGTACGCCCGGCAGAGCCTGGTCACCGAGGCCCTGGCCGACGACGGGGCGGTGGACTGACATGACCGGAATCCACACCGCCGCCCCGTCACCCGCCTTCCCCGGCACCGCCGCGGGCCGGTTCCTGGGCGCCACCGCGCTGGTCCGCGCCTCCGGCATCCCCGGCCCGCTGTGGACGGCGGCGGGGGACTCCGGACTCTTCGGCCGGGTCGCCGAGCACGCCGACACCGTCGACCGGCAGTCCGCGCACGCCCGCGACCTGGCCGAGGACCTGGGCCGCGTCGTCCCCGACCCCCGGCTGACCGACACCGAGCGCCGTGCCGTGCTCGCCCTGCGGCGGCGCCTGCACGCGGGCTCCCCGCCGACCCCGGCCGACTGCGGATTCCTGGAGGCACTGGCCGCCGTGCCCGAACGGCTCGTACAGGAGGCGGGAGGGCTCTGCGCCGCCGCCGGCTCGGCGCTCCGGACCCGGGCCCGGCTGGAGCGGGCGATCGTCGACGAGCGGGAACGGGAGGGCGCGCTGGCCTGGTCGCTGGTGGCGTCCAGCCCGGTCCTGCGGGAGTTCCTGGAGACCGCGAGCCCCGGGCTGGCGGACGAGATGGCCGCCCGCCTCGCCGACGGCGCTTCCTGGGGCGGGAAGCGGCTGCGCAAGCGGTCCGCCTATCTGTGGCGGGTCGTGGGCCGGGCGGCGATGAAGACCACACCGCGCGGCTGGGTGGGCCAGGTCGCCCCGGTCCCGGTCGGCGGCACGGCGGACGGGGCGCGTCTGAGGCTCCTCACCCCCGGCGCCGAACTGGCCGCCCTGGCCGCCACCGCCGTGGAGAACGTCCACGCGGTCCGCACCCGGGCCGGCACCCGGGACCTGCGCACCGCCGACCCCGCGTCCGCGCTCGCGCCCGCCCCGCTGCACCTCACCGACGGCGGCGGCGACGACGGCACCGGCGGCACGCTGTGCTGCTACGCGATCGACCCGGACGACCCGAGGCGGCTGCGCCGGACCGCCGTCCGGCGCACCCCGCTGCTGGACGTGCTGCTCGGACTGTTCGCCGAGGGCCCGCGCACCCTCGCGGAGCTGGAAAGCGCGCTGCCCGTCGCCGACCCCGCCGTACTGCGCGGCTTCCTCACCCACCTCATGGGGCTGGGCGTGCTCCAGCTCTGCACGGCCCCCCGCCAACGCGCCGCGGCCTGGTCCCCGGCCGCCCGGGTGGCCGGATCCGGCGAGCTGCCCCGGCCGGGCACCCGCCCCGGGGACCCGGGGCCGGGCGGCTGGTTCCTCGACTCCTACCGGGGCCTGGACGCCCGCGTGCCCGACCGGGCCGCCGCCCGCGTCCAGCGCGCCGTGCGGGCCGCCCACCGCCTGGACGCGCTGCGCCGGGCCGACCGGGAGACCGGCTCCGGCGCGCCGCCCCCCGTACCGGGCACCGAGCGGCTGGACGAACAGCCGCGTCCGGTCGGCGAGATCCTGGCCGAGCTGCTCGCGTCCGACGAGCGGCCGCCCGCCGGGCCGGACCGGGGCCGCCCCCGGGGATGGCACCCGGCGCGCGACCCGGAATCCGGCTACGCCCGGCTCCTCGCCCGCCTCGCCGCCCACCGCGACGCGGCACAGGTGGACATCGACGACGACCTCCTGTACGCCCTCGGGGCACCGCCCGCCGAGGACGTGGTGCCGCCCTGGCCGCTGGACTGCCTGCTGCGCCCGCTCTCCGGACCGGGACCGCTCGCGGTGCTGGAGACGGCCTCGCCCGCCGGAATCATCGACGCCCGGTTCGTGGAGGCGCTGGAGGGCCTGAACGGCGGCTACGACAACGTCGAGGTCTACCGCGACTTCCTGGCCGCCGTGGAGCGGCGCTCCGGCGTGCGCTTCGTCGAACTGCTGGTACCGCCGGTCACGGACCATGCCGCGAACACCGTCCGACGGCCCGTCATCACCCGCTGGTGGACCGGCGACCCCAACCCGTCCGTGTACTTCGGACCCGGCGGGCCGCCCCGGCGCTACCTGCCGCTGGACCGCATCACGCTGCGGCGGTCGGGCCGGAGCGTCATCGCCGAGGCGGACGGCGTGCGCGTCGTGCCCGTCCACCACGCCACCCGCAATCCGATGCCGCCGTACGACCGGCTGGTACGGCTGCTGCTCTCCGCCGGGCACCCCTGGTCGGGGACCGTCCTCGGCCTGGACGGCCCCGCCGCGGCCTTCCCCGCGGAGCCGTCCGTCACCCGCACGCCCAGGGTGACGACCGGCGGGGACCTCGTCGTCTCCCCGGCCGCCTGGCGGGTGCCGCGGGCCCACCTGTGGCGGCGGGGCGACACGGACTTCGACCGGGTGCGGGCACTCGCCTCGCTCCGGCGCTCCGCCGGTCTGCCGCGATTCGTCTTCGTGCGGCCCGCGTTCGGGGCCAAGCCCGTACCGGCCGATCTCGAAGCGCTGACCGCGCTGAACGTCATCGAGCGCACCTGTGCCGCGCTGCCCGGTGACGAACTGGTCCTGGAGGAGATGCTGCCCGGCCCCGTGGCCGGACCGCGGGGACCGGTGCTGCGCGACGCGCTGCACCGGGGCGAACCGGTGGCCGCCGGGTTGCTGCTCAGGCTCCCCTTCGACCGGACCGCCGATGAGCTGGCGGCATCCGCCGCCGCGCTCATCCACGACGTCCCCGGCCCGCGCGCACCTGGTGCGGCGGCCGCCGGGGCGGCCAACACCCCACAGGGAACACCAAGGAAACAGGAGGAAAGCCCATGTCCGTCATGGAACTCACCGACCTCGACACCCTGATCGACGAGCTGGACGAGAGGATCACCGGCGCCGACCTGCCGGCCGTGGAGGCCAGCGACAGCCTGGTCTGCGCCACCGTCCTCATCTGCGGCGGCTCGACCGTCTGCGGATCCGCCATCAACTGCTGACGGCCCCCCACCCGGACACTCCGTGTCCACCATCGAGATGAACGGAGCCACCCGGACCGGTCCGGGTGGCTCCCCCCACGAGGAGCTCCGATGCACCCATCCCACCAGGCTCCGCCGCCCCCGGCCGCCTCGGCCTCGCCGTCCCCGGTCACCTCGGCTCCGTCGTCCCCGGTCACCTCGGCTCCGTCGTCCCCGGCTGCCTCGGCTCCGTCGTCCCCGGCTGCCTCGGCCTCGTCGTCCCTGGTTGGCCGGACCGCGCGGGAACAGGCCGAACAGGCTCCGCCGTCCCCGGCCGCCTCGGCTCCGTCGTCCCCGGCTGCCTCGGCTCCGTCGTCCCTGGTTGGCCGGACCGTGCGGGAACAGGCCGAACAGGCCCCGCCGTCCCAGGCCGACCAGGCTCCGCCGTCCCCGGCCGACCAGGCCCCGCCGCGCCGCGTGGTTCTCGGCCTCGCCGTCCGGCTCCTCGACGACTTCGCCACGGGCGGCTACGCGACATCCGACCCCGGCATCCCGGTCCTGGCCTCCCTGGTCGCGCAGACGCCCGACCCGAAGGCCACGGCGAGCGCCCGGCGCGCGGTGGCGGCGTGGGCCCGGACCGTCGGCCGCGGCCCCTCCCACGACGGCCTGTACGACGGCGGCCTGGCCGGAACCCTGGTCGGCCTGCGCATGGCCGCCCGCATCCACCCGCCGCTGCACCGCGCCGCCGACCGGCTGCGCGACCACCTCCTGGACCGGGCCTCGGCGCGCCCCTGGCGCACGGCGGACGTCGGCCTGCCCGACTACGACCTCATCGGCGGCCCGTCCGGCACCCTGCTCGCGCTCTGCGCCGGGACCAGACCCCCGAGCCGCCAACTGCTCGCCTTCGCCGACCACTTGGCCGCCCTGTGCGACAGCGACGACCTGCCCCGACTGCACATCGGCCGGTACGCGGGCCATCCGCGCCTGGGCTGGCTCCAGGGCCGGGTGAACACCGGCATGGGCCACGGCGTGGCCGGACTCGCCGCCGCGCTCACCGCGACGCTCCGCCGCACCGGACCACGCCCCCCGCTGACGGAGGCCCTGCACCGCGTTACCCGCTGGCTGGTACGGCAGTCCTTCGACGACGCCCGCTCCGTCCGCAGCTGGGACGGCACCGGGCTCGACGGCCCGCCGCCCGCCGGGGCACGGGCCCGCCAGGCCTGGTGCTACGGCACCCCCGGCGTCGCCTGGGCGCTCTGGGACGCGTCCGACGCCCTGGGCGACCGGGCGACGGCCGACTGGGCGGCGGCCGCCTTCACCACCCTCGCGGAGCGGTACGACGAGGAGTTCCACCTCTACGGCGAACCCCTGACGGACCGCCTCGCGCTCTGCCACGGCGCGGCGGGCGTGCTGGCCGTGGCGGACGCCTTCCACCGATGGGCCGGACTCCCGGCCGCCGCCGCACTCGCGTCCCGGCTCACCGGACACCTGACCACCCGGCTGCCGACGGCCCTCGCCCCCGGCCGCCCGGCAACCGCCCTCCTCGACGGCGCCCCGGGCGCGCTGAGCGCCCTGCTCACCGCCACCCACGACACCTCACGCGACTGGCTGCCCTGCCTGGGGCTGCGATAGCGGACGCCGATCGCGGAGGGCTGTACGTCACGGTGGACGACTGGCCCGGCGGCCAGTGGATGATCCACGAGGCACGCCTGGGCACGCCTGTCACCTGTACCGAGCCGTGCATCCGGGGCGCGTGACCTTGAACGCCAACGAGTCCGCCGTCGGAAAGCACAGGGCAGTCTCGTCAGGACCGCTCGTATCTTCCACACCGAGAAGTACGACGTCGACGTCGTTCGGAGTCGTGGCAATCGGAGTCGCAGCAAGCGGATGCTGCCGCGAGCGAGTTGGAGCAGCGCGCGCAGGGGCGGGCCCGATCAGTCGGCCGACGCGCTCCGGGTCGTCCCGCCTGCCTCGGTGATGGCGCGTTGCCCGAGACCGCCGGACAGCTGCATCGTGACGGCGGCCAGGACGTCGTCCCGGCCAACGGTCCGCCCGTCCCCGCGACGGGTGGACGCGGCGAGGAGGGGGCCGTTGGGCAGCGGGGCCGGGACCGGCTCGCCCGGCACCACCGGACCGAGCGTCCCGAACCGCCTGACCCCGCCCTCGCGGACGACCTCGGCCGCGTCCCGGGCCAGGGCCGTCAGGAACACGCTCGCGATTCCGTCCAGGTCGCGGACCATCGCCGGGACCGCCCTCACCCCCCGGCTCCCCAGCACTCTTCTCACCCCGGTCCCGAACCGGTGGGCGCCGGCCACACCACTCGGTGTACGCGCCCCGCGCCGCTCACGAAGTGACACGAGCGCACCGTCGGCGTTGCGCACCTCGCCCATCAGGCCGTGGAAGCTCGGGCTGTGCAGGTACCACGCCGATCCCACCTCCATCTCGGCGTTCCGGTCGATTGCCGAGACGAGGTCCCTGGGAATCAGCCTCTTCCTGCCCTCCTCGGCCGCCGCACCTCTCGCGGCGTCGACGATCTCCGTCAGCACGGTCCGCGTCACCGACGCGGCGGCCCATGCGGCCGGCCGGGAGACGTGCAACGAGGTCACGTCCCTGAACACCGCTTTGACGAGCTGAGGCTTGAACGGCAGGTCGGTCACGACGGAAGCGGTCCGCAGACCGCCGCGCCCGGTGCGCAGGGGGTGTGTGGTCATCGAAGAATGTGCTCTCTGCGGTCGGAGGTGTCGGTGGTCCATGCCGCACCGGGCGGCGAGACCACGGAGCCCTGCGGAGGGCGCCGAGCCGCCACAGGGCCTGCCGGGCGGGGCCGCCGGCACACAGAGGTACAGGAGGCCCCGCCGGGATACTCGGCGTTCCGGCGACCGGGCGTGCGGCAGGGGTGCCACCCGGGCGACGCGCTGTGGTGCGGCGCTGTGCCGGTCAGACCTGGTACCTGCCGACTTCCAGGAAGTAGCGCAGCGCTTCGGGTGAGTTGTCGTCGAGGGCGGCGTTGGCCGCCGCGCGCAGGGCCGGGCTGATGGACGGGTCGGCGAGGATGCGGGCGATGGCGACGCGGTCGTCCTCGGCCTGGGCGATGCGGTAGCCGGTCTTCAGCCAGGCGCGCATCGCCTCGGGGTCGTTGGCATCGAGGAGGGCGTTGGCTTCTTGTGTCACACGTCGTCCGCTGTCCGGGTCGGCGAGGATGCGGGCGATGGCGACGCGGTCGTCCTCGGCCTGGGCGATGCGGTAGCCGGTCTCCAGCCAGGCGCGCATCGCCTCGGGGTCGTTGGCATCGAGGAGGGCGTTGGCCTCTCGCTTCACCCGTCGGCCGCTGTCCGGATCGGCGAGGATCCGGACTATGGCCACCCTCAGGTCGTCGGCGTCCGGCTCGTCCGCGGACGAGGACACCGCGGGCACCGCCACCGCGGTCGGGGCCGCCGTGGCGGCGAAGGACGGGGTGGCGAGCAGGAGGGCCGGGGCGAGAATGCCCGCGACGATGACGGGCGTTGCGCGATGAAGTCGCAAGGGAATGCTCCTCTTCGTTCGCTACGGAGGTGAGTTGAGGACGCCTCGGAACGTCCACTCCGGTGATCCTGCCACCTGGGTCTGACAGCGGCGGTTGCCCGCTGCGGTCACAGGACACCGTCGCCGCAGACATGGCCGATGTTTCACGGCGGCGCGCCTTCGAGAAGGGCGGCCTTGAGCGCGGCTCGTGACTGCCGGGGCGTGATCGGGGCGAGACGATGCCTGAGGGCGGTCGTGGTGTAGTGCGGCGCGGCCCGAGCGGGTGAGTGGGAGGCGGCGGCCCAACGGTCGATCAGCGCGGGCAGGGCGCGAGGGAGCCTGGAACGTGTGGCAACCGGCCGTGCGACTGGGTGCGGCACTACTCCAAGAACGCTGTGGCGTGGAAGGCCCCGTCCTTGACGGAGGTGACGAAGGCGGACCAGCTGGCTGTGGGGATCACCAGGGCGGGTCCGTGCGGGGCCTTGGAGTCGCGGACGGGGACGCCGGAGGGGTGGTTGTCCAACACCTCGACGCAGCTGCCGGATTCGTTGCCGCTGTGGGACGACTTGCGCCATCCGCTCAGCGTGGAAGCGTCCGCAATGGTGTGCTCAGTCATGGTGCCCGTATTCCTTTGCCGTTGCCCTCATCAAGGCGAGGGACTCCTCAAGCGGGAGTGCGTCGCTCAGGGCGAGATCGTAGACGCTCTGCAGTCGCTGGACCACAGCCGGAGAGTCTTGGACCTTGCCGATGGAAATGGCTTCGGTGTAAGCGGCAGGAGGCTGATCCTCGAACCACATCAACGTCAGCATGCTCTGCATGAGCGGATGGGAGCCCAGAGCGAACGGCAAGACGTGAACACGCACCCTCCTGCTCTCGGCCAAACGGACGATGTGCATGATCTGTTCGGCCATGACTTCCGGCCCGCCGACCGGGCGACGCAGCACTCCCTCGTCCAACAGCACCCAGACTACGGGCGTCACGGGATCACTGAGGATCTTGGCTCGTTCAAGCCGTGTGACAACGTGCCTGTCGCGTTCCTCATCGCTCCGGGGAGGAAAGGCAGTGCCGAGAACCGTACGCGCGTACCCCTCCGTCTGGAGGATTCCCGGTACGAAGTTCAGGGCGAACTCCCGGATCATCGTCGCCTGTTGTTCGAGCTGGCGTGCGGGCTCGAAGTAGTTGGCGATCGTGCCGTCATTCTTGCCCGGCAGAAAGCTGCTCAGTACGTTCCCGGTGTTCAGGGCCTGGTCCAGGCGCCGCGCGTCCTCCTCGGACGGGATGCGGCGCCCCGCCTCGATGTGTGAGATGTGCGATCGCGTCATGATCGCCGCGTCGGCCAGCTCCTGTTGCGTCAGGCCCGCCGCCTCGCGCTGCGCCTTCAACCAATCGCCATAGGTATTACTCATGGTCAACTCCCGTGCGACAACGGTTCCGTCACCGGAAACCCCCTGGCGAGCCTAGCCGGGACCATCTCACTCTGTGAGTGGATCGCTACACAGAGGTGGATGCCGATATCCAGATCCAGGCATCGACCGCTGTCGTCGCGATGGGGCCGGCCCCCGGAGGCCGGCCGCGAACGCGTCGGGCCCTCGCGACCGCTTCGAAACGGTCCGGGGGCATGGCCTTCAACCTTCTACCTCAACGGAGTTGACGACGTGCTGCACCGCAACGCCCGCACCATCGAGGGGCCCGCATGATCTCCCGGACCCCCGACGCCTCGGCACGACTGCTTCCCTGGGCCGGTTCGGGGGGCAAGCCCTGTTACGTCATCGGGGACGGCACCGGATACGTCTCCCACGTGGCCGACAACGTCGAGAGCGTGCAGCTCGGCATGGCTCTCGAACTGCTCGACCACGCCGACGACATGCTCGACGACCGCCAGGTCACTTCGGCGCAGCTCCGCTACGTCGTGGCCCGCATGGCCGAGTCCCTGCGCGACGTGCACCGGATCGCCCGGAGCCGTGGCGAACGGCTCGCCGCCGCGATGTGCGAGGGGAGCAGCTCGCCCCGGTCGCGGGGCTGAACCGGGCAGGGGGCGGGGGGAGGACCGACCGCCCCGGCGCCCCGCTCACCGCACCCGCAGCGCGAACCACAGCTCCGTCCGGACGTCCATGTCGTCCAGGTCCGCGTCCAGCAGGGCCGCGCAGCGGGCGATGCGCTGGCGGACCGTGTTGCGGTGGATGCGCAGGGCCGTGGCCGTGCGGTCCCAGCTGCCGTGGAGGCTCAGCCAGCAGCTCAGGGTCTCCCGCAGCGGTTCGGTGAGCGGGGCGAGCAGGGCGCGGGCGTGCGCCTCGGCGCGGTCGGGCGGGATCAGGGCGGCGAGACCGGCGCCGCCGTTGTGGTGGTGGGCGAGCGGGGTGCGGGTGGCGGCGGCGCGGCCCAGGGCGCGGGCGGCCTGGTCGTCGGCGAGGTCGAGGGCGGTGATGGGGGCGGGGGCGGAGGCGCCGAGCGTCCAGCCGGGCTGCGGGGTGATCCGGTCGGCGCCGGGGACCAGTACGCGTACGGCGTCGCCGCCCCGGCCCCCGTCGACCAGGGGCGAGCCCAGCGCGGCGCCCAGCGCCCCGGTGGTGAGCGGGTCGACCGGGCCGTCGCCGCTGCGGCGCGCGTGCACCACCGTCCACTCCTCGGCGCCGCCGAGGAGCGGCGCGACGTCCTGCGGGTCCGCGCCCAGCAGCATCCGTACGAGGGCGGCGGAGCGGCCCGCCGCGTCGGCGCCCTGGTGCGGGGCGGCCAGCAGGGAGAGCAGCACGACCGCGACCCCGGCGATGGTGTGGTCGCCCGCCTCGCGCCGGTCCGTCGCCAGTGCCAGGACGAGCCCCTGCCCGCCGCCCAGCGCGTACGCGGACAGATGGGTGTCCCGGAGGGTGTCGGTGGCGGACGTCGGGGCGGGGCGTGCCCCGGCGGAGACCACCCGGGTGAGCCGGGCGAGCGCCGCCCGGACGTCGGGGGCCGGGCGGCGGCCGGAGGCGTGCAGCTCCTCGCCGTCGGCGGTGAGCAGCGCCGCCCGGCCCTCCAGCTGGGCCGCCAGCTGGTGCAGCACCGCCGGGACCGGGTCGGGCCGGGCCGCCGCCGTGGCCAGGGCCTGCTGGGCGCGCGTCACCCGGCGCAGCTCGCGGTGGCGGGCCTCGGCCATCAGCCGCCACACCGTCCGGGCGATCGCCGTGAACGGGGTCCCGGGCGGCACCTCCAGCAGCGGCAGTCCGTGCCGGTCGCACGCCTCGATCAGCTTGTGCGGCACCGTGTCGAAGACCGGTGTCACCCCGAAACCGAGCGCCGCCGCCCCCGCCTCCACCAGCCGGGCCACGTACGTGTCCGGGTCCTTCAGCTGGACCCCGGCGCTCAGCAGCAGCTCACCGCCGAGCAGGTACGGATAGGGGTCGGCCATCTCCGAGGTGTGCACCCACAGCAGCTCCGCCCCGGCCGGGCCCGCGATCCGGTGGAGGCCCAGTTCCTCGTGGGCCAGCAGTTCGCCGAGCGGGATCGGAGGGGTGGGCGGCGGAGTGGGCGTCGGGGGCGGCCCGCCCGGGGCATCCGGCATGGATGATCCATCCATCAGAGTCTTCAATGATGGATAAAACGTACTCTTCAGCGTCGCCTTCGGGCCACCTACCGTCTTCTTCACGTAAGACATGTGCACTTGTGACGGAAACGGAGGAAGCCCATGGCCGTCGACTACGCGGTGATCATCATTTATCTGGCCGGCATGCTCGCCATGGGCTGGTGGGGCATGCGCCGCGCCAAGTCCAAGAGCGAATTCCTGGTGGCGGGCCGCAGGCTCGGCCCCGGGATGTACTCCGGCACGATGGCCGCCATCGTCCTGGGCGGCGCCTCCACCATCGGCGGTGTCGGGCTCGGCTACCAGTACGGGCTCTCCGGCGCCTGGATGGTCTTCACCATCGGCCTCGGGCTGCTCGCGCTGTCCGTCTTCTTCTCCGCGCGGATCGCCCGGCTGAAGGTCTACACCGTCTCCGAGATGCTCGACCTGCGCTACGGCGGCCGGGCCGGGATCATCTCCGGCGTCGTGATGTGGGCGTACACGCTGATGCTCGCGGTCACCTCGACCATCGCGTACGCCACCATCTTCGACGTCCTCTTCGACCTGAACCGGACGATCGCGATCATCCTCGGCGGCGCCATCGTCGTCGCGTACTCCACGCTCGGCGGCATGTGGTCGATCACGCTCACCGACATGGTGCAGTTCGTCGTCAAGACCATCGGGGTGCTGCTGCTCCTGCTGCCCATCGCGGTGATCAAGGCGGGCGGCTTCAGCGAGATGAAGGCGAAGCTGCCCACCGAGTACTTCGACCCGCTCGGCATCGGCGGCGAGACGATCTTCACCTACGTGCTGATCTACACCTTCGGCATGCTGATCGGCCAGGACATCTGGCAGCGGGTGTTCACCGCCCGCAGCGACAGGGTCGCCCGCATCGGCGGCACCGTCGCCGGTACCTACTGCCTCGTCTACGCCATCGCCGGCGCCGTCATCGGCACCGCCGCGAAGGTCATGTACCCCAAGCTCCCCAGCGCCGACTCCGCGTTCGCGACCATCGTCAAGGACGAGCTGCCCATCGGCGTGCGCGGGCTGGTGCTGGCCGCCGCGCTGGCCGCCGTGATGTCCACCTCCTCCGGCGCGCTGATCGCCTGCGCCACCGTCGCCAACAACGACATCTGGTCCCGGCTGCGGGGCGTGGTCTCCCGGGGCGGCGGGGGCGAGGAACACGACGAGGTGAAGGGCAACCGGGTCTTCATCCTCATCATGGGTGTCGCCGTCATCCTGATCGCCATCGCGCTCAACGACGTCGTCGAGGCCCTGACCGTCGCGTACAACCTGCTCGTCGGCGGACTGCTGGTGCCGATCCTGGGCGGTCTGCTCTGGCGCCGGGGCACTGCGGCGGGCGCGCTGGCCGCCGTGTCGGTCGGCGGCCTCGCGGTGATCGGACTGATGGCGGCGTACGGCATCCTCGCCAACGAACCGGTGTACTACGGTCTGCTGGCCTCGCTCGCCGTGTACGTGATCGTCTCCCTGGCCACGAAGCCGACCGACGCGGCCGTACTGGCGGCCTGGCGCGAACGGCTCGCGGGGCGGGGCGCGGAGACCGGGGAACCGGTGGACGACGACGCGGTCACCCGCGCGTAGGGCCCGCCCGGCAGTCGCGCAGGGCCCGCCCGGCAGTACGGGGCCCGCCCGCCCCCACCACACCGAACAACGCATGGAAACCGAAGGAAGGCACCTCACATGAGCAGCAACGAAACGCCGCGCGGCCCCGTCGACTCCTCCCGCGTCCCGCGGTACGCCGGACCCGCGACCTTCGCCCGGCTGCCCCGCCTCGACGAGGTCGGCACCGCCGACGTCGCCGTCGTCGGCGTGCCCTTCGACACCGGTGTCTCCTACCGCCCCGGCGCCCGCTTCGGCGGCAACGCGATCCGCGAGGCCTCGCGCCTGCTGCGCCCGTACAACCCGGCGCAGGACGCCTCGCCGTTCGCACTCGCACAGGTCGCCGACGCCGGGGACATCGCCGCGAACCCGTTCAACATCAACGAGGCCGTCGAGACGATCGAGGCCGCCGCCGACGACCTGCTCTCCACCGGCGCCCGGCTGATGACGCTCGGCGGCGACCACACCATCGCGCTGCCGCTGCTGCGTTCCGTCGCCAAGAAGCACGGCCCGGTCGCGCTGCTCCACTTCGACGCGCACCTGGACACCTGGGACACCTACTTCGGCGCCGAGTACACCCACGGCACCCCGTTCCGCCGCGCCGTCGAGGAAGGCATCCTCGACACCTCCGCGCTCTCCCACGTCGGCACCCGCGGCCCGCTCTACGGCAAGCAGGACCTGGACGACGACGCGAAGATGGGCTTCGGCATCGTCACCTCCGCCGACGTCATGCGGCGCGGCGTCGACGAGGTCGCCGACCAGCTGCGCCGACGCATCGGTGACCGGCCGCTGTACATCTCCATCGACATCGACGTCCTGGACCCGGCGCACGCGCCCGGCACCGGTACCCCCGAGGCCGGTGGCCTGACCTCCCGCGAGCTCCTGGAGATCGTCCGCGGACTGTCCTCCTGCAACCTGGTCTCCGCCGACCTGGTCGAGGTGGCCCCCGCGTACGACCACGCCGAGATCACCTCCGTCGCCGCCTCCCACACGGCGTACGAGCTGACCACGATCATGTCCCGCCAGATCGCGGAGGCACGTACCAAGTGAGCCACGACCACCACGACGAGCGGCCGCGGCTCACCCCCGCACAGATCGCGGCCGCCCTGAACCCCCCGGCCGGGCGCAACGGCGGCGACCTCGTCGTCGAGACCCTCCAGGGCCTCGGCGCGACCACCGTCTTCGGCCTGCCCGGCCAGCACGCGCTCGGCATGTTCGACGCGCTGCGCCGCTCCTCGCTGACGTACATCGGCCTGCGGGTCGAGAACAACGCCGGTTTCGCCGCCGACGCCTACGGCCGCATCACCGGGGAGGTGGCGCCGCTGCTGCTCTCCACCGGGCCGGGCGCCCTCACCTCCCTCGCCGCGCTCCAGGAGGCGGCGGCGGCCTCCGCGCCCGTGCTGGCGATCTCCAGCCAGATCCCGACCGCGGGACTGGGCGGCGGCCGCCACGGCTATCTGCACGAGCTGCGCGACCAGAAGGCGTCGTTCCGCGACGTCGTGAAGTCGGTGCACACCGTGCGCACCGCCTCCCAGATCCCGTCGGCCATCGCCGCCGCCTGGGAGTCCGCGCTGACCGCCCCGCACGGACCGGTCTGGATCGAGATCCCGCAGGACGTACTCCTCGCGCGGACCACGCTGCCGGTCGTCACCGCGATGGACGCCACCCCGCGCGAACTGCACGCCCGTCCCGAGCTGACGGCCGTGGCGGCCGACCTGCTGTCGAAGGCCGAGCGCCCGGCGATCATCGCGGGCGGCGGAGTCGTACGCTCCGACGCCTCCGGCAAGCTGCTGGCGCTCGCCGAGAAGCTCGACGCACCCGTCGTCACCACCTTCGGCGGCAAGGGCGCCTTCCCCTGGGAGCACCCGCTCTCGCTCCAGTCCTGGCTGGAGGACCGGTACACGACGGAGTTCCTGGAATCCGCCGACGTGCTGCTGGTCGTCGGCTCCGGGCTCGGCGAGCTCTCCTCGAACTACCACACGTTCGCCCCGGGCGGCCGGATCGTCCAGATCGAGGCGGACGCCGGGAAGCTGGAGTCCAACCACCCCGCGCTCGGCATCCACGCCGACGCCCGCGAGGCGCTGTCCGACCTCCTCGAAGCGGTCGACCGCCGCGAGGACCCCACGGCCACGGACCGGGTCCGTACGGTGCTCCAGGCGGTACGGGACCGGATCGCCGCCCAGGAACTCACCCTGGAGCAGCGGCTCATCGCCTCGGTCCGCGAGGCGCTGCCCGACACGTCCCCGAGCTTCTGGGACATGACGATCCTCGCCTACTGGGCCTGGTCCGCCTTCGACGCCCGCCGCCCGAACACGATGCACTCGGCCCAGGGCGCGGGCGGCCTCGGCTACGGCTTCCCCGCCGCCCTCGGCGCCGCCGCGGCCGACCGTACGCGGCCGGTCCTCGCGGTCTCCGGCGACGGCGGCGCGATGTACTCGATCGCGGAGCTGGCCACGGCCCGCCAGTACGACCTCCCGGTCACCTGGCTGATCGTCGACGACGGCGGCTACGGCATCCTGCGCGAGTACATGACGGGCGCCTTCGGCGAGGCCACGGCGACGGAGCTGTCCCGCCCCGACTTCGTCGCCCTCGCCGAGTCCTTCGGCGTCCCGGCCGTCCGCACCACCCCGGAGACGCTCGCCGCCGACCTGGCGGAGTCCTTCGCCCGGCCCGGCCCCTCGGTGGTCGTCCTCCCGGCCCTGCTGAGGATGTTCGAGCCGACGCATCTGTAGGCACCGGCCCGACGCCCGCCCGCGCCCCCGCTCCGGGAGCGCGGGCGGACCCGTTCCCGCGCGCCGCCCCGCGGCCGCGCGCGGTCCGGAGAGGAACACCACCGCACCGGTCGCACAACCTTTCGGCCGTTCGGAAGTCGTTACTGGCGGGCGTGCCGGGGGGCACGCCGCCGTACGGAACCACTCAGGGGGAAACACCGCATGAAGGACCAGCCCCGCATATCCCGCCGCGCACGCGGCGCGCTGTCCGTCGCGCTCGCCGCCGGCGTGCTCGCACCCGTGGCGCTCGGCGCCGCGCCCGCCGTCGCGGCGACGCCGACGGTGAGCTGCACATCCGGCAAGGCCGGTCTCGCCGCCAAGCTGAAGAAGGACATCACCGCCGCCCTCAAGGGCCGGAAGTCGACGACGGCCGTGGCGCTCTACGACCGCACGACCAAGACCAGCTGCACCCTGCGGGCGACCTCCGCCTACGATTCCGCCAGTGTCGTGAAGGCGACCGTGCTGGCGACGCTGCTCTGGGACAACAAGAAGCACAACCGCTACCTCACCCAGCGCGAGATCAACCTCACCACCGCCATGATCACCAAGTCCGACAACGACGCGACCACCGCCCTGTGGAAGCAGCTCGGCGTGACCAAGGTCAAGGGCTTCCTCAAGGCGGCCGGGATGACCCACACCGTGCCCGGCTCCGGCGGCTACTGGGGCCTGACCCGGATCACCGCCCAGGACGAACTGCGGCTGCTGACGCTGCTGACCGCCAAGAACTCCGTACTGAGCGACAACTCGCGCTCCTACGAGCTGGGCCTGATGCGCAAGGTCGTCTCCTCGCAGCGCTGGGGCACCCCCGCCGGAGCCCCGTCCGGGACGACCGTCCAGGTCAAGAACGGCTGGCTGCCGCGCGCCACCCACGGCTGGCGGGTGCACAGCATCGGCGCCTTCACCGGCAAGGGGCACGACTACGGGATCACCGTGCTCACCCACGACAACAAGACGATGAACGACGGCATCAACACCATCCAGGCCGTCGCCCGCGCCGTCCACAAGGACCTCAACCCGGCGGCCGCCGCGAAGAAGACCGCCACGGTCGCCCCGCCCGCCGCCCCGCAGGAAGCGGTGCCCGCGGTGCCCGAGGCCCCGGCGGTACGCATGCTCACCGCGACCCCGCGGGCGTAACGCCGGCCGACGGGCCGGGGCCGGGGCGGACACCGCTCCGGCCCCGGCCGCACGCCCCGCGGGCCGGGCACCCCGCCGCCGGACACCCCCGCGGACCGGTCCTACGCCGATCGGCGTACCGCCCTGCGCCGAAAGGCCCGTCTTTGTGACAGCGGGATGAAATCCGCAGCCCACCGCGTTGGTGCCTTCCGTCGGAACAGGCGGAACGGGGAGGCACCGGTGACGGACGCAGCGGACGTACAGGGCGCGACACGGACCCCGGGCTGGGCCCGGCGGCTCTGCGGCTACGCGTGGCGCTACCGGCGCAACGTACTGCTCGCGCTCGGCTCGTCACTCGCGGGCATGGCGGTGATGGCCCTCGTCCCGCTGATCACCAAGGTGATCATCGACGATGTCGTCGTCGGCCACACGCGGTCCCTCGCCGTCTGGACCGGACTCCTCATAGCCGCCGCCGCACTGGTCTACCTGGCCACCTACATCCGCCGGTACTACGGCGGCCGCCTCGCCCTCGACGTCCAGCACGACCTGCGCACCGAGATGTACGGGACGATCACCCGCCTCGACGGGAAGCGCCAGGACGAGCTCTCCACCGGCCAGGTCGTCGGGCGCGCCACCAGCGACCTCCAGCTGATCCAGGGACTCCTGTTCATGCTCCCGATGACCATCGGGAACGTCCTGCTCTTCCTCATCTCCCTGGTGATCATGGCGTGGCTGTCGCCCCTGCTCACCCTGGTCGCCATCGCCGTCGCCCCCGCCCTCTGGTTCATCGCCCGCCGCTCGCGCGCCCGCCTCTTCCCCGCCACCTGGTACGCCCAGGGCCAGGCCGCCGCCGTCGCCGGAGTCGTCGACGGGGCCGTCTCCGGGGTCCGGGTCGTCAAGGGGTTCGGGCAGGAGGAGCAGGAGACCGGCAAGCTGCGCGAGGTCGGGCGGAAGCTGTTCGCCGGGCGGCTGCGCACCATCCGGCTGAACTCCCGCTACACCCCCGCCCTCCAGGCCGTCCCCGCGCTCGGCCAGGTCGCGATGCTGGCCCTCGGCGGCTGGCTCGCCACCCGGGGAGAGATCACCCTCGGCACGTTCGTCGCGTTCTCCACCTACCTCGCCCAGCTCGTCGGCCCGGTCCGGATGCTCGCCATGGTCCTCACCGTCGGACAGCAGGCCAGGGCCGGCGTCGAACGCGTACTGGAACTGATCGACACCGAGCCGACCATGAAGGACGGCACCAGGGAACTCCCGGCCGACGCCCCCGCGAGCGTCGAGTTCGACGACGTACGGTTCGGCTACGCCGACGACCGGCCCGTGCTCGACGGCTTCTCGCTCACCATCGAGCCCGGTGAGACCGTCGCCGTCGTCGGCGCGTCCGGCAGCGGGAAGTCCACCGTCTCGCTGCTGCTGCCCCGCTTCTACGACGTGACGCACGGCGCCGTCCTGGTCGGCGGCCACGACGTCCGCGAACTGACCCACGCCTCCCTGCGCGCCGCCATCGGCCTCGTGCCGGAGGACAGCTTCCTCTTCTCCGACACCGTCCGCGCCAACATCGCCTACGGCCTCCCCGACGCCACCCAGGAGCAGATCGAGGAAGCCGCCCGCGCCGCCCAGGCCGACCGGTTCATCGCGGAGCTGCCCGAGGGCTACGACACCAAGGTCGGCGAGCACGGACTCACCCTCTCCGGCGGCCAGCGCCAGCGCGTCGCCCTCGCCCGCGCCATCCTCACCGACCCCCGGCTCCTCCTCCTCGACGACGCCACCTCCGCCGTCGACGCCCGGGTCGAGCACGAGATCCACGACGCGCTGCGCCAGGTGATGGCCGGGCGCACCACCCTGCTCATCGCCCACCGCCGCTCCACCCTCGGCCTCGCCGACCGGATCGCCGTCCTGGAACACGGCCGCCTCGCCGACATCGGCACGCACGAGGAGCTGGAGCGCCGCTCCCCGCTCTACCGGCGGCTGCTCACCGACCCGGACGAGCTGGGCGGCACCTCGCCCGGACACCACCACCTGACCCCCGCCGCCGGGACCACCCCCGAGGACGAGCGCGCGCTCCAGGAGGAGCTGGACGCCGAGTTCGACGCCGAGCGCGGCATCAGCCCCCGCCTCTGGGTCCGCCGGGAGGAGCCGCGCGACACCGGCGCCGCAGGCATGCCCGCCACCCCCGAGCTGCTCGCCCAGGTCGAGGCGCTGCCGCCCGCCACCGACACCCCCGGCATCGACGAGGCGCGGGCCGTCCGCCCCGAGGAGTCGTACGGCCTGCGCCGGCTGCTGCGCGGCTTCGGGCTGCCGCTGCTGGTGAGCCTGCTGCTGGTCGCGGTCGACGCGGGGGCCGGTCTCCTGCTGCCCGTACTGATCCGGCACGGCATCGACCAGGGCGTCTCGCAGCTCGCACTCGGCGCGGTCTGGGCGGCGTCCGCACTGGCCCTGGTGGTCGTCGTGGTGCAGTGGGCCGCCCAGATCGGCGAGACCCGGATGACCGGCCGCACCGGCGAGCGGGTGCTGTACTCGCTGCGCCTGAAGATCTTCGCGCAGCTCCAGCGGCTCGGCCTGGACTACTACGAGCGCGAGCTGACCGGCCGCATCATGACCCGGATGACGACCGACGTGGACGCGCTGTCGACGTTCCTCCAGACCGGACTGGTCACGGCCTTCGTCTCCGTCGTCACCTTCTTCGGCATCATGGTCGCGCTGCTGGTCCTCGACGTGCAGCTGGCCCTCGTCGTCTTCGCGACGCTGCCGGTGCTGGTCGTCGGCACGTTCTTCTTCCGCCGCAGGAGCGTCAAGGCGTACGAGCTGGCCCGCGAACGCATCAGCGTGGTCAACGCCGACCTCCAGGAGTCCGTCTCCGGGCTGCGGATCGTGCAGGCGTTCCGCCGCGAGGACGACGGCGCCGCCCGGTTCGCGGGGCGCAGCGACCACTACCGCGAGGCCAGGGTCCGCGGCCAGTGGCTGATATCGGTCTACTTCCCCTTCGTGCAGCTGCTGTCCTCGGTGGCCGCGGCCGCCGTCCTGATCGTCGGCGCGGGCCGGGTCGACCACGGCACGCTCACCACGGGCGCGCTGGTCGCCTACCTGCTCTACATCGATCTGTTCTTCGCCCCGGTGCAGCAGCTCTCCCAGGTCTTCGACGGCTACCAGCAGGCCACCGTCTCGCTGGGCCGCATCCAGGAACTGCTGCGCGAGCCGACCTCCACCGACGCCGTGGACGAGCCGCTGGACGTGCTCTCCCTGCGCGGCGAGATCGCCTTCGAGGACGTGTCCTTCGCCTACGGCTCCGGCGACGACGCCGAGGAGGCCCTCGCGGGCGTCGACCTGCGCATACCGGCCGGGCAGACGGTCGCGTTCGTCGGCGAGACCGGCGCGGGGAAGTCCACCCTCGTCAAGCTCGTCGCCCGGTTCTACGACCCGACGGGCGGCCGGGTCACGGCGGACGGCACCGATCTGCGCCACCTGGACCTCACCGCCTACCGGCACCGGCTCGGCGTCGTCCCGCAGGAGGCGTACCTCTTCGCGGGCACGGTCCGCGACGCCATCGCCTACGGGCGGCCCGAGGCCACCGACGCCCAGGTGGAGGCGGCGGCGCGGGCGGTCGGCGCCCACGACATGATCGCCACCCTGGAGGGCGGCTATCTGCACGAGGTCGCCGAGCGGGGCCGCAACCTCTCGGCCGGTCAGCGCCAGCTGATCGCGCTGGCCCGCGCCGAACTCGTCGACCCGGACGTGCTGCTCCTCGACGAGGCGACCGCCTCCCTCGACCTGGCCAGCGAGGCCCTGGTCAACCAGGCGACCGACCGGCTCACCGGCCGCCGCACCACCCTGGTCGTCGCCCACCGGCTGACCACGGCCGCCCGTGCCGACCGGGTCGTGGTGATGGACCACGGCCGGGTCGTCGAGGACGGCACGCACGACGAACTCCTCGCCAGGGACGGCCACTACGCCGTGCTGTGGCGCACCTTCGTCGGGGAGGACGAGCCCGCCGCGGTCTGAGCGCCGGGCCCGTCCACCGGATCAGTCGCCTCAGTCGCCGATGCCGGAGATCTTCCCGGTCCGCAGGTCCGAGCGCACGGTCAGATACGAGTACGTGGGGTGCTTGCCGCCGCTCCAGGTGAGCCGCACCGTCGACCAGGTGTGACCGGCGCCGCTGTCGCCCGGCGTGACCCGGAAGGCGATCGGGGTGTTCTGGGCGCGGAGCACACCGTCCGCGTGGTTGCGCTGCTCCCAGGTCTTCAGCTGGGAGCGCAGGCCCGGAGTCAGGTAGAACGTCCGCAGGGCGGTGGCGAGCTTGCCGCCGCCCTCGGCGGAGACGGCGTCGATGTAGGCGCCGTAGAAGTGGGCGACCTGCTGGTGCGCGGAGGTGCTGGTCTCCTTGCGGACCTGCGCCGGGGCGTGCGCCGTCTGCGGGGTGGCCGCGACCGCCGGGACCGCGGCGACGGCGGTGAGGAGAGCGGAGGCGAGCAGCGTCCGGCCGATGCGGCCGCTGCGGGAGGGCTGTGCGTTGCGGAGTCGGAGCATGACAGTTCCTTCCTTTCGTATGGCTCTGTCCAGTGGGAGTCATGCTGTGCCGATTCGGTTGCCCCGGGGGCGGAGCGCGCCGAAGGCAACCTTCGGACGGGTTCCTGCGTCGTACGCATGTATGCGTATGCGCCGAGCAAGGGTGTAAGCGTTCGACTGGTGATGGGGTTGCGGGTGAGCAGAGGGACGGCAAGGGCCGCAGCGGCCGACGGGGACGGCGGCGGAGGCGGGGGCGTGGGCGGCGGCCGGGCGCGGGTGCTCGCGGTCGTCCTGCCGCTGCTGGCCGCCGTCGGCCTGGTGCTCGGCGGTCCCGCGGCCGGTCATGCCGCCGCCGCCACGGTCTGCGCCGGGCGCCCCGCGAAGACGGTCCCGTTCAAGACCGGCGAGCTGCGCGTCTACAAGAGCCGCTCCTACGCCTGCGCGGTGGCGGTCGCCAAGAAGTCGGGCTCGCGCCGCGCGATGTCCGTGACGATCCAGGCGCGCGGCGCCAACCCGGTCGTCGACAGCGGCAAGTACACCAAGCAGGCCGGGCCGGTGACGGTCCACGCGCTCAACCGGTGCGTCAGGGCCTCGGCCCGGATCTCGGGGAAGTCCGGCTCCACCGGCTGGATCCTCTGCTGACGGCCTGACCGGCGCCGCTGCCGACCGGCTGACCGGCCCGGACACGCGGTGCCTCCGTGCCGGAGGGTCTGGCGGCACGGGGGCCGCCCCGCTAGGTTCACGACGAATCCAGTGACTCCTGGGAGGGCGTATGCGCAAGGCGTTCAGAGGGTTCCTGTCGCTCGCGGTGCTCATCGGCACCATGGGTGCGACGGGCGCCTTTGCCGGGGCGGCCACCGCGGCGGAACCGGCGGCGTTCCGGAGCACGGCCGGTGCGAGCGGCGTGGGCACGGACAGCGGGGCGGGCACGGACATCAAGGACCGCATCCTGGCCATCCCCGGGATGAGTCTCATCGAGGAGAAGCCCTACGCGGGCTACCGCTTCTTCGTCCTCAACTACACCCAGCCGGTCGACCACCGGCACCCGTCCCGGGGCACCTTCCAGCAGCGCATCACCGTGCTGCACAAGGACACCTCCCGTCCGACGGTCTTCTCCACCAGCGGATACAACGTCTCCACCAGCCCCGGCCGCGCCGAGCCGACGCGGATCGTCGACGGCAACCAGGTCTCCCTGGAGTACCGCTACTTCACCCCGTCCCGCCCGGCGCCCGCCGACTGGACCAAGCTCGACATCCGGCAGGCCGCCGACGACCAGCACCGCGTCTTCACCGCGCTGAAGAAGATCTACCCCGAGAAGTGGCTGACCACCGGCGGCTCCAAGGGCGGCATGACGGCCACCTACTACGAACGCTTCCACCCGAAGGACATGGACGGCGTCGTGGCGTACGTCGCCCCCAACGACGTGGTGGACAAGGAGGATTCGGCCTACGACCGGTTCTTCGCGAAGGTGGGCACCAAGCAGTGCCGTGACCGGGTGAACGCCGTCCAGCGCGAGGCGCTGGTGCGCCGCAAGCCGCTGGAGAAGAAGTACGAGGAGTACGCCGCCGCCAACGGCTACACCTTCGCCACCACCGGTTCGCTCGACAAGGCGTACGAGGCCGTCGTCATGGACTACGTCTGGGCGTTCTGGCAGTACAGCCTGCTGTCCGACTGCGACACCATCCCGGCCGACGCCCGATCCGCCCCCGACCAGGCGATCTGGGACTCCGTCGACGCGATCTCCGGCTTCTCCAGCTACACCGACCAGGGCCTGGAGCGGAACACCCCGTACTACTACCAGGCGGGCACCCAGCTCGGTTCGCCCGACATCCGCCAGCCGTGGCTCGGCGACCTCAGCCGGTACGGGTACCAGCCGCCGCGCACCTTCGTGCCGCGCTCCATCCCGATGAGGTTCCAGCCGTCGGTGATGCGTGACGTCGACAGCTGGGTGCGGCACCACGCCGACCGGATGCTGTACGTGTACGGCGAGAACGACCCGTGGGGCGCGGAGCGCTTCCGGCTCGGCGCGGGCTCCCGCGACAGCTATGTCATGACCGTGCCCGGCGGCAACCACGGCGCCTCCGTGTCCGGGCTCCCCGAGGACGAGCGGGCGAAGGCCACCGCGGCCATCCTGCGCTGGGCGGGCGTCGCCCCGGCCGCCGTGCGGGACGACCCGGCGAAGGCCGAGCCGCTCGCCGAGTTCGACGTACGGCTCGACAAGCAGGACGTGATGGACCGGCGCGGGCCGCGGTCCTGAGCCCCGCCCGGCGGATCGGGGTCCGGCCGCCGGGCCGACCGGGCACGGCGGGGCCGCGGGGCCTCGGATCTCCGGCCCCGGGCGGCCTTGGCGGCCCGGGACCGTCCACGCACCGCGGGCCGGGTCGTACGCGCGCGTACGACCCGGCCCCGGTTCCTGTCCGTTCCCCGTCCCTGCTGGTTGCTGTCTCCGCTGGTCCCTATCCCCGGCTCTGGCCGCGACGACGGCGCGTGAACACGAGCAGGCCCGCGCCGAGCACGCCGAGGACCGCCGCGCCGGTCGCGTACATGCCGACCTGCGCACCGGTGCTGGCGAGGAAGCCGCCCTCGTCCTTCGGCTCCGAGGAGGGCGTGGACGGGGTGGGGACCGGCTGCGGGGACTCCTCGGCCTCGGTCGGCGTCGGGGCCGGGGTGCCGGGCCGGGAGGCCGAAGGGGTCGGGCTGCCGGGCACGACGGGCGGCTGCGACGGCTGCTCGGGCTGGGACGGCTTCGGCGTCGGGGTGCCGGGCTTGGACGGCTCGGGCTTGCAGGTGAAGGCCGGCGAGCCGGTCCACGGGTAGTTGTGGCTCTCGTTGCCCGTGCCGTGGGTCCTGATGTCCCCGCCGACGTACACCCGTCCGTTGGTGCTCGCGGTGAAGTCCGCGGAGGCCTTGGGGGCGAGGATCGAGCCCATGAAGTTCCCGCCGCCGCCGAGGGTGAGCGAGGGGGCGCCCGCGAAGTTGTACAGGATGCGCGAGGCTGCCTCACCGAAGTGGGCCGAGCTGTAGACGTCGACGCGGTCGTTGTTGAAGCCCACGGACATCGGGGCCATCGACACCGCGTGGGAGCCCGTCACATTGACCACGACGGAGTCCCCGTCGGGGATGGACTCGAACGTGAACGACGAGGCGCCGTCGAGTTCGGCGGCCGATATCTCGAAGACCTGGAGGTCGCCGGTGCCCGCGCCGGTGCTCTTGAACGTGACCGTTTCGCCGGTGCGCACGGTCGTGCCGGTGGGCTTCAGCTTCCCGAGGGAGGCCGACTCCTCGCCGATGGTGCTGTCGAACGACTGGTAGGGGCTCAGGGCGCGTTCGGCGCCCAGGCCCGAGGCGAGCTTTCCGCCGTTCGTCGTCAGCTCGCCCTTCTCGTCGATCTTCTTCCCGACCTGGACGGCGCCGCCGTAGCCGGAGCTCGACGTGAGGCCGAAGCCGACGTCCACCTTGGTGCCCTTGGCGATCGTCAGGTTGCCGCCGACCGCGAGCATGAGCTCGCCCGCGTCCGGCAGGATGCCGGAACCGGCCCCGACCCGGCCGATGTTGAAGATGCCGCCCGAGTCCTTGGCGAGCGTCGCGTCGCCCTTGACGACGAGCAGCCCCTCCGCCTCCGCGGACGAACCGTCGACGGTGTAGTCGCCGCCGGCGAAGAGCGCCACGTTGCCGTCGGCGAACTGCGGATTGTGGCCGATGCCCGGAAGTCCGGTGGACGGGCAGTACTTCGGCCCGTCGTCGGAGGCGGCGGGGGCCGCGAAGGCGCTCCCGGTGCCGAGCAGTCCGAGGGAGAGGAGAACGGCGAGTGCGGTGCCGGTCCGCCCGACGGTTCTTCCGGTGACGTGCATGAGCTGGGTCCTTGTCTTTTCTTCGGGAGAATTCGGGAGAATTTCGGGAGGGACGCGGCCGGGCGCGGCGGGAGAACCCGTCGGCGCGGCCGGGGGAGCGGGAAGAAGCGCGGGTGCCGGGACCCGCTGCCGGTACGAATTCCTACCGGTACGCATCCCCGTAGGGACGCGAATCGCCGTACCGGTACGCATCCCCGTACCGGTACGAATCTCCATACCGGTGGGAATTCCGGTCGGACGATTCGGTCTCCGACCGCAGGGCCGCACGGGTCATCGGCCCGTAGACGCCCGGCTCCTCGGGAATGTTCCGGGCCTTCTGATAGCGGCTCAGCGCGATTTCCACGGCCGTCGTGAAGTTCCCGTCGGCGCTGCCCAGGTACAGGTGGAGCTGTTGCAGCCTTCGCTGGAGGTCCTGGACGTCGCGGCCCGTGCTTCCCAGGGCGGGGCCCGGACGGTCCGCCGGTCGGGTCCGCTCCCGTGGGGGTGACGGGTGGACCTCCGGCGGACCGGCCGGAGTTGAGGGGGCGCCGGAGGGCGGCGTGGACGACGCCGCCGACGGCGGCACGGACGCAGGCGTACCGGCGGCGGACGGCGCGACCCGCACGTGGGCCGGTTCCTGGCCCGGACGCGGTGGACGGGTGGGCGAAGCGGAGGTGGAGGCGGAGGCGGAGGGGGCCGGGGTGGCGGAGTCCCGGGTGGAGAGGGTGGAGGAGACCGGAGCGCTGAATTCGGTGTGGCGCGCGGTGAACGCGTCACAGAGCAGGGAGACCGATATCGCGGTGCCGATCCCCACGGTCACCGTGCCGATGAGCAGCGCGGGGGACTGCTTCCGCCGCCTCGCGGAATGCCGGGCGGCCCTGCGGGCCGAGGGAGCCGGCCGGGACGGGGACGTCGCAGGCGAAGGGGGCACGGGTGGCGCGGGAATTCCCGTCAGGGGAGCGTTCTCCTCGAAGAGTTCGATATCGGCCGGGCGGGCGCCCTGACCGTCCCGGCGGGAAGCGGACACCTTTCCGAAAACCTGGTCCTCGCCGTAGGAAGCCCGGCCGTGTGCCGACTGCGGGGCGCATTCCATTTCCGTTGTGCGCGGCGTGAATTGCTGAAAGCCCACGTGCTCCGAGCTCCTTGTCCGGGCCGTTCGACGAAGTTGATCCATATGCGGGGGTTCGGGGCCGTCTCACGCGCCTGAACGGCGCATGCGTGCAGACGGGAAGAGGGTCGCGCGGCACATCGGGAACTCCAGGTTGTGACGGAATCGAGGATGTGGGGAGGGGGTTCCGTGACCTTCGCGTACAACGTGAGCATGCGTCAACTTTGAACAAAACGTGCCAAGGGGTCAGCGATCGGACATGCCACCTTAATTGGAAATTAAAGCGTGACGTACATCACACTTCAAAGGTGAAATGTGGGCCTGTCCGACTGCGGGCCGAGGGGGAGGGTGCACGCGGATACGCGGATACGCGGACGGGCGGCACACGGGACCCCGTGGTCCCGTGTGCCGCCCGTCCCCGGCCCGAGGGCGCTTCTCAGTACGTCAGGCCGTACCCCACCGGGTGCAGCACCCGCGTCGGGTCGTCCGCGCGCTGCACCGGGACCGGCAGGGTGCCCCGCGGCTCGGCGCGGCCCGCGATCACCCGGGCGGCGGCCCGCAGTTCGACATCGGTCCAGGAGTACGTGGCCAGGTTCGCCGCGAAGCCGGTACCGGCCAGCTGGGCGACGTCGTACGGATTGCGGATCGCCACCGTGATCACCGGGACGCCGGTCGCCGCCAGCGCGCTCACCAGGGTGCGCTGGGAACTGCTCGCCGAGACGTTGTACGTCGCCACGACCACCGCGTCCTTGCCCCGCGCGGCCGCCACCGCCTCGTCGATCTTCGCCTTGGCGGGGGCGGTGCCGGTGGACAGCGCGGTCGCCGCGTACCCCAGTTCGCCGAAGGCGGTGGCCAGGGTGGTGGTCGGGGGTCCGGTGGTGCCGGAGGGGGAGGCGGGATCGGCGCCCACCACGAGCAGCTTCCGGTGGGAGCGGCGGGAGAGCGGCAGCACCGCGCCGTCGTTGGCGAGCAAGGTGGTGGTGCGCTCCGCGATCCGGTCGGCGGCGGCGAGGTGCGACCGGGTGCCGACGGTGCGGTCCACCCCCGAGCGGCTGACGAACGGGTGGTCGAAGAGCCCGAGCTTGGCCTTCAGCCGCAGAATGCGCAGGATCGATTCATCGATCCGGGCCTCGCTGATCTCGCCGCTCTTCACGGCCGCCAGGACGGCGTTCCAGGAGACGTCCAGGCTCGGCGGGTTGAGCAGCTGGTCGACGCCGGCCTTGAGCGCGAGGACCGGCACGCGGTCGTCGCCGTACTTGGTCCGCACCCCTTCCATGCCGAGCGAGTCGGTCACCACGACGCCGTCGTAGCCGAGCTTCTGACGCAGGATGCCGGTGAGGATCGGGTGGGAGAGCGTCGCCGGGTCCTCGGCCGGGTCCAGGGCCGGGACCACGATGTGCGCGGTCATGATCGAGTCGATGCCGGCGGCGATGGCGGCCCGGAACGGCGGCTCGTCCAGCTCGGCCCACTGTTCCCGGGTGTGGGTGATGACGGGCAGGCCGGTGTGGCTGTCGGTGCTGGTGTCGCCGTGGCCCGGGAAGTGCTTGGCCGTCGAGGCGATGTTGCTGCTCTGGTATCCCTTCACCTGCGCGGCCACCAGGCCCGCCACGGACTGCGGGTCGGAGCCGAAGGACCGTACGCCGATCACCGGGTTGGCCGGGTTGACGTTGACGTCGGCGTCCGGGGCGTAGTTCTGGTTGATGCCGAGCGCGGCCAGCTCGGCGCCCGCGATCTGCCCGGCCCGGCGGGCGTCGGAGCGCGAACCGCCCGCGCCGAGCGCCATCGCCCCGGGCATCAGGGTGGCGGGCTCGCCGACCCGGCAGACGATGCCGTGCTCCTGGTCGGTGGAGACGAGGAGCGGCAGCGGGGTGGGCCCGGCGAGCCCGGCGCGCTGGATGCCGTTGGAGAGCTCGGCGATCTGGTGCGGGTCGCGGGTGTTGTGCGCCCAGGTGAAGTAGATGATCCCGCCGACGTGGTACTTGGCGATCATCTCGGCGGCGGTGCGGACCCCGATCTCGGCCAGGTTGGCGTCGATGTCGGCCTGGTCGGGGTCGGTGGCGGAGTGCCCGTACACCCGCATCACGAAGAGCTGGCCGACCTTCTCCTCCAGGGTCATCCCGGAGATGATCCGCCTGAGGCGCTTGGTGGTGGCGGCTGTGTGGTGCTGCCCGCCGCCGTGGCCGCTGCTCGCGGACCGCTGGGCGGCGACCGCGCCGGGGGCGAGGCCCGTGCCGGTGACGGCGGCGACTGCCGTCGCGGCGGTGGCGGTGAGGAGGGTGCGTCTGGAGGTGCGGTGGTGCACGTGAGCTCCTTCGGCCGTACTCGGGAACGAGGGGTGGTGAAAGAAACTGCCAAGGAGCACGGATATCCAGAAAATAACTTCCGGTCAAGGGCCCGGACCGTTTCGGTCCCGTGCGGCGCGCCGGTCGGGAGGGGGCTCGTGGTGGGTTCCGTGCGGGGTGGTGGTTGGGAGGGTGCTTGCGGCGGGGGCGGTGCGGGGTGTCGGCCGGGCGGGGGCTGGTGGTGGGGGCGGTGCGGGGTGTCGGCCGGGCGGGGGCTGGTGGTGGGGGCGGTGCGGGGTGTCGGCCGGGTGAGGGGTCACGGACACACGGGCGGCCTCAGCCCCACCGCGGCCCCGTGCGTCCGCAGCGCGGACACCGTCGCCGTGATCGCGGGCCGACGGGCCGCCTCCGTACGCCACAGCGCGTACAGCCGTCGTACCGGCACGGGATCGAGCGGCACCGCCACCACCCCCGGCGGCAGCTGCCCCCGCCCCAGACGCGGGATCATCGCGACCCCGAGCCCGGCGGCGAGCAGGGCCAGCTGGGTGTGGTTCTCCTCCGCCTGGTGCCGGATGTCCGGCTCGTAACCCGCCGCGCGCAGGGTGCGCACCAGCCAGTCGTGGCAGACCGTCCCCGGTGGCTGGCAGATCCACCGCTCCTTCGCCAGCTCCTCGCGCCGCACCGCCTCCCGCCCGGCCAGGCGGTGCCCCTCAGGCACCAGCAGATCGCACCGGTCGTCCCCGATCACCGCCTGTGCCACGCCCTCGGGGGCGGGCAGCGGGGCGATGTCCCAGTCGTGCGCGACCGCCAGATCGATCACCCCCTTGGCCACCAGGTCGACCGAGAGATGCGGATCGACCTCGGTCATCCGGACGTCCAGGGCCGGATGGTCCCGGTCCAGCCCCGCCAGCACCCCGGGCAGCAGCCCGCGCGCCGCGGAGGCGAAGGCACCGACCGACAGCCGCCCGGTCGGCAGCCCCCTGCGCTCCTCCAGCGAGGTCTCGGCACGCTCCACGATCGCCAGCAGCTGCTGCGCCGTCTCGGCCAGATGCAGCGCCTCCTCGGTCAGCGCGACCCCGCGCCCGCGCCGTTCGAGCAGCGTCGTACGGGTCTCCCGCTCCAGCTTGGTGATCTGCTGCGAGACGGCGGACGGGGTGTAGCCGAGCGCGGCGGCGGCGCCCGCGACGGAGCCGTGGACAAAGACCGCGTGCAGCGCGCGCAGCCGGGCGAGATCGAGCACCGGACCTCCCGGACCTCGGTGAGGCGTCGGTCGGCGCGCCTGCCGGACCCTCACGCGATTCATTAGCAACACTCAATTCCACCATGAAGAAATCCGCGCTGGTGCTACATGGTCGGTGCGGGTGATCCTCGGGGCATGCGTCCCCTCCACATCGCCCTGGCCGCCCTGGTGGCCGCCGTCTGGGGTGTCAACTTCGTCGTCATAGAGCTCGGCCTCGCGCACTTCCCGCCGCTGCTCTTCTCCGCCCTGCGCTTCCTGGTCGCCGCGCTGCCCGCGGTCTTCTTCGTCGGCCGTCCCAAGGTCGCCTGGAAGTGGATCGTGGGCGTCGGACTGGCCCTCGGGGTGGCGAAGTTCGGCCTGCTCTTCATCGGCATGGACCGGGGGATGCCCGCCGGTCTCTCCTCCCTCGTGCTCCAGGTCCAGGCGGTCTTCACGGTCCTCTTCGCCGCCGTGGCACTCGGCGAACGGCCGGGCGGGGTACGGGTGCTGGGGATGGGCGTGGCCCTCGCCGGAATCGGGGTCGCGGCGGTCGACGAGGGCGCGGGCGGGCCCATGCTCGCCTTCGTCCTGGTGATCGTGGCGGCGGCCTGCTGGGGCGTGTCCAACGTCCTCACCCGCAAGGCGGCCCCGCCCGACCCGCTCAACTTCATGGTGTGGGTCTCGACCGTCCCCGTACTCCCCCTGCTCGGCCTCTCCCTCCTCTTCGAGGGCTGGGACCGCGACACGGAGGCGCTGGCCGCACTGGACTGGAGCGGCGCCGGGATCATCGTCTACGTCGCCTGGATCACCACCGTCTTCGGCTTCGGCGCCTGGGGCTTCCTGCTCCGCCACCACCCGGCCTCCTCGGTGGCCCCCTTCACCCTGCTCGTCCCCGTCTTCGGGATGTCCTCGGCCGCCCTGCTGCTGGACGAGTCGGTGAGCCCGCTGCGGTGGTGCGCGGCGGCGCTGCTGGTCGGGGGAGTGGCACTGACGTCCCTGGCGGGGGCGGGGCGGAAGGGGGCGGCGGTGGCGGAGGAGGGCGCCGCGCCGGATCGGGCGGCGGGCTCGGAGGCCGGGGCGGGAGTGCCGGCGGTCGTGGAGTGCGATGCCCGGGTTCCGAGGTGACGCTGATCGGAACACCCCGCCGGCACCGGCCGCGCCATCCGGGAGGCCGGGATGCGCAGCCCGCGCGGGAACACGTCGAGAGGTGGTTCTCACGTGGGGGCACGGTGCTTCGGTACCGGTCACCGTGCCGGATCGGGTTGCTGTAGGCGTAGCCGACCGGCCGTTCGCCGACGGCCCGGACCGGCGCCGACGACGATGGCTCCCGGACATCGTGGATGCTCCACGCGGACGCCCCCGGGGCGCGCAAGGCTGTCCTTCTCGGTGACGGCTCCGTGCGTGGCCGTGATGTCGGCCCGGATGTGCCGCGCGGGATGCTGGAGGGGGACGGCCAGGCGTGGGCGCCTTTCGGTGTGGCTGGGGGCTGTGCCGCAGCCGCGCAGCAGACCGGTCCCCAGGGTGCGGCGGGGCGCGTTCCTCTTCCGCGTTCCGGCGCGCCGTCACCTGATCCGGAACCGGGGCGGCCCGCCGAGGAGTTCTGGCGGCACTGACCCCGACACCGGTGGGCCCGGCCTCCGGGGGGACGGGGGCCGGGCCTGCCGGTGGTCAGGTGGTCGTCGATGTCGCTCCGGTCGGCCGCCGCGCCGAATGCGTCTCCCGCCTGCCGATGCCACCACGTCGCCGGAGCCCGCCCGACCCGTGGCCGGGGCCGGGCCACCTGTTCCAGGGGGTACGGGCCGGAGTCGCGCCGGAGGCCGGGGCGGCCGGTCACTCCTCGTCCGGGCGGCTGCGGCTGCACGCGAGCACGCCGGGCACGGCGGCCAGCCGGGCGGTGAGCGCGGCGGCGTCGCCGTGGCCCTGGAGCGCCAGGGCGATCTCCACCGTCCGCCCGTCGGACTCCACGCCCGGCGTCGTCGGTTCGGTGACCGTGCGCAGTTCGCACACGGAGAACCCGGCCCGTGTGCACTGGTCCAGGAGTTCCCGCAGCAGCCCGGTGCCCTGGAGGTAGACGATGCGGAATCCGGTCGGCGCCTCGTGCCCCGAGGACAGGCGGCGCAGCAGCGGTCGTACCCCGTAGGAGACTCCGAAGTAGCCGGCGACGGCCAGCACCGCGAGCAGGGGCAGGCCGGCGGCGGCGGCCGAGCCCACCGCCGCGGTCAGCCAGACCGTGGCCGCCGTGGTCAGCCCCTGCACCGAGCCGCGGTTCACGAAGATCACACCGGCGCCGATGAAGCCCAGCCCCGACACGATCTGCGCCGCCATCCGCGAGGGATCCAGCACCACCGTGCCCGTGTGCAGCACATCGGTGAATCCGTACTTGCTCACCAGCGTGAACAGCGCCGCGCCCGCACCGACCGTGGTGTAGGTCCGCAGACCCGCCGCCTTCTGCCGGATCTGCCGTTCCACCCCGATCACCCCCGACAGCAGCAGCGCCACCGCGAACTCCACGACCTGGGCCCACCCCTGCCCCACCGGCTCACCCGGCCACACCGCCGCCGTCATGTCCCAACCTCCTGTCCCTGGGGTAACACTTGACGCTATCGCCTCAATTGCCCCCTGCCCGGAAGGGCGGACGGGCACGCACGCCGGTCGCGTCGCTTCCCACTCGCCGCGCACACGGTCCGAGGACGAGGAGGGGAGGCCGCGCCGGACCGGGTGGCGGGCCCGGAGGCCGGGGCGATCGCTTCTGTGCCGACGAACTGACGGGAGGTCCGGCGCACGGTGTGCCGAGCGGGGCGGCCGGTGATAATCGACCGATGAGCACCATCGATCGCCCCATGCCGCCCCTGAACGCCGACGAGCGCACGACCCTTGCGAGCTGGCTCGACTTTCACCGCGCCACACTGGCCATGAAGTGCGAGGGGCTGGACGACGCACAGGCCGCCACGGCGGCCGTGCCGCCGTCGGGCTTCACGCTGACCGGCCTGGTCCAGCACATGGCGGAGGTGGAACGGAACTGGTTCCGCCGCGTGTTCGCCGGGGAACAGGTCCCGCCCATCCACGATCCCGGGGCCGCCCCGGACGGCCCCGACGGTGGTTTCGACGTGGCCGAGGGCGCCACCCTGAGCGGTGCCCTCGCCACCTGGCAGGCGGAGATCGCCCGCGCCCGTGAGCTCTGCGCCGAGCGGGCCCTGACCGATACGGGCCGTTTCATGGAGCAGGACGTCAACCTGCGCTGGATCTATGTCCACATGATCGAGGAGTACGCCCGGCACAACGGCCATGCGGACCTGGTCCGGGAGCGCATCGACGGCGCCACCGGCGTGTAGCGCCGGATCGTGGCGCACCGGCCCCCTGACTGGTGCGCCCCCGGGAGGCACGCGGGGCCCGCGCACGCGGGGACCACGTGCCCGGGGGACGCGGCCCGTCTGGCCCCGAAGCCGCGGGCCCGCGCACGCGGGGACCACGTCCGGCTGGTCCTGGACGACTTCACCGAGCACGGAGCGCCCCCGCCCGAGCCCGGAGCGCCCCCGCCCGCGCGGGGTGCACCGTTCCCGAGCCGCGGTCCGGGCGATGCCCGGCCTCAACCCCGGCCCCGGCCTCAACCCCGGCCCCGGCCTCAACCCCGGCCCCGGGCGCACCGCCCTACCGCCCCGGTGCGTCGCCCACCCGCAGCAGGTACTCCCGGCCCGCGGCCAGCAGCCCCGGCAGCTCCGGCGCGTCCGGGTGCCAGCGCTTCTCGTACTCCCAGCAGACCCAGCTGTCCGGGTCGAGCGTGGCCAGGCAGGATTCCAGGGGCAGTACGCCGGTGCCCAGGGGCAACGGCTCGGTGTTCTCGGCCGAGGCGATGTCCTTCACCTGGACGTAGCCCAGGTGCGGGGCCAGTACCGCGTGGCTCGCGGGCGGTTCCTCGCCGGACAGCCAGGTGTGCATGACGTCCCACAGCGCGCCGATCCGGGCGTGCCCGACCGTGCCGACGATCCGGGCCACGTCGACACCGGCCCGGTGCGAGTCATGGGTCTCCAGCAGGATGCGTACGTCCTGGTCGGCGGCGTGCGGGGCGGCGGCGGCCAGTCGGCGGGCGGCGGTCGCGTCGGCGGTGGCGGGGTCCTGCCCGCCGCCGCCCGGGAAGACCCGGACGTTCGGCGCGCCCAGGTCGTGCGCCAGGTCGACCAGTTCGGCCAGCTCCGCCAGTACGGGGGCGTCGTCACCCTCGGCGGCGACCCGGACGTAACCCGCCACGGTCAGGATCTCGACGCCGCCCGCCTTGAACTCCTGGACCACGGCGGCCCGTTCGGGTGCGGAGAGGCCCGGGTGCACCGGCTCCTCCGGGTGGGCGCGTAGCTCCACTCCCTGGTAGCCGTTCTCGGCGGCGAGCCGGACGACATCGGCGACCGGCAGCCCCGGGACTCCGAGGGTCGAGAAAGCGAGCTTCACGTGGGTGGTCCTTCCGTCGTCGTCCGGCCGCCCTTCCGGCCCGGCCTCAGCAGGGCTCCCGGAGCAGCTGCCCCAGACTATCCAGCAGCCTCAACGAGTCAGCCCGTTGGCGGGGCCCGAGCCGTCCGCCCGGCTCGGTCGCCCCGGCCGGGGCGTACGCCACCACCCGCGACGCCGCCGCGGCCTGACGGGCGAACATGGCGAGCAGGTCCAGTGCCCGGATGTCCGTGCGGGCGCGCGGGGACGGGTCGAGGACCTCCAGCACACCGAGCACCCTGCCGTCGCTTCTCGGAGTCATCACAGACCTCTTTCGCCGGGGTGGAGGGCCGCGGGCCGAACCGCACGTCGGCCGCGGAGAGATGGAGGGCGTTCTTGAGCTGGAAGGCCGTCATCCTGGGATGGGCCGAGAGCAGACGCGCGCACAGCCCGCTGACGTACGGGGTCGCGAAGCTGTTCCCGGTGGTACGGATCGAGGTGCCGCCCAGCCACGGCACCGTCACGTTCTGGCCGGGGGCGAAGAACTCCACCGGCGGGTCGGGGTTGTAGAGGTGCAGGTCGGGGTCCGCCCCCTGATGGCTGCCCACGGAGATCACCGAGGCGAACCGCCACGGACAGCTCTCCACGGGGGAGTTGTGCGCCGAGGCGACGACGACCGTGCGGTTGAAGTAGGCGTGGTCGGCCAGCGCGTGCAGCTCCTCCGCGAACCGTGCGCGGGTGGTGGACAGCGACAGGTTCACCACGTCGAACCCCTGCTCCACCGCCCAGCGCAGCCCGGCCAGCAGCACGTCCCCGGTGCCGGAGAACCGCTCGCCCAGCACCCGCACGCTGTGCAGTTCGCACTCCGGGGCGGTCCGCCGGATGATGCCCGCGCAGGCCGTGCCGTGTCCGCAGGAGTCCCCGGTGTCGGTCGGCCGCACCTCGGTGCCGCCCGTTTCGGGGTCCTTGGCCATCACCCAGGAACCGTCGACCGGGCCGACGCCCGGATGGTCGCGCTCGACGCCCGAGTCCACCACGCAGACCCGTACGCCCTGCCCGGTGCCCGGCAGGGCCCCGGCACCGTGCCCGGGGCCCGGGTTCGCGAGGACAGGAACGGGAACAGGAGCGGGAGCGGGCCCCGTACGGGTCTCCCGCCCCTGGGCCCTGTCTTCGAACTGCCGTCTGCCGTGCGGCGTCCGGCACGCACGCTCGCCGCGTTGTCGGGGTCACCTCGATACATCCAGGATCGGGGCGACCCTCCGCCTTGCGCTCGCACGGCCCGGACGCCGCACGCACCGGACGCCGCACGGCCCGGCCTCCGGCCGGACGGCCGCAGTGTGAAGACAGGGCCTAGCGCCCCCGCGGCGGCGCCGTCGATCCCCGTACCATCAGCTCCGCCGAGATCGTCGCGATCCCTCCGGGCGGCGGTGTCTCCTTGCCCATCGCCAGGCGGCCCGCCCGCGCGCCCGCCTCGAAGAGCGGCAGCCGTACGGTCGTCAGCGCCGGGACCGCGTCCACCGAGAACGGCAGGTCGTCGAAGCCCGCCACCGAGAGGTCCTCGGGGATGCGCAGCCCCCGGTCCCGGATCGCCGCGCTCGCGCCCAGCGCCACCGTGTCGTTGGCGGCGACGATCGCGGTCACCTCCGGTTCGCGGCGCAGGAGTTCGAGCGTGGCGTCGTAGCCCGAGCGGCGGTCGTAGGGGCCGTGGACGGTGAGGCGTTCCTCGTCGTACATCCCGGCGAGGCGCGCCTTCACGCCGGTACCGTCGCCGACCAGCCCCGCCGCCCGCATCGCGTCGCGGTGGCCCTCCAGCCGGTGGCGGGTCGTCGTCCGCTCCAGCGGGCCCGCGACGTAGCCGATCCGCCGGTGGCCGAGCGAGAGCAGATGCTCGGTGAGCCGCCGCCCGCCGCCCCGGTTGTCGAAGGCGAGCGCGGCCACGACCGCCTCACCGTCCGGCAGCGGGGGCCGCCCGCACAGCACCACCCGGGTGCCCGCGTCCGCGAGCTTGGTCAGCTTGGCGGAGACCGCGGCCTGGTGTGCCGGATCCTCCACCGCGCCCCCGGTCAGGACGACGGCCGCGGCGCGCTGGCGCTGGAGCAGGGTGAGGTAGGTGAGCTCGCGCTCGGGGGAGCCGCCGGTGTTGCAGACGACCGCGAGCTTCTCGCCGCCCGCCCGGCCCGAACCGTCCCCGGGCCCGCCGATCTCGGTCTGCGCCGCCCCGGCCATGATCCCGAAGAACGGGTCGGCGATGTCGTTGACCAGGATGCCGACCAGGTCGGAGGTGGCCGCCGCGAGCGAACTCGCCGGCCCGTTGAGCACGTAGTCCAGCTCGTCCACCGCGCGCAGGACCCGTTCCCGGGTGGACGCGGCCACCGGGTAGTTGCCGTTGAGCACGCGGGAGACGGTGGCCGGCGACACCCGGGCGCGAGCCGCCACATCCGCCAGGGTGACTGTCATCGCTTTCCTCCGAGGGTTTCGGGCCGGGCCCTCTTGTCCGGGCCGCTGTCGGCAGGCTAGCGTCATCACAGATAGAAAGCGCTTGCTACGGCTGTATGGAGGAAGTTTCGTGACACGCAGGACAGTGCGCATCGCCATGAACGGCGTCACGGGTCGCATGGGGTACCGGCAGCACCTGGTGCGCTCGATCCTCGCGATCCGCGAGCAGGGCGGCCTCGACCTCGGCAACGGCGACGTGCTGTGGCCCGAGCCGGTCCTGGTCGGCCGCCGGGCCCACGCCCTGGAGGAGCTGGCCCAGCGGCACGGGCTGACGGAGTGGTCCACCGACCTCGACGCGGTCCTCGCCGACGACACCATCGACATCTACTTCGACGCCCAGGTCACCTCGGCCCGCGTCGAGGCGATCAAGAAGGCCATCGCGGCGGGCAAGCACATCTACACCGAGAAGCCCACGGCCACGGACGTCGAGGGCGCCCTGGAGCTGGCCCGCATCGCCCGCGACGCGGGCATCAAGCACGGCGTCGTCCAGGACAAGATCTTCCTGCCGGGCCTGCTGAAGCTGAAGCGCCTCATCGACGGCGGCTTCTTCGGCGAGATCCTGTCCGTGCGCGGCGAGTTCGGCTACTGGGTCTTCGAGGGCGACTGGCAGGAGGCCCAGCGCCCGTCGTGGAACTACCGCGCGGAGGACGGCGGCGGCATCGTCGTCGACATGTTCCCGCACTGGGAGTATGTGCTCCACGAGCTGTTCGGCCCGGTCTCCACCGTCCAGGCGCACATCCAGACGCACATCCCGCAGCGCTGGGACGAGCAGGGCAAGCCGTACGCCGCGACCGCCGACGACTCCGCGTACGGCATCTTCCAGCTGGAGAGCGGCGCCGTCGCGCAGATCAACTCCTCCTGGACGGTCCGCGTCAACCGCGACGAGCTGGTCGAGTTCCAGGTCGACGGAACGCACGGCTCCGCCGTCGCCGGCCTGCGCAACTGCCGCGTCCAGCACCGCTCGGCCACCCCCAAGCCGGTCTGGAACCCCGACCTCCCGGTCACCGAGCCGTTCCGCGACCAGTGGCAGGAAGTCCCCGACAACGCGGTCTTCGACAACGGCTTCAAGGCCCAGTGGGAGCTGTTCCTCCGCCACATCGTCCTCGACGAGCCGTACACCTGGGACCTGATGGCCGGCGCCCGTGGCGTGCAGCTCGCCGAGCTGGGCCTGAAGTCCCACGCGGAGGGCCGCCGCCTCGACGTCCCGGAGCTGTCGCTGTGACGATCCGCCCCGCACACGGCGCACCGGAGCCGACCCCATGACCACTCGTCCCACACACGGCACACCGGAGCCGACCTCATGACCATTCACCTCCCGCAGGGGCCCTACGAACCCCGCGCCACCCCGCTCGACCTGGCCCCCGGCACCGGCCCGCTCGCCTCGCGCACGGTCTTCTCCGCCGCCCATGTCGTCGCCGACCCCTACGCCGACATCAGCCCGGACTCCCCGGCCGCCGTCGACTGGGACGCCACCCTCGCCTTCCGCCGCCACCTCTGGTCGCACGGCCTGGGCGTCGCCGAGGCGATGGACACCGCCCAGCGCGGCATGGGCCTGGACTGGGCCGGGGCGGCCGAGCTGATCCGCCGCTCCGCCGCCGAGGCGAAGGCGGTCGGCGGCAGCATCGCCTGCGGCGTCGGCACCGACCAGCTCACCGGCCCCGCCACCCTCGCCGAGGTGCGCTCCGCCTACGAGGAGCAGCTGGCCCTGGTCGAGGAGAGCGGCGCCCAGGCCATCCTGATGGCCTCCCGCGCGCTCGCCGCGGCGGCGCAGGGCCCCGAGGACTACCTGGAGACGTACGCCCACCTCCTGCGCCAGTCCTCGGAACCGGTCGTCCTGCACTGGCTGGGCCCGATGTTCGACCCCGCGCTGGACGGCTACTGGGGCTCCTCGGACCTCGACACCGCCACCGACACGTTCCTGAAGGTCATCGCCGAACACCCGGACAAGGTCGACGGCATCAAGATCTCGCTCCTGGACGCCGAACGCGAGATCGACGTCCGCCGCCGCCTCCCGGGCGGGGTGCGCTGCTACACCGGCGACGACTTCAACTACCCCGAGCTGATCGCGGGCGACGACCGGGGCTTCAGCCACGCCCTGCTCGGCATCTTCGACCCGCTGGGCCCGCTGGCCGCACACGCGGTACGGGTGCTGGACACCGGGGACGTCCAGGGCTTCCGGGACCTCCTCGACCCCACGGTCGAGCTGTCCCGGCACCTCTTCCAGGCCCCGACCCGCTTCTACAAGACGGGCGTGGTCTTCCTCGCCTGGCTGGCCGGTCACCAGGACCACTTCACCATGGTCGGCGGCCTCCAGTCCGCGCGCTCGCTGCCGCATCTGGCGAAGGCGTACGAACTCGCCGACCGGCTGGGCCTGTTCCCGGACCCGGAGCTGGCCGAGTCCCGGATGCGCGCTCTCCTCGCGGTCAACGGCGGCAACGGAGGCACCCGATGAGCGACGGCCGTCTCTCCATCAACCAGGAGACCATCAAGCAGTGGTCGCTGCCCGAGCTGGCCGAGGGCTGCGCCAAGGCGGGCATCGACAAGGTCGGCCTGTGGCGGGCCCCCGTCCAGGAGTACGGCGTCGAGCGCGCGGCCGCCCTCCTGGCCGACCACGGCCTCTCCGTCACCAGTCTCTGCCGGGGCGGCTTCTTCACCGCGACCGACCCGGCGGAACGGGCCCGCGCCCTGGACGACAACCGCGCCGCGCTCGACGAGGCGGCTGCTCTGTCCACCGACACCCTGGTCCTGGTCTCGGGCGGCCTGCCCGAGGGCAGCAAGGACCTGCACGGCGCCCGTGAGCGGATCGCCGACGCGCTCGCCGAACTGGCCCCGTACGCGGCCGAACGCGGCGTACGCCTCGCCATCGAACCGCTGCACCCGATGTTCGCCTCGGACCGCTGTGTGGTCTCCACGCTCTCCCAGGCCCTGGACCTCGCGGAACGCTTCCCCGCGGACCAGGTCGGGGTGGTCGTCGACACCTACCACATCTGGTGGGACGACCAGGCGCCCGCGCAGATCGCCCGCGCGGGTGCGGGCGGCCGGATCCACTCCTTCCAGCTCGCCGACTGGATCACCCCGCTCCCGGCGGGCGTCCTGCTCGGCCGGGGCCAACTCGGCGACGGATCGGTGGACTTCCGCGCCTTCCGCACCCTGGTCGAGGCCACCGGCTTCGACGGCCCGATCGAGGTGGAGATCTTCAACGAGGGCCTCTGGGCCCGCGACGGCGCCGAAGTCCTCGCGGAGGTCGCGTCCCGGTACGCCGAGCACGCCTGCTGACGAGGCTCTTTGCCTCGAAGGCAAAGAGATCGTCAAGACGTGCAACCGTTCGGCAGCGCACGGAGTCGTATCTGGCGTCGGGTGCTTCCGGGGAGGGATCTGGGGGGATCGGGAAGCCCTGACGGTGGGGGAATACGAGGGGGGTCCGGTCGTTTCGACCGGGCCCCGTTTCGTCTTTCCGGGGCCCGACTCCCCGGCAGGAGCCCCCGGCCACGACGTGTCAGGAGCCCGGGGCACCCCGGGCGGTCGGCCGCCACGTGGCAGGTGATCCGGCCCTCGGCGCGTCGATCCCAGCCCCTCCCACCGGGCGAACCCGCCCCTGCGCCCACTCACCGGGAGCTCGTGGGCGCCGCGCCGCGAGCAGACGGTTTCCTTGCACCGGGCTCACAGTTTCCTGACAACCGCCGGTCACAGTGGGCGCGTCCGTCCCCGGCGAGTGGAGCACAGCGGTGCGTTCGCGGTCGGCCATGGGGACCCGAGGCGACCTGGGAGGGTGGACCGCGCATGGCGGTGGAGAAGGACAGCGGCAAGGTTTCCGGCGGCCGGGTCCGTGCGGCGGCTCTCGGCACGGGAGCCGCCGTGCTCGCGCTCGCGGCCCTGGCGCCCGTCCCGGCCGCGGGCGGGGAACCCTCGCCCGGATCGGCTCCGGCGGCCGCGGTGACGGTCGGGCGGCTCGTCTACGACCTGGGCGATCTGGCCTTCGTCCCCGGGGCGCCCTACCAGGGGAAGAACGAGATCGCCGCGGTCGTACGGTATCCCCGGGGGCCGGGCGGCAAGGGGCTTGCGCCCGGCCGGCACCCGCTGGTCGTCATACAGCACGGGCAGTGGGCCACCTGCGCGGACCGGGCCGCACAGCTCGCGCTGACGAAGGCGCGCAAGGCGCTGGCGCTGGCCGAGAAGGCCGGGGACGAGGCCGCGGAGGCCCGGCAGACGGAGATCATCGAGCGGATGAGCGACCGACTGTGGGCCTGGCCGTGCCGGGCGGGGACCGAACCGCTGCCCAGCCGATCCGGTTACGACTACCTGGGCGAGAGCCTGGCCCGGCAGGGCTTCGTGGTGGTCTCCATGGGGGCCAACGGGATCAACGCGACCAGCGCCGGACAGGCGGACTCGGTGTACGGGGCGCGGGCCGCCCTCATCAACAGGCATCTGGATCTGTGGCGCCGACTCGACGCGGGCCAGGGGCCGTTGAAGGGTGCGCTCAAGGACCCGCGGACCGGCCGGACCGGCGGCGCCGTCTTCACCGGGCATCTGGACCTGGGGCGCGTCGGCACCCTCGGTCACTCCATGGGCGGCGGAGGCGTGATGCAGCAGGTCTCCGACCGGCGGCACGGCGACTGGCCCGCCGGGGTGAAGATCAAGGCGGCGCTCGGCCTCGCGCCCACCGCCACCTGGGACGTCGAGCCGGTCACCAAGGTCCCGCTGGCCGTGCTGTGGGGCACGTGCGACCAGGTCAACACCGGTGAGTACGTGAGGTGGAACCGGCAGCGGAACAAGGCGCCGCTGCACGGCATCACCCTCACCGGCGGCAACCACGACTACTTCAACACCCAGTGGTCCCCCAGCAGCGGTCAGGTGGCCGCCGTGGACGACGCGATCCCGGGCCAGCGGCGCGGGCGGTGCGTCGCGCAGGACGGCACGGACCGGCAGGACCGGGGACTCGACGAGACCACCCAGCGCCGGATCGCCACGGGCTACACCGTCGCGTTCTTCCGCCGGTACCTGCTGGGCGACACCTCGGCGGACGCGCTCCTGACCGGTCGGAAGAAGCTGCCCGGCGTACCGGACGCGGTGAAGGTGGAGTACGTGGCACCGCACTGAACCGGAGTGCGTGGCACCGCACCGAACCGGCACCCCGCGGTGTCAGTGACAGGCGATACCGTCGGTCCATGTCCACCATGCCGAACCTGGCCGTCCTCGAAGGCGTGCTGGAGCGCATCACGTACGCCAACGAGGAGAACGGATACACGGTCGCCCGCGTCGACACCGGGCGCGGGGCCAACGACCTGCTCACCGTGGTCGGTTCGCTGCTCGGGGCGCAGCCCGGTGAGTCGCTGCGCATGGAGGGGCGCTGGGGTTCGCACTCCCAGTACGGCAAGCAGTTCACCGTCGAGAACTACACGACGATCCTGCCCGCCACCATCCAGGGCATCCGCCGCTATCTCGGCTCCGGGCTGATCAAGGGCATCGGCCCGGTCATGGCCGACCGGATCACCACCCACTTCGGCGTCGACACCCTCGACATCATCGAGAAGGAACCGAAGCGGCTCATCGAGGTCCCCGGCCTCGGGCCGAAGCGGACGAAGATGATCGCCGCCGCATGGGAGGAACAGAAGGCGATCAAGGAGGTGATGGTCTTCCTCCAGGGCGTCGGCGTCTCCACCTCCATCGCCGTCCGGATCTACAAGAAGTACGAGGACGCCTCGATCTCCGTCGTGAAGAACCAGCCCTACCGGCTGGCCGCCGACGTCTGGGGCATCGGCTTCCTCACCGCCGACAAGATCGCGCAGGCGGTCGGCATCCCGCACGACAGCCCGGAACGGGTCAAGGCGGGCTTGCAGTACGCCCTGTCGCAGTCCACCGACCAGGGGCACTGCTTCCTCCCCGAGGAGCGGCTGATCGCCGACGGGGTGAAGCTGCTCCAGGTGGACACGGGCCTGGTCATCGAGTGCCTCGCCGAGCTGGCCGAGGACCCGGAGGGAGTCGTACGGGAGAAGGTGCCGTCGCCCGAGGGCGGCGAGATGGTCACGGCCATCTATCTGGTCCCCTTCCACCGTGCCGAGGTCGCCCTCGCCTCCCAGGTGCAGCGGCTGCTGCGGACCCCCGAGGAGCGCATGCCGGCCTTCGCGGACGTGGACTGGGACAAGGCGCTGGCCTGGCTCGCCACGCGTACGGGGGCGGATCTGGCGCCCGAGCAGAAGGCGGCGGTCCGGCTCGCGCTCAGCCGGAAGGTCGCGGTGCTGACCGGTGGGCCCGGCTGCGGGAAGTCGTTCACCGTCCGGTCGGTCGTGGAGCTGGCGCGGGCCAAGAAGGCCAAGGTGGTGCTGGCCGCACCGACCGGGCGGGCGGCCAAGCGGCTCTCCGAGCTGACCGGCGCGGAGGCCTCCACCGTGCACCGGCTGCTGGAGCTGAAGCCGGGCGGCGACGCCGCGTACGACCGGGACCGTCCGCTGGACGCCGATCTGGTGGTCGTCGACGAGGCGTCGATGCTGGATCTGCTGCTCGCCAACAAGCTGCTGAAGGCGGTGGCGCCCGGCGCCCATCTGCTGCTCGTCGGGGACGTCGACCAGCTGCCCTCGGTCGGCGCGGGGGAGGTGCTGCGCGATCTGCTCGCAGTCGGCAGCCCGGTGCCCGCCGTCCGGCTCACCACGATCTTCCGCCAGGCCCAGCAGTCCGGTGTCGTCACCAACGCGCACCGGATCAACTCCGGGGTGCCGCCGCTGACCCAGGGCCTCAACGACTTCTTCCTCTTCGTGGAGGACGAGACGGAGGACGCCGGAGTCCTCGCGGTGGATGTCGCGGCCCGTCGTATTCCCGCCAAATTCGGCCTCGACGCACGGCGCGACGTACAGGTCCTCGCCCCGATGCACCGGGGCCCGGCCGGCGCGGGCACGCTCAACGGGCTCCTCCAGCAGGCCATCACCCCGGCCCGCCCCCACCTCCCCGAGAAGCGGTTCGGCGGCCGGGTCTTCCGGGTCGGTGACAAGGTCACCCAGATCCGCAACAACTACGACAAGGGCGAGAACGGCGTCTTCAACGGCACGGTCGGCGTCGTCACCGCCCTCGACCTGGACGAACAGACGCTGACGGTCCTCACCGACGAGGACGAGGAGATCGGCTACGACTTCGACGAGCTGGACGAGCTGGCCCACGCGTACGCCATGACGATCCACCGCTCCCAGGGCAGCGAGTACCCGGCCGTGGTCATCCCCGTGACCAGAAGCGCCTGGATGATGCTCCAGCGGAACCTCCTCTACACCGCTGTGACCAGGGCCAAGAAACTCGTCGTGCTGGTCGGGTCACGGCAGGCGATCGGCCAGGCGGTCCGCACGGTTTCCGCAGGCAGGCGCTGTACGGCGCTGGATTACCGGCTGTCGGGGGGCTCGGGCGGAGGATCGGCGGAAAAAATGATCGATCAAATCGGTGGGAAACATCACGCAGCCCTTCCGGAACCGGAACCGAGGGGGCAGGATGAGTAAGCTCGCGGCACTCAGTGCCGCGAGTAGGTCCAATGGACGACCCCGAGTGCACTCTCCTGAGCCAAATGGGGGAGGGTGGAGACAGTCAGGGAACCTCGAAGAAGAGGCACTACGTCGGTGAGGGATGACGTGAGCGACAACTCTGTAGTACTGCGGTACGGCGACGGCGAGTACACCTACCCGGTGATCGACAGCACCGTCGGCGACAAGGGCTTCGACATCGGGAAGCTCCGGGCCAATACCGGTCTCGTGACGCTGGACAGCGGATATGGCAACACCGCAGCCTATAAATCCGCCATCACCTACCTCGACGGTGAGCAGGGCATCCTCCGCTACCGCGGCTACCCCATCGAGCAGCTCGCCGAGCGCTCGACGTTCCTGGAGGTCGCGTACACGCTCATCAACGGTGAGCTTCCGAAGGTCGACGAGCTGTCGACCTTCAAGAACGAGATCACCCAGCACACGCTGCTGCACGAGGACGTCAAGCGCTTCTTCGACGGCTTCCCGCGCGACGCCCACCCGATGGCCATGCTGTCCTCGGTCGTCAGCGCGCTGTCCACGTTCTACCAGGACAGCCACAACCCGTTCGACGAGGAGCAGCGCCACCTCTCGACGATCCGGCTGCTCGCCAAGCTGCCGACGATCGCCGCGTACGCGTACAAGAAGTCGATCGGCCACCCCTTCGTCTACCCGCGCAACGACCTCGGGTACGTCGAGAACTTCCTGCGCATGACCTTCTCGGTCCCCGCCCAGGAGTACGACCTGGACCCGGTCGTCGTCTCCGCGCTCGACAAGCTGCTCATCCTGCACGCGGACCACGAGCAGAACTGTTCGACCTCCACCGTGCGTCTGGTCGGCTCCTCGCAGGCGAACATGTTCGCCTCGATCTCCGCCGGTATCTCGGCGCTCTGGGGCCCGCTGCACGGTGGCGCCAACCAGTCGGTGCTGGAGATGCTCGAAGGCATCCAGGCCAACGGCGGCGACGTCGACTCCTTCATCCGCAAGGTGAAGAACAAGGAGGACGGCGTCCGGCTGATGGGCTTCGGCCACCGCGTCTACAAGTCCTTCGACCCGCGCGCCAAGATCATCAAGGCCGCCGCCCACGATGTGCTGTCCGCGCTCGGCAAGTCCGACGAACTGCTCGACATCGCGCTGAAGCTGGAGGAGCACGCGCTCTCCGACGAGTACTTCGTCTCGCGCAACCTCTACCCGAACGTGGACTTCTACACGGGTCTGATCTACCGGGCCATGGGCTTCCCGACCGAGATGTTCACCGTGCTCTTCGCGATCGGCCGCCTTCCCGGCTGGATCGCCCAGTGGCACGAGATGATCAAGGAGCCGGGTTCCCGCATCGGCCGCCCGCGCCAGATCTACACCGGCGAGGTCCTGCGCGACTTCGTCCCGGTCGAGGGCCGCTGAACCACGGCGTAACGCCCTCGCACGACCCCGGCCGCCGAGGCCGGTCGACTTCGCCCCGCGTACCGCGCTTTCGCACAGAGCGCGGTGTCCGGGGCGATTTGCGTGCCCGGCGGTGAGGTACGCGGCGTGCGCCCGGTGGCGGGGCGGGTGCGGTGTGGCGTCCGGCGGGCAGCGAGAAGCGCCCCGCCATCGATCCCCCCACGGGCCGACAGCGAGGCGCTTCCCATGTCCCGGAGCGGATTCCCCCCACGGGATCCGGCCGGGCGTCCGATGGGGGCCGAAGCCCCTGCGTTTCTCAGCTACTGAGAACTGCGCGCCGTGCTCTTCACTTGTACTTCCTGTACTTCCTGTGCGGTCTGCCGGGGTACGTACGCACGGGAGGGCCGCTCAAAGCTCCCCGGTGCACGTGCCCCGGCCAACGCTTGCCCGCAGCGTCCCCCAAGACGCTCCGACGGACGTCCCCCAAGACATCCTTGGCATCGCACTCTTAGACTCACGAACCCGCCGGATGGTTACCCCGAAATCCATGTGATCTGGATCTCTTTGTGGAAATTAAGTGAAGGCGCGCAACCGCAGGCTGTTCGTCACGACGAAGACCGAGGAGAAGGCCATCGCCGCTCCTGCAATCATAGGGTTGAGCAGGCCAAATGCCGCAAGGGGCAGGGCGGCTGTGTTATAGCCGAATGCCCAGAAGAGGTTGCCCCTGATGGTGGCCAGGGTGCGCCTGGACAGCCGGATCGCGTCGGCGGCCACCTTGAGATCTCCACGAACCAGGGTCAGATCGCTCGCCTCGATCGCGGCGTCCGTGCCCGTACCCATCGCCAGACCGAGGTCGGCGGTGGCCAGCGCGGCCGCGTCGTTGACCCCGTCACCGACCATGGCGACCGACCGCCCCTCGGCCCTCAACCGCTCGATGACGTGCACTTTCTCCTCGGGCAGCACCTCGGCGTGGACCTCGTCGATCCCGACCGCGCGGGCCACGGCATCGGCCGCGGCCCGGTTGTCGCCGGTCAGCAGGACGGGGTGGAGGCCGAGGGCGCGGAGCTCGGCGACGGCCTCCGCGCTGCTGTCCTTGATCTTGTCGGCCACCGCGAGGACGCCGCGCGCCCGTCCGTCCCAGGCGACCACCACGGCGGTACGCCCCTCGGCCGCCGCGTCCGCGACGGCGGCGGACAGGGCGTCGGGGAGGCCGATGCCCGCGTCGGTCAGCAGCCGCGTACGGCCGACGAGTACCCGGTGCCCCTCGACGACGCCCTGGACGCCGAGGCCGGGGATGTTGGTGAAGTCCTCGGGTGCGGGGAGGGGTGCGCCGGTGCGTTCGGTGGCTCCGGCGGCGACGGCCTGGGCGATGGGGTGTTCGGAGGAGTGCTCCAGTGCGCCCGCGAGCCGGAGTACGTCGGTTTCGTCGGTCCGGTCGGTGGTGTGGACGTCGAGGAGGGTCATGCGGCCGGTGGTGACGGTGCCGGTCTTGTCGAGGACGATGGTGTCGACGCGGCGGGTGGTCTCCAGGACTTCGGGGCCCTTGATCAGGATGCCGAGCTGGGCGCCGCGTCCGGTGCCGACCATGAGGGCGGTCGGGGTGGCGAGGCCCAGGGCGCAGGGGCAGGCGATGATCAGTACGGCCACGGCGGCCGTGAACGCGGCGGTCACGTCGTCCGTGACGAGCAGCCACGCGACCAGGGTGACGAGTGCGATCACCAGCACCACGGGGACGAAGACGGCGGAGATCCGGTCCGCGAGGCGCTGGGCCGCAGCCTTGCCGCTCTGCGCGTCCTCGACGAGCCGGGCCATCCGGGCCAGCTGGGTGTCGGCGCCGATCCTGGTGGCCTCGACGACCAGCCGGCCGGAGGCGTTCACGGTGGCCCCGGTGACCGGGTCGCCGACACCGGTCTCCACGGGCACGGACTCGCCGGTGAGCATCGAGGTGTCCACGGCCGAGGCGCCCTCGACGACGGTGCCGTCCGTGGCGATCTTCTCGCCGGGGCGGACCACGAAGCGGTCGCCCACGGCGAGCCGGGCGACGGGAACGCGCACCTCCGTACCGTCCCGGAGGACGGAGACGTCCTTCGCGCCCAGGTGCATCAGCGCGCGCAGGGCGGACCCGGCCTTCCGCTTGGACCTCGCCTCCAGATGGCGGCCCAGCAGGATGAAGGTGACGACCCCGGCCGCGACCTCCAGATAGAGGGTGGACGTGTCACCGGCGTGCGGGACGGTGAGGTCGAAGCCGTGCCGCATCCCGGGCATGCCCGCGTCGCCGAAGAAGAGCGCCCACAGGGACCAGCCGAAGGCGGCCAGCGTGCCGATCGAGACCAGGGTGTCCATGGTGGCCGCGCCGTGCCGGGCGTTGGCCCAGGCCGCGCGGTGGAAGGGCAGTCCGCCCCAGACGACGACGGGGGCGGCGAGGGTCAGTGAGAGCCACTGCCAGTTGTCGAACTGGAGGGCGGGGACCATCGCCAGCAGGACGACCGGGGCGGCGAGGACGGCCGAGACGATCAGACGCTGCCGCAGCGGGTCGGGAGCATGGTCGTCGGTGGCGTCGGTGGCGTCGGAGGTGTTGTCGGCCCCGGCCCGCGTCCCGGGGGCGTTCCCGTCGTCGGTCCGGCCCCCGGCCGGGGCCTCGTCGCCGGTCCGGAGCGGGGCCGGCGGTGGCGGCGTCGGTGGCGGCGCGGGGTGGCGCACCGGCTGCGCCGTGTAGCCGGTCCTCTCGACCGTGGCGATCAGATCCGCGAGGCCGGTCTCCGGGCCGAAGGCGACCTCGGCCTTCTCGGTCGCGTAATTGACGGTGGCGGTGACCCCGTCCATCCGGTTGAGCTTCTTCTCGACGCGGGCCGCACAGGAGGCGCAGGTCATTCCGCCGATCGTGAGTTCAGCGGTCGAGCGCTCCGCCGTCCGGGCCCCGGCCTCCGTTGCGCTGTGCATGTTCGAGCTCCTGAAATGCCGACCGGGCCGTGCCCCACCAGTATCCGCTGGTCGGTCCGGCCCGGTGGCAAAGGAGGGTGATACGGGCGTATCCGGCGCAGCGGTGGTGCCCGGCGGTGTTCAGGCCCGGCCGACGAGCTCGTAGCCCGCCTCGTCGACCGCGGCGCGCACGGCGTCGTCGGTCAGCGGGGCCGCGGAGATGACGGTCACCTGGCCCGTGGAGGCCACGGCCTTCACCGAGGTGACACCCTCGATGCCGGAGATCTCCTCGGAGACGGCGCCCTCGCAGTGTCCACAGGTCATCCCGGTCACCTGGTAGACGGTGGTCACCCCGGCGTCCGCCGTGGCGCCGGCGTCCGCGCCGTCGTGGCAGGAGCCGCTGGGCGAGCAGCAGGAGCCGTTGGCCTGGGGGAGCTGGGTCTCGGCGGTCATGGTGTTCTCCTCTTCGACGGGCACAGGGTTTCGGTGTGCGCAGAAGTGTGCGGCGTCAGGGACCCCAGGAGACCCGGTGTGCCCCGACACTCCCCACTCTATACCCCTAGGGGGTATGAATGCGAGTGCCCTGCCGTCCCTCCGCCCCGGTGTCCCGCGCCCGCCGTGCCAGCGAGCGCAGCCAGGCCAGCGCGACGAGCGTGATCACGACCATGCCGCCGACCGAGAAGAGCGTGAACAGATGCTGCTGTTCGTCGGTGGGGGCCACGATGTAGCCCTGGGCGAAGAGCTCACGGCTCAGGCCCGTGTCGGTGAGCTCGGCGACCAGCCAGAGCGCGATGCCGTGCATCGAGTCCCAGAGCGAGTGCAGCACGGCGACGCCGATATACGCGCCGATCACGGGCGCGGCGAGGTGGAAACGCCCGTTCGGCTTCCGGTACGCGAGGAGCACGCCGCCGGCGATCGCGGTCCAGAGCCCGTGCCCGAACGGCGCGAGCACCCCGCGCAGCACCTCGGTCTCCAGCAGGGCGCGCAGATCGATGCCCTTCATCGTCACGGCCGCGTTGAAGGCGTACCCCGCGCTCTCGAAGGCGGCGAACCCGAACCCGACCGTCGCGCCGAGCACCAGCCCGGCCCGCATGCCGCGGATGCCGGGATGGCGGCGGAGTACGAACATCAGGGCCAGGAGCTTGACGGCCTCCTCGATCAGGCCGACGCCCACGAAGACCCAGACGGACGGATGCAGCAGATAGGACTCCGCGACCGAGGCGCCGAGGACGCCCAGGATCCCGCCCGTCAGGAAGCAGCCGAGGATGACGGTCGCGCCCAGGTCGCGGCCGTGCCGCTCGTACGCCCACAGGACGAAGACGGCCGGGACCAGGAAGCTGCCGAGCAGGATCAGCGTCGGCAGCAGATTGGAGTTCCGGGTGGCGTACGTGACGATCGCGGTCAGCAGCCAGAGGGCGATGCCGCCCCACAGGCACCGCTTCCAGAGCCCGGGGCGGGGCTGCGCCGGGCCGGGAGGATACGGCGGGGGAGCGGGCGGAGACCGCCGGGCGGAGGGCGTGCCGGACGACGGGCTGCCGGGATCGCTGGGCCGGTTCACACGGACTCCCTCTACACCTCGCGCATATCTCCTTATTTGTCCGAATCCTAGGGTGTGCGGTGCCGTGCGGCATTCGGGCGAGGGCTGTCCCGTACGGGGGCTCGTCCCCGTACGGGACCGGGTGAGGGGCGGGTTACGGGAAGGGCAGCGGGGTCACGCGGTTCGGCCCCGCGTGCCAGAGCGCCGACCAGGTGGCCCGGGTGATCAGGCCGTCCGGCACCAGGGGCGGATGGTCCGCCTGGAAGCGCTGCACGGCGACGAGCGTCTCGGATCCGAACGTCCCGTCCACCGCGGACCAGGGCAGATAGTGGCGGTTGGCCAGCAGGCACTGCGCCTGGGAGACACGTTCGCCCCGCTCGCCGAAGGAGGTCGTCCGGTCGCCGTCGTAGAAGGCGCAGGCCGGGCCGGCGGCGGGCGGCGGTGCCTGGCGGCCCCCGTCGGCCGAGGCGCCCGGCGCCGAGGCGAGGGCGGCGAGCAGGGCGGTGGCGGCCAGTGCCCAGACCGTCCTGTGCGGCGGTGATGTCATGCGGATCATGGTGGGCGGCTCCTCGTGCGGTGGTGGGTGCGGCGGGGCACGGCCGGGGCCGTGCCCCGCCCTCTCGCCGAGGACAACACCGCACACCGCCGCTACGTCACTTCCCGGAGCCGTCCGGTGGGTCAGGGCGTCCGCCGCGCCGGGGCGTCGCCGCCGCAGGAGCGGAGGAACTCCCGGGTGCGGCGGGCGATGGGGAGGGGCTTGTCGGGCGGGCACGGATACATGTCCTGCTCGACGATGGCGAACAGATCGACGTCCAGTCCGCGGGCCGCGGCCAGCACGGGCTCCAGGGCGGGCACCCCGTACGGCGGTTCGCACATCACGCCGCGCGCCACGGCCGGGCCGAACGGCACCTCCTCCGCCACGACCCGGGCCAGGATCTCCGGGTCGACCTGCTTGAGGTGCAGATAGCCGATCCGTTCCCCGTAGGTCTCGATCAGCTCGACGCTGTCGCCGCCGCAGTAGGCGTAGTGCCCGGTGTCGAGGCAGAGCGAGACGAGCCCGGGGTCGGTGGCGTCGAGGAAGCGGCTCACGTTCTCCTCGGTGTCGATGTGGGTGTCGGCATGCGGGTGGACGGCGATGCGCAGTCCGAAACGGTCTTGCACCTCGCGGCCCAGCCGCTCCGTCTGGGTGGTGAGATGGCGCCACTGTTCGGCCGTGAGCTCGCGGTCCTCCAGGACCTCGCCCGTCCGGTCGTCGCGCCAGAACGAGGGGATGACCACCAGATGCCCGGCGCCCATCGCCCGGGTGAGTGCCGCGATGCCGGCGACATGCTCCCAGGTCCGGTCCCAGACGTCCGGCCCGTGGTGCAATCCGGTGAAGACCGTCCCGGCGGAGACCGAGAGCCCGCGGCCGCGGGTCTCGTCGGCCAGCCGGGCCGGATCGGTCGGGAGGTAGCCGTACGGGCCGAGCTCGATCCACTCGTAACCCGCCGCGGACACCTCGTCGAGGAAGCGCTGCCAGGGCACTTGGCGCGGATCGTCGGGGAACCAGACCCCCCACGAGTCGGGTGCCGAACCGATGCGGATACGGGACGGGGCCACTGCGGAGGACGTCATGCCGTCCAGACTTCCCGGCGCGCGAGCGGGTGTCAATCATTCGTCCGTATGTCCGGACAAACCATTGACAGGGTTCCGGGGGAGGGCTAGCGTCCTTCGTCCGGATCAGGCCGACCCACCGGATCACGCCGCACGGCCGGACCGGTGGGGCGGGCGGGTCCGGTGCCGTGCGTGGCAAGGCGGAGGAGGGAAGCATGGCGGAGCCATGGTCACCGACGACCACGCGGCGAGGCGCGGCACCGGGGCGCGCGGGCCCGGCACGCCCCGGACGGAGGGCACCGGGCCCGGGAGCGGCCGTGCCGCACGCCGGACGGAGGGCACCGGCCGTGCCGCACGCCGGACGGAGGGATGGCCATGTCTGAGCGGTACGACGTCATCACCATGGGCCGCATCGGTGTGGATCTCTACCCCCTCCAGACCGGTCTGCCACTCGCCCGGGTCGACACCTTCGGGAAGTTCCTCGGCGGCTCGCCGTCCAATGTCGCCGTCGCGGCGGCCCGGCTCGGCCGGCGGACCGCGGTGGTGACACGCACCGGCCGGGACGCCTTCGGGGAGTATCTCCACCACCAGCTGCGGGAGTTCGGGGTGGACGACCGGTGGGTGACGCCCGTCGACGCCTACCCGACCCCGGTCACCTTCTGCGAGATCTTCCCGCCCGACGACTTCCCGCTCTACTTCTACCGGCAGCCCAAGGCCCCCGATCTGGAGATCCACACCGCCGAACTGGACCTCGAAGCGGTCGTCTCCGCCCGGGTCTTCTGGATGACGGGCACCGGGCTCTGCGCCGAACCGAGCCGCACCGCGACCCTCGCCGCACTCCGCGCCCGCGCCCGCTCCGGCATCACCGTCTTCGACCTCGACTGGCGCCCGATGTTCTGGGACACCGGGGACGGCACGCCGGCGGACACCCCGGCCGCCCGCTACCGCGAGGCCCTCGCCCTCGCCACCGTCGCCGTCGGCAACCTCGACGAGTGCGAGATCGCGACCGGCGAGCGCGAACCGCACGCGGCCGCCCGCGCCCTGATCCGCGCGGGCGTCGAACTCGCCGTCGTGAAACAGGGCCCCGACGGCGTCCTCGCCGTCCACCGCGACGGAACGGTGGCCGAGGTGCCACCGCTGCCCGTCGACGTCGTCAACGGCCTCGGCGCCGGGGACGCCTTCGGCGGCGCGCTCTGCCACGGGCTCCTCGCGGGCTGGGAGACCGGCCGCGTCATGCGGTACGCCAACGCGGCGGGGGCCATCGTCGCCTCCCGGCTCGCCTGCTCGTCCGCCATGCCGTTCCCGTACGAAGTCGAAGCGGCCCTGACCGAAGGCGCCGTCACCCCCCGCCCCACCGGAGCCACCCCATGACGTCCCCGGCCTCCTCCGTCTCCGAACTCGTCCAGGTGCGCATGCACCACCCCGAGGCCGTCGCCGAGGCCGCCGCGCGCCGCCGCAGACGCCCCCTCGTCGGCAGCGGAGGACGGCTGATGATCATCGCGGCGGACCATCCGGCCCGCGGCTCCCTCGCCGTGGGCGACCGGGCCCTGGCCATGGCCAACCGCTTCGACCTGCTGGAGCGGCTCCGGCTGGCGCTCTCCCGCCCCGGCGTCGACGGAGTGCTCGCCACCGCCGACATCCTCGACGACCTGCTGCTCCTCGGCGCGCTGGAGGACAAGGTCGTCATCGGCTCGATGAACCGGGGCGGACTCGCCGGTGCCGCCTTCGAGCTGGACGACCGGTTCACCGGCCACCGCCCCGAGGACCTCGCCCGCCTCCGCTTCGACGCGGGCAAGCTGCTGCTCCGCATCGACTACGACGACCCCGGCTCGCTCGACACCATGCACGCCACCGCCCGCGCCATCGACGCGATGGCCGCCCACCGGCTGCCGGTCTTCGTCGAACCGTTCCTCTGCCGCCGCACCGGCGGCCGGGTCCGCAACGACCTCGGCGCGGAGGCGGTCACCACCTCGATCGCCATCGCCTCCGGGCTGGCCGGGACGTCCGCGTACACCTGGCTCAAGGTCCCGGTCACCCAGGACCCCGGGGACATGGCCCGGGTGATGGAGACGTCCACGCTGCCCGCGGTGCTGCTGGGCGGGGAGGTGGGCGACGACCTGGACGGAGCGTTCGAGAAGTGGCGCGGGGCGCTGCGGCTGCCGACCGTCCAGGGCCTGGTGGTGGGGCGTTCCCTGCTCTACCCGGCCGACGGGGAGGTGGCCGCGGCCGTCGACACGGCGGTCTCGCTGCTGGAGCCGAGGGCGACGCGAGGACGGCGTACGGAACCAGGAGAAGAGGAGACGGGAGCATGACGACGGACGACCACGGACCGCGCCGCCACCTGAGGGCCGGGAGCACGGCGAGCGGCCCCTACGCCCTCGACATCGGCCCGGAGCGGGCCGGCTGGGACCGGTCGGGCCTGCGGATCCTGGAGCTCGGGCCCGGCGGGGTTCACACGCTCGTCACCGGGGAGAGCGAGTGGATCGTGTTGCCGTTGACCGGTGGCTGTACGGTGCACTCCTCAGGTGAGATCTTTGAACTGCTGGGCCGGGAAAGCGTGTTCAGCGGGGTATCCGACTTCGCGTACGTGCCGCGCGACGCCCATGCGCAGATCGCCTCCGGCGCAGGAGGCCGCTTCGCCCTGGCAGGAGCGAAGTGCGAGCGACGACTCCCCGCTCGCTACGGCCCCGCGCCGGAGGTACCCGTCGAACTGCGCGGCTCCGGCAACTGCTCCCGCCAGGTCAACAACTTCGCCGCCGCCGACACCTTCGAATGCGACCGGCTGATCGCCGTCGAGGTGCTCACCCCCGGCGGCAACTGGTCGTCGTACCCGCCGCACAAACACGACGAGCACCGCCCCGGGGCCGAGTCCGTGCTGGAGGAGATCTACTACTTCGAGGTGGAGCACGACGGCCTCGGCTACCACCGGGTGTCACCGTCCCGGACCGGCGGCACGGACGTCCTCGCCGAGGTCCGCAGCGGCGACACGGTCCTGATCCCGGACGGCTGGCACGGCCCCTCCATCGCCTCCCCGGGCCGCACCCTCTACTACCTCAACGTGATGGCGGGCCCGGGGGAGCAGCGGGAGTGGCTGATCAGCGACCACCCGGACCACGGCTGGATCCGCGACACCTGGCCCGCGCAGCCGGTGGACCCCAGACTCCCCTTCTACGGGACGGAGGCACGCCCATGAGCACCCGCCGGCTCACCACGGCGCAGGCCCTGGTGACCTTCCTGTCCCGCCAGTACACCGAGCGCGACGGCCGCAGACAGCGCCTGATCAGCGCCACCTGGGGGATCTTCGGCCATGGCAACGTCGCCGGGGTCGGCCAGGCGCTCGTCGAGTCCGGCCGAGCCATGCCCTACCTCCAGGGCCGCAACGAACAGGCCATGGTGCACGCCGCCGTCGGCTACGCCCGCCAGTCGGGGCGGCTCTCCGCACACGCCGTCACCACCTCCATCGGCCCCGGCGCCACCAACCTCGTCACCGGCGCCGCCCTCGCCACCGTCAACCACCTCCCCGTCCTCCTGCTGCCCGGGGACACCTTCGCGACCCGGCCCGCCGACCCCGTGCTCCAGCAGCTCGAAGTCCCGGCCGCGGGCGATGTCTCCGTCAACGACTGCCTGCGCCCCGTCTCCCGCTACTTCGACCGGATCACCCGCCCCGAGGCCCTGGTCCCGGCCGCCCTCCAGGCCGTGCGGACCCTCACCGACCCGGCGGAGACCGGCGCGGTGACGCTGGCGCTGCCGCAGGACGTGCAGGCCCAGGCGTACGACTGGCCGGAGGAGTTCTTCGCCGAGCGCGTCTGGTACGTACGCCGCCCCGCCCCCGATCCGGAGGAACTCGGCCGGGCGGTACGGGCGGTGCGCACCGCCCGACGGCCGCTGATCGTGGCGGGCGGCGGGGTCCACCACAGCGCCGCCGAGGAGACCCTGGCCGCCTTCGCCGCCGCCACCCGCATCCCCGTCGCCGCCACCCAGGCGGGCAAGGGCGCGCTGCGCCACGACCACCCCGCCGACGTCGGAGGCATCGGCCACACCGGCACCGCGACCGCCGACGACCTGGCCCGCACCGCCGACCTCGTCATCGGCATCGGCACCCGCTACTCCGACTTCACCACCGCCTCCGGCACCCTCTTCGCGGACCCGGCGGTCCGCTTCCTCAACATCAACCTCACCGGCTTCGACGCCCACAAGCTCGGCGCCCTCCCGCTCGTCGCCGACGCCCGTACCGCCCTCGAAGCCCTCACCACCGCGCTCGCCGCCCGCAACCACCGCGTCGACCCCGCCTACGAGACGGAGTACACCGACGCCAAGGAGCGGTGGGAGCGGCGCGTCACCGACGCGTTCACCGCCGACGACCCGCGCGCCCGCCCCACCCAGGCCCAGGTCCTCGGCCTCCTCGACGCCCTGGTCACCGAGGACGACATCCTGATCAACGCGGCCGGTTCGCTCCCCGGCGACCTGCACAAGCTCTGGCGGGCCCGCTCCCCGCGCCAGTACCACGTGGAGTACGGCTACTCCTGCATGGGCTACGAGATCCCGGCCGCGATCGGGGTCCAGCTGGCCGCCCCCGGCCGCCCCGTCTGGGCGCTCGTCGGCGACGGCACGTATCTGATGAATCCCACCGAGATCGTCACCGCCGTGCAGCAGCAGCTTCCCGTGAAGCTGGTCGTCCTCCAGAACCACGGCTACGCGTCCATCGGCGGCCTCTCCGAGCAGGTCGGCGCCGAGCGCCTCGGCACCGCCTACCGGCACCGGGCCGCGGACGGCACCTTCACCGGCCCGCCGCTCCCCGTCGATCTCGCGGCCAACGCGGGCTCGCTCGGGATGCGGGTACTGCGCGCCAAGACCGTGCGTGACCTGCGCGAAGCCCTCGCCGAAGCACGGGCGGCGGACCGTCCCACTTGTGTCTACGTCGAGACCGAAACGGCAGACACAGTGTCGGGCCCCCCTCCGGCGCAGGCGTGGTGGGATGTTCCCGTAGCCGAAACGGCCACCCGGCCATCGGCCGTGAAAGCCCGGGAAGAGTACGACCGTCACGTCGCCGACCGACGCCACCACCTCTGAAGGAGTTCCGTCATGAAGACCGTCAACCACTGGATCGGTGGCAAGACCGTCGAGGGCGCGTCGGGCAACTACGGCCCGGTCACCGACCCGGCCACCGGCGCCGTCACCACCCAGGTCGCGCTCGCCTCCCTCGAAGAGGTCGACGCCGCGGTCGCCGCCGCCAAGGACGCCTACGCCACCTGGGGCACCTCCTCGCTGGCCGCCCGCACCGCGGTGCTCTTCCGCTACCGGGCGCTGCTCGACGCCCACCGCGACGAGATCGCCGCGCTGATCACCGCCGAGCACGGCAAGGTGCACTCGGACGCGCTGGGCGAGGTCGCCCGCGGTCTGGAGATCGTCGAGCTGGCCTGCGGCATCACCACCCAGCTCAAGGGCGAGCTGTCCACCCAGGTCTCCAGCCGGGTCGACGTCTCCTCGATCCGCCAGTCGCTCGGTGTGGTCGCGGGCATCACCCCGTTCAACTTCCCGGCCATGGTGCCGATGTGGATGTTCCCGCTCGCCATCGCCTGCGGGAACACCTTCGTCCTCAAGCCCAGCGAGAAGGACCCCTCGGCCGCCAACCTGCTGGCCGAGCTGGCCGCCGAGGCCGGTCTGCCGGACGGGGTGCTCAACGTCCTGCACGGTGACAAGGTCGCCGTCGACGGGCTGCTGAACCACCCGGACGTCGCCGCGGTCTCCTTCGTGGGCTCCACCCCGATCGCCCGCCACATCCACGCCACCGCCTCCGCCAACGGCAAGCGCGTCCAGGCGCTCGGCGGCGCGAAGAACCACATGCTGGTGCTGCCCGACGCGGACCTCGACGCCGCGGCCGACGCCGCCGTCTCCGCCGCGTACGGCTCCGCCGGCGAGCGCTGCATGGCGATCTCCGCGGTCGTCGCGGTCGGCTCCATCGCCGACGAGCTGGTCGCGAAGATCAAGGAGCGCGCCGAGAAGATCAAGATCGGCCCCGGCAACGACCCGGCCTCCGAGATGGGCCCGCTGATCACCGCCGCCCACCGCGACAAGGTCGCCTCCTACGTCACGGGCGCCGCGGCCCAGGGCGCCGATGTCGTCCTGGACGGCACCGGCTTCACCGTCGAGGGCTTCGAGGACGGCCACTGGATCGGCCTCTCCCTCCTCGACAACGTCTCCACCGACTCGGACGCGTACAAGGACGAGATCTTCGGCCCGGTCCTGTGCGTGCTGCGCACCGAGACCTACGAGGAGGGCGTCGCCCTCATGAACGCCTCGCCGTTCGGCAACGGCACCGCGATCTTCACCCGCGACGGCGGCGCCGCCCGCCGCTTCCAGCTGGAGATCGAGGCGGGCATGGTCGGCGTCAACGTGCCGATCCCGGTGCCGGTGGGCTACCACTCCTTCGGCGGCTGGAAGGACTCGCTCTTCGGCGACCACCACATCTACGGCAACGACGGCGTGCACTTCTACACCCGCGGCAAGGTCGTCACCACCCGCTGGCCGGACCCGGCCGACGCCCCGGCCGGTGTGGACCTGGGCTTCCCCCGCAACCACTGACCGGCCCGGCCCGGCCGACTGGCCCGGCCCGGCCGACTGGCCCGGCCCGGCCGACTGGCCCGGCCCGGCCGACTGGCCCGGCCCGGCCGACTGGCCCGGCCCGGCCGACCGGCACGGCCTGCCCCGACGGCCCGTACGGACGCATCGCGCGCCCGTACGGGCCGTCGCCGTACCCGTCGAAGCGGGATCACCCCGCGGCACACGGAAAGGGGCCGGAGGGAAGCCACGAGCGGCTTCTCCTCCGGCCCCGTCCCCCTCCGGGCCCGTTCCCCCTCTCGGGCCCGTGGTCCGTGGGGTCAGCGCGCGGTGTCCCCGGACTTCCCCGCGCCGGCCTCCTCCTCGATCATCCGTTCCATCGGGACCGCGCCCACCCGGCCCGAGACCAGGAACGCGAGCACCAGCGTCGCGACCATGATCACCGTGCCGAGCCACACCATCGTCTCCACCGGCACCGTGTACGCGCCCACGGCCCGCACCACGCACTCGGCCAGCAGCGCCGCGCCCCACACCGCCGAGAACCGGACCTCCGCCCGCCGGAACGCCGCCGACCCGGCCGAGAGCCGCTGCCAGGCGGCGTCCTTGGCCGCGTCGCCCTTGACCAGCATCGGCCGCACCCCCGCCGTCATCATCGGCTGCCCCTTCAGCGCGGTCACCAGGACGACCAGCCCGATGACGCTGCTCACCCCGCTGTCCTTGGCGAGCATCAGCCGGGGGTCCCCGACCGCCAGGCTCGTCGCCAGGCTGACCACGTTGACCGTCACCATCAGCGCCGCCAGCCCGTTGAGCCGCCGCTCGCGCACCACGCCCCACACGGTGCGCACGGCCGGCAGCACACTGCTCCAGGCCAGCGCGGCGAAGGTGCTCAGCCCCGCCGCCTTCAGCGCGTAGTACGAGACGAGCGGCACGCCCACGTCCACGAGCAGCGGCATCAGGCTGTCCAGCAGGGCCTTGCGCGGCGCGGTCGACGGGGCGATGGCGGCCGGAACATCTGCGACGGGGGCGGTGACGGTGGCTGCCGGGCTGCTCATGACGGGTTCCTCTCCCGTGTCGGCGGCGCCTTCGCGGCCCGCTCTCGATACGTACAGACTGGCCTCCGGGGCCCGGCGCCCGGCAGAGCCAGGTGTACCGGACTCCCTATGACGAATGTCAGCCCCGGGCGGTGACACCTCCGCCCGCCATCCCTCGGAACCCTGAATTCCGGTGCGCCGGTAAACCGTTCGCCGTGCCGCGCGGGCCGGTGTTCTGATGGGGCCATGACCGCTCCGACCAGTCCGCGGTACGAGATCCGCGCCCAGCACACCGGCACCACCGTCACCGTCTACCAGGCGTACGCCCCCGCCATCGGCCTGCCCGCCGCCCGTGACGGCCGCTTCCCCGACATCTGGAAGCGCGATCGCATGACCTGGATCAAGCCGAGCTTCCTGTGGATGATGTACCGCTGCGGCTGGGCGGTGAAGGAGGGTCAGGAGACCGTGCTGGCCGTCGAGATCACCCGCGAGGGCTTCGACTGGGCCCTGGGGAACGCCGAGCTCTCGCACTACGTCAGGGGCGTCCACCCCGACCGCGCCACCTGGCAGCGGAATCTGCGCAGCGCCCCGGCCCGCGTCCAGTGGGACCCCGAGCGCGACCTCCGTCTGGAGCGGCTGCCGTACCGCTCCCTCCAGCTCGGGCTCTCCGGCGAGGCGGCACGGCGGTACGCCGACGAGTGGACCGTGTCGATCCGCGATGTCACCCCGCTCGCCCGGCAGGTCCATGAACGGGTGCGCGCCGGACGGCTCGACGAGGCGGCGGCGCTCCTGCCGCGGGAGTCGCCGTACCCTCGGGGCGGCGTCCCGCTCCCGGTGGAGACGGCGGCCTGACCCGGCACGTGCGCGGAGGCGTGCTCCGCGCACGGCGCGTCGGCCGCGGGCGGTCAGAGCTCCGGCACGTGGTACGGCGAGACGGTCATCCAGCCGTTGCCCGCGGCCCCGTTGCGCAGGCCGCTGCTGGTCCTGGCGAGGGTGTACCAGGAGTCGACGTAGTCCGGGTCGTCGGTCCACCAGTTGGTGGGGACGGCGTCGAGCAGCGCGTCGGCCAGCGGGATGTACGCGCCCTGGTCGGTGATGGTGAGCAGGACCGCGGCGATGGCCTTGGCCAGGGCCTGGTAGTTGGTGTCCCCGTCGTCCTCCATCATGACCGCGTCGGCCATGTCGTACTTGTAGACGGACCAGTTCACCAGGACCTGGCCCGGGTAGTAGGTCGTGTCCTCGTCGTTCAGATAGGGCATCTCGACGGTGTCGACGCGCGGTGTGCCGTCCTTGCCGAAGCCGGTGACGAGGGTGAAGATCTCGGCGTCGCCCTTGAAGAAGGGCTCCTTGACGTCGCCGACCCGCACCGAGTCGATCCGGGTGGTGTCGATGCCCGACGCGGCGGCCAGGCCCGTTCCGGCGGCCTGGGCGGTGCGGCCGAGGCCCTTGGACGCCAGGGTCCTGTCGATGACCTCCAGGCCCTGGGCGACGGCCTTCGCGCCGTCGATGCCGACGAGGTAGACGGGCCGGTCGGGGGCGCTGTCCAGGGCCAGTTCATGGGCCGCGCCCGTGCTGTCGTACGCGGTGAACGTCGAGCGGTCCCCGTCGTCGGACGGGGCGGCGGCCACCAGCGGGGCCGCGCCCGAGGCGAGCCGGTTCCGCATCGACGCGTCCGCCAGACCGACCCGCAGCAGTGAACCCGCGCCGTCGCCCAGGCCCTTGGCGGCGGCGACGCCCCGGTCGGCCCGGGTGATCCCGGCGGCGAGCTTCCGCCCTGCCGGCGCGTTGGCGTCGTCGGTCAGCCCGCCGAGGCCGACCGCGTCCGCCGCCAGGGCCGCTCTGCGGACCTCCTTGCTCCAGGCGGGATCGGCCAGCGAGCGGGCGAGCGCGAGCGCGGTGGCCTCCTCGATGGCGGAGACCGAGGAGGAAGGAGCGGAGGGGGCGGTGGCCTTGGCCGTTCCGGGCTGCGCCGCCAGGGCGCTGCCCTGGAGCGGGATCAGGGCGGTCGCGGCCAGGGTGACGCCGATCAGTGCCGTGCGCAGCGGTGTGGAAGTACTCAAGAGGATCTCTCCTGACGGCAGTGGGAGCGCTACGGGGGTGACGGAGCGACCACCGGAATCCGGCGAGCGGGGGAAGGGGATCGCATCGGTCTATGCGAGTAGAGCGCGCCTTTGTGTCCATGACAAGAGTGCCCCCGCGCCCGGCTGGACGGCACCGGTGTGCGGCGGGCCGTCCGGCGGGGGTGGTGCCCGCGCGCCGAGCCACTCGGGCAAGCGAACAAATGCCGCATCATGCCCATATGCATCGATAGGCTCCCGGGATGATCCACCATGTCATCCCCCTGGCGGCATCCGGCCTGAAGATCGACTGGGCCAGGATGCCGACGTACAACACGATCATGTCGGTGGCCGCCGGGGCGGGGCTGCTGCTCGTGGTGGCGCTGGGGCGCCAGCTCCTCACGCCCGAACGCACCATCAACCCCGAAGGCTGGGTCCTCGCCTTCGGGGCCCTCGGCTTCATCCTGGTCACCACGGGTCTCCACATGACCCTGACCTGGCCGCTCGCCGGACAGGGCTTCCCGTTCGACAACATCATCTTCGGCGAACCGGCGCTCGCCTTCGGCGTCCTCCTCTTCGCCGCCTCCTTCTACCTCTGGAGACGCGGAGCCGAACTCAACAGCGCGGACCGCATCGTCCGGTCGGCCCGGGTCGCCCTGCCCATCTCTGTCCTCGTGTTCGGACTCGGGCTCGCCTGCTTCGGGATCGCCGCCGCGGGCTGGAAGTACACCCTCTTCGCCGCACCGCCCGAGGAACCCATCTCCGGGGAGTTCGCGCGGTGGCCGATCCTGGAGGCGAGCTTCATGTCGGGGCTGTACGTCCTGGTCGGCATCGGCGCCCTGCTGTTCCCGTTCGTGCTGCGCAGGCCGTCGGGCTGGATGGCCCCGGTGACCGGCGTCGTCTGGGGACTGGCCGGTCTGGCGTTCCTGCTCTTCGGCGGGCTCAACTACTTCACCCACATCGGCCTCATCGTCAACACCATGTGAACCCCGGCGCCCCGGGGCCGGCATACCGCGTACGGAGTACGGCGGGGGAACACCGTACTCCGCGAGGAGGCCGGAGAGTTCGCCCCGGGGGGCTGCCCCCGCGCGGCGGCGGGCCGCTTAGGGTCGAGAACCATGGAGACCCCTCTTGCGCGCACGCCCCGGTGGCGGCGCCCGCTGTCCCGCAGTCGTGGCCGGTGGACCGCGGGCCTCGCGGCCCTCGCCGTGCTGGCCGGCGCGGGCACCTGGAACGCCGTGGCCGACGACGGCGGGCCCGCCGTGCACCGCCAGGACCGGATGCTGAAGACCGACGGGGTGTCCCTCGACACCTCGTACTTCACCGCCGGGGGCACCGGGCGGCGGCCCGCCGTGCTGATCGGGCACGGATTCGGCGGCAGCAAGGACGATGTGCGGGCCCAGGCCGAGCGGCTGGCCCGTTCCGGATACGCCGTGCTGACCTGGTCCGCCCGCGGCTTCGGGAAGTCGGGCGGCGACATCGCGCTCAACGACCCCGGCCGCGAGATCAAGGACGTGTCCCGGCTGATCGACTGGCTGGCGGACCGGCCCGAGGTACGGCTCGACGCGAAGGGCGACCCCCGCGTCGGGATCACCGGAGCCTCCTACGGCGGAGCAGCCGCGCTCCTCGCCGCCGGGCACGACAAGCGCGTCGACGCCATCGCCCCGCAGATCACGTACTGGAACCTCGCCGACGCCCTGTTCCCCGACGGGGTCTTCAAGAAGCTCTGGGCCGGCGTCTTCGTCACCACCGGCGGCGGCTGCCAGAAGTTCGAGAAGCGGCTCTGCGCGATGTACGAACGGGTCGCCGTCAGCGGGAAACCCGACGCCGCCGCACGGGCGCTGCTGACCGAGCGCTCACCGAGCGCCGTCGCGGACCGCATCAAGGTGCCCGCGCTCATCGTGCAGGGGCAGTCCGACTCCCTCTTCCCGCTCGGCCAGGCCGACGCCATGGCCAGGGCCATCAGCGGCAACGGCGCCCCGGTCGCCGTCGACTGGACCGCCGGGGGCCACGACGGCGGCGACCTGGAGACCGACCGGGTCCAACGCCGGATCGGCGACTGGTTCGACCGCTACCTCAAGGACGACAGGAACGCCGACACCGGCCCCGCCTTCCGCGTCACCCGCACCGGAGGCGTCGACTCCACCGACGGCGCCGCCCTCACCCGCGGGGCGAGCAGCGATACGTACCCGGGGCTGGACAGCGGCGCGCAGAGCGTCGCCCTGGACCGGCGCACGGAGACGTTCCGCAACCCCGCCGGGGCCAACCCGCCCGCCATCTCCGCCGTTCCCGGAGCCGGTGGCGGCCTCGCACGGCTCTCGTCCCTCGGCGTCGGGCTCTCGGTCGACTTCCCCGGCCAGTACGCACGCTTCGAATCGGCCCCGCTGGACAAGCCGCTGAGCGTCACCGGCACCCCGACCGTCCAGGTCGACGTCCGGGCCGGCCACGGCGACGCGGTGCTGTTCGGCAAGGTGTACGACGTGTCCCCGGACGGCAAGCAGCAGGTGCTGCCCTCCCAGCTGGTCGCACCCTTCCGCATCACCCCGGCCCAGCAGGGGAAGCCGGTCCGGCTGACCCTCCCCGCCATCGACCACCGGTTCGACGCGGGGCACCGCCTCCGCCTCGTCCTCTCCGCCACCGACCTCGGCTACGCCTCACCCGCCGAGCCGACCACGTACACCGTGACCCCCACCGGCACGCTGACCGTCCCCACCGCCCCCGGCCTGAGGACCGCGGCCACCGCGCTGCCCTGGTGGATCTGGGGCCTCCCGGCCGCCGCCGCGGTGATCGCCGCCCTGCTGCTGCTCACCGCCCGCCGCCGCACCGCGACCCCCGCACCCGATCCGGCACTCGCCGACGTACCCCTCCAGATCACCGGCCTGTCGAAGAAGTACACCAGGACCGGCGACCGGTACGCCGTGAAGGACCTCTCCTTCCGGGTCGAGAAGGGGCAGGTCCTCGGGCTCCTCGGGCCCAACGGCGCGGGCAAGACCACGACCCTGCGGATGCTGATGGGGCTGATCACCCCCGACGACGGCGGGATCCGGGTCTTCGGACACGCCATCCGGCCCGGCGCCCCCGTGCTGTCCCGGGTCGGCTCCTTCGTCGAGGGCGCGGGCTTCCTGCCGCACCTGTCCGGCCGCGCCAACCTGGAGCTGTACTGGCAGGCCACCGGGCGCCCCGCCGAGGACGCGCACCTGACGGAGGCCCTGGAGATCGCCGGTCTCGGCGACGCCCTGGCCCGCGCCGTCCGCACCTACTCGCAGGGCATGCGGCAGCGGCTCGCCATCGCCCAGGCCATGCTCGGCCTGCCGGACCTGCTCATCCTCGACGAACCGACCAACGGCCTCGACCCGCCCCAGATCCGCGAGATGCGTGACGTGATGATCCGTTACGCGGCCGGGGGCCGGACCGTCATCGTCTCCAGCCACCTGCTCTCCGAGGTCGAACAGTCCTGCACCCACCTCGTGGTCATGGACCGGGGCCGGCTCGTCCAGGCGGGCCCGGTCGCCGAGATCACCGGCTCCGGCGACATGCTCCTCGTCACCACCGCCGGGACGGTCGCCGAACCACTGGTGGAGAAGGTCTCCGCACTGGCCGGGATCGGCTCGGCGGTCCGCACCGACGACGGACGCGGACTGCTGGTCCGGCTCGACGGCGCCACCCCGTCCGGACTGATCGCCGAACTGGTCAGGCTGGACGTGCCGTTGACCGGTGTCGGACCGCACCGCCGTCTGGAGGACGCGTTCCTCACCCTCATCTCCGGAGGCTCCGCATGAGTGCCACAGCCGATCTCGCCCAGACCGCCGAGGCCCCCGGCTACCGCGCCCGGCACACCCTGCCGCTGCGCGTCGAGGCGGTGCGCCAGCTGCGCAGACGCCGCACCCTGCTCATGGGCGGGGTGCTGGCCGTGCTGCCCTTCGTCCTGATCACCGCCTTCGCGATCGGCGGCACCCCGGCCTCGCGGGGCGGCGGCAGCGGCCGGATCACCCTGATGGACACCGCGACCGCGTCCGCCGCGAACTTCGCCGCGACCTGCCTCTTCGTCTCCGCCGGGTTCCTCCTGGTGGTCCCCGTCGCGCTGTTCTGCGGGGACACCGTCGCCTCCGAGGCGAGCTGGTCGTCGCTGCGCTATCTGCTGGCGGCACCCGTGCCCCGGGCCAGGCTGCTGTGGAGCAAGCTCGTCGTGGCGCTCGGCTTCAGCCTGGCCGCGATGGTGCTGCTGCCCCTGGTCGCCCTGGGCGCGGGAGCCGTCGCGTACGGCTGGGGGCCGCTCGAACTGCCCACCGGGGGAGCGCTCGCCGCCTCGTCGGCCGTGCCCCGGCTGGCGCTCGTCGTCGCGTTCGTCTTCGTGTCCCAGCTCGTCACCGCCGGGCTGGCGTTCTGGCTGTCCACGAAGACCGACGCCCCGCTGGGCGCGGTCGGCGGCGCGGTCGGGCTGACCATCGTCGGCAATGTGCTGGACGCCGTCACCGCGCTCGGCTCCTGGCGCGAATTCCTCCCCGCGCACTGGCAGTTCGCCTGGGCGGACGCGCTCCAGCCCGGCATCGAATGGGGCGGCATGGCCAAGGGGGCGGCGATCTCGGTGACGTATGCCCTGATCCTGTTCGCCCTCGCCTTCCGGGGGTTCAGTCGTAAGGACATCGTGTCCTGAGCTTGACGTTCCGCCCCGCCCCCGGCCCTCGTTGCCGCATCGAGACGATTCCGCAACGTCTTCGTCTGCTCCCCGGTGCCGTCCCGTACGTCACATTCACACGAGCCGGCACGACGACACTGGGGGCAGACGATGCAACGACGGACAGACAGGTACCCGAAGAAGTACGTGCGGACGTGGCAGGGGGCCCTCGGGCTGCTGCTGGCGGGCGGGATGCTGCTCACCGGCTGCTCCGGAACGTCCACCGGGAACAAGTCCACCGCCGACCGCAGGGGCGGCGCGCTCCCCGCACCCGGACCCGCCGCCTCGGGCGGTGCCGCCGACGGCGCCGAGGAGCGGAACGGCCTGGAGGAGTCCGCGCCGCCCGACTACCTCTCCACCTTCGCGCTGGACGTCGACACCGCCTCGTACGGCTACGCCCGCCGCACCCTCGCCGACGGCGGACTGCCGGAGCCGTCCACCGTGCGGCCCGAGGAGTTCGTCAACAGCTTCCGCCAGGGCTACCGGCGCCCGGACGGCAACGGCTTCTCCGTGAACGTCGACGGGGCCCGCGCCGGCGGCGGCGACTGGTCGCTGGTGCGGGTGGGGCTGGCCACCCGGGCCGCGCCCGCCCGCGACGAACGCCCGCCCGCCGCCCTCACCTTCGTCGTCGACACCTCCGGCTCGATGGCCGAGGCGGACCGGCTCGACCTGGTGAAGAAGTCCCTGGACCTCCTCACCGACGAACTCCGCGACGACGACTCGGTCTCCCTGGTCACCTTCAGCGACGAGACGCGGACCCTGCTGCCGATGACCCGGCTGCGCGACCACCGGGGCAGGATCCGCGACCGGGTCGACGCCATGGAACCCACCGGCTCCACCAACGTGGAAGCAGGCGTCCGCCGAGGGTACGAGGAGGCGGTCGACGGCCACGTCGAGGGCGCCAACAACCGGGTCGTGCTGCTCTCCGACGCCCTCGCCAACACCGGCGAGACCGACGCCGACGCCATCCTGGAACGCATCGGTTCGGCCCGCCGCGACTACGGCATCACCCTCTTCGGGGTCGGCGTCGGCAGCGACTACGGCGACGCGCTGATGGAGCGGCTCACCGACAAGGGCGACGGCCACACCACGTACGTCGCCGACGAGGAGCAGGCCCGCAAGGTCTTCGTCGACCAGCTGCCCGCCCACCTCGAACTGACCGCGCGCGACGCCAAGGCCCAGGTCGCGTTCGACCGGAAGACCGTCGCCCGGTTCGAGCTCATCGGGTACGAGGACCGCAAGGTCGCCGACGAGGACTTCCGCAACGACCGCGTCGACGGCGGCGAGGTCGGCCCCGGCCACACGGTCACCGCGCTCTACGCCGTACAGCTGAGGCCGGGCGCCGAGGGCCGGGTGGCGACCGCCACCGTGCGCTGGCTGGACCCCCGCACCAGGGCCCCGCACGAGCAGCGGGGCACGGTGGGCACCGGTGCGATCGGCCAACCGCTGTGGGGTGGCGGCAGCAAGCGCCTCCAAGTGGACGCCGTCGCCGCCTACTTCGCCGAGGAGCTGCGCGGCGGACGGCTGCCGGGCGCGCCCGGACTCGGTGAACTCGCCTCGCGGGCCCGGAAGCTGGCGTCCGCGACCGAGGACGACTCGGTGCGGAAGCTGGCGACCATGATCGGACAGGCCGGCCGGCTCAAGAACGGCGCGGGCGAAGGCGGTTCGGGGGAAGCGCCGGAGGGCGAACTGGGCTGACCGGGGGAGCGGGGGCGGGCAGGGCCGGACGATTCACGGCGTCCCCCGGAAGCCGGGCGTCCCCCGGAAGTCGGATGTGCGGACCGCCCGGCGAGGACATGATGGCCGCCATGTCCTCCTCCCTGTTCCTGACGCTCGCCGTGATCACGACGGGCCTCTACGCCGGATTCATGCTGACGTTCCTGATCGCGGTCATGCCGGGCATCGGGGCCCTGCCCGACGAGCGGTTCACGGCGGCCATGCGCCGCTTCAACGAGAAGGTGCCCGGCCCCGCCTTCCTGGTCCTCTTCCTGGGGGTGATCGCCTTCCCGGCCGTCGTGGCCCTCGGCGGCGACGGCGGCCGGGACCGGGTGCTCGCCGTCGTGGCGCTGGTCTGCGCGGTGGCCGGTCACCTGGTCACGATCGTCGGCAACATCCCGCTCAACAAGGCGCTCGCGGAGTCCGAGGGCGGCGACGACAGCGCGGCCCGCGCCGCGTTCGAAGCCCCCTGGAACCGGCTCCACCGGGTCCGGACGGTGCTGTCCCTCGCCGCGTTCGCCCTGCTGGCCGTGGTCGGCGCGGAGTTCTAGCGGCCGGTCCCCCGCGCTCAGAAGTCGAATTTGTCGATGTTCTTCCGGTCGAACACGGTCGGCTCGCCGAGGACGACCTCACCGTCCCTGCCGACCGTGTACGTACCGAGCCGGCCCGCCCGGAACGTCTCTCCCTCCGCACCGCTGATCCGCCCCGACGCCAGCGCGGCGGCGGCGTACGAGCCGAGGTAGCCCAGATCCTCCGGGTTCCACAGCGAGAACTGCTCGACGGTGCCGTCCTTGACGTACTTGCGCATCTGGTTCGGGGTGCCCAGGCCGTTCAGTACGACCTTGCCCTTGTACGAGGAGTCGCCGAGATAGCGGGCGGCGGCGGCGATGCCGACGGTGGTGGGCGAGATGATGCCCTTGAGGTCCGGGTACGCCTGCATCAGGCCCTGCGTCTGCTGGAACGACTTCTGGTCCGCGTCGTCCCCGTACGCCACCTTCACCAGCTTCATCTCCTTGTACCTGGGCAGCTTCAACTCCTCCCGCATGAAACCGATCCAGGTGTTCTGGTTGGTGGCGTTCTGGGTGGCCGAGAGGATCGCGATCTTCCCCCGGTAGCCGAGCTGCGCACCGAGATGCCGGACCAGACCGCGGCCGATCTCCTCGGAGCCCGCCTGGTTGATGAAGAGCTGCCGGCAGTCCTTCGCGGTGTCGGAGTCGTACGCGACGACCTTGATGTTCTTGCGCATCGCCTGCTTCAACGGGCCGCACACCGCGTTGGGGTCGTTGGCCGCCACCAGGATCGCGTCCTGACGCTGCTGGATCAGTGTGTTGATGTAGCTGACCTGCGAGGAGGCCCCGGCGTCGGAAGGGCCGACCTCCTTGCCCGTGCCGCCGAACTCCCGGGCGGCCGAGATCCCCGCGTCGTCCACGATCTTCTCGTACGGATTGTTGATCTGCTTGGGCAGGAAGGCGAGCTTGAGGCCCTTCTTCAGCGGCGCGTCCGGATCGGCCTTCGCCGTCGTCCCGGCCTTCGCCGAGCCCTGGTCCGCGCTGTCCTTGGTGGTGCCGGAACAGGCGCTCAGGGCGAGGGCGAGCGACACGGCGGTGGCGGCGGTGGCGAGAGTGCGGAGCATCATGGCGGTGAGGGCCCTTTCGACAGGAGGCGGGAGACGGGGCCGGGTTCAGGACGGGGAGTCCATGGCGCGCCGGTGCCGTCGCGCGGCGACGGCGGCGATCACCCGGGGCGTGAGCACGGACGCCACGAGCAGCAGGCCGGTCACGATCACCTGCACCTCGTTGGCGATGTCGTTGAGCGTCAGGAGGTTCTTCAGCACTCCGATCAGCAGCACCCCGGCGACCGCGCCGAAGACGGTGCCCTTCCCGCCGTCGAAGTCGATGCCGCCGAGCAGCACCGAGGCGATGACGAGCATCTCGAAGCCGAGTCCGTTGTCGGCGCGGGCACTGCCGTACCGCAGGGTGAACAGGACACCGGTGAACGAGGCGAACAGCCCCGTCACGACGAACAGCAGCAGCTTGATCCGCTTGACCCGGATCCCCGCGAAGTACGCCGCCTCCTCCTGGGCGCCGATCGCGAACAGCGCCCGGCCCAGGCCGGTGGCGTGCAGCACGACCGCGGTGAGCACCGCGAGGACGGCGAACAGCAGGACCGGGTACGTGAGGAAGGTGCCGGGCACGGTGGTGGTGTCGACGGCCCAGTCCGCGTACTTCGGCGGGAAGCCCGTCACCGCGTCGCTGCCCAGCACCACCGAGGCCAGCCCGCGGTAGAGGGCCAGGGTGCCGATGGTGACGGCCAGCGACGGCAGCCCCACCCGGGTGACCAGCCAGCCGTTGAGCAGCCCGCCCGCCGCACCGGCCAGCAGCACCACCGGCACGATCGCCTCGAAGGCCCAGCCGCCGTTCCACAGCGCACCGGTCAGCGCGCTGCCCAGGCCCAGCATCGAGGCGACCGAGAGATCGACCTGCCCGGCGACGACGAGCAGCGTCATCGGCAGGGCGATGAAGGCGACCTCGACGATGTCGTTGAAGGCGAAGGCGAGGTTCTCGCCGGAGCCGAAGCCGTCCGTGGAGCCGAGGCCGACGACGAAGACCGCCACCAGGAGCACTCCGACCGCGGTGTCCCAGCGCAGCGCCAGGCGCCGTGGAAGATCTCCTCCCCTCCGTGCGCCGTCCGCCGCCGCCCGGGTCTCAGACCGCGTTCCCATGCCGGGCGCTCCTCTTCCTCAGGGCGGCGGTCAGCCGCAGGTCCACGACCCGGTCGACGCCGATGGCGAGCAGCAGTAGCGCACCGGTGAGGGCGCCCTGCCAGAAGGCGTCGACCTTCAGGACGACCAGGACGCTGCCGATGGTGGTGAGCAGCAGCGCGCCCAGGGCGGCGCCCCAGACCGTCCCCGTACCGCCGGTGATGGCGACGCCCCCGACGACGACGGCGCTGACGACGGTCAGCTCCCAGCCGTGCGCGTTGTCCGCGACGACCGTGCCGAACCGGGCCAGCCACAGCGCCCCGGCGAAACCGGCGACGGCTCCGGAGAAGACGTACGCGGCGAGGACCCGGCGGCGCACCGGGATGCCGGCGAGCAGCGCGGCCTCCGGGTTCGAACCGATCGCGTACAGCTCCCGGCCCGAGACCCGGTCGCGGAGGAAGGAGGCGGTCGCGGCGAGCACCACCAGGGCGATCAGCGGCAGGTACGGCACCCCGAGAACGCTGCCGAGCCGCAGCACCGGGTCGGGCACCTCGGCGGCGCCGATCTGGTCGCCCTGCGCCCACCAGTAGTCGACGCCCTGGATGACGTAGAGCATGCCCAGCGTCACGACGAGCGCCGGGACCCCGCCGAAGCCGACCAGGGAGCCGGAGACGAGCCCGCAGACCGCTCCGACGGCGAGGCCCAGCAGCATCACGGCGAGCACGCCGTGGTCCGTCCCGGCGACGAACCTGCCGCAGGCGAAGGCGGAGAGCCCGACCACGGAGCCGACCGACAGGTCGATGTTGCGGGTGATCACCACGGCCGACTGGCCGACCGCGAGCAGCACCAGGATCGAGGCGTTGAGCAGCAGGTCGCGGACGCCCTGGCCGGACAGGAACCGCGGGTTGGCGAGGTACGTACCGAGGACGAGCAGGGCCAGCGCCCCGGCGATGGAGAGCTCACGGGCCCGGAACACCGCTTCCACGAGCGAGGACGCGCCGCGCACCGGGACCCCGGCACCGGTGCCCGGCGGACCGCCGACGGTGGTGGTCACGGTGCCTCCTGTCCGGCGAGTGCGGTGGCCGTGGTCGGGTCGGTTTCGTCGGTGGTGGTCATGGCGCTTCCTGTCCGGCGAGTGCGGTGGCCGTGGTCGGGTCGGTTTCGTCGGTGGTGGTCACGGCGCTTCCTGTCCGGCGAGTGCGGTGGCCGTGGTCGGGTCCGTTTCGTCGGTGGTGGTCACGGTGCCTCCCGTCCGACCAGTCCGGCCGCCGCGGCCAGGACCGTCTCCTCGGTGGCGCTCCCGCGCGGGAGTTCGGCGACGAGCCGGCCCTCACGCATGACGAGCACCCGGTCGGCCATCCCGATCACCTCGGGCAGGTCGGAGGAGATCATCAGCACCGCGAGCCCGTCCGCCGCCGACGCGGAGAGCAGCCGGTGGACCTCGGCCTTGGTGCCGACGTCGATGCCCCGGGTCGGCTCGTCCACGACGAGCACCGACGGCCCGGTCGCGAGCCACTTGGCGAGCACGACCTTCTGCTGGTTGCCGCCGGACAGCACGCCGACGGCATCGGCCAGGCGGTGGTACTTGAGCCGCAGGCGCACCGCCCAGGCGGCGGCCCGGTCGCGCTCCCGGGCGCGGCGTACGAGCCCGTGTCCGCGTAACCCGCCGAGGGCGGTGAGCCCCACGTTGCGCTCGATGGACATCTCCATGACGAGCCCGCTCCGACGGCGGTCCTCCGGGACGAGCGCCAGTCCGGCGGCCATCGCGGCGGTCGGCGAGCCGGGGCGCAGCACGGTGCCGCCGACCCGGACCTCCCCGGCGTCCGCGCGGTCGACGCCGAAGACCGCCTGGGCGACCTCGGTCCGCCCGGCGCCGACGAGCCCGGCGAGCGCCACGATCTCCCCGCGCCGGACCTCGAACGACACATCGCGGAAGACGCCCTCGCGGGTCAGCCGCCGGACCGACAGGGCGACCTCGCCGACCGCCGCGTCCTGCTTCGGGTAGAGGGCGGTCAGGTCGCGGCCGACCATCCGGCGCACCAGATCGTCCGCGGTCAGCCCGGCCAGCGGCTCGGACGCGATCAGGCGGCCGTCGCGCAGCGTCGTGACCCGCTCGCACAGCTCGAAGACCTCGTCGAGCCGGTGCGAGATGAACAGCACGGCCGCGCCCTCGTCGCGCAGCGCCCGCACCACGGAGAAGAGCCGGGCCGTCTCGCCGCCGGTGAGCGCGGCCGTCGGCTCGTCCATGATCAGGACCCGGGCGTCGAAGGAGAGCGCCTTGGCGATCTCGACGATCTGCTGGTCCGCGATGGAGAGCCCGCGGGCCGGCCGGTCGGGGGCCAGGCCGACCCCGAGCCGGCGCATCAGCGCCGCGGTGGCGTCGCGCACGGCGCGGTGGTCGATCCGGCCGAGACGGCGCCGGGGCTGACGGCCCATGAAGATGTTCTCGGCGATCGACAGATCGGGGAAGAGGGCCGGTTCCTGGTAGATGACGGCGACCCCGGCGGCACGGGCGTCGGCGGGGCCGTGGAAGGCGACGGGCGCGCCGTCGAGCAACAGCCGCCCGCCGTCCGGGCGGTGCACTCCGGCGAGCGTCTTGATGAGGGTGGACTTGCCCGCGCCGTTCTCCCCGGCGAGCGCGTGGATCTCGCCGGACCGCAGCGACAGGGATACGTCGTGCAGGGCGCGTACGGCGCCGAAGGACTTGCTCACGTTCCTCAGCGCCAGGACCGGGGCGGTGGCGGGGACCGGGGCCGGTGGCGGGTCCTCGGCAGGCTGGTTCATGGGGCTCCTCGGCGGTGGCGGACGCGGGTGGAGCGCGGTGCCGGAGCACCGTGAAAGGTTTCAATGAGGTAGCTCGGAAGCTAGACGGGGAGCGCGGGCGCAGTCAATGGTGCGGTGGCGGCCCTGTTCCGCCCCGCGTACCGGGGGACCGGACACGGGCGCGTATCGGCGGCCCGCACGGGCGCCGGGGGCGCTGTCGAGGCCCGCCCGGGGCGTCGGGACGCTGTCGGCGCCCAGCCTGGGGCGTCGGGACGCGTTCGCTCTCCGTCCGGGGCGTCGGGACGCTGTCGGCGCCTAGCCCGGGGCGTCGGGACGCGTTCGCTCTCCGAACGGGGCGTCGGGGCGCTGTCGATGCCCAGCCCAGACACGGCCGCGCGCCGCCGCCCGGACAGGTATCCGTCCTTGCCCGACTTCGCCGGGACAGGCTCCGCCCTCGCCCGACTCCGCCCGGCGCGACCGGAATTGCTCGCCGAGGATTCGTCGGCCGTTCACGTCGTGGAGCTGTAACAGTCGTCCGGGCGGTGCAACCCCCGTACGCCACCGCCGGTCTGATTCTGCGTGGCGCGGGAGACCGACCGGCGCGCCCCGCTGTCCGCACAGACCTTTCCGAACCCGAACGAAGGAGTCCACGTGGCATCCCGTGCCCTAGGAACCACCGTGGTCCTCGCCATCACCGTGGCGACCGCCGTGACCACCTTCTCCACCACCGCCCAGGCATCGACGCCCGCCCGCGCCACCGCTTCGGCGCCCGCGAACGCGCCCGCGTCCGCGAACGCGCCCGCACCGGCCCCGCGGCGCGACGACTTCAACGGGGACGGCTACCCGGACCTGGCCTTCGCCGCCCCCGACGCCACCGTCGACGGTGTGGCCAAGGCCGGTTCCGTGGGTGTGGTGTACGGCTCCAAGAGCGGGCTGAAGACCGCCACCAAACAGGTCTTCACCCAGAACTCGCCCGGAATACCGGACTCCGCCGAGAGCGGTGACACCTTCGGCAGCTCGGTGGTCTCCGCCGACCTCGACGGGGACGGATACACCGACCTGGTCGTCGGCTCGGGCAACGAGAAGATCGGTACGTTCAAGGACGCCGGCTCGCTCACCGTCATCTGGGGCGGCGCGAACGGACTGTCCGGCGGCGCGACCCTCCTGACCGGCGATCACGAGTACGCCGGGATCGGCTCCAAGACCGCCGTCGGCGACTTCGACGGCGACGGCACCCCGGACATCGCCACCCTCGATTCGGGCGACACCTACGTCCTGTCGGGCCCGTTCAAGCGCGACGGCAGCGCCTCGGCCCCCGCCCGGCTGATCCGCGACACGGACGATCTGCGCTACCTGGACGTCGTCGCGGGCGACTTCAACGGCGACGGCCGCGACGACCTGGCCTCCGTCGTCCACGACGGCGACGAGTACGACGCCCGCCGCATCCTGATCCGCGACGGCGGCGCGGGTGGCCTCGCCGAGAAGTACACCACCGTCAAGGCGTCCAACGGCTACCGCCTCCAGGGCGGCGAGACCATCACGGCCGGCCACGTCAACGGTGACAAGTACGCGGACCTCGTCGTGGGCCGCACCGTCGAGGGCTACGACAGCGACCTGGACCACCCGCTCGCCCTGGGCGGCATGATCACCTACGTACCGGGCAGCGCCACCGGCCCCCGCGGCGACCGCGCCAAGGTCTTCAACCAGGACTCCCCGGGCGTCCCCGGCGCCGCCGAGGTGCACGACGGATTCGGCGGCTCGCTCTCGATCGGTGACATGAACGGCGACGGCTACGGCGACATCGCGGTCGGCGTTCCCGACGAGGCCCTCGGCACGAAGAAGAAGGCGGGCTCCGTCCTCGTCCTCCCCGGCACCGCGTCCGGCCCGACCGGCACCGGCACGATCGGCTTCAACCAGGACACCCCGGACGTCCCCGGCGTGGCCGAGGCCGGCGATCTGTTCGGCGGCGCCGTCAAACTGGTCGACGCCAACCACGACGGCCGCAGCGAACTGGCTGTGGGCGCCCCGGGCGAGAACACCGGCGCCGGCTCCCTGTGGGTCTTCCCGACCGCCGAGAAGGGCCTGACGGCCAAGGGCTCGTTCACCTTCGGCCACGGAACCCTGGGCACGGTGGCGAAGTCCGCGGCGCTCGGCTCGTCCTTCAACCGCTGACCGCCCGCCTCCCCCGCGAGCACGACGCCCCGGGGGAGGCCCCCGCGGAACCCCGGCGGCAGCCGGACACCACCGGACCGCCGCCCGCACCACCGCCCGGGTCGGTCCGGTGCTTACGCGCCCGCTACGGGCCACCCTTTAGTGTGCGTTCGACCAGCGAAAAGGCCCTCCGGGGTGGAGGGCCTCACAGTGGTGCGCGCTATGCGCCCCCGGCAGGACTCGAACCTGCGGCCAAGCGCTTAGAAGGCGCCTGCTCTATCCACTGAGCTACGGGGGCCGGGTAGTGGCCTCGGCGGCCTGGAGCCCTGGGGCCGGGCCGGTCGGTGACCTGCCGGGACAAGGATAGGGCTCCGATCGCCTGGTGCTGGTTGCTTCACCTGCGTGGCACGATGTGGAGGTTCGGTGAAGCGAACCGATAATCGCAGGTAGGTGGGATTCGCGCAGCGCTTTTCACGCCTCGCGCCCCGGGTGTTGTGCACTCGTTATGCCTGCGCCCCACTCGTCCCCTCTGTCCTGACTTCGTTCCTGGGAGGGAACCGGCGCGCAGAGGTGGCTATACGCTTCAAAAAGGCTCCAAAGTTGGGCATTCTTCGCATGTGGTGACCTTGGACGTACGGCCTCAGCTCATCGACGCACTTTCCGCCCTGCGCGACCGTGTCGCTGCCGTGCGTCTTCCCCTTCCGCTGCCGGGGGCCGCGCGGGCCCGGCGCACCCGGAGCGAGCTGCTCGCCCAGCTCGACGACTATCTGCTTCCCCGGCTCAGGGACCCCGAGGCACCGCTGCTCGCGGTCGTCGGGGGGTCGACCGGGGCGGGGAAGTCGACACTGGTCAACTCGCTGGTGGGACGACCGGTCAGCGAGGCCGGAGTGCTGCGGCCGACCACCCGGACGCCCGTGCTCGTCTGCCATCCGGATGATCACCACTGGTTCGCCGGGGTACGCGTACTGCCACAGCTCACCCGGGTCTGGCTGCCGCCGGAGGAGCCCGGGGGACCGGACCGGTACGGGGACCTCGACGGGCTGGACGTGCTCGGCGGCCGTGACGAGGAGAACGGCACCGCACTGCGGGTCGAGACCTCGCCCGGTCTGCCGCGCGGCCTCGCGCTGCTCGACGCCCCCGACATCGACTCGCTCGTGGTGCGCAACCGGATGCTGGCCTCCGAGCTGATCTGCGCCGCCGACGTCTGGGTGATGGTGACCACGGCCTCCCGCTACGCGGACGCGGTGCCCTGGCACCTGCTGCGTACCGCCAAGCAGTACGACGCCTCGCTCGTCACCGTCCTCGACCGGGTGCCGCACCAGGTCATCGCCGAGGTCTCGCGGCAGTACGGAGCGCTGCTCACCCGCGCGGGCCTCGGCGAGGTGCCGCGCTTCACCATCCCCGAACTCCCCGAGTCGGCCGGGGGCGGCAGCGGGCTCCTGCCCACGACCGCCGTCGCCCCGCTGCGGGCCTGGCTCAGCCACCGCGCCCAGGACCCGGCGGCCCGCCAGCAGGCGGTCGGCCGCACGGCCGCCGGGGTCATCGACTCGCTGGACGTACGGATGCCCGAGCTGGCCGGGGCCGTCGCGGCGCAGTACGCGGCGGCCGTGCGGCTGACCGGCGTGGTCGAGGACGTGTACCGCGCGGAGGGCGCCCGGGTCCGGCGCAGACTGCGCGGCGGCGGGGTGCTCGCCGGGGACGCCCGGACCAGATGGCGCGGATACCCGCTGTACAGCACCTCCGGGGAGCTCCTCGAAGCGCTGGTCGAGAGCCTTTCCGCGCTCCTCCAGTGCGCCGTGGCCGCTGCCGACGAACAGATCCGTACGGCCTGGCGGCGCGATCCCGCCGCCGGGGAGTTCGGCTTCGAGGACGTCGGCCGGGAAGCCGGGGGCTGGGGACCCGCCGAGGACATCCGGGGCCGGATCACCATGGCCGTACGGCGCTGGTGGCGGGTCCTGGAGGAGCTGGCCGAGGAGGAGGTGCGCCGCCTGGAACGCAACGCCGCGCCCGACGCCGAGACCGTGGCGGCGCTGCTGGCCGCCGCACTGCTCGGCGGCCGCCGCACCCGGGGCGCCGGGGAGCAGCTCGCCGAACGCATCGGCGTCCAGGGCGCGCTGCGCCTGCGCGACAAGGGCGGGGCCCTGCTCACCGACTGCCTCGACCGGGTGATGAACGGCGAGCGCGACCGGCGGCTCGCACCGCTGGACGCGCTCGACGTGGCCCCCGAGCCGCAGGCCGAACTGATCGCCGCGCTGTCCGTACTGCAGAAGGAGAGGTGGCAGCGATGACTGCCGTCACTGACGAGGAGACCGGCCGGACCGCCGACCGGACCGGGAGTCCCGACGCGCAGGAGGAACGGGAAACGGACCGGCGGGCCCGGATCCCGGAGGCGAGCCGGGACTGGAACGACGGGCTCATCGCCCGGCGGGCGGCGGCCAAGACGGTGGAACCCGAGCCCGAGACCGCCCCGGACGACGACGCGCGGCCGCCCCAGGTGGAGGCCTACGGACCCTCCGGCGGGCCGCTCCGGACCCGGCTCGACGCGCTGCGCGAACTCGTCGGGCTGTCCCGGGCCCGGCTCGACGCGGCCACCCTCGCCGAGGCGGGACGGGTGCTCGACGAGGCGGCGGCCCGCCGGCGGCTCTCCTCCCGGCACACCGTCGTCGCCATCGCCGGGGCCACCGGCAGCGGCAAGTCGACGCTCTTCAACGCCCTCGCGGGCGCCCAGATCTCCGACACCGGGCTCCGCAGGCCGACCACCGCCGCGCCCCTCGCCTGCTCCTGGACCGACGGCGCCGCCGGACTGCTGGACCGGCTCGCCATCCCCGGACGGCTCAGGCGCAGGCCGCAGCAGGGCGCCGCGGACACCGACGAGGCCCTCCAGGGTCTCGTCCTCGTCGACCTGCCCGACCACGACTCGGCGGCGACCGAACACCGCGAACAGGTCGACCGGGTGCTCGCGCTGGTCGACGCGGTGATCTGGGTCGTCGACCCGGAGAAGTACGCGGACGCGGCCCTCCACGAGCGCTATCTACGGCCGCTCGCCGGGCACGCCGAGGTCACCTTCGTCGTCCTCAACCAGATCGACCGGCTGCCCGGCGACGCCGCCGACCAGGTCATCGACGATCTGCGTCGGCTGCTCGACGAGGACGGCATGGCCCTGGGCGAGCACGGAGAACCCGGCGCCACCGTCATGTCCCTGTCCGCCCTCACCGGTGAGGGCGTCGACGAACTGCGCGAGGTGCTCGGCCGGTTCGTCCAGGAGCGCACCGCGGCGGCGCGCAGGCTCTCCGCGGACGTGGACGCCGCCGCGGCCAGGCTCCGCCCGGTGTACGTGGCCGAGGGCCGCCCCGGCCTCGGCGAACGGGCCCGCGAGGAGTTCGCCGACCGGCTGGCGGAGGCCCTCGGGGCGGCCGCTGCGGGCCAGGCCGCCGAGCGCGAGTGGCGCAGGAACGCCGGACGGGCGTGCGGCACGCCCTGGCTGCGGCTGTGGCGCTGGTACGAGTCCACCCGGCGGCCCGGAAGCCTGGAGCGCCCGGCGCGGCCCGAGCCCCCCGAGGAGCAGCTCACCGCCCGCCAGCTGGTCGAGCAGGCGGTACGGACGCTGGCGGACGAGGCCGCGGACGGGCTGCCGGGCCCCTGGGCGCAGGCGGTCCGCGAGGCCGCGGTGCACGGCGCGGACGGGCTGCCGGAGGCGCTGGACACGCTGGCGCAGCGGACCGGCGGCGAGCCCGTGCCGGGCCCTCCGGCGGTGGTGGCGACGGGGGTGGCCGGGGCCTCCGGCGTGGCGCACGGCGGCCGGGTGGGCGGGAAGCCGCCGCGCCCGAAGTGGTGGCCCGCCGCCGTACTGGCTCAGGCGTCGATGACCCTGCTGCAGATCTTCGGCGGCCTCTGGCTGGTCGGCCAGATCGTCGGCGTGCTCGCACCGGGGTACCTCACGCCCGCCCTGGTGATGCTGACCGGAGTCGTGGGCGGTCCGCTGGTGGAGTGGTCGTGCGCGGCCGCGGCGCGCGGGCCCGCGCGCCGGTACGGGCAGGAGGCCGAACGGCGGCTGCGCGAGACGGCGTCGGCCTGCGGCCGGGCCCGGGTGCTCGATCCGGTGGCGGCGGAACTCGTGCGGTACCGAGAGGTGCGGGAGAGGTTCGCGGCGGTGACGGAGATTTCCACAACCGGCGGGTAGTCCACAGGCGTCGGCAGGATTTCCGCCTCCCCGTCAGTCTGGGACCGGTGACCGCATGGAGGCGGTCGCCGATCCGAAGGCAGAAGGGGAGGCGGAGTCATGAACGACACCTTGGTGACCTTGGTGGGCAACGCGGCGACGGGCGTGGAGTTCCGGGAGACCGCGACGGGCGCAATGGCGCGCTTCCGGCTGGCGGTGACACCGCGCCGCTGGGACCGGGAGAAACAGCTCTGGACCGACGGGCACACGAGCTTCTACACCGTGTTCGCCTGGCGGACCCTGGCACTCAATCTCTCCGGTTCCGTTTCCGTCGGGGAACCCCTGATGGTGCACGGCAGGCTGAAGGTGCGTGAGGAGGAACGGGAGGGGCAGCGCCGTACGTTCGTGGACGTCGAGGCGGTCGCGGTGGGCCATGACCTGACGCGCGGGACCTCCGCGTTCCGGCGGGTGATGAGGGGCGAGCCCGCGCTGACGGCCCGGGTGGGGAGCGCCGACCGGACCGGCGGACCGGAGGAGCCGGACGCGCCGGACGGCCCCGAGGGGACCGGGGCAGCGGCGGAACGCTCCGGGAGCAAACGGTCGACGGGGCGTCAGAAGGTGCGGCAGGAGCTGGTGTCGGCGCCGTGACGGACCCGTGACCGGCCCCGGGCCGGCCGGGGGCGTGCCGGGGAGGGGCGAAAGGGGGGCCGGGGCAGGCCGGAAGCGGGCCGTGGGCGGGCGGGGAGCCGGCCGGGGAGGCGAACGGAAGTGATACCGGCGATAACGATTCCGATTCGGAATGGTTGTACGACGGTATGACGGGGGACTGTTCATTGGTTCGTCCTTAGGATTCCCATTACTCACGGGGCACTTGAGTCGACTGGCGGGGCAGTCCCCACACGCGCATCAGGCGCGGAGGGTCCCGCCCGGAGGGGAATTCTGTGTTTTCTGCTTCTTCAGCGACCGTTTCGTCGTCCTCGGTGACGACGGCCCAATCTCCGAGGCGGCGCGGCATAGCCCGGCTGGCCGCATCGGTGGTGGCATCCGGTCTGGTCATGGCAGGCGCCCTCGCCGGCGCGGGCAACGCGGTCGCCGACGAGACGCCGCAGCACCAGGGCGGCGCGGCCGCGGTGCTCGACGGGTTGAAGACCTTCGACCGCGCCGTGCTGCACACGAACGGCAGGGACCAGCAGCTGCCCGCCGGCCTCTTCGAGATGACCGTCGACGGCGGCGGCAAGCTCAAGACGTACTGCATCGACATCCACAACCCCACCCAGGACCAGGCGAAGTACCTGGAGACCCCCTGGAACCAGACCTCGCTCGGCGGCAACAAGAACGCCGGCAAGATCCGCTGGATCCTGGAGCACTCCTACCCGCAGGTCGACGACCTCGCGGCGCTCGCCAAGGCGGCCGGCACCGGACCGCTCACCGAGAAGACCGCGGCGGCGGGCACCCAGGTCGCCATCTGGCGCTACTCGGACGACGCCGATGTCGACGCGAGGGACAGCCAGGCCGAGAAGCTGGCCGACTGGCTGGAGCGCAGCGCCGTCGACCAGGCCGAGCCCAAGGCGTCCCTCGCCCTGGACCCGTCCGCGGTCTCCGGCAAGTCCGGTGAGCGGCTCGGCCCGATCACCGTCCACACCAACGCGGGCCAGGCATCCGTGACCCCGCCCGCCGACGCCGCCAGCGGCGTCAAGATCACCGACAAGGCGGGCAAGCCCGTCACCGCCGCGGCCGACGGTGCCGAGCTGTACTTCGACGTGCCCGCGGGCACCGCCGACGGCTCCGCCTCGCTGACGGTCCAGGCCACCACCTCGGTGCCGGTCGGCCGGGCCTTCGCCGGTGTGACCAAGAGCCAGACCATGATCCTCGCCGGTTCCAGCGAGTCGACGGTCTCCGCGACCGCCACCGGCACCTGGGCCAAGAAGGGCGCGATCCCGGCCGTCACGGCGAAGAAGAACTGCGCCAAGGGCGGCGTGGACGTCACCGCCTCCAACACGGGTGACGAGGCCTTCACCTTCGAGCTGGCCGGTGCGAAGCACACCATCGAGGCCGGCAAGTCCGAGACGATCACCGTCCCGGTCGCCGAGGACCAGGCGTACGACTTCACGATCACCGGCCCCGGTGGCTTCACGAAGACCTTCAAGGGTGTCCTGGACTGCAAGACCAGCGGCAGCGCCACGGGCGGCACCGAGACCCAGACCGGTGGCGACAAGACCCCGGCCACGTCCGGCGGCAGCTCCACCGGCAGCACCACCGGCGGCTCGGGTGACCTCGCCGAGACCGGTGGCTCCAGCGCCACCCCGGTCATCGCGGGCGTCGCGATCGCCCTCGTCGTCGTCGGCGGCGGCGCGGTCTTCCTCCTCCGCAAGCGCAAGGCGCAGACCACCGCGCAGTGACGCGTCCCGTCGCCCCGCACGCTGATCGCGGGGCGACGGACGGAGGACCGGCCTCCGTGTTTCCCTCCTGACGACGGCCCCGGTACGCAGACGCGTACCGGGGCCGTCGCGCGCTCGCCGTCCTTCCGTTCCGCCTCGTTCCGCCGTCCCTTCGTTCCGCGGGCCCTGCGTTCCGTGGGCCCTCCGTCCGTCCCGCGGTCCCGTCGTGCGGGGGCGGCGGGCCGTTCAGCCGTAGTTCAACTGCCGGAAAATAGAAGGCGGTTGAGATACGTCCGGGTGACCATGGGGTCTGGAGGCGGGCCACCGAACCAGGGGGCCGGTCCGCCCTGTGCGCATCGCCACGGCGATGCCGGATGACGAGGGGTGTCCGAGTGAGACTTCGAAGAACCATCACCGTCCTGTCCGGCGCGGCACTGTCGGCCGCCCTGCTGGTGACCCCGGTCGGCGCGCAGCCGACGGGGACCGTCGGAGCCTCGACCACCTACCAGGTCGACGCACGGCACGACGGCAGCCTCGTCGACACCGCCGTGGGGGCGCCGCCGCTCAGCCGGAAGTGGTCCCGCGACCTGGGCGGGAGCGTCTCCTACCCCGTCGTGGCCGGCGGCCGGGTCTTCGCCACCTCCGCCGCGCCGGAGGGCCACGGCACCGTCCTCCACGCCATCGACGCGGCCACGGGCGAGGACGCCTGGGGGCCCGTCGACCTCGGCGGCACCTACTGGTGGTCCGCGCTCGCCTACGGGGGCGGCCGGCTCTACGCCCAGAACTACGACGGGGTGCTGACCGCGTTCGACCCGGCGACCGGGGCGAAGCGCTGGAGCGTCACGCTGCCGGGGCAGAGCTCCTTCACCTCGCCGCCCACGTTCAGGGCCGGGGTGGTGTACACGGGCGGCGCGGGCTCGGGCGGCACCGTGTACGCGGTGGACGCGGCCGACGGCACGGTGCTCTGGACCCGGCCCGTCGAGTACGGGGACAACAGCTCGCCCGCCGTCACCGCGGACGGGGTCTACGTCTCGTACGGCTGCGAGCAGACCTATGCCTTCGCGCCCAGGTCGGGCGAGCCGCTCTGGCGCCACGAGACGGAGTGCTCCGGAGGCGGCGGCCGCACCCCCGTCCTCGCCGACGGCGGTGTCTGGGTCCGGGACGACGCGGGGATGACCCCGTCGGTCCTCGACACCTCCGACGGACGCCGCCGCGGCGGCTACGAGGCCGACGGCTGGTCGCCCGCACCGGCCTTCGACGGCCGCCAGGGCTACTTCGTCGACGAGGGCGTCCTCAAGGAGCGGCACAGCCGCACCCTGGAGACCCGCTGGACGTTCGAGGGCGACGGCAGGATCAGCACGGCGCCGATCGTCGTCAACGGCTACGTCTACGTCGGCTCGGAGTCCGGCCGGCTGTGGGCGCTCAACGGCGCCACCGGCCAGTCCGTCTGGTCCACCGACGTCGGCGCGCCGATCGACGAGCCCGACGAGCACAACGTGTCCGCACCGCTGACCGGTCTCGGCGCGGGCGGCGGCCTCGTGGTGGTCCCGGCCACCGACCTGCTGGTCGCGTACGGACACTGAGCCGCGCACACGGGCGGCGACGCGCTCGTACGGAACGCGAGCGGTGCGTACGAGCCGTGAGCGGCGTACGCGCGGTGAGCGGGGCGCACACACGGTGAGCAGGGCGTACGCACAGCGGGTGGGGGCGGTCGCCGGGGCGCCCGGCGGCCGCCCCCGGCCCGCCTCCCCCGAAGGAGCGCGGCGCGCCGGGGCAGGTCACGGGCGCCCGGTGATACTGGTTTCCGTCAGGAGGTGGCCGTCAGGCAAGATGGGGTGTATCTGCCCACACATCGATTGCCGGACGGTTTCTCTTGGCTGAGTACATCTACACGATGCGCAAGACGCGCAAGGCGCACGGCGACAAGGTGATCCTTGACGACGTCACGCTGAGCTTCCTGCCCGGAGCGAAGATCGGTGTGGTGGGTCCCAACGGCGCCGGTAAGTCCACGGTGCTGAAGATCATGGCGGGCCTGGAGCAGCCCTCCAACGGCGACGCGTTCCTGTCGCCCGGTTTCAGCGTGGGCATCCTCATGCAGGAGCCGCACCTCGACGAGACCAAGACGGTCCTGGAGAACGTCCAGGACGGCGCCGCCGAGGTCATGGGCAAGCTCAAGCGCTTCAACGAGGTCGCCGAGCTCATGGCGACCGACTACTCCGACGCGCTCATGGACGAGATGGGCAAGCTCCAGGAGGACCTGGACCACGCCAACGCCTGGGACCTGGACGCCCAGCTGGAGCAGGCCATGGACGCCCTGGGCTGCCCGCCCGGCGACTGGCCCGTCGTCAACCTCTCCGGTGGTGAGAAGCGCCGCGTCGCGCTCTGCAAGCTGCTGATCGAGGCCCCCGACCTGCTCCTCCTCGACGAGCCCACCAACCACCTCGACGCCGAGTCGGTGAACTGGCTGGAGCAGCACCTCTCGAAGTACGCGGGCGCCGTCGTCGCCGTCACGCACGACCGGTACTTCCTGAACAACGTCGCCGAGTGGATCCTCGAACTCGACCGCGGCCGCGCCATCCCCTACGAGGGCAACTACTCCACCTACCTCGACAAGAAGGCCGCCCGCCTCAAGGTCGAGGGCCGCAAGGACGAGAAGCGCGCCAAGCGGCTCAAGGAAGAGCTGGAGTGGGTGCGGTCCAACGCCAAGGGCCGGCAGACCAAGTCCAAGGCCCGTCTCGCCCGTTACGAGGAGATGGCGGCCGAGGCCGACAAGATGCGGAAGCTGGACTTCGAGGAGATCCAGATCCCGCCGGGCCCGCGGCTCGGTTCCATCGTCGTCGAGGTCGAGAACCTCTCGAAGGCCTTCGGCGACAAGGTCCTCATCGACGACCTGTCGTTCACGCTGCCGCGCAACGGCATCGTCGGCGTCATCGGTCCCAACGGCGCGGGCAAGACCACGCTGTTCAAGATGATCCAGGGCCTGGAGACCCCGGACACCGGCTCCATCCGGGTCGGCGACACGGTCAAGATCTCCTACGTCGACCAGTCCCGCGCCAACATCGACCCGAAGAAGACCCTCTGGGCCGTCGTCTCGGACGAGCTGGACTACATCAACGTCGGCCAGGTCGAGATGCCCTCGCGTGCCTACGTCTCCGCGTTCGGCTTCAAGGGCCCGGACCAGCAGAAGCCGGCCGGTGTCCTGTCCGGTGGTGAGCGCAACCGCCTCAACCTCGCGCTGACGCTCAAGGAGGGCGGCAACCTGCTGCTCCTCGACGAGCCCACCAACGACCTCGACGTCGAGACCCTGTCCTCGCTGGAGAACGCCCTCCTGGAGTTCCCGGGTGCGGCCGTGGTCATCTCCCACGACCGCTGGTTCCTGGACCGCGTCGCCACGCACATCCTGGCGTACGAGGGCGACTCCAAGTGGTACTGGTTCGAGGGCAACTTCGAGTCGTACGAGAAGAACAAGGTCGAGCGCCTCGGTGCGGACGCGGCCCGCCCGCACCGCGCCACGTACAAGAAGCTCACGCGAGGCTGATCGTCTTGGCTCGTCACCTCTACCACTGCCCGCTGCGCTGGTCGGACATGGACGCCTTCGGCCATGTCAACAACGTGGTCTTCCTCCGCTACCTGGAGGAGGCCCGCATCGACTTCATGTTCCGGCTGGCGCCGGGGGACGGTTCGCCGTCCTTCGCGGGCGGCTCCGTCGTGGCCCGGCACGAGATCGACTACGTGCGGCCGCTGGTCCACCGGCACGAGCCGGTGACCGTCGAGTCGTGGGTCACGAAGATCGGCGCCGCGTCGCTGACGATCGCGTACGAGATCAAGGACCCGGACCAGGTCTACGTCCGGGCCTCGACCGTCGTCGTGCCGTACGACCTGGCCGAGGAGCGGCCCCGGCGGATCTCCGCCGAGGAGAAGCTCTTCCTCCAGCAGTACCTGGCCGAGGAGCCCGCCGCAGCATGACGGTGCCCGTACGGTCGCTGGAGTTCGCCGACACGAGGGAGGCCGCGGATCTCGCGGCCTTCCTCGGCCGGCTGCTCCACTACGACCGGGCCGCCGCCGTGCGGATGCAGGCGGGCGGCGGTGCGCTGGCCGTGTTCGGCAGGCCGCCGTCGTTCGAGGTCCTGGCGATCCGGACGGCCCGGCTGGCCGTGCCGGACGACTTCGACCTGACCGTCTCCGCGGGTGAACTCCTCGAATCGCTCGGGGAGTCCGCCCACGCGGGCGCGATCCCGGCCCCCGTCACCGGGCCCCCGTGGACCGGTGTCCTCCCGCCGCGCGGCGGCTGGCGGGAGCAGCCGGGCCTGCCCGGCCCGGCCTCCCTGCACAAGGCGGTCACCACCGCGGTCGCGGAGTTCCGCTCCCGCGACGCGGCCCTGCCCGAGGACCGCCGCACCAGGGCGGAGCGGGATCTGATCGGCCGCGAGATCTGGTCGCGGACGGTCGCCGGCACCGGACTCCCGCTGCGGGCCGTGCACGCCGCCCAGTCCCTCGGCTTCCTCCGCCCGGCGCCGGACTTCCCGGTCGCCCTGCTCGCGGCCGGATCCTGGCTGCGGCTGCGGACCCCGTTCGGCTCGGTCGCCCTGCGCGGTCCGGGCGGCGGGCTCGGCACCCTCGCGGTGACGGTCGGCACGGGCTGAGCGAGCGCCCCGAGGGCCCGCCCCACCCGGTCGGGGCCCGTGCCCGTGGTCGGAGGACCCAAGCAGCCGGGGCCCGGTCCTAAGCGGTCAGGGCCCGGTCCACCAGCCGGAGGGTGGCCAGGTTCTGGGCGTCCTGTGCCGGGTCGCCCATCCGCAGGGAGAACGTGGCGCTGGTCGCGGCCCGCGCGCCGTCCGGCGTCACCCCGCTCTCGGAGACGATCCCCAGATGGGTTCCGCCGTGGAACCAGACCCCGCCCCTGCTCCCCGCCACCGGGCGCCAGGCGATGCCCAGCCCGTAACGCACCCCCGGCGCCGCACTCCAGTCCTCGGCCACCACCGTCTCCTTCATCGCGGCCAGCTGGACCGGGCGCAGCAGCCGCCCGCTCATCAGGGCGCGCAGGAAGACCCCGTGGTCGTGGGTGGTGCTGACGACGGAGCCGTCCGCCCCGCCGCCGGAGGCCAGTGTGGTGTCCGTCGGCTCGGCGCGGCCGGGGAACCAGGTGTACGCGGTGGCCGTGGGAGGGGGCAGGTACGGTGAGGTCCCCGGGGTGAACGTGTGGCGCAGGCCCAGGGGTTCGATGATCCGGTCGTGGATCTCCTGCGCCCAGGGGTTGCCGGTCACCTCCTCGATGATCAGGCCCGCCACCACGTAGTTGGTGTTGGAGTAGCCCCAGCGCCGTTCCCCGGCGGGTCGTCGGGGGTCCGGCAGCCACTCGGGCGGCCTGCTCAGAGCCGCCTTCAGCTGGTCCTCGGGGGCCGTGGCGCGGAACCGGGACCGGCGGTAGCCGTCCGGGGTGAACGCCTCGGCCGCGTCCGGCGAGACGGCGAGGTAGTCGTTCAGCCCGCTGGTCTGGCGCAGCAGATCGGCGACCGTGATCCGGCGGCCGTCGTTGCCGTTGCCCCGCACGGCGCCGGGCAGCCACCGATCGACGGTGTCGGTGAGCGCGAGCCTGCCCTCGCCCACCAGCTGGAGGGCGAGCGTGGCCGTGAACGTCTTGGTGTCGCTGCCGATCCGGTAGGAGGCGTCCCAGGGGACCGGGCGGTCCGGGGTCCGCAGAGCGGCGGCTCCGGCACGGGCCGTCGCCCGGCCACGGGCGCTCTGCACCTCGGCCAGTACGCCGGTGGCGCCGGTGGCCAGGACCGCGTCCACATCGCTCTGGAGACGGCTCCGGGGGCCGGACCCGCGAGGGCGGGGCTCGGCGGCCGCCGCCGCGGGGCCGGACGCGCCGGTGAGCAGGGCCGCTGCCGTGGCCGCCAGGCCCGTACGTCTGCTGATCACCGGTCCTCCCCGGCGCGCTCGCAGGTCAGGTCGGCGCCGGGCAGTGCGCCGTCGCGCAGATAGCGGTTCACGGCGTCGTCGGCACAGGGGACGGGGGTGAGGCCGTCGAGTCCGCGCCCGTACACCCCGTGCGAGCGGATGTCCGCCGTCACCAGCCGTGAACCGGTCAGCCGCCGGTGCAGGGCCAGGGCCCCCTCGTAGGGGACGTTGTTGTCCCGCCGGGCCTGGAGCATCAGCACGGGTACGTCGTTGCCGATCACCGTGGCGGGCTCGCGGGACCCGCTGGTCCAGAACGCGCACGGGGCGATCATGCCGTTGACGAGCGGCCCGAAGACGGGCTGGGCGGCGCGGCTGCGCTCCATGTTCCGCCAGTACGTCTCCGGGTTCTTCGGCCAGCCACCGGCCGGCCAGCCGCGGTCGCCGCACATGAAGAGGGTCCCGCCCAGCATGCTGTCCGCCAGCTCGGGCGAGGCGAGCAGCTCCAGCAGACCGGCGAGCTCCGGGCCGGGCTCGACCGGTCGGCCCGCCGCCGCGTCGGTCAGATCGCGCACGGTGCCGGCGAGCGCCGGGTCGTACTCCTCGTGCTGGATGAACTGCCGCAGCACCAGCCGCAGCAACGACGCGTCGAGCCGGACGCCGGAGACCGTGACCGGGTGCCGCTCGGCCCCGTCGAGCAACCGCTGGACGCCCGACCGCACCCGGGCGGGCGTGCCGCCGAGGTGGTAGGTGCCGTTCCGCCGCGCGGTCCACGCGGCCCAGGCGTCCAGTGCCTCTTCGAGCGGCCTGCCCGCCCGCTGGAAGAGTTCGTACTGGGTGGCCGTCGGGTCGGTCGAGGAGTCGATGACGACGCGGTCGGCGCGGCGGGGGAACATCTGGGTGTAGACGGCGCCCAGATCGGCGCCGTAGGAGACGCCGTAGTACGACAGCCTGGGCTCGCCCAGCGCCGCGCGGATCGCGTCCATGTCGCGGGCGACGTTCCTGGTCGTGGCGTGCGGCAGGAGCCGGGCGTTGTCCCCGTGTTCCTCGCAGCGGCGCGCGGTGTCGCGGGCGGACCGTACCGACCGCTCGAAGTCCTCGCGGCGGGTGGTGGCCGGGCCGGGCGCGGGCTCCGGGGCGGCGGGGTCGCAGACGACGGGGGTGGACTCGCCGAGGAAGCGGGGATCGAAGCCGATCAGGTCGTAGCGGTCCGCGACGTCCTTCAGCGCGGGCCGCAGATACAGGGTGTTGGCGAGTCCCGTGCCGCCCGGACCGCCCGGGTTGGAGAGCAGGACGCCGCGGCGTCCGCCGTGCTTCGCGCGGGCCCCGACGCGGGAGATCGCTATCTTGATCGTCGGGCCGCCGGGATCCGCGTAGTCGAGGGGGACCGTCACCTTCGCGCACCGCGCGCCCGCTTCGTTCAGCTCCTGCTGCTGCGGCGAGCAGGGGCCCCAGACGAGTCGCTGGTGGGCCGGTGCGGCGGGGGTGGCGGGGGTGGCCGAAGCGGGCACACCGCCCGCGAGTAAACCGGTCAGGCCGAGACCGGCGGTGAGCAGGGGGGCGACGCGCATCGTGCTCCTCGGGATCAGGTGGATGACTCCCGCACGACGCTAGGGGCGTACGCGGTGCGAGAACATCGGGCCACCCGGCCGAAGCGCCCTGGGGCCAGCACCACCCCGCCCCCGGAGGGGAGGGCGCCGCCCGCCCCCTCAGGGGCGCGGCTGCTCGTCCGGCCAGACCCCGATGTGGTCGTGCTCCAGCTCCAGCATCACGCGGTGCTCCATGCCGAGCGCCTCCGTGTAGTCGGCGGGCAGTTGCAGCCGTCCCGCCCGGTCGAGCATCGCGTACTCCCGGGCCACCTGGGACTCCAGGCCCGTCGCGGCGTCGACCTCGGTGCGGCGCAGCACCTCGGAGGAGGTACGGCCGTCCCGGATGGCGACCGTGCGGCGGACCTCGTCGGCCACGGCCTGGTCGTGTGTGACGATCACGATCGTGGTGCCCAGCTCCTCGTTGGCCCGGCGGAACGCCGCGAAGACCTGCTCGCCGGTGGCCGAGTCGAGCTCGCCGGTCGGTTCGTCGGCGAGCAGCACCGACGGGTTGTTGGCCAGCGCGACCGCGATCGCCACCCGCTGCTGCTGGCCGCCGGAGAGCTGCTGCGGGCGCCGGTCGCGGCACTCCGCCACCTCCAGGATCCGGAGCAGTTCCTCGGCGCGCGCGGCCCGTTCGGCGCCCCGCATCCGGCCCCGGCCGCGCAGCTGCATCGGCAGGGTGACGTTCTGCACGGCGGTGAGGTACGGGAGCAGATTGCGGGAGGTCTGCTGCCAGACGAAGCCGACGACGTCGCGCCGGTAGCGGAGCCGTTCCTTCGGCCCCATCGACAGCAGATCGCACCCCGCGACCTTCGCCGACCCGGCCGTCGGCACGTCCAGGCCCGCCAGGATGTTCATCAGCGTCGACTTGCCGCTGCCGGACGCCCCGACCAGGGCCATCAACTCGCCCTCGGTGACCAGGAGGTCGAGGCCCTGGAGGGCCTGCACCTCCACCCCGTCCGCGGAGAAGATGCGGACCAGCCGGTCGCAGGCGATCAGCGCGTCGTGCCCGTACGAGGGCCGGTCGCGGCGCGCGTTGGCGCGCCGTTCGAGCTCGGCGAGGCTGAGGCTGGTGTCGTCCGACGTCGACGTCATCGGGGGTCTCCTGACCTGAGTTCGGTGATCGATCCGCGGCGGCCCGCCCACCACGCCTGGACGGCGGCCGCCCCGACGGTGAGGACGACCACGCCGAGCGCCGGGAGCGTGAGCGACCACGGGTCGGACCGCAGCGGGGCGGCGTCCGGCACGGCGGTGCCCGGACCGTTGAAGAGCGCCAGCCCCGCGAGGTCGACGCCCGCGGCCAGCAACCCGATCGTCGCCCAGCCGACCAGCAGCCCGCCGAGGGCCGCGGGCAGGGCATGCGGCAGCGACTCCAGGACCAGCAGCCGCCTGCTCTGCCGCGAGGTGAGGCCCATGGTCCGCAGCCGGGCCAGCAGGGCGGTGCGCTCCGGCGAGGAGCGCAGCAGCGACAGCAGGACGGCCAGCAGGGCGTAGCCCGCCCCGGCCACGACCGCCGCGGCGTAGATGCCGCCCGCACCCCGCTGCATCGGGGTGTCGACGAAGGTGGCCCGTTCCTCGGCGCGCAGCCGTACGGAGATGTTCTTGCCCGCGTCCCGGACCATGGCCCGCAGCGCCTTCGGGTCCGGGTCACCGGCCACCAGCAGGGTGGTGGTCCACTGCCGGGTGAGCGCCGCCGTGTCGACGATCAGGAACTCGTGGTCGGGGACGGCGGCGGTACGCGGCAGGGTCCCGGCCACCCGCACCCGGAGGTCCCCGGCCGGGGTGCTCATGTCACGCGGCCCGTCGCCCAGATCCGCGGCGACGGACGGCGACGTGATCACCGGCACGACCGCGCTCCCGGCCCCGTCCTTGTTCCCGGCCTTGTCCTTGCCACCGGGCGCCCGCAGCCGGTCGGCCGGGAACGTCCCCAGGTCCACCGAACGGGCCAGCTTCGCGTACGTGTCCGGGTCGACGCCCAGCACGACCGTCTTCTTCACGCCGCTGCCGTCCGCGCCGGGCGGCAGCGGCACCCCGGTCACCACCTGCACCTCGGCCACCTGCCGTACGCCGTCCGCCGCCCGGACCTCCCGGAGCAGGCGGGCCGGGAGCTGCGCCGCGTCGAGCAGCCCGCTGATCCGGGCGTCCGCGCCGACCGTGAGCACCGCCGCCCGGTCCCGGGCGTCCGCGATCCCCGCGAGGACCGAACCGCCGAACGCGGCCGTGGTCAGCGCCAGCAGCAGCGCGAGCAGCGGCAGCGCACCGCCCGCCGGACTCCGCCCGGCCCGGGTCAGCGACAGGAAGCCCACCGCCCCGCGCCGCCGGGCGACGGCCCGCGAGGCCAGCCGCAGCGGCCACGGCAGCAGCCGCACCAGGACCAGCGCCCCGATCAGCCCGACGAGCACGGGTGCCGCGCTGAGCAGCAGATCGCCGCCGTCCGCCGCACCGCGCCGCCGCAGTCCGGCCACCGCGCCCACCGCCAGCACCAGCACGGTGAGTTCGGCGACCGTACGCAGCCGGGACGGACGGGCGTGCATCAGGTCGTCGCGGGTCCCGGGCAGCCGCGGCCGCCGGTGCGGCAGCACCGCGCCCACCGGCACCGCGACGCAGATCAGCACAGCGACGGCGACCGGCCCCGCCACCGAGGGCCACGGCCGGGCCGATCCGAAGAACGGCAGCGCGGCCAGCAGCCCCAGCACGGCCGCAGGCGCCGCGACCACCGCCGTCTCGGCCAGCAGCCGCCCGCCCAGCCCGGCCAGCGAACCGCCGCGCGCCCGCAGCAGCGCCAGTTCCTCCCGGCGCCGCCCGCCGACCAGCCCGGCGGTCATCAGCAGCACCACGGCGGCGACGGTCCCGGCGCCCACGGCGGCCACCGTCACGACCGGCTCGATCGCCGCGCGCAGCGTGTCGTACCCGGCGAGGATCTCGTCCAGGTCGGTCCGGAAGGCCGCGTCGTCACCGGCCATCCCCCGCAGCCGCACCAGCCCCGGACCGTTCTCCAGCGCGGCGAGCGCCGAGCGCAGCCCCGGCACGTCGGCGGCGGTCAGCCCGGCGGTGTCCGGCGCGAACCGCCAGAACATCTCCGGCTCGCCCGTGGAGCCGAGCAGCGCGGGCGCGGCGTCCTGCGGCAGCAGCACGGTCGCGGTCCAGTAGTAGCGCGGCGGGTCGAGGCTGGGCGGGGTCGTCTCCGGCTCCGGCACCAGGGCCGGGGTCCGGAAGAGGGGCTCGGCCGACCAGTAGGTGCTCCGGGGCGCCCTGGGGGCGACGATGCCGGTGATCCGTACGGTCAGATGCTCCCCGGCCCGGGTCGGTACGGAGATCGTCGCGCCGACCACGATCCGCAGGGCCTTCGCCGTCTCCTCGGTGACCACGCCCTCCACCTCGTCGGCGCCCTCGGTGACCGTGCCGTGCACGGCGGCCCAGGAGCCGGAGCGCAGGGCGGCATGGCCGCGGAGGTCCGACACGGAGGCGTAGTTCAGCTGCGGGTCGGCCCCCTCGGGCCGGGCCAGCCACGGCTCCAGCGCGGGTGTCGGCCGGCTGGTGCGGAAGCCGTACGCGGAATCGGCGGCACCGGGCCGCACCTCGGCGGGCAGCGCGCCGCGCACCTTGTCGTGGACGGTCTTCAGCGCCGCGCCGCGCACCGCCGCCTCGCGCTCGGCCGGGGGCAGCTGGAGTCCGGGCTGCGGGCTGTTCAGCTCCAGGACGCTGCGCGCGGGGTCGGCGGCGGTGATGTCGTGGTGCAGCCCCTCGATCGCCTGGTGCTCCACCGCGCGCGGGAAGAGGGCCGCGAGGAACGAGGTGACCAGCACCAGCAGCGCCAGCGACCAGGCGGTGCCGGGCGCGGTACGCAGCCGGGTACGGACCCAGGGCGCGTCGGCCGGGTGGTGGCCGGTGCGGACGGAAGGCGGAGTCATGTCAGCTGTCCCCCTGGACGCGCAGCGAGGCGGCGGGATCGGTGCGACGCAGGGCGAGGAACACCACGGTCAGCAGCGGCAGTACGGCGACCCCCGCCAGCAGCGCGACGATCTGCCCGGCCGGCAGTTGCACCAGCACCCCGGGCACCGGCGCGGTGGCCCGTCCGGTCAGTACGACGAGCGGGACCACGGCGCGGTTCAGCACGGCCCCGAGCACCGTCCCCACCAGCAGCGCGATCGCGATCAGTACGCCCTGCTCGGCCGCGATCATCCTGGTCAGCCGCCGTCGCGGAGTGCCCAGCGCCCTCAGGACGGCGAACTCCGCGGCCCGCTCCCGCTGCGCGCCCACGGCGCTCACCGCGAAGCCGACCGCGGCCAGGGCGGCGGCGACCACCGCCACCGCGGGCAGCGCGGACTGCGGCCCGGCACCCAGCGGATCGCCGACCAGCTCCCGCGCGATCTCGTCCCGCACCAGAACCTGTGCCGGATCGGTGTCGGGCCGCGCCCGCAGCGCGGCGGCGGCCTTCGCGGCCTGCCCGGGGGCGGTGCTCAGCCACCACTCGTTGGCGGTGAGCACGGCGCCGGGGCGCTGCGCGAGGACCTGGCCGACGGCCCGCAGGTCGAGCAGCAGGGCGCCGCCGTCGCGGTCCTCGGCGCGGCCGGAAGCGGAGTCGTCCGATCCGGTACCGGTGGTCGGCAGCCGGTGCACCGAGTCCACGATCCGCACCCGGAGCGTCTCCCCGGCCAGCGTGACATCGACGCTCTGGCCCTTCTTCGCTCCGGCGGCCTTCAGATACGCGTCGGTGACGACGGCCTTCGGCATCGGGGCCTCGGGGCGCGGTGCGGTGACCCGTACGGAGAAGGCAGGCGTGTAGTTCCACGTGTTGGGCGCGGAGCCGGTGTCGTACCCGACGGTCAGCGGGCTCTTCGCGGAGGCCGTGGCGTCCACCGCCTCGCCCGCCTCCGGCTCGCCACCGTTGCCGGTGCCGGTCAGCTCGGCGCGCCAGCCGAACCCCTCGGGGACCGGGACCGGGTGCTCGGTGCCCTCGGCTGCCGCGGTCCGCAGGGAGCCGATGCCGAGCCGCTGGTTCTCACCGGATTCCCCCGGGCCGGTCGGCCGGTTGCCGCTCAGCTCGAATCCGGTCACCGCGAACCCGCCTCCGGCGGACACCGCGAAGTCGACCGGATGTGCCTTGCCGTCCACGGGCACGGTCCCGGCCGCCACCCGGTAGGGCAGGCCGTAGCGGTCCTCCAGCAGCACGGCGAGGACCGGGTCGTCGGCCGTCGTCCGGTGCCCGCCGGCCACCGTGATCCGGGCGTCGAACCGGAGCCGCTCGCTGTGCTCCGGCAGCACCAGCCCGGCCCGCGCGCTCCTCGGCGCGCCGAGCGGCTCGAACAGCCGGGCGGGCGGCCGGTCGCCGAGGTCGTCGCGGATCAGCATCCGCTCGGCGGCGTGCGCGGTGTCCAGGGCGAGGACCGCGGCGGTGCGGTTGCCCGAGAGCTCGGTGGTGGTACGGAACGCGGGGGCCGCGGTCCGTACGCCCGGCAGCCGGGCGTACTGGCCGGACTTCGCCGGATCGTCGTCGGCCCCGGTCAGCACGCGCAGCGACGCACCGGCCCGGAAGTCCGCCTGGTCCTGCTGCGAACGGTCCCAGGAAGCGCTCTGCCCGACGGCCAGCATGCCCATCGCCACCGCGAGGACCAGCAGCAGCACGGGTCCGGCGTTGCGCAGCGGGCGCCGGCTGAACTGCCAGCCGGACAGGGCCGCGATCAGCCCCCGGCCGCCCGCCGCGGCGCGCTCCGCGAGCCGGGCCGCGGGCGGCAGCAGCCGCAGCGTCAGCACGGTGCCCGCGAGCAGCAGCAGCGCGGGCGCCGCGACCAGCAGCGGATCGATCCCGAGTCGGCCCTGCCGGTCCCCGCTCAGCACACCGCCGCCGCCGACCTCCGTGGCCCGGCGGTCGAGCTGCCAGTAGGCCACCCCCGCGATCACCAGCAGGCCGAGGTCGGCCCCGGCCCGCAGCGGCGCGGGCAGGGACGCGGCCCGGCCGGACCGGCGGTCCCCGGCACCCGCCGCCAGCGCGGGCGCCACGACGGCCAGGGCGCAGACGAGTGCGGTGACGACGGCGACCAGCCACACGGCGGGGGTGGCGCTCGCGTCGAGCCGCAGTCCGATCCGGGACAGCGCGCCGCGCCCGGCGAGCAGCCGGGTCAGCGGCTCGGCCAGCAGCGGGGCGACGAGCGCGGCGGGCAGCGCGAGCAGCAGCGCCTCGATCGCGGCCAGCGCCGTGATGCGGCCGCGCGAGCCGCCCCGGGCCCGCAGCACCCGGGTCTCCCCGTCGCGCTCGCTGCTCAGCAGCCGGGCCACCAGCAGCAGCGCGTACCCCGCGAGCAGCACCAGCTGGACGGCCACGATCATCAGCGTCGAGCGGGAGACCAGCAGGGCCTGGTCGATCTGCTCCAGCACCTGGGGGAGCGAGGTCCGCGCGGTGGCGCCGCTCTTGAACTCGGGGGCGGCCGTCACCGTCTTCGGAGCGGCCGTGGCGGCGTCGTGCAGCGCGTCGATCCGGCCCGTGGTGACCGTACGGAAGTCGGCGGCGGCCAGCCAGGACATCGTTCCGGAGCTGACCCGTCCGGAACCGGTCACACCGGGGGCGGTGAGCAGCGGGCCGTAGGTCGTGAAGGCGAGCCTGCGGATGCCGCGCCCGCCGAGCTCGTCCAGCTGCCAGTACGGATCGGCCGCGTCGGACACCTCGTACACGCCCGTGACCAGGACGCGCAGCGGCTTGTCGGTCAGCCGGTCGGTGAGGGTGATCCGCGCACCGGGGCTCAGCTTCAGCGCCTCGGCGGCCGTCCTCGGCAGAGCGACCTGGACGGGCCCGCCCGGCTTCCCGCCGTCCGCCGCGGGCATGCGTCCGGCGGCGATCCGGACCCGGCTGCGGTCGAGCGAGGCGAAGTGGGTGAGATCGGGCTCGCCGTCCCCGGCGCGCGTGGCCCCAGGCGCGGGCGGCAGCGCGTACGCCCCGGAGGTCTCCAGGGTCCGGACCGTGACCGGAAGGCCGTCGAAGCCCTCGCGGGCCGCCTTCCGGGCGATCGCGTCGGCCGCCTCCCGCTGTGCGGGCGCCACCTGAGCGGACATCACGAGGGAGGCGTCGGCCGCCGAGCGGTGGGTGAGGGCGTGGCGGAGCGCGGCGTCGCCCACGGAGCCGGAGAACGCGGTGAGCGCGGCCAGCACCGAGGTGGTCAGCAGTACGGCGAGAACGGCCGCGGAGAGCAGGAGCCGATGGGCCCGCACCCGGAGAAAGACGAACCCCGTCACTCGCGCCCCCCTGGGCCCTCATCACACGACGCCCCCCGGCGTTCCATGGATGCTTTCAAGGCTCAGGGGCTCTTGGAAACCGCTTGCGTGCGTACTTGATGCGATTGTGATCGTTTATCGGTGAGGGAGGAGCGAATTCCGCTCTTTCGTCGCGGAGAAGTGAGGGGAGGTCAGCCCTCGGTGTTCACCATCGACGCGGCGGCATACGTCAGGTAGTCCCACAGCTGCCGCTCGTGCTCCGGCGCCAGCCCGAGTTCGTCGAGCGCCACCCGCATATGGCTCAGCCAGGCGTCGTGCGCCGCCCGGTCCACCCGGAACGGGACGTGCCGCATCCGCAGCCGGGGGTGCCCGCGCCGCTCGCCGTAGGTACGGGGCCCGCCCCAGTACTGCATCAGGAACAGCGCGAACCGCTCCTCGGCCGGGCCCAGATCCTCCTCCGGGTACATCGGCCGGAGCAGCGGATCTCCTGCCACACCCTGGTAGAAGCGGTGCACCAGGCGCCGGAAGGTCTCCTCGCCGCCGACCTGCTCGTAGAAGGTCTGCTCCTGAAGCGTGTCGCGCGGAATCTCAGTCACCCGTCCATCGTCGCAGACGCACCGGCCGAGGACCCGGGTCCTAGGACCCTTCGCCCGGAAGGGGCCGGACCCGCGTGCCCCGCTCCCTGATCCGGCCCGATCCGGACAAAGGACCCGGGGCCGTCCGGCAGCGCGGTGACCCGGCGGCCCCGGTCCGCCCGGCTTCCTGGCTCCCGGGCCGTCGGCGCAGGAAGGTGGAGGTATGGACGCGCACACCGACCGGTTCGCCGCGGCCGCCGCCGAGGAGCGGTGGGCGATGGTGCGCGCCATCGTGGCGGGCGGGGCGCTGGCCGACCCCGGATGGCGGGCGGCCTTCGAGGAGGTGCCGCGCCATCTGTTCGTGCCGTACTACTTCGCGGACGGCGGCCACGAGCGCCTGTGGTGCGAGGACCCCGACCCGGACCGGCGGGCCCGGTGGCTGCGCGGGGCGTACGCGGACGGGCCGCTGGCCACCCGCGTCCGGGACGGCGAACTGATCTCGTCGAGCAGCCAGCCCTCCCTGATGGCCCGGATGCTCGAAGAGCTGGACGTGCACGAGGGACAGCGGGTCCTGGAGATCGGCGCGGGCAGCGGCTACAACGCGGCGCTGCTCGCCCACCGGCTCGGCGACGACGCCGTGACCACCGTCGACCTCGATCCGGAGATCACCGAGTCGGCCCGCCGGCACCTGGCCGCGGCCGGGTACCGCCCGGCGGTGATCACCGGGGACGGGGCACGGGGCTGGCCCCCGCGCGGCCCCTACGACCGGATCATCGCGACCTGCACCCTGCCCTGCGTCCCGCAGCCCTGGCTGGAACAGTGCGTCCCGGGCGCCCGGATCCTGGCCCCGTTCGCCACCGGGCTGATCGCACTGCGGGTACGGGAAGGGGCGCACGGGAAGTACGCCGAGGGCAGGTTCCTGCACACGGCGGCCTACTTCGTACCGCTGCGCGGCGGCCCGGTGCGCAGCGCGCCGCGCCCGCGGACCGGCGCCGTGCCCCGGCGCATCAGCGAGAACGATCTCTTCCGGTTCCTGCTGGCGCTCACCGGGGCCACCCTCGATCCGCACGAGGCCCTCTCCCTCTGGCGGCGCGAGCACCACCCCGAGCGGGAGAGGTTCGGCATCACCGTCACCGACGGGCGGCAGTGGGCCTGGCTGGACGACCCCGCGGGGCCGTACGCCTGGCCACTGCCCACCGCGTGAGGCGGTCAGTCCCGGCGGACCGTGATCGTCGTCCACGCCCCGACGTGCACCCGGTCGCCGTCCTGGAGCGGGACGGGGACATAGGGCTGGATCGGGTCCTCGGCGCCGTTGAGCGTGGTGCCGTTGGTGGAGTTCTGGTCGACCACGGCCCAGCCGCCGTCGGGCTGCTGCACCAGCACCGCGTGCTGGTGCGAGACACCCGGATCCTCCGGCGGCACCGACAGGTCGATGTCCGGGGACTCGCCGGTGCTCTGCCTGCGGCGGCCGATGGTGATCTGGTTGCCGGACAGCGGAAGCTGCTGCTCCGGGGAGTACGCGGGCAGGTTCAGCCCGGTCGCCTCGGGGCCGCTGCGCTGCATCATCGCCAGGAAGTACTCACGGTCCGGGGCGATGACGGCGGTCCAGCTCGCGGACGACTGGTTCTGCGGCTGCCCCGGGAACGGCGGCTGCTCCCGCTGCGGCGCCGACTGCTGCGGCGGGCCCTCGGTACGGGACGGCGGCGACAGCATCCAGTCGTCGTCCCCGCCCTGCGGCCCCTGCGGCGGGGCGGGCGGCTGCGGCGACTGCTGCTGCTGAGGGGCGGGCGGCTGCGGAGCCGGCGGACCGGGCTGCTCGAACGCGGGCGGCGCCGACTGCTGCTGGAACGGCGGCGCGGACTGCTGCTGGAACGGCGCGGGCGGCGCGGACTGCTGCTGGAAGGGCGGCGGAGGCGGCGGACCCTGCTGCTGGAACGGCGACGGGGGCGACTGCGGGCCCGGACCGGGCGCCGGGGGGCCGGGACGGTTTCCCTGCTCCGGGGAGAGCGGCTCGGCCGGACGGTTCACCTGCGAGGGCCGCGAGCCCTGGTACTCGAACGGATCGCGCCGCTGCTGCGGGGCGGGCGGCTGCTGGGCCTGGAAGCCGGGCGGCAGGTTGAGACCGGGCGGCGGACCGGGAACGCTGTGGGCCGGGGCCAGCGGCGTGTACGACGTCGCGGTGTTCGTGAGGAAGTTCCAGCGGCACTCCTCGCAGAACGGCGCCATCGCCTCGCGCGGCGTACGGCACTGCGGGCAGAGTTCCGCCTGCTGGGTCGCGTCGGCTCCCGGGCCCGGCGGCGGGAAGCCGTAACCGGCGGCGGGCGGCGGAGGCGGCGGCGGGGGGACCGCGCCCGCAGGCGCGCCCGCGCCGGTCATGCGATGGCCGCAGACCTCGCACCAGTCATCGGAACCCGACTGGTGTCCGTTCGGGCAGGTCGGCATGTCGGCGCTTCCCCCTCTCCTGGGCCGGCCCCGGGGCCGGCGTATTGTCCAGCTCTTCGCCCCCGGCGGATCGCTCCGGCCCGGCGGTTCGGTCGTGTGGCTCTGTGCTTACTTCTTGACGCGGACGGTCTTGGTCGAGCGCGTTTCGAGAGTCATCTCGTCGGCGTCCGCGACCTTTGCCTTCAGTCGCACAGTACCGGTCGCCGCGTCGACGACGTCCACCACCTTCGAAAGCAGTTTCGCAGTGTCCTCGTTCCCGGACACCGACGCCAGCTGCACCGCACGGCCCAGTTTCGCGGTCGCGCCGTCGAAGTCTCCCGACTTGCGGGCATCGAGCCCCTGCTGGATGACCTGTGCCAGTTCGGCCTGGCCGGTGTAGTGCGCGACCTGCGGATTGATCGAGGTGGAGGCCACCATGTCCTCGGTCCACACGGCCCGGACCAGGCCCTGCGAGAGGGTCTGCGGGGCCCCGCCCGCAGGGTCGGGGAGGACCAGCGAGACCCGGCACGCCAGCATTTCCTGGCCGATTCCGGCCTGCGGCACGGTCACGCACACGTGATAGTCGCGGGACTCGTCGCCCCAGGATCCGGTGGGGTAGTCCCCGGCGCGGGGGCCCGCCTCGGTGCGTCGGCCGGTCAGGTCGACGACCGTGGGCGCGACCTGCTTCACGAAGGTGATCCCGACCCCGACGGGCGTCCAGAGCCGCAGCGCGACATCCGCGACCTCCTTGCCCATCGCGTTCTCCATCATCCGCGTGAAGTCGGCGGCGAGCCCCGCGGGGTCGGCGACGATGTCGGCCGTGCCGAGCAGCGCGGAGGCGATCGCTGTGACTTCTTTCACCTCCCAGTCGGTGCCGACACCGCGGGCGTCGCAGGTGAAACGGCCCGCGCAGGATTCGAGCGCGGCCCGCAGGTCCTCCGGCGCCTCGTGCTCGTTGCGGCCGTCGGTGAGCAGGATGCCGTGCCGGATGCTCACATCGGCGGCGCCGAGCAGCCGGTCGGCCAGCCGCAGCCAGGTGCCGATCGCCGTGCCGCCACCGGCCTTGAGCGACCGCAGGGCCTCCTTCGCCTGGGCCCTGGTCCGCGCGTCCGCCACGGCGAGCCTGCCGTTGCCGGGGTAGACCTCCCTGGCGACATGCGTACCGTCGACGACGGCGAAGGAGGTGCCGTCGCGCAGGGTGTCGATGGCCGCGGCCGTCGCGTCCCGGGCGTTGCGCATCTTCGTCGGCGGGTAGTCCATCGAACCCGAGCAGTCGACCATGATCACCACGGCGGCGTCCGGTGCCCGGCCGACAACGCGCGCGGGCGCCGGGGCGCCACCGGACAGCGGGACGCCACCGGTCGTCCCGCCCCCGGTCGAGGTGACCGTGACGATCGCGTTGACCTCGCGCCCGCCTTCCGGCAGGTATTCGTTCTGGTACACCTCGACGGAGAACTGCGGCACGTTCGACTTGGAGAAGTTGGCCATCTGGTCGGCTCCTTGGGACTCCAGATGTCGGATGAAGACAGCTGAGAGGGAAGAAAAGCGGGCGGAGGCAGCGGTGCCGGGTCGGTCGATCGGTCGGAACTGGAACCAGGCGTTACGGAACGGGACTCACGTGGTGCCGCAGGCCGATCCTGCCCCCTGGGGCTCCACGGCGAACGGCAGCAGAGCCACTGTTACGTTGTCGTGGCCCCCACCGTCGAGCGCATGCCCCACCAGCACCTGCGCGCCGTGCAGCGGCCGTTGGTGCGCGTCGGCCGGCACCGCCGCGGCCATCTCGGCCGCGGACTCCGCGTAGTTCCACAGACCGTCCGTGCAGACGACCACCAGACCGGACCGGTCCGGCTTGAAGGACGCGGTGTGCGGTTCCAGCTCGTACGCGTCGGCGCCGAGCCATCCGGTGATGGCGTGGGCGCGCTCGTCCGCGTACGCCTCGGCCTCGTTCATCAGGCCCGTCGCCACCATCTGCGCGGCCCAGGAGTCGTCCTCGGTCAGCCGGGCCGCCGGGTGGGCGCGGTCGTCGGGCACCCAGTAGACACGGCTGTCCCCGACCCAGCCGACGATCAGCAGGTCGTTCGCCAGGATCGAGCCGACCAGGGTGCACGCCGGGGAGTTCTGGTGGCGGGGCCGGTCGTGCTCCATGGCCCGGCCGGGCTCCTGCGCCAGGGCGTTGACCGCCTCGGCGGCCGCGAGGATCGCCTCGTGCATCGCCTGCTGCGGATGGGTGCCGCGCGGCAGCGACTCCAGGAGCGCCTCGTTGGCCGCGCTCGCCGCGGCCGCCGACGCCTCGTCGGGGCGGCTGGCCGACGAGACGCCGTCGCAGACGATCGCGACGACGGCCGGGGAGCCGTCGGGCAGCGCGGTGGTCGACACCGCGAACGCGTCCTCGTTGCGGTGATGGCGCAGTCCGCGGTCGCTGACGGCGGCCACCGAACCGAGCTCCTGCTCCATGTGGTCGCGCTCGCGCGGCTGGGCATGACCGCAGTTCTCGCAGTAGCCGTCGGTGTCGACCCGGCCGGCCCGGCAGGCCACACACACCCGGGTACCGGCCGACGGCGTGGCCGCCACCGGCTCCGCGGCGGAGGTACGGGGGTCGGGCGCACCCGCCGGGACGGCGGCCCGCGCCGCACCCGCCGGGTCGGGCGCGGCCAGCTCGAAGTCGCCCGATCCTTCCGGCTCACCCGCCCCGTCCGGTCCGGAACGGCTCTCGGGCGCGGGATCGGCCGCACTGCCCTCCGGCGGCGTGGCCGGCGCGGCCGCGGGGCGGTCCTGGGGAACGGGGGGCACGGCCGACAGGTCGTACCCGCACGCACCACAGAACAGGTCCCCCGGCTCCAGCGGCTCCTCGCAGCCGGGGCACTTCGACAGGGCCGTCTCCTGGGGCTTCTGCGACATTTTCACACCCACGTCCGGGGGCGGAAGCGGTTGGCCCGCTCCACCAGTTCGATCCTCTCATCGCCGGGCTCCGCAAGCCTGGCGAGCATCCTGTACGAACGTTCGAGCCCGAAGCGCAGGCCCCGTTCGTCCAGCTCACTGCCGAGCAGCGTTCCCGGTCCGGCCGACCCGGCGGGTGCGGGGGCCTGCGCCGCCGGGCCGCCCGCGAGCACCCAGTCCAGCGCCGTCCCCAGCACCTCGGTCGACAGCTTTTCCCGGCGCACGGCGTCCAGCCCGAAACCGGCCAGCCCCGAGACCTGGGCCGAGGCGGCCATCAGATCATCGATCAGCGGCTCGTCCGGGGCCCGTCCGCGCAGTCGGGCACGCACCGCGGCCACCCGGGCCGCCGTGTAGTGGATCGACGCCTCCGGCACCGACTCCAGCGCCGCGACGGCCCCGGTCCGGTCCCCGGCCGCGAACCGCACCCGGGCCAGCCCGAAGGCGGCGCTGACGAAGCTCGGATCGGTCGTCCACACCAGCCGGTAGTACTCGGCGGCGTTGTCCAGCTGGCCCAGGACCTCCGCGCAGATCCCCAGCGCCAGCTTGGGCGCCGGCTCGCCGGGGAACGCGTCGTACACCGCGTCGAAGGAGAGCGCCGCGTTCTCGTTGTCGCCGGTCACCAGCGAGGTGACGCCGCGGTACCAGACCACCCGCCAGTCGTCCGGGTGGCGGCCCTCCAGCGCGGTCAGGGCCTGGCCCGCCGCCCCGAGCTCGCTCAGCTCCAGCCGGGCCCGCAGCTCACGCAGCCGGGTCTCCAGCGAGGCCGCGGGCACCGCGTCCAGCGCGGCGATCAGCTCGGCCGGGGCGGTGGCCATCAGCCCGGCGAGGAAACCCGCGTTGGGGTCGCTCGCGTCGACCCGGGGCACGGGCAGCGCGAGCGCGGTGGAGCGCGCGTCCAGCCCGGCCGGGTGGCCGCCGCCTGAGACGGGGGCCCCGGCCGGCGCACCGGGGCCGCCGGACGGGACACGGGGGGCCGGGACCGAGGGCCCGGCCTGCGGGTGCGCCGGGGCCCGACCGTTCGCGCCGGGCAGGACGTGGGCGGGCGGCACGGTCGGCAGGGCGGCCCCCGGCGCGGCGTACCCGGGAGCGGGCGGCGCGCCCGGCACCGGCGCCACGGCCGGGGCGGACCGCCCCGCGCCGCCGCGCCGCCGCCCGAAGCGGCCGGACGGAACCGGGCCGGTGGGCCGCGCCCCCAGCCGGGACACGTCCTCCGCCGGCTCCGGGAACAACTGCGTGTCCGTGACCCGGATCTCGGTGCCGAACAGCGTCGACAGCGCCGGGCGGGGCCGCCCCGTCTGCAACGCCACCACCTCGCGCAGCACACCCGTCAGCTGCTCCGCCATCTCCGCCGCCGAGGCGAACCGCCGCGCCGGATCCGGGTCGGTGGCCCGCACCAGCAGCCGGTAGAACGACTCGTAGGTCCGGAACACCTCGATGTTGTCCGGGTCCGGCAGCGAGTCCACGAAGACGTTGGTGTAGCCCTGGAAGTCGAAGGTGAGCACCGCGAGCGTCCGCGCGACGGTGTACAGGTCGGAGGCGACCGAAGGACCGACCTCCGCGACCTCCGGCGCCTGGTACCCCACCGTGCCGTAGATCGCCGACTCCTCGTCGTCCATCCTGCGGACGGCGCCCATGTCGATCAGCTTCAGCTGGTCCTCGGTCTGGATCGCGTTGTCGACCTTGAAGTCGCAGTACAGCAGGTTGCGGCTGTGCAGATGGCCGAGCGCCTCCAGCGCCTCGATGCCGTACGCGCAGGCCTGCTCGACCGGCAGCGGATCGCGCTTCCCGGCGGCGGTGCGGCGCTCGTTGGCGATGTCCTTGAGCGCCTTGCCGCCGACGTACTCCATGACTATGTAGCCGTCGAGCGAGCCGGTGCGCTGGTCGAGGTGCTCGACGAAGTTGTAGATCCGGACGATGTTGGAGTGCTCGATCTCGGCGAGGAAGCGGCGCTCGGAGATCGCGGCCGCCATGGCGTCCTGGTCACCCGTGTCGAGGAGCCCCTTGAGCACCACCCAGCGGTCGGAGACCGCGCGGTCGACCGCGAGGTAGACCCAGCCCAGCCCGCCGTGCGCCAGACATCCGGCGACCTCGTACTGGCCGTGCACGATGTCGCCCGCGCGGAGCTTGGGCACGAACGAGTAGGGGTGGCCGCACTTGGTGCAGAACCCCTCCGTACGGCCCGCCCGGTCACCGCGGGAGCGGCCGACCGGGGCCCCGCAGTCGGACCGCGAGCAGAACCGCTTCCGCTCCGGCACCTCCGGGTTCTCCATCACCGCCGAGCGCGGATCGGGACGCGGCACGTCCGGCACCTGCACCAGGCCCACGCCCAGCCTGCCCCGGGCGGAGGGGCTCGACGACGAACCGGAGGAACGCACCGAGACCGAGGGGGAGGTGGCGGCGCCGGAGAGCGAACGCGAGAGCCGCCCCGACACCGAACGCCGGGAGGTCGACGAGCGGGAGGACCGGGAGGACCGCGAGGACGCCCGGGACGAGGAGGCCGAACCGCTCCTGCTGCCCCGGCTGTTCGCCCCGCCGCCCGCGATCCCGGTCGGCGGCGAGCTCACCAGACCGCTCGGTGACACGACCGGAGCCAGACCGCAGGTGTCGCAGTACAGCTCACCGCCGCCCATGTCCTCGTAACTGCCCTCGCACGCGGGGCGCTGGCACTGCGTACTCATCGTCGGTCCCCCTGGTCGCCCCGCCGCCGCAGCGGCCCTTCCGCCTTGCGTACCCCTGTGGTCATCGCCGGTCCTCCGGCCCCGGAGTCCGTTGCTGGGAGAGCAGTTCGGCCGCCGCCTCCTGGTAGCGCAGCACCGCCTGTCCGGCGACCCGCAGATCGCACGGCGCACTCCACAGCATCCGGCGCGCCGCGTCGTACCGCTCGATCAGCAGCGGATCCTCGGCCAGACCGTGCCGGGCCACCTTCGCCTTGTACGCGTCGAGCCTGCCGCGCAGTTCCGCCCGCACCGCCAGCGGGGCCGTGACCGCGGTCAACGACTCGCGGGCCCGCAGCAGTTCCTCCTCCGCCTCCCGCTCCAGCGTCTCCAGGAGCGGGGACAGCCGGTGCCACTGGGCATGCCTGCGGTACTCCGAAGCGGCGGCCAGCCGCTCCTGGAGCACGGTCGCCGGGCCGCTGACCGCGGGCACCTCGGAGGCGGCGATCTTCGCCAGCACCTCGCCGCGCGCCGACCGGGCCTCGGTCAGGGTGCGGTCCGCCCGGGAGAGCACGTCGCGCAGCTGGACCAGGCGCTGCTCGGCGTCCTGCCGGACCGCGAGCACCGCCTCGATCTCGCGGCGCACGTCGTCCAGGGCGCGGGCCGCCCGGTCGTAGCGCGCCGTGTCGGGGCGGCCGCCGCCGGGCGCCGAACTGCCGGGCCCCGGCAGCCAGAACGCGAGCGGATCGGAGATCACCTGCACGCGCAGCGTGGTCAGCTCGTGAGTGATCGCCTCCAGGTCGTCCCCCGCCGGGTGCTCACCGGGCCGTACCCCCACGGAGTGCGCCAGCGAGCGGGTGCGGTGCAGCTCGGCGGCGAGCAGGTCTATCCGGGCGGGCAGCGCGGACCACACCGAGTCCGAGGCGACGACCATGTCCAGCGAGCGGGCGTACAGCTCGTTCATCCGGGCGACCAGCTCCTCCAGCGTGAACTGCTCGGAGAGCTTGGCGGGACCGGTGATCGACGGATCGGGGCGAGCCGCGGCGTGCGCCACGGTGACTCCCTGGCCGCGCAGCAGCTCGGTGAGGGCCACCAGATCGTCCCGGTTGGGATGGCGGCGGCGGGCCCGCACCGTACGGGCCTGGGCGAGCGCCCCCGTGTAGGCGTCGAAGTACCCCCACAGCAGGGTGATCGACCGATCGGTCGAGGCCCAGCGCTCCTTGGTGAGGCCGGTCAGCTCGGCGCCTTCCAGGAGACGGCGGCCGGCGTGGTCCTGGAGGGCGAGGAGCGAGGTCTCGATCGCCTCGTGCTCCGCGCCGAGCCGGGCCAGCGCACGGTCCGCCTCGTCCCGGTCCATGACCGGGACGGGGGGCCCGGCCGCCCGGCCGGGGTAGGGGCCCGCGACGCCCATCGATCACCTCTCCGCTCTTCCTGCCGGGACGGGCCCCGGCCAGATCACTGCCACTGTCTCTCTCCGGCCGGGTCGGCTCCGAAGCGCCCCTGGCCGGCCGGGCTGTCAGTCGTTCCGGTACTTGGGGGCCGGCGGCGCCTTGATCCCCGGCAGGCCGTCCTCCAGCCAGTGCCGGTAGGACTGCATCCAGCGGCTGTCCGCACCGCCCCTGCGGTAGTCGACCAGCACCTGATTGACCCGCGCCACCAGGTCGTCGGCGCCGAGTTTCGCCGCCACGCCGTAGTACTCGGTGGTGAACGGCTTGTCGCCCTTGAGCTCGACCGCCGGGTCCTGGGCCGCCTGACCGGCCGCCAGCGCGTTGTCCGTGACCACCGCGTCGACCTCGTCCAGCTGGAGCCGCACCAGGCAGTCCAGCTGGTTGGGGACGGTGAGCTGGTCCTCGTCCGCCTCGGTGCCGTCGTGCGGGTCCTTGAAGACCGCGCCGAACGACTGCTTCTCCAGGGCCTCGTAGGCGGTGGAGCCCTCGGCGGTGCAGACCCGCTTGCCGGCCAGGGACCTGTCGTACCCGGTGATCGTCGAGCCCTTGGGCGCGAGGACCTGCTGCCCGGCCTGGAAGTACGCCGTGGAGAACGAGACCTGCTTCAGCCGGGCGCAGTTGATGGTCATCGTCCGGACGACGACGTCCACCTTGTCGTTCTCCAGGGCGGCGATCCGCTGGTTGGTGGGGATGGCCCGGAAGATCACCGCGTCGGGGTCGCCCAGGATGTTCTCGGCGATGGCCCGCACCAGATCGATGTCGAACCCTTCCAGCCCGTCCTTGCCCCGGCCGGCCGCTGGATTGCGGTATCCCCAGCTGAAGCTGTTCTGGTCGACGCCCGCGATCAGCTTTCCGCGCTGCTTGATCTTCTCGATGTTCGGACCGCCGCCGGACGACGGCGGGAGACTCGCCTCCGGGTCCGTGCAGCTGTCGGCCCTGGTCTGCACCGCCTGGGCCGCGCCCCGCCCCGCGAAGCCCCCGCCGAGGACCTCGGAGCCGTTGTGGGAGAGCGGCAGCAGGGTGACGGCGGCCGTCACCGCGCAGGCCACGGCCATGCCGGTCACCCCGCCCCAGCCGTGCAGCCTGCCGCGGGCGGACCCGGGGCCCGCCCCGGCCCTCGCGCCCCTGAGCTTCCTGGTCATCGCTCCTCCGCTCACCGGTACTCCGAGAGCCTGCGGTTGATACCGACGATCGTGGCCGCGGCACCCAGCACGGCCAGCGCGGCGGCCCCGACCGGCAGCCCGCCCAGCGCCCCGCGCCCGTCCTTCGCGGCCCGGGTGAACTCGTCCTGCTCATGGGCGAGCGCCCGCTCCAGCGCGTCGTCCACCCGCTCGAAGGACTCACCCGTCGAGTCCTCCGGCCCGATGATCTGCGCCCGCGCGCCCTCGTAGTCGCCGCCGTCGTCGGCCGTACGGGCCGTCCGGTGGCGGTCCTGCCACTCGGAGACGGCGTCGACCGCCTTCTTCACCGGGTCGCCGCCGCGGGCGTCGTCGGCCAGCTGCCCGGCCTTCTTCAGCTCGGCGCCGAGGGCCTTCATGTCCGCGGTGTAGTCGGTCTCGTACTTGTCGTGCTGACCGTCCGCGGTGAGCACGGCGCCGCGGGCGACCAGGGTGAGGTTCTCATTGGCGCGCGCCTTCAGCGAATCGATCCGCGCGTGGTTGAGCACATCGAGGGACTGCTGCCCGTTCGCATCCGCGCCGTGCAGCTCGGACCGTGCCACCGTGTGCCCCACGGCCAGCCACAGCAGCACCACGGTGGACGCCGCGGTCGCGACGAGCAGCCCATGGTTGAACACCCGGTTCGTCCTGCGGTAGTTGCGCCGCTGCATCCAGAACAGCGCGGCCAGCGCCACGACTCCGAGCGCGAGCGAGAGGTACGGCCGGGCCCGCGCCGCGTCGCTGTCCTCGCCGAGCCGGCCGGTCTCCGCCGCGTACAGCCGCTCGGCGGCCGGCAGCAGCACCTTGCTCATCCGCTGGTTGGCGTACCGGATGTAGGCGCCGCCCAGCGGGAGGCCCTGCCGGTTGTTGGCGCGGGCCCGCTCGATCAGGCCGGTGTACCGGGGGAGTTCCTCGTTGAGGGTGGTGATCTCGTGGCCGGACTCGGTCGACGCGTCCGTGTTGGCGGCGGCCTTCACCAGGAGGCGGGACGCCTCCCGGATGTCCTTCTCGTACCGGTCGTGGAGGTCACGCGGCTCCTGCGCCCCGGCGAGGAAACCGCTCGCCGCGGCGGTGTCGGCGTCCGCCAGCGAGCGGTAGACGGCCGCCGCGTCGGCGCTCAGCGGCTGGCTGCGGCCCACCACGTCGTCGGCGGCGGACGCCCGGTCGGCGATCTCGAACGCCGTCACGGCCCCGAACGCCACGACGAGCAGGGCCAGTACGGCCCCGATGATCTGGAGGCGGCCCGGCTCGGTGGTGGCCGCCGCGCGCACCTTGTCGGCCGTCACGGACAGCGCGCCGCGCTGCGGCGGAACGGGTACGGCCGTGGGCACGGGCGGCTGTGCCCGCTCGTGTTCCGGTGCCGTGCGCACATTCGGCGGGTGTGTCACTCGACCTCCCCCTCGGTCACTGACGGTGGCCCGGCCCCCGGCCGGTCGGGGACTGGTGCCCGGCCATGAAGTATGGCCGCAGGGACCGGCATCCACACCAGGAACGGCCGGATCCCGCATCGGTCCGCGGATGCCCTCGCACGCATTCGATCAAGGCCTGCGCCGCCGATCAAGCCGATCGGCGGACCAGTACCCGGAGCGGGCCGATCTCCCCACTCATGAACACGTCCGGGACAACTGATCGGTTCCCGTGCGCAAGGGGCGTCCCACGGCGTGAAATCGCCACGGAACGCCCCTCGGACCCGTCAGGCCCCCCGCTTCCGCCGGACAGGCTCCGGCGGGTCACGGCATGTCAGTTGTACTGCGCGCGCAGCCTCTCATGGACGGCGGCGGGCGCACCCGTGCGGTCCAGGCCGAGCAGCGCGGCCCCCAGCACCGGCGGCTGGGTCACCACCCGGAGCACCGCCTTCGGGGCGCGTGCCGCGAGGCGGCCGGTGAGCTCCGCGTCCAGCTGCGGGTGGCGGGCCGCCAGCACGCTGCCGCCCAGCACCACCGGCGCCTCCTCGTCCAGCAGGTCCAGCCTGCCGAGCGCGACCGACGCCATCGCGACGACCTCCTCCGCCAGCCGCTCCACCAGGGCGCCCGCCACCGCGTCACCGGCGGCCGCGGTCGCGAAGAGCACCGGGGCCAGCTCGTGGCGCCGCTCGAACTCGATCCGTCCCAGGTGCAGCGCCTCGATCAGCGCGTACATCGAGCCCAGCCCGAAGTGCGCGGGCAGCGCGCGGGCCAGCTCGGTCGGCGCGCCGCGGCCGTCCTCCGCCCGCGCGGCGAACCACATGGCCTCCTCGGCGAGCCCGGCGCCGCCGCCCCAGTCGCCGGATATCCGGCCGATGGCGGGGAACCGCGCGGTCCGCCCGTCCGGCACCATGCCGACGCAGTTGATCCCCGCGCCGCAGACCACGGCCACTCCGCGCGGCTCGTCCACCCCGGCGCGCAGTATGGCGAAGGTGTCGTTGCGCACCTCGACGGTGTCGCCCCAGCCCCGCGCGCGCAGCGCCGCGGCCAGCTGTTCCTCCTCCACCGGGAGGTCGGCGTTGGCGAGACAGGCGGACACGTGCGCGACCGGACCGGCGGCCTCGCCGGCGAGCTCCAGCGCCCGGCCGACGGCCGCGCCGAGGACGTCGACGGCTGTCTCGACCCCCACGGCCGGCGGCTGGAAACCGCCGCCGCGGGCCGTCGAGAGCACCGTCCCGTCCGCACCGATCAGTGCCACGTCGGTCTTGCTGTTCCCCGCGTCGATCGCGAGGACCGAAGCGTTCACGCCCACGCCAGGTGCTCCCGGTTGTGCGCGATCAGCTTGTCGGTGAGCGCCTCGGCGTACTCGAACTGGCCGATCAACGGGTGGGCCAGCAGCGCCTTGAACACCCGGTCGCGGCCCCCGCGGAGCGCGGCCTCCAGGGCGAGGTCCTCGTACGCCGTCACGTTGGCGATCAGACCGGCGAACAGCGGGTCCAGCTCGGGAACGGCGAGCGGGGTCGCCCCCGTGCCGTCGACCCGGGCCTGCACCTCGATCACCGCGTCGTCCGGCAGGAACGGCAGCGTGCCCTTGTTGTACGTGTTGACCACCTGCACCGCGGAGCCGCCCGAGCCAAGCAGCGAGGACGCCAGATCGACGGCGGCCTCCGAGTAGAAGGCGCCGCCGCGCTTGGCGAGCAGCGCGGGCTTCTCGTCCAGCGCCGGATCGCCGTACATGGCGAGGAGTTCCTTCTCCATCGCGGCGACCTCGGCCGCCCGGGACGGCTTGGTGCCGAGCTCCCGCACGACCGCGTCGTGCGCGTAGAAGTAGCGCAGGTAGTACGAGGGCACGACGCCGAGGCGGTCGGTGATCGCCCGGGGCATGCGCAGGTCGTCCGCGATCGCGTCGCCGTGCTCGGCGAGCAGCTTCGGCAGGACGTTCTCGCCGTCCGGGCCGCCGAGGCGGACGCCGAGTTCCCAGGTCAGGTGGTTGAGCCCGACGTGGTCCAGGTGGACCTCGGCCGGGGTGACGTCGAGCAGCCGGGCGAACTTCCGTTGGAAGCCGATGGCCACGTTGCACAGGCCGACGGCCTTGTGGCCGGCCTGGAGCAGTGCCCGGGTGACGATGCCCACCGGGTTGGTGAAGTCGATGATCCAGGCGTCCGGGTTGGTGCGCCGGACCCGCTCGGCGATGTCCAGGACGACCGGCACGGTCCGCATCGCCTTGGCGAGGCCGCCTGCGCCGGTGGTCTCCTGGCCGACGCAGCCGCACTCCAGCGGCCAGGTCTCGTCCTGGTTGCGGGCGGCCTGGCCGCCGACGCGCAGCTGGAGCAGGACGGCGTCGGCGTCGGCGACGCCCGCGTCCAGGTCCGAGGTGGTGACGATCCGCCCCGGGTGGCCCTGCTTGGCGAAGATCCGACGGGCGAGGCCGCCGACGAGCTCCAGGCGGTCGGCCGCCGGATCGACGAGCACCAGCTCCTCGATGGGCAGCGTGTCCCGCAGCCGGGCGAAGCCGTCGATCAGTTCAGGTGTGTAGGTGGACCCGCCACCAACTACTGCCAGCTTCATAGGTCAGCCCTTTACTCCGGTCAGTGTGACGCCCTCGACGAACGCCTTCTGGGCGAAGAAGAAGACGAGGATCACGGGGGCCATGACCAGTACGGTCGCGGCCATGGTCAGGTTCCAGTCGGTGTGGTGTGCGCTCTTGAAGGTCTCCAGGCCGTAGCTGAGCGTCCAGGCGGCCGGGTTCTCCGAGGCGTAGATCTGTGGGCCGAAGTAGTCGTTCCAGGCGTAGAAGAACTGGAAGAGGGCCACGGCGGCGATGCCCGGCTTGGCCATCGGCACGACGACCTTGAGCAGGGTGCGCAGTTCGCCGCAGCCGTCGACCTTCGCCGCGTCGAGGTACTCGTTCGGGATGGTCAGCAGGAACTGCCGCAGCAGGAAGATGGAGAACGCGTCGCCGAAGGCCATCGGGATGATCAGCGGCCAGAGCGTGCCGGACAGGTCCAGCTGCTTCGCCCAGAACAGGTACATCGGGATGACGACGACCTGCGGCGGCAGCATCATCATCGAGATGACCAGCATCAGCGACAGATGCCGGCCGCGGAAGCGGAACTTGGCGAGCGCGTACGCCACGGGCAGCGAGGAGACGACCGTGAGGACGGTGCCGAGCCCCGCGTACAGCAGGGTGTTCTTCCACCAGGTCAGAAAGCCGTCGGTGTCGAAGACCCGCTGGTAGTTGCTCCATTCGAAGGGGTGCGGCCACAGATCGCGGGTCAGCGTCTGCTGGCCGTTCATCAGCGAGGTGAGCACCAGGAAGACGAACGGCAGCACGAAGAAGAGCGCGGCGGCGACCCCGAGCGAGTGCACGGCGATCCAGTTCAGCAGCGACTTGCGGCGCGCCGTGCGTTCGGCCGGGGTGACCGCGCCGGTCGCGGGGTCGGCTTCCTTGACCGCGTCGAGTACTTGCGCCACGTCACTCACCTGCCTGGATCAGTCCGCTGCGGCGTCGCATCAGCAGTGTGGTGAACGCCATGGCGAGCACGAAGAGAACGAGTGCGACCACGCAGGCGGAGCCGTAGTCGAAGCGCTGGAAACCGAGGTTGTAGACGACCTGCGGAAGCGTCAGTGTCGACTTGTCGGGATAGCCCGGTTCGAACTGCTGCCCGGAGCCGCCCATCACGCCCGAGGCGACCTTCCCGGCCACGAACGGCTGGGTGTAGTACTGCATCGTCTGGATGATCCCGGTGACCACCGCGAACATGATGATCGGCGAGATGTTCGGCAGGGTGACGAAGCGGAACCGCTGGAACGAGGTCGCCCCGTCCAGCTCCGCCGCCTCGTACTGCTCCTTCGGTACGTCGAGCAGGGCGGCCATGAAGATCACCATCAGGTCGCCCACCCCCCACACCGCGAGCGCGGTCAGGGCCGGCTTGGACCAGGCGGCGTCGGTGAACCAGCCGGGCGTGGGGAGCCCCAGCTCGCCGAGGATCGAATTGACCGGCCCGGTACCGGGGTTGAGCAGGAAGACGAAGCCGAGCGTCGCCGCGACCGGCGGGGCCAGGTACGGCAGGTAGAACAGGGTGCGGAAGACCCCGGCGCCCGTCTTGATCCGGGTGATCAGCATCCCGACGCCGAGGCCGAACACCACCCGGCAGGTGACCATGACCACGACCAGCCAGAGCGTGTTGCGCAGCGCCGGCCAGAACAGCGGGTAGTCGTTGAAGACGAACGACCAGTTCTTCAGCCCGCTGAACACGGGGTCCGTGAAACCGTCGTAGTCGGTGAAGGAGAAGTAGACGGTGGAGATCAGCGGGTAGGCGAAGAAGACGCAGAACCCGATCAGCCAGGGCGACATGAAGGCCGCGGTTCGCAGCGCCGAGCGGCGGCGCTTCGACCGGAGTGTGTAGGTGGTCATCGCGGTGCTACTTCGCCTGTGCGATCGCCGCGTCGATTTCCTTGGCGGTGTTCTCCAGGCCCGCCTCGACGTCCTTCTGCTTGCCCTTCTCGATGTCGAATCCGAGGTTCTGCAGGGAGGTCAGGTAGGCGCCGCCGTTCACCGAGGCCGGGGTGGTGGTGCTGGCCGGGTTCGCGGCGATGTCCAGGAAGGTCTTGAACCGCGGGTCGTACTTCAGCTTCGGCGACTTCAGCGCCGCCAGGGTCGAGGGCACGTTGTGGATGGCGTTGGCGAAGTTCACCACGGCGTCGGTGTCGGTGGTCATGAACTTCACCAGCTCCCAGGCCGCGTTCTGCTTCTTCGAGGTGGCGGCGATCCCGGCGATGGTGCCGGTCAGATACCCCTTGCCGTAGCTGTCGGCCTGGTCGTCGGCGACCGGCGGCGGGGCGACCCCGATCTCGAACCCCGGCTTGGTCTCCTCGGCCATCGCCAGCCGCCACTCGCCGTCCAGCTGCATCGCCACCTGGCCGGTGTGGAACGGGTGCTTGGCCCCCCACTCGTCGCCGAAGGACGTACGGAACTTCTCCAGCTTCTCGTAGCCGCCCAGGTCGTCGACCAGCTTCTTCTGGGTCGTGAGCATGTCGGCGAACGACGGGTCCTTGGCGATGTTCGACTTGCCGTCCGCGTCGAAGTACTTCGGGTCCCAGGAGCCGAGGTAGTGCTCGGTCGTCGTCTCGTAGCCGTGGTAGTTCGGCATGAAGCCGAGCCGCTCGTACGAGTCGCCCTTGGTCTTCGTGAGCTTCTTGGCGACCTCGGCCAGCTCCGACCAGGTCCTCGGCGGCCTGGTGATCTTGGCCGCGGCGAATGCGTCCTTGTTGTAGTAGAGGCCGTACGCGTCACCGAGCAGCGGCACGGTGCAGCGCACCCCGTCGAACTGCGTGTACTCGTTCATCGCCTTCGGGAAGGTCTTGTCCGGGTCGATCCCGTCCTTCTTCAGGAAGGGATCGAGGTCGGAGAACGCCTTCGACGAACAGAACTTGCCGACATTGTTCGTGGTGAACGACGAGACGACGTCCGGGGCGTTCGAACCGCCCGCCCGTAGCGCCTGGTTGATCTTGTCGTCGGTCATGCCGCCGACGACCTTCACATGGATGTTGGGGTGGGCCTTCCGGAAGGCGGCCACCGACGCCTCGATGCCCGCGACCTCGTTCGGGGAGTTCCAGCCGTGCCAGAAGGTGATGGTCGTTTCCTTGGACGGGTCATCACTGGCACCGGAGTTGCTCTGGCCGGTACAGGCCGAGGCGAGCAGGGACAGGGCGGCGGTCGCGGCGAACGCGGCGGCCGTCTTCCGGCGGTTTCCGGACATGGCGGTCTCCCGATGGAGGATGGGGGCGGAGGTACGGAGGGAAGAGGCTGGCCGAGAAGGGATCAGCGGGACGTGTCGAAGACCTCGTCGCGGGTGGTGGCGAGGGCGCTCTCCAGCGCGCCCCGCAGTACGGGGCGGTGCTTCACTTCCCCGGCGATCAGCCGGGGCCGGGAGGCGGAGAGTTCGGTGAGTTCGGACGCCACCCGGCAGCGCAGCGGCTCCCCGCCCGCCGCGATCACCTCGCCGGACAGCACGACGACCTCCGGATCCAGCACGGCGATCATGGAGGCGAGGCCGGTCGCGAGGCCGGTGGCGAACAGATCGAGGAGCCGGGGGTACGGGCCGTCCTCGCCCGCCTGGGCGGCCTCGGCGGCGTGGGCGAGCAGCCGGGCGGCGACCTCGTGGTGGGTGCCCGGGGCGCGGATCAGCTCGTCGTCGATGCCGAGCTCCCGGCCCAGCCGGGACAGCACCTGCGCACCGGCCAGCTCCTGGAAGCCGCCCGCGTTCACCTTGGTGACCTGACGGACCAGCGGGGCGCCCGGCACCGGCAGGAAGCCGACCTCGCCCGCGCCGCCGGTGAAGCCCCGGTGCAGCCGCCCGTTGATGACGAGGGCGGCGCCCAGCCCCTCCTCGTTCCACAGCAGGACGAAGTCCTCGTGCCCGCGCGCCGCGCCCAGCCGCTGCTCGGCCACCGCGACCAGGTTCACGTCGTTCTCGTACTCGACCGGCATCGGCAGGAAGGCGGCCAGCTCCTCCAGCAGCGTGGGGGAGTGCCAGCCCGGCAGGTGCGAGGCGTAGCGAAGCCGCCCGGTGCCGGGGTCGAAGGCGCCCGGGGTGCCGATGACGACCCGGTGCACATCGGCGCGGGTCAGCCCGGCGTCCTTCACCGCCCCGTCCAGGGACTCCGTCACCTGCCGCACCACGCTGTCGGCGCGCCGTCCGCGGGTGCGCAGCTCGAAGTGGCCGACGGTCTCCCCGGTCACATCGGCGACGGCGGCGACGATCCGGCGGGCGTTCACGTCCAGCCCCGCGACATGGGCGGCGCCCGCGTTCACCCCGTACAGCTGGGCGTTGGGTCCGGGCCGGCCGGCCACGGTCCCGGTCGCGACGACCAGCCCGGCCGCCTCCAGCCGTGCCAGCAGCTGGGAGGCGGTGGGCTTGGAGAGGCCGGTCAGCTTTCCGATCCTGGTCCGCGAGAGGGGGCCGTGCTCCAGCAGCAGATCGAGGGCGGCCCGGTCGTTCATGGCCCGCAGGACGCGGGGGGTTCCCGGTGTGGTTCCGGCCATGAGCGCTGCACCTGCCCTCTGTTAGGAAAGTTTCCTATTCGGTGAGAGGACCGTATGCGCGCGTCACCTGGCCGTCAATGGGCAGCGCCGTGGTGGCAACCAAAGCGTTACCTGGCACACTTCCGGAATATCCGGGTCCAGGGAGACGCATGCCCAACTCGGTTCGCCGCCGAACCGAGTTGGGGCCGCGGCTGCCCGCCGGACGCGTGTGCGGCGGGTGCTACTTCGCCGTGTTCGGCGGGGGGATCGGCGCGGTGGCCAGCGACTGGGGCGAGGTGGCCGAGGCATAGGCCGAGGGGGCGGCCATACCGGCCGCCGGGTCGGCCTTGGAGGGCTCGTCCGCCTGGGCCGGGAGACCGCCGACGATCCGGATGCCCGCCTCGTCGAACGCCTGCTTGATCCGCCAGCGCAGCTCGCGTTCCACGCCCAGCGCCTTGCCCGGCATCGTCTTGGCGCTCAGCCGGACCGTCATCGAGTCCAGCAGCACGGAGTCCAGGCCCAGGATCTCCACCGGGCCCCACAGCCGCTCGTTCCACGGGTCCTCCTTGGCCATCGCGGCGGCCGCCTCGGCGATCACCGTACGGACCGTGTCGAGGTTCTCCGTGGGGCGCACCGTCACATCGACGCCCGCCGTCGACCAGCCCTGGCTGAGGTTGCCGATCCGCTTCACCTCGCCGTTGCGGACGTACCAGATCTCCCCGTTGTCGCCGCGCAGTTTGGTGACCCGCAATCCGACCTCGATGACCTCGCCGGAGGCGACGCCCGCGTCGACCGTGTCGCCCACGCCGTACTGGTCCTCCAGGATCATGAAGACGCCGGAGAGGAAGTCGGTGACCAGGTTGCGCGCACCGAAACCGAGCGCCACCCCCGCCACCCCGGCGGAGGCCAGCAGCGGCGCCAGATTGATCTGGAACGCGCCCAGGATCATCAGCGCGGCCGTGCCGAGGATCAGGAACGACGCGACCGAGCGGAGGACCGAACCGATCGCCTCCGAGCGCTGGCGGCGGCGCTCCGCGTTGACCAGCAGCCCGCCGAGCGCGGTGCCCTCCACCGCCTGGGCGCTGCGGTTCATCCGTTCTATGAGCTTGGTGAGGGCACGCCGGATCGCGATGCGCAACACGATCGCGATGGCCGCGATGAGGATGATCCGCAGACCGGTGTTCAGCCAGGTGGACCAGTTCTCCTCCACCCAGCCCGCGGCGTCGCCGGCCTGCTTGGCGGCTTCGTCCAACGAGCTGCCGGGCCCGGGTGACGGGGCTGCGGCCAACAGGGCGGACAGGGACACGGTGGGACCTCCAGATGGGCGACGGCGGCCCGACCACACTAACGGGGCACCGCGAGTGCTCCGTTGCCGTGACCGAGCGGAGGGACACGCCGCACGGGGGGATACCGGAGGCGGGAGGCCGGGGAGCGAGGGTGCCGTCGGCGGCTGCCTGTGGCCGATCGCACAGCGGGTCCCGCCACCGCCGGGACGGAGGGCCGGGAAGAAAATCCTCCCGGCCCGTTACCCGCACGTGGTGGCGCTCCGACCAGGCAGGAGTAGAGACTGAGATCGGATCGTCCCGGCGCGAGCCACGCGCCGCCGGCGTACAAGGAGGCATCCGCCGTGCCGCATGTCCTGGTTCTCAACGCGTCGTACGAGCCACTCGGCGTCGTACCGCTCCGCCGCGCGCTCGTCCTCGTCCTCGAAAACAAGGCCATCTGCCTAGAGGAGTCCGGCGCCTTCATGCACAGTGCCACCCGGGCCGTCCCGGCCCCCAGCGTCGTCCGCCTGAAGCGGTTCGTACGGGTCCCCTACCGGGGGCCCGTGCCGCTGACCCGCAGGGCGCTGTTCGCCCGGGACGGGGGCCGCTGCATGTACTGCGGCGCCGCCGCGACCAGCGTCGACCACGTGATTCCGCGCAGCCGCGGCGGACAGCACGCCTGGGACAACGTGGTGGCGGCCTGCCGCCGCTGCAACCACGTCAAGGCGGACCGCCACCTGCCGGAGCTCGGCTGGCGGCTGCACCAGCAACCCGCCCCGCCGACGGGCCTGGCCTGGCGGATCATCGGCACGGGACACCGTGACCCCCGCTGGCTGCCGTACTTGCAACCGTTCGGCGCGGACGACGCCATGGCCCGGATCGACGGCATCTCAGCCTGAGAGATCCGGGCCTTCGTCGTCCCCGGGGCGGTGCGGGCCCGGACCGTCACTCCGACCCGGCGACGGCGTACGCCTCCACCGACCAGAGCGAGTAACCGAACTCGGTGCCCCGGGCATCGCCCCGGACCCTGAGGAAACGGACGTCCTTCGCGTCCATCCGGACCGACTCGCGGCCGCCCCGGCCGTCCCGGACGGTCGCCGCCGTGCGCCAGGCCCGGCCGTCCGCGGAGACCTGGACGCGGTAGCGGGCCGCGTACGCGTCCTGCCAGTGCAGCGCCACCCGGCCGATCCGGGCGGTGCGCGGCAGCTCCGCCTGCCACCAGGCGCCGTCCTCGGCCGGGGAGGACCAGCGGGTGCCCGGATCGCCGTCGGAGGCCGCAGCCGCCGGGAAGTCCGGGGTCTCGTCGCCGGAGGAGGACGCGGTGGCGGCGCGCAGCAGATCGGGGCCCGCGGTGCGCGGGAACGCCCGGACGGTGAGCGTGCTGCGCTCGTCGCCGAAGCTGAACGGCACCTCGTACTCCCCGGCGGGGGTGCCCGCCGGGACGGTGATCTCGACGGGGACCTCCGTACGGGAACCGCGCGCCACCCTCGTCCGCTCCGGTACGTCCACCTCGATGCCCTCGGGCGCCTTCGCGGTGAGCCTGCCCCGCACCTCGGCGGGGCGGCGGGCGGCGAGGTGTGCCTCGACCCGCTGCGGGCCGCCGCCGATCTCGGCGTCCGTCTCGCCGCGCGCGAGGTCGAGCCGGGCCGCGGGCTCGTCGCCGAACCAGGGCACCAGCGCGCGCACCCGGGGCGCCGGGGCGCCCGGGGCGGAGCCGCGGCCCGGGGCCATCGGCGCCACCGGACCCGTGACGACGGGGGGCAGGGCCGGGGCGCCGGTGGGCCGGCTGATCCGGATCGCGTCGGTCCGCAGCCCCTTCACCGCCGTCTGGGTCCAGCCGGTGGCCGACAGCGCGCCCAGACGGCGCCAGCCCTCACCGGGCACATGGGCCTCCAGCACCGCACCGGCCACCGCGTCGCCGGGCAGCGTCATCGCCGTCACGGTCTCCACCGGACGGGCCCGGTCCAGCCGGACCGTGTAGCTGCCCGGGGCTTTCGTCACCGTGCCGGCGCCGCGGTCCGCGCCCGTCCAGGCGTCCGCCTCCTTGCGCACCCGGTCCAGGAACGGGCCGAGGACCCCCTTGCCGACCGTGGCGCCGCCCGCCTTCGTGGCCCGGCGCACCGGCTCCAGGGCCAGCGAGGCCCGCCAGGCGGCGTCGCCGTCGCCGCGCGACTGCGCCTGGAGCAGATCGACGGCCAGCTCGCCCGCCCGGCCGTACCGGGACAACTGCTCGGACCACGGACGCACTTCGCCGTCCAGACGCCCGTCCGCCGGGCCCTTCAGCCGCTCCGGCGCCTCCCGCATCACGGTGAACGCCTCCCGCAGCCTGCGCGCCGCGTCGTCCCGCGCGGTGGCGTCGTGCGCGGCGCGGGACTTCCAGAACGCCGCCAGCAGCGGCCGCAGATAGCCGGACTCGTCACCGCCCAGCACCGACCCCGCGCTGTTCCCGGCCAGCGCGCGCAACGCGTCCCGGGTGCGCGTGTCACCGCCCGCCAGGTCGTCGATCGCCGCCCGCCAGGACTCCTGCGGCCGGTAGCCCTCCGGGTTCCAGGCGAAGTCGGCGGCGGTGAAGAGCGGGACGCGGGACGCGGACGGCTGCTCCATGGCATTGGCGAGCAGCGCCGCGGACCCCGTGGCCACCGCCGGGTCCCGGCCGGTGTACGGGCCGAGGAAGATCCGGTCCTGGGCGTAGTCGTTGACCGGGTAGTTGTCCATCGTGACCAGCGGATGCCCGAACGCGGCACGGGCACCGGCCAGCTCCCCGCCGGTGATGGTCCTCGGCACCACACCGACACCGGTCCACGCGATCCGGACCCGGTCGTCCAGCTCCCGGGCGAGCGCCGTGCGGTAGTCGGTGGACCCGTCCTGGTAGAACTCCGTCGGCATCACCGACAGCGGCTGTGAGCCCGGATGCCGGTCCGCGAGGTGCCGCGCCACCGCGCCGGCCACCCGCGCCTGCGCGCGGGCCGCCGCCCGCGGGCCGCTGCCGAAGGTGTCGGCGTCGTCGGCGCAGTGCCATTCGCTGTAGCTGACGTCCTGGAACTGCAACTGGAAGGCCCGCACGCCCAGCGCCCACATCGCGTCGAGCTTCTTCGTCAGCGCCCGCACGTCGTCGGCCGAGGACATGCACATGGCCTGGCCGGGGGCGACGGCCCAGCCGAGGGTCACGTGCTCGGCGCGGGCCCGCTCGGCCAGCGCCCGGAAGTCGGCGCGCCGCCCGGCCGGGTACGGGTCGCGCCAGCGGGCCTGGCGGTAGGGGTCGTCGCCCGCCGCGTACAGATATCTGTTCTGCTTGGTGCGTCCCATGAAGCCGAGCTGGGCCAGCCGCTCCTCATGGGTCCACGGCCGCCCGTAGAAGCCCTCGGTCAGCCCGCGCACGGCGGCGCCCGGCCAGTCCCTGACGGTGACGCCCGCGACGCCCCCGCCCCGGATCAGCTGACGCAGCGTCTGCACGCCGTGGAAGAGGCCGTCCTCGCCGACGCCGTCCACCGCGACGGTGTCCCGGCCCGCGACCCGGCCGACCGCGATCCGGTAGCCCCCCGACGGCAGGTCGCCGCCCCCGGGGGCGCGCAGCGCGCGCAGCGCGTCCCGGGCGCCGTCGCCGCCGAGCCTGATGACCGGGCCGCGGCCGGGCAGGGCTCCGTGGACGGTGCGCACGCCCGCGTCCCGCAGCACCCGCCGGAGCGCCCCGACCGCGTACGGATCGGCGCCGGGACCGGCGACCAGGGTGGCGTCGGCGGGGAGCGGCACGGACGCCCCGGCGGCCTCGATGGACCGGGGGCGGGGCCATACGGCGGGCGGCGCGGCGTCGTCCGCCCGGTCGGGGGTGCTGAGGGCGGGGGAGCCGGGGTCCGAAGGGGCCGCGACGGCGGCCGGCGCTCCCGCGGAGAGCAGTCCGCCGAGCACGGCGACCGCGATGGCCGCTGCCTGCTTCCCGCGCCTGAGCCGCATCGCCCGTCTCCCTCGTCACCGCCGATGGGCTCCGAGCCCACCACCCGGGGCGCGAGGGTGTCAATGCACGTGGGTGGTGTGCCGGAAATGCCCGCTGCCGCAGGTGGGGCGGGGGCCGGCGGTCCCGGCGGCGGACGGCAAGGATGACGCCGGATGGCCGAAATCAGCGGACAACTTACGGAGAACGGGCCCGAGGGGAACGGAATGTGACTCAGGGCACGTTCAATTCGTTGTGATGACGCCGATGTCTGTGGCCGAGCCCGCCGGGTAGGCGTGCCGTGTCCTGATTCCCCAAGGCCAGGAGGCCGCCATGCACGCTGCCGCGAAGCTTCTGCTCCCCGTCCTCCCCGAGCAGGCGACCGGTCCCGCCGACCCGCCGTTCGGCGCGTTCCCGGACGCCGTGCCCGGCCCGCTGACCAGCGAGCCGCCGCTGGCCGACGCGATACCCCTCACCAGTGAGCCCCCGCTCGCCGAAGCCACCCCTCTGACCAGCGAGCCCCCGCTCGCCGTACACGCCCCGCTGACCAGCGAGCCGGCCGCGTACGGCGGCACATGGGGCATGGAGTACCCAGGAGTCTGAATGGGCCTGTCCCGGCTCGCCGCCCTGCACGGCGTCGCCACCTCCTACTCCCCGTCCGCAGACGCGACGGTGCCCGTCCCCGAGGACACCGTCGTCGCCGTGCTCGGCGCGCTCGGGGTGGACGCCACCACCCCCGGGGCGGTGCGGGAAGCGCTCGCCGCCGCCGAGTCCGCGGCCCGCTCCCGGCTGCTCCCGCCGACCCTGGTGGTGTGGAGCGGTGAGCCGCTGCCCGAGCCCCTGACCGCCCTGCCGCCCGGCACCACGCTGGAGCTCGCCCTCGAAGACCCCGGCCAGGCCCCGCCCCCGCGGATGCGCGTGCCCGGCGCCGACCGGCCGGATCCGGCCGTTCCGCCACGGGAGGCCGCCGGACGGACCGACCCGGCGGACGAGGAGGGGACGGCGGCGCCCCCGCTCCCCGCCTGGTGGACCGAGCCGCCGCTCGGGGTGCACCGGCTGGCCGTACGGGCGCCCGGCGGCCGGAGCGCGACCGGCACGCTCGTCGTCGCCCCGCCCCGTGCGCCTCGCCCGCCCGCCCGCGCCCACGGCTTTCTCGTCCAGCTCTACTCCCTGCTCTCCGCCCGCTCCTGGGGCATGGGCGACCTCGGGGACCTCGCCGACCTCGCCGCCTGGTCCGGACGCGCCCTCGGCACCGGATTCATCCAGGTCAACCCCCTGCACGCCGCCGTGCCCGGCCACCCCACCGACCCGTCCCCGTACCGCCCCTCGTCGCGCCGCTTCCCCGACCCGGTGCACCTGCGGATCGAGTCCGTCCCCGAGTACGGGCACGTGCCGGACCGGGGCACCCTCGACGACCTGCGGCAGAGTGCCGCGACGCTCAGCGACACCGTCCTCAACAAGGGCGCCCTCATCGACCGCGACGCCGTCCGGGACCTCAAGCTCCAGGCGCTCGAACTGATCCGCGAGGTTCCCCTCACCCCCGGCCGCCGCGCCGCCTACTGCGACTTCCTGGCCGAGCAGGGGCAGGCCCTGGAGGACCACGCCCTGTGGTGCGCCCTCGCCGAGGTGCACGGCCCCGACTGGCACTCCTGGCCCGCCGGACTGCGCGACCCCCGCTCCGAGGAGACCGCCCGCGCCCGCGGCGCCCTCCTGGACCGGGTCGACCTCCACTGCCGGCTCGCCTGGCTGACCGACGGCCAGCTCGCCGACGCCCAGCGCGCCGCGCTCGACGCGGGCATGTCCGTCGGCATCGTCCACGACCTCGCCGTCGGCGTGCACCCCGGCGGCGCCGACACCTGGGCCCAGCAGGACGCCTTCGCGCACGGCATGTCCGTCGGGGCGCCCCCGGACGCCTTCAACGCCCGCGGCCAGGACTGGGGCCTGCCCCCGTGGCGCCCGGACGTCCTCGCCGCCTCCGGCTACGCCCCGTACCGCGGACTGCTGCGCGGGCTCCTCGCCCACGCGGGCGCCCTGCGCATCGACCACGTCATGGGCCTGTCCCGGCTCTGGTGGGTGCCCGAGGGGCGCCCGCCCACCGAGGGCACCTATGTCACCCACGACGCCGAGGCGATGCTCGCCGTCCTCGTCCTGGAGGCGCACCGGGCGGGCGCGGTCGTCATGGGGGAGGACCTCGGCACGGTCGAGCCGCGGGTACGCGAGGCGCTGGCCCGGCGCGGTGTGCTCGGCACCTCCGTCCTCTGGTTCGAACGCGACTGGGACGGCACCGGCCGCCCGCTGCCCCCCGAGGAGTGGCGCGAGGACTGCCTCGCCACCGTCACCACGCACGATCTGCCCTCCACCGCGGCCCGGCTGACCGGCGATCACGTGACGCTCCGCCACCGCCTGGGCCTGCTCACCCGCCCCCTCGACCAGGAGCTGACGGCGGACGCGGCCGAAACCGCCGAGTGGCTCGGGTATCTCGCCAGACTCGGACTGCTCCCCGAGGGCGAGGGCGACGAGGAGGGCGCCGTCCGCGCCGTGCACCGCTTCCTGCTGCGCACCCCCGCCCGCCTGACCGGCGTCTGGCTGCCCGACGCGCTGGGCGACCGCCGCCCGCAGAACCTCCCCGGCACCTGGGACCAGTACCCCAACTGGCGCCTGCCCGTCGCCGACGCGGAGGGCCACCCGGTCACCCTGGAGGAACTGGCCGCCGCGCCCCGCCTGCACCGGCTGATGGAGGTCTTCCGCCCGCCCGGCGACCTCCGGGAACCCGGCCCCGGAACCCCTCCGCACGCGCCCCCGCACCCCCATCCGTGATCCCGCCGGGCCCGTACGGCACCCCCGGGCGCGCGCCCCTCGCGGGCGTTCGCTACGTTTGCACCGTGGACAAGAAGAACGCTATGCGCGCCGGCGCCGTCGCGGCCGGAACGACGCTGATGATGCTGCTCATGTCGTCCCCCGCGCTCGCGCTCACCCGCGACGACGGCGACGACCCGGGACCCGGCCTGAGCGCGATGGAGACCATCGGCCTCTACGTCGTGGCGCCCATCGTCCTGTTCCTGGTCATCGCGGGCCTGGTCATGGTCCTGGACAAGTCCAAGAAGCAGGTCTAGGGACCCTCGTCCGGATCGTGCCCGACCCGGGCCGATCCGTACGAACGACCCCAGGACCCACACGCTCGTCCCGGGTGCGCCGCGGGTACTCCCCGAGTACCGCGCGGCGCACACGCATGTCCGCGACCGGGCGCCCCGCCCCCGGCGCCGGATAGGTTGCGGCCATGATCGAGTGGGACGTCAAGAAGCTCCGCATCCTGCGCACCCTGCGCGACCGAGGCACGGTCACCGCCACCGCGCAGGCCCTGCTGATGACGCCCTCCGCGGTGTCGCAGCAGCTGTCCAGCCTCTCCAGACAGCTCGGGGTACCGCTCCTGGAGGCCCAGGGCCGGCGCGTCCGGCTCACCGACGCCGCGCACCTCGTGCTGCGCCACGCCGAGGCCGTCTTCGCCCAACTGGAGCGCGCCGACGCCGAACTGACCGGCTATCTGCGCGGCGAGGCCGGCGAGGTGCGGATCGCCGCGTTCGCCACCGCCGTGCCCGCCCTCGTCGTACCGGCGATCCAGCGGCTGCGCGCCGAGGACCGCCCGGGGCCCGAGGTACGGGTGCGGGAGGCGGAGGCCGCGCAGGCGTACGAACTCCTGGCCGCCGGCGACGTCGACCTCGCCCTCTCCCTCGCCGCGCACGCCCCGGCCGCCCGCGATCCCCGGTTCGTGGTGCTGCCCCTGCTCGCGGACCCGCTGGACGTGGCCCTGCCCGTGGGCCACCGCCTCGCCGCCGCGCCCGCCCTGCGGCTGGCGGACCTCTCCGGCGACCGCTGGATCTTCGGCGGCTCCGGCCCCTGGTCGCAGATCACCACGGCGGCGTGCGAGGCCGCCGGATTCGTGCCCGAGCAGGCGCACAGCGCCTCCGGCTGGACGGCGATCCTGGCCATGGTCGAGGCGGGCATGGGGGTCGCGCTGATCCCGCGCATGGCGTCGGCGGAACGCGGCGGCCGGGACGGCGTGGTGATGCGTGTCCTCGACGCCGACCAGCCGCGCCGCCATGTGGTGGCGGCGGTACGGCGGGGCGCGGAACAGGGCCCCGCGGTGGCCAGGGTCCTCGGGGCGCTCACCGCGACAGCCGAATCGTTCACTTCCACTGAATAAATAATGCAAAAACTTTCGATGGACCTGATGGGTCATGCGCCGTGACAGTAGGCACATGACCTTCGACCAGAATGAGAACCACCAGGACGACCCCCACGCCAACGACGCGGCCCCGTACGGCGGTGGTGACCCGTATGCCGACTACCGCACCACCGACCTCCCCTTCACCGAACTCGTCGACCTCGCCGACCGCCGGCTCGGCGCGGGTGTGATCGCCGCCAACGACGAGTTCTTCGCCCAGCGGGAGAACCTCCTCGTCCGGGAGCGCGCGGTCTTCGACCCCGAGCACTTCGGCCACAAGGGCAAGATCATGGACGGCTGGGAGACCCGCCGCCGGCGCGGCGCCGACGCCGAACACCCCTTCCCGGCCCCCGACGAGCACGACTGGGCCCTGATCCGGCTCGGCGCCCCCGGAGTCATCCGCGGCATCGTCGTCGACACGGCCCACTTCCGCGGCAACTACCCGCAGCGCGTCTCGATCCAGGCCACCGCCGTCGCGGGCTCGCCCGGCCCCGACGAGCTGCTCGCCGACGACGTGAAGTGGGAGGAGATCGTCCCGCCGACCCCCGTGCGCGGCCACGCCGCCAACGGCTTCGAGATCACCGGCGGCCGCCGCTACACCCACGTACGCCTGTGCCAGCACCCCGACGGTGGCATCGCGCGCCTCCGCGTCCACGGCGAGGTCCTCCCCGACCCGTCCTGGCTCGCCACGCTCGGCACGTTCGACCTGATCTCGGTGCTGAACGGCGGCAGCTACGAGGACGCCTCGGACCGCTTCTACTCCTCGCCGACCCAGATCATCCTGCCCGGCACCTCCCGCAAGATGGACGACGGCTGGGAGAACCGCCGCCGCCGGGTCCGCGACACCAACGACTGGGTCCGCTTCCGCCTGCCCGCCCAGGGCGCGGTCCGCGCGGTCGAGATCGACACCGCCTACCTCAAGGGCAACGCGGCCGGGTGGATCGCCCTCCAGGGCCGCAACGGCGAGACCGGCGAGTGGTTCGAGATCATCCCCCGCACCAGGCTCCAGCCGGACACCCCGCACCGCTTCCCGCTCCGCGCCCAGGCCATCGTCACCCATGTCCGTCTCGACGCCTTCCCGGACGGCGGCGTCGCCCGCATGCGCCTGCACGGCAGCCTGACCGAGACCGGCGCCGCCGAGCTGGCCCGCCGCTACGAGGAGTCCGGCGCCTGACCGGACCGGGGCCCTCCGGGCACCTCCCCGCTCCCGCCCGTCGGACGGCTGCGCGACCGGCGCCCGTCCGACGGGCGGTTTCCATTCCGGCGGATCCCCGCCACGTCCGTCGCCCGGACCCGCCAGGGGCCACGGTGCTCCGATGCCGAGGGAGAACAGCACCGGTCCCGAGCGGATCGAGCCGATCGGCCCGGTCCTGGCGGCGATCGGGTGCACCCCGTCATGTCCGCGGGGAGGGGTGTCTCCCGCCACGGGAGGTGCGCGGGCCGGGTGCATTGCTCTCACGTCCGCAGGAGGGGGCGCACCGCCACGACAGGCGCGTGAGCCGGGCGCACCCCCGTCGCGTCCGCAGAAAAGGGCGCCTCCCGCGGCGGGAGGCGCCCCTCACTGTGTCACCGGTCGGTGCGTCAGACCGTGGCCGCCGCGGCGTCCGCGGCCTGGGCCTTCAGGGCGCGCTCGACACCCGAACGGGACTCCGAGACCAGCCGGCGCAGGGCCGCGCCCGGGGCCGCCGCGGCGAGCCAGGCGTCCGTGGCGTCCAGCGTGGCCTGCGAGACCTGGAGGGCCGGGTAGAGGCCGATCGCGACCTGCTGCGCCATCTCGTGGCTGCGCGAGTCCCAGACGCCCTTGACCGCGGCGAAGAACTTCTCCGCGTACGGGGCCAGCAGCTCGCGCTGGTCGGTCTGGACGAAGCCGGCGATGACCGCCTCCTGGAGGGAGTTCGGCAGCGTGTCGGACTCGACGACCGAGGCCCACGCCTCCGCCTTCGCCTCCTCGGTGGGGCGGGCCGCCCGCGCGGTCGCCGCGTGGCGCTCGCCCGCGGCCGTCCTGTCGCGCTCGTACTCGGCGGCGATCTCGTCCTCTTCGAGGAGACCGGCGGCGGCGAGCCGCTCGACGAACGCCCAGCGCAGCTCCGTGTCGACGGCCAGGCCCTCGACCGTCTCCTTGCCGTCGAGCAGCGACTGGAGCAGGTCCGTCTGCTGCGGGGTGCGCGCCGTCGCCGCGAAGGCACGGGCCCAGGCCAGCTGGTGGTCGCTGCCCGGCTCGGCCGCGCGCAGGTGTGCGAGGGTGGCCTCGGTCCACTGGGTCAGCCCGGCCTCGCGCCACTCCGGCGCCGCGTACAGGTCCAGCGCCAGCTTCACCTGGCCGTGCAGCGACTGGACGACGCCGATGTCCGACTCCTTGCCGATACCGGCGAGGACCAGGGCCAGGTAGTCGCGGGCCGCCAGCTCGCCGTCGCGGGTCATGTCCCAGGCCGAGGCCCAGCACAGGGCGCGGGGGAGGGACTCAGCGAAGTCGCCGAGGTGCTCGGTGACGACGCGCAGCGACTCCTCGTCGAGCCGGACCTTCGCGTACGAGAGGTCGTCGTCGTTGAGCAGGATCACGGCGGGACGGGCGGTCCCGGCCGGGAACGGCACGGTCGTGTGCGTGCCGTCGACGTCCAGCTCGATGCGGTCCGTGCGGACCAGCTTGCCCGCGGCGTCGAGGTCGTAGCAGCCGATGGCGATGCGGTGCGGCCGCAGCGTCGGTTCGCCCTTCGCGCCGGCGGGCAGGGCCGGGGCCTCCTGGAGCACGGTGAACGAGGTGACGTGGCCGTTCTCGTCCGTCTCGATCTCCGGGCGCAGGATGTTGATCCCGGCCGTCTCCAGCCACGCCTTCGACCAGGTCTTCAGATCGCGGCCGGAGGTCTCCTCCAGGGCGCCCAGCAGGTCGGACAGCCGGGTGTTGCCGAAGGCGTGCGCCTTGAAGTACGCCTGGACGCCCTTGAAGAACGCGTCCATGCCGACGTAGGCCACCAGCTGCTTCAGGACCGAGGCGCCCTTGGCGTAGGTGATCCCGTCGAAGTTGACCAGCACGTCGTCCAGGTCACGGATGTCCGCCATGATCGGGTGCGTGGACGGCAGCTGGTCCTGGCGGTAGGCCCAGGTCTTCTCGACGTTGGCGAACGTGGTCCAGGAGTTCGGCCACTTGGAGCCCTCGGCGTACGCCTGGCAGGCGACCGAGGTGTACGTGGCGAACGACTCGTTCAGCCACAGGTCGTTCCACCACTCCATGGTGACGAGGTCGCCGAACCACATGTGCGCCAGCTCGTGCAGGATGGTCTCCGCACGCCGCTCGTACGCCGCGTCCGTCACCTTCGAGCGGAACACGTACTGGTCACGGATGGTGACCGCGCCCGCGTTCTCCATCGCACCGGCGTTGAACTCCGGGACGAACAGCTGGTCGTACTTGGCGAACGGGTAGTCGTAGTCGAACTTCTCCTGGAACCAGTCGAAGCCCTGCCGCGTGACGTCGAAGATCGCGTCCGCGTCGAGGAACTCGGCCAGCGACGGACGGCAGTAGATGCCGAGCGGGACGGACTGGCCGTCCTTCTCGTAGCTGCTGTGCACCGAGTGGTACGGGCCGACGATCAGCGCCGTGATGTACGACGAGATGCGCGGCGTCGGCTCGAAGGACCAGACGTCGTCCCGGGGCTCGGGCGTCGGCGAGTTCGAGATGACCGTCCAGCCCGTCGGCGCCTTCACGGTGAACCGGAACGTCGCCTTCAGGTCCGGCTGCTCGAAGCTCGCGAAGACCCGGCGCGCGTCCGGCACCTCGAACTGGGTGTAGAGGTACGCCTGCTGGTCGACCGGGTCGACGAAGCGGTGCAGGCCCTCGCCCGTGTTGGTGTACGCGCAGTCGGCGACGACCTTCAGCTCGTTGGAGCCCGCGGCCAGGTGCGGCAGCGCGATGCGCGAGTCGCGGAACACGGCCGCGACGTCCAGCGCCCTGCCGTTCAGCTCGACCTCGTGCACGGCGGGGGCGATCAGGTCGATGAAGGTCTCCGCACCGGCTTCGGCGGAGTCGAAGCGCACGGTGGTCACGGACCGGTAGGTGCCGCCCTCCTGCGCTCCGGAGAGGTCGAGATCGATCTCGTACGCGTCCACGGTCAGCAGGCGCGCCCGCTCCTGTGCCTCTTCGCGGGTCAGATTCGTGCCAGGCACGCGGTCATCTCCTTGGTATGTGATGTTTCCGGTCATCCTTCCACGTCGTCCGCTCCGGCGGGGGGCCTGGGCGGCGGTGGCCGGACGCATGGCAAAGGGCGGCCACCGCATCCCGGTGGCCGCCCTTTCCGTTTCCGTCTCCGTCCGGCGTCAGCCCTTCAGCTCCGCCGCGACCAGCTCCGCGATCTGCACCGCGTTCAGCGCCGCGCCCTTGCGCAGGTTGTCGCCGGAGACGAAGAGCGCGAGGCCGTTCTCCACGGTCTCGTCGGCCCGGATCCGGCCGACGTACGAGACGTCCTTGCCGGCCGCCTGGAGCGGGGTGGGGATCTCGGAGACCTCGACGCCCGGTGCGTCCCCCAGCAGCTCGTAGGCGCGCTCGACGCTGACCGGGCGGGCGAAACGGGCGTTGATCTGGAGCGAGTGGCCGGTGAAGACCGGAACCCGGACGCAGGTGCCGGACACCTTCAGCTCCGGGATCTCCAGGATCTTGCGGGACTCGTTGCGGAGCTTCTGCTCCTCGTCGGTCTCGAAGGAGCCGTCGTCCACGATCGCCCCGGCCAGCGGCAGCACGTTGAACGCGATCGGGCGCTTGTAGACGCCCGGCTCGGGGAACTCGACGGCCCCGCCGTCGTGGGTGAGCCGGTCGGCCTCGGCGACCACCTTGGACGCCTGGCCGTGCAGCTCGGCGACACCGGCCAGCCCGGAGCCGGACACCGCCTGGTAGCTGGCGACGACCAGCGCGTCGAGCCCGGCCTCGTCGTGCAGCGGGCGCAGCACGGGCATGGCGGCCATCGTGGTGCAGTTCGGGTTGGCGATGATGCCCTTGGGCCGGTGGGCGATCGCGTGCGGGTTGACCTCGGAGACGACCAGCGGGACCTCGGGGTCCCTGCGCCAGGCGGAGGAGTTGTCGATCACGACGGCGCCCTGCGAGGCGACCTTCTCGGCGAGCGCCTTCGACGTCGCGCCACCGGCCGAGAACAGCACGATGTCCAGCCCGGTGTAGTCGGCCGTCGCGGCGTCCTCGACGGTGATCTCCCGGCCCTGCCACTCGATCGTCGAGCCCGCGGAGCGCGCGGAGGCGAACAGCCGCAGCTCGTCGGCCGGGAACTTCCGCTCGGCCAGGATGCTGCGCATGACTGTGCCGACCTGACCGGTGGCGCCGACGATTCCGACCTTCACGGGGACTCCTTCGAACGTACGAACTGAGACGGTTGCCGCTCCATGATGCGTATGTCCACGGCTTTCTTGTCCAATCCATTGTCCGCGGTACGGACAGGGCCCGCCCGGCCGGACACATGGCAGTGGGGCGGGAGCCCCTACGAGCCCCCGCCCCACCGTCGTACGGATCACATGGCGGCCGTTACGGCGTGACCTTCTCGATCACGACGCTGCCGGTGCCCGCGGCGGTGCCGCGGCCGTTCACCAGGTGCACCTCGCCGAAGAACTGCCGGCCCTCGGGGGCCGCCCCGGCGACGGAGACCTCGGCGGTGATCTGGGCGGAGGCGCCGTTGGCCAGGTTCAGGGCCTTCGACTCGTCGACCTTGATCGTGCCGAGCGACGGCGCGTAGTACACGTCGCGGTAGTCGAACGTGGTGGTCCCGGCCGGGACGTCGTAGCCGTCGATCACGACGGTGTACGTACCGGCGGCGGGCTTCGCCAGGCTGACCGACTCCTCGGAACCGGCCGTGGTCGACTTCCCGACCTCGGAGTCGCCCCGGTAGACGTACAGGTCCAGGTCGGCGTTGGCGTCCGACGTGGAGCCGATGGCGACGTCCAGCTTCTCGACGCCTTCACCGATGGTGACCGTGTACTGCCGCTCCTCGCCCGTCCTGATCGACGGCTTGTCGACCTTGGCCGAGCCCAGCGAGCCGCCCTTGAGCGAGCCGGCCAGGTCACCGGCGTTGTTGGTGGCCTTCCAGGTCACCGAGGCGGGGGTGCCGACCTTGGCCTCGGCGATGGTCTGCACCGCCGGGTCGAAGGTGGCGCCGAGCAGCGAGACATCCAGCTTGTACGGGTTGTCCAGCAGCGGCGACGTACGGCGCGCCTCGACCTCGATCTCCCAGACGCCCGGCTGCGGGTCCTTGTAGGAGCGCACGTCGGGGCGGCAGGTGTTGGTCGGGTTCTCGTAGTTCGGGTAGCAGAAGATCGTGGAGCTGTCCTCCATCTGCACCCCGTACGGGTGGATCGAGATGAAGCGGGTCTGGCTGCCCGAGCGCAGCGCGCCGATGGCGACCTCAAGGGTCTTGGCGCCCTCCGGAACGGTCAGGAAGTACGACTTGCTGCTGTTGCGCTGCACCGAGTCGGACGCCTTGAACGCGTAGGCGGGCTTCACCAGCTTCGTGGAGACGACGACCGTGGTGAGGATCTGCTGGTCCACACCGGAGGTCTTGCTGTCGTCCACCTTCAGGATCGCGCTGTGCACCCCCGCGCTGCCCGGCTTCGCCTGGACCTTGACGGTCACCGGCTTGTCCAGCGGCAGGGCGACGGTGGCCGGACCGACCAGCTTGAAGGTGCCGTCGTTGTTCTTCCACGACAGCTTGTGCTTGACGGCCTTGTCCGGGCCCGTGGTGCGGGTGACCGTGACGTCGTACGTCTTGGTCTGGCCGGCCTTGAGGCCGCCCTCGCGGTCGTACAGGCCGGTGCCGAAGCCCGGGGTCTTCAGCGCGAAGTCGATCGCGGTGTCGACCGGGGCCTTCACCGAGTACTCGTGCGCCGGGGCGCCCTGCTTCTCGATCTGCTTCCAGGCGCCGACGATGTCGATCAGACCGGCGCCCTGGGCGTGCGCGGGCACGTCCTTGATGTGGGTGGCGGTGCTGGTCAGCGCGGTGCGCAGATCGGCGGGCGGCAGCTCGATGTGCTTCTGCTTCGCGGCCGACAGCAGCAGCGCGGTCGCGCCCGCGGCCTGCGGCGAGGCCATCGAGGTGCCCTGGAGCATGGAGTAGCCGGCCGGCAGGTCGTAGCCCGCCTCCTTGACCGGGCCGCCGGGCAGCCAGGTCTGGGTGGTGTTGATGGCCGCGCCGGGGGCCGTCAGGATCGGCGCGAAGCCGCCGTCCTCACGCGGACCGCGCGAGGAGAAGGGCAGCATGTCGTACTTCTTGGTGACGTTCGAGCCGTAGTTGGCGGCCCAGGTCTCCTTGGAGATCGACGCGCCGACGGAGATGACGTGGTCGGCGAGGCCGGGGTCACCGATGGTGTTGACACCCGGGCCGTCGTTGCCGGCCGAGATGACCAGCTGGACGCCGTAGATGTCGATGAGCCGCTTGTAGAGCTCGGAGCGGGCGTTGTTGCCGTCGTTGAGCGGCGGCAGACCGCCGATCGACATGTTGACGACGTCGACGCCGCGGTTCACGACGAGGTCGATCATGCCCTCGGTGAGCGCGATGTTGGTGCAGCCGCCGTCCCAGGTGCAGGCACGCGAGGAGACGATCTTGGCGCCGGGCGCGGCGCCGTTCATCTTGCCGCCGAACAGGCCGTTCGCGGCGGTGATGCCCGCGACGTGGGTGCCGTGCTCGCTCTCGATGACGCCGATGTTGACGTAGTCCGAGGTGTCGCCGGCGGCGTTGTAGACGACGTTCTTGCGCGACTCGACGACGAACGGGATGCGCTCGGCGACATCGGTCCGCGGGTCGTCCTTGCCGAAGTAGGAGACCTGGTGCTTCTCCTTGTACGGCTTCAGGGCGGTCTCGTTCGTGAAGTCGGCGTCGTCGTTCAGGTCGACGCGGACGGCGCCCGTGACCGGGTCGTAGAGCACGGCCCACACATCGGTGGTGTCGCCGTCCCGGTTCAGGTCGCCCTTCATGTCGCCGCCCTTGGTGGCGGCCTCGGCGAACAGCTTGATCCGGAAGTCGCCCTTGGGCGCCTTGTACGTACGGCCCTTGTACGTGAACGTCGGGCCGGTCACGGCGTCCGTCATCCGCAGCCAGGTGCCGTCGCCGTCACTGACCGGGTCGGTCGCGGTCACCCAGTCGACGATCTTGCGGGCGCCGGTGGAGGTCTTCTGCAGCGCCGGGTGGCCGAGGTCGACACCCGAGTCGAGGATGCCGATGGTCACGCCGCGGCCGTCGGCCTTCGGGTGCTGCTGGACGAAGTCGACCGCACCCGTCTCGAAGGACGGGTTGTACGGGTTCTTCGCCGGGGTCTTCTTGCCGGGCGCCGGGTACGAACCGGTCGACCTGGCCTTGGTCTTGGCACCGGCGGCCCGGTCGGCGGCGGGCGTCGGGTCGTCCAGCTTGATCTCCTGCTTGAGATCGATGCCGTGGACGGACGACAGCTTGGAGGCCGCCTTGATGGTCGCCTCGGCGGTCGCGGTGGGCACGGTGGCCCGCACGTAGCCGAGCTTGTCGTACGCACGTCCCAGCACCGAGCCCTTGACGGCACTCAGCTGCTTGGTGACCTGCGCGGTCGCACCGGGAGCGGTGGCGACCATCATCGTGATGTTCTTCTCGCCCTCGGCCTGGGCCTTGGCCAGAAGCTGCGCGTCGTTGGTGCCGAGCTTGTCGGCCGTGGCACCCTCGGCGGCGGTCTTGACCGGTGCCGGGGCAGGAGCGTCGTCGGCGAAGACGGGGGCGGCGCCGGTGGCGGCCAGCGCGGCCACCAGGCCGGCGGCAGCCGCGACTCGGGCCGCGCGTCTCGCCCCGGGTATGGAACTGGGGGACTCGGTGGTCATCAGCATCCCTGGATATGAAAGAGAGAGTCCGGAATTCGGTACCGGATGACCGCTCACCCTTTCGTAAATGACAGGGGTTTGTGGAGAGTTGAAGGGGACTGGATGTGGACATGGCGGACTTCCGCCACTGGTTCCGATGTGCCACCAGGGATGAAGCGGGGGATAAGTGACGCCCGTGATGTTCACGGCGTTCGTGAGCTCTGCGGCGTCTGCGGCGTCTGTGGCGTCTGTGGCGTTGGTGGTGTCTGTGGTGCCTGTGGCGTTGGTGTCGTCGGTGGTGTCTGTTTCATCTGTGGTGCTCGTGGCGTCCATGGCCCGTAGTGACTGTGATGCTCGTGGCGTCTGTGGTCTCCATGGGGCTCGTGAGGCTCATGAGGTCTGCGAGGCGTATGAGGTCGGTGAGGTCGGTGAGGTCGGTGAGGCTGGTGAGCCGCACGAGGTGCACGAGACCCGCGAGCTCGTGAGTCCCGTGACGTCCGGAGCCTCCGCGACCGGCTTCGCCGTTCTCAGCGGGGCAGGACGGTCACGTACGCCGCCGGTTCGCGGTCGGCCGCCGCCATCAGCGCCGTGCGCACCACGACCGCCTGCTGCTCGCTCGCGTCGCGGAGCCCCCTCGGAGCCAGGCGGACGACGGTGACGCCGAGCCGCTCCAGGTGCTCCCGCTCGGCGGTGTACCCGGTCCGGCCGGTCCCGTGTCCGACCCGGCGTCCGCCGTCGTCGGGCCCGCCGAGCAGCGGCGCCCTGGCGTCGAGCTCCACGGCCACCGACTGCTCGGGCCAGTAGGCGTCCACGCCGCCGAGGCAGGGGCCGCCGGGCAGGCGCAGGTCCACGTTCCACAGCGGCTCCGGCAGACCGTGCGTCCGCACCATGTCGTACAGCCGGCCCTCCGCCACCGCCCGCCCCTCGGCGAGGAACGAATCGACGGCCCGCACCACCTGCGGCCGGCCCAGCAGCTTGGCGCGGCTCAATTCGCCTACGACGGCGGCCGGTTCGCAGTACCCGCCGCGCACCGCCTCGATGAGCAGCCCGCGTACGGCCAGGGGGTCGGCGAGCCCGGCGACCGCGTCCGCGAGCGCCCGCTCCACGGGGGCCACCGGCAGACCGTCCACCTGCTCGGCGCGGGGCGCCCCGGAGGAGCGCACCAGACGGACGTACCCGACCGAGCGCAGCCGCCGGGTGCGCGGCACCAGTACGTCGACGACGGGCGCGGACGCGGGAGGCGGCACGGCGGCGAACCCGTGCAGGGCGAGCGCGGCGAGCCCGGTGATCATGGCCTCGCCGTACCCGGTCTCCGGCCCGGTCTCCCGCTCCGGCTGGGCCGGAACGCCCCGGCGGCCGGAGGCCGGTGGCCGGCCGGCGTACAGCAGGGCGGAGCGCAGCCGCTCCTCGCCGGTCGGCGGCTCCGGGTGCAGGACGTACACACCCGGCAGCGGCTGCTGCCACGGCCCACCGGTCCGGCAGTGCGCGGCGGCCGCCGCGGCGGACACGCCTCGCGCCCTCAACTGTGCGGTGGAGAGCACGCGTTGGCGGACGTCGCCGGTGAGGCGGGGGTGGCAGGGGGAGAGCGGCGTGTTCTGGGTCATGCTCCGGGGTATCCCGCACGGCACGGCGGCGCTAACCCCTGTTACACGCTCGTCGACAATTCAGGACAACGCCGTACTAAAGTACGCGCGTTCGACGACCGAAAAGGCCCGTCTCCACCACCTTCCGCCCCGGTGGTGGGGCGGCGCGGGCGATGCGGGGGCGGCCCTGGAACCCGGGCCGGGCCTCGGAGCCCCCGGCCTCGGGGGCAGGCTGTGCGGAGAGGGCCCGGGAACCCCGGCCCTGGAACCTCGGAACCCCAGGCCCAGGCCCCGGGGCAGGCGGTGCGGGGCGGTCCCGGAACCCCGGCCCTGGAACCCCGGAACCCCAGGCCCCGGCCGGGCAGTGCGGGGACGGCCCCGGACCCTTCGGCCCAGGCCCAGGCCCAGGCCCCGGGGCAGGCGGTGCGGAGAGGGCCCCGGAACCCCAGGCCCCGGCCAGGCGGTGCGGAGACGGCCCCGGAACCCCAGGCCCCGGAGCCCCGGCCCCAGAACCCCGGCCCCGGGCCAGGCGGTGCGGGAACGGCCCTGGAATCTCGACCCCGGCCCCGGCCCCGGCCCCGCTCACCGCACCGCTACCGCACCGCTCACCGCACCGCCCCGCGCGCGTCAGATTCCGGCCGATGCCTCCGCCGCGGCCGCGCCCGCGTCGCACGTCTGTGCCCGCAGGGCCCGCGCCAGCTCGTCCCGGGCCTCCAGCACCAGCCGGCGCAGGGCCGGCGCCGCGTCCTCGTGGGCCGTCAGCCACGCGTCCGTCGCGGCGAGCGTCGACGGGTCGTCCTGGAGGGCCGGGAACAGGCCCCGCACCACGGCCATGCCGATCTGGATGGACCGCTCGGCCCACACCCGTTCGATCGCCTCGAAGTACCGGTCCGCGTACGGCGCCAGCAGCTCCCGCTGCGACGACTGGCCGAAGCCCGCGATCGTCGCCTCCACCAGGGCGTTGGACAGCGCGTCCGACTCCACGACGCCCGCCCAGGCCTGTGCCTTGACCGCGGCGGAGGGCCGGGAGGCCAGGCACCGCACCTGGTGCCGCTTGCCGGACGCCGTGTCGTCACGGGCCAGCTCGGCGTCGATCACCGACTCCTCGGCCACGCCGTGCGAGGCCAGCGGGGACAGGAACGCCCACCGCAGCTCCTGGTCGACATCAAGCCCGTCGATCCGGGCCGAGCCGTCCAGCAGTCCGGTCAGCAGCTGGAAGTCCGCGTCGGAATCGGCCACCGCCGCGAAGAACCGCGCCCACGCCAGCTGGTGCTCGCTGCCCGGCTCGGCGATCCTCAGCTCCCGCAGCGCGCCCTCGGACAGCGCCCGGCCGCCCTCCTTGCGCCATTCGGGCGCCGCGTACTGTACGAGCGCGGTCCGGGCCCAGGTGTGCAGCATCTGCAACACACCGATCTCGGTCTCCCGGCCCGCGAAGTCCAGGAAGAGGGAGACGAAGTCGCGGGCGGGCATCAGCCCGTCCCGGGTCAGGCTCCACATCGCCGACCAGCACAGCGCCCGCGCGAGCGGGTCCGTGATGTCGCCGAGGTGGGCCCGCAGGGTGGCCAGCGACGCCTCGTCGAAGCGCACCTTGCAGTACGTGAGGTCGTCGTCGTTGACCAGGATCAGCTCGGGCCGCTCGGCCCCCGCCAGCTCCTCGATCACCGTGCGCGGCCCCGACACGTCCGCCTCGGCGCGCGCGTAGCGCACCAGGTCGCCGTCGGGGGTGCGCCGGTACAGGCCGACCGCGACCCGGTGCGGCCGCAGCTCCGGGTGGGACTCGGCCGCCTCCTGGAGAACGGCCAGCTCCGTGATCCGGTCCGCCGCGTCGTAGGTGACGACCGGCGTCAGCGAGTTGACGCCCGCGGTCTGGAGCCACGAGCGCGACCAGGCGGTCATGTCGCGCCCGGACGTCTCGGCCAGCACGGACAGCAGATCGCCCAGCTGCGTGTTGCCGTAGGCGTGCTTCTTGAAGTAGCGCCGGGCGCCCTCCAGGAACGCGTCCCGCCCCGCGTACGCCACCAGCTGCTTCAGGACCGAGGCGCCCTTGGCGTAGGTGATGCCGTCGAAGTTGAGCTTGGCATCCTCCAGGTCACGGATGTCGGCCGTGACCGGGTGGGTGGACGGCAGCTGGTCCGCGCGGTACGCCCAGGCCTTGCGGTTGTTGGCGAAGGTGATCCAGCCGTCCTCGAACCGGGTCGACTCGACCATCGCGAAGACACCCATGAAGTCGGCGAAGGACTCCTTCAGCCACAGGTCGTCCCACCACTGCATGGTGACGAGGTCGCCGAACCACATGTGCGCCATCTCGTGCAGGATCACGTTGGCGCGGCTCTCGTACGCCGCCTGCGTCACCTTGCCCCGGAAGATGTACTCCTCGCGGAAGGTGACACAGCCCGGGTTCTCCATCGCGCCGAGGTTGTACTCGGGCACGAACGCCTGGTCGTACTTCCCGAAGGGGTACGGGTAGTCGAAGTTGTCGTGGAAGAAGTCCAGGCCCTGCTTGGTGATCAGGAAGACGTCGTCCGCGTCGAAGTACCGGGCGAGCCCCTTGCGGCACATCGCGCCGAGCGGGATCTCCAGCGTCGTGCCGTCCTCGAACGTACGGCTGTAGGAGTCCGTCACGTAGTGGTACGGACCGGCGACGACCGCCGTGATGTACGTGGAGATCGGCTTCGTCTCGGCGAACCGCCAGACCCCGTCCTCCCGGGACTCCTCCGCCCCGTTGCTCCACACCGTCCAGCCCTCGGGCGCCGTCACCTGGAACCGGAAGGGGGCCTTCAGGTCGGGCTGCTCGAAGTTGGTGAAGACGCGCCGGGAGTCGGCCGGCTCGTACTGCGTGTAGAGGTAGACCTCGCCGTCCTCCGGGTCGACGAAGCGGTGCATGCCCTCGCCCGTCCGGCTGTACGCGCACTGCGCGTCGACCACCAGGACGTTCTCGCCCTCCGGCAGCGCCTCCAGCGCCACCCGTGTGCCGTCGAAGACGGCGGCGGGGTCGAGCGACCGGCCGTTCAGCGTCACCGCGGTCACGGACGGTGCCACCAGATCCGCGAAGGTCGACGCCCCCGCCCGCGCGTTGCGGAACCGGATCGTCGTCACCGAGCGGAAGGTCCGCGGACCGGCAGCGGCGTCCTCGTCGGGCCCACCGATGGCGGAACGAAGATCGAGCTCGACCTCGTAACCGTCGACGGTCAGCAGCTCGGCCCTTGCGCGGGCCTCGTCGCGCGACAGGTTCTCACCGGGCACGGGCACACTCCTTTGTGTCACGTTCGAATAGTTTGATCCTCCCATGCCGCCACTCGGCCCGGCATGCGGGAATGGCCGGGGCGCCCGGGAACGTTCTGCGCACAGATGCGAGCGCTCTTACGAGGAGAGACATGTCCGACAACAGCACGGCGACCGGCAAGACCCCTGTCGATTTCTGGTTCGACCCGCTCTGCCCCTGGGCCTGGATGACCTCCCGCTGGATGCTGGAGGTGGAGAAGGTCCGCGACGTCGAGGTCCGCTGGCACGTGATGAGCCTTTCCGTCCTCAACGAGGACAAACTCGACGAGCTCCCCGAGGAGTACCGCGAGCTGCTGGAGAAGGGCTGGGGCCCGGTCCGCGTCGTCGTGGCCGCCCAGCAGAAGCACGGCGACGACGTCGTCGGCCCCCTCTACACCGCGCTCGGCACCCGCTTCCACAACAAGGGCGAGGGCGCCACCCGCGAGGCCGTCGTGGGCGCGCTCCAGGATGTCGGCCTGCCCGTCGAGCTGGCGGACTTCGCCGACTCGGACGCGTACGACACCGAGCTGCGCGCCTCCCACAAGGAGGGCATCGACAAGGTCGGCCAGGACGTCGGCACCCCGGTCATCGCCGTGCCGGGCGCGGACGGCGAGCAGATCGCCTTCTTCGGCCCGGTCGTCACCCCCGCTCCGAAGGGCGAGGAGGCGGCGAAGCTGTGGGACGGCACGCTGCTGGTGGCGTCGATCCCCGGCTTCTACGAGATCAAGCGGACCCGGACCCAGGGCCCGGTCTTCGACTGACCCGCCGATCCGCGCGAGCGCGGTGCGGGCCCCGTCAGCGGACAGGGCCCGCACCGCCCATCGCCCCTCCCGAAGTCCCCGGGGCCGCGAGGCCGTCCACCGCCTCCGCGGCCCCCACCGCCCCCGCAGCCCGGCGCCCGGCCGCCGTCAGGGCCAGGGTGACCGCGACCGAGGCCGCCGCCATCACGGTCATCGCCGTCGCCGGGGAGGTCCGCTGGGCGAGGGTGCCGGCCAGCGCCGCCGCGACGCCCTGCAGGGTGAGCATCCCCGAGGAGTGCAGACCGAGCGCCTGACCGGTGTACTCGTCCGGCGTCAGGGCCATCAGCCGCTCCTGGTAGAGCAGGCTCGCCGAGAACCCGACCGAGGCGAGCAGCACCAGGGCGTACGCCGGCGGGAGCGCCGGACGCGCGGCGAAGAGCAGATACGGGACGGCCAGGAGCAGCTGGAGCGGTGCGGCAAGCCGCCTCCGCCGGTGCCGCGCGACGAACCGGCCCGCCAGCGTGTCCCCGATGAGCATCCCCAGCGCGGCGAAGCCGAAGAGCAGCCCGGCGTGCCCGGGGGCGTACGGGACGAAGAGCGACTCGCAGCCGACGATCAGCCCGTTCGGCACCCAGAGCGCCAGATAGACCCGGCGGCGCGGGCCGGACGACCACAGCAGGGCGTTGATCCGCCAGGTCTCGGCGGCGGACGGCCGACCGGTGGCGCGCGGGGGCCGCCGCACCAGACCGGACCGGGCGACCGCCGCGCCCGCCAGATACAGCCCGGCGGCGACCAGCAGCGTGCCGCGCGCGGACAGCGTCGCCACCAGGAGCCCGCCGAGCGCGTAGCCGCCGATCTGCATCAGGCCGGAGCACATGTTCAGTACGGAACGCCCCAGCAGATAGCCGTCCTTGGGCAGCACCTCGTTGAGCAGCCCGTACCGCACCCCGCCGCCCACGGCGGCGACCACCCCCTCGGCCAGGATGATCGCGAAGACCACCGGCAGCGGGAGCCCGGGGACGGCGAGCAGGGCGGTGGCCAGTCCGAAGAAGAGCGCCAGTCCGGTCGTCGCGGCCCTCGGCGGCAGCCGGTCCGCCGCCGACATCAGCACGGTCGCCCCGAGTACCTGGGCGAGAGAGGACCCGAACATGGAGAGGGCGGCGAGCAGGGGCGAGCCGGTCGCGGTGTAGACGAGGGTGCCGAGGGCCAGCCCGCTCATCGTCGCTCCGGCCACCTGCACGGCACTGGTCGCGAAGAGCGGCCCGAACTGAGGCGTGCGGAAGAGTTCCCGGTAGGTGCGCATGCGGGGAGTCTCGGGGGCGGTCCGGGCGGACCGTTAGAGTTTCGCGCGGAGGCGAAACGTCATGGGTACGTGGCAGATCAACGCGGACACGCTGGCCGGGAGCCGGTTCGTCGTCTCGCCGCTCGCGGAGACCATCTCCGCCCTGAACGCCCTGGAACGGGCCCGCCCCGATCACCCCGGCGAACGGACCTGGCTCGACGCCCATCTGCCCGCCTACCGGGCCCGGCAGACCGCCGACCCGGTCGCGGCCCTGCTCGTACCGGCGGCGCTCGGCGGCAGCTGGAACGCGGACTTCATCACCCCGACGCCCACGGGCGAGGGCACCCCGGCCTTCGAGGAGGAGCTGGCCCCCGTCCGGGCGACCACCTCGGAACGCGCCCGCTCGGACCTGACGGTCTCGCTCGGCGGCACCCCCCTCCCGCCGCCCCTGGACCGCGACGACCTGGCGCAGCGCGCCGCCGACGTCCTGGACTGGGTCTGGCGGCACACCGTGCTGCCGGACTGGCCGCGCCGCCGCCGGATCATCGAGGCGGACATCGTCGCGCGGACCGGACAGCTGAGCCAGGGCGGCTGGGCGGCGGCCCTGAGCGGGCTGCGCCCGGGGATGCGGTGGCTGGGCGGGAGCCGGCTCAGGATCAACGCGCACGACTACCCCCCGAAGCGACTCTCCGGCGTACGGCTGCTGTTCGTCCCGGTCACCCAGCGCTCCGGCTGGGTCTCCTGGGACGACGAGTCCCAGCGGTACGCGATCGTCCACCCCTGCTCCGGCACCCTGGCCGACGCGGACCGCACCCGGGTCCCGGACAGCCTGTCCCGCCTCCTCGGCCCGGGTCGGGCCTCGGTCCTGGTCCTCCTCGCCGGCCCGAAGAGCACCACCCAACTGGCCGCCCTGACCGGCCAGGCCCTCGGCTCGGTCGGCCGCCATCTGAAGATCCTCCTCGACGCGGGCCTGGCGCACCGCCGGAGGTCGGGCCGCTCGGTCCTGTACTTCCGCACGGAGGCGGGAGACGTGTTGGTGGGGGCGCAGGGGGACGGGTGAGGGAGACCTCCGCGACGACGCGCCTGCGCGCGGAGCGGGAGCGCCCTGCGCGCGGAGCGGGAGCGCCCTGCGCGCAGCCAGGTCGTACCGACGTTTGCTCACCGACCGGCCAACTCCCTCAGTGCCCGGAACTCGTTCACCTCCAGGGGGGCCGCCCCTGCCGGCGTCCCTGCCACCGGGTTGCTCGGTGCGTTCATGAGTTCGAGCAGCGCGGCGCCGGGGCCGAGGCCGCGCCCGTAAGCGTCCTTCAGCCGGTCCAGCCAGACGAGACCGGCCCGGTATCCGTCGAGGTCGGCATCGTCCCGAGCCTCGAAGCTTGCCGCGCCCTCGGCGTCCGAGGCCCAGAGATAGCCCAGGACTCCGTCCTGGCTGCGGACGGGGAAGTACAGCACGGGGCCGGATGCCACGCGCCGGTAGCCCGGCTCGAACCTCGGGGTCTGGCTGAAGATCCCGTTCCGGTAGGGGATCTCGAACCGGCCCCACACATCGGACGGGGAGCCGTCGTCCTCGAAATGGTTCTCGACGCCGGTTTCGGTCGGGATGCCGAACCAAGTGGGATCATCCGGGTCCGTCTCCAGGCCGAGCGCTTCGGAAAGGTCCGCCAGAGCCCCTGACAGGCGGGAGCGATTTTGCGAGAAGGGCTCCTCCTGTTCCCGACCGCGCAGGTCGAACGGCATCCAGGCATCCGAGAAGGTCGTGAGCCCTGTGTTGAAGTAGTCCTCGGAGACTTCGACCGAGAGAGCGAACATGCTTTCCGAAGCCACCAGGCCGGAACCGAATTCCACGAACCCGTCGCACAGTGCGAGCAGCTCCACGCCCTGTATTTCTCCGGCAGTGAGGTTCGCCTTGATTTCCTTCGCGAGGGTGCGAGTGAATCGGAGTTCGGCGTTGAACAGGAAGTTCCGGTGTCCTCGCGTGGGGACCTTGACGGACACGAGACCGTCATGCGGAGTTCCGAGGCGGTGCCGCTCAAGGATGTGCAGCGCCGACGAGAACCTTCGGACAGCCTCCTGGACCAGATCCGTATCCCGCCCGCGCTCGCCCCAGGACCATTGTGCGACGGGCGTGGTGGCGATCAAGGACGTCCTCCAGGCAGGAAGTCGGCACCGGGTGGGTACATGAGCGTGCCGTCTTCGACGCGCAGCACGACGAGTAGGTCCTTCCGCGTGTGAAGCCTGGCGAGTTCGCTTTGGACGTCGGTAGCCAGCATGTCCGCCATGCTCCCCTTCGTGTCGACGACGAAAATTTTCACATCAGCACCGGAATTATCCAGTTGCTTGCTGCTTTTCCATATTTTATCGAATACTGTCGACGGCTTCGCGATCTCCTTGAATTGGTACCCGTAGACCTTTCCGTTGGCATCGCGGGCCATGACGTCCATGTCTGTATGGAAGCCGGTGACGACCCCAGGCTTGATCTCCGTATCCCTTTTGATTTCAAAGCTGATGTCCGCGACGCCATGGCGCTGTAGGCGCTCAGCCAGCCGGAGCTGCTCGATGCCACCTGACATCCCGCTCTTCTGGCTGAGGCTTGAAACAACCTGATCGTAGTTCGTCAGGCCATTGAATCGCCCGGAGACGATCAGATCCGCTACTTCCTGGCCCGAAGGGTGCTTTGCCAAGTTGGCCAAGGTTGTTTCCAGGTCCTTCGGCTTCACCTTGGAGTCACGCAGCTGGTCCCGGATCTGGTGCTCCGTCTCACCTCCGCGTTCGAAAGGGCGGGGTTCTTCGGGAGGAAGACCGTCGTCGGAGTGGCTGCCGGCCTGAGGTGAGCCGTCGTCACCGGGGGCTCCGTGGTCGCCTCCCGCCGACGTTTTCCTGCCATCGGCGGCGTCGCCGGGGAAGTCGCTTCCGGAATGGCCGGTGCCCCGGAGGTCGTTGTCCAGGCCGCTGCCGACGTGGCCAGAGGTGCCAGGGGGATGTGTGCCCGCGCCGACGAGAGCGGGTTGCCGTTCGGGGGAGCCGGTGTGCGGGGTGTTCGAGGGGGTGTCCGGGGAGCCTTCGACATGGGCGTCCTTGACGTTCTGGAGGACGTCGCCGTTCTCGTCGAGGAGGTTGTACTTGCTGTCGATGTAGCGGGCCGGTTCGCCGGGGTCGGTGGGCAGCCTGACGGTGCCTTCGGGCAGTGCCACGGCTTTGTCGGGGAGTTTGACGGTGCCGTCGGGGAGGGCGGTAGCGCCTTCCGGAACGGTGGCGCCTTCGGGGAGGCGGACGGTGCCGTCGGGGAGACGGACAGTGCCTTCGGGGAGGGTGATCACGTGGTCGGGCAGGGGCGGGAACTCGACGCGGCCCAGGCCCTTGAGGCCCGCCATCACGTCGCCGACCTTCCTCAGCCCGGCCCCCGCGCCCTTGAAGACGTAGGTCATGGGGTCGACCGCGCGGGCGGTCCTGCTGGTGAGGGAGAGGGCCTTGGCGGCCAGGCCCGCTTTGCCCGCGCCTGCCGCGGCGCTGCCGGTGCCGCCGGTGAAGACGGTGGTCAGGACGTTGAAGGTGACCGCTCCGGCGGCGCGGGAGGGATTGCTGCCCCACTGGTCCCAGGCGATCAGTGCCTTGCCGGTCTCCCTCACCGCGGTCTGCGAGTCGCGTATCCAGGCGGAGTGGTCGCCGGGCAGGGCATGCAGGGCGAGCATCGCGGCGGGCGAGAGGCCGGTGGCCAGTTTCGCCAGGCCGGTCCATGCCTCTCCGGCGGCGTCCCCGCCCTCGAACCCGGCCAGGGTGCCCAGCCCCTTGAGCGTGCCCCAGACCCCGTCGACGAGGAACCCCTTGCCGAAGTCGTAGGCGTGCTCCCACACCTGCCACCACGGCGTCGACTCCTCGACCGCCTCCCCCCACGGCAGGCTCTCCGCCTGCTTGAGGGCCTCGGCGTCATAGCCGTAGGTGCCCTTCCTGCCGGAACCGTCATCGGTCTTCAGCGCCTTGCCGCCGACCAGGGCCACGATCTTGGCGTGACAGGCCCGTTCCACCTCCTGGAAAGCCGCCCAGACCTCGGCTATCTCGCCACGGCGCCGATTGTTCTCCTCGACCAGATCACCGTCCTCACGCCACTTGTCATCACCCTCGGCCCGCACCCGAAAGGCGACCGCGTCCCGCTTCAGCTCCTTGAGCCTCTCCACCAGCGGGAACGCATCGTCCGAGTACGTACTCAACGCACCGGCGATGACACACAACTCCGCACTCAGCGACAGCCCCGTCGCCGCCACCGGAGCGGTCGTCGCGAACAACCGCTCCGCCTCGGGCGCCTTGTAGAAGGCACTCAGCCCACCGAAACTGCTGTGCACATCACCGGCAGCCGCCGCGATCGCCGCCCCATGACCCGACAGCGCCGTCACCTTCGTATCGAGCAGCGCCAGATCACCGGTGAACACCGGAATCCCCGACGGGTCGACCGGCTCGGCACCACTCACCGGTGCCCCTGCATGCCCCGGAGGACATCCAGACGCACGGCCTTCGCCGCGTTCTGCGCATTCCTGGCCGTCTCCAGATCACCCTCGCAGTACGCGTCGGTGGCCTCCACCGCGCCCAGCACGCACGCCTCGATCCGCTCGGCCGCAGCCTCCAGGTCCTTCTTGCGCTCACCCAGATACTCACCCAGCGCAGCAGCCACCGGCCCCATCGCCGCACGGGACAACGGCGCCTGCCCCGGAGCCACCGGCCCCTGAAGAGGCGTCACCGCCTGCGGACCCGGCACCGCCGTACCCGCCGCCTGCGCCGCCTCCGACACCGTCTTCATCAATGCCGTCAGAGCCTTCTCCAGATCACCGGCATGCGTACCGACGACCTTCAACTGCCCCTGCACACCCTGCGGTCTGATGTCCCACGCCACCATGAGAAGCCCCCCTCCCGGCCGTCCTCGACGTCAGGGACGTCCAGCAACCCGAATAGCTGTTCGCGCACCCTTCTCTATCAACTCGGGCATCGCTGATGCAATCAGCAAAGCAACAATCGGCCAACTGTGGCCAGTGTGTGAGGGAAAGCCGGGATCGTGCGTTCACATGGGTTTCGGGTGAGTGCCGATGTCAACTCCGCCTGCTCTGTGCCGACGTGGCGGATTTGCTGACGCAGGCATAGGGCCACGGCTGTCCACGTACGGGCATCCGCCCCGTCCTGGCCCACATCGGGGATTCCCTCCCCACTGATTCGCGGTGACGGCGGCCCCGGGAGGGGCCGACACGGGCAAGGCCCGCACGCGCCGGGCCGCCCCGCGCCCGACCGTCACGGGTTGCGCCGCCCCGTGCCCGACCGTCATGCGTCGAGCCACTCCGTGACCTCGACCGTGTCCCCGACGTTCAGCACGCCCTCGCAGACCACCGCGTTCTTCGCGCCGAAGCTGACCCTGTTCCCGTACTCCGGCTCGCGCCGGTACGTCGACAGGGTGCGGATCGGTTCCGGGCCCATGCGGTGGCCGGTCGTCTGGTCGACCATGGGGACGGCGCAGCGCGTCGCCCGTACCGAGTGGGCGAGTTCGACGGAGCAGATGAGCATCCGGCGTACCCGGTCCTCGAAGTGGGGCTCGTCGTGGCCGGTCAGGACGATGTTGGGGCGGAAGCGGTCCATGGGGACGGGCTTCGCGTCGCCCCGGGCGGTGATGCGGGCGTTGAGGTCGTCCAGGGAGGCCGTCGAGGCGACCAGCACCGCGTGCGCGTCGGCGAAGTTGACCTTGCCGGGGGTGTCGCCCCAGCCGTCCCGGTCGAAGCCGGGGGCCACGCGCACCAGGCGGGACTTCACGCCGAGCGCGTCGGAGAACCACTCCGCGACTGCGTCCCCCTGGTCGACGGCCGCGCCGAGCGGGCGGTCGAACATGCTGACGTCCAGGCGCGGGCCGTCCCGGTCGACGTCGAGGCGCAGCGGCTCGACCCCCGGGGCGGCCAGGGCCAGCGCTGCGCCGCCGTCCAGGACCCCGACCCGGATCGCGGCCATGGCGGGGTGCGTGCGCTGGCTGCGGAAGGCGCCGTCCGCCGCGTCCACGACCATGAACGTACGGTCGTGGGCCAGGCCGGTGCCGAGGACCTGTGCCGAGTCGACCGTGGTCCCGGCGCAGCCCTTGACCGGGTAGTAGGCCAGCTCGCGGACGGTGATCGTCATGGCGTTCCTTCCGGGGCGGCCGCTTCGAGGGCGTCGACGCTGCCGGACATGATGGTGCGGATGTGCCGGGTGAGGTGCTCGACGGGCCAGTCCCACCAGGCGACGGCGAGGAGCCGGGCGACGGTCTCCTCGTCGTACCGGGTGCGGATCAGCCGGGCCGGGTTGCCGCCGACGATGCCGTAGTCGGGTACGTCGGAGGTGACCACGGAGCCGGCGCCGATGATCGCGCCGTGCCCGATCCGTACGCCCGGCATCACCATCGAGCCGTAGCCGAACCAGACGTCGTTGCCGACGACCGTGTCGCCCCGGCCCGGCAGGCCGGTCAGCAGGTCGAAGTGTTCGGCCCAGGAACCGCCCATGGAGGGGAACGGGAACGTGGACGGCCCGTCCATCCGGTGGTTGGCGCCGTTCATGAGGAACCGCACCCCGGTCCCGAGCGCGCAGAACTTCCCGATGACGAGCTTCTCCGGCCCGTAGTGGTAGAGCACGTTGCGGGTCTCGAACGCGGTGGCGTCGTCCGGGTCGTCGTAGTACGAGAAGTCCCCGACCTCGATCAGTTCGGACTTCACCAGGGGCTTCAGCAGGACGACCCGGGGCTGGCCCGGCATCGGGTGCAGAACGGTGGGGTCGGCGGGGGCTGGAGTCATGCTGTTCATCATCGCATTCGTCGGCATGAGGTAAGTTCCTTTTGGGAACTCAATCCGAGCGAGAGGAACATACCGTGACGCCGGCGCGATGGACCGAGGTCGACGACTACTTCAACGGGCTGCTGGTGGGCCCGGACGCGGCCCTGGAGGCGGCCGTGGAGAACAGTGACGCGGCGGGGCTCCCGGCGATCCAGGTCGCCGCCAACCAGGGCAAGCTGCTGAACCTGCTCGCCAGGCTCCAGGGCGCGCGCACCGTGCTGGAGATCGGCACCCTGGGCGGCTACAGCACCATCTGGCTGGCGCGTGCGCTGCCCGAAGGCGGCAGGGTCGTCACGCTGGAGGCCGATCCGGCGTACGCGGAGGTCGCACGGGCCAACATCGAGGGGGCCGGGCTCGCGGACGTCGTCGAGATCCGGGTCGGCCGCGCCCTGGACACACTGCCGGAGCTCGCGGCGCAGGGGCACGGTCCGTTCGACGTCGTGTTCATCGACGCGGACAAGCCGAGCAACCCGGACTACCTGGCCTGGTCCCTGAAGCTGACCCGGCCCGGCAGCCTGATCATCGCCGACAACGTCGTACGCGACGGCGAGGTGGTCGACGGCGCCAGCGAGGACCCGAAGGTGCAGGGCGTACGCCGGTTCACCGAACTCGTCGCGGCCGAGCCGAGGTTGACCGCGACCGCGCTCCAGACGGTGGGGAGCAAGGGGTACGACGGGCTGATGATGGCACTCGTCACCGGCTGACGCGCCCGCCGGTACCGGCCGGGGCGCTCGCGGGGGCGGTACGCGGTACGCGGCGTGCGGCGTGTGGGCCGAGCGGCGCGGCCTGTACACCGGGTCGACGGGCGGGTCGACGGGCGGGGCGTCGGACTGCCGTGGTCGGACTGCGGTGGTCGGGCGGCGGTGAAGCGAAGGCAGAATGCGTGCATGGACGCTGGACTCGCCGCGCTGCTCGGTGCCGCCGTTGGCTCGCTCGCCACCCTTGGCGCGGCGATGGTGAGCGGGCGTGCCGCGGCGCGCTCGCAGTACGCCCAGTGGCGCAGACAGCACCGCAGGGATGCCTACGCCGACTACCTCGGCGCGCTGCACGACCGCGATGTGGCCATGGGCGCCGTCTTCGACGTACTCCGGCCGGACGATCCCGACCTGCGGAAGGCCGACGAGGAGGTACGACGCTTCGTGGCCCTGGCGCGCGAGGTGCACCGCGTGGCCGAAGTCGTCACCATCGAAGGGCCCCTCGCCATGGTGGCGGCGGCGGACCGCGTGGCCGGGGCATCCGGTGACCTTTCCGACGTGATGCGGCGGATGGTGAAGGACGCCCACGCGGGAGACACCTCCCGCAAGGCGGCGGACACCGCCCTTGCCGTCGAGCGGGAGCACGCCCTCTACCAGGCGGTGAAGAGCTTCCGCTCGGCGGCCAGGGACGTTCTCGACGCTCAGGACTAGGGCCTGTCGTCGAAGCGCCGTCGTCCGGCCGGAGGCCGGGCCGTGCGGTGTCCGGTGCGTGCGAGCGCAAGGCGCGGGACCGTCCCCGTACCGGGTGTACGGGGACGACTCCGTCGACGACGCGGCGAGCGTGCCTGCCGGGAACCGCAGGCAGGCGGCACTTCGACGACGGGTCATGGGCCGCGTCGGCCCCCGGTTCCGGCCGTCGTGCCATCAGTGGGAAGCCTCCAAGCGCTGCCGGGCAATACTGTCGCCGACGAGGTGACCACCCGTCTCCGTACGGTCGCAGACTTGCAGGGCGCGGTGCATGCCCTCGCGGTCGCCGCTTCCCCGTCCGTGACGAACCGTAAGGACCCGAGCACGTGAGCGAACGCGTCATCGCCCCCAAGAACCGTGGTTTCCTCTTCCTCGACTCCCACCCGGCGGGCTGCGAACGCCTGGTCGAGGACATGTGGCGGGCCGTCCCCGCCCCGTCCCGCATCCCCGACCGGGCCCCCGTGGCGCTGGTCATCGGCTCCTCCGCCGGGTACGGGCTGGCCGCGACGATCGCCGGTCTCGCCCGCGCCGGGATCCGTGGCATCGGGGTCTGCTTCGAGAAGGCCCCGGGGCGGCGCACGGGTACGGCCGGCTGGTACCGCACGGCCGCGACCGCCGAACTCGCCCGGCGGCACGGTCACGACATGGTGTTCCTCAATGGGGACGCGTTCTCCGACGAGATGAAGAACCAGGTCGCGCGGGTGCTGGAGGAGCGGTTCGGCGGCCGTCTGGACTACCTGGTCTACTCGGTGGCCGCCCCGCGCCGTACCGACCCCGACACCGGGGCCACCTACGCGTCCGTCCTCAAGCCCATCGGTGAGCCCTACAGCACCAAGACCCTCGTCTTCGACGACGCGGGCACCGGCGAGGTGCGGGAGGTCGGTACGCAGCCCGCGGACGGCGACGACATCGAGCAGACCATCGCAGTCATGGGCGGTACCGACTGGGAGCGGTGGATCGACCATCTCGCGGACCGCGGACTGCTCGCCGAGGGATTCACCACCGCCGCCCTCTCCTACATCGGCTCCGCGCTGACGGCCGCGATCTACCGGCAGGGCACCATCGGCGCCGCCAAGTCCCACCTCGAACAGACCGCCCGCACCCTCGACGAGCGGCTCGGCAAGCTCGTCGGCGGGCGCGCGGTCACCTCGGTCAACGCGGCCGCCGTCACCCAGTCCTCGACCGCGATCCCCGGCATCGCCCTGTACGTCGGGCTGCTCCGCGGCGTCCTCGGCGCGTCCATGGTTCCGCCGATCGGTCAGCTCACCGACCTGTGGGACCAGCTCACCGGTGTCCGCCCGCTCGAACTCGACGAGGAGGGGCGGGTGCGCCTGGACACCTGGGAACTCGCCCCCGCCGTCCAGGCGGCCGTCACCGAGCGGTGGAACACCGCCACCACCGAGAACATCACCGAACTCGCCGACCTCGGCTGGTTCCACGCGGAGGTGCGGCGCCTGTACGGGTTCGCGGTGCCCGGCATCGACTACGACGCGCCGGTCGAGACCGACATCGCCTGGCCGGACGCCGCCACCCCCTGAGCCGCACTGGCGATTGCGCCGGCGGGACCGGCGGGACCGGCGGGACCGGCGGAAAAGCCTTGGACGGATGCGAGTGATCCGGCCATGATCGGATGCATGGATTTGCATGTGATCGACCCGGTTCGTATCGGTACGGAGCAGCTCCCGGGAGGCCGGCTGCTGGGCTGGGCCGAGTGGGGGCCGGAAGACGGGACGCCGGTGCTGTTTTCGCCCGGCGCGGCCACCAGCAGGCACCTCGGGTTCGGCGCCGATGCGCTGGACGGGCTCGGGGTGCGGCTGATCTCCCTCGACCGCCCGGGGCTGGGGGCCTCCTCGCCGCTGCCGGGGCGTACGTTCGGTGACTTCGTCGACGATGTCCGCGCGTTCGCCGGGCAGCGCGGGCTGGGGCGGCCCCTGATGGTCGGCAACTCGCAGGGGGCGCCGTTCGCGCTGGCGTGCGCCGCCGCCGGGGCGGTCCGGGCGCTCGCGGTGGTCTCCGGCGCGGACGAGATCGCCGAGCCGGGCTTCACCGACGCGCTGCCGGAGGAGCTGCGGCGCCTCGTCGACCTGGCCGTGGCCGACCCGGCCGCCGCCGAGCAGGTCTTCGCCGGGTTCACCCCGCAGGGAATGTGGGACATGGTCATGTCCAACAGCCCGGAGTGCGACCTCGCCGTGTACCAGCAGCCCGCGTTCGCCGCCGCCTACCGCCGGGCCCTCGACGAGGCCTTCGCGCAGGGGGCGGCCGGATACGCCCGGGACACCGCGCTGGCCATGGGGCGCTGGGAGATCGGGCTGTCCGACATCTCCGTGCCCGTCGACCTCTGGTACGGGGAGAAGGACATGAGCCACTCGCCCGACCAGGGGATCCGGCTGGCCTCGCGCATCCCGGGCGCGGCGCGGCACCTGGTGCCGGGGGCCGGAGGAGCGGTGCTCTGGACCCACTCCGAGCAGGCGCTGAGCACGCTGCTGGGGCGTGTCGCGGGCCGTTGAGCCGTCCGGTGTCACAGAAGGGCCCCCGCCTGCACGTCCAGGCGGGGGCCCTTCCTTCATCCGCCTGCCCGGTGAAGGTTGAGAAGACGATCACGAGGCAGGACGTATCCGGGTCTCCCGGTCAGGGGGCGAGCAGCAGCACGTCGGCGCGCTCCTTGGCGGCCGCGTAACGCTTCGCCACGTCCTGCCAGTTGACGACGGCCCACATCGCCTCGATGAAGTCGACCTTCTGGTTCTTGTACTGGAGGTAGAAGGCGTGCTCCCAGGCGTCGAACACCAGGACCGGGACGGAGCCCTGGCCGACGTTGCCCTGGTGGTCGTAGACCTGCTCGACGATCAGCTTGCCGCTGACCGGCTCGTACGCCAGGACGCCCCAGCCGGAGCCCTGCGTGGTGGCCGCGGCCTTCGTCAGCTGGGCCTTGAACCCCGCGAAGGAGCCGAACGACTCGGTGATCGCGTCCGCCAGATCGCCGACACCGTCCGCCGCGAGGGGCTCGCCGCCGCCGTCACCGGTCATGTTGTGCCAGTAGATCGAGTGCAGGATGTGGCCGGAGAGGTGGAACGCGAGGCTCTTCTGAAGCCCGTTGATCGCTCCCCAGGCCTCCTTGTCGCGCGCCTCCGCCAGCTGCTCCAGGGTGTCGTTCGCACCCTTCACGTAGGCGGCGTGGTGCTTGTCGTGGTGGAGCTCGATGATCTGCGGATTGATGACCGGTTCGAGCGCCGCGTAGTCGTACGGGAGTTCCGGAAGCGTGTACGTGGCCATGTGATCGAACCCTTCAGCTGCTGCCATGTTGTTATTGCAACCTCTATGCAAGAGCAGGCTAACAGCAGGAAGGGTCGATGGTGATCAGCCCTTCGACGTAGGACCGGAGCCCTCCCGGGGAACGGGAGGTCAGGCGCGGGCGCGTGTGCGGGCGTCGGCGAGTCGGTTCAGGTGGTCCTCGTACTCCTTCGTGTAGTGCGCCGCGCGCGCCGGGTCCGGGTCGACGATCGCGGTCGGGGCCGTCCACGCCGCCGTGTCCAGCTCCGTGCCGAAGCGCCGGGCCGCCGCCAGCACCGCGCCGCGTGCGCCGACCTCGCCCTCCACGATCCGGACCGGGCGGCCCAGTACGTCGGCGAACAGGCGCGTCCAGGCGGGGGAGCGGGTGCCGCCGCCGCACAGGGCGAGGGTGCCGGTGAGGCCCGCGGCCTCCAGGCAGTGCCGGGCGGCGAAGCCGATGCCCTCGCAGACGGCGCGGATCAGATCGGCGGGGGTCGTCTCCAGGGACACGCCGGTGAACTCGGCGCGCAGCCTCGGTTCGACGAACGGGGCGCGTTCGCCGGACGGGGCGAAGTAGGGGAGCACCCGGACCCCGTTCGCGCCGGGCGCGGTGGTGGCGAGCAGCGCGTCGACCTCCGTGTGGCGTACGCCGGTGGTGGTCAGGACCCAGTCCAGGGCGGCGGTGCCGACCATCGCGGGCATGGCGCGCAGCCAGTGGCCGGGGCGGTCGGTGGAGATGTGCAGCCCCGCCGGTTCGCCGTCCAGGGCGAGCCGTTCGGTGGCCACCAGCGCGGCCAGGCAGGTGCCGACGATCAGGAGCCCGTCGCCGGGGCGGGTGACGCCCGCGCCGAGTGCGCTGGCCGGCAGGTCGTACGGGCCGTTGGAGACCGGTGAACCCGAGGGGAGTTCGGCGGTGGCGACCGGGTCGCTGACCGGGGCGAGGAGCGAGGACCGGTGGGTGAGGCCGAGCGCGGCCACGACGTCCGGGGCGTACGCGCGGGTCACCGGGTCCAGGAACGGCATCGACGCGTCCGAGACGTCCGTGGCCCGGACCCCCGTCAGCCGCTGGAACACCATGTCCTTGCAGTACAGGGCGGTCGTCGCGGCGTCGAGCGCGGCAGGTTCGTGCCGGTCGAGCCAGGCCAGCACCGGGCCCGGACAGCCCGGGAACATCGCGCTGCCGGTGCGCCGGTAGACGGTCTCGAAGACCCCGGACGCCAGCCAGGCGTCGACCAGCTCATGGGCCCGGCCGTCCATCCAGGAGATCGCCTTGCGGACCGGCCGGCCCGCCGCGTCCACCAGCCAGACGCCGTCGCCCTGGCCGGTGAGGCCGACGAACGCCACCCCGTCGGAGCCGAGCGCGGCCAGCACCTCGCCGACCGCGCCGTACACCTCGTCCATGTCCTGTTCCACGCGGCCGTCGTGGATCGCCAGCCCCACCGGGCGGGACTCGACGGCCAGTGTGCGGCCCAGCGGGTCGAAGGCCGCCGCCTTCACCACGGACGTGCCGACGTCGACGCCGATGTAGCGCGGCTCGGTTCCGGTTCCGCTTCCGCATCCGCTTCCGGTCATCGTCACGGCTCCTCCCGGAGGGCGTGGGCGAGTGGTTCGCCCCGTACGTAGCGCGCCACCTCGGCGGCCGCGATCCGGGCCGCCTTCTGCGCGACGGCCCTGCTCGCCCCCGCCACATGCGGGGTCATCAGCAGGTGCGGGGTACGCAGGAGCCGCGAGCCGGGCGGGGGCGGCTCCTGCTCGTAGGTGTCGAGCGCCGCGGCCCGCAGCTGCCCCGAGTCCAGCGCGTCGCAGAGCGCCTCCGTGTCCAGCAGCCCGCCCCGGGCCGCGTTCACCAGCACCGCACCGCGCGGCAGCAGCGCCAGTTCGCGGGCGCCGATGAGATGCCGGGACTCCGGGGTGAGTCGGGCGTGCAGGGTGAGGACGCGCGAGCGGGCCAGCAGCGCCTCCAGCGAACCGGCCCGCATGCCGTGGACGTCGCCGCGCACATACGGGTCGTACACCTCGACCTCGGCGCCGAACGCGGAGAGCACCCGGGCCACCCGGCTGCCCACCGCTCCGTAGCCGATCAGCCCGACCGGGGTGTCCTCCAGCTCCAGGCCGCAGTTCTCGTAGGTGTAGTGGGAGGCGTCCCAGCGGCCGTCGACGGCGAGGGAGTGGTGCGCCTCGGGGATGCGGCGCAGCGCGGAGAGGATCAGCCCGACGGTGAACTCCGCGGTGGCCGCCGCGTTCCGCCCCGGCGCGAAGCACACCCGTACGCCCCGGGCGTGTGCCGCCGCGGCGTTCACATTGACCGGGCCGCCCCGGCAGACCACGATCAGCCGCAGGTCCGGGGCGGCCGCCAGCACCCGCTCCGTGAACGGGCCCATCTGCGTCACGCACACCTCCACCCCGTCCAGCGCGGCGATCAGCGCGTCCTCGACATCGCTCGCCTCGTCGACCTCGGCGACCTTGCCGAAGGGTTCCAGGGGCCAGGGCAGGGTGAGTTCGCCGAGCCGGGGCTCCGTGCCGAGCGGCCCCAGGGCCCGGTGCAGGGCGTCGGCGAGCAGCGAGTTGCGGACGAAGTGGTCACCGGCGAGCAGAATCCTCGGCGCGGGGCGGTTGCTCTCGGGCCGGACCGTCTCGGGGCGGGTCATCGCAGAGCGTCTCCTGTCTGGGCGTCGAAGACATGGATGTGCCGGGGATCGGCGGTGATGCGTACGGTGTCGTCCCGGTCGAGCCGTACCTCCGGACCGGTCACGACGACCAGCGGCTCCGCCACCCCGTCGAGCGACAGCGTGGCGATGCCGGATTCCAGCAGGGGTTCATGGGCGGCGACCCGGGCCCGTGCACCAGTGTCGTCCAGGCGGAGGTCCTCCGGGCGGACCCCGAGCACCGCCGCGCGTCCCGCCGCGATCCGGTGCGGTACGGGGATGCGTACGGAGTCCGAGAGGCGCACCGCGCCCGCCGCGTCGGCCGTGCCGGGCAGCAGGTTGATGGCCGGTTCCCCGACGAAGTCGGCGACGAACAGGTTGGCCGGGGCGTCGTAGATCTCCTCGGGCGTGCCGAGCTGCTGGATCTCGCCGTCCCGCATCACCGCGATCCGGTCGGCGAGCGACAGCGCCTCCTCCTGGTCGTGGGTGACGAGGATCGCGGTGTGCCCGCTGTCGCGCTGGATGCGTTTCAGCTCGCGCCGGGTGGTGTCCCGCTGGGCGGCGTCCAGATGGGAGAGCGGCTCGTCGAGGAGGAGGACGTCGGGGGAGCGGATCAGGGCGCGGGCCAGGGCGACCCGCTGCTTCTGGCCGCTGGAGAGCCCGGCCGGGCGGGCGTCCAGGAGATCGGCGATCCCCATGCGTTCGGCCATCCGGGCGACCCGGCGGCGGATCTCGGCCCGGCCGCACCCGCCCCGGGCGGCGAGTCCGAAGCCGAGGTTCTCCGCGACCGTCAGCGGCGGGTACAGCGCGTAGTTCTCGAACGCCACTCCGATGTTGCGCCGCCGGGCCGGGAGCGCCACCACCGACGAACCGCCGATCAGGATGTCGCCGCCGGTCACCGTCTCCAGCCCGGCGATCATCCGCAGGGTCGTGGACTTCCCGCAGCCGGACGGGCCGAGCAGCCCCAGCAGCTCGCCGGAGCGCAGCTCGACATCGATGGACCGGACGGCCTCGACGGCGGCCCGGCCCCGCCCGGTGTAGGTCTTGCGCAGGGCGCGCAGGGCCAGTTCGGTCATCCGCGACCGCCGCCTCGCGCCCGTCCGCCCCGGGACTCACCCGTCGCCGCCCCGCGCTCACCCGTCATCGTGTTCACCCGTCATCGCGGTCCTCCGCTCCGGACTCCCGGCCCGTGCCGCACACCTCGTACGGCACCTTGTGTTCGTCGAGCTCGCGCAGTGCCCGCGGGGACGCCCCGTCGTCGACCAGCAGCAGATCGAAGCGGGAGAGCGGGGCGAGCCGGTGCAGAGCGACCCGGCCCAGCTTGGAGTGGTCCAGGAGCAGCACGTTGCGGCTCGCCGAGTCGAGCATCGCCCGCTTCACGGAGACGATGTGCTGCTCCTGGTGGTAGGCGAAGCCGCCGGACACGGCGGAGGTCGAGGTGAAGCAGATGTCGACCTGGAGCGACTGCACCGCCTCCACGCACGAGACGCCGAGGAAGGAGGAGTGCAGCGGGTCGAAGTCCCCGCCCAGACCCATCAGATGGATGCCGCGTTCCTGCGACAGCAGATTGATCGCCTCCAGGAAGTTGGTGACGACGGTCAGCGGGGTGATGGAGCGCAGCCGGCGCGCTATCTCCAGCGTGGACGTCGAGTCGTCGAGCATCACCGCCATCCCCGGCTCTATGAGCCGCAGGGCCCGTTCGGCGACGGCCGCCTTCTCGGCCCGCATCGTCTTCAGCCGGTAGGAGACGTTCGACTCGAAGACACCGGACGGCTGGGCGGTGACGCCGCCGCGGAACTTGCGGACGATGCCCTGCCGTTCCAGCTCGTCCAGATCGCGGTGGATGGTCATCAGGCTGACGTCGAAGCGCTCCGCCAGCTCTGCGGCGCTCACCTCGCCCTGGGCGAGGACGTACTCGGCTATGGATGCCTGGCGCGGGGCGGGGCCCCGCTGCGGAACGTTGCTCACGTGCTGATCCTTCGTCCTGGACGTGCCGGCCGGTCGGCCTCGAACAGCAGCAGACTCTCAGGCCGCAACGAGAGCCGTACCGGATGGTCGGGCCTGAGCCCGGCCGCCTCGGCACGCGGGGCGACCAGGGACAGCTGCTGCCCGCCGATCCGGACGGTGACCTCGGTGGCCCGGCCCAGCAGCTCGGTGACATGGACGGTGCCGGTCAGCTCCAGGGCGCGGGCCCCGCCGCCACCGGTACGTTCCCGCCCGGGAGGCCCGCCGCCGGTACGCCCCGGCCCCGCGATCCCGATGTCCCGCGGGCGTACGCCCAGTTGGACGGAGGTGCCGGGCGGCGCGGGCACCGCCAGCGGCAGCTCGTACGCCCCGTCCGGCGACCGGAAGCGCCCCTCGGGCGTCACCGTGCCCGGCAGCAGATTGATCCGCGGCCGCCCGAAGGACCGGGCGACGAAGGTGTCGTACGGGCGGTGCCACAGCTCCTCCCGGGTCCCGGTCTGCACCATCCGGCCCTCCCGGATCACCCCGATCCGGTCGCCGAGCGCCAGCGCCTCCACCGAGTCGTGGGTGACGTACAGCGTGGTCGTGCGCCGGACCGCGCCGATCGCCCGCAGCTCCGCGCGCATCGCCTGGCGCAGCTTGGCGTCCAGGTGCGACAGCGGCTCGTCCAGCAGGAACGCCCTGGCCGGCCGCACCAGCACCCGGCCGAGCGCCACCCGCTGGCGCTGCCCGTTGGAGAGCCGGCCCACCTGACGGTCCAGCAGGGCGCCGATGCCCAGCAGCTCGGCGACCTCCCCGATCCGCTCGCGCGCCTCGTGCGCGGGGAGGCGGTGGCGCGGCGAGCGGAGCGGGGAGGCGAGGTTGTCGTACGCGGTGCGGTGCGGGTAGAGCGCGTACGACTCGAAACACATGGCCACGCCCCGGTCGTAGGGCTCCACGCCCGCCATGTCCGCGCCGCCCAGCTCGACCGTCCCGGACTGCGGCTGTTCCAGGCCCGCGATCGTCTTGAGCGTGGTCGTCTTCCCGGCGCCGGAGGGTCCGAGCAGACAGAAGAACTCGCCCTCGGCCACCTCCAGGTCCAGGCCGTCCAGCGCGGTGTTCCTCCCGAACCGCTTCCGCACCCCGCGCAGCGCGATGGCCGCCGGGCCGGTCATGACTTCACCGCCCCGAACGACAGGCCGCGCACCAGATACCGCTGGATGGTGAGCGCCAGCAGCAGCGGCGGGACCACCGAGACCAGGGCCGCCGCGGCCGTCAGGTTGTACTTGGGCCGGTCGCCGCCGAGGAAGGACAGCGCGCCGACCGTCACCGTCTGCGCGTGCGACGAGGTGAGGATCAGCGGGAAGACGAAGTTGTTCCAGGCGAAGATGAACGCCAGCAGCGAGACGGCCGCGATCCCCGGTTTCACCAGCGGCAGCGCGACCCGGAAGAAGGCCTGCTTGCGGGTGTAGCCGTCCAGCAGCGCCGCCTGCTCCAGCTCCGGGGAGAGGTCGGAGAAGTACGACCGCATGATCCAGACGATCAGCGGGAGCGTCACCAGTTGCAGCACCCACACCACGCCGACGTACGTGTCGAAGAGCCCGAGCTTCTGGTAGAGCACGAACAGCGGGATGATCACGGTCAGTTCGGGGGCGAAGCGGAACGAGAGCAGGGTGAACATCAGGTTCTCCGAGCCGCGGAACCGCCACCGCGCGGCGGCGTACGCGGCGGGCAGCCCGATCACCAGCGACAGCGCGACGGCCCCCAGCGACACCACGAGGCTGTTCACGAAGAACCGGACGAACGGCACCCCCTGGTCGCCCCCGGCGCCCAGGACCGTGCGGTACGAGTCGAGGGTCGGGGTGAACGAGAAGTACGTGCTGAACAGCTCGTTCGTCGGCTTCAGCGAAAGGATCACCATCCAGACGACCGGGAACAGCGCGAAGACGAAATAGGCGATCAGCGCCAGGTCGGCGGCGGCGGAGAGCAGCTTGCGCCTCATCGGGCCGCCTCCTCGTGGTCCGCCGCGCCGGCGCGGAGCGGTTCGCGGTTCATCGGGGCACCTCCGCCGCCCGGTTCTGGACGCGGCCCAGATAGCGCACCAGCACCATCGTGACCAGGTAGACCACGGCCCACAGCACGATCATGTAGCTGATCCCGAACGAGTAGCGCTGGAAGCGGATCGCCTCCAGATAGGCCCGGATCTGGAGCACCATCGTCGAGTCGCCGGGGCCGCCCTCGGTCAGCGCGTAGATGATGTCGAAGACCTTCAGCGAGTCCATGAACCGGAAGATCACGGCCACCAGCACGTACGGCCAGAGCATCGGCAGGGTCAGGCGCCGGAAGGTGAACCACCAGCCCGCCCCGTCGACCGCCGCCGCCTCGAACGGCGAGGCGGGCAGCGAGCGCAGACCGGCCAGCGCCAGGATCGCGACGAACGGGGTGTAGACCCACATGTCCACGGTGATCGACGAGAGCAGCGCGCCGGTCGGGGTGTCCGTCCACTGCACCCCGCCGAGGCCGAACGGCTCCAGCAGGTGGTTGACGACCCCGACCGACGGCTGGAGCATCAGCTTCCACATGATCGCGGCGATCACCGGCGCGATCATCAGCGGCAGGATCAGGATCTTCTCCAGCACCCGCCCGACCCGGCTCGACCGGTGCAGCAGCAGCGCCACGGCCACCCCGAGCACCGTCTCGACCGCCGCCGCGCCGACCGCGTAGGCCACCGTCACCCGCGCCGAGTCCCAGAACGCGGGCTGGGTGAGGATGTGCCGGTAGTTCCCGAGGCCCACCAGGTCCGGCTGCGGCTTGCTCGCCGCGAAGTCGAACAGCGTGTAGTAGAGGCCGAGCCCGAACGGGTAGAGGATGCCGCCGGTCAGCAGCAGCGCGGGCACGATCAGCAGATACGGCCGCAGCGAGCGGCGCCACCCCGGCACCGCCCGTACCCTCTGCCTCCCGGCGGCCTTTCCCGGGGCCGCCCCGGGGTCGTCGGCGACCGGCGCGGGGGCCGTGCGTCCCGGCACCGGTCAGCCGACCTTCGACGCCAGATCGCCGGCCAGGGCGTTCAGCACCGACGAGGCGTTCTTCCCGCCGTAGATCTCCTGGAGCGCGGCGGCCCAGCTGGTCGTCGCGTCGAAGAACTGCTCCTGCGGGGTGAACTGGATCCGCGTCCGGTCGACGACCGCCTCGAAGGTCTCGATGAACCCCGGGATGCCCCGCATCTTGTCCTTGTACGCGGCGTCCTGGCCGATCGATTTCCGCACCGGGTCGATGTGGCCGTACTCGACCGCCCCCTTGCGCAGATGCTCCTTGCCGGTCGCCCACTGGAGGAACAGCCAGGCGGCGGACTTGTCGCGGCTGCGGGCGTTCATGCCGAGCGACCAGATCCACATATTGGTGTCGAGCGAGCCGCCGGGACCCTTCGGGCCGGGGTGGAAGGCGATCTTCCCGGAGGCCGGGGAGGCCCCCTTCACCGCCTGGAAGTAGGCGGCCGTGTCCGCGTCGAAGAGCATCCCCGCCTTCTTCGCCCCGAGATCGCTGGAGCACTGGTACCAGGTGTACGAGGTCCAGGACGGCGGCCCGCCCTTGCGTACCATCTCCGCCCAGTCCCGGGTGAACGCGATCGCCTCCGGGGAGTTCATCGCGGGCTTCACCTTCCCGCCCTCGACCGTGAAGTCCTTCAGGCCGTTGCGGGCGTACATCGTCATGAAGCCGGGGTGGATCGTCGCCCAGCTGCGCGAGCCGCGCACCGCGACCCCGTACATCCCGTCGAAGCCCGCCCCCGGCGCCCGGCGGGTGATCGCCCCGGCGATCTCGCGCAGCTCGTCGAAGGTCTCGGCGGGCTTCAGGCCCAGCTTCCGGAACACCTCGGTGTTGTACGCGACGACATTGGTCTCCCACCCCCACGGCAGCGCGTACTGCCCGCCCCGCCCGAGCGGCGCGCCCGCCTTCAGCGACCACTGGTCGGCCGCGAGGAGACTGGGGAAGAAGTCCTCCTGGTCCCAGTCGGGCCCGGTGGCCGAGGAATTGCGCATCCACGGGCCGAGATCCTCCAGCCAGCCCGGCGGCCCGTACTGCCACACCATGTACGCGCCGAGCATGAACACGTCGTAGGAGGCGCGTCCGCTGGAGAGGTCGACGGTGAGCTTGTCGAAGTAGTTGTCCTCGGGGAAGACGTCGTACTCGACCTCGATCCCGGTCTTCGTGGTGAACGCCTTCAGGTCGGCGATCAGCGCGTCGGTGTACGGGTGCTTGTTGAGCAGCGCCTTGACCTTCCGGCCCTTGGCCCGTTTCCAGTCGAAGGCGCCGGTCACGTCGTCGGCGGCGGAGCCGTCGCTCCTCGCCCCGCCGCCGAAGCCCGTACCGCAGGCGGTGAGCAGCGGGGCGGCGGAGGCGGCCGCACCGAGGGCGAGGAACCGTCGCCGGTCGTGCGCGTGCATGTCCATCCATGACCTCCACGGTCCGGGCGGAGAGATGTGGGGGGCTGTTCACACGTCGAATCGACTGGTTAACAGAGCTTGGAACAACGGAAGTTGGCCGTCAATCCCTCGCGCAACGGAAATTCTCGGTGCAGAGTGAGAACTTCACAGAGGAGACCGATATGTGGATGGGCATCGATCTCGGCACGCAGAGCGTCCGGGCGGTGGTGGCAGGAGACCGTGGCGAGATCCTCGGCAGCGGCTCGGCCCCGCTCACGGGCAGGCGTGAGGGCGTACGACACGAACAGCGGCCCGCCGACTGGTGGACGGCCGTGTGCGCGGCCGCCCGGCAGGCGCTGCGGGACGGCCCCGCCCCGCGCGCGCTCGCCGTCTGCGCCACCTCCGGCACCGTGCTGCTCGGCGACCGGGAGGGCAGACCGCTCACCCCCGGGGTGATGTACGACGACGGACGGGCCGTCGCCGAGGCGGCCAGGGCCAAGTCCCCGCCGAGCTGGGCGCTGCCCAAAGTGATGTGGCTGCTGAAGGAGTACGGGGGCGGGGCGGGCGACGCCGTACGGGTGATGCACCAGGCCGATCTGGTCCTGGCCCGGCTCGCCGGCACACCGCTGCCCACCGATTCCAGCCACGCCCTGAAGACCGGCTACGACCTGGCGCGGGACGACTGGCCGCGCCGCAGGTTCGGCAAGCTGGGCCTGCCCGACGGGCTGTTCCCGGAGGTGGTGCGGCCGGGCACGAGGATCGGTGAGGTGGGGCGGGCGGCGGCCGAGGAGACAGGCATCCCGGCGGGCACACCCCTCGTGGCCGGGATGACGGACGGCTGTGCGGCACAGCTCGCCTCCGGCTCGCTCACCATCGGCTCCTGGAACGCGGTGCTCGGTACGACGCTGGTCCTCAAGGGGGTCACCTCGTCCCCGGTCCAGGACCGGGCCGGGGTCGTCTACAACCACCGCGCGCCGGACGGGAGCTGGCTGCCGGGCGGGGCCTCCGGGGTCGGCGGCGGGGTCCTGAAGGCCGCCTTCCCGGCGGTGGACCCGATCCGCATGGACGCGCTGGCCCGCCCCCACGAACCGGCACGGGTGGTGGCGTATCCGCTGGTGGCGACGGGGGAGCGGTTCCCCTTCGCGGCGCCGGAGGCCACCGGGTTCCTGCTCGGCGAGCCCGCCTCCGAGGCCGAGCACTGGCTGGCCCTGCTGACGGGGGTCGGTCTGGTCGAACGGCTCTGCTTCGACTACCTCGACCTGCTCGGCGCCCAGAACTACGGCTCGCTCACCCTCACCGGCGGCGCGGCCCGCAGCGGCTACTGGAGCAGGCTGCGCGCCGACATCCTGGGCCGGCCCGTGTACATCCCGCAGTACAGCGAGCCCGCCCTGGGCATGGCGATCCTCGCCGCCTACGGTGCGGGGAACGGAACCAGCCTGATCAGGACGGCGGGCGCGATGGTCCGGCTGCGCCATGTGCTGCACCCGCACCCGGTGCGTACGGCGTGGTACACCGAGCCCTACCTCACCCTGGTGGACGAACTGGAGCGGCGCGGCTGGCTCCCCGGCCGGGTCGCCGCCCACGCCCGGACCCGGACGGAGCGGTCATGACCTCGCGCGACCACCGGACCCGGACGGAGCAGCCATGACCTCCCCGACCAGAACCCGAACGGAGACGCCATGACCGGGAGCCCGGCCACCCTGCTGCTCGCCCGCCACGGGCAGACCGTCTGGCACGCGGAGAACCGCTACGCCGGGGTCAGTGACATCGCCCTCACCGACGAGGGCCGCCGCCAGGCCCGGCAGCTGGGCGACTGGGCCGCCCGTAACGGGGTCGACGCGATCTGGACGTCCACGCTCAGCCGCGCGATCGAGACCGCACGCCCCGCGTGCGAGGCGCTCGACCTCACCCCCCGGCGCGCGCACGAGCTGCGCGAATGCGATTTCGGCGAGGTGGAGGGGCGCACCCTGGCGGAGTTCGCGGCCGAGCGGCCCGAGCAGGCCCGGGAGTACCGCGCCGACCCGGTGGCCCACCCCTTTCCCGGGGCCGAGGACCCCCGGGCGGCGGCGGCCCGGGGCGCGACGGCGCTGCGCCGGATCGCGGCGGGGCACCCGGGGCAGCGGGTGCTGGTCGTCGCGCACAACACCCTGCTGCGGCTGGTCCTGTGCGAACTGCTGTCGATCCCGCTGGGTTCCTACCGCCGGGTCCTCCCCCGGCTGCTGAACGCGGCGGTGAGCGAGCTGAGGATCGGGGAGCAGGGCGGTGCGCTGCTCTCCCTCAACGTGCCCTGCGCGCCGAAGGCCCCCGGCGCGCCCGGTGTCAGCCCCTGACGGCAGCCGCCCGCCGCTGCCGTACGGCACCGATGACGCAGAGCACCAGGGTCATCGCACCGGTCGCCAGCAGCTGGTCACGGGTGTCCGGCTGGCGGAGCATCAGGAAGAAGATGCCGGCCATGGCGAGGAGCGCCACCACGGTCAGGAACGGGAAGAACCACATCCGCACCACCAGCAGCTCGGGCGCCTCGCGCTCCAGCCGGGTGCGCAGGATCAGATGGGAGACGGCGATGAAGATCCAGACGACCAGGATCACCGCGCCGATCATGTTGAGCAGCCACGGGAACACGTCGTCGGGACGCCAGTAGCTGAGCAGCACGCACAGGAAGCCGAACACGGACGAGACCAGGACCGCGGTGCGCGGGACGCCCGAGGAGATCCGGCCGAGCCGCTTCGGCCCCTGGCCGCGGCCGACCAGCGAACAGGCCATGCGCGAGGCGCCGTAGATGTTGGCGTTCATCGCGGAGAGCAGGGCCACCAGGATGACCACGTTCATGATCTCGGCCGCGCCGCCGATGCCGAGGTGGTCCAGGGCCGCGTAGAACGGGCCGACCTCCACGACCTTCGGGTCGTCCCACGGGACGAGGGTGACGACGACCGCCATCGAGCCCACGTAGAAGAGCGCGATCCGCCACATCGCCGTCCGCACGGCCCTGGCGACACCCCGCACCGGGTTCTCGGACTCGGCCGCGGCGATGGTGACGGTCTCCAGACCGCCGTACGCGAAGACGGAGGCGAGCAGTCCGATCACCAGGCCCTCGGAGCCGTTCGGCAGGAAGCCGCCCTCGCCGCTGAGGTTGGCGGTGCCGGGGGCGTCCGTACCGGGCAGCACGCCCAGGATCGCCAGTACGCCGAGGACGAGGAAGAGCGTGATCGCCACGACCTTGAGGGTGGCGAACCAGAACTCGAATTCACCGAACTTCGTCACCGAGGCCAGGTTGGTGCCCAGGAAGACCACCATGAACAGCGCGACCCAGGCCCACTCCGGGGTGCCGGGCAGCCAGCCGGTGACGATCTTCGCGGCGCCGATGCCCTCCAGCCCGACGGCGACGCAGAGCAGCACCCAGAACGCCCAGCCCGCGGTGAATCCCGCCCATGGCCCGATCGCCCGCTCCGCGTGCACGGAGAAGGAACCGGAGGCCGGGTTCGCCGCCGACATCTCGCCGAGCATGCGCATCACGAGCATGACCAGCAGTCCGGAGACGGCGTACGCGACGATGATCGACGGTCCGGCGGCGGCGATTCCCGCGCCCGAGCCGACGAAGAGCCCGGCCCCGATGACACCGCCGAGGGCGATCATCGACAGATGGCGCTGTTTGAGCCCGTGGGTGAGAGCCGAATCGGCCCCGGCCGCGGAGACGGTGGCCGGGGAGCCGGTGGGGGGAGACACGGAGTTCCGAGACATGAACAAGCTCTGTTCGGTAGACGAGACGTGGGGGGACGCGGGGGAGTGGGGGACGTGGGGCACGCGGGGGACGTGTGCGGACAGTCTGGGCACGCGCCCCGGCGACGGGGAACCGTTGTCCGCTATACGAGCACGATGCTCACACACGGTGTGCACCCGGACACCCGGGCCCCGCCGCCGGCCGATCCGGGACGGTGACGGCCCCGGGCCCACGACGGGCCGGGTGGAATTGGTGGGACCCTACAGTTCCCTCCGGGTATCGGCTCACCGCCGCATCCGGGCCGTTCCGCCCCCACCTCAGTGACGAGTCTCACGCCGTCATATGATTGCGTACCGCCCTTTGTGCGAACCCCACCAAGGGCCCGGTCATCGCTTTGTGGGCCACGGATGGTGATCGGGCGTTGACCCGTGGGCTAACGTCGGGCCCAGTCCGACCCCCACCTGCCCTCACCCCGCGGAGTCCCGATGAGCACTGCTGCCGCCGCCCCTGCCCGCACCGGAGCGGTCCTCGCCGACCTGCTGCCCGCCGCCAGGCACCGTTACGCCGTGGACACGGCCCTGGTCCTCGGTGGCGCCGCGCTCACCGGCCTCGCCGCCCAGATCGCCGTGCCGGTCCCCGGCTCCCCGGTCCCGGTCACCGGCCAGACCTTCGCCGCGCTCCTCGTCGGCACCGCGCTCGGCGCGCGCCGCGGCTTCCTCTCCCTCGCGGTGTACGCGCTGGTGGGCATGGCGGGCATGCCGTGGTTCTCCGAGGGCGCCTCGGGAATGGGCTTCCCCTCGTTCGGCTACGTCCTCGGCATGCTGCTCGCCGCCTCCGTGGTCGGCGGCCTCGCCCGGCGCGGCGGCGACCGTTCCATGCTCCGCACCGCGGGCACCATGGTGCTGGGCTCCGCGATCATCTACGCGGTCGGCGTCCCGTACCTGGCGCTGGCCACCGGCATGTCGGCGAGCGCCGCGATCGCGGCCGGCCTGGTGCCGTTCCTGTTCGGTGACGCGCTGAAGGCGGCGCTGGCCATGGGCGCGCTGCCCGCGGCCTGGAAGCTCGTCGGCCGCCGGGGCTGACGCCGTAGCTCTCCCCGAAGAGGCTCGCCGGGTCGTGACACGACACCAGACCGGCGGGCCTCCGTCGTGTCCGCGTGTCATGGAAGCCCGCGGCGCGGCCCCCGCCGCCGAGAGAGAAGCGCGGCGAGCGGCCGGGGGCCGCCCGGCGCAGCACCCCGTCGGCGGTCACCGCGTCGAGCGCGCGCACCTGGTCGGCCGTGTGGCCGAATGTCCTGGCCGGCACCCCCGGCCCGCCGCCGAGGGTGGGAGGGACCGCGCCGGCCGAAGGGGACGAGCCGTTGAGCGGGGCGAGCCCGTGCGGTGCGGCGGCCCCGATCACCGGGCAGGGGCGGGGGCGGTGGTCATGGGAGAGGCCCTCCGGCCGCTCGCTCGGTGGCGTGGCGGGGAGGGCCTCTCCGGTGAGCCCGACAGCGGCCGTCAGGTACGGGTGGGCGTCTTCGCTGCCGTGCCGTTCCTGCGGTTCCTGGCCTCGCGGACCAGCGAGACCGCCACCACCACCGCTGCGACCAGCAGCGAGAGGAGCACCTGCTCGCGCCCGCTGTCGTCGGTGAGCATGTAGACCAGGACGAACGAGATCATTGCGATGGTCGCCCAGGTCAGATACGGGAAGAGCCACATCCGTACGACCAGCTTCTCCGGCGACTCGCGCAGGATCATCCCGCGCATCCGCAGCTGGGTGAAGCAGATGACCAGCCAGACGAACAGCGCGACCGCGCCGGAGGAGTTCAGCAGGAACTGGAAGACGGTGTCGGGCCACTGGTAGTTGAAGAACACCGCGACGAAGCCGAAGACCACCGAGGACAGGATGGCGGCCTGCGGCACGCCCCGCTTGTTCGTCCGGGCGAACGCCTTCGGCGCGTCCCCGCGGCCGCCGAGCGAGAAGGCCATCCGCGAGGCGGTGTAGAGGCCGGAGTTCAGGCACGACAGCACGGCGGTGAGGACGATGACGTTCATGACCTGGCCGGCGTGCGGGATGCCGATGGAGTTCAGGGCGGCGACATAGCTGCCGTCCTTCACGATCGACGCGTCGTTCCACGGCAGCAGGGTGAGCACGACGAAGATCGAGCCCAGGTAGAACACCGCTATCCGCCAGATCACGCTGTTGGTGGCCTTCTGGACGGCGCGCTGCGGGTTCTCGGACTCACCGGCGGCGAGGGTGACGATCTCGCTGCCCATGAAGGAGAAGACGACCATCAGCACACCGGTGAGGATCGCGCCCGGCCCCTCGGGGAAGAACCCGCCGGTGTCGGTGAGGTGCGCGAACCCCGCGCCGGGGTTGTCCGAGCCGGGCAGCACCCCGAAGACGGCGAGCAGTCCGACGACCACGAAGGCGCCGATCGCCACGACCTTGATCCCGGCGAACCAGAACTCGAACTCGCCGTACGAACCGACCGAGACCAGGTTCGTGGCGGTCAGCACCACCATCACGATCAGCGCCCACGCCCACTGCGGGACGCCCGGCACCCAGCCCTCCAGGATCTTGGCGCCCGCCGTGGCCTCGACGGCGAGCACCACGACCCAGAAGAACCAGTACAGCCAGCCGATCGAGAAACCGGCCCAGCGGCCCAGCGCCTGATCGGCGTAGGCGGAGAAGGAGCCCGAGCTGGGGCGGGCCGCGGCCATCTCGCCGAGCATCCGCATCACGAAGACGACCATCAGGCCGACCAGGGCGTAGGACAGCAGGATGGCCGGTCCCGCGGCGGCGATACCGGCGCCGGAGCCCACGAAGAGGCCCGCGCCGATCACCCCGCCGATGGCGATCATCGAGAGGTGACGGTTCTTGAGTCCCGCCTGGAGGCCGTCGGAGGAGTGGGGGGAATCCGGAGTGTCCGGCCCGTTCGACCGGTCCGGCTCACCGGGCCGGTGGCCCGGACCGGCCGTAGTCGTCTGCGACGTCATGGATCGAATCCTTACGTTCTCGGATCACGCGATGCGTGCCCGGCCGCGGCAGTGGGGTGCGGCAGCGAGTGATGCATTGAAGCCCGCCGGACCGCAAAAACGGAACCCTTTCCTCCGGATCGTTGACCGGATCGTTGCCGGAGTGGCCCTGCTCACACACGACCCGCACATCGTGATCACACGAGGTCCGCCGCGGCTTCCGGCGGACCGGCCGGACCGTTCCGACCCCGATGGCGGCTACCCCGCGTCGCACGTGCCACACTCGGAGGCATGCGCGTGTACCTCGGCTCGGACCATGCCGGCTATGAACTCAAGAACCACCTCGTCGAGTGGCTCACGGCCCAGGGCCACGAGGCCGTCGACTGCGGCCCCCACATCTACGACGCCCAGGACGACTACCCGCCGTTCTGCCTGCGTGCCGCCGAGCGGACGGCCGCGGACCCGGACAGCCTCGGCATCGTGATCGGCGGCTCGGGCAACGGCGAGCAGATCGCCGCCAACAAGGTCAAGGGCGTCCGCGCCGCGCTGGCCTGGAGCGAGCAGACCGCCGCCCTGGGCCGCGAGCACAACAACGCCAACGTGGTCGCCATCGGCGGCCGGATGCACTCGGTGGAGCAGTCCACCAAGTTCGTCGAGATCTTCCTCGCCACCCCGTACTCCAACGAGGAGCGTCACACCCGTCGCATCGAGATGCTGACGGCCTACGAGACGACCGGCGAACTCCCCCCGATCCCGGCCCACCACCCGCAGCAGGGCTGACCGCTCCCGCTCCCGTGCCGCCGGTACCCCCGGCGGCACAGCCATGCCCGCCCCGTACGCCCCGAGGAGAGCCGCCGCCGTGCCCGAGGGACACACCATCCACCGCCTCGCGGCCGATCACCGGGACCGGTTCGCCGGACACCCCGTGCGCGTGAGCAGCCCGCAGGGGAAGTTCTCCGACAGCGCCGCCCTGCTGGACGGCCGGGTGCTCGACGAGGTGGACGCCCACGGCAAGCACCTCTTCCTCGGCTTCGGGGGCGCCGGCTGGGTCCACATCCACCTGGGCCTGTTCGGCAAGCTCGGATTCGGTACGGTCCCGGCCCCGCCGCCCACCGACACGGTCCGGCTGCGCCTGCTCAACGACGCGCACCACGCGGATCTGCGCGGCCCGACGGCCTGCGCGCTGATCACCGATCCGGAGAAGCGCGCGATACACGACCGCCTCGGACCGGACCCGCTGCGCACCGACGAGGACGGCGAGCGGGCCTGGCTGCGGATCTCGCGCAGCCGGATCACCGTCGCGGCCCTGCTGATGGACCAGAAGGTCGTCTCCGGGGTCGGCAACGTCTACCGCGCGGAGGTGCTGTTCCGGCACGGGATCGACCCGTACCGCCTCGGCAGGGACCTCACGCGCGGCGAATGGGACGCGATCTGGGCGGACCTCGCGGCGCTGATGCGCGAGGGCGTACGGAACAACCGGATCGACACCGTCCGCCCCGAGCACCTGCCCGAGGCGATGGGACGCCCGCCGCGCGTCGACGACCACGGCGGCGAGGTGTACGTCTACCGCCGGGCCCGCCAGGCCTGCCACATCTGCGGCGGCGAGATCCGCACCGCCGACCTCGCCGCCCGCAACCTCTTCTGGTGCCCGGGGTGCCAGCAGACCTGACGGCCGTCCCGCGGGGGAAGCCGCGGGACGGCCGTCGACCGACGCCCTAGAACCCCCGGGGCAGCCACGGGGCGGTGTCCGACAGGAACGCCGCCGACGCCTGGGCCAGCGCGCCCGCCCGCAGCTCCCGCACCCGCCCGGCCAGGCCGAGCGAGCTCAGCGACTCGCCGCCCAGATAGGCCGAACCCAGCTCCCGCACCGTGAGCGCGAGATCGGCCGGGCCGTCGGTGCGCCGGCACGCCGCGACGCCCTTGTCGTCCGCGGTGAGCCGCCAGCGCCCCTCGTTCCAGGGGCAGAACGCGTCCTCGACGTCGAACACCACGTCCAGCGGGCCCCGGTACGTCCGTGCCTCCAGCGCCGCCCCCAGATCCACCAGACGCACATGGAGGCAGTCACGGACCCGGATGTTGCACCGCCGCACGTCCGACACCAGGTGCAGCACCGCGTCGTCGACCGGCCGGTTGAGGGCCACGACCGTCGTCATCAGGTCGATCTCGAAGACGAACCGCCACAGCGCCGCGTACGCCGCCGGGTCCAGCGCCGCCAGGTCGTTGACCACGACGGTGCCCTTGGGACCGGACGGCTCCCACTCCGGCTTCATGCGATAGGTCACATAACCGAGGAGCTCCCCGTCACGCTCCGCCAGCACGCACTGCTGGGCCGAGGAGCCCTGCCGGGCGGAGACGGGGTCGACCATCGGCTTGCGCTCCCAGCCGGGCCCGTGCGCCGGGACACCGGGCCGGCCGGGGACCAGCCGCTCGTACACGCTCTCGCACGCCGCCACCGCCTCGTCCGGCCGGGCACGGCGCAGCCGCACCTCGTCGGTGCCCGGCGGCACGTCCAGCCGGACGCGGTCCTTCTCGATCGTCAGGGACATCTGCTTCGAGGCGGCGCCGTAGCCGTACCGGCCGTAGATCACCGGCTCGGAGGCCGTCAGCACGGCGAACGGCTCGCCCAGCGCCCGGATGTCGTCCAGCTGGCGGCGCATCATCGAGGTCAGGAGCCCGCGCCTGCGGTGCGTGGAGGCGACGCTCACCATCGTGATCCCGGCGGCGGGCACCAGGGCGCCGCCCGGCACGGCGACCCGGAAGCTGAACGCCCCCGCCGTACCGACCACGTCGTCGCCGTCCCAGACCCCGAGCGACCGCTCGTGCTCGGTCAGTTGCTCGAAGAGCTCGCGTTCCTCGGGGGTCTCCGGGTCGCCGCCGAATGCCAGTTCAAGACAGCCGAACCATTGGTTCCATTCGGACGGACGCAGTACACGAAGCTCAGTAGTCATGGGCCATGCCTACCAGGGGCGCGGCGCCGGAGCGAACCGATTTCGAACGCATTGTCACGGGGTCCCCCTCCACCTCGGGCGGCCGGGTAGGTAGGGTCCCGGCAATGGCCCGTCGCGCAGGAGCAGACACGTACCCGGCCCGATTGCGGAAATCGGCGCACCGGGCACGCATCGCGCTGCGCAAGTCCGGGGTCGACTACTTCCGCGGCGACGGCTCGGACTGGATCGCGCTGGTCGGCCTGCTGCTGACCATTCCCGCCATCACCGCCGCCACACTCTTCGATCCGACCTGGTGCTCACCGGCCGCGCTCGTCCTGCCGATCGTCGCGGGCGGCCTGCTGCTGCGCCCGGCCAGCCTGCTGGGCCTGTACGCGACCGCCGCCACGGCCCTGATCGTGGAGTCGGTCGGACTGGGCCCGTACGTCGACGGCCCGGCCCGGGTGACCCCCGGCATCGTCCTGACCGTCGCGGCCTGCGGCTTCTTCGGGCTGGTCCTCGCGCAGTTCCGGGCCAGGGTCGGCGTGCCGTGGCGGCGTGGCGGCACCATGCTCTTCGACCTGCGCGAACGCATCCGGGTACAGAGCGCCCTGCCCCGGCTGCCGCAGGGCTGGCACCGCGAGATGGCGCTGCGCCCGGCGGGCGGGCAGTCCTTCTCCGGGGACTTCGTCGTCGCCGCCCGCACCAACGGCGGACGGACCCTGGAGGCCGTGCTCACCGACGTCTCCGGCAAGGGCATGGACGCGGGCTCCCGCGCCCTCCTGCTGTCCGGGGCCTTCGGCGGCCTGCTCGGCTCGCTGCCCCCGCACGGCTTCCTCCCGGCGGCCAACGGCTATCTGCTGCGCCAGGACTGGGACGAGGGGTTCGCCACCTCGATCCATCTGGTCCTGGACCTCGAATCGGGCGACTACGAACTCCTGTCGGCCGGGCACCCGCCCGCCCTCCAGCTCCACTCGGGCAGCGGCCAGTGGGAGGAGAAGGCGGCCGAGGGGCCGCTGCTGGGGGTCTACGACGGGGCGCAGTTCGACGCCGTGAAGGGCTCGCTGGCCCCCGGCGACGTACTGATGCTGTTCACGGACGGCCTGGTCGAGGCGTCGGACCGCGACATCGCGGACGGCATCGACCGGCTGACCGGTGAGGCCGACCGCTATGTCGCCACCGGTTTCGAGGGCGCGGCCTGGCACCTGATCGAGGCATGCGCCAAGGACGTCAACGACGACCGGGCGCTGCTGCTCCTGTCGCGCACGGCCTGAGCCGTACGCGGCCGGTGACGGCCGGAGTCCGGGCCGTACGCCGCTGCTGCCACGCACGGCCCGAGCCGTACGCGAACGGGCCGAACCGGGCGTGGGTCAACAGCGGCCGGTTCCTCACCGGAACGTGGACAGCGTGTACCGGACTTGCCGGGTACGGGGGCCGGTGCGGCCCGTTCCCCCGTACCCGGAGCACCGCGGGGCCGGCTCAGACCGGGAGCGAGAGCTTCCCGGCGCCGTCCTCGCTGCCGCTGCTCCCGCCCCGGCCCCGTCCGCCGGGCAGGACGCGGGCCAGCCAGTGCGAGCGCCCGGCCGCCAGCGGTGCGAGGACCGCGAGGAGCAGCACATAGCCCGCGATGAACGGGGAGAGCCGCTCGTCCAGCCCCGCGGCCGCCGCCATCGTGGCGAGGATCAGGGCGAATTCGCCGCGCGCCACCAGCGTGGTGGAGATGTTCGCCGTGGCCTGCGGGCCGAACGCGTACACCTTCGCGGCGGCGATCCCGGCGAGGACGTTCATGGCCAGCGTCACGGCGACGGCGGCCAGCACCGGCCACAGCACGGTCGGCAGGTCGCCCGGGTCGATGGAGAGCCCGAAGGCGAAGAAGAAGATCGCGCCGAAGGCGTCCCGCAGCGGGTGGACCAGCTTGAGGATGCGTTCGCCGGAGGTCGTGCTGCCGAGCATCAGGCCGACCATGAACGCGCCGATCGCGTCCGCGACCCCGAACCACTCCGAGACGCCCGCGACGAACACCGCGGCGCCGAGGAAGGAGATGACGAGGAGTTCGTCGTCACGGGTGTTGATCAGCCTGCCGATGACCCTGGTGCCGAACCGGGCGGCCAGCGCGAGCAGCAGCAGGAACCCGAAGGCCTTGCCGCCGTCGACCGCCGCGGCGGAGAGGCTGTCGGCGCCCGAGAGGATGGGCTGGAGCGCGGCCAGGTAGAGCGCGAGGAAGACGTCCTCGACCACGATGATGCCGAGGATCGGCTTGGTCTCCGGGTTGCCGATCCGGCCCAGGTCGACCAGGACCTTGGTGACGATGGCCGACGAGGAGATGCCGAGCACACCGGCGAGTACCAGCGCCTCGGAGGTGCCCCAGCCGAGCGCGAAGCCGAAGCCGAGCCCGGCGCCGACGTTCAGGGCGAGGTAGGTGCCGCCGGCGATCGCCATCTTGCGGCCGCCGGTCTTGAGGTCGTCGAGGTGGAATTCCAGGCCGAGGTAGAAGAGCAGCAGCACCAGGCCGAGCGCGGAGAGCATCTCCAACTCGTGCGGGTCCGCGACGAGCACGATGCCGGGCGTGTGCGGGCCGAGCAGAATTCCGGCCAGGATGAACAGGGGGATGGTCGGCAGTCCGATGCGGCTGCCGACGCGGGCGAGAACGGCGGCGGCCAGGAAGGCGCCGCCCATGGCGATGAGCGTGTCTGCGTGTCCGATGAGCCCGGTCCTTCACTAGGTCAAGAGAGCGTCAAAAAATCGTCAGTAATTAGTTTACCGAACGATTGACGTTGCAACTGTTCCCTCGGGGGAAAACGCCCGGGAGAACGTCGGCGCCCCGCCCGTCTTCCCCCGGCGCGACCTGGGGTTTTCCCCACCCCCGATCCGCCAGCAGCCGCCATGTTCGGCCCGGCCACCGATCCGTAGGTTCGAGCCGTGGTCGAAGAAGCGGCCGATGAGCGACGGAAGGCGGACATCATGGGGCTGCGACGCACCAGGCAGCGCGCGCGGGACGAGCGGTACACGGACACCCGTCAGGGGTCCGGGCCCTCGAACCTCGCCGTCGAACTGCGCGGCGTCCGCAGGCAGTACGGCCGGGGCGGCTCCGCCGTCCACGCGCTGCGGGGCATCGACCTCGCCCTCCCGCGCGCCGGCTTCACCGCCGTCATGGGACCCTCCGGCTCCGGCAAGTCGACCTTCCTCCAGTGCGCCGCCGGACTCGACCGCCCCACCGAGGGCTCCGTACGCCTCGGCGGCACCGAGATCACCGGCATGAGCGAGAACCGGCTCACCGAACTGCGCCGCACCCGCCTCGGCTTCGTCTTCCAGGCCTTCAACCTGCTGCCGTCCCTGACGGTCGAACAGAACGTCGTCCTGCCCCTGCGCCTGGCCGGACAGCGCACCGGCTCCGCCCGCAGCCGCCGCGAGGCCACCGAGATGCTCACCCGGGTCGGCCTCGGCGACAAGGGCGACCGCCGCCCCGGCCAGCTCTCCGGCGGCCAGCAGCAGCGCGTCGCCGTCGCCCGCGCCCTGGTCACCCGCCCCGACGTGATCTTCGCCGACGAGCCGACCGGCGCCCTCGACACCACCACCGCGGCCGAGATCCTCGCCCTGCTTCGCAACGCCGTGGACGGCCTCGGCGCCACCGTCGTCATGGTCACCCACGACCCGGCGGCCGCCGCCTATGCCGACCAGGTGCTCTTCCTCGCCGACGGCGCGATCGCGGACCGCCTGCCGCACGCCGGCGCCGCGCGGATCGCCGCCCGGATGACCGCACTGACCGCGCGGACCACCCCCGCCCACGCGGGAGCGGCAGCCTGATGTTCGTCCCGCACGCCCCCAACGGCCTCGCCCGCGCGGCCGTCCGCTTCAAACCCTCCTCGTTCATCGGGACCTTCGTCGCGCTCCTCATGGCCGCGGCCATCGTCTCCGCCTGCGGCATCCTGACGGAGACCAGCCTGCGCGCCTCGGTGGCCCCGGACCGCTACGCGAAGGCCCCCGTGGTGGTCGCCGCGGACCAGCAGATCCATCTGAGGACCGGCAGCGGCGACAGCACCGAGGAGACCGCCGTACTCCTCCCGGACACCGTGCGGCTGCCCGCGTCCCTGGTGGCCAGGGCCGCCTCCGCCCCCGGCGTGGCCACCGCGATCGGGGACGTCACCTACTCCGTACGGCGCGACGGCGACCCCCTCACCGCACACGGCTGGGGCTCCACCGCCCTCACCGGCACCCGGCTGGTCACCGGCCACGCACCCGGGACCGGCGAAGTCGTCGTCCCCGAGGGCGACGGAAACCGGACCGGCGACCGGGTCGCCCTCGACACACCCGCGGGCGTCCGGGAGTTCCGGGTGTCCGGCACCACCGCCACCGCCGCCACCGTCTGGTTCACCGACCGGCAGGCCGTACAGCTCTCGGGCCACCCCGGCCGGATCGACGCCATCGCGGTGCTCGCCGCGGACGGCACCGCCACCGACACCCTCGCCCGCCAGGTCCGCGAGGCCGTCGGCCACACCGCCACCGCCCAGGTCCACACCGGCGATGACCGGGGCGCCGTCGAGACCCCCGCCCTCGCGAGCACCAAGGAGATCTTCTTCGGCCTCGGCGTCTCCTTCGGCGGCGTCGCCACCATGGTCGCCGTCTTCACCGCCGCCGGTACGGTCGCCCTCTCCGTGGGGCAGCGCAGCCGCGAGTTCGCCCTGCTGCGCGCCATCGGCGCCACCCCGCGCCAGCTGCGCCGCACCATCGCCACGGAGTCGCTGCTCGTCGCCCCGCTCGCCGGAGTCCTCGGCTGCCTGCCCGGCGCGGCGCTGGCCCTGTGGTGGTCCGGTCAGCTCCGGGACCGGGGAGCCGTCCTCGACTCCGTCGCCCTGCACTTCTCCTGGCTGCCGCCGGCCATCGCGGTCGCCACCACCATGCTCACCGCGCTGGGCGCGGGCTACCTCGCCGCGCGCCGCCCCGCCAAGCTGAAGCCGGGGCTCGCCCTCGCCCAGACGGCCGTGGAACGGCCCCCGTTCGGCGTGATCCGCACCCCGCTCGGCATCGCCGCACTCGTCGGCGGCGGGGCCCTCGCGGGCGTCGCCGCATCCACCTCCGGCGAGGACTCCGCGAACGCGGCCCTGGGCGTCGTCATGCTCTTCATGTTCGCGGTCGGGCTGCTCGGCCCGGTGATCGCCCGGATCTGCGCCGCCGTCCTCGGACTCCCGCTGCGCGCCGCCGGCGCGTCCGGCTCGCTGGCCGCCGCCAACTCCCTCACCAACTCACGGCGGCTGGCCTCCGCGATCACCCCGATCGTGCTCGCCATGGCCTTCGCCTCGACGCTGGTCTTCATGCAGACCAGCGAGGAACGGGTGACCGCACACCAGCAGCGCGACGCGATCACCGCCGACCACATCGTCACCGCCCCGGCGGGACTCGGCTCCGACGCGACCGAACGGGCCGCGGCCACCCCCGGCGTCTCCACCGCGGTCGGGCTCCTCCGCACCTCCGTCCTGGTGCCCGGCGGCGACGGCCCGGTGCCGCGGAACGCCTCCGCGCAGGGCGTCATCGGCTCCGGCGCGGAACTCGCCAGGGTCCAGGACCTCGACGTCAGGACCGGCTCCCTCGACGGCCTGCGGCCCGGGACCGTCGCCGTCGACACCACGCTCGCCGCCACGGCGGACCTGCGCACGGGCGACCGGCTCCCCCTGCGGCTGCCGGACGGCACCCGGGCCGCCCCGAAGGTCGTCGCGGTCTACGGGCGGGGCCTCGGCACCAGCCTGGTCACCCTCCCCGCGGCCGACCTGAAGACCCGGATGACCTCGCCGTACGCCACCGAGCTGCTGGTACGGGCCACCCCCGCCGCCGCCCGGAAGCTCACCGCGCTGGGCACCGTCACCGACGCCTCGTCCTACGCCGCGGCGCAGGACGAGGACCGCGAACTCAGCGCCTGGGCCAACACCGTCATGGCCGCGGTACTCGGCGGATTCGCCGCGATCGCCGCCGTCAACACCCTGGTGATGAGCGTCCTCGACCGCCGCCGCGAACTGACCATGCTCCGCCTGGTCGGCTCCACCCGCCGCCAGGTCATGGGCATGATCCGCTGGGAGGCGCTGCTGGTCACGGTGGCCGGCGCCGCGCTCGGCAGCGGCATCGCCCTGGCCACGCTCTTCCCGATGATGCGGGGGCTGACGGGCGAGTCGCCGTACATCCCGCCGCTCCTGTACGGCACCTTCGTCGCCGGGACCATCGGGCTCGGCCTCCTCGCCGCGGCGCTCCCCGCCCGCGCGGCCCTGCGCACGGCGGCCGCCCGTCCGTAGAGTCGGTCCATGACCGCACCCCAGCACGCACATCTGACCCTGGCCGAGGTGGAGGCGACGGCCCGCGCCGCCCACGCGGAGCAGCGCGACAAGGCCGGGCGCCCCTACACCGAGCACCTCGCCGCCGTCGCCGAGGGCGTACGGGCCAGGGGCGGCAGCGACGAACAGATCGCCGCGGCCTGGCTGCACGACGCGATCGAGGACGACGCGCTGTCGGCCCGGTGGCTGGCCGGCGCCGCGCTGCCGCAGCAGGTGAAGGACATGGTCCTCGCCGTCACGAAACGTGAGGGCGAGGACCTGCGGGCGTACACCCGGCGCATCCTGGACACCCCGGGCGCCCTGCTGATCAAGGAGTCCGACCTGGCGCACAACGCGGACCCGGCCCGCCTCGCCGTGCTGGAACCGGCCACCCGTACCCGGCTGACCGAGAAGTATGCGCTGGTACGGACGTTGCTGGGGCTCGCCCCGGGCGAATCGCCCGTCGAGCAATCGGTTCAAGCCAACACGGCGGAGGACTGACCGGGCCGCGCACCCGGCCACGCGCCCGGCCTCAGAGCCGGGCCGAGTCCCGCCGGAACGCCCAGGCCATGTCCGGCTCCGTCACCGGGCGCAGCACCCGGCGCACCGGCGGCGTGCACAGCAGCGTCACCGCGGCGGCCGCGACCACGGAGACGAGGACCAGCCCGGCGGGCGCCGCGAGCCAGTCGTAGGCGTCGAACACCCCGGCGTATCCGGCCCCCTTGATCAGGAAGCCGTGCAGCAGATAGCCGCAGATCGTCCCGGCGCCGAGGACCGTGAACCACATGGGGCGACGCGGCACCCAGGACAGGAACCCGATGGTGAGCAGCAGCGCGCAGCCGAACATCGCCAGGGTCATCACGGCCCCGGACCACCACGGGGCGCCCATCTCCTGCGCGCTGTTGCTGCGGTAGAACCAGCCCAGCTGCATCCGGGGCGCCACCCAGTAGGCGAAGGCCAGGGCCCCGGCGAACAGCGGGAGCGCGAGCATCCGCACCTCGCGCCGGCGCACCAGCTGGAAGTGTTCGGGCTTCAGCCGGAGGCCCAGCACGAAGAACGGCAGGAACTGCAGAACACGCTGGAGATCGAGATCGTCGCCGATCGACGGGGAGAGGGAGGCGAGCACGGCGATGACGAGCGCGACCGGCAGGGGGTGGCGCAGCGACTGCCACACCGGCGTGGTGATCCGCCAGATGAACAGCGCGACCAGGAACCAGGTGAGGTACCAGGGGTCGAGCAGGCTGATCGAGGTGTCGGCCGAGTCGCCCGCGAACCGATTGAACAGCGAATACGCCGTTTCGAACACGATGTAGGGCACGGCGACGCCGGTGATCAGGCGCTTCACCTTGGCGGCGGACATGTCGAACGAGCGGGAGAAGTAGCCGGAGACGATGATGAACGCCGGCATGTGGAAGGTGTACGCCACCATGTACAGCGCGCGGGCGGTCCGGCTGCCGTCCATCACCGGTTCCCACGAGTGCGCCACCGCGACCAGCACGATGGCCAGGTATTTGACGTTGTCGAAGTAGGCGTCCCGCCGCTTCGCCGGTGCGGCCGCCGGAGGCTGGTTCACCACCGTCGTGGGGGGTGCCGCGGTGGTGGTCGTGGTCCCTCGGGGTCTGGGCTCCGACTCCCGGGTCGCCGCGGGGATCGGGGCCCTCTGAAATACGTTCGGAGCGTGGAACATCTTATGCACCTTAGACGCCTCGATTGGAATTCGTAAAACGGCTCGGGGATATCGCGTGTTCCCGCCCAATCGAAAGTGAAACCACCGTCAACCGCCCACTATGCACCGATTCATCCCCCTTAAATAGGGCATATCGGAAGGGTGTCATGCGACGTGAATTTCATCGCACTTAACCTTGGAATTGCATGTGAATGAAGTGTGGGGATATGGAAACCATCACATTGGCACATTCATTGCGGACTCATGATTCACAGGCGGCTCACAGATGCGCGGGGTGCCGGTGGGGCAGTGTGCGACCCCCTGTGCGGCTGTGCGCCCCTGGCGCGCGCGGGGCGCAAGGATGGCGCGATCCCGTCAGTTCGATCCGTCACCTGGCAGCGACCACAGGGGAGTTGGTGGCACCATGGATGGGACGGAGACGTGCTCGGCCGCACCTCTCCGGGCCGGCAAGGCGGACCGACCAAGGGTGTGAATCAGTCGTGGCCATTTCACTGTCTGTGGTGCTGATGTTGGCGATCATCCTGGTGGTCCTGATCCGGGGTGGTTCCATCAAGCCCGGACCGGCGATCGTCGCGGCGCTCTTCGGCTTCTTCCTGGCATCGACCGGCATGGCGCCGGCGATCAACAGATTCATGAACTCGATAGCCGAGACCATCAACCAGATCTCTTTCTGACCCGGTCGGGTCCGGCCGCCCGCCATGGCGCGGGTGGCCCGGCACCACCTGGGCGGCACGCAAAAGGCCCGGTCCGGCGAGCAATTCGCCGGACCGGGCCCACGCATGGAGCGGGCGACGGGAATCGAACCCGCGTAGCTAGTTTGGAAGACTAGGGCTCTACCATTGAGCTACGCCCGCACAGCTGCACCGCAGGTCCGGGGGACCGGCGGCACGTGAAGCATCGTAGCGGGTCGCGGGCGCTGCCCGCACACCCGATCGCGGCCACCGGTGTCGCGTTCGGTGCCGCCCGCGCAAAGCGGCCGATGCACCGCCTGACGGCATGTACCCTACGTGTCGCACCGACGGGGTGTGGCGCAGCTTGGTAGCGCGTCCGCTTTGGGAGCGGAAGGTCGTCGGTTCGAATCCGGCCACCCCGACCACCGGCAAGATCAGGGATCATCGCAAGGCAGGATCCCGGGACCACCCGCAAGATCGCAGACCACGGGCAAGATCGCATTGTGGGAGTCCGACTCCTTGCCGTTACTATGCAAAATGCGTGCCCGTGTGTCTGATGTACCGGGCTCGGTCCGCGAAGCCGCCTCCCGTGCGGCGGAGCAGAACCCCAAGAAGTCAGCCACAAGGAGACCGAACCGTGAAGAGCGCCGTGGAGACCCTGAACCCGACCCGGGTTCGGCTCACTGTCGAGGTGCCCTTCGAGGAGCTCAAGGACAGCCTCGACGCGGCGTACAAGAAGATCAACCAGCAGGTCACGGTGAAGGGCTTCCGCAAGGGCAAGATCCCTGCCCGGGTCATCGACCAGCGCTTCGGCCGCGGTGCGGTGCTGGAGGAGGCCGTCAACGACGCCCTCCCGAAGTTCTACACCGAGGCCGTCAACGAGGGTGAGCTCAATGTCCTCGGTCAGCCCGAGGTCGACATCACCGAGCTGAAGGACGGCGAACTGCTGGCCTTCACCGCCGAGGTTGACGTACGCCCCGAGATCGAGATTCCGGACTACTCCGGCATCGAGGTCACCGTCGACGCCCTCGAGGTCAGCGACGAGGACGTCGAGAAGGCCGTGGAGCAGCTCCGCGAGCGCTTCGCCTCCACCAACCCGGTCGAGCGCGCCGCCGCCGAGGGCGACGTCGTGACGATCGACCTGGAGGCCAAGGTCGACGGCGAGGTCCTGGAGGACGGCGTGGCCGAGGGTGTCTCGTACACCATCGGTTCCGGTGAGCTCCTCGACGGCATCGACGCCGCCGTCACCGGCCTGGAGGCGGGTGGCGAGGCCACCTTCACCTCCCAGCTGAAGGGCGGCTCCGCCGAGGGCAAGGACGCGGAGGTCACCGTCAAGGTCGCCACCGTCGCCGCCCGCGAGCTCCCCGAGCTGGACGACGAGTTCGCCCAGATGGCGAGCGAGTTCGACACCCTCGACGAGCTGAAGGCGGACAGCCGCAAGCGCCTGGAGAACACCAAGCAGTACGACCAGGCCACCCAGGCCCAGGAGCGTGTCCTGGACGAGCTGCTCAAGCTCGCCGAGGTCCCGATCCCGGAGAAGCTGCTGGCGGACGAGGTCCAGACCCGCAAGCACAACCTGGAGCACCACCAGCTCGGCCAGATGGGCCTGACCCTCGACAAGTACCTGGAGATCCAGGGCAAGACGGCCGAGGAGTTCGACGCCGAGACGTCCGAGCAGGCGATCAAGGGCATCAAGACCCAGTTCATCCTGGACGAGATCGTCAACAAGGAGAAGCTGAACGTCAACCAGGAGGAGCTCACCGAGCACCTCATGAGGCGTGCCGCTTCCTCCGGCATGAGCCCCGACCAGTTCGCCCAGGCCGTCGTCGAGGGCGGCCAGGTGCCGATGCTCGTCGGCGAGGTCGCCCGGGGCAAGGCGCTGGCCGTGGTCGTCGAGGCCGCCAAGGTCGTCGACACCAAGGGTGAGGTCGTCGAGCTGGAGGACGAGGAGGAAGCGGCCGAGGAGGCCGTCGAGGCTGCCGAGGGCACCGCCGACGCCGCCGAGGCCACCGAGGAGAACGAGGCCTGAGCCTCGCGCTGAACCCGAACGACGGGCTCCGGACGCCGCTGCGTCCGGAGCCCGTCGTCGTATGGCGTACGGTGCCCCACAACCCTTGTGCGGACTGCGGAGCTTGCGCTCCCAGCGAACAGTTGCGGAAGCGGGATGGCGTTGTCCTACCTGCGCGTTAGGGTCCATGAAGAGGAAGGGCAGGGGAGCCCCCGCCCACCCGGTACGAAGACGCTGAGACGGCCGGAGCCGTCAGAGACGAGCAGGTGGATACGTGACGAATCTGATGCCCTACGCCGCCGGAGAGCCGTCCCTCGGTGGAGGCCTCGGTGACCAGGTCTACAGCCGGCTGCTCGGCGAGCGCATCATCTTCCTCGGCCAGCAGGTCGACGATGACATCGCCAACAAGATCACCGCGCAGCTGCTTCTTCTCGCCGCGGAGCCCGAGAAGGACATCTACCTCTACATCAACAGCCCCGGCGGCTCGGTGACGGCCGGCATGGCGGTCTACGACACCATGCAGTACATCCCGAACGACGTGGTCACCATCGGTATGGGCATGGCGGCCTCGATGGGCCAGTTCCTGCTCACCGGCGGCACCGCGGGCAAGCGCTTCGCGCTCCCGAACACCGACATCCTCATGCACCAGGGCTCGGCCGGCATCGGCGGTACGGCCTCGGACATCAAGATCCAGGCCCAGTACCTGCTGCGCACCAAGCAGCGGATGGCGGAGATCACCGCCCGCCACTCCGGCCAGACCGTCGAGACGATCATCCGCGACGGCGACCGCGACCGCTGGTACACCGCGGAGGAGGCCAAGGAGTACGGCCTCATCGACGAGATCATCACGATCGCATCGGGCGTTCCGGGCGGCGGCGGCACCGGCGCCTGATCCGGCACCGACCGGACCGGGCCCACCGCCCCGCGCACCTCTCGTACGCCGAGACACCCAGCCACAGAACGCCACCAGGATGGTGAACACCCACATGAACAACTTCTCCGGCGCCTCCGCGAGCGGCCTCTACACCGGCCCGCAGGTGGACAACCGCTACATCGTGCCGCGCTTCGTGGAGCGCACCTCGCAGGGCGTGCGTGAGTACGACCCGTACGCGAAGCTCTTCGAGGAGCGCGTGATCTTCCTCGGCGTGCAGATCGACGACGCCTCCGCCAACGACGTCATGGCGCAGCTGCTGTGCCTGGAGTCGATGGACCCGGACCGGGACATCTCGATCTACATCAACAGCCCCGGCGGCTCGTTCACCGCGCTCACCGCGATCTACGACACGATGCAGTTCGTGAAGCCGGACATCCAGACGGTCTGCATGGGCCAGGCGGCCTCCGCCGCGGCCGTGCTGCTCGCCGCGGGCACCCCCGGCAAGCGGATGGCGCTGCCCAACGCCCGGGTGCTCATCCACCAGCCGTCCTCGCAGACCGGCCGCGAGCAGCTCTCCGACCTGGAGATCGCGGCCAACGAGATCCTGCGGATGCGCACCCAGCTGGAGGAGATGCTGGCCAAGCACTCCACCACGCCGATCGAGAAGATCCGCGACGACATCGAGCGCGACAAGATCCTGACCGCCGAGGACGCCCTCGCCTACGGTCTTGTCGACCAGATCGTGTCGACCCGCAAGCAGGCGGCCACGGCCGTCTGACGTCGGCCTTCGCCCCTTGGCACGGCGGGTTCGCACCGCATCCGCGGTGTGAACCGTGCCAAGGGGGGCCCGAACGGGGGCCAAGGCAAGGTACCGTCGGATAGAGGCACCAGGAGCCGCTGAACCAAGCTGCTCCCAGGCGAAGGGGAAGCACCTCGTGGCACGCATCGGTGATGGCGGCGACCTGCTCAAGTGCTCGTTCTGCGGAAAGAGCCAGAAGCAGGTGAAGAAGCTCATCGCGGGTCCCGGTGTGTACATCTGCGACGAGTGCATCGATCTCTGCAACGAGATCATCGAGGAAGAGCTCGCGGAGACCTCCGAGGTGCGGTGGGAGGAACTCCCCAAGCCGCGCGAGATCTACGAGTTCCTCGAGGGGTACGTCGTCGGGCAGGAGCCCGCGAAGAAGGCCCTCTCGGTCGCTGTGTACAACCACTACAAGCGGGTCCAGGCGGGTGAGAACGGCGGCGCCCAGGGCCGGGACGACGCCATCGAGCTGGCCAAGTCCAACATCCTGCTGCTGGGCCCCACGGGCTCCGGCAAGACCCTGCTCGCGCAGACACTGGCCCGCATGCTCAACGTCCCGTTCGCCATCGCCGACGCGACGGCGCTGACGGAGGCCGGCTATGTCGGCGAGGACGTCGAGAACATCCTGCTGAAGCTGATCCAGGCCGCGGACTACGACGTCAAGAAGGCCGAGACCGGGATCATCTACATCGACGAGATCGACAAGGTCGCCCGCAAGAGCGAGAACCCGTCGATCACCCGCGATGTCTCCGGCGAGGGCGTCCAGCAGGCCCTGCTGAAGATCCTGGAGGGCACCACCGCCTCCGTACCGCCGCAGGGCGGCCGGAAGCACCCGCACCAGGAGTTCATCCAGATCGACACGACGAACGTGCTGTTCATCGTGGGCGGTGCCTTCTCCGGTCTGGAGCGGATCATCGAGTCCCGGGCGGGTGCCAAGGGCATCGGCTTCGGCGCCACGATCCGTTCCAAGCGGGAGATCGAGGCGAGCGACCAGTTCCAGGAGGTCATGCCGGAGGACCTGGTGAAGTTCGGGATGATCCCGGAGTTCATCGGCCGCCTCCCCGTCCTGACCTCGGTCCACAACCTGGACCGCGAGGCTCTGCTCCAGATCCTCATCGAGCCGCGCAACGCGCTGGTGAAGCAGTACCAGCGCCTGTTCGAACTCGACGGTGTCGAGCTGGACTTCGACCGCCCGGCCCTGGAGGCCATCGCCGACCAGGCGATCCTGCGCGGCACCGGCGCGCGTGGCCTGCGGGCCATCATGGAAGAGGTCCTCCAGTCCGTGATGTACGAGGTGCCGTCCCGCAAGGACGTCGCCCGCGTCGTCATCACGGCGGACGTCGTCCGCAACAACGTCAACCCCACGCTGGTCCCGCGCGAGCCGCGGACGATCGGCAAGGGCGACGGCGGACGGCACGAGAAGTCCGCGTAGCGGCAGCCGCAGACAGACGGAAGGGGCGCCCGGCCAGGTGAACTGGCGGGCGCCCCTTCCGTGCTGCGGTGCGGTCAGATCTTGGTGCGCGACGTGTTGTAGAGCTTGGCGGCCAGGGCGGCCGCATCGTCCTGGGCCATGCCCTTGCCGGCCATGGCCTGCCCGAGGTCGATACCGATGACCACACCGACCGTGCTGTAGTCGGCCCACACGCAGATGGGCGCGGTGAACTCCTTGGGCCCCGCCCCCTGCACGTTTCCGTCGCCCTTGCTGTTCACGGCCTTCAGGTCCTGGCACTTCATCAGTGCTCCGTCGAACCCGGCCGGCTTCACCGCCTTGGGGCTCCCGACGAGGGAGTACTCCACGCCCTCGTTGGACTTCTTCATGCTCTTCTCGGTGTCCGAGAAGGAGTTGTCGATGATCTTCGCGGGATCGGTGACCTCGCCCCAGAAGCCCCGGAGCGTCACGGTCTTCATGCTGAGCTGGTTCTCCTGGGAACCCGACGTGTAAGAAGCCCCCGTCTGCTGGGGGTTCTTGAAGCCGAGCGCTTCGAACTGCGTCTTCTGCGAGCCGGTCGCCGGACCGGACGGCTCCTGCGCCGCGGTGCTGCTCTTCTTGTAGCCGTCCAACGACGCCGCCGGCGTCAGCTTGTACCCCTTGGTGGAGTCCGCCACGTCGCTGTTGCTGGCACCGCCCGAGGTCAGGAAGTACACCCCGCCCCCGATGACCGCCAGCGCCACGATGACGCCGCCGATGATCAGGCCGGTCTTCTTCTTCGGCTCCGCCGGCGGCATCGCGCCGTAGGGCTGCTGGCCGCCGTACGGGGGAGTGGGGGGCTGCTGGCCGTACGGGCCGGGCTGCTGGGCCTGGGGGTAGCCGTAACCCGGCTGGGGCTGCTGCTGCGGCGGGACGCCCTGGGGCGCCTGCTGGGGGTAGCCGTAGCCGGGCTGGCCCTGGGGCGGCTGGCCGCCGTACGGACCCGGCTGCTGGCCGTAGGGACCCGGCTGGCCCTGCGGCTGCTGGCCGTACGGGCCGGGCTGGCCCTGCGGGGGCTGGCCGCCGTACGGACCCTGGCCCTGGGGCGGCTGGCCGCCGTACGGGCCCGGCTGGTTGTAGCTCATCTGCGGTGTCCCCTGTTCGGAAATGCTCATCGGAATGCTTATGCGTTCCGAACATCCTGACGGAAGCTCCACCCGTGTGGAGCACCGGGAGGCACACCGTTACTGAACAATCCCGTTTCAGTGCACGACTGTGACGGCCCTAAACTGTCCCCCGTGACCGAGAACACTCAGCAGACGCCAGCCAGCAACCCCGAACTGCCGACCCAGTACACACCGGCCGAGGTAGAGGGGAAGCTGTATGAGCGCTGGGTAGAGCGGGGTTACTTCGAAGCCGACGAGCACAGCGAGAAGCCGCCGTACTCCATCGTCATCCCGCCGCCGAACGTCACGGGCAGCCTGCACCTCGGGCACGCCTTCGAGCACACGCTGATCGACGCCCTGGTCCGCCGCAAGCGCATGCAGGGCTTCGAGGCGCTCTACCAGCCGGGCATGGACCACGCCGGCATCGCCACCCAGAACGTCGTCGAGCGCGAGCTCGGCAAGGAGGGCAAGTCCCGCCACGACCTGGGCCGGGAGGCCTTCGTCGAGCGCGTCTGGAAGTGGAAGAACGAGTCCGGCGGCCAGATCTCCGGCCAGATGCGCCGCCTCGGCGAGGGCGTCGCCTGGTCCCGTGAGCGCTTCACCATGGACGAGGGCCTGTCCAAGGCCGTCCAGACGATCTTCAAGCGGATGTACGACGAGGAGCTCATCTACCGCCGTGAGCGCATCGTCAACTGGTGCCCGCGCTGTCTCACCGCGATCTCGGACATCGAGGTCGAGTACCAGGAGGACGACGGCGAGCTCGTCTCCATGACGTACGGCGAGGGCGACGAGACGATCGTCGTCGCGACGACCCGTGCCGAGACGATGCTCGGTGACACCGCCGTCGCCGTCCACCCCGACGACGAGCGCTACCGGCACCTGGTCGGCAAGCAGATCAAGCTGCCGCTGACCGACCGTACGATCCCGGTCGTCGCGGACCACCACGTCGACCCCTCGTTCGGCACCGGTGCCGTCAAGGTCACGCCCGCCCACGACCCGAACGACTTCGAGATCGGGCTGCGCCACGACCTGCCGTTCCTCACCGTCCTCGACGAGCGCGCGGTCATCACCGTCCCCGGCCCGTTCCAGGGCCTGGACCGGCTGGAGGCCCGCTCCGCGATCGTCGCGGCCCTGCGCGCCGAGGGCCGGATCGTCGCCGAGAAGCGGCCGTACGTCCACTCCGTCGGGCACTGCTCGCGCTGCAAGACCACCGTCGAGCCCCGGCTGTCCATGCAGTGGTGGGTCAAGGTCGCCCCGCTCGCCGAGGCGGCCGGTGACGCCGTCCGCGACGGCAAGGTCAAGATCCACCCGCAGGAGATGGAGAAGCGGTACTTCGACTGGGTCGACAACCTCCACGACTGGTGCATCTCGCGCCAGCTCTGGTGGGGCCACCGCATCCCCGTCTGGCACGGCCCCGACGGCGAGATGGTCTGCGTCGGACCGGACGAGGAGCCGCCCACGGGCGAGGGCTGGACCCAGGACAGCGATGTCCTGGACACCTGGTTCTCCTCCGGCCTGTGGCCGTTCTCCACGCTCGGCTGGCCCGAACGGACCGACAGCCTCGCGAAGTTCTACCCGAACTCCGTCCTGGTCACCGGCTACGACATCCTCTTCTTCTGGGTCGCCCGGATGATGATGTTCGGCCTGTACGTCAACGACGGCGTCCCGCCGTTCGAGACGATCGTCCTGCACGGCATGGTCCGCGACGAGCACGGCAAGAAGATGTCGAAGTCCTTCGGCAACGTGGTCAACCCGCTGGACTGGATGGACAAGTACGGCTCCGACGCGCTCCGCTTCACCCTGGCGCGCGGTGCCAACCCCGGCGTCGACGTCCCGATCGGCGAGGAGTGGGTCCAGGGTTCCGCCAAGTTCTCGAACAAGATCTGGAACGCCACCCGCTTCGCCCTGATGAACGGCGCCACGATCGAGGGCGAGCTGCCGTCCGCCGACGAGATGTCGGTGACGGACCGCTGGATCCTGTCCCGCCTCAACAAGACCGTCGCCGAAGTCGACGCGTACTACGACGACTTCCAGTTCTCCAAGCTCAGCGAGGCGCTGCGGCACTTCGCCTGGGACGAGGTCTTCGACTGGTACGTCGAGCTGTCCAAGACCACGTTCTTCGGCGGTGGCCGTCCGGCCGAGGTCTCGGGCCGGGTCCTGGGCGAGGTCCTCGACGTGATGCTGCGGCTGCTCCACCCGGTCGTCCCGTTCGTCACGGAGACGCTCTGGACGGCCCTCACCGGCCGGGAGTCCGTCGTCATCGCCGACTGGCCCACCGACTCGGGCTTCCGCGACGACGCGGCCGAGCGGGAGATCGAGCTCGTCCAGCAGGTCGTCACCGAGGTCCGCCGGTTCCGCTCCGACCAGGGTCTCCAGCCCGGCCAGAAGGTTCCGGCCGAGCTCACCCTGACCGGCACGCCGCTGGCCCCGCACGAGGCGGCCATCCGCCAGCTGCTGCGGCTCCAGCCCGCCGAGGAGGGCTTCCACGCCACCGCGTCGCTGCCCGTCGCGGGGGCCACGGTCGCCCTCGACCTCTCCGGCACCATCGACGTCGAGGCCGAGCGCAAGCGCCTGACGAAGGACCTGGGCGCCGCCGAGAAGGAGAAGGCCCAGGCCCTCGGCAAGCTCTCCAACGAGGCGTTCCTCGGCAAGGCCCCGGACAACGTGGTCGACAAGATCCGCGGCCGCCTCGCCAAGGCCGAGGCCGACATCGAGCGGATCTCCGGTCAGCTGGCGAACCTGCCGCAGAGCTGATCACCTGAGCACGGAGCCCCCGCACCCCTGACCGACCAGGGGCGCGGGGGCTCCGCCCGTTTCCACGCAAGGGCAGGACCCGCCCACGGTCAGGACTCCAGCGCCACCGGGCCCGCGGTCACCGGCTCCGCGTTGCGCCGGGTCTTCGCCCAGCCGTTGCGCCCGCGCAGCATGCGCGCGAAGGCCCGCGCCGAGACGATGAACAGGTGGTACGCGTACAGCCAGAGCGCCAGCCCCCACAGCAGCGAGCGCCCGAACGAGGCGTCGGGGGCGTGGTCCCGGCGGTAGACCGGACCCCACAGCACGAACGGCGCGATCGACACCACGGCCAGCGCGAGTATCAGCGGCCAGTGGTCCAGCAGCGCGGCCGCCGCCCCGTCGGCGCCCTGTCCCCGGACCGCGCCGACGGCGAGCGCGCCGAGGAGCACCACGGTCAGCGCCAGCGTCACCAGATGGGCCAGCGGCTGGACGAAGGTGTACAGGGTCTCCAGCACCCCGCGGCCCGGGATGTGCCGGGACGAGACGATCCGGGGCGTGTAGCGCACGCACTGGAGGTTGCCCTGCGCCCAGCGGGTGCGCTGGGTCAGCAGCCGACGGGCGCTGGGCAGCGCCTCCTGGGAGACCCAGGTGTCGGCGACGTGCGTGGTGCGGTAGCCGGCCAGCAGCATGTGGAGGCCCAGCTCGTAGTCCTCCAGGAGGGCCCCCTGCCGCCACGGGCGGCGTTCGGCCTCGCCGATCCGGTCCAGCGCGCCGAGCCGGGTGAACTGGCCGTTGCCGCCGAGGCCGGTGGAGCCCGTGCGGTTGCGCAGCAGCTGCATCCCGGCGTTGGAGACCGCGAACTCCATGTCCTGCACCCGCACCAGGACCCGGGCCGCGGCGTTCACCAGGCGCCCGCGCTCCGGGAAGGGGCGCCGGTCCGCCGCATTGCGCATCCGCACCCCGATCTGCACCCCGCCGACGTCCGGATCACCGAAGGCGGCCGGGCCCGACACCAGCTCCAGGGCGCGCGGGTCGAGCTGCCCGTCCGCGTCCACGACACAGACGACGACCCTCGAACGGTCGGTGCCCTCCGGCAGCAACGCCCCGAGGCGGTCGTACGCGGCGTTGAGCGCGGCACCCTTCCCGGTCCTGGCGTCCGGGCGGCGGCGCCGGACCAGATGCACCCGGGGGTCGTCGGCGGCGAGCGCCGCGACCACGGCGCCCGTGCGGTCCTCGCTGTCGTCGTCGATCACCCAGACGGCCGCCGCCGGGAAGTCGGCCCGGAGCCGGGCCACGGTGGTGCCGACGACCGCCTCCTCGTCCCGGCAGGGCACGAAGAAGTGCCAGTCGAACAGGGCGGCGTCGCCCGGCACGACCGGGGGGCGCCGCAGGTACGCCCAGCGGGCCCCGGCCCAGTAGAGCAGGAAGCCCGCGAGGAGGACGAAGGGATAGACGGCCACGGAGAGGGACGGGACGGGCATGGGGCTGCGTCCTTACGACGGCGGAAAGTACGACGGCACGACGACGGAAAGTACGGCGGCGGGGAGTACGACGGCAGGGAGTGCGACGGGCACGGCGGCGGGAGGGCGGGTTCAGGCGGCGAGCGCCGTGGGGGACCCGGCGGCCCCGGCCTCCCCGGCGGCCGCGGCGACGAGCCGCGCGATCCGTTCGGCGGCCCGGCCGTCGCCGTACGGGCTGGGCAGCCCGGCCAGCCGGCGCAGCCCGCGGTCGCCCTCCGCGAGCCGCAGCCGCGCCAGCCTGCCGAGCTCCGGGCCGGGGGACACGAGGGCGGCGAAGCGGGCCATCGCCTCGGGGCGCTCGGTGGAGCGGCGGACCACGATCAGCGGGCGGCCCAGCACCGTGCACTCCTCCTGGATGCCGCCCGAGTCGGAGACCAGCAGGGCGGCGTGGCGGGCCAGGGCCAGGAAGTCCCCGTAGCCGAGCGGCTCCAGCACCCGGATCCCGGCCAGCAGCCCGCCCAGCCGCTCCGCCTCGACCCGGGCGCGGGTGCGCGGGTGGAGGGGGAACAGGACGGGGGTCCCGTCGGCGGCGAGGGCGGCCAGCTCGGTGAGGACGGCGCGCAGCGTCTGCGGGCCGTCGGTGTTCTCCGGGCGGTGCACGGTGGCCAGTACGTAGCGGTCGGGGACGAGCCCGTGGCGGGCCAGCAGCGCGGAGCGCCGCCCGTCGCCGGGCAGATGGGCCCGGACGGCCTCGACGACGGTGTTGCCGGTGACGGAGATCCGGTCGGCGGCGACGCCCTCGGCGAGCAGGTTCGCCCGGTTCTCGGGGGTCGCCGCGCAGAGCACGTCGGAGACCGCGTCGACCAGGACGCGGTTGTGTTCCTCCGGCATCGCCGGGTCGTGGCTGCGCAGTCCGGCCTCGACGTGGACGAGCGGGACGGCCCGCGCGTTGGCGGCGAGGGCGCCCGCCAGGGTGGCGTTGGTGTCGCCCTGGACGACGACGGCGGCGGGCCGGTCCCGGGCGAACAGCGCGTCCAGCTGCTCCAGCGAACGGCCGATCTGGACGGCCCGCGAGGCGCCGCCGACCTCGGCGAGCACCTCGGGGCGGGGGAGCCCCAGCTCCTGGAGGAACCGGCCCGACATGGCGTCGTCCCAGTGCTGGCCGGTGTGGATCAGCCGGGTGGCGTCGCCGAGCCGGTGGACGACGGGCGCCAGCTTCACCAGCTCGGGCCGGGTGCCCAGGACCACGGCGACGGAACGGGCGGGCAGTGCGCTGTGCATGGGTGTTCTCTGTTCCTTCTCGCCGTTCCCGGACTGGTGGGGAGGCTCAGACTGGACGACGGCGGTGGCGGAACGGGTGTACGCCGGTTGCAGCCGGGGTGCGGCGCGCCCGCCCGGCGCCGGAGGGGACCTGCGTCCGGGACCTTGTACCCGCAGGGGCGCCGCACACAGGGTCCTCCTGCCCGGGTCCGGGCCGGACCTCAGTCCTGACCGGGCCGCCGCGCGGAGCCGCCGGCCGGCGGGTAGCGGTACCCCACGCCCCGTACGGTCTCGATGGGCGCCGGCGCACCGGTCGCGCGGGCGATCTTCCGGCGCAGCCGCAGCACGGCGTACTTCACCCGGGAGGCGTCGCTGCCCGCCGGTACGTCCCACACCGTCCGGAGCAGCCGGTCAGCGGAGAGCACCTGCCCGGGGTGGCGGGCGAACGCCAGCAGCAGGTCGAACTCGATCGGGGTGAGGTCGAGCGGATGTCCCGCGAGGACGGCCTCATGGGTGCCCAGGTCCAGGGTCAGCAGCCCGTCCTCGACGAGGGGCGCGGGTCCGGGCGGGGTCCCGGCGGCGCGCCGCAGCCGGGCCCGCAGCAGCGGCAGGTGCAGCCGGTCCGGCAGCTCGGCCGTCAGATAGTCGTCGGCCCCGGCCTCCAGGGCGCGGGCGGCGTCCGCCACCCGGTACGTCAGGTCCACCACCGCGATCGGCAGATCGCTCATGTCACGCACCCGGCTCAGCACCTCCCACGGATCGAGTCCGGGCAGCCGGAGGCTGAGGACCAGGCCGTCCGGACGGTACTCGTACAGGGCGCGCAGCACCTTCTCGCCCGAGTGGACGACCACCGTCCGGTACTGCGGGCCGGCGGCCAGCCGGGCGAGTGCCGGGTGCAGGCCGTCGGGCGCGGCGATCAGGAGCAGCGGACGGGAGGGCACACCTCCCACCATGCGCCCGATTGGCGCGGCCCGCCGACGGCGGCCCCGGAGCCGGGGCGATGCGCCCCCGTCACCGGGCGCTGCGTGCGATGTCGGTGCCCATCCGTAGACTGGCCCCGTGAGTGAGCCCCGCCCTTCCGACCGGCACGACAACTCCGATTCCGACGACGCCTTCGCGGAGATCGTCGACGAAGAGACCCAGCGCGACCCCGACCTGGCGGTGATCGAGGCCGGGAGCCGCACGCTGCGCACCCGCTCCGGGCCGCCGCAGGGCGAAGAGGTCCCGGCCCGCCCCGCCGATCCCGAGGTGGACAAGGCGCTGCGCGCGGTGGAGCAGGAGCTCGCCGGCCGCTGGGGCGAGACCAAGCTGGAGCCCTCCGTCGCGCGGATCGCCGCGCTGATGGACGTGCTCGGTGATCCGCAGCGCGCCTACCCCTCGATCCACATCACCGGGACCAACGGCAAGACGAGCACGGCCCGCATGATCGAGGCGCTGCTCGGCGCCTTCGACCTGCGCACCGGCCGGTACACCTCGCCGCACGTCCAGTCGATCACCGAGCGGATCAGCCTGGACGGCTCCCCGATCGCCCCCGAGCGCTTCATCGAGGCGTACGAGGACATCAAGCCGTACGTGGAGATGGTCGACGCCCAGCAGCCGTACCGGCTCTCCTTCTTCGAGGTGCTGACGGGCATGGCCTACGCGGCCTTCGCCGACACGCCGGTCGACGTCGCGGTCGTCGAGGTCGGCATGGGCGGCAGCTGGGACGCGACCAACGTCATCGACGGCTCGGTCGCCGTCGTCACCCCCATCTCGCTGGACCACACCGACCGCCTCGGCACCACGCCCGCCGAGATCGCCGGGGAGAAGGCCGGGATCATCAAGCAGGGCGCCACGGTCGTCCTGGCCCAGCAGCCGGTGGACGCGGCCCAGGTCATGCTGAAGAAGGCCGTCGAGGTCGACGCCACGGTGGCCCGGGAGGGCATGGAGTTCGGCGTCGTCTCGCGCGAGATCGCGGTCGGCGGCCAGCTGCTGACGCTGCGCGGCCTCGGCGGCGCTGCCACCGAGTACACCGAGGTCTTCCTCCCGCTGTACGGCGCCCATCAGGCGCACAACGCGGCGGTGGCGCTCGCCGCGGTCGAGGCGTTCTTCGGGATCGGCGCCGAGCAGCCCGGCTCGCTCGACGCCGACACGGTCCGCCGGGCCTTCGCCTCGGTGATCTCCCCGGGCCGCCTCGAAGTCGTCCGCTCCAGCCCCACCGTCGTCCTGGACGCGGCGCACAATCCGGCGGGCGCCCGCGCCACCGCCGACGGGATCTCCGAGGCTTTCGGCTTCTCCCGGCTGATCGGAGTGGTCGGCACCAGCGCCGACAAGGACGTCAAGGGACTCCTCGAAGCCTTCGAGCCGATCTTCGCCGAGATCGTCGTCACCCAGAACTCCACCCCCCGCGCGATGGACGTCGACGAGCTGGCCGCCCTCGCGGTCGAGGTCTTCGGCGAGGACCGCGTCCAGGTGGAGCCGCGGCTGGACGACGCCCTGGAGGCGGCGATCACCCTCGCCGAGGAGGAGGACGAGTACGCGGGCGCCGGGGTCCTGGTGACCGGTTCCGTGATCACGGTCGGCGAGGCCCGGCTGCTTCTGGGAAGGCGCTGACCCATGCGTACGCTCTGTGCATCCACGCTGATCGGCGAGTTCTTCGTGATCGGCTTCGCCGGACTCGTCGCGATGAAGTCCGACGACCTGACCCATGCCACGGTCTGGACGGTCTGCGGCATCGGCATGCTGCTCTCCGTGCTGCTCTGCGGGATGATCACCCGGCCCGGCGGGATACAGCTCGGCTGGGTGCTCCAGATCGCCCTGGTGCTGAGCGGCTTCGTGGTCCCGATGATGTTCATCCTCGGCGTGGTCTTCGCCGGTCTGTGGTGGGCCTCGGTGCACTACGGCCGCAAGATCGACGAGGCGAAGGCCCGCTGGGCGGCGGCGCAGGAGGCGGCCGAGGCACCGGCCGCGAGCTGACCCGGCGCCCGGTGGCCAAACCCGGGCGCCGCGCCGGGTCCGTGCCCCTGTAGCCTCGGTTCACCGCACCCGCATGCCTGCAAGGAGCCGCACACCATGACCCAGCGCACCCTCGTTCTCCTCAAGCCCGACGCTGTCCGGCGCGGACTGGTCGGCGAGATCGTCGGGCGGATCGAGCGGAAGGCCGGCTGGCGGATCACCGCACTGGAGCTGCGTACCCTCGACCGCGCCACGCTGGAGCAGCACTACGCCGAACACGTCGGCCGCCCGTTCTACGAGCCGCTCGTCGAGTTCATGCAGTCCGGCCCGATCGTGGCGCTGGTCGCCGAGGGCGAGCGGGTCATCGAGGGCATCCGTACGCTGGCCGGCCCCACCGACCCGATCGCCGCCGCGCCGGGCTCCATCCGAGGTGACTTCGGCACGATCACCCGGGAGAACCTCATCCACGCCTCGGACTCCGAGGAGTCCGCGGAGCGGGAACTGAAGCTCTTCTTCCCCGGAATCGTCTGATTCGCGATCGGCCGAACAGCGCTCAGCCCTGGGGCGACCGAATTAATTCGGTCGCCCTTCGGTATAGGGTCCGGGAACGCGGGAACGCATCCCTCCGACGCAACGTCACCATGAGTGGAACGGCCACCCGTTCCGCCCACAATGGCGAAGGACCCTCGCGCGGTGTCCGTCATTGCAGCACTACGATGGAATCTTCCACGCCCGCCGCGCTCACCTCGCCGACCAGAACAAGCCATATCGCTTTCTCGGAAGGCCCGACACATCCTCATGGGGAACAAGGGGAACTCAATGTCGTTCATCGGCCGTGACATGGCTATCGACCTCGGGACTGCCAACACGCTGGTGTACGTCAGGGGGCGCGGCATCGTTCTGAACGAGCCGTCCGTCGTGGCCATCAACACCAACACCGGCGGCATCCTGGCGGTCGGCTCGGAAGCCAAGAAGATGATCGGGCGTACACCGGGCAACATCGTTGCCGTACGGCCCCTGAAGGACGGCGTGATCGCCGACTTCGAGATCACCGAGCGAATGCTCCGCTATTTCATCCTGAAGATCCACAAGCGCCGCTACCTGGCCCGCCCGCGGGTCGTCGTCTGCGTGCCCTCCGGTATCACCGGGGTCGAGCGACGCGCCGTCATCGAGGCGTCGACGCAGGCCGGCGCACGCCAGGTGCACATCATCGAGGAGCCCATGGCGGCGGCCATCGGTTCCGGGCTGCCGGTCCACGAGGCCACCGGCAACATGGTCGTCGACATCGGTGGCGGCACCACCGAGGTCGCGGTCATCTCGCTGGGCGGAATCGTCACTGCCCAGTCGATCCGGACCGCCGGGGACGAGCTGGACAACGCGATCATCCAGCACGTCAAGAAGGAGTACTCGCTCCTCCTCGGCGAGCGCACCGCCGAACAGATCAAGATCACGATCGGTTCGGCGTACGACATGGACAAGGACGAGCACACCGAGATCCGTGGCCGCGACCTGGTCTCCGGACTGCCCAAGACCGTGGTCATCTCGGCCGCCGAGGTCCGCAAGGCCATCGAGGAACCGGTCAACGCGATCGTCGACGCGGTGAAGACCACGCTCGACAAGTGCCCGCCGGAGCTCTCCGGCGACGTCATGGACCGCGGCATCGTCCTCACCGGCGGCGGCGCGCTGCTGCGCGGGCTGGACGAGCGGCTGCGCCGCGAGACCGGCATGCCGATCCACATCGCGGAGGACCCGCTGGACTCGGTGGCCCTCGGATCCGGCAAGTGCGTCGAGGAGTTCGAGGCACTCCAGCAGGTGCTGGACGCCCAGCCCCGCAGGTGACCCACCCGCGGGTGGACGGCCCCGCGGGTGAGTGTTCCCGCGGGTGGACAACCCGGCGGTCTGCTGTACGGAACGCTGCCGCTCCGTACCGCCGATCGTTGATATACAGGCACGAACATTCCGACGAGGAAGGCACGGCCGCCGCACGTGAGGGACACACGAGAGAGCCGGCTGCTCCTGGTGCTGCTGATCGCCATCGCGTTCGCTTTGATCACGGTGGACATCCGCGGAGGCGAGGAGTCACCGGTGGACGGCGCCCGGCAGGCCGCCGCAGCGGCCTTCGGGCCGGTGGAGAACGGCGTCGCGGCAGCCGTCGACCCGGTGGGCAACGCCATAGGGGCGGTCCGCGACTCCGGGTCACGGCACGACCGGATCGCCGAGCTGGAACAGCAGAACGCCGCGCTCAAGACGAAGCTCGGCAGCGACGACCGCAACCGCAACCGGGTCCGTGACCTCGACCGGATGCTGAAGAAGTCGGCCGCCGGACAGTACGGCATCAAGGGCGCCGAGGTCATCGCCATAGGAGCGGCCCAGGGCTTCTCCTGGACGGTCACCATCGACGCGGGTTCCCACGACGGAATCAAGCGCGACATGACCGTCATCAACGGCGACGGACTGGTCGGCCGGGTCACCACCGTCGGCCCGGACACCTCCACGGTGCTCCTGGCCAACGACCCCGACTTCACCGTCGGGACCCGGATGGAGAAGACCGACGAACTCGGCTTCGCCACCGGCCAGGGCTCCCGGCCGCTGTCCGTCCAGTTCCTCAACGGCAAGGCCAAGGTGAAGAAGGGCGACCGGCTCGTCACCTTCGGCTCCAGCAAGGACAAGCCCTTCGTGCCGGGCGTCCCGGTCGGCGAGGTCGTCCGGGTCGACCCGTCCGGCGGCGGCCTGACCCGCACCGTCTACGTCCGTCCGTACGTCGGCTTCACCAAGCTCGACATCGTCGGCGTCGTGGTCCAGGCCCCGCGCGAGGACCCCCGCGACATGGTCCTGCCGAAGCCGCCGGCCAAGCCCGCCAAGCCGAAGCCCACCCCCACCGTCACCGTCACGATCTCGCCCAATGGCGACATCGTCGACACCGAGGGCAATGTCGTCGGGAACGTCCACGAGAGCCCGGACACCGGCAACAGCCCCGACCCGAACGGCACCGCGGACTCCACACCGGACACCGGCACCGCGGTCAACGAGCAGAGGTAGAGCTGATTCCCATGCGTCTGAACCGGATTCTGCTCTCCGTGGTCCTGGTCGTCGTCGCCCTCGTCGTCCAGGTCTCCGTGCTCGCCCGCCTCCAGCTCCCCGGCGCCGTGCCCGACCTGCTGCTCCTGGTGGTCCTCTCCCTCGCCTTCGTGTACGGGCACGTCAGCGGCGCCCTCATCGGCTTCGGCGCGGGACTCCTCGCCGACCTGGCACCCCCCGCCGACCACGCGGCCGGCCGCTACGCGCTGGTCCTCTGCGTCATCGGCTACCTCGCCGGGCTGGCGAAGCCCGAGAACGGGCAGCTGAAGTCGGCGATGGTCCCGATGCTGGGGGTGGTCGCCGCGGCGATCGGCTCGACGCTGCTGTACGCGCTGGTCGGCGCCCTCGTCGGGGACACGGCGGCCCGTCATGTCGGCCTCGGCAGCCTGCTGTTCACCGCCGCCGTCTACGACCTGCTCCTCGCGCCCTTCGTGGTTCCCCTGGTCATGGCCGTCGCCAGACGCACCGTGAACGATCCGCTCGCCGACACCTCGGGCGGCGGGGACGTGGCCGCGGGCTGGCTCGCCTCCGGCACCGGACTGCGCATCGGCAGCCAGCGCGGCGGACTGCGGGTCAAGGCCGCCCGCAACCGCGCCGCCCGCGCCGGACGCATCAAGGGGGTCAAGCGACTGTGAGGCCGCACCGCAGCCGGACCGCCCCGGGCACCTCCGGCCCGACCACCACCGGGGGCGCCCCGTGACCAACATCCCCGAGACCGGCCGCACCCAGCGGGTCCAGATCCGTCTCGTCGTCATCCAGGTCCTCGTCTTCTCCCTGCTGCTCACCCTCGGCGGGCGCCTGTGGTACCTCCAGATCCGCAACGGCCAGGAGTACAGCGACGAGGCGAAGAACAACCACGTCCAGCAGGTCGTCCAGCCCGCCGTCCGCGGCTCCATCCTCGACGCGCGCGGCGTGCCCCTCGCCGACAACGAGACCCGGCTGGTGGTCTCCGCCAGCCGCACCGAGCTGATGAAGATGAAGGACGACGGCAAGAGCGTCCTGACCCGGCTCGCCGACGTCCTCGGCATGAAGCCCAAGGAAGTCCTCGACAAGGTCCGGCTCTGCGACTCCAAGACGCCGCAGCCCTGCTGGAACGGCTCGCCGTACCAGCCGATCCCGGTCACCGACGAGGCCACCACCCAGCAGGCCCTCACGATCCGCGAACGCGCCGAGGACTTCCCCGGCATCACCGCCGAGCCCACCGCCGTACGCCGGTACGCGGCGCCCGGCAAGGCCAACACCGCGCAGGTCCTCGGCTACCTCTCGCCGGTCACCGACGAGGAGATCACCAAGGCCCAGAACACCGACTCGCCGTACCTCCGCTCCGACCAGGTCGGCCGCTCCGGACTGGAGCGCACCTACGACAAGGAACTGCGCGGCAAGGCCGGGGTCACCCGCTACGAGGTCGACAACCTCGGCCGGGTCATCGGCCAGGCGAAGAACGACAAGGCGGAGGCGGGCTCCAGCGTCATCACCTCCATCGACGCCCGGGTCCAGGCCGTCGCCGAGTACGAGCTCAACGACGCCATGAAGGTGGCCCGCCAGTCGTTCGACAAGAACACCGGCGAGAACTACAAGGCCGACTCCGGCGCCGTCGTCGTCATGGAGGCCAAGACCGGCCGCGTCGTCGCGATGGCCTCGCTGCCCAACTACGACCCCAACTCCTGGGTCGGCGGCATCTCCGCCAAGGACTACGCCAAGCTCACCGGCAAGAACTCCAACTTCCCGCTGCTGAACCGGGCCATCCAGGGCCAGGCCGCCCCCGGCTCGATCTTCAAGGTCATCTCCTCGACCGCCGCGGTCAACGCGGGCTACCCCTTCAACGGCAACTACCCCTGCCCCAGCTCGTACAACGTCGGCGGACAGACCTTCAAGAACTTCGAGTCCCAGGGGTACGGCGACATCACCATCGGCCGGGCCCTCGAAGTCTCCTGCGACACCGTGTACTACGGCATCGCGCACAAGGAGTGGCTGAAGGACGGCGGGATGAACCCCAAGAAGCACCCCAACGACTGGTTCTACAAGACCGCCCACCAGTTCGGCCTCGGCAAGGAGACCGGTATCGACCTCCCCAACGAGGTCAGCGGCCGCGTGCCCGACCGCAAGTGGAAGCAGGACTTCTACAAGGCGAACAAGGACGCCTGGTGCAAGCAGGGCAAGAAGGGCGGCACGTACGTCGAGCAGATCGCCTACGAGAACTGCCTCGAAGGCGACAAGATGCGCGCCGGTGACTCCGTCAACTACTCCATCGGCCAGGGCGACACACTCGTCACCCCGATCCAGATGGCCACCATCTACGCCGCGATCGCCAACGGCGGCACGCTCTACGACCCCACCGTCGGCAAGGCCATCGTCAGCGGCGACGGCAAGAGCGTCCAGGAGATCAAGCCCGAGTCGCACGGCAAGCTGCCCTTCTCCCGCAAGACCCGCAACGAGATCGACGGCGCCCTCGCGGGCGTCGCCACCCGGGGCTCGGCCGCCTGGCGGTTCGGCGGCTGGCCGCAGGACAAGATCCCGATGCACGCCAAGACGGGTACGGCCGAGGTCTACGGCAAGCAGACGACCTCCTGGTTCGCCTCGTACACCAAGGACTACTCGATCGTCATGACGATCTCCCAGGGCGGTACCGGGTCCGGCGCGTCCGGGCCCGCCGTGCGCCACATCTTCGACTCCCTCTACGGCCTCGACGAGACCGGCAAGCAGGACCTGAAGAAGGCGCTGCTGCCCACCCCGCAGAAGTCCCTGCCCAAGATCCAGCAGGACGGCTCGATCGACTCCCCGGAGATCAAGCCCTACCGTCCCGCCGTGCCGAAGACCCCGGACGGGCAGACCCTCGCCGCAGCGCTGGGGAGGCGCGACTGATGGCCGGCTTCTCCATCCAGCGCTACGCCCCCGAGCGCTCCACCTGGGGCAAACTCACCGCCCGCGACTCCGTGGTGCGCAAACTCGACTGGCCGCTGCTCGGGTCCGCGCTCGCGCTCTCGTTCATCGGCTCGCTGCTGGTCTACTCGGCGACCCGGGGGCGCGACTCGCTCACCCACGGCGATCCGTACTACTTCCTCCTCCGGCACGCCCTCAACACCGGCATCGGCTTCGCCCTGATGGTCGGCACGATCTGGCTCGGCCACCGCACCCTGCGCGGCGCCGTCCCGATCCTCTACGGGCTCTCGGTGCTCCTGGTGCTCGCGGTGCTCACCCCGCTCGGCGCCACCGTCAACGGCGCCCACGCCTGGATCATCATCGGCGGCGGCTTCTCGCTCCAGCCGTCCGAGTTCACCAAGATCACCATCATCCTGGTCATGGCGATGCTGCTCGCCGAGCGCGTCGACGCGGGCGACCAGCTCCACCCCGACCACCGGACCGTCGCCAAGGCCCTGGGCCTGGCGGCCGTCCCGATGGCCGTCGTCATGGGAATGCCGGACCTCGGCTCCGTGATGGTCATGGTCGTCATCGTGCTCGGCGTGCTCCTCGCCTCCGGCGCCTCGAACCGCTGGATCGGCGGCCTGCTCGGCGCGGGCGTGGCCGGCGCGATCGCGGTCTGGCAGCTCGGTCTGCTCGACGAGTACCAGATCGCCCGGTTCGCCGCCTTCGCCAACCCCGCGCTCGACCCGGCGGGCGTCGGCTACAACACCAACCAGGCCCGTATCGCGATCGGCTCCGGCGGCCTCTCCGGGACGGGCCTCTTCCACGGCACCCAGACCACCGGCCAGTTCGTCCCCGAGCAGCAGACCGACTTCGTCTTCACCGTCGCGGGCGAGGAGCTCGGCTTCCTCGGCGCCGGACTGATCCTGGTCCTGCTCGGCGTCGTCCTCTGGCGCGCCTGCCGGATCGCCCGCGAGACGACCGAGCTGTACGGCACGATAGTGGCCGCCGGGATCATCGCCTGGTTCGCCTTCCAGGCCTTCGAGAACATCGGGATGACGCTCGGCATCATGCCGGTCGCCGGGCTCCCGCTGCCGTTCGTGTCGTACGGAGGGTCCTCGATGTTCGCCGTCTGGGTGGCCGTCGGGCTGCTCCAGTCGATCAGGGTGCAGCGGCCGATAAGCGCCTGAGCCGGTCCGGGAAAACCGCCCATGAGCGGCGAACACGTCTAGATTCGGTTCATGGCGGACTCGAAGCGTGAGATCGAGCGGAAGTACGAAGCCGACCCGGCCACCCGGCTCCCGGACCTGACCCGGGTGGCCGGGGTCCACTCCGTCGCCCACCCGGGCGCCGTCGAACTGGACGCCGTGTACTACGACACCGTGGACCTCCGGCTCGCGGCGGACTCCCTCACCCTGCGCCGCCGCACCGGAGGCGCGGACGCCGGCTGGCACCTCAAGTTCCCCGTCGCCGCCGGCATCCGGGACGAGCTGCGGGAACCCCTCTCCGACACCCTGCCGCTCCCCTTCGCGCGGCTGCTGCGCTCCCGGGTCCGCGACCGCGCCCTCGTCCCCGTCGTCCGGCTGGTCTCCGCCCGCGACGTCCACCACCTCCTCGATGCCGACGGCGCCCTGCTCGCCGAGGTCGCCGTCGACCGGGTGCGGGCCGAGCGGCTGACCGGCGGCGGCGCCACGGCCGCCTGGACCGAGATCGAGGCCGAGCTCGCCGACGGCGGCGACCCCGCCTTCCTCGACGCCGTGGAACACCGGCTGCGCAAGGCCGGGATCCGCCCCTCCGCCGCACTGTCCAAGGCGGCCAGGGCACTCGCCGGGACCGGGCCGGAGCGCAGTACGGGCCCCGCCGACGAGCCCCGGCCGCGCACCGCGGGCGACCACGTCCTCGCCTACGTCCGGCACCAGGCCGAGGCGATCGTCGCCCTCGACCCCGCCGTGCGCCGCGACCTGCCCGACTCCGTGCACCGGATGCGGGTCGCCACCCGCAGGCTGCGCAGCGCGCTGCGGACGTACCGGAAGGTCCTCGACCGGGACGCCACCGGGCCGGTCGGCGACGAGCTGAAGTGGCTGGCCGCCGAGCTCGGCCGGGAGCGCGACCAGGAGGTGCTCGACGCCCGGCTGCGCGCCCGCCTCGACGGCCTGCCCCGCACCCTGGTCCTCGGCCCGGCCCGCGGACGGCTGCGCATCTGGTCGGTGGCCCGCCACGACGACTTCCGCCGCCGCACCCTCGCCGTGCTCGACGGGGCGCGGTACCTGGCGCTCCTGGAGGGCCTCGACGCCCTGCTCGCCGAACCGCCCCTGCTGCCCGCCGCCTCGCGCGCCCCCGGGCGCGTACTGCCCCGCGCCGTGCTGCGGGAGTACCGGCGCCTCGCGGCCCGCGTCGGCCACGCCCTGGAGCTCCCGCCCGGCCGCGACCGCGACATGGCCCTGCACGAGGCCCGCAAGGCCGCCAAACGCGCCCGGTACGCGGCGGAGGCGGCCCGGCCCGCGCTCGGCAGGCCCGCGGCGCGCTTCGCCGCACGGATGAAGGCCGTACAGAGCCTCCTCGGCGACCACCAGGACAGTGTGGTCGCCCGCGAGGCCCTGCGGACCCTGGCCGTCCAGGCGCAGGCGGCGGGGGAACCGTCCTTCACCTGGGGAGTGCTGTACGGACGGGAGGAGGCGGCCGCCTCTGCCGGGGAACGGGAGCTGCCGAAGGTGTGGAGAAGGGCGTCGGGGGCGCAACTGCGGGCGGCACTGGGGGGCTGAGCATCGGGGTACGCTTGATGGTCACCCCTGCCGGCTCTCGAAAGTGCGCGATGTCTGTCGATTCGGTCTTCCCACAGCTCGAAGCTCTGCTCCCGCATGTGCAGAAGCCCATCCAGTACGTCGGCGGTGAGCTCAACTCCACCGTCAAGCCGTGGGACGAATGCGACGTCCGCTGGGCATTGATGTACCCGGACGCGTACGAGGTCGGGCTCCCCAACCAGGGCGTCATGATCCTCTACGAGGTGCTCAACGAGCGCCAGGGCGTCCTCGCCGAGCGCACCTACAGCGTCTGGCCGGACCTGGAGGAGCTGATGCGCGAGCACCGGGTCCCGCAGTTCACCGTGGACAGCCACCGCCCGGTCAAGGCGTTCGACGTCTTCGGGCTGAGCTTCTCCACCGAGCTCGGCTACACCAACATGCTCACCGCGCTGGACCTCGCAGGCATCCCGCTGGAGGCCAAGGACCGCACGATCGACGACCCGATCGTCCTCGCGGGCGGCCACGCCGCGTTCAACCCCGAGCCGATCGCCGAGTTCATCGACTGCGCGGTCATCGGCGACGGCGAGCAGGCCGTCCTGGAGATCACCGAGATCGTCCGCGCCTGGAAGGCCGAGGGCCGCCCCGGCGGCCGCGAGGAGGTGCTCTTCCGCCTCGCGAGGACCGGTGGCGTCTACGTCCCGGGCTTCTACGACGTCGAGTACCTCCCGGACGGCCGCATCGGCCGCGTCGTGCCCAACAAGTCGGGCGTGCCGTGGCGGGTCTCCAAGCACACGGTGATGGACCTCGACGAGTGGCCGTACCCGAAGCAGCCCCTGGTCCCGCTCGCCGAGACCGTCCACGAGCGGATGTCCGTCGAGATCTTCCGCGGCTGCACCCGCGGCTGCCGCTTCTGCCAGGCCGGCATGATCACGCGCCCCGTGCGGGAGCGAAGCATCACCGGCATCGGCGACATGGTCGAGAAGGGCCTCAAGGCGACCGGCTTCGAGGAGGTCGGCCTCCTCTCGCTCTCCTCCGCGGACCACACCGAGATCGGTGAGATCGCCAAGGGCCTCGCCGACCGGTACACCGAGGACAAGATCGGCCTCTCGCTGCCGTCCACCCGTGTCGACGCGTTCAACGTGGACCTGGCCAACGAGCTGACCCGCAACGGCCGCCGCTCCGGTCTCACCTTCGCCCCCGAGGGCGGCTCCGAGCGGATGCGCAAGGTCATCAACAAGATGGTCTCCGAAGAGGACCTCATCCGTACCGTCGCCACCGCGTACGGCAACGGCTGGCGCCAGGTGAAGCTGTACTTCATGTGCGGACTGCCCACCGAGACCGACGAGGACGTCCTCCAGATCGGCGACATGGCGGTCAACGTCATCGCCAAGGGCCGCGAGGTCTCCGGCCAGAACGACATCCGCTGCACCGTCTCCATCGGTGGCTTCGTGCCCAAGCCGCACACGCCGTTCCAGTGGGCCCCGCAGCTGAGCGCCGAGGAGACCGACGCGCGCCTCACCAAGCTCCGTGACAAGATCCGCGGCGACAAGAAGTACGGCCGTTCCATCGGCTTCCGCTACCACGACGGCAAGCCCGGCATCGTCGAGGGCCTCCTCTCGCGTGGCGACCGCCGCGTCGGCTCCGTCATCCGCGCGGTCTACGAGTCCGGCGGCCGCTTCGACGGCTGGCGCGAGCACTTCAGCTACGACCGCTGGATGACCGCCGCCGAGAAGACGCTGCCCGGGTACGGCGTGGACGTCGACTGGTACACCACCCGCGAGCGCGCCTACGAGGAGGTCCTGCCCTGGGACCACCTGGACTCTGGCCTCGACAAGGACTGGCTCTGGGAGGACTGGCAGGACGCACTCGACGAGACCGAGGTCGACGACTGCCGCTGGACCCCCTGCTTCGACTGCGGCGTCTGCCCGCAGATGGACACCAGCATCCAGATCGGCCCGACCGGCAAGAAGCTGCTGCCGCTGTCGGTGGTGAAGTAGCCGCCGGACCCGGGCGGACGACAGCCGGGTGACGAAGGCCCGGTCCGGGGCGATCCGGACCGGGCCTTCGCGTCGTGTCCGGCACCGATCACGGCGAGCACGCCCCGGATCCCGGCGCTGGTCACCGGTCCTCGCCCCGCTGGGGCACGCGCGGGTGCCGGGGGTGCGGTGGCGGCCGTGGGCGCCCGCGCCCCGGAAGGGAGCCGCAGGGGCGGGCCGCGCGGCCGGTCGGCGCCGGGCTCGGCGCGCGGGACGGCGCTCCGGGCGCGCCGCGACGCCTGGCGCGTGCCGCCCGAGGGTCCGGGGTGCCCGAGCCCCGGGAACCGGGGAGGCCCCTTGCGCGTACTCTGGGTAGTACAACGACTGTGCCCAGCGCGGCGCCCGCATCAGAGATCTCCTCGCCCGGAAGACACGACGCCGAGCGGGGGTGAGCCCGGAGCGGACGCCCCGGGCCACCCGCATTTCGAGGGCGGCGCGCCACCGCGTCCGCCCCGCACCGAGGAGAAGAACCACTGGGCAAGCGACAGCCCGAAGGCCCGCCGCCCGCACCGGCAGTGCAGCGCATCCGACTGCGCTACACCAAGCGCGGCCGCCTCCGGTTCACCAGCCACCGTGACTTCCAGCGTGCCTTCGAGCGGGCCCTTCGCCGCTCCGAGGTGCCCATGGCCTACTCGGCCGGCTTCACCCCGCACCCGAAGGTGTCGTACGCCAACGCCGCCCCGACCGGCACGGGCAGTGAGGCCGAGTTCCTGGAGATCGCCCTCACCGAGGCCCGCGATCCGGCCGTCCTGCGGGATCTGCTCAACGACTCGCTCCCGGACGGCCTCGACATCACCGACGCCGTGGAGGCCCGCACCTCGGGTCTCGCCGACCGGCTGACCGCCTCCGTCTGGGAGCTCCGTCTCGACGGGGTCACCGTGGCGGACGCCACCGCGGCCGTGGCCGCCTTCAACGGGGCGGAGACCGTCGAGGTGCAGCGCCGTGCCAAGAACGGCATGCGCACCTTCGACGCCCGCGCCGCCGTGGTCGACCTCCAGGCTCTTGATCCACAGGCTGATAGGCCCGGGGACAAGCCTTGTGCGATACTGCGGCTGGTTGTTCGGCACGTGACACCTGCCGTGCGACCCGACGACGTCCTGTCCGGTCTCCACGTTGTGGCCGACCTGGCGCCGCCGGTCCCCGCAGCGGTGACCAGGCTGGCGCAGGGGCTCTTCGACGAGGAGTCCGGCACGGTGACCGACCCGCTCGCGCCCGACCGCGAGGCATCCCCGGCCGCTCCACACGCGGCCACCGGGACCGCCGTCGCGACGGCGCCGGAAGGTGCAGGTTCCGCGTAAGGCGGTCGTTGCAGCGCAGCCTTCGACCCGGGAGCCATCCGGTTCGGGCCGCGCGATGACCCATAAGACTTTCGCCAGGCCGTACGCAGCTCGCGTACGGAACCGGCGAGCCAGACATTGAGCTCCCGTGCGGCGCCCGCGCCCCGGACGGCGGAGCCGCGTACTTCACGCGGACCGTGCCGGACCGGAATCAGACGCGGCGCCCGGGAGCCTGACGGGAGAACCGCCCGCATGCCCCAGTCCAACGAACCCGGCACGACCGGGAACGCCGAAGAGAACAACGCACCCGGCGACAAGCTGCCGCCGCGCCGCAGGCGCCGCGCCGCGTCCCGCCCGGCCGGTCCGCCGGTGGCGGACGCACAGGGCGCAACCGCCGAAGAGGTCGCGCCGGCCATACCGGCCGCCGATGCCGCAGGGGCGGACAGCAACCCCGCCGACGCCGCGAGCGCCGTGTCGGACGAGGCCGCGCCGCCCGCCCGTACGCGCCGTCGCGCGGTCCGCAAGGCGACGGCCCCGGCCGGTGCGCCGCAGGCCGCCGAAGCCACCGAGGCCGCCGTGAGCACCGAGCCCGTGGCCGAGGCCCCGGCGGAGGCGGCGCCCGCGCGTCCGCGCCGTCGTGCCGTCCGCAAGGCGACCGCTCCGGCCGGTGCGCCGCAGGCCGCCGAGACCACCGAGGCCGCCGAGCCCGTCGCCGAGCCCGCGCCGGAGCCCGAGGCTCCCGCGGAGGCGGCGCCCGCCCGTACGCGCCGCCGTGCGGTCCGCAAGGCGACGGCCCCGGCCGGTGCGCCGCAGGCCGCCGAAGCCGTGGAGATCGTGGCGGAGGCACCGGCCCCCGTGGAGGCCGAGCCGGTCGTGGAGGCCGAGCTCGCCGCCGAGCCCGAGCCCGCCGCGCCGCGTGGCCGCACCCGGCGCCGGGCATCCGCCCCGGCCGGTGCGCCGCAGGCCGCCGAAGCGCCCGCCGAGGCCGTCGCGCCCGTCGAGGAAGCAGCCGCCGAGGAGGCCGAGCCCGTCACCGAGCCCGCCGCCGAGGCACCGCGCGGCCGTCGTCGCGCGGTGCGCAAGGCGACGGCTCCGGCCGGTGCGCCGCAGGCCGCCGAGGAGGCCGCGGAGCCCGCTGCCGCCGAGAAGCCCGTGGCAAAGGAGCCCGCCGCCGAGCCCGCCGAAGCCGAGGACGCCGCCCCGCGCGGCCGTCAGCGCCGCCGGGCCACCGCCGCCGCCGGCCGGCCGGAGTTCACCGCCAAGGCCGAGGAGCCCGTACGCAAGGGCCGTCGCGCCGCGCGTCCCGCCGTGGCCGTGTTCCAGGCCCCGGTCTTCGCCGAGCCGATGTTCCAGACCCCGGAGACCGCCGCCGCGGCCGCCGCGGCGTCGCGCCACGCCGAGGTCGAGGCCGAGCCCGAGGAGGAGACCGAGACGGTCGAGGAGCCGACGGCCGCCGTCGAGGCCCCGGCCGCCGAGGCCGCGCCGCAGGCCGGTTCGCGTCGCCGTCGCCGCCGTCGCGGCGAGGCCGCCGAGCCCGAGCAGACCGCCGCCCCCGTGGCGGAGGAGCAGGCCGAGGAGGAGCCCGAGCCGGAGCACGAGGCCGACGCCGAGCACGAGGGCGACGAGACGGACGAGTACGGGGACCGGCCCTCGCGCCGTCGCCGTCGCGGAGGCCGTCGCCGCCGTCGTGGTGAGACCAGCGAGGGTGACGAGGCCGCGGAGCAGCACGACGACGCCGCCGACCACGCCGAGGACGACGAGGAGCGCGCTCAGGAGTCCGAGGAGGAGGACGAGGAGCACGAGGCCTCCGCCTCCGGTTCCAGCAGCAGCCGTCGCCGTCGCCGCCGTCGTCGTCGCAGCGGAGACGCCGCCGCCGACGCCGACAACGGCACGGACGACCCGGAGCGCACGGTCGTCAAGGTCCGCGAGCCCCGCAAGAAGGAGGAGCGGGAGCCCGGCACCGGCTTCGACGAGGTCCAGTCCATCAAGGGCTCGACCCGTATGGAGGCCAAGAAGCAGCGCCGCCGCGAAGGCCGTGAGCAGGGCCGCCGTCGCGTCCCGATCATCACCGAGGCCGAGTTCCTGGCCCGCCGCGAGGCCGTGGAGCGGGTCATGGTCGTCCGCCAGAACGGCGAGCGCACCCAGATCGGCGTCCTCGAGGACAACGTGCTCGTCGAGCACTACGTCAACAAGGAGCAGGCCACCAGCTACGTCGGCAACGTCTACCTGGGCAAGGTGCAGAACGTCCTGCCGTCCATGGAGGCCGCCTTCGTCGACATCGGCAAGGGCCGCAACGCCGTGCTCTACGCCGGTGAGGTGAACTTCGAGGCGCTCGGCATGGCCCACGGGCCGCGCCGGATCGAGACCGCGCTCAAGTCCGGCCAGTCCGTCCTCGTCCAGGTGACCAAGGACCCGATCGGCCACAAGGGCGCCCGTCTGACCAGCCAGGTCTCGCTGCCCGGCCGCTACCTGGTCTACGTGCCCGAGGGCTCGATGACCGGCATCAGCCGCAAGCTGCCCGACACCGAGCGGGCCCGGCTGAAGACCATCCTCAAGAAGATCGTCCCCGAGGACGCGGGCGTCATCGTCCGCACCGCCGCGGAGGGCGCCAGCGAGGACGAGCTGCGCCGCGATGTCGAGCGGCTCCAGCAGCAGTGGGAGGACATCCAGAAGAAGGCGAAGGGCACCGGCAGTTCCAACGCGCCGACCCTGCTCTACGGCGAGCCGGACATGACCGTCCGGGTCGTCCGCGACATCTTCAACGAGGACTTCTCCAAGGTCATCGTCAGCGGCGACGACGCGTGGGAGACCATCCACGGCTACGTCTCGCAGGTGGCGCCCGACCTGAAGGACCGCCTCTCGCGGTGGACCTCCGAGGTCGACATCTTCGCGACCTACCGGATCGACGAGCAGCTGATGAAGGCGCTGGACCGGAAGGTCTACCTGCCGAGCGGCGGCTCGCTGGTGATCGACAAGACCGAGGCGATGGTCGTCGTCGACGTCAACACCGGCAAGTTCACCGGCCAGGGCGGCAACCTGGAAGAGACCGTCACCAAGAACAACCTGGAGGCGGCCGAGGAGATCGTGCGCCAGCTGCGGCTGCGCGACCTCGGCGGCATCGTGGTCGTCGACTTCATCGACATGGTGCTGGAGTCCAACCGGGACCTGGTGCTGCGGCGCCTGCTGGAGTGCCTGGGACGCGACCGTACGAAGCACCAGGTCGCCGAGGTCACCTCGCTGGGCCTGGTCCAGATGACCCGCAAGCGGGTGGGCCAGGGCCTGCTGGAGTCCTTCTCCGAGACCTGTGTCCACTGCAACGGGCGCGGCGTGATCGTGCACATGGAGCAGCCGACCTCGGTCGGTGGCGGCGGCAACGGCAAGCGTTCCAAGAAGCGCGGCCGGGGCGGCGCGGACCACGAGCACGTGGCCGAGGCCGTGACGGAGACCGAGGCCGAGACCGAGGCCGAGCTGGCCGCGGAGGTGGCCGCCCCGGTGGCGCTGCCCGAGCCGGAGTTCGTTCCGGACGAGGAGCTGTACAGCAGCCCCGCCGAGGCCGAGGCGGCCGCCACGCGCGGCCGTGGACGCCGCCGCGCGACCCGCAAGGCGACGGCCCCGGCCGGTGCGCCCAAGGCCGCCGCTGCCGCCGCCCCGGAGGTTGTCGAGCCGGAGCCGGAGCCGGTCGTGGTCGTGGAGCCCGAGCCGGTCGTGGTCGTGGAGCAGGTCGCCGAGGCTCCGGCCCCGGTGGCCGAGGAGGCTCCCGCGGCCGAGGCCCCCCAGGGCCGTACGCGCCGTCGGGCGACCCGTAAGGCGACCGCCCCGGCGGGCTCGCCCGCCGGGACCGAGCCCGCCCAGACCGAGCAGGCCGAGACCGAGAAGGCCGAGACCGAGCAGGCCCCGGCCGAGACGGTCCCGGCCGAGCCGGTCGGGCAGCCGGAACCCGCCCCCGAGGCCGCGCAGCCCGAGGCCGCACCCGAGGAGGCGGCCCCCGAGGCCGCCCCGCCGCGTGTGCGCCGCCGGGTGACCCGCAAGGTCACCGCCCCCGCGGGTTCGCCCTCCGGAGCGGACGGGGCCGAGGTCGTCGTGGTGACCGGTCCGACCGAGCCGAAGGCCGAACCCGAACCCGAGGCCGAGGCCGCCGAGCCGGCCGAGGCGGAGGCCCCGGTCAAGAAGGCGGCCCGCAAGACCGCCAAGAAGGCCACGGCCAAGAAGGCGGCCACCACCAAGAAGACGGCCGCCAAGAAGACCGCCGCGAAGAAGACGACGGCCAAGAAGGCGGCGACGAAGAAGGCGGTCGCCGCGGAGCAGTCCTCGAAGTCCGCCGTCTCGGCCGACGCCGAGGCGTAGCGGGCAGGACGGGACACGGGACGGCCCCACGAAGGCCGCCGGAGCCCCTCCACGGCCTTCGTGGGGCCCGTACGACGGCCGGTGGGCCACACTCGACACGGGTGTGGCCCACCGGCCGTTCAGGCCCGTCCGGGCCCGTGTGGCCGCCGTGACGGAGCGAGCGCGGGCGGCCGGGCAGGACGACGCGAGGGGGCCGGGCAGGAATGAACGGGGGAGCGGCGGGGAAGGACACAGGGCCCGGTTTGACCCTCCGGACGGCGCCCCGTAACCTTGCCCTTCGGCGTGTTTCCATGCGCCTGTCCCTGAGCAACCCCCTCCCTTTCACAGGTGAGAGGCCGCTCATCCTTCCGGATCGTCGCGGGCTTCGGCCTGCGCGAGCGGCTGGCATCAGGGGCTTCGTTCCGAGCGAGAGAGAGATCCGCGTGTACGCCATCGTGCGCAGCGGTGGCCGCCAGCACAAGGTTGCTGTCGGTGACATCGTTGAGGTTGACAAGATTTCCACTGCCCAGGTTGGCGACACGGTCGAGCTCTCGACCCTGCTCGTGGTCGACGGCGACGCCGTGACCAGCGACCCGTGGGTGCTGGCCGGGATCAAGGTCCAGGCCGAGGTCGTGGACCACCACAAGGGCGCGAAGATCGACATCCTTCGCTACAAGAACAAGACCGGCTACCGCCGTCGCCAGGGTCACCGTCAGCAGTACACGGCGATCAAGGTCACCGGTATCCCCGCGGCTGCGAAGTAAGGGACTGAGGAGACATGGCACACAAGAAGGGCGCATCGTCCACCCGGAACGGGCGCGATTCCAATGCTCAGCGGCTCGGCGTGAAGCGCTTCGGCGGTCAGGCCGTCAACGCCGGTGAGATCCTGGTCCGCCAGCGCGGCACCCACTTCCACCCGGGCACGGGCGTCGGCCGTGGCGGCGACGACACGCTGTTCGCGCTCGCCGCCGGTGCGGTCGAGTTCGGCACGCACCGTGGCCGCAATGTCGTGAACATCGTTCCGATCGCCGGCTGATCTTCGGCGCTCGTCGAGCGGTTCTGCGGAGGCGGACCTCACTTCCCGTACGGGAAGCGGGTCCGCCTTTCGCGTGTTTCTCCCATGAGAGACGGCTGCCTCCTCCGCGGGGACAGCGCGAGTGAGACATTTCTGCATGTATGTAACTGGAGGTTCCCACCATGACCACCTTCGTGGACCGCGTCGAGCTGCATGTCGCCGCGGGTAACGGAGGCCACGGCTGCGCCTCCGTACACCGTGAGAAGTTCAAGCCGCTCGGCGGTCCTGACGGCGGCAACGGCGGCCGTGGCGGCGATGTGACCCTGGTCGTGGACCAGGCGATCACCACGCTCCTCGACTACCACCACCACCCCCACCGCAAGGCCACCAACGGCCAGCCCGGCGCGGGTGACAACCGGTCCGGCAAGGACGGCCAGGACCTGGTCCTGCCGGTGCCCGACGGCACGGTCGTGCTCGACCGCGACGGCAATGTGCTCGCCGACCTGGTCGGCCAGGGCACCACGTTCGTCGCCGGACAGGGCGGCCGCGGCGGCCTCGGCAACGCCGCGCTGGCCTCCGCCCGGCGCAAGGCCCCGGGCTTCGCGCTGCTCGGCGAGCCCGGCGAGGCCCGGGACATCGTCCTGGAGCTCAAGACCGTCGCCGATGTCGCGCTGGTCGGCTACCCGAGCGCGGGCAAGTCCTCGCTGATCTCCGTCCTCTCGGCGGCCAAGCCGAAGATCGCCGACTACCCCTTCACCACCCTGGTCCCGAACCTCGGCGTGGTCACCGCGGGCAGCACCGTCTACACCGTCGCCGACGTCCCGGGCCTGATCCCGGGCGCCAGCCAGGGCCGGGGCCTCGGCCTGGAGTTCCTGCGGCACGTGGAGCGCTGCTCGGTGCTGGTGCACGTGCTGGACACCGCGACGCTGGAGTCCGACCGCGACCCGGTCTCCGACCTCGACATCATCGAGGAGGAGCTGAAGCAGTACGGCGGTCTGGAGGACCGGCCCCGCATCGTCGTCCTCAACAAGATCGACATCCCGGACGGCCAGGACCTCGCCGACATGATCCGCCCCGACCTGGAGGCGCGCGGCTACCGCGTCTTCGAGGTGTCCGCGGTCGCCCGTACCGGGCTCAAGGAGCTCTCCTTCGCGCTCGCCGGCATCATCGCCGAGGCGCGTGCCGCCAAGCCGGTGGAGGTGGCGACCCGCATCGTCATCCGTCCGAAGGCCGTCGACGACGCGGGCTTCACCGTCACGCTGGAGGAGGACGGCATCTACCGGGTGCGCGGCGAGAAGCCGGAGCGCTGGGTACGCCAGACCGACTTCAACAACGACGAGGCCGTCGGCTACCTGGCCGACCGGCTCAACCGCCTCGGCGTCGAGGACGCCCTGGTGAAGGCCGGTGCCCGCGCGGGCGACGGCGTGGCCATCGGTGCCGAGGACAACGCGGTCGTCTTCGACTGGGAGCCGACCCTGGCGGCGGGCGCGGAGATGCTCGGCCGCCGTGGCGAGGACCACCGGCTCGAAGCACCGCGCCCGGCGGCGCAGCGCCGACGCGACCGCGAGTCGGAACGCGACGAGGCGCAGCGCGAGTTCGACGAGTTCAACCCGTTCTAGGAAGGACGACGGCCGCCGGAACCGCACCTTCCGGCGGTCGTCGCACACGCTCCGCGTCATACGTCCGGGGGAACCGGACCCGCTCAAGGGTGAATCATGCCGCTCACTCGTGTGGCGTCGGTCACCTGGCCGGGAAGCGCGGATTCCGGTATTCGCCCTGATCGCAAGGCAACAAAAGGTTTCGATACGGCATGCGGTGACCGACGTCCACCTTGCGAGACGGTAACGGAGAGTGCAACCATCGCGGTATCTCCCAGCCCTCGCAAGGTAGGTCGTCTGTGTCTGCTCAGCACATAGTCAAAGCCCGAACCACAGCAGTCGTGCTCGCCGGCGGCACCGGCCAGCGCGTGGGTCTGTCCATTCCCAAGCAGCTGCTGAAGATCGCAGGCAAGGCTGTCATCGAGCACACACTGTCGATCTTCCAGCAGGCCGACTCCATCGACGACGTCATCGTGCTCATGGCCCCGGGCTATGTGCCCGACGTCGAGAAGATCGTCGCCAAGGCCGGGCTGACCAAGGTCACCAAGGTGATCGAGGGCGGTGCCACGCGCAACGAGACCACCGAGCGCGCCATCGAGGCGCTCGGCGAGGGCCTGGCCGAGGGCGAGGACCGCAATGTCCTCTTCCACGACGCCGTGCGCCCGCTGCTCTCGCAGCGCGTCATCAAGGACTGCGTCGACGCGCTCGACCGCTACCAGGCGGTCGACGTCGCCATCCCGTCCGCGGACACGATCATCGTGACCCGCACCCACGGCGGCGACGGCGAGTTCATCACCGATGTGCCCGACCGCTCCCGGCTGCGCCGCGGCCAGACGCCGCAGGCCTTCAAGCTCTCCACGATCCGCCGGGCGTACGAGGTCGCCGCGGGGGACCCGAACTTCCAGGCGACCGACGACTGCTCGGTCGTGCTGAAGTACCTCCCCGACGTACCGATCTATGTCGTGGCGGGCGACGAGTACAACATGAAGGTGACCCAGCCGGTCGACGTCTTCATCGCGGACAAGCTCTTCCAGCTGGCCTCCACGGCCGTTCCGCAGCCGACCGACGACGCCGCCTACCGTGAGCTGCTCACCGGCAAGACCCTCGTCGTCTTCGGCGGCTCGTACGGCATCGGCGCGGACATCGCGACGCTGGCCGAGTCCTACGGCGCCACCGTCTACGCCCTGGGCCGCTCCACCACCGGCACGCACGTGGAGAACCCCGAGCACATCGACGAGGCGCTCGCCAAGGCGTACGCGGACACCGGCCGGGTCGACTACGTGATCAACACGGCGGGCGTGCTCCGCATCGGCAAGCTCGCCGAGACGGAGACCGCGACCATCCAGGAAGCGCTCAACGTCAACTACCTGGCGCCCGTGCAGATCGCCCGCGCCGCGTACAAGTACCTCGCCGAGACCAAGGGCCAGCTGCTGCTCTACACCTCCAGCAGCTACACCCGGGGCCGCGCGGAGTACAGCCTCTACTCGTCCACCAAGGCCGCCATGGTGAACCTCACCCAGGCGCTCTCGGACGAGTGGGCGGCCGACGGGGTGCGGGTGAACTGCGTGAACCCCGAGCGCACCGCCACCCCGATGCGCACCAAGGCGTTCGGCGAGGAGCCCGCAGGCACGCTGCTCTCCTCCGAGGCGGTGGCCAGGACCTCGCTCGACGTCCTGCTCTCCGAGATGACCGGCCATGTCATCGACGTGCGCCAGCAGGACCCGACCCGTGGTGCCTCCGAGGCGTCCGGCTTCGAGCAGGCCCTTGCCGCTGTCCTGGACCGACAGGCCGATGTGTAATACTGCTTGACAATCGACTATTCGGACCCCTGCAGTCGCCATGAGCGCACCGCAGGGGTCCGAATTCGTGAAGCTCGGACTTCACATTCCCCTTGTAAGGTAAAAAGTCGGCACCCTCGGGAGCGGTACTTCGTGATTTCGAAAGCCATGCGCTTGGCTCGGGTGGGCAGCGGTTCGGAGCTGGCCGCCGCGCTCCTGGTGGCTCTGGGGTTCCCGTGCATAATGCTCGCGGCAATAATCCCCAATCTCTGGTTCTTCGCCGCGGCCACCGCGGTCACTTATCTCGCGGACCGGTATCTGCACCACTGCGGCAGCTACCTGATCAACCGGCTCGCCGCCGTCCGGGCGGGGCTCTCGATCCGCTTCCTGGTCCGGCAACTGCTCCTCATCCTGCTGCTGTCCCGCATGGGATACGGCGAGGAGACGCTCTTCTACGTGACGGTCGCCTGTCTGCTGGCCTTCTACGGACTCCAGGCCCCGCAGAGCGCGATGGTCACGCTGGTCCGGCTGCGCCGCAAGCTTCCGGTCGTCACCCGCAACATCGACCTGGCGTCGGTGCGGATCGCGGACGCCCCGCCGCAGGCCCTGATGAGCAGGCCCGCGGAGAAGATGCTGCACCTGGACGTCTTCTCGATGGTGGGCGTGCTGGTCGCGATCGAGACCGGCAAGGAGGCCATCGCCTACCTCGGCCTCGGCCTCACGCTCGCGCTCGCCGTCTGCTATCTCCTGGCGCTGCTGCCGTACGTCCGGCCGAGCCGGCTCGTGCCGCCGGAGACCAAGGTCCTCAACGCGGTGGGCGACTGGCTCGCCGCGTACCGGCCGACCGTGCTGCTGTACTTCTCCGGATCCAAGGACTCCGCCTACCAGGCCAACATGTGGCTGGAGACGATGGCCCAGCTCGGCGGGCGGCCGATGATCCTGCTGCGTGAGCGCAACATCGTGCCGCAGCTCGCCACCACCTCGGTGCCGGTGCTCTGCGTGCCCGGTGGTGTGCACCTGATGAACCTGGACCTCTCGTCGGTACGGGTCGCGCTCTACGCGGCCAATGTCGGCAAGAACATCCACCTGCTCCGGGTGCCGACCATGAAGCACGTCTTCATCGGCCACGGCGACAGCGACAAGATCGCCAGCGTCAACCCGTACAGCAAGGTCTACGACGAGGTGTGGACCGCGGGCCGGGCCGGCCGCGACCGTTACGCGCTGGCCGACGTCGGCGTCCGCGACGAGGACATCGTGGAGGTGGGCCGCCCGCAGCTGGCCGCCATCCGCTCGTGGTCCGGCACGCAGAACCACCCGGTCCCGACCGTGCTGTACGCGCCCACCTGGGAGGGCTGGGACGACAACCCGGGCAACACCTCCCTGCTGCTGGCCGGCGAGAACATCGTCAGGCGGCTGCTGGAGGCCGAGCAGCCGGTCCGGCTGCTGTACAAGCCGCACCCCTTCACCGGCACCCGCAGCGCCAAGGCCAAGGCGGCGCACCTGCGGATCACCGCGATGATCGAGCAGGCCGCCGCCCGGCGTGCCACCGACCCCCGCTGGGCCGAGCAGTCGGCCGCGCTCCGGGGCGAGCAGGCCGAGGCGCGGGCCGAGATGGCCCGGATCGAGGCGCGGCTGGCGGAGCTGGCCGGCGGCGGGCGCACCGCGCGGGACGAGGCGGAGCTGTCCCGGGACTCGCTGGCCGACCCGGCCCGCGAGGCCGAGACGGCGCGGCTCAAGGACGAGTGGAACGCGGCGTCCTGGCGTGCGCAGGGCTGGTGGGAGCACCGGGTCATCACCGGGGCCCAGATGCGGCTGTACGACTGCTTCAACGAGTCGGACGCCATGGTCTCGGACATCTCCAGCGTCGTGTCCGACTTCATCGCGAGCGGCAAGCCGTACGCGGTCACGGACTCGGCCGAACTGGGCGAGGACGAGTTCCGGCGGCAGAACACCGCGGTGCGTGCCGCGGTGATCCTGTCCAACTCGGCGGTCGAGCTGGACGCCCTGCTCGCCGCGGTGACGGACCCGGCTGCGGACACCCTGGCGGAGGCCAGGCGTGAGCTCAAGCAGTACCTCCTCGGCCCGGACGAGCCCACCTCGATCGTGCAGTTCGACACGGCCGTTGCGGCGCTCGCGGCGAAGTCCGATGCCCGGAATGCCGGAGTGGCGAAGAGTCTGGGCGAACCCGTGGGTGGCTAGAATCCGACCCTCCGCATTACCTGATCGCGTAAGGCCCGGCATACCCCCCAAAGGGTTGTGCCGGGCCTTTGTGATGAGCATCACCATTTGGCCGTGTGGCGTCAGACAACCAACGGACCTGTATGACTGTCTTCTGTTTGTGTGAACCAGACGCAAATTCCTGACGTGACCGTGGTTGTTGGTGCATATGAGGCCATGCCCTACCTCGTCCGCTGTCTCGAATCAGTAGAAACGCAGACCATCGGTGCCGACCGGATCGAAATCGTTGCGGTCGACGACGGCTCCACCGATGGCACGGGTGAGTACCTGGAGGAATTCGCCGCGAGGTCGAAGGTTCCGACCAGAGTGATCAGACAGAAGAACTCGGGCGGTCCCAGCGGACCGCGCAATGTGGGCCTCGGCCTGGCCCGCGGCCGCTATGTGTTCTTCCTGGACGCCGACGACTACTTCGGCGACGAGGCCCTGGAGCGGATGGTGACCATGGCCGACCGGGCGGGCACCGATGTGGTGCTCGGCAAGGTGGTCGGTGTGAACCGGGGGGCCCCGAAGTCGATGTGGGGGGCGACCAAGGAGCGGGTCGACGTATACAACTCCAAGGTCATTTACACCCTGAGTGCGCAGAAGCTCTTCCGGCGTGAACTCCTGGAACGGCTCTCCCTGAGATTCGACGAGAATCTCAAGACCGGGGAGGACGCCCTCTTCACGATGGAGGCATATCTCCGCGGCGCCGGGGTCTCGGTGATCTCCAATTACGTCTGCTATTACCTGGTGGGCCGTGACGACGGGAAGCACGTCACGAAGAGCGGTACCTATGTGTGGCGTTTCGACTCGATGCGCGCCATGATGGAGCTCATTCACCGGATCGAGCCCGCAGGTCCGAAACGGGATTTCCTGATGGTCCGGCCCTTCACGGTCGGAACGCTCCAGCAGTTCGGTCCCGTCGTGCTGAAGGATTCCGAGGAAGTCCGGCGGCACAAGATGGAACTCGCGGCTCCGCTCATGGAGACGTACTGGACCGACGGCGTCGCCCGGCTGATCAAGGTGCCGGAGCGGCTGCGTCTCGCCTGTGTGGCGCAGGGCCGGATGGACCTGCTCATCGAGATCGTGCGGTACGTCAAGGCGAAGACGGTTCCGGACGTGGTCAAATCGCGCGACGGCCGGAAGCTCTACCTGGCGTACCCGCACTTCCGTGACAAGTCGGCCCGGCTGGCCGATTCCAACTACGAGGTCACGGTGCCGGACTGGCACGACGGCAAGCGCATCGAGCCGCCGAAGGCCGTCGCTCCCCGGCCCTCGTTCTCCCGCCGGGTGGTCGGCAGGATGCGCCGGGACGCGAGGCGGTGGAAGAAGCGGCTGAACGCGGGGTGAGGTCCGGCCGTCCCCCGGACGTACCACGCAGGTGTTGATCGGACGGATTCACCCGAAATCACACCGGTGCGGTCGGTAAGGTCGACGGGACATCGCGCCCGCGACAGGACCGACAGCTCACCATGGGGACTGGTCACGTGAAGGCTCTCGTACTATCCGGAGGGGCCGGCACCCGCCTGCGGCCCATCACGCACACCTCGGCCAAACAGCTGGTGCCCGTGGCGAACAAGCCCGTGCTGTTCTACGGGCTGGAGGCCATCGCGGAGGCGGGCATCACCGAGGTCGGCATCATCGTGGGCGACACCGCGCCCGAGATCCGCGAGGCGGTCGGGGACGGGTCGGGGCTCGGCATCGAGGTCACGTACATCCCGCAGGACGAGCCGCTCGGGCTCGCCCACGCGGTGCTGATCGCGCGTGACTTCCTGGGCGACGACGACTTCGTCATGTACCTGGGCGACAACTTCATCGTGGGCGGGATCACCGGTCTGGTGGAGGAGTTCCGCGCGGACAAGCCGGACGCGCAGATCCTGCTGACCCATGTGCCCGACCCGACGTCCTTCGGGGTCGCCGAACTCGACGCCGACGGCCGGGTCGCGGCACTGGAGGAGAAGCCGAAGGTGCCCAAGAGCGATCTGGCGCTCGTCGGGGTCTACCTCTTCACCCCCGCCGTCCACGAGGCCGTCCGCTCGATCGAGCCGTCCTGGCGCGGCGAGCTGGAGATCACGCACGCCATCCAGTGGCTGATCGACCAGCGCCGCGACGTGCGCTCCACCACGATCCACGGCTACTGGAAGGACACCGGCAACGTCACCGACATGCTGGAGGTCAACCGGACCGTCCTGGAGGGGGTCGAGCCCTTCCACGGGGATGCCGAGGTCGACGAGGGCAGCGAGATCATCGGCCGGGTGCGGATCGAGGCGGGCGCCAAGGTCAGCGGCAGCCGTATCGTCGGCCCCGCGATCATCGGCGCCCGTTCGGTGATCAGCGGCGCGTACGTGGGCCCGTTCACCTCGGTCGCGGAGGACGTCCGCATCGAGGACAGCGAGATCGAGTACTCCATCGTGCTGCGGGGCGCGTCCATCGCCGGTGTCCGCCGCGTCGAGGCGTCGCTCATCGGCCGTGATGTCGAAGTGACCCCCGCGCCCCGATCCCCGTCCGCCCACCGACTCGTACTCGGCGACCACAGCAAGGTGCAGATCTCCTCATGACCACCGACATCCTGGTGACCGGCGGCGCCGGTTTCATCGGCTCGCACTACGTCCGTACGGTGCTCGGCCCCCAGGGCCCCGGCGACGTCGCCGTGACCGTGCTCGACAAGCTGACCTACGCGGGCAACCCGGCCAACCTCGACGAGGTGCGCGACCACCCCGGCTTCCGGTTCGTGCAGGGAGACATCTGCGATCCGGAGCTGGTCGCCGAGCTGATGGCCGGGCACGACCAGGTGGTGCACTTCGCCGCCGAGTCCCATGTGGACCGTTCCATCGACGGCGGCGCCGAGTTCGTCCGTACCAACGTCGTGGGCACCCACACCCTGATCCACGCCGCGCACCGGGCGGGCGTGAAGACCTTCGTGCACATCTCCACCGACGAGGTCTACGGCTCGATCGACGAGGGCTCCTGGCCCGAGACCCACCCCCTGGCGCCCAACTCGCCGTACTCCGCCGCCAAGGCGTCCAGCGACCTGATCGCGCTCTCGTACCACCGCACCCACGGCCTCGACGTGCGGGTGACCCGCTGCTCCAACAACTACGGGCACCACCACTTCCCCGAGAAGGTCATCCCGCTCTTCGTCACCAACCTGCTGGACGGCAAACCGGTCCCTCTTTACGGCGACGGCGCCAACGTCCGCGACTGGCTGCACATCGACGACCATGTGCAGGGCATCGAGCTCGTCCGCACCAAGGGCCGGGCCGGCGAGGTCTACAACATCGGCGGCGGCACCGAACTCTCCAACAAGGAGCTCACCGGCCTGCTGCTGGACGCCTGCGGCGCCGACTGGGACACCAGCGTCACCCATGTGGAGGACCGCAAGGGCCATGACCGCCGCTACTCGGTCGACTGCACCAAGATCCGCGAGGAGCTGGGCTACGAGCCCCGCAAGGACTTCCGCACCGGCCTCGCCGAGACCGTGCAGTGGTACCGCGACCACCGCGCCTGGTGGGAGCCGCTGAAGGACCGGGCCGCGCTGTGAGCGCCGTCTGGCTGGTCACCGGAGCCGCCGGGATGCTGGGCCAGGACGTCCTGGCCCGGCTCGCCGGGGAGGAAGCGACCGCGGTCGCCGCGGACCGGGCGGCCGTGGACGTCGCCGACCCCGGTTCGGTGCGGGCGGCCTTCGAGGAGCACCGCCCCGCCGTCGTGGTCAACTGCGCCGCCTGGACCGCGGTCGACGACGCCGAGTCCCAGGAGGACGCCGCGCTGCGGGTCAACGGCACGGGTCCGGCGGTCCTCGCCGAGGCCTGCCGCAAGCACGGCGCCGTGCTCCTCCACGTCTCCACGGACTATGTCTTCGCCGGGGACGGCGCCGAGCCGTATGCCGAGGACGACCCGACCGGGCCGCGCGGCGCCTACGGCCGCACCAAGCTCGCCGGCGAACAGGCCGTCCTGAGCACCCTGCCGGAGACCGGCTACGTGGTCCGCACCGCCTGGCTCTACGGGGCGGGCGGCGGAAACTTCGTCCGTACGATGATCAGGCTGGAGGGCGTCAAGGACACCCTCGACGTGGTGGACGACCAGCGGGGTCAGCCCACCTGGACCGTCGACCTGGCCGACCGGCTGGTCCGGCTCGGGCGGGCCGCCCTCGCGGGCACCGCGCCCGCCGGGGTCTACCACGGCACCAGCGGCGGCGAGACGACCTGGTTCGGCTTCACCCGGGAGATCTTCCGGCTGCTCGGCACCGACCCGGAGCGCGTCCGTCCCACCACCAGCGAGGCCTTCGTGCGTCCGGCCCCCCGGCCCGCGTTCAGCGTGCTGGGCCACGACCGCTGGGCCGCGGCCGGTATCGAACCGGTCAGGGACTGGCGGGAGGCGCTGGCCGAGGCATTTCCGGCGCTGGTCGCGGCGGAGCGGCGATGATCATCAATTGATCGTACAAGCGATCAGAATGCGTCAGATTCCATAGAGGTTCGAAACGCGGGTTTACACAGGGGAGAACGCTTACGACATAGTGCGGTCATAAGGTAACTTCGCCGGGAACCGGACCGGTTGGTTTCTGCGAAGGGCTGCTCCACGTGAACCGCCATGACTTCCTGCGTCATCTGCACCGTGTCTACCGTCCCCGGAACTATCTGGAGATCGGGGTCAACGACGGCAGAAGCCTGGCCCTCTCGCGGGTCCCCTCCGTCGCCGTCGACCCCGCCTTCCGGGTCGTGACGGACATCAGCTGCGACGTCCACCTGGTCAAGGCGACGAGCGACGCCTTCTTCGCCCGCAAGGACCCCCTGCTGCACCTGCGCACCGGCCGCAACCCGTTCCGTGCCCTCGCCCGCCGCGATCCGTTCAACGTCCTCGGCGGGGACCCGAAGCTGGAGCTCGCCTTCATCGACGGCATGCACCTCTTCGAGTACGCCCTGCGCGACTTCATGAACGTGGAGAAGCACTCCCGCTGGTCGAGCGTGATCGTGCTGGACGACATGCTGCCGCGCGACGTCGACGAGGCGGCCCGCGACCGGCACACCAAGTTCTGGACCGGCGACGTGTACAAGGTGGTGCAGGTGCTGCGGCGTTACCGCCCCGACCTGGTGGTCGTCGAGGTGGACACGGAACCGACCGGCGTGGTCGCCGTGTTCGGCGCCGACCCGGGGAACGACGTCCTGACGAACGCCTACGACAAGATCGTCGAGGAGTTCGTCGTACCCGATCCGCAGGACGTGCCCGAAGAGGTACTGGCCCGCAAGAACGCGGTCCGGCCCGAGGCGCTGCTCCGAGCCGACTTCTGGCCGGCCCTGTCCCGCGCCCGCAATCTGCGCCGCCCGCGCTCCGCCTTCGCGCCGCTGCGTTCGCGCATCGAGGCCGTGACGGGCTGACCGGACCCGGACGGCGCCACGTTCGGTCCACGCCCGAAGCCCCCGCGATCCGTACGGACCACGGGGGCTTCGGCGCGCCCGCCCCGGGAATCAGCCGCGGGCGCGCAGCTGCGCGTAGTACTCCTGGCACGCCTCGTACGAGGGCAGCAGGCCCTGCGCCTCGGCCTCGGCCAGCGAGGGCGACGCGGCGTCCTTGTCGGAGAGCAGCGGGGTGATCCCCTGCGGCCACTCGATGCCCAGCTCCGGGTCGAGCGGATGGATGCCGTGCTCGCGGCCCGGTGCGTAGCCCTCGGAGCACAGATAGGCGACCGAGGCGTCGTCCGTCAGCGCCATGAAGGCGTGGCCGAGGCCCTCCGCGAGGTAGACGGAGTGGTGGTCGACGTCGTCGAGCCGGACGGCTTCCCACCGCTTGTACGTGGGGGAGCCGACCCGGATGTCCACGATGACGTCGAGCACCGCGCCGCGCACGCACTTGACGTACTTCGCCTGGCTCGGCGGCACGTCCGCGAAGTGCACGCCGCGCAGGGTCCCCCGGCTGGAGACGGAGAAGTTGGCCTGCGCCAGCCGCAGCGTGTGCCCGACGGCCTCGCTGAGCTCCGACGCCCTGAACCACTCGTGGAAGCTGCCGCGGCTGTCCGGGAAGATCTTGGGCTCATGCACCCAGACCCCCGCGATGGAGAGCTGCCGCATGCGATCACGTCCTTGTCCTGTTGCTCGTGACCGATGCACTCGGCCGGGTGTGTGCGGGTGGGAAACGCAAGGAGGTACGGGGCGCGGGTCAGCCGGTGAACCATGCGGCGAGCCGGCGCACCCGCTTGCGGCCCCCGGCCGGGAGCCGTCGCACGAGGGGACCGCCGACCGAGCGCAGGGCGCGGCCCAGCTTCGCCTTCCTGCGCCGGCCGACGATCTCCCGCATGAGCTCGGGGGAGATCGCGGGCAGGCTCGGCGAGACGGCGATCCGGCCGCCCCTGGCCACGGTGACATCGCAGAGGTGGAGCGCGGGGTTCTTGTCGCCGTCCAGCCGGACCGCGAGCTTCCAGGCTCCGGGGTCGACGCCCGGGGCGCGGCCGGGCACGGTGAGGTGGGCCCGGCCGTCGGTGGGGAGCAGCCTGGTGCGCAGCTGGTGGGAGGGCCCGTCCGAGCCGTCCGCCGGGCTCAGGACCAGCGTGGCCTCCGAGGGCGCGGTGGCGGACGTGGTGAACAGGTCCAGCCGCAGTTCGATACGGCCGCCGGGGGAGCGCAGGACCGGACGGCCTTCGAGGTACTCGGCCAGCCGTTTGGCGCGGCGGGCGACGTCGAGGGTGAGGTTGCCGTGCGGGTTGGTGAAGTACGGGATGACGGCACGGGCCGGAGAGCCCAGCGAGGCGGGCAGACAGGCGGCGTCCACCTCCGGGTCGCGGTCGGCGCCGAGCCGGGCCTTGCGGACCAGGCCGAGACCGCGCAGCGGCACCCAGACGTCCCAGAAGCCCTGCGACACCCGGCCGCGGCCCTTGACGGCCTCCGAGCCGATCCGGCCGCTGCCGTGGAGCACGACCTCGCAGACATCGTCGCCGAGCTCCTCCACCCGGGTGGTGAAGCTCGCGGGGCAGGACCACTCGACGGCGGTCTCGCGGTTGCGGAGCGACAGCTCGGCGGAGAAGCCGGACATGCCGTCGGTGACGTCCAGGAGCTCACCGTCAGGCAGCAGGCCCTCGGTGATGTCGGGGTGGAGGAAGTAACGCCCGTCGCGGCGCAGCAGTTTCAGCGGGGCCCGGTCCTCGCCGTGCACCAGCCTGCTGCTGACGGTGAGGTCGATCCGGCCGTCCGGCAGCCAGGCGAGCTTCTCCAGACGGGCGGCCGCCTTGACCGACGCGGCGAAGCGGGCCAGCCGGACGAGGCCCTGGCGGTCGTCGTCGCGCAGCAGCGTGGAGCGCAGCCGGAGCACCGGGCCGAGTCCGTCGTGCACCCCGTCGTCCATGAAGTCCGCGGCCAGGCCCCGGACGGCGTCGCACATCTCGTCCAGATACTCGGGGTCGTACTTGAGGACGGCGGGCTCGCTGAGCCGGCCGAGCATCTCGACACGGTAGAAGCGGCGCAGCAGCCTGTCCCGGAACGCGCCGGGCTCGGTGTGGGCCACGACGACGTCGAGGACCTCTCGGAGGTTGCCGTAGTAGCCGGACGGGACGATCTTCGCGGATCCGGCGTTCTGGCCGTCGTCCCGCCGGGAGTAGTAGTAGCAGGTGTAGTCGCCGAGGATCGAGACGACCTCGGCGGGGAAGTACGCCTGCATCATGTAGAGCTGGTCCTCCAGGCGGCGCTTGCCCTCGGGGTAGGCGATGCCGTTCTCGCGGAGGAACTCCGTACGGAACATCTTGTGCGGAGTGAGGCTGTCGTACAGGGGTGCGTCCTGGAGGTTGCACTTCTCGCGGTTCTTCTTGAACACGCCGTGCGGGACGCCGCGGAAGTTGCTCGCCACCTTGCCGATGACGATGTCCGAACCGTTGCGGCGGCCCATGCCGTACATCCGTTCCAGGGCGCCGGACGCGAGGAAGTCGTCCTGGTCCACGAACTGGACGTACTCGCCCTTCGCCTCCTCCACACCGGTGTTGCGGGGCTTTCCGGGCCAGCCGGAATTCGGGATGGTGATGACACGGAAATGCGGATGCTCCCCGGCCAGCTTCTCCAGTCGCTCACGCGTGTCGTCCGTCGAGCCGTCGTTGACGAAGAGAACCTCGAACTCCCTTGCGGGGAGGGTCTGTCGCAGCAGTGAGTCGATGCAGGGGTCGATGTACTTGCCCGGGTTGTATACAGGAATGACGACACTTACTTTGACTGGCATTGCTGCTGTCCCATGTCTGTTGAAGTCCCTCTGGCCGACGGCGGATGCGGAGCCTGCACCGCCGGGAATGGGCATTTAGGAAGCCACCCGCCGCACCCTATCGGCTGCTGGATGGTCCAGGTGCCCCATTGGATTTCTATACCGCCGGAGCGTGATTCCGCCGACAGTATGCGGAAACTGACCGGCGATCCGCAGGCCGTTCGCCGTCCGTGCGGCGCCTGCCGGTAAACGGAGGACGGCGCACCGCGGCGGTCCAGGGAGCGGAACGCGCGGGCGCGGGATCCGCCGCTCGCGTAGATTGCGAGGTCCGGCGGGGCCGAATCATTGGGGATGTACGTGTCAGGGGCAAGGCAGGGCGTCACAGAGGCCCGCAGGATCGTGGTCAAGGTCGGTTCCTCATCCCTCACCACCGCGGCGGGCGGCCTCGACGCGGACCGTGTCGACGCGCTCGTCGACGTGCTGGCCAAGGTGAGGAGCGGCGGGGAGCGCGAGATCGTGCTCGTCTCCAGCGGCGCCATCGCGGCCGGGCTCGCCCCGCTCGGCCTGCTGCGCCGCCCCAAGGACCTGGCCAGGCAGCAGGCCGCCGCCAGCGTCGGCCAGGGACTGCTCGTCGCCCGCTACACCGCCTCCTTCGCGCGGTACGGCGTACGGGTCGGCCAGGTGCTGCTCACCAGCAACGACACCAGCCGCCGCGCCCATTACCGCAACGCCTGCCGCACCCTCGACCAGCTTCTGGACATGGGCGCGCTCCCGGTCGTCAACGAGAACGACACCGTCGCCACGGACGAGATCCGGTTCGGCGACAACGACCGGCTGGCCGCGCTGGTCGCCCACCTCGTCCGCGCGGACCTGCTGGTCCTCCTCTCGGACGTGGACGGCCTCTACGACGGCGACCCCAGCACCCCGGGCACCTCGCGGATCGCCGAGGTGACCGGCCCCGAGGACCTCGCGGGCGTCACCATCGGCAGCGCCGGGAAGGCGGGCGTCGGCACCGGCGGCATGGTCACCAAGGTCGAGGCCGCCCGGATCGCCACGGCGGCCGGCGTCCCCGTCGTGCTCACCTCGGCCAGCCGGGCCGCCGACGCCCTGGCCGGACGCGACACCGGCACGTACTTCCACCGCACCGGACGCCGCTCGGCGGACCGGCTGCTCTGGCTCGCCCACGCCTCCACCCCGCAGGGCTCACTGACCCTGGACGACGGCGCCGTACGGGCGGTCGTCGAACGCCACAGCTCGCTGCTGCCCGCCGGAATCGCCTCGGTCGAGGGCGAGTTCACCGCCGGTGACCCGGTGGAACTCCGCGACCTGGGAGGCCGGCCCGTGGCCCGCGGACTCGTCAACTTCGACGCCAGGGAGATCCCGCAGCTGCTCGGCCGCTCCACCCGGGACCTGGCGCGGGAGCTCGGTCCCGCCTACGAGCGCGAGGTCGTACACAGGGACGATCTGGTCGTACTGCACTCCTGACAAACCCCTGAAAGGGCTGAAAGTCCAGTATCGGGGCAGAGACCTTCACGAAAACCGCCCCATCCCCGGCTGCGGACTGGTCAACTTTGTACCGGGGAAACAGCGGGGTACAGCACAGCAAACGCATTCACAGGAGGCCGCCGGTGAGACGAGCGCGCCCGGGGGCGCCGCCCCGAGGAACGGGTGGCCGGGCCCTGACCAGCGTCGGAGCGGGTGCCGACTTCGACGGGAGCCGGACCGCGGACGGAGGGGACGGCCGGACCACCCGGCCCGAACAGACGGCGGCGAAGGAGGAACGCACTCCGTCGAAGCTCTGGCACATCACACTCAGTGTCTCGGGAGCCGCCATTCCCCTGAAGGAGGTCAGACGCGGGCTGGAACAGCTCGCGCACGACCATCCCTTCCTGCTGACCAGTCGGTACGCCAACGACCACGCGGAGATCCGCTACTGGGAAGAGGCCCGGGACCTGCACGACGCGGCGGCCGTCGCGCTGCGGCTCTGGGGCGAACACCGCTCCACGGCCAAGCTCCCGCCCTGGAAGATCGTCGGCCTGGAGGTCATCGACCGCGAGACGTACCACCAGCGCGTCGCCGAGGGATACGGGCCGCCGCCGGCCGCCCCGGTCGGAGTGCACCCGTACTGAGCGGTGACCGGTTGCGGGGGCCGTCCTCGGGCGCGGTCGCACCGCGGCGGCGGCCGGTCCGGGCCGGGGCCGTCCCGGACCGTGGTCGCTCCGCGTCGCCGTTCGTCCCGGAGCGCGGTCGTTCCCGGCCCGGTCGTCTCGCATCACGGGATGAGCGACGGATGCCCGCAGTGTGCGCACTACCCTGCGGGCATGACCACGCTCTCGCCGTACGACAACATGTCCCCGGTCGCCCAGGCCGCCTACCGGGCACGCTCCGCCGCCGCCGACATCGCCCCGCTGCCGCGCGCGGCGAAGGACGACGCGCTGCTGGCGATCGCGGACGCGCTGGAGGTGCGGACGGGCGAGATCGTCACGGCCAACGCCGAGGACGTCGCCCGCGCCCGTGAGGCCGGTACCAGCGAGTCGATCATCGACCGGCTCACGCTCACCCCGGAGCGGATCCGCGCCATCGCCGCCGACGTGCGGGACGTGGCGGCGCTGCCCGACCCGGTCGGCGAGGTCGTCCGCGGCTCGACCCTGCCCAACGGCATCGACCTGCGACAGGTCCGGGTGCCGCTCGGCGTGGTCGGGATCATCTACGAGGCCCGCCCCAACGTGACGGTCGACGCCGCCGCCCTCTGTCTGAAGTCGGGCAACGCCGTCCTGCTGCGCGGCTCGTCCTCCGCGTACTCCTCCAATGTCGCGCTCGTCCGGGTGCTGCGCGACGCGGTCGGCGGCTCCGGGCTCCCGGCCGACGCGGTGCAGCTGGTCCCGGGCGAGAACCGGGACTCCGTACGGGAACTCATGCGGGCCCGCGGTCTCGTCGACGTCCTCATCCCGCGCGGCGGCGCCTCGCTGATCCGGACGGTGGTCGAGGAGTCCACCGTGCCGGTCATCGAGACCGGCACCGGCAACTGCCATGTGTACGTGGACGCGCAGACCGACCTCGACATGGCCGTGGACATCCTGATCAACTCCAAGGCACAGCGCCCGAGCGTCTGCAACGCGGCCGAGACGCTCCTGGTCCACCAGGACGTCGCCGCGCGGTTCCTGCCGCGCGCCCTGGACGCGCTGGCCGAGGCGGGCGTCACCGTGCACGGCGACGAGCGGGTGCTCACGTACGCCGAGGGCTCCAAGGCCACCGTGGTGGAGGCGACGCCGGAGGACTGGGAGACCGAGTACCTCTCCTACGACATCGCCGCGGCCGTCGTGGATTCGCTGGACGCGGCCGTCGCGCACATCCGCCTCTGGTCCTCCGGGCACACCGAGGCGATCGTGACCACCTCCCAGGCCGCGGCGCGCCGCTTCACCCAGCTGGTGGACTCCACCACGGTGGCCGTGAACGCGTCCACCCGCTTCACCGACGGCGGCCAGTTCGGCTTCGGCGCCGAGATCGGCATCTCCACGCAGAAGCTGCACGCCAGGGGCCCGATGGGCCTGCCGGAGCTCACCTCGACGAAGTACATCGTCACGGGCGACGGCCATGTGCGGTGACCTCGGCGGGCCGGTGAATATTGCGGGCTCCCTGCCCAGAACGACCCGGCGGGGCTAGTCTGAAACCGTGCCGGACGACGTGGGGGGCAGGCCGTTCCCGGACGGCTGGGAGCCCGACGACGACCGCGGGGGCGCGGACGAGGACTTCGCCTCCGTGGTGTTCGACGAGGACTTCGTACGGGCCGCCGAGATCCATGAGCCGACCGCCGTGGAGCGACTGCTGGCGGCCGCCCAGGCGCGCGCCGAGGCCGAGGCCTCCCTGGCGTCCGCGGGCGGCGGCCCCCGGGAGGACGACCTCTACGACGAGGGGTACGGCCCCGGCGTGTACGGGCGCGAGAGCGCCTACGGCGACCCGCTGGACCCCGAGGGCGACGCGTACGGCAGCGGGCCCTACGGGCGCCACGGCGGCGCTCTGTGGCCCTACCGGGGCGCGGCGCGCTGGCACCGCCCGGTGGCCTGGCTGCTCGCGGTGCTGATGGGCATCGGCATGGTCGCGCTGGCCTTCGGTGCCGTCTACCGCAACACCTCGGGCAACAGCCGTCAGGAGCCCGCCCCGCCGCCCGCCACGACGGGCGTGGACAGCGGCGTGGACAGCCTCCACGCTTCGGCCCCCGGCGCCACTCCACCGGCCGCCACGAGCTATCCGCGCCCCACGGTCTCCGCGATCCCCCGCGCGCACTGAGGAGCGGACCGGACGGCTCCGCCGGTGCGGGTCGCGACCGCGCCCCCGCCGGTCCTCCCACGGCCTGTCTTTCCACGGCTCTCCCACGGTGCCCTCGCGGCCCTTTCGCCGTTCTCGCGCTCTTCTCGCGCAGTTCTCTCGCGGCCGGGCGTTTACCCCGGTCGTAATCGACCTACCCTGAAGGTATGACCCCTCTCGCCGAGGGGGCTTCTCACTCGTCCGTACATGCGCAGTCGTGCGACGTCATACGAACTCATGACGGGCAGGCCCTGTCCGAAGCCATTCGGCCGAAGCAGAGCGAAGCGTTTCGGCCCCGGCCGGTGACGTGGAGTCGGGAGAAGTCATGGCAGACCGCGGAGAACCACCAGAAGGTCCGTCCGGGAGTCCGTCGGGCGGCAGCGAGGACGAGTACCGGTCACTCGTCTTCGACGAGTCGTTCGTGCGCGCTGCACGGCTGCAGGAATTCTCCGCGCAGGAGCGCATGGAGGACCACGCCCCCGCCGTACGCAGTCTGCCGGCCCGGCACTGGCGCACCGGGTCCAGGGCCGCCATCGCCTTGATCCTCCTGATCGCCCTGGCCTTCGGGACGGCCGTCTACATGGGCCTCCGCGACCCCTACCAGGCGCCCGTCGGCCGACGGGCCGGGCCGCTGGCGTCGACCGTGGTGCCCCTGGCGCCCCGGGGCGTCGTACCGGGCGGAACGCCCGAGGCCCTGCTCGCCGCGAGCCCCGCCGCACAGTTCGGAAAAGGTGCCGCAGGCATCAATCTGCCGGTGATCAGACGGACGGACAACTTCTCGGACAGCCAGGTGGCGAGTGCCCTGACCACGGTCAAGGACTATCTGGTGGCCTCCTCCCTCGACCCGGACGTGCTCACGGGCGCCACGGCGCGCCCGGTGGAACTTCTGCTTGACCCGGACCAGACGGCGCAGTTCGAGCGCAGCATGAACCGGTCGCAGGACGACGGGGAGCACGCCGCGTCCGGGTGGCTGGTGCGGTTCGACCCGGCGAAGGTGGCGCTGGCCGGTACGGACATCAGGGTCCGCGGCACTCTGAGCTACACGGAGGAGGGGGCCGACACCCTGGAGGTGGTGTCGGACCACACCTTCACCTATGTGCTCCGCCCCGCCACCGCGGGCCCCCGAGGGACGGGCGGTGACTCGCTCTTCACCGTACGGCGCGAGCTGCGCTTCCGCTTCGACCGGGAGGACCTGCGGCTGCACCGGCTGGAGGTACGCTCCAGTTACGTCCAGGCCGGACCGCAGTCGTGCCCGGCGGACACCACCGGGGCGCTGCGGCCCCTGCTCGCCGGGCAGCGCGCCGTCCTCCGGGGCCCCGCGGGGACCGACCCGTACGCGACGGGCCGGCCCACTGCCGCCCTCTGCGGGACCCTGGCGGTCAGCTCCCCGCAGGCCCCGACCCGGTCCCCGGCCCCTCAGGGTCATGGGGCTCCTCCGGCCTCGCGGAGTCCGTGGAGCCGTCCGTAGCGCCGCCGCCCTTGCCGGCCGCGCTCCCGCCTTGGCCGGTGAACTTGTCGCGGAGCTTGCCACCCAGGTCCCCGGCGCCCCCCGCTATGTCGCCGACCAGCTTCATCAGCGGGTCCTTGCTGGAGCGCACCGTGTCCGCGTAGTGGGCCGCGGACTCCCGGAAGGAGTCGGTGACCGAGGTGTCCTTGTCCTCGTCGCGCCGCGGGTAGTGACCGTCCATGATCCGCTGGTAGTCCCGGGTCTCGGACCACTTCTTCAGCTCCGCCGCGCGCACCGTGGTGAACGGGTGCGAGCGGGGCAGCAGGTTGAGGATCTTGAGCACCGAGTCGCGCAGATCGCCGCCCTTCTCGTACTCGTCGGCCTGGGCGAGGAAGGCGTCCACGTTCATCTCGTGCAGATGATTGCCGCCCGCGATCTTCATCAGGCCGCGCATCGACGCCTGGAGATCCTGGCCCACGAGCAGCCCGGCCCGGTCGGCCGACAGCTCGGACTTGCGGAACCACTCGCGCAGCGCCGTCACGATCGCCATGATCGCCACGTTGCCGAGCGGGATCCAGGCGACCTTCAGCGCGATATTGGTGAGGAAGAGCAGAATCGTGCGGTACACCGCGTGGCCGGAGAGCGCGTGCCCCACCTCGTGGCCGATGACCGCACGCATCTCCTCCTCGTCGAGCAGCTCCACCAGCCCCGTCGTCACCACGATGATCGGTTCGTCGAGGCCGATGCACATGGCGTTGGGCTGCGGGTCCTGGTTGACGTACATCGGCGGGACCTTCTCCAGGTCCAGGATGTAACAGGCGTCCCGAAGCATGTCGTTGAGGTGGGTGAACTGGGCGTCGCTCACCCGGACGGAGTCGGAGAGGAAGAGCAGTCGGAGACTGCGCTCGGGCAGCAGACCGCTCAGTGTCTTGAAGACGGTGTCGAAACCGCTCAGCTTGCGCAGGGCCACCAGGGCCGAGCGGTCCGCCGGGTGCTCGTAGGCCCTGGACGAGATGCCCGCGAAACGCCTGCGCTGCCTGCTCGGCACGTTCTCGTGGCTCTCGTGGCTGCGTTCGGTCATGAATGGGCCCCCTGTTCGTACGAGATTTCGCTCGCCCCCCTGACAATCCCCAGCCTAGGTGCTGGGGCTACGGTGTGCGGGGGGCTGTGGATAACTGAGGAGACGCCCGACATGCCGCACACCGTTGCTCTGCTCGCCGCCGCGTCCGGGGAGCAGGGGCCCGGCAACACGCTTCGCATCGTGCTGCTCGCCTCGCTCGTCGGAGCCGCACTGCTGGCCTGGTTCCTGCTCCGCGGATACCGCAACGACGACAAGAACGACTGAGTCGGCGTGAGCGTGCCCGAAGCGCACGCATACGATGTGCGCGACGTCTTCCTTCCGACTCCCGATCGATAGGTCCTGCCGAAGATGAGCCTCACGAGCACCGCGCACCAGCTGGTCACCCTCGCCTCCGAGGGCGGCGAACACGGTGGCAACCACGAAAGCCTCAGCCCGTATCTCACCGGAGGCGGCGCGTTCGTCGTGCTGCTGCTCCTGCTCTGGATCACCACGCGCTTCAACCGCGACCGCTGAGACGAAGGCGTACAGCTGTGCCAGTAGGCTCTGCACGCATGGGACAGCAGGAAGTGCCTACCGGCAGCGGAAAGCGCCGACTCGGCGTGATGGGCGGGACGTTCGACCCGATTCATCATGGACACCTGGTGGCGGCCAGCGAAGTGGCCGCCCAGTTCCACCTCGACGAGGTGATCTTCGTACCGACCGGGCAGCCGTGGCAGAAGAGCCACAAGCACGTCTCCCCGGCCGAGGACCGCTACCTGATGACGGTCATCGCGACAGCGTCCAACCCCCAGTTCTCGGTCAGCCGGAGCGACATCGACCGCAGCGGACCCACGTACACCATCGATACGCTGCGGGACCTGCGCACGATCCACGGCGACGCGGACCTCTTCTTCATCACCGGTGCCGACGCGCTCTCCCAGATCCTCACCTGGCGGGACGCCGACGAGCTGTTCTCGCTCTCCCACTTCATCGGCGTGACACGGCCGGGGCACGTCCTCACGGACGCCGGGCTGCCGGAGGGCGGGGTCTCCCTGGTGGAGGTCCCCGCGCTCGCGATCTCGTCCACGGACTGTCGTGAGAGGGTCGCGCAGGGGGATCCGGTCTGGTACTTGGTGCCGGACGGCGTGGTCCGCTACATCGACAAACGCCAGCTGTACCGCGGCGAATGAGCGACGCAGAGGGGCACCGGTGAACGACCGACAGAACCCGTACGACCCGTACTACCAGCAGCCGCAGATCATCGGCTACGACGAGTACGGGCAGCCGGTGTACCAGCAGCCGCAGCAAGCACAGCCGCAGGCGTACGACCCGTACGCGCCGCAGCAGCCGCAGCAGTCCCACCAGCAACCGCAGCAGGCCGACCAGGGGTACGGCTACGACCCGTACGCCCAGCCCCAGCCGCAGGCGTACGACCCGTACGCCTCGCAGCAGCAGCCCCAGCAGGCACAGCAGCAGGCGTACGGCGGCTACGACGGCTATGGCTACGACACCGGCCGGCAGCCCGCCGCGGTCGACACCACCCAGCAGTGGAACATCCCGCAGCAGGCGGCCGCACCGCCCGAGCCGCCCGCGCCCGCTCCGGCCCCGCCGGAACCCGGGCCCGCGCCCGAGCCCGGCTCCGGCGCGGAGCCGGAAGCGGTCGTCCCGGGGCAGCGCCGCGCCGACCGCGACTACCGCACCGAGCAGTTCTCCTTCATCGAGGAGCCCGACGAGGACTCCGAAGACGTCATCGACTGGCTGAAGTTCACCGAGAGCCGCAGCGAGCGGCGCGAGGAGGCACGGCGTCGCGGCCGCAACCGCATGGTCGCGCTCATAGTCGTGGTGGCCCTGGTCGTGGTCGGCGGCGTCGGCTATCTCTGGTCCGCCGGAAAGATCCCGGGCCTGTCCGGCTCGGACCAGAACGACACGGCGTCGTCGGGCCCGCAGAAGCGGGACGTCATCGTGGTCCATCTGCGTGACACCAAGAAGGGCGGCACCTCCACGGCGCTGCTCGTCGACAACGTGACGACCAAGAAGGGCACCACGGTCCTGCTGCCCAACTCGCTCGCGGTCGCCGACGACGACGGCATCACGACCACCCTCGGCAAGTCCGTCAAGGACGACGGCACCACCGGCACCCGTGACTCCCTCAGCACTCTGCTCGGCACCGACATCAGCGGCACATGGCGGCTCGACACGCCGTACCTGGAGACGCTGGTCGACCTGGTCGGCAACATCGAGGTCGACACCGACACCGATGTACCGGACACCAAGAAGGACGCCTCCCCCCTGGTGAAGAAGGGCGAGGCGCAGACCCTGAGCGGCCGGATGGCCGTCGCGTACGCCACCTACCAGGGGCCGGGCGAGCCGGAGACGAAGCAGCTCACCCGGTTCGGCGAGGTCGTGCGGGGCGTACTGCGGAAGATCTCGGACGACCCGAAGGCCGCCACCGTCACCGTGCAGACGCTGGCGCAGATCCTCGACCCCTCGCTCCCCGAGAAGGACCTGGGGGCCTCCCTGGCGAAGCTCGCCCAGCACGCCAAGGTCGGCGACTACAAGACGGCGCTCCTGCCGGTGCAGACCGACGGATCGCTCACCGACGCGGCCACCGAGAGCGTCGTCAAGGACGTCCTGGGCGGCACGGTCAAGGCCCCGGCCGCGGACGCGGCGGTACGGGTCGGCATCAAGAACGCCACCGGGAACCCGGACAGCACGCAGTCCGCACAGATCAAGCTGGTCAACGGCGGCTACGACTTCGTCGGCGGCGGAACGGCCGGGACCACGGCACTGTCCGAGGTCGTCTACAAGACCGCGGCGGACAAGGAGAAGGCGACGCAGGTCGCCAAGACCCTGGGGCTGCCGACGGAAGCGGTGAAGGAGGGCAAGCCCGCCGCCAACGCGGACGTGTCCGTTCTGCTCGGCCAGGACTACAAGATCAAATGATCCGCACGCGGCCGCCCGGACGACGTCGATCCGGCCCGTGAACAATCGCTGCGTGGGCTGTCGGCGGTCCGTGAGACCCTAGAGGTCGATCTGACCGCCGACGAAAGCCTGCATGTGACCGCCACGGACCGCTCCATCGAGCTCATCAACGCCGCCGCCCAGGCGGCCGCCGACCGGCTCGCGCACGACATCATCGCGTACGACGTCAGCGACGTGCTGTCGATCACGGACGCCTTCCTGCTGGCCTCGGCCCCCAACGACCGCCAGGTCAAGTCGATCGTCGACGAGATCGAGGAGCGGCTCCAGAAGGAGCTCGGCGCCAAGCCGGTACGCCGCGAGGGCGACCGCGACGCGCGCTGGATCCTCCTCGACTACGTCGACATCGTCATCCACGTCCAGCACAGCGAGGAGCGTGTCTTCTACGCGCTGGAGCGCCTCTGGAAGGACTGCCCCGAGATCCCGCTTCCCGAGGACGCCGTCAAGACCCGCGGCAAGGCCGAGGAGCACGCGCGGCTGACCGGCAGCACGGAAGGTGAGCAGAGCTGAACGGCAGCGGAAGCGGCAGGGGCCGCAGGATCGTCCTCTGGCGCCACGGCCAGACGGCATGGAATCTGGAGCGCAGGTTCCAGGGCTCCACGGACATCGCGCTCACCGAGGCCGGAGTCGGGCAGGCCCGGCGGGCCGCCCGGCTGCTGGCCTCGCTGAAGCCGGACGCGATCGTCGCCTCCGACCTCCAGCGGGCCGCCGACACCGCCGCCGAGCTGGCCGCGATCACCGGCCTCGAAGTCGCGCACGACGCGGGGCTGCGGGAGACGTACGCGGGTGCCTGGCAGGGCCTCACCCACGAGGAGATCGTCGGGCAGTACGGCGAGCAGTACGCCGCGTGGAAGCGGGGCGAGCCCGTGCGCCGCGGTGGCGGCGAGCTGGAGACCGAGGTGGCCGACCGGGCCGCCCCGGTCGTGCTCGGCCATGCCGACAAGCTGCCCGGGAACGGCACGCTCGTCGTGGTCAGCCACGGCGGCACCATCCGCACCACCATCGGCCGGCTGCTGGGCCTGGAGTCGCACCACTGGGAAGGGCTCGGTGGCCTCTCCAACTGCTGCTGGTCGGTGCTGGGCGAGGGCGCGCGGGGCTGGCGCCTGCTGGAGCACAACGCCGGCACACTGCCCGAGCCGGTGCTCGGCGACGACACCTGAGGGCCGTCCCCGGGCTCCCGGCCGGACGGGCCCCAGGGCTTCTCGGCCGGATTTCGCTTTCTGGCAGGTCACAGGCTAAAGTTCTTCTTGTTCGCAGCGCGGAAACGCAGAGAAACACAGTGAACAGCGGGGCTATAGCTCAGTTGGTAGAGCGCCTGCATGGCATGCAGGAGGTCAGGAGTTCAATTCTCCTTAGCTCCACAATCAAGATCCCGTCCCCGGCAGGGGGCGGGATCTTCGCGTTCACCCCTCGCGGCGCCGCCGCAGCGCGGCCACCCGCTCCCCGCTCTCCTCGTCGGCAGGGGTGTACGCCACGATCCGGCACTCCGGCAGCCCGTTGACGGACAGCGACACCGACGTCATCCGTATGTCCCCGGACACCGCCCGGTGCCGGAAGGTCTTCACCCGCGGTCCGGGTGGGGCGACATCTCCGCTGCGCCACAGCTCGGCGAAGTACGGGCTGGCGGCCGAGAGCTGTTCGACGAACGACTCCCAGGCCGGCTCGCCCGTATGGCGCCCGTACGCGCCCCGTAGCGTCGCCACCATCATCGGCAGTTCCTGCCCCCGGTGGACGACGGGACAGGCCTCCTCGGACACGGTGAACAGCGTCCACAGCACATTGCGTATCCCCGCCCCCACCATGCCGTGGACGGCGAACAGATCGCGATAGGCCGGGTTGGTGGCCAGGATGTCGTATCTGGCGTTGTAGACCACGGCGGGATGCGGATCGAGCGCGTCGATGATGCCCTGGATCTCCGGCCCCACCTCGATGGCGTCGGACTGCCTGCCGGGTGCGCAGGCCACCTCCGCCAGGTGGTAGAGGTGTTCGCGCTCCGAGGCGTCCAGCCGGAGCGTGCGCGCCACGGCGTCCAGCACTTGTGGCGACGCGTTGATCGGACGGCCCTGTTCGAGCCAGGTGTACCAGGTGACGCCGACGCCGGAGAGCTGCGCGACCTCCTCGCGGCGCAGGCCCGGGGTGCGGCGGCGCAGGCCCGGGGCCATGCCCACATCGGCGGGCGTCACCCGTGCCCGGCGATTGCGCAGGAAGGCCGCGAGCTCCGGACGCCGCCGGTGCCGGCCCGCGTCGTAAGCCGCCTGATGTGTCGTCACCGTCGTCACACCCCCATGTTCCGTGACACACCGGGGAGTTGCCAGGTGCTGTCGGTACCAGCATCAGCGGGCTCTCGTTACCCGTATGCGGCCGGGGCCAGGCTCGATGCCATGACAACGGCCTCCGAAGCGACTCCTCGTTCCGCAACCAGTAAAGACGCCACCACTGACAACCGCTCCGGGCGCGTGCTCGCCCTGGTGCTGGCGGCCCAGTTCATGGCCCTGCTCGACATCTTCATCGTCAATGTCGCCGCCCCCACGATCCGGAGCGAACTCGGCGCCTCCGGCGCCGGACTGCAACTCGTCGTGGCCGGTTACACCATCACGTACGCGGTGCTGCTCATCACCGGAGCACGCCTCGGCGACCTGTTCGGGCACGGCCGGGTCCACCTGGCCGGGATCGGCGTCTTCACCGCGGCCTCGCTCGCCTGCGGACTCGCCGCGGGAACCGGACAGTTGATCGCCTTCCGGCTGGTGCAGGGCGGGGCAGCGGCGATGATGATCCCGCAGGTGCTCAGCCTCATCCAACGCCACTTCACCGGCGAGGCGCGGGTCCGGGCGCTGGGCGCCTACAGCGCGGTGCTCGCCGTCGGGGCGGCGGCCGGACAGGTGGTCGGCGGGGTGCTGGTCAGTGCCGATCTGTTCGGCGCGGGCTGGCGGCCGGTCTTCCTGGTGAACGTGCCGATCGGGCTCGTACTGCTGGTGCTCGGCGCCAGGGTCCTGCCGCGCGAACCGCGTACCGCGCCCGGCCGGGTCCAGGCCCGTGCCCGCGGGCTCGACCTGCCGGGAATGGTGGTGCTGGCCGCCGCCGTCACCCTGCTCACCGTTCCCCTGGTGCTCGGGCAGGAGCTGGGCTGGCCGCTCTGGTCACAGGTCGGTCCGGCGCTCTCGGCGGTGATCTTCGCCGGTTTCGCCGGATACGAGTCACGGCTGGCCGCGAGTGGTGGCGCGCCCCTGATCGCGCCCCGGGTGCTGCGCGTTCCCGGCATCGCCCGAGCGGCGCTCCGCATTCTTCTGGTGATGGCGATCAACGCGGGCTTCCTCTTCGCGATGACCTTGCACGTCCAGGGCGGTCTGGGTTACTCGCCGCTGCGCGCGGGGCTGATGTTCGCGCCGACCGCGCTGGTGTTCGGCGTGACGGGGCTGACCTGGCGGCGGTGGCCGACGGTTCTCCGGACGGCCCTGGTGCCGGGCGGGTTCGTGCTCGTGGCCGTCGCCTCCCTGGCCGTCGGGCTGCTGCTGCGCGACGGCGGCGACGGCGGGCCCGCGTTGTACGCCGCCTTCGTGGCGATGGGTGCCGGGCTGGCGCTGGGCTTCAGTCCCACCCTGACGAGGGCGCTGGCGGACGTACGTCCCAAGGACGCGGCCGACGCCAGCGGCGTACTGGTGACGGTCACCCAGCTCGGACAGCTGACCGGCGTCGCCGCGTTCGGCACGCTCTACCTCAACCGCCTTGACGCGCAAGGGGCGCAGGGGTCGGGACAGGCTCTGTGGGCGTGCGCCCTCGCGCTCGCCGCGGCCGCGGTGGCAGGAGTCGCGGTGGGTCTCGTACGGCGTCGGTGAACGACCGGAACTCCGACGGGCTTCCCCTCTTGCGGGGTCATGGCAGAATCGGAGCGCCGGAGGGGGCGACGGACCGAACGGGAGGGAGCGCGATGCCAGCGAGCCGCCACGAGGTCCCCGACCTGCCCCTTGTTCCCGGATCCCCCGCGACTCACGGCCAAAGCCGGAGCTGACCCATGGGTGCACACAGGCGAAAATGCGACTGGTGCGGCAGCGGTACGCCCATCGTCAGGGACATGGATCCGATCAATCCGGAGTACCAGTACTGGTGCGAGGAGTGCGCGCGGGCGCTGATCATAAAGGGCGACCCGATCGAGACCTACCGGGAGCTGGAGGGGGAGCCGATCTACGGTCGGCTGCTGGAGGAGCACTGCACACTCAAGCGCTTCTACTCCTTCGCCACGGCCTGACCCCCTCCGGCCCGATGCGACCGACGGCTGTCACGATGCCGCAAAAACGGTCAAACCGGTACGGCGGGGAATCGATTTGGTGGACCGGCGGGGTCACCGGTAATGTTCTCGATGTCGCCAGGGAGACCGGGCGGAAAACAGCACGGGGCTATAGCTCAGTTGGTAGAGCGCCTGCATGGCATGCAGGAGGTCAGGAGTTCAATTCTCCTTAGCTCCACAGTGAAGAACGAGAAGCGGGTCACCCACACAGGGTGGCCCGCTTCTCGTTCTGCGCGACACATCGGTACCCCGGTCTCCCGCCGTCCCGGCTGCGGAAAGGCCGGAGGGGCGCCGTACGGCCGCCTGCGTCGCCCTGTCCATGGTCCGGTCTCGCCCGGACCGGTTCCGGGCCCGTGCGGTACCCTGACGCCATGCGTGCCGTACGCCTTCTGCTTAGCGAGCCGCGCTGATCAGTCCCGACCGGTGAGAATGCCTGGTCGGAATCGGCGCGGCGTCCCCTCCTGTGCGAGGGGATTTTTCGTTTCCGTAGACGCGTGTCCGTAGACATGGGCGCCGGCAGATGACGATCGATGGAGCTTTGAGGATCATGAGCGAGACGACTTCCGCAGCCGAGACGGCTGCGCCGCACCGCTACACGGCGGCGATGGCCGCCGACATCGAGGCACGCTGGCAGGACTTCTGGGACGCCGAGGGCACCTACGAGGCGCCGAACCCGACCGGTGACCTGGCGGGCGATCCGGAGCTGGCCGCCCGGCCGAAGAAGTTCATCATGGACATGTTCCCGTACCCCTCGGGTGCGGGCCTGCACGTCGGCCACCCGCTGGGGTACATCGCCACCGATGTGTACGCCCGCCACCAGCGGATGACCGGGCACAACGTGCTGCACACCCTGGGCTTCGACGCCTTCGGCCTGCCCGCGGAGCAGTACGCGGTGCAGACCGGCACGCACCCGCGGGTCTCCACCGAGGCCAACATCGAGAACATGACCTCCCAGCTGCGCAGGCTGGGCCTGGGCCACGACAAGCGCCGCTCGTTCGCCACGATCGAGTCGGAGTACTACAAGTGGACCCAGTGGATCTTCCTGCAGATCTTCAACTCCTGGTACGACACCGAGGCCGACCGGGCCCGCCCGATCGCCGAGCTGGTCGCACAGTTCGAGAGCGGCGCGCGCCCCACCCCGGACGGCCGTGACTGGAACGCGCTGAGCGCCGTCGAGCGCGCGGAGGTCCTGGGCGAGTACCGCCTGGCGTACGCCTCCGACGCGCCCGTCAACTGGTCGCCCGGCCTGGGCACCGTCCTGGCCAATGAGGAAGTGACGGCCGACGGCCGCTCCGAGCGCGGCAACTTCCCCGTGTTCAAGGCCAAGCTGCGCCAGTGGAACATGCGCATCACCGCCTATGCCGACCGGCTGCTGGACGACCTGGACGGGCTGGACTGGCCCGAGGCCATCAAGCTGCAGCAGCGCAACTGGATCGGGCGTTCCGAAGGCGCCCGCGTCGACTTCCCGGTCGACGGCGCCGGCGGCATCACCGTCTTCACCACCCGCCAGGACACCCTGTTCGGCGCCACCTACATGGTGCTGGCGCCCGAGCACGAGCTGGTCGAGCAGATCATCCCGGCCGCCTGGCCGGACGGCACCCACGCGGTGTGGACCGGCGGGTACGCCAACCCGGCCGAGGCCGTCGCCGCGTACCGCAAGCAGGCCGCCGCCAAGTCCGACGTGGAGCGGCAGGCCGAGGCCAAGGACAAGACCGGTGTCTTCACCGGTGCGTACGCGACCAACCCGGTCAGCGGCGAGAAGGTTCCCGTCTTCATCGCCGACTACGTCCTGATGGGGTACGGCACCGGCGCGATCATGGCCGTACCGGCGCACGACGCGCGCGACTTCGCCTTCGCGCGCGCCTTCGAACTGCCGATGCGCTGTGTCGTCGAGCCGTCGGACGACCGCGGCACGGACCCGTCGACGTGGGACGACGCCTTCGGCTCGTACGACGCGAAGCTGGTCAACTCCGCCAACGACGAGATCTCGCTGGACGGCCTGGGCGTCGTCGAGGCCAAGGCGAAGATCACCGACTGGCTGACCGCGCACGGGGTCGGTGAGGGCACCGTCAACTTCCGGCTGCGCGACTGGCTGTTCAGCCGCCAGCGCTACTGGGGCGAGCCCTTCCCGATCGTCTACGACGAGGAGGGCATCGCCCACCCGCTGCCCGAGTCGATGCTGCCCCTGGAGCTGCCGGAGGTCGACGACTACTCTCCGCGCACCTTCGACCCCGACGACGCCGACACCCAGCCCGAGACGCCGCTGTCCCGGAACGCCGAGTGGGTCGACGTCACCCTGGACCTGGGCGACGGCAACGGTCCGAAGAAGTACCGCCGCGAGACCAACACCATGCCCAACTGGGCGGGCTCCTGCTGGTACGAGCTGCGCTACCTGGACCCGAACAACGACCGGAAGCTGGTCGACCCGGCGATCGAGCAGTACTGGATGGGCCCGCGCGAGGGCCGGCCGACCGGCGGTGTCGACCTGTACGTCGGCGGCGCCGAGCACGCCGTCCTGCACCTGCTGTACGCCCGCTTCTGGTCCAAGGTGCTGCACGACCTGGGGCACATCTCGTCCGCCGAGCCGTTCCACAAGCTGTACAACCAGGGCATGATCCAGGCGTTCGTCTACCGGGACAGCCGCGGCATCGCGGTCCCGGCGGCCGAGGTCGAGGAGCGCGACGGAACGTTCTACTACCAGGGCGAGAAGGTCAGCCGTGTCCTGGGCAAGATGGGCAAGTCCCTGAAGAACGCCGTCACGCCCGACGAGATCTGCGCCGAGTTCGGGGCGGACACGCTGCGCCTGTACGAGATGGCGATGGGCCCGCTGGACGTCTCGCGGCCGTGGGACACGCGCGCCGTCGTCGGCCAGTACCGGCTGCTGCAGCGGCTGTGGCGCAATGTCGTCGACGAGGAGACCGGCGCGGTCACCGTGGTCGACACGGAGCCGGGCGAGGAGACGCTGCGCGCGCTGCACAAGGCGATCGACGGCGTCGGCCAGGACATGGCCGGGATGCGTTTCAACACGGCGATCGCCAAGGTCACCGAGCTGAACAACCACCTGACCAAGGCGGGCGGCCCGCTGTCCCGCTCCGTCGCCGAGTCGCTGGTGCTGCTGGTGGCGCCGCTGGCCCCGCACATCGCCGAGGAGCTGTGGCGCCGACTGGGCCACTCCGAGTCGGTCGTGCACCAGGACTTCCCGGTCGCCGACCCGGCGTACGTCGTGGACGAGACCGTGACCTGTGTCGTGCAGATCAAGGGCAAGGTCAAGGCGCGCCTGGAGATCTCCCCGTCGATCACGGACGAGGAGCTGGAGGCGCTGGCCCTGGCCGACCCGTCCGTGGTGGCGGCGCTGGGCGGGGCGGGCATCCGCAAGGTGATCGTGCGGGCGCCGAAGCTGGTCAACATCGTCCCGGCGTGATCGTGCGGAGCCCCGGGTGAGACACCGCCCGCGCCCGCGCGGCGGGGGCGGTGCCGTTCCGGGGTGAAAGTGTCGGGTGGGGGTGTACCCCTACGGGCAGGTTGGGGGTTCCGGTGGAACCCTCGGCCTGCCCTTTCCGTTTACGGTGGAGGGGCAGGCACCGGCAGCCGAGACGACATCGAGGGGCGCTCATGGAATCCGTGATCCTGATTCTGGGGTTGCTCTTCTTCGCGTTCGTGGCCCTGGGCGTGTACGTGGGCGTCAAGGCCGTCGGCGCGGCGAAGCGCGGCGTGGACCGCACGATCACCCAGGCGCGCCGCACCGTCGAGGAGACCACGCTGCGGGCCAAGAGCTACGGCCAGGCGGGGGTGGGCGGAGAGCTGGCGCAGTTGCGGCTGACCCTGCGCACATCCATGCGGGCCACGCAGGACGCGTTGGAGGCGGGACTCGCCGAGGACGCCTCGCTCGCGGAGTCGCTGGGCCTCTTCAAGCGGCTGAGTGTGCACGGGTGGGAGCTGGACGAAGAGCTGAAGAAGCTGGAGCGCGAGCCGGACCGGGCGACCGTCGCCTCGCTGCTGCCGAGCCTGAAGCAGCGGATGGAACGGATCACGCATTCCGCGGATTCGCTGCGGTGGGCGGCGCGCGACCGGGCGCGGAGGTTCACCGACGACGATCTGGACGCGCTGAACGCGCAGATCGACGTGGAGGCGGGGGCGCTTCGGCACTGGACGGTGGAGACGGACGAGCCGGCCGGGGGCGAGAACGGGCCGCAGGGTGATGCGAGCGGCCAGGGGCCGGTGCGGCGGCAGGCGCGGGGGCAGGAGCCGGGGAGCGGGCCGACCGACGGTGCCGCTCGGGCGATCACGGCTCCGGACCCCCGGCAGCAGACCGGGTATCCGTGGCAGAAGACGGCCCGGCCCGAAACGACGAACTGAGCCTTCGGCGACGAATGGCGCGCACCACTGCGGGCAGGCGGTGGACAGCGGCGGACAGCCGGGGGACGGCGGATGGCGTAGGACGGCCCGGTGTGGCTGTGCGTGTGGCTATGCGCGGTGATCGGTAGCGATCGATCGTGATCGGGGCCGACTGGTGGTGACCGGTGATGGCCGGTGGCGACAGGAAGCGGTCCGAGGAGGTCAGGAGAGATCATTCGGCCGGGGTCGGACTGCCGAGACATGGACTCGCCAGGTAACCTCCCGCTCATGTCCCGCCATGTCGCGATCGTCACCGATTCCACGGCCTACCTGCCGCCCGAGACGATGGAGCGGCACGGCATCACCGCGGTGCCGCTGACCGTCGTCCTCGGTGATCAGGCTCTGGAGGACGGCACCGAGATCTCGGCCCGTTCCCTCGCGGTGGCGCTTCAGAAGCGCCGTCCCGTGACGACGTCCCGGCCGAGTCCGGAGGTGTTCGCCGCCGCGTACCGTGCGGCAGCGGGGGCCGGGGCGACCGGCATCGTCTCGCTGCACCTCTCGGCCGAGATCTCGGGTACGTACGACGCCGCTCTGCTCGCGGCGAAGGAGGCGCCGGTTCCGGTCCGGGTGGTGGACACCGGGATGGTCGCCATGGCCCTCGGATTCTGTGCCCTGGCGTCGGCGGAGACGGCGGAGGCGGGCGGAAGCCTGGACGAGGCGGTCGCCGCAGCGGAGAAGCGGGCCGCGAACACCTCCGCGTACTTCTACGTGGACACGCTGGACTATCTGCGCCGTGGCGGCCGCATCGGCGCCGCACAGGCGCTGCTGGGATCGGCCCTCGCCGTGAAGCCGCTGCTCCAGCTCGACGGCGGCCACATCGAGATGCTGGAGAAGGTGCGGACGGCCTCGAAGGCGATCGCGCGCCTGGAGGAGATCGTCGCGGAACGGGCGGGCGACGACCATGTGGACATCGCCGTGCACCACTTGGCGGCGCCCGAGCGGGCCGAGCGGCTCGCGGAGCGGCTGCGGGAACGGGTGCCGGGACTGGTCGATCTCCATGTGAGCGAGGTGGGCGCGGTGATCGGGGCGCACACCGGGCCCGGTCTGCTCGGGGCAGTGGTCTCGCCGCACTGACCCGCCGGAATCGTCCGGCCGGCCCGGCCGACCGCTCGCGCATCACTCTTCGGAGTGGCCGAGTTATCCACAACTGGTGGGTTGTCCACCGGAATTGATCCTGCTCAGCGGGTTCGGGCGGATGTGTCTACCGTCGTGAGGCATGACTTCCCGATCACATCGCGCAACGAGCGGAAGCGGCAGCGGTCCCGGCCGCGCACCGGCCTCGGACGGTCGTGTTCGCAGCGGCCCCGGCATCGGTCCGGGCTCGGGCATCGGTCCGGGGCCGGGCCTCGGGCCCGGCAGGCAACGGTCGTCGCGCGGGCGTACGAACGCCGCAGCCGCGGCGGCGCGACGCAGGGCGGATGCCCTCATGACCGGCGCGTACGCCGGGCGGGTCGCGGGCGCTGCACCGGGGGCCGTTGCGGGGCAGGAGCAGGGGCAGGGGCAGGAGCCGGGGGCGGTATCGGGGCTTGCCTCGGCTTCGCGGCCGACTCCGGGGCCTGCTTCGGCTTCGCCGCCGACCACGACTGCGGTGTCGAGCCCCAGCTCTGGTTTCAGCCCTGGCCTCAGTCCTGGCCGCAGCCCTGGTTTCGGCTCTGGCTCGGCCGGGGACGCCGTTCCTGCGTCCGGGCCTGCTCCTGCGTCCGGGCCTGCGCCCTCGGTCGCGGGGCCGTTCTCCGGGCGGCCGGTGCGGTGGTGGGAGCGGCTGGCTCCCGCTCTCCGGGAGCGGATTCCCGTGTGGTTGCAGCTCAGATGTGGCCTGGAGCCGAAGACACTCGCGGCGCTGGCCGTGATCCTGGTCGCGGCCGGAGTCTTCGCCGCTGTGCATTTCTGGTCCGCGCGCCCGCATTCCGTGCGCGTGCCCCCATCGGTCGACGAGGTCGCGCATGCCCGGACGTCGACGCCGGAACCGGGCGGTGGGCAAGTGCCGGAGCCGGCGCCGGGACCGTCACCCGCGACGGGGCCGGGCGGACACGTCGTCGTCGATGTGAGCGGAAAGGTGCGAAGCCCCGGTGTCCGTCAACTGCCGTCCGGAGCAAGGGTCGCCGACGCCTTGCGCGCTGCGGGCGGGGTCCGGGAGGGCGCCGACCTGACCGGGCTCAACCGGGCGCGAGTGCTCATGGACGGGGAGCAGATCGTGGTGGGCGTCCCTCCCGGTCCCTCGGCCGGTGGCGGGGCGGGAGCGGTCGCCCAGGGTGTCGGCGGGGGAGGTTCTCCGGCAGGCCCGGTCAGTCTCAACACCGCGACCGCCGAGCAGTTGGAAACGCTGCCCGGGGTCGGCCCTGTACTGGCCCAGCACATCATCGACTACCGCGCGCAGCACGGCGGTTTCCGCTCCATCGATGAACTGCGTGAGGTCGGCGGGATCGGTGACCGTCGGTTCGCCGACCTCCGGCCCTTGGTGGGGCCATGAGCACCCCGGACGTTCACGCGGCGTCGGGCCGGAGGCTCGGCGCTTCCGAACCCCGGCAGGAGGGCCCGGTCGATCTCCGCCTCGTCCCTCCGGCCCTGGCGGCGTGGGCCGGAGCGGCGCCGGCGCTGAGCGCACCGGGGTGGTGGACCCTCACGGGCGTGGTGCTGTGCGTGGGCGCGGCCATGGTGCTCCTGGCCGTCTCCGGAGCCTCGGCGAACCGTGCGCTCCACAGGACGGCGGCCACCGCCGGGGGAGAGCGGACAGGGAGTGGGAACGAGGACGGCAGCGGACATGGACAAGGGCACGGGCACGGAGAAGAGGGACGGGACGAGGACGGCGAGGGCGGCGAGAAGGGGACCGCTGCCCCAGCGGTACGGGGGACTGCTGGGGCAGCGGTACGGGGTCGGTGGTGGCCACGCACCCGGGTGACCGCCACCGCCACCGCTGCGGCGCTGCTCTGCGCGGCGGCCGGGGCCACGTCGGCCGGGTTGCACAGCGCGGATGCGCGGCAGGGGCCGGTGCATTCGCTGGCCCAACGGTTCGAACGGGTCGAGGCGGAGGTGACGGTGACGTCCGACGTCCGGAAGACCCAGCCCCGGGTGCGCGGCGACCACAGCACTCCCGCCTCGCTCCTCGTGGACGCCGAGATCACCCGGCTGACCGGCCCCGACGGTGCGGGCACCAGCCTGAGTACGCCGGTCCTGCTGATCGTGACACCCGACGGATCGACGGGGCAGTGGCAGCGGTTGCTTCCCTCCACGCGCCTGCGCGTCGCGGGCAGGCTGGCACCGTCCCTGCACGAGGGGGAACGCAGTGCCGCCGTGCTGCGACCCGAGGGCAAGGGCCCGCCCCGTGTCATCGGGCCCCCTTCTCTCCTCCAGCGCACGGCGGGGGCGCTGCGGGGAGGCCTGCGGCAGGCGAGCGAACGGCTCGAACCCGATGCACGGGCCCTGCTGCCGGGCCTGGTGGTCGGCGACACCTCACGGGTCACCCCCGAACTGCACGAGGCGTTCAAGGCCGCCGATCTCACCCATCTGATGGCGGTCTCCGGAGCCAACCTGGCGATCCTGCTCGTCCTCCTCATCGGACCGCCCGGCACCGCGCTTCGCGCCGAACGCCGTGGGCTGGCACCACGGTTGGGCATCCCGCTTCGGCTGACGGCGCTGCTGGGCGGCGGGCTCACACTGGCCTTCGTCCTTGTCTGCCGGCCCGAACCGAGCGTTCTGCGGGCAGCGGCCTGCGGCCTCATCACCCTGCTCGCCATCGGCACGGGGCGGCGCAGATCACTGATTCCCGCGCTGGCCGCCGCTGTTCTGCTGCTGGTGCTCTACGACCCGTGGATGGCGCGCAGTTACGGTTTCGTCCTGTCCGTCCTGGCCACCGGCGCGCTGCTGACCATTGCCCCGAGGTGGAGCGACGCGCTGAGACGGCGCGGGGTACCGCCCAGGCTCGCCGAGGCGCTGGCGGCGGCGGCCGCCGCGCAGGCGTTGTGCGCGCCGGTCGTCGTACTGCTCGCCTCCCGGGTGAGTCTGGTGGCGGTCCCGTGCAATCTGCTGGCCGAGTTCGCGGTGGCCCCGGCCACGGTCCTCGGGTTCGCCGCGCTCGCCCTGGCGCCGGTGGCCATGCCGGTGGCGGAGCTGCTCGCCCGGATCGCGGGGTGGCCGGCCGGTTGGATCGCCACGGTGGCCCGGACCGGGGCCGCCCTGCCCGGAGCGGAGATGGACTGGCCCGACGGTGCCGCAGGGGCGGTGCTGCTCACCGCGCTGACCGCTCTGGTGGTGCTCTTCGCCCGGCGGATCGTGCGCCATCCCTGGGTCTGCTCGGCGGCGGCGTTGCTGTTGGTCCTCGCGGTGCTGCGCCCGGTGCCGCTCACCCGGGTCCTGACCGGGTGGCCGCCGCCGGGCTGGGCGTTCGCGATGTGCGACGTGGGGCAGGGGGATGCCCTGGTGCTGGCCGCGGGGGACGGCGCGGGTGTGGTCGTCGACACCGGGCCCGACCCTTCTCTCGTCGACCGGTGTCTTCATGACCTCGGCATCACCCGGGTGCCGTTCCTGATCCTCACGCACTTCCACGCCGACCACGTACGGGGCCTGCCCGGTGTACTGCGGGGCAGGGCGGTGGGCGCGATCGAGACGACGAGCCTCGACGAGCCCTGGGAACAGGTCGCGTTCGTACGGAGGACGGCGGCCGGGGCGCATGTGCCCCTGGTCCGGGCCGCCCCGGAGGAACACCGCCGGATGGGAGCGCTCGACTGGCGGGTCCTCTGGCCCGCGTACGCGGCGGGGGCCGGTGGCCCGGCGGTGGCCCCGGGCGCCGGGCCCGTACCGCGGGAACCGAACGACGCCAGCGTCACCCTGTACGTCAGGACCGGCGGGCTGACCCTGCTGCTCATGGGCGACCTCGAACCACCGTCCCAGCAAGGGCTGCTGAGCAGATATCCGGGGCTGCCGCGGGTGGATGTGCTCAAGGTCGCCCATCACGGCTCGGCCTATCAGGACCCCGCTCTGCTGCGGAGCGCGCACCCGCGGTTCGCCCTGGTGAGCGTGGGCAAGGGCAATCCGTACGGTCACCCGGCCGCGCGGACCGTCGATGCGCTCAGGGCGGGCGGTGCGGTGGTGCTGCGGACGGACACCGATGGTGCGATCGCCGTGACGGGCGCCGGGTCCGGGGTGCGGGCGGTGGGGCGGCCATGACGTCGTACCGGACGTGGCCGCCCGCCGGCCTTCGTGCACAGGCGCCCGCCGTCCGCCGACCCCGGCCGCCCGCTGTGGGTCGCAAGCGGAGTGATCAATTCGGACCTTCGGTAACACCTCCACCCAAGACCCTGCGAGCTGCTCTGTTTGCCTCGAACGACACAATGGTGATCGAATGCATGCTCGTCGGTGGGCCGCTGCTCCGACAGAGACGTCCAGCCGCCGGGCCCCAAGGTGAATCGTTCCCGGGGGAAGGTGGAAGATGTTCGGTCGTTGGCTGAATGGCAGACGAGCGGCAGGAGCCGCGCAGGGCAACGCCCTTGCCGGGCTTGAGGTGCCGCGTACCGCCGGATTGCTCAGTTGCCGTGTGCTCGACCCCGTCAACGAGATCGTGCCGATGGCCGAGTTCGCGGTGACGGACGGCGCGGGCCGCAAGGTCTTCGGCGGTGAGACGGACCCGTTCGGGAATGTGCTCGCCACCGTTCCGGCAGGGGAGTACCGGCTGGCCGTCACGGCCGAGGGCTTCACCCCGTTCCACGGTTCGGCGACGGTGGCCGAGGGCGGTCACGCGAGCCTCGGCGACGTGACCCTTCAGCTTGCCGTACCCCCGCAGCTTCCGGCTCCCGGCGAGTGGGAGGTCGAGCCGATGCACTCGCAGATCGGCTTCACGGCCCGGCACATCGGCCTCGCGCGCATTCACGGCCGGTTCAACACCTTCGCGGGTGCCGTGCGGATCGCCGACCGCATGGAGGACTCGGCCATGCACGTGATCATCGATGCCGCGTCGATCGACACGAACGTCCAGATGCGGGACGACCACCTGCGCTCCAGCGACTTCCTCGACGTCGGGCGCTACCCGACGATGGAGTTCTACAGCGAGCGCTTCGTTCATCGGGGCGGCACCCGCTGGGGCGTGACCGGTGCGCTCACGCTGCACGGCGTCAGCCGTACGGTCACGCTGGACACCCAGTACCTCGGCCTGGGCAGCGGCCTGGAGGGCGAGACCCGGGCCGCCTGCCGGGCCACCACGGAGCTGCACCGCGAGGACTTCACCCTGACCTGGCAGACCATGCTGGCCCGAGGCATCGCGGCCGTGGGCTCCAGTATCTCCATCGACATGGACATCCAGATCGTCCCGAAGGGCTGAGCCGGCCGTCCACCGTCCCCTGCCCGCCGCCCATCCGTCCGATCCCCGCTCCGTCGGCCGACCCGACCCGCGAGGGGGCGGGCCGCGGGGCGGGGGAGCGGGTCAGGGAGCGAATCAGGGGCGCGCGGGCGTCAGGGCGCTTCGAGCCATCCCTCGTACTCCGCGGCGAAGGCGTCGAGCTCCGAGGCGTCCAGCCGCCCCGCCGGATCCTCCACGACCACCAGCCACTGCGCGTCCTCGGCATCGTCCTCGCCGGCCAGCGCATCGCGTACGAGCTGGGGCTCCTCGGCGACACCGAAGCGGTCGCCGAGTTCTCCCGCCACCTCCTCCGCTGCATCGCGGTCGGGCAGCACCAGCACATGTCTCACATCGCTCACCGGGTCATTCTCCCGTACCGGATACGCCGGGCGAGCGAGGGCGGGCAGTGCTCAGCGACCGTACATGCGCATGACGCTCCAGGGGGCCGGGCCACCGGTGACCGCACCGATGGCGGCAGCGTCTTCCCGGCCGCCGCAGGCTCTCGTCGACCATGCGCCGGAGGGGCCCGGGTCGGCTGCCTCCCGGCACCCTGCCCAGGAATTCCCCGTGATCAGGGAACCCATGGGTCAGGCCGGGGCTGTCAGTGGTGCATGGGATGCTGGACGGCGATGGCCACCAGAAGGAATTCCACCGACGACCCGCTCGCCCCCCTCACCCTCGCCGTGGGCCAGGAGGACCTGCTCCTCGACCGCGCCGTGCAGCAGGTGGTGGCGGCCGCCCGCGCTTCCGACCCCGACACGGACGTCCGCGACCTCACCCCCGACCAGCTCCAGCCCGGCACCCTCGCCGAGCTGACGAGCCCTTCGCTCTTCGCCGAGCGCAAGGTGGTGATCGTGCGCAACGCGCAGGATCTCTCCGCTGACACGGTCAAGGACGTCAAGGCGTATCTGGGCGATCCTGTCGAGGAGATCACCCTCGTGCTGCTGCACGCGGGCGGCGCCAAGGGCAAGGGCCTGCTGGACGCGGCGCGCAAGGCGGGGGCGCGGGAGGTCGCGTGTCCGAAGACGACCAAGCCGGCCGAGCGGCTGTCGTTCGTGCGGGCGGAGTTCCGGGTGCTGGGGCGTTCGGCGACGCCCGAGGCGTGCCAGGCCCTGGTCGACTCCATCGGCAGTGATCTGCGGGAGCTGGCGAGTGCGGTCTCGCAGCTCGTCGCGGATGTCGAGGGCACCATCGACGAGACGGTCGTCGCCCGTTACTACACGGGCCGCGCCGAGGCGTCGAGCTTCACGGTCGCCGACCGCGCGGTGGAGGGGCGCGCCGCGGAGGCGCTGGAGGCGCTGCGCTGGTCGCTGTCCACAGGGGTGGCGCCGGTGCTGATCACGAGCGCGCTGGCACAGGGCGTACGGGCGATCGGCAAGCTGTCCTCGGCCCGCGGGGGCCGGCCCGCGGACCTCGCCCGTGAACTGGGCATGCCGCCGTGGAAGATCGACCGGGTGCGGCAGCAGATGCGCGGCTGGACGCCGGACGGGGTGGCCCTGGCGCTGCGGGCGGTTGCGGCCGCGGACGCGGGAGTCAAGGGCGGCGGCGACGACCCCGAGTACGCTCTGGAGAAGGCCGTGGTCGCGGTGGCGCGCGCGGCGAGGTCGGGGCGGTGACCCGGTCGGGACGCCAACCCTGTCGGGACAGTGACCCCGGGGCTGAACCCGCCTCTGGGGCAGAACCTGCTGACGTCGGACCCCGATCGTAGGATCCGGACGGTCGGACCCGGACCGTCGGACCGGCGGACCTGAACCCGAACCCGGCACCCCGGGCCCGTCACCCGTCACCCGTCACCCGTCAGCCCCGGTTACGTCCGTACGGCCGGGGCTTCGTCCGGGCAGCTCCCGCAAGGCGGCAGCGCGTACGCCGAAGCCCGCGCGTGCCCCGCGCTTCCCGCGTGCCCCGAAGCCTCTGCGCGTGCGCCGAAGCCTCCGTGCGTACGCCCAGCCCCACGCACGAACCGGCCCGCACGAGCCGGGCCGGCACGAACCGGCCCGGCACGAACCGGCCCGGCACGAACCGGCCCGCACCCACCAGCCCGAGACTCCAGCCGGAGCGCCAGACCGGAGCAGCTCGCCCCCCCGGCCGGAGGAGCACCCCGCCCCCAGACCGGAGCAGCCCACCCCCGGCCGAGGCAGCCCGCCCCCAAGCCGAAGCAGCCCCCGGCGCCAGAACCGCATACGCCGAAGCCCCGGTCCTCGCCCTGGGGAGGGCGGGGCCGGGGCTTCGGTTCACGCTTGGTGCGCCGCACCCGCGTGGCGAACGCAGGTTCGGTGTGCGGCGCGGGGTGCCGGTCAGGAGCGGGAGAGAGGGCCCGCTGGGTCCGTCCCGGCGATCACATCAGAATGCTCAGCCCTGGAGGGAGGCAACCTTGGAGGCCAGCGCCGACTTCTTGTTGGCGGCGGCGTTCTTGTGGATGACACCCTTCGAGACGGCCTTGTCGAGCGCGCGGGAGGCGTCGCGAGCGGCCGAGGTGGCCTTCTCGACGTCACCGGCGGCGGCAGCCTCACGGGCCTTGCGGATAGCGGTCTTGAGCGAGGACTTGACGGCCTTGTTGCGCAGGCGCGCCTTCTCGTTCGTCTTGTTCCGCTTGATCTGGGACTTGATGTTCGCCACGAAAGAGCCTTTTCAGGTTCGTTGGATCTTCGATGTGCGCCCCACGGCCTGAGAGAGTCGCGAGGCACAGCTGTCAACGGTACCAGCCCCGCTCCGACCGGCCCAAACCGGTCTCCGCCCCGCAACCATGGGACGATGGAGGCTACGTATCGATCCGACCGAACCGACATCGACCCGAGACACGGCGTTCGGCGTCTCAAGAATCAGGACCCTGCGTGCCCGCGACTCCTACCAACGTGCCCGAGCCGAGCCGTACCGACCCGGCGCTGATCCGCAACTTCTGCATCATCGCGCACATCGACCACGGCAAGTCGACCCTTGCCGACCGGATGCTCCAGCTGACCGGCGTGGTCGACCAGCGGCAGATGCGCGCTCAGTACCTCGACCGGATGGACATCGAGCGCGAGCGCGGCATCACCATCAAGTCCCAGGCGGTGCGTCTGCCCTGGGCCCCCACCACGGGCGAGGGCCGCACCCATGTCCTCAACATGATCGACACCCCGGGCCACGTGGACTTCACCTATGAGGTCTCCCGCTCGCTCGCCGCCTGCGAGGGCACGATCCTCCTGGTCGACGCCGCGCAGGGCATCGAGGCCCAGACGCTCGCCAACCTCTACCTGGCGATGGAGAACGACCTCACCATCGTCCCGGTGCTCAACAAGATCGACCTGCCGGCCGCGCAGCCCGAGAAGTTCTCCGAGGAGCTGGCCAACCTCATCGGCTGCCAGCCGGAGGACGTCCTCAAGGTCTCCGCCAAGACCGGCATCGGCGTGGACGCGCTGCTCGACCGGGTGGTCAGGGACGTACCGGCCCCGATCGGCCAGGCGGACGCCCCCGCCCGCGCGATGATCTTCGACTCGGTCTACGACTCGTACCGCGGCGTGGTCACGTACGTCCGTGTGGTCGACGGCCAGCTCAACAAGCGCGAGCGCATCAGGATGATGTCCACCGGCGCCACCCACGAGCTGCTGGAGATCGGGGTCTCCTCCCCGGAGATGACCCCGGCCGACGGCCTCGGCGTGGGCGAGGTCGGCTACATCATCACCGGGGTGAAGGACGTCCGGCAGTCCAAGGTCGGTGACACCATCACCTCCCTGAACAAGGGTGCGACCGAGGCGCTGGGCGGCTACAAGGACCCCAAGCCGATGGTCTTCTCGGGGCTGTACCCGCTGGACGGATCGGACTACCCGGACCTGCGCGAGGCGCTGGACAAGCTCCAGCTCAACGACGCCGCCCTGGTGTACGAGCCGGAGACCTCCGCGGCCCTCGGCTTCGGCTTCCGCGTCGGCTTCCTCGGACTGCTCCACCTCGACGTGATCCGGGAGCGGCTGGAGCGCGAGTTCGGCCTCGAACTCATCGCCACCGCCCCCAACGTGGTCTACCGCGTCGACATGGAGGACGGCACCGAGCACACCGTCACCAACCCGAGCGAGTTCCCCGAGGGCAAGATCGACAAGGTGCACGAGCCCGTCGTCCGCGCCACGGTCCTGGCCCCCAGCGAGTTCATCGGCGCGATCATGGAGCTCTGCCAGAACCGGCGCGGCACCCTGCTCGGCATGGACTACCTCTCCGAGGACCGGGTCGAGATCCGCTACACCCTGCCGCTCGCCGAGATCGTCTTCGACTTCTTCGACCAGCTGAAGTCCAAGACGCGGGGTTACGCCTCGCTCGACTACGAGCCCACCGGCGAGCAGTCCGCCCAGCTCGTCAAGGTCGACATCCTGCTGCACGGCGACAAGGTCGACGCCTTCTCCGCGGTCACGCACAAGGACAAGGCGTACGCGTACGGCGTCCGGCTCGTCGCCAAGCTGCGCGAGCTGATCCCGCGGCAGAACTTCGAGGTGCCGATCCAGGCCGCCATCGGCTCCCGGGTCATCGCCCGTGAGACGGTCCGCGCCATCCGCAAGGACGTCCTCGCCAAGTGCTACGGCGGTGACATCTCCCGTAAGCGGAAGCTGCTGGAGAAGCAGAAGGAGGGCAAGAAGCGGATGAAGATGGTCGGCAACGTGGAGGTGCCGCAGGAGGCCTTCATCGCCGTGCTGTCCACCGACGAGTCGGGCGGGGACGGCAAGGGCAAGAAGTAGCCCGCCGCGGGCGTCGCCGGGACCCGGGTTCCGGCCCCGCCCCCCGCCGCCGCCCCGCGGCGGCCCGAACAGGCCCCTGTGCCGCAGCACCCTGCGGCGTGGGGGCCCGTTTGTTATCAAGCGACGGCCCGTTGCCTCTTACGCGGTGGACCCGGGCGCTCTACCCTGATCACGGCTTCGTAGTTACTCACCAGTTAAACAAGCGCCTCGAACCAGCACCTCGAACAAGCGCCTTGGAACAAGCGCCCGCGGAGCGAGCCGAGCTTTGTGGAGCGAGCCCCGCAGCACCGAGTACGCAGCACCGAGTACGCAGGACCAGGCACACAGGTCCAGGCACGCAGGACACACCCGCAGGATCGAGTACGCAGACACCCGCAGGAATCAGCAGCAACCAGCAGCCGGTCGTGAAGCACTGCCGCAGGCCCGGAGGACGTCGTGAGCGACACACTGACCTTGATCGAGAACCGACCGCCCTCCGTGGCGAACCTCTTCATCGACCGCGTGGCGGCCACTCCGGACGGGGAGGCGTACCGCTACCCCGTCCCCCCGGCCTCCGGCGAGGGACCCGATGAGTGGAAGTCGCTGAGCTGGGCGCAGGCCGCCGAGCGGGTCTACGCCATCGCGGCAGGGCTCATCGCGCTGGGGGTGCGCCCGGAGGAACGGATCGCGCTCGCCGCCGGCACGCGGGTGGAATGGATCCTGGCCGACCTCGGGGTGATGTGCGCGGGCGCCGCCACCACCACCATCTACCCCTCGACCAACGCGGAGGAGTCGGCCTTCATCCTCTCCGACTCCGACAGCCGGGTACTGATCGCCGAGGACGCCGCCCAGCTGGCCAAGGCCCGCGAGCACCGGGCCGAGCTGCCCGACCTCGCCCATGTCGTCGTCATCGATCCGGAGGACGCCGGACCCGCCGAGGGCGACCCCGACGGCTGGGTGCTCACCCTCGCCGACCTGGAGGCCCGGGGCGCCGAGCACCTGGCGGCGCACCCCGAGGCGATCAAGGAGCGGGTCGCCGCCATCACGGCCGACCAGCTGGCCACCCTGATCTACACCTCGGGCACCACCGGCCGCCCCAAGGGCGTACGCCTGCCGCACGACAACTGGTCGTACATGGCCAAGGCCACCGTCTCCACCGGGCTGATCACCAAGGACGACGTCCAGTACCTCTGGCTGCCGCTCGCGCACGTCTTCGGCAAGGTCCTCACCTCGGGCCAGATCGAGGTCGGCCACGTCACCGCCGTCGACGGCCGGGTCGACAAGATCATCGAGAACCTCCCGGTGGTCCAGCCGACGTACATGGCCGCCGTGCCCCGCATCTTCGAGAAGGTCTACAACGGCGTCGCCGCCAAGGCGAGGGCCGGAGGCGGGGCCAAGTACAAGATCTTCCAGTGGGCGGCCGGGGTCGCCCGCGAGTACGCGACGGTCTCGCAGGACAACTTCCGGCACACCGGCACGGCCTCCGTACCGTTCGCGCTCGGTGCCAAGCACAAGGTCGCCGACGCCCTCGTCTTCGCCAAGATCCGCGAGGCATTCGGGGGCCGGCTGCGCGCCTGTGTCTCCGGCTCCGCCGCCCTCGCCCCCGACATCGGCTACTTCTTCGCGGGCGCCGGGATCCACATCCTGGAGGGCTACGGACTCACCGAGTCCAGCGCCGCCTCGTTCGTGAACCCCGGCGAGGCCTACCGCACCGGCACCGTCGGAAAGCCGCTCCCCGGCACCGAGGTCCGGATCGCGGACGACGGCGAGATCCTGCTGCGCGGCCCCGGCCTCATGGAGGGGTACCACGGGCAGCCGGAGAAGACCGCCGAGGTGCTGGAGGCGGACGGCTGGTTCCACACCGGCGACATCGGCGAGCTGTCCGTGGACGGCTACCTCCGGATCACCGACCGCAAGAAGGACCTGATCAAGACGTCGGGCGGCAAGTACATCGCCCCGGCGGAGGTCGAGGGACAGTTCAAGGCGGTCTGTCCGTTCGTCTCCAACATCCTGGTGCACGGCGCCGACCGCAATTTCTGCACCGCGCTGATCGCGCTCGACGAGCCGACCATCCTGGGCTGGGCCGCCGAGAACGGACTGGGCGGGAAACCGTACGCCGACGTGGTGGCCTCCCCGCAGACCGTCGCGCTCATCGAGGGCTATGTGAAGCGCCTCAACGAGGGGTTGCAGCGCTGGCAGACCATCAAGAAGTTCCGGCTGCTGCCCCGTGACCTCGACATCGAGCACGGCGAGCTGACGCCCAGTCTCAAGCTGAAGCGGCCGGTCGTCGAGCGCGAGTACAAGGGACTCATCGACGACATGTACGCGGGAACCCGCGAGGCATAGGGCCTGCCCCCACGGCGTTCGGCCCGCTCTTTTTTCTCTGCTCACTTCGGCAACTCGCTGCTTATGGGCATGGTGCATCTGTCACTCTGTCGGTGTCGTCAGCGCCGCCCAACGAGAACAGACAGACAGCAACGAGAACAAACAGAGCGAGCACAGGTCAGGAGCTGCGCCGTGGGGCCCATTCCCTTGCAGCGGGACATCGTCCAGCGTCCCGGTATACCCACAGGCCGTGCGGATGCGTGGCCGGTCGCCCATACGTCCCTGCCCGGAAACCTCCTCGCACCCTCCGCCGCCCGCCGGTTCGTCCGGGCCGCGCTCGAAGAGTGGGCCGGGCTCGGGCTGCCCGCGGCGGTGGGCTTCAGCGAGCGGGTGGCGGAGGACGCGGAAGTCGTCGTCAGCGAGCTGGTCACCAACGCGGTCGTACACGCCGGGACCACGGTGGAAGTGCTCGCCCGGCTGGAGGAGGCCACCGAGGACGAGGCCGCGGCCCTGGTGCTGGAGGTCTCGGACCACCACCCGGCCCGCGCGGTGCGCAGCGACCGCCCGGAGGCCGGAAGCGTGGCCGAGGCGGCGGAGGGCACCAGCACCATCGGTCCCGACGACCCCGCCGACTACGGCCGCGGGCTCCAGCTCGTCGGCACCCTCGCCGAGCGCTGGGGCATCACCTACCGCACCGGCCTCAAGACCGTCTGGGCCCGGCTCCCCGTGGACAGCTGGAATCCGTTCCCGGAACCGGCGGCCGAGCCCGGCTTCCAGCAGGGGCTGCGCGCCGCCGAACTGCTCGCCCCCACCCCCCGGCGCGCGCTGCGCGACGACGCGGACTGGGCCGGCCGCGGCGCGCTCTCCTTCCTCGCCGAAGCCTCCGACCTGCTGGCCGGTCAGCTCGACGAGGACATCGTGGCGGCGCTCTCGGGGCAGTTACTAGTTCCCAGACTCGCCGACTGGTGCGCGATCTGGCTGGAACCCGAGAACGGCGGCCCCTCGGCCGTCCCGCGCCTCGCCAGCGTCTGGCACCGGGACGAGGCCGAGACCGGGCAGCTGCGCGCCCTGCTGGAGCAGGGCCCGATCCGGCTCCCCGAGAGGGTGGGCACCGGCCCCGTCTCCATGCCCTGGCCGGGCGGCGAGGAGGAGGAGCACGAGGAGCCCGAGAAGACCGACGAGCCCGTCGTCTCCGCCCTCGCCTACCGGATCACCTCCGGCGGCCGGAACCTCGGCGCCGTGCTCCTCGGCCGGGAGGGGCTCACCCGCGTCCCCGACGAGGTGACCGCGCTCATCGAGGACTTCGTACGCCGGGTCGGGCTCGCCGTCGGCGCCGCCCGCGAGTACACCCGGCAGGCCACCATCAGCCGCATCCTTCAGCGCGCACTGCTGCCCGGCAAGGTCGCCGACATACCCGGGGTCTCCAGCTCGCTGGTGTACGAACCCAGCGACGACGGCGTCGTCGGCGGTGACTTCTACGACATCTTCCCGTGCCCCGGCGACCGCTGGTGCTTCGTCCTCGGCGATGTGCAGGGCAGCGGCCCCGAGGCCGCCGTCGTCACCGGCCTCGCCCGGCCCTGGCTGCGGCTGCTGGCCCGTGAGGGCTTCGGCGTCGGGGAGGTCCTGGACCGGCTCAACCGGCTGCTCCTCGACGACGCGATGGAGGCCGCCGAGGCGGCCGCGCTCATGGTGGCCGCCGCCGGGGGCCAGCAGACGGCGGACACCGGGCAGTCGCGCTTCCTCTCCCTGCTGTACGGGGAACTCGTGCCGCTGCCCGGCGGCGGCGTCCACTGCACCCTGGCCAGCGCCGGCCACCCGCTGCCGCTGCTGCTGCGGCCCGACGGCGAGGTGCGCCCGGCCGCCGAGCCGCAGATACTGCTCGGGATCTTCGACGACGTCGCGTACGAGAGCCAGAGCTTCGACCTGGCGCCCGGCGACAGCCTGCTGTGCGTCACGGACGGGGTGACCGAGCGGCGCTCCGGGCCGCTGATGTTCGACGACGGCGACGGCCTGGCCCGAGCCCTGGCCGACTGCACCGGGCTGTCGGCGGACGGCATCGCGGACCGGATCAAGCGGGCCGTGCACGAGTTCGCCGAGCGGCCGCCCGACGACGATCTGGCGCTGCTGGTGCTCCAGGCGGGGTGAGGTTCGTCTCCCGGGCGGGGTGCGGCCCGTTCCCCGGGGCGGGGCGAGGCTCCTTCCCCGGGCGGGCAGCCGCCGTGGTCACGGGCGTGGCCGGGGGTTCCCCGGCGGCGCGCGACAATGGGCGGTATGCCTTCCGTACTGCCCGATGGTGAACCCGTGCCCGACGACGGGGCGCTGCCCCGCCATGCCCTGGAAGGCGCCGCGGACCGGCCGCTCGGCTTCTATCTGCACGTGCCGTACTGCGCGACCCGCTGCGGCTACTGCGACTTCAACACCTACACCGCCACCGAGCTGCGCGGCTCCGGCGGCGCGCTGGCCTCCCGGGACAACTACGCCGAGCATCTGATCGGCGAGGTCCGCCAGGCCCGCAAGGTGCTGGGCGACGATCCGCGCCCGGTCCGCACGGTCTTCGTCGGCGGCGGTACGCCCACGCTGCTCGCGGCCGCGGACCTCGTCCGGATGCTGGGGGCGATCCGCGAGGAGTTCGGGCTCGCGGACGACGCGGAGATCACCACCGAGGCCAATCCGGAGTCCGTCGGTCCGGCGTATCTCGCCGAGCTGCGGGCGGGCGGCTTCAACCGGATCTCGTTCGGGATGCAGAGTGCCCGGCAGCACGTGCTGAAGATCCTGGACCGTACGCATACGCCGGGGCGGCCCGAGGCGTGCGTGGCCGAGGCCCGGGAGGCGGGCTTCGAGCACGTCAACCTCGACCTGATCTACGGCACGCCGGGGGAGTCCGACGACGACTGGCGGGCCTCGCTGGACGCGGCGATCGGCGCGGGTCCGGATCACGTCTCGGCGTACGCGCTGATCGTCGAGGAGGGGACGCAGCTGGCACGGCGGATCCGGCGCGGCGAGGTCCCGATGACGGACGACGACGTCCACGCCGACCGCTATCTGATCGCCGACGAGGCGATGGCCGCGGCGGGCTTCTCGTGGTACGAGGTGTCGAACTGGGCCCGCACGCCCGAGGGACGGTGCCTGCACAACGAGCTGTACTGGCGCGGAGCCGACTGGTGGGGCGCCGGGCCGGGGGCGCACAGCCATGTCGGCGGGGTGCGCTGGTGGAACGTGAAGCATCCCGGGGCGTACGCGCAGGCGCTGGCGGAGGGGCGGTCGCCGGGGGCCGGGCGCGAGGTCCTCTCCGAGGAGGACCGGCGGGTCGAGCGGATCCTTCTGGAGCTCCGGCTCGCGGACGGCTGCCCGCTGTCGCTGCTGGCCCCGGCCGGGCTGGCCGCGTCCCGCCGCGCGCTGACGGACGGGCTGCTGGAGCACGGGCCGTACGAGCGGGGGCGGGCGGTGCTGACCCTGCGGGGGCGGTTGCTGGCGGATGCGATGGTGCGGGATCTGGTGGACTGAGGGTGGGGTGTGGGGCGCGGGTGCGGGCGCAGGTGCCGGTGCCGGTGCCGGGGCGGGTGCCGGTCCCGGGCGTGGTGGGGTGCGGTGCGCGGGGGGTGCGCCTGCGGCGGGCCTGTTCCCCTGTCCCGCCCCTTCCCGTAACCGGGGGCTCCGCCCCCGGACCCCCGCTCCTCAAACGCCGGAGGGGCTGACAGAAGCCCCGACCGGGCTGAGGGAAACCCCGGTGGGCTGGGGAATCCCCGACCGAGCTGGGGAAGCCCTGACCGGGCGGGGAAAGCCCCACGGCTGGGAGAAGCCCCGCAGGGCTGGACAGGCCCCGACCGGGCTGAGAGAAGCCCCGACCGGGCTGGGGAAACCCCGACGGGCTGAGAGAAGCCCCGACGAGCTGAGGGAACCCCCACGGGCTGAAAGAAGCCCCGCAGGGCTGGGCATCCCCTACTCCGGTGCCGTCACGAAGTCGATCAGGTGCTCCACCGAGCCCAGCAGGGCCGGTTCCAGATCGCGGTACGAGCGGACCGTGGACAGGATCCGCTGCCAGGCCGCGCCGGTGTTCTCCGGCCAGCCGAGCGCGCGGCACACGCCGGTCTTCCAGTCCTGGCCGCGCGGTACCACCGGCCAGGCCGCGATGCCCGCCGAGGACGGCTTCACCGCTTCCCACACGTCGATGTAGGGATGGCCGAGCACCAGGACGTTCGCGTCCGAGACCTGGGCGGCGATCCGGGACTCCTTGGAGCCGGGCACCAGATGGTCGACCAGGACGCCCAGCCGGGCGTCCGGGCCGGGGGAGAAGTCGCGCACGATGGCGGGGAGGTCGTCGATGCCCTCCAGGTACTCCACGACCACGCCCTCGATCCGCAGGTCGTCGCCCCAGACCCGTTCGACCAGCTCCGCGTCGTGCCTGCCCTCCACATAGATCCGGCCCGCCCGCGCGACCCGGGCCCGCGCCCCCGGGACCGCGACCGAACCCGAGGCCGTACGGGCCGGGCGCACGGGGCCGGCCGCCGAGGGGCGGACGAGGGTGACCACCCGGCCCTCCAGCAGGAAGCCACGCGGTTCCATCGGGAAGACCCGGTGCTTGCCGAAGCGGTCCTCCAGGGTCACCGTCGGCCCCTGGGCCGTCTTCTCGCAGCGGATCACCGCACCGCAGAATCCGGTGGAGACCTCCTCCACGACCAGATCGGGCTCGGCGGGGACCTCGGGAACGGGGGCGGACCTCTTCCACGGCGGGGTCAGGTCCGGCTGGTAGCTGCGCATCGGACGACGATAGGACGACCTGGCCCCGAGGGTCACGACACGCCGAAGCGTACGGCCAGTTGTTCACGCTGGGCGCGGACGAACGCGGCGTTCACCACCGCCCCGTGGCCCGGTACGTACACCCCGTCCTCGCCGCCCAGCTCCAGCAGCCGGTCCAGCGCGGCCGGCCAGCGGGACGGGAAGGCGTCCTCGCCCGCCTGCGGTTCGCCGGACTCCTCGACCAGGTCGCCGCAGAGCACGATCGCGGGGGAGCCGGGGACGACGGCCACCAGGTCGTGGCCGCTGTGCGCGGGGCCCACGTCGGCCAGCACCACCTCGCGCCCGCCGCCCAGATCGAGCGTCCACTCGCCGCACACCTGGTGGTGCGGCGACACCAGCGCGTCGACGGCCTCCGCCGCGTCGTGCTCGGTGACCCCGTGACGTACCGCCGAGCCGTGCAGCCCCGACGCCTCGCGCTCCAGCAGCTCCGCGAGGCCGACCGCCCCGTACACCTCGGTGCCGGAGAACGCGGCGGTGCCCAGGACGTGGTCGAAATGGGGGTGGCTGAGTGCGATATGCGTCACCCTCCGGCCGAACAGGGCCTGGGCCTGGGCCCGCACCTCGGCGCCCTCGCGGAGCGTCGATCCGGTGTCGAAGAGCAGTACCCCGTCCGTTCCGGCCACCAGCGCGACCGTCGCGTCCCACCCCGGAAGGCGCCGCCGGCCCACTCCATGACCGAGCCGCTCCCACCCGAACTCTTCCCAAGAGGCATCCATACCGGGACGCTATCGGCAAACGGCTCGCGAGGTCTCGCGGTAGCGTGGCCGGTCGCCCTTGCTAGGCCCCCACTCGACCGCCGTACACTGGCCGGGGGATTGCTGGCACTCGCGATGACAGAGTGCCAGGCGGATTCCTGGGCAGGGACACAGGAACGACCCGAGAACCACCGAGGAAACACAGCTGGAGGTGTGCGCGATGCTCAGCGAACGCAGACTCGAAGTCCTTCGCGCCATCGTCCAGGACTATGTCGGCACGGAGGAGCCCGTGGGCTCCAAGGCGCTCACCGAGCGGCACAAGCTGGGGGTCTCCCCGGCGACCGTGCGCAACGACATGGCGGTGCTGGAGGACGAGGGCTTCATCGCCCAGCCCCACACCAGCGCCGGACGCATCCCGACGGACAAGGGCTACCGGCTCTTCGTCGACAGGCTCGCGGGGGTCAAGCCCCTCTCCTCGCCGGAGCGCCGGGCCATTCACAACTTCCTCGACGGAGCGGTCGACCTCGACGACGTCGTGGGCCGCACCGTACGGCTGCTCGCGCAGCTGACCCGGCAGGTCGCCATCGTGCAGTACCCCTCGCTGACCCGGTCGACGGTGCGGCACGTGGAGCTGCTGTCGCTGGCGTCCGCCCGGCTGATGCTCGTGCTCATCACGGACACCGGCCGGGTCGAGCAGCGCATGATCGACTGCCCCGCCCCGTTCGGTGAGACTTCTCTCGCCGATCTGCGGGCCCGGCTCAACAGCCGGGTCGTCGGACGCCGCTTCGCGGACGTCCCGCAGCTGGTGCAGGACCTGCCGGAATCCTTCGAGAGCGAGGACCGGGGCACCGTGTCCACCGTGCTCTCCACCCTGCTCGAAACCCTCGTCGAGGAGACGGAGGAGCGGCTGATGATCGGCGGCACCTCCAACCTCACCCGCTTCGGACACGACTTCCCGGTGATGATCCGGCCGGTGCTGGAGGCACTGGAGGAACAGGTCGTGCTGCTGAAGCTGCTCGGCGAGGCCAAGGACTCGGGCATGACCGTACGTATCGGGCACGAGAACGCCCACGAGGGGCTCAACTCCACGTCCGTCGTCGCGGTCGGCTACGGTTCGGGCGACGAGGCAGTCGCCAAACTCGGCGTGGTCGGACCGACCCGCATGGACTACCCCGGAACGATGGGAGCGGTACGCGCAGTGGCACGTTACGTCGGACAGATCCTGGCGGAGTCGTAAGTGGCCACGGACTACTACGCCGTACTCGGCGTACGCCGCGACGCATCTCAGGACGAGATCAAGAAGGCATTCCGTCGGCTCGCCCGCGAGCTGCACCCGGATGTGAACCCCGATCCGAAGACCCAGGAGCGGTTCAAGGAGATCAACGCCGCCTACGAGGTGCTGTCGGACCCGCAGAAGAAGCAGGTCTACGACCTCGGCGGCGACCCGCTGTCCGCCTCCGGCGGCGGTGGCGCGGGCGGATTCGGACAGGGCGGCTTCGGCAACTTCTCCGACATCATGGACGCGTTCTTCGGTACGTCGTCGCAGCGCGGGCCCCGTTCGCGCACCCGGCGCGGCCAGGACGCGATGATCCGTTTGGAGATCGATCTCGCCGAGGCCGCGTTCGGCACCACCAAGGACATCCAGGTCGACACGGCCGTCGTCTGCACCACGTGCAGCGGCGAGGGCGCCGCCCCCGGCACCTCCGCCCAGACCTGTGACATGTGCCGCGGCCGCGGCGAGGTCTCCCAGGTCACCCGGTCCTTCCTCGGCCAGGTCATGACCTCGCGGCCCTGCCCGCAGTGCCAGGGCTTCGGCACGGTCGTGCCGACCCCGTGCCCGGAGTGCGCCGGTGACGGCCGCATCCGGTCGCGGCGCACGCTCACCGTGAAGATCCCCGCCGGTGTCGACAACGGCACCCGCATCCAGCTCGCGGGCGAGGGAGAGGTCGGCCCCGGCGGCGGCCCGGCCGGCGATCTGTACGTGGAGATCCACGAGCTCTCGCACGCGGTGTTCCAGCGCCGGGGCGACGATCTGCACTGCACGGTCACCATCCCCATGACGGCGGGCGCGCTCGGCACCAAGGTGCCGCTGGAGACGCTCGACGGCCTGGAGGAGGTCGACATCCGGCCGGGCACCCAGTCCGGCCAGTCGGTCCCGCTGCACGGACGCGGCATCACGCATCTGCGGGGCGGCGGGCGCGGCGATCTGATCGTGCACGTCGAGGTGATGACCCCGACGAAGCTGGACCCGGAGCAGGAACGGCTGCTGCGGGACCTGGCGAAGATGCGGGGCGAGGAGCGGCCCACCGGCCAGTTCCAGCCCGGCCAGCAGGGACTGTTCTCCCGGCTGAAGGACGCCTTCAACGGTCGCTGACCGGTCTGCCGCACCCCTTCCGGACGCCGGGTGGGCCCGCTCGACGGGCCCGCCCGGCGTTTGAGTACAAAGCGGACCCCGTCCCGCGCTCCCCGGTCCGCGCGGGACGTGACACGATGCGGTCATGTCATCCGCGTTGACCGATCTCTGCCGGTATCCGATCGTGCAGGCCCCGATGGCGGGGGGCGCGTCCGCCCCGCAGCTCGTCGCGGCCGTCTCCGAGGCGGGCGGGCTCGGTTTCCTCGCCGCCGGGTACAAGACGGCGGACGGCATGTACCACGAGATCAAGCAGCTGAGGGGGCTGACCGGTCAGCCCTTCGGCGTCAATCTCTTCATGCCGCAGCCGGCCCTCGCCGACCCGAGCGCCGTCGAGGTGTACCGGCACCAGCTCGCGGGCGAGGCCGCCTGGTACGAGACCCCGCTGGGCGACCCGGACGCCCATGGCGGCGACGACGGGTACGAGGCCAAGCTGGCCATCCTCCTGGAGGACCCGGTCCCGGCCGTCTCGTTCACCTTCGGCTGCCCGACCCGCGACACCCTCGACGCGTTCGCCGGGGTCGGCACGTACACCGTGGTGACGGTGACCACGCCCGAGGAGGCCCAGGCCGCGCAGTGGGCGGGCGCCGACGCGGTCTGCGTCCAGGGCGTCGAGGCGGGCGGCCACCAGTCCACCCACCGCGACGACCCGCAGGCCGACGGCGCCGGGATCGGGCTGCTCTCGCTGGTCGCCCAGGTCCGCGAGACCGTGCAGATCCCGATCGTCGCGACCGGCGGGCTGATGCGCGGGTCCCAGATCGCCGCGGTGCTCGCCGCGGGCGCCGAGGCGGCGCAGCTCGGTACGGCGTTCCTCGCCTGCCCCGAGTCCGGCGCGAGCCCGCTGCACAAGCAGGCCCTGACCAACCCGCTGTTCGTACGGACGGCCCTGACCCGGGCGTTCTCCGGCCGCCCGGCCCGCGGTCTGGTCAACCGGTTCGTGCGCGAGCACGGCCCGTACGCCCCCGCCGCCTATCCGCAGGTCCACTACCTGACCGCAGGGCTGCGCAAGGCGGCGGCGAAGGCCGGGGACGCGCAGGGCATGGCCCTGTGGGCGGGCCAGGGACACCGGATGGCACGCGAGCTGCCCGCGGGCCGGCTGGTCCGGCTGCTCGCCGAAGAACTGGACGCCGCACGGGCGGCAGTGAGCACAGGGAGTACGCAGTGACCGCACCGGTCTTCGTCGTCGAACAGGTCCCCGGCGGACCCGAGTTCGTCCTGGAGGGGCCCGAGGGCCGGCACGCCGTGTCGGTGAAGCGGCTGCGCGCCGGTGAGGAGCTCGTGCTCACCGACGGGCGCGGCCACTGGACGGAGGGCGCCGTCCTGGCCGCCGAGGGCAAGGACCGGCTCGTCGTCACCGGTCTGACCGGCATCCGGGAGGAGCCCCGCCCCGCTCCCCGGATCACCGTCGTCCAGGCCCTGCCCAAGGGCGACCGGGGCGAGGTCGCCGTGGAGACGATGACGGAGACCGGCGTCGACGCGATCGTGCCCTGGCAGGCGGCGCGCTGCATCACGCAGTGGAAGGGCGACCGCGGCCTCAAGTCCCTGGCGAAGTGGCGCAACACCGCCCGGGAGGCGGGCAAGCAGTCCCGCCGGGTCCGCTTCCCCGACGTGGCCGACGCGATGACGACCAAACAGGTCGCCGCGCTGCTGGCCACGGCGGACTTCGCCGCCGTCCTGCACGAGGACCGGGGACACGACAGCGAGCCGCTGGCCACCGTCCCGCTCCCCGACCGGGGCGAGATCGTGCTGGTCGTCGGGCCCGAGGGCGGTGTGTCGCCGGACGAGCTGGCGCTCTTCGCCGAGGCGGGCGCGCGGACCTGCCGACTCGGGGCGAGCGTGCTGCGCACCTCCACGGCGGGCACGGCGGCGACGGCGCTGCTGCTGGGGCGGACCGGCCGCTGGTCGTGAGCCCGGCCGGTGGTTGTGAGCCCGGCCGGTGGCGGCAGGGGCGGCTTCTGGTGGTGGGGCGGCTTCCGGTGGTGGGGCGGCTTCCGGTGGTGGGGTCGGGCCGGTTGCTGTGGGATCGGCCGGTGGGCGTGGGGTCGACCGGTGGGCGTGGGGTCGGCCGAAGAGCATGAGGTCGGCCGGAGGGCGTGGGGCGACCGGTTGCCGTGGGGTCGGTCGGTGGGCGTGGGGCCAGGGTTTCCCGTGAGGCGGCTTTCCTCGTGGCACCAAAGTCTCCCGCGAGCCCGATTCTCCCGTGAGGCCGACTTCTTCCCCCGGGAACGGCCGTGTTCGCAAGGCCGGTCGGCAACTGGCGGTCGGCCGGAGCTTCTTCGTGCGCCCCGGCGGCGCCCCCTGGTGCGACCGCACGCCGTCTACCGTCCGGTGGGTATCGGTGGGAAGCTGCCCGTATGTGGACATCAAGGGCATGGGGTCAGGGACGGGAACGGCGCTTTCTGGCCGTGTCCGCACTCGTCGTCGCGGCGGTGGCCGGGGCCACCGCGTGTGAGCCCACGAACGGGCTGAATTCCGCGTCCGTCGCGGTGACCACCGGCCGGGTCGGCACCGGCGCGCTGGAGCGCAACGGGGTCGATGTGCAGTGGCTGAGCTGTACCGCCGGAGCCGACGGGGGCCAGGCCCAGGGCGCGTCGCCCGTCGTGGCCGTGCGCCGGGTCGCGAACGTGGACTGCAACGGCAGGACCGGCAACGGCGAGGCCATCACCCTCACGGGCAAGGTGACCCAGGAGCTCGGCGGGCGGTGCGTGCGGGGGGACCTGACCGCCCGGACGGGCGGCAGGGACGTCTTCCGGGCGGATGTGCTCGGCAACTGCGACGCCGCCCCCTCGACCGCCGTGCTGAACCCGCTGCCGGCCGGTGGCGGCGCCGGCGTCCGACCGGCCGTCACGGTCACGGTCACGGTGACGGAGGCGCCCATGGGCAAGTGAGTCCGACCGGCGCACGGCCGCCCGTCGTACTCCGGCCAACCCGGTTACGCGGAACAGGACCGCGGCCTAGGGTGACCGATGTGACACAGCCTGCCTACCTCCGATACCCCCATGTCCAGGGCGATTCGATCGCCTTCACCGCCGAGGACGACGTCTGGCTGGCCCCGCTGGACGGTGGCCGCGCCTGGCGCGTCAGCGCCGACAACCGGCCCGTCGGCCACCCGCGGATATCGCCCGACGGCACCCTGGTCGCCTGGACGTCCACCCGGGACGGGGAACCCGAGGTACACATCGCCCCGGCCGACGGCGGACCCTCCGAGCGGCTCACCTACTGGGGCGACGCCCAGACCGCCGTCCACGGCTGGACGCCCGGGGGCGACGTGCTGGTCGTCAGCGCCCAGGGACAGGCATCGCACCGCCGCACCTGGGCCAGGGCCCTCCCGGTCGACGGCGGACCGGCACGCACCCTGCCGTACGGGCCGGTCGGCTCGGCCGCGTACGGGCCCGGCGGCCGGGTCCTGCTGCTCTCGGTCACCATGGGGCGCGAGGCCGCCACCTGGAAGCGCTACCGGGGCGGTACGGCGGGCAAGCTGTGGATCGAGCAGGAGCCTTCGGCCGAGGGCCCGGCCGACGGCCCGTCGGAGTTCGTCCGGCTCCACGCCGGGCTCGACGGGAACATCGAGTGCCCGATGTGGGTGGGCGAGCGCATCGCCTTCCTCTCCGACCACGAGGGCGTCGGCGCGGTCTACTCCTCGCTCCCGGACGGCTCCGACCTGCGCCGCCACACCGGCGTCGAGGGCTTCTACGCCCGCCACGCGACCTCCGACGGCACCCGGGTCGCCTACGCCTCGGCCGGTGAACTCTGGCTGCTGGACGACCTCGAAGGCGACGGGCCGCGCCGCCTCGACATCCGGCTCGGCGGCCAGCGCGCCGACCTCCAGCCGCACCCCGTGCACGCCGCCGGCCATCTCGACGCCGCCTCCCCGGACCGCACCGGCCGGGGCAGCGCCGTCGGGACGCGCGGTGCCGTCCACTGGGTCACCCACCGCGAGGGCCCGGCCCGCGCACTCGCCGTCGAACCCGGCGTACGGGCCAGGCTGCCCCGCGCCTTCCAGGCCGACGGCGACCAGCACGTCGTCTGGGTCACCGACGCCGAGGGCGACGACGCCCTGGAGTGCGCCCCCGCCACCGGCACCGCCCCCGGCGCCGTACCGCGCCGCCTCGCCGTCGGCCGCGTCGGCAGGGTTCTCGAACTGGCCCCGGCCCCCGACGGCAGCCGGTTCGCCGTCGCCGCGCACGACGGGCGGATCCTGATCGTCGAGCGGGAGAGCGGAGAGGTCCACGAGGTGGACCGCAGCGAGCACGGCGAAGCCTCCGGCCTCGCCTTCTCGCCCGACTCCTCCTGGCTCGCCTGGTCCCACCCCGGCCCCGGTCCGCTCAGCAGGCTCAAGCTCGCGCACCTCGCCGACCTCTCGGTCGCCGAGGCCACCCCGCTGCGCTTCCGGGACTTCGCACCCGCGTTCACCGGCGACGGCAAACACCTGGCGTTCCTCTCCGAGCGGTCCTTCGACCCGGTCTACGACGCCCATGTCTTCGACCTGGCGTTCCTCGGCACCTGCCGCCCGTATCTGCTGACGCTCGCCGCCACCACGCCCTCCCCGTTCGGGCCGCAGCGCCACGGCCGCCCGTCCGAGAGGGAGAAGGGCGGCGAGGGCGATCAGGACAACCCGACCGCGCTGCCCGTCACCCGCATCGACCTCGACGGGCTCGCGGACCGGATCGTGCCGCTGCCCGTCGAGGCAGGCAGCTACTCCACGCTGCGCGCCGCGAAGGACGGGCTGCTGTGGCTGAACCACCCGGTGACCGGGGTGCTCGGCACGAGCGCCGCCACCCCCGACTCCGGGCGTCCCGAGACGGTGCTGGAGCGGTACGACCTGGAGAAGCTGCGCTGCGAGGAACTCGCCTCCGGAGTCCAGGACTTCGCGGTCAGCGGGGACGGCAAGCGGGTCGTCCTGCACACCCGGGGCAAGCTGCGCGTCGTGCCGTCCGACAGCCATGTCGCGGCCGATGACGACGACGGCGGCAGCGACGGCGGCGTCACCGTCGACCTCTCCCGGATCCGGCGGACCCTCGAACCCGCCGCCGAATGGCGCCAGATGTACGACGAGGCCGGGCGCATCATGCGGGACAACTTCTGGCGCCCCGACATGGGCGGCCTCGACTGGGACGGCGTCCTGGAGCGGTACCGCCCGGTGCTGGAGCGGGTCGCCACCCACGACGACCTGATGGACCTGCTCTGGGAGGTGCAGGGGGAACTCGGCACCTCGCACGCCTATGTGATCCCGTCCGGGGGATGGCGCGACGACTCGGCCCGCCAGGGGCTGCTCGGCGCGGACATCTCCCGTACCGACGAGGGCGCCTGGCGCGTCGACCGGATCCTGCCGTCGGAGACCTCCGACCCGGAGGCCCGCTCGCCGCTGACCGCGCCCGGGGTGGCGGTGCGCCCCGGTGATGTGATCCTCGCCGTCGACGGCTGCCCGGTCGACCCGGTGGCCGGGCCCGGACCGCTGCTCACCGGCTCCGCCGACAAGCCGGTCGAGCTGACCGTCTCGCCGGTGGACGGCGGCGATCCCCGCCATGTCGTCGTCGTACCGGTCGCCGACGAGGAGGCGCTGCGCTACCACGCGTGGGTCGCCGACCGGCGGGCCCATGTGCACGAGCGGTCCGGCGGACGCCTCGGCTATCTCCACATCCCCGACATGGTCGGCTCGGGCTGGGCGCAGCTCCACCGCGATCTGCGCGTCGAGGTGGCCCGTGAGGGGCTGGTCGTGGACGTCCGGGAGAACCGCGGCGGCCACATCTCGCAGCTGATCGTGGAGAAGCTCGCCCGCCGCGTCGTCGGCTGGGACGTGCCGCGCGGCATGCGGCCGTTCAGCTACCCGCAGGACGCGCCGCGCGGCCCGGTGGTCGCGGTGGCCAACGAGTTCTCCGGCTCGGACGGCGACATCGTGAACGCCGCGATCAAGGCGCTGAGCATCGGGCCGGTCGTCGGCACCCGGACCTGGGGCGGCGTGGTCGGCATCGACAGCAAGTACCGGCTGGTGGACGGGACGCTGGTCACCCAGCCCAAGTACGCGTTCTGGTTCGAGGGTTACGGCTGGGACGTGGAGAACCGCGGGGTCGATCCCGACGTCGAGGTCGTGATGGCGCCGCAGGACCATGTGGCGGGGCGGGATCCGCAGCTGGACGAGGCGATCCGGATCGCGCTGGCGTCGCTGGCGGAGACGCCGGCGGTACGGGCGCCGGAGTTGCCGGAGTTGCCGGAGCCGCCGGGGCGGCGGGAGCGGCCGGAGGCGTAGGGGCCGGGGCGTCCGTGTGCGCGGGGCGGGACGGGGTGGGGTGCGCCTGCGGCGGGCCCGTTCCCCCGCCCCGCCCCTTCCCGTGACCGGGGGCGCTGCCCCCGGACCCCCGCTCCTCGAACGCCGGAGGGGCTGGAAATGCCCGCCGGAAGGGGAGGGCGGCATGCGCACCAGGCACCGGGAAGCGCGCCGGAGCCACCGGAGCGAGCGGTCGAGGGGGCGCAACTTGAACGCCTGAGGGGCCGCGCCTTGAGCGCCGGAGCCGCCGCAACGGGCCGGGACACGAGCCGTGTGAGCCTGCCGCGATCCGGGCGCCCCGCGCCGCCGCGCCCCGAGCGCCAAAGCCGCCGCGGCGGGCCGCGACGCGAGCCGTCTGAGCCCACCGCGCCCCAGGCGCCCGGAGCCGCCGCGGTCCGAGCGCCCGAAGGGGCGGAGTACCGGCCCGATAGCATGCCGTACGGCGGGCACCGCCACGGTCGCCGTCGCCGTCACCTTCTACCGAGGAGCCGCCCCATGGCAGGAGAACCGCAGCCCGACTGCCTGTTCTGCAAGATCGTCTCGGGTGAGATCCCGGCCACCATCGTCCGCGAGACCGAAACCACGGTCGCCTTCCGGGACATCAACCCGCAGGCCCCCACCCACGTACTCGTCATCCCCCGCGTCCACCACCCGGACGCGGCCGCGCTCGCCGCCGCCGAGCCGGGGATCGCCGCCGACGTCCTGCGCGAGGCGGGACAGGTCGCCGCCGACGAGAAGATCGTGGACAGCGGCTACCGGGTCGTCTTCAACACCGGCTCCGGCGCGGGCCAGACCGTGTTCCACGCGCACGCCCACGTACTGGGCGGCCGCGGCCTCCAGTGGCCCCCCGGCTAGAACGGCTGACCGCAGACCGTGTCCGTACGCGAACTCGTGGTCCTCGGCACCGCCAGCCAGGTCCCGACCAGGCACCGCAACCACAACGGCTATCTGCTGCGCTGGGACGGCGAGGGCATCCTCTTCGATCCCGGTGAGGGCACCCAGCGCCAGATGCTGCGTGCCGGGGTCGCCGCGCACGACATCGACCGGATCTGCGTCACGCACTTCCACGGCGACCACTCGCTGGGCCTGGCCGGGGTGATCCAGCGGATCAACCTCGACCAGGTCCCGCACCCGGTCACCGCGCACTACCCGGCGAGCGGGCAGCACTTCTTCGAACGGCTGCGGTACGCCACCGCCTACCGCGAGTCCGTCGAGCTGACCGAGGCCCCGGTCGCCGCCGACGGGGTGCTCGCCACCACCGGCACGTACACGCTCAGCGCCCACCGGCTCTCGCACCCCGTCGAGTCGTACGGCTACCGGCTCGTCGAGCCCGACGGGCGCCGGATGCTGCCCGCGAAACTCGCCGAGCACGGCATCAAGGGGCCGGACGTCGGCCGGATCCAGCGGGACGGCTCCCTCGGCGGCGTCACGCTCGACGACGTCTCCGAGCGCAGGCGCGGCCAGCGGTTCGCGTTCATCATGGACACGAGGCTCTGCGACGGCGTGCGGGTGCTCGCCGAGGGCTGCGACCTGCTGGTCATCGAGTCGACCTTCCTCGACGAGGACGAACGGCTGGCCACCGACCACGGCCATCTGACCGCCGGACAGGCGGCCCGGGTGGCCCGGGACGCGGGCGTACGGCACCTCGTGCTGACGCACTTCTCGCAGCGGTACGACGACCCGGCAGCCTTCGGGGCCGAGGCCCGCGCGGCGGGGTTCGAGGGCGAACTGACCGTCGCCGAGGACCTCGGCCGCATTCCCGTGCCCAAGCGGCACCCCTGACACGACAGCACCACCCCGGCACCATCAGCACCACCGTCTGTGAGCGTGAAATCCCGTGCACCTCCCCAAGGCCGAACTCCACCTCCACATCGAAGGCACCCTCGAACCCGAGCTGGCCTTCGCCCTCGCCGCGCGCAACGGCGTGCGACTGCCGTACGCGGACACCGAGGAGCTCCGCACCGCCTACCTCTTCGACGACCTGCAGAGCTTCCTGGACCTGTACTACGCGCTGATGGCGGTGCTCCGGACCGAGGAGGACTTCGAGGAGCTGGCCGACGCCTATCTCGCCCGCGCCGCCGCGCAGGGCGTCCGGCACGCGGAGATCTTCTTCGACCCGCAGGCGCACACCGCGCGCGGCGTCCCGATCGGCACCGTCGTCGAGGGGCTCGGCCGGGCGCTGGACCGCAGCGAGGAGAAGCACAGCATCTCCACCCAGCTGATCATGTGCTTCCTGCGCGACGAGTCGGCCGAGTCGGCGATGGAGACGCTGGAGGCGGCGAAGCCGTATCTGCACCGGATCAGCGCGGTCGGCCTCGACTCGGCGGAGGTCGGCCACCCGCCCGTCAAGTTCCGTGAGGTGTACGAGGCGGCCGGGGCGCTCGGGCTGCGCAGGGTCGCCCACGCCGGTGAGGAGGGCCCGCCCGAGTACATCCGGGAGGCGCTGGACGTTCTCGGGGTCGAGCGTATCGACCACGGGCTGCGCTGCATGGAGGACCCGGAGCTGGTGGAGCGGCTGGTCGCGGACCGTGTGCCGCTCACCCTCTGCCCGCTGTCCAACGTACGGCTGCGCGCCATCGACACCCTGGAGGAACACCCGCTGCGGGCGATGATGGCCGCCGGGCTGCTCTGCACGGTGAACTCCGACGACCCCGCCTACTTCGGCGGGTACGTCGGGGACACCTTCCACGCCGTCCGCGAGGCGCTCGCGCTGGACCACGAGCAGCTGCGCACGCTGGCCCGCAACTCCTTCGAGGCGGCCTTCCTCGACCACGACGAGGAGCGCCGGGCGCGCTATCTGTCCGAGGTCGAGGCGTACGCGTTCGACTGACCGGCACCGCCCGCCGGGCCGGCCGTCCGGAACGCGGTGCGGACCGGGCGCCTGCGCCGCACGGGCAGGCTGATCTCCGTGACGGCCTGCTCGGGCGCACCCAGCTTCGGCACCGCGCCGGGCACCGCTCCGGTGGTGACGGCGAGCAGCGCGGCCGGGGCTCCGCCCCGGCGGCGCACCGATCCCGGCACCAGCGGGCGGCCCCCGGTGTGCAGGGCGACGGCCGTGACCGGGGCGGCGACCAGCAGGGTGACGGCGCCCAGGACCAGGCCCATGACCGGGTAGCCGGCCTGTTCGGACAGCACACTGCCGAGGACCGGCCCGCAGGCCACCCCGACCGACGACGCGGAGCCAGCGAGGACCGCCCAGCGGCCCCGCACGTCCAGGGAGGCGGCCAGGCCGATCAGATACGACAGGACCACCGGGTAGACGGTGTTCCACAGGATCTCGCCGGTCGCGAACTGGCCGAGGTTCCCGGCCGAGGAGCTGAGCACGATGCTCACGGCGATGATCACGGTGCCCAGGCCGATCGGCACCGCCCGGCCGAGCCGGGCGCCCAGCACCCCGGCGCCCATCACCCCGAGCAGACCCGCGCCCAGCGCGGCCGCGAACACCGCGCCGATGGTGACCTCGGAGAGCCCGGCCTGAGCCACGCCGATCCGGCTGCTGACGCCCCACAGCGCGTTCTGCGCCATGGACCAGACGAGCATGCCGCCCGCGAGGACCAGACCGGACCTGCGGTGCGGCAGCCGGCCGACGGCCGGGGCGGCGGGACCGGCGGGCGTGGAGCCGCCGAGCCGCCCGGTGGCGGGCCAGACGAGCAGGGCGACCAGGGCGATCGAGGCGAACGGCAGCCGGTGGCCGCCGCCGAGGTGCGGGATCGTCAGATAGAGGGCGCCCGCCGTCGCGGAGACGCTGAGCAGACCGAGCGACGAGGTGCGGTGCGGGTCGCGCTGGGCGGCGATGCCCGAGGCGGCCACCGCGGTCGCCGTGCCGGAGCCGAAGCCGCCGATCATCGCGCCCATGACCACCAGCGGCACCGACCCGGCCAGGGCGGCGCAGCCGTACCCCACCATGGCCAGCACCAGACCGATCCGGGCGGGCCGCCGCGGGCCGTACGTCTCGACCCGGCCCGCCAGGGTGAAACCGGCGGTCGCCGAACTCAGCAGGAGGGCACTGCCGACCAGTCCGGCCTGGGCCGTACCGAGGCCGAGATGGACGGAGAGCCGCCCGACGATGGTGGGGAGCAGATAGGCGGCGAGGTAACCGGCGGTGAACACGGCGACCAGGGGCCACGCGGCGCGAGGGCGCGAGGACATGGGCGTTCCTGAAGACATGCCGGAGACGGCAGGGAAGGCAGGGGAGGGCAATGCAGGAAATACGAGGAATTCGGGCCACTTGTCGGTAACCGTCGCCGAAGGGGCTCGCGGGCCAATTTGTATCAACCGCGGCCAGCCGCCCGAAAGTCACCCCTGTGTGATCTGGGTCACATATGCGTTTGGGTCGGGAGAGTGCGGGTAGCAGCGGCTGTTTGCGCGGATCCGCACCCCTGTCCGGGTCGCCGGTGCGAGCCCTCCGGCGCCGGCGGCGCGCACGCTCCGGTTACGCCGTCGGATCGGGCACACTGGCCGGATCTGCCACGACCGGGGAGTGCACAGTGAGCACGGACATTCCAGACATCGACCCACTGGACGGGCTGCGCGCCCCGCAGGACCCGGACTGCGACGTCTTCCTCACCGGCACGGTCTTCCTCGACATCATCTTCACCGGCCTCGACAGCGCTCCCGTGCGCGGCACCGAGTCCTGGGCACGCGGCATGGGCTCCAGCCCCGGCGGCGTCGCCAACATGGCGACCGCCCTGGCGAGGCTGGGCCTGCACACCTCACTGGCCGCGGCGTTCGGCGACGACCACTACGGGGAGTACTGCTGGGACGCCCTGGAGCAGGGCGAGGGCATCGACCTCTCCATGTCGCACACCGTCCCCGGCTGGCACTCGCCGGTGACCGTCTCGATGGCGTACGAGGGCGAGCGGACGATGGTCTCGCACGGCCACGAGGCCCCCGGCCCCGAGGGCACCCACGGCACCGCCGTCCCCACCGGCGAGCCGCCGTTCCCGCGCTGCCCGCCCCGGGCCCGCGCCGCCGTCGCCTCGCTCGCCCCCGGCCGCACCGAACCATGGGTCGCCGTCGCCGCCCGCAACGGCGCCCGGATCTTCGCCGACGTCGGCTGGGACGAGACCGGCCGCTGGGATCTGGACGCCCTCGCCGACCTGGAGCACTGCCAGGCCTTCCTCCCCAACGCCGAGGAGGCGATGCGCTACACCCGCACCGACTGCCCGCGCGCCGCCGCCCACGCCCTGGCCGAGCGCGTGCCGCTCGCCGTGGTCACCCTGGGGTCGGAGGGCGCGTACGCGGTGGACGCGACGACCGGGGCGAGCGCCGAGGTGCCCGCGATCGAGGTCGAGGCGCTCGACCCCACCGGAGCGGGCGATGTCTTCGTCGCCGGTTTCGTCACCGGCACCCTCGCCGACTGGCCGCTGGCCGACCGGCTGGCCTTCGCCGGACTGACCGCGGCACTCTCCGTCCAGGAGTTCGGTGGATCGCTGTCGGCGCCGGGCTGGGCGGAGGTCGCCGCCTGGTGGCAGCGGGTCCGCACCTTCGCCGACCAGGACCCGGCCGCCCTCCAGCGGTACGCCTTCCTGGAAGATCTGCTGCCCGCGGCCGCCCGGCCCTGGCCGCTGCGCCGGGCGGTGCCCACGATCGGCTTCCGGCACCCCGCCTGACGGCCGCGCACCGCTCTTCGCGAGCCTGTGCGAAAAAGCTCTCGGCGTTGTCGGTGCGGAGTCGTAGGCTTGGTAATCCGAGAGGTTGTCGATCGGCGAGAACCTTGCAACGGGAGGTATGTGCAGGCCACAGAGCCGGCCCATGACTCAGACACCCACAGCCCAGACCCCTGCGCCGAAGCAGGCGCGAGCCCGCTTCACCGTCCCCGCGAGCCACCCGATGGTGACCGTGCTGGGATCCGGCGACGCCCTGCTGCGCGTGATCGAGACGGCCTTCCCGGCGGCCGACATCCACGTCCGGGGCAACGAGATCAGCGCCGCCGGGGACGCGACGGAAGTCGCCCTGATCCAGCGCCTGTTCGACGAGATGATGCTGGTGCTCCGCACCGGTCAGCCGATGACGGAGGACGCAGTGGAACGCTCGATCGCCATGCTCAGGGCGACGGAGAGCGGCGAGGGGGACGGCGAGGAGACCCCCGCCGAGGTGCTCACCCAGAACATCCTCTCCAGCCGCGGCCGCACCATCCGCCCCAAGACGCTCAACCAGAAGCGGTACGTCGACGCGATCGACAAGCACACGATCGTCTTCGGTATCGGCCCCGCCGGTACCGGCAAGACCTATCTCGCCATGGCGAAGGCCGTCCAGGCCCTCCAGTCCAAGCAGGTCAACCGGATCATCCTGACCCGGCCCGCGGTCGAGGCGGGCGAGCGGCTCGGCTTCCTGCCCGGCACGCTCTACGAGAAGATCGACCCGTATCTGCGCCCGCTCTACGACGCGCTGCACGACATGCTGGACCCCGACTCGATTCCGCGGCTGATGGCGGCGGGCACGATCGAGGTGGCGCCGCTGGCGTACATGCGTGGCCGTGCGCAGCCGACCTTCACCAACGTCCTCACGCCGGACGGCTGGCGCCCGATCGGTGATCTGCGCGTCGGTGACCTCGTCATCGGGTCGAACGGCGAGCCGACCCCCGTCCTCGGTGTCTATCCACAGGGCGAGAAGGACATCTATCGCGTCACCGCCCAGGACGGCTCGTGGACCTTGTGCTGCGGCGAGCACCTGTGGACGGTCCGTACGGCGTCGGACAAGCGCCGGGACGAGCCGTGGCGGGTCCTGGAGACCAGGGAGATGATCGGCAGTCTCCGCACGGCGCACGCACGCCGCTACGAACTGCCGATGCTGACAGCGCCGGTCTGTTTCCCTGAGCGCGAGGTCCCGGTGGACCCCTATGCGCTGGGGCTCCTGCTCGGTGACGGCTGCCTGACCGGGACGACGACCCCCTCGTTCGCCACCGAGGACCCCGAGCTGGCCGAGGCACTGGAAGGCTCGCTGCACGGCGTGTCCGTACGGCACAAGGGCGGGCCGGACTACGTTCTGAACGGGGTGAAGGCTCAAGGTGACGTGGTCACGCTGGAGAACCCGGTCACCCGGTCCCTCCGTGACCTCGACCTGCTGGGCACACGGTCGCACTCCACATTCGTACCGGACACGTACCTCTACAACTCCGCGCCCGTCCGCCTCGCCGTGCTTCAAGGGCTGCTCGACGCGGGCGGTGATCCGGTCACCCAGGCGGACCGCACCTGTCGCGTTCAGTACTCGACGGCATCGATCATGCTGCGCGACGACGTGATCGCCCTTGTGCGGTCCCTCGGCGGTGTGGCGTACACCCGTCGCCGGGCCGCGGAAGGACGCGCACCGGGTCTGGCGCAGGGCCGCGAGGTCCATCACCGCCACGACGCGCACATCGTCGACATCCGCCTCCCCGAGGACATCGAGCCCTTCCGCCTCGCTCGCAAGGCGGAGAAGTACCGCATGGCGGGCGGCGGCCGCCCGATGCGCTTCATCGACAGCATCGAGCCGGCCGGGCGTGAGGAGGCCGTGTGCATCCAGGTGGCGGCGGAGGACTCGCTGTACGTCACCCAGGACTACCTGCTGACGCACAACACCCTCAACGACGCGTTCATCATTCTGGACGAGGCACAGAACACCAGCGCCGAGCAGATGAAGATGTTCCTGACCCGGCTCGGCTTCGACTCGAAGATCGTCATCACCGGTGACGTCACCCAGGTGGACCTGCCGAACGGCACCAAGAGCGGTCTGCGCCAGGTCCAGGAGATCCTGGACGGCGTCGAGGACGTCCACTTCTCCCGGCTCACCTCCCAGGACGTTGTCCGGCACAAGCTCGTCGGCCGTATCGTCGACGCGTACGAGAAGTACGACAGCAGAGCCGGCCACAACGGGAAGCAGTAGCAGCGCACCATGTCGATCGACGTCAACAACGAGTCCGGAACCGAGGTCGACGAGCAGGCGATCCTCGACATCGCCCGCTACGCGCTCGCGCGGATGCGGATCCACCCGCTCTCCGAACTCTCGGTGATCGTGGTGGACACCGACGCCATGGAACAGCTCCACATCCAGTGGATGGACCTCCCGGGCCCGACCGATGTCATGTCCTTCCCGATGGACGAGCTGCGTCCGCCGGCCAAGGACGACGAGGAGCCCCCGCAGGGGCTCCTCGGTGACATCGTGCTCTGCCCGGAGGTCGCCAAGAAGCAGGGCGAGGACGCGGAGACCCGGCACTCCATGGACGAGGAGCTCCAGCTCCTCACCGTCCACGGAGTGCTGCACCTCCTCGGGTACGACCACGAGGAGCCGGACGAGAAGGCCGAGATGTTCGGCCTCCAGGCCGCCATCGTCGACGGCTGGCGCGCCGAGCACGGTCTGACCGGCCCGTCGCCCGCCCCCACCGTCTCGTGAGCGTTCCTCTCGTCCTGGGTGCCGTCCTGCTGGTCGTCGTCGGCTGGCTCGCGGCCTGCGCGGAGGCGGGCATCGCCCGGGTCTCCAGCTTCCGGGCCGCCGAGGCGGTCCGCTCCGGGCGGCGCGGCAGCGGGAAGCTGGAGCAGGTCGCGGCGGACCCGACCCGCTATCTCAACGTCGCCCTGCTGGTGCGGGTCGCCTGCGAGATGTCGGCCGCGGTGCTCGTCACGTACGCCTGTCTGAAGGAACTCCCGGAGACCTGGGAGGCGCTGGCCGTCGCCATGGGCGTGATGGTCCTCGTCTCCTACGTCGCCATCGGCGTCTCGCCGCGCACCATCGGCCGCCAGCACCCGCTGAACACCGCCACCGCCGCCGCGTACGTCCTGCTGCCGCTGGCCAGGATCATGGGCCCGGTCCCGCAGCTGCTGATCCTCATCGGCAACGCGCTGACCCCGGGCAAGGGGTTCCGCAAGGGCCCGTTCGCCAGCGAGGCCGAACTGCGTGCCATGGTCGACCTCGCCGAGGCGGAGTCGCTGATCGAGGACGAGGAGCGCCGCATGGTGCACTCCGTCTTCGAGCTCGGCGACACCCTGGTGCGCGAGGTCATGGTGCCGCGCACGGACCTGGTCTGCATCGAGCGCTACAAGACCATCCGGCAGGCGCTCACCCTGGCCCTGCGCTCCGGTTTCTCGCGGATCCCGGTCACCGGGGAGAACGAGGACGACATCGTCGGCATCGTGTATCTCAAGGACCTGGTCCGCAAGACCCACATCAACCGCGAGTCCGAGGCCGATCTGGTCTCCACGGCGATGCGTCCGGCGGCCTTCGTGCCCGACACCAAGAACGCCGGTGACCTGCTGCGCGAGATGCAGCAGGAGCGCAGCCACGTCGCGGTCGTGATCGACGAGTACGGCGGCACGGCGGGCATCGTCACCATCGAGGACATCCTTGAGGAGATCGTCGGCGAGATCACCGACGAGTACGACCGCGAACTCCCGCCCGTCCAGGAGCTGGAGAACGACTGCTTCCGGGTGACCGCGCGCCTCGACATCGGCGACCTCGGGGAGCTGTTCGGCTTCGACGAGTACGACGACGAGGACGTGGAGACCGTCGGCGGGCTGCTGGCCAAGGCGCTGGGCCGGGTCCCGATCTCCGGGGCTTCGGCCGTCGTCGACCTGCCGGACGGCCGGCGGCTGCGGCTGACCGCGGAGTCCCCGGCGGGCCGCCGCAACAAGATCGTCACGGTCCTGGTGGAGCCCGTGGCACCACAGGGGGAGGACGAGGGGTGACTCCGCAGCAGCTGAGGGCGTTCTGCCTGGAGTTCAACGCGAGCACCGAGGAGTTCCCGTTCGGCCCCGGGGCCTCCGTCTTCAAGGTGCTCGGCAAGATGTTCGCGCTCAGCACGCTGGACGCCCGCCCGCTGACGGTGAACCTGAAATGCGACCCGGACGAGGCGGTGCGGCTGCGGGAGAAGTACGACGCGGTGGCGCCGGGCTGGCACATGAACAAGCGGCACTGGAACACCGTGACGGTCTCCGGGATCCCCGACCGGGTCCTTTGCGAGCTGATCGAGGACTCCTACGACCTGGTGGTGGCCGGGCTGCCGAAGGCGGACCGGCTGCGGCTGGACCGGGCGTAGCCGGTGCGCGGACGGGCGCGCCCGGTTCGTATGCTCGGCACATGACTGAGAGCACCGACCTCGGCCCCGAGGACCGCAAGATCGTCACGCTGGCCCGCAGCGCCCGCGCCCGCAACGGTGTGCCGGAGGGCGCGGCCGTACGGGACGAGACCGGACGCACCTACGTCGCGGGCACCGTACGGCTGGAGTCGCTGAAGCTCAGCGCGCTGCAGACCGCGGTGGCGATGGCCGTCGCCAGCGGGGCCACCTCGCTGGAGGCGGCCGCGGTCGTCTCCGAGGCCGCGACCCCCTCGGACGAGGACCGTGCCGCGGTACGGGACCTGGGCGGCCCGGACACCCCCGTGCTGCTCGCCGGGCCCGACGGCACACTGCGGGTCAGCGTGACGGCGGGCTGACGCCGGGGAGATCCGTACACCGGGCACGAACGCCCCGCGGCCGGCCGCGGGGCGTTTCGCGTACCGGCGCGAGGAGCACGGATCTTGACAGCATCTGATGGGTCATCAGCCCACGCGGTCCACCGCCCTTGACTTCTTCGGAGCCGCAGCCGTCAATGGGCCCCCGTCGGCGCGGAGTGCCGCCGCGCCGCATCCGCAGGAGGGGGCTCCATGCGTCCGACCGTCCGAAGAGTCAGCGTGCGAAGATCCGGCGTCCGAGGACGCCCCGGGCGCGGCCGCCGCTGGGCCGCCGCACTGGGCGTCGGCGCGCTCGTCGTGGCCGGGGGAGGGGGGCTCGCGGGCCCCGCGCAGGCCATGCCCACCGCCTCCGTGCCGGTGGACTTCCCCACCCACTGCATCCCGCCCGCCATCGCGGGCATCCCCCCGATCGACGGGACCACGAAGGCCGAGATCACCGTCGACAACGCCGCCCCGCAGGTGGGCGACACGGTCACGGTCACGTACACCGTGGTCGAGGCCGCCGCGAGCAACCCGGTCGACCTGGCCCTGCCCGCCGACATCATGACGCCCACCGGCAAGGTCACCGTCGGCGGTGCGCAGAGCGGGAGCGTCGCCGTCGAGGGCCCCAAGAAGAACGACCCGGTCCCCGGCAAGGGCGCCTTCCCGTCCTTCTCGATGACCGGCACCTTCACGGTCACCGCGCCCGGACAGATCACCCTGTCGCCGGGCGACTACAACATCCACACCAGCTACATCATGGAGCTGGACACCCCCTGCACGGTGACGGACCCGCCCGCCCCCGTCTCCGAGACGATCATCGCGACGGACGGCGGCGGCCAGGTCAACGAGCGGGCCATCCGGCTCGGGGCCGCGTCCGGCAAGGCGGGCGACGCGGTCACCGTCACCGGATCGAAGTTCACCCCCGGCGCGCACATCACCCTCGCGGGCCGGGCCGGTGACGCGGCGACCGCCGACACGGCCACCGCCGAGGCGGACGGCTCGGGCGGCTTCAGCGGCCGGCTCACCGTCGACGACCCTGCGACCACCGGCATCGTCGCCTACGAGGGCGGCGGCTGGGACCCGGCCAAGGGCGCGGGCCCGCAGCCCTACACCGTCACCGGTGGCGGCGGCGACATCCCGGACGGCAGCCAGCAGCTCAGGACCTCGGTCCGGGCGGGCACGCTCTCCATGGTCCAGGCCGGGGACACCGTCGAGATGTCGGCCGTCGACTTCGGCCGCGGCGGCGCCTCCCGGGGCTCCCTGCGGACGGTCACGGTCGAGGACTACCGCGGCGGCCCCGCGGGCTGGTCCCTGACCGGGAAGGTCACCGACTTCAAGGGGCCCGGCGGCGCGACGATCGGCGCCTCCGCACTCGGCTGGACCCCGGTCTGCGCGACGAAGCCCGGCAGCCCGAGCACCTGCGCGGCGGGCTCCCCGGGCCCGGTCGGCAGCGCGGGCGCCACACTGGCGTCCACGCCGAACGGGACCTCCACCGGCGGCGAGTTCACCGTCGACGCCCGGCTCGCACTGACCGTACCGGCGTACACCGCCCCCGGCGCGTACTCCGGCGTGCTCACCCTCACCCTCACGTGACCGAGCACTCCCGAGCAACCGGCGTTCCGGGCGCGCACCCGCCCGGACCGCCCGACCCGACCACCACCCGGGGGTACCGCACCGTGCGCACCGTCTACCTGTTCCTCCTGACCGGCGCCCTCCTGCTGGCCGGCGCGCCCGCCGCGCACGCCGCGGACAACGGCAGCTGGTCGGTCTACCCGGCCATCGCCCGGTCCGGCCAGCGCCCGTACTTCTACCTCTCGGCCGACCCCGGCGCCACCCTCCACGACAAGGTCACCGTCACCAACAAGACGGGCCGGGCGCAGACCTTCCGGCTGTACGCGGCCGACGCCTACAACACCGCGCGCGACGGCGGGTTCGCCGTACGGTCCCGCGACGAGCGGCAGCGCTCGGTGGGCGCCTGGGCGAGCACCGGCCGCGACCGGGTCACCGTGGGGCCGCACGGCTCGGTCACCGTCCCGGTCACCATCACCGTGCCCGAGGACGCCGAACCGGGCGACCACCCCGGCGCACTCGTCGCGCTCGACGAGCGCGTCGACCCGGCCGACGCCGGAGCCGTCGCCGTCGGCATCCAGAAGGCGGTCGGCGCCCGGATCTATCTGCGGGTCAACGGGCCGACCGTCCCCGCGCTCTCCGTGGACGACATCCGGGTCGAGCACACCCAGCCACTGGTCCCCGGCACCGGGAAGAGCCGGGCCGTCATCTCGTACACGCTCCACAACCGGGGCAATGTCACCCTCAGCCCCAAGGTCGCCCTCAAGGCCGAGGGGCTCTTCGGCCGCACCCTGCTCGCCCGCGACCTGAAACGGATCCCCGCCGAGCTGCTGCCCCGCCAGGAGGTCCGGCTGACCGAGCAGTGGACCGGCGCGCCCCAGCTGGAATGGGGCGAGATCCGGCTGACCGCGAGCGCCCGCGAAACGCGCGAGTCCGCAGCCGTCGGGTATTTCGCCCTGCCCTGGCTCATGGCCGGGATCCTGCTGGTGGCCGTCGGCGGCGGCACGGGGCTGTGGATCCGGGCCCGCCGGAACCGTGCGCGCGCCGCCTGAGACGACACCGACAGGCCCCGACGCGGCCCTTGGTGCGGCGGGGCCGCCCGGATCGGGGACAATGGGCGCCATGAGCGTTCGACCTGACACAGATGCCGCTGCGCAGCAGGCCGCGGGCGAAGCCCCCCACCGGGCCGGTTTCGCCTGCTTCGTGGGCCGCCCCAACGCGGGCAAGTCCACCCTCACGAACGCTCTGGTCGGCCAGAAGGTGGCGATCACCTCCAACCGGCCGCAGACCACCCGGCACACCGTGCGCGGCATCGTGCACCGCGACGACGCGCAGCTGATCCTGGTCGACACCCCCGGCCTCCACAAGCCGCGCACCCTGCTGGGCGAGCGGCTCAACGACGTCGTGCGGACCACCTGGGCCGAGGTCGACGTCATCGGCTTCTGCCTGCCCGCCGACCAGAAGCTCGGCCCCGGCGACAAGTACATCGTCAAGGAACTCGCGGGCATCAAGAAGACCCCGAAGATCGCCATCATCACCAAGACCGACCTGGTCGACTCCAAGCAGCTCGCCGAACAGCTGATCGCCGTGTCCCGTCTCGCCGAGGAGCTCGGCTTCGAGTGGGCGGAGATCATTCCGGTCTCCGCGGTCAAGAACAGCCAGGTCGAGCTGTTGGGCGACCTGATCGCCCCGCTGCTCCCGGTGAGCCCGCCGCTCTACCCGGAGGGCGACCTCACCGACGAGCCCGAGATGGTCATGGTCGCGGAGCTGATCCGCGAGGCCGCGCTCGAAGGCGTACGGGACGAGCTGCCGCACTCCATCGCGGTCGTCGTCGAGGAGATGCTGCCGCGCGAGGGCCGGCCGGCGGACAAGCCGCTGCTCGACATCCACGCCAACGTCTATATCGAACGTCCCAGCCAGAAGGGCATCATCATCGGCCCGAAGGGCAAGCGGCTGAAGGACGTCGGCACCAAGTCGCGCAAGCACATCGAGGCCCTGCTCGGCACGCCGGTCTTCCTGGACCTCCATGTGAAGGTCGCCAAGGACTGGCAGCGCGACCCGAAGCAGCTGCGCAGGCTCGGTTTCTGAGCCCCGCGCCGTCCGGCGGCCGGAGGGCGGCGCAGCCGGTCGAAGCCGCTGAGGCCCCTGGGGGCCGAGGGGTGCGAGGGCGGCAGTGGGGAGGGGTCCCGAAGCAGTTGCGCAGGCTCGGTTTCTGAGCCCAGCTCCGTCCGGCCCGCCGCTCGTCCCGCCGCCCGTCCGGCCCCCCCCGCCTGTCCCGCCCTCCGGCCCCCCGCCTGTCCCGCCCTCCGGCCCCCGCCCGGCCCGTCGTCCGCGCCCCGCGTGAGGCCCCGGTCATCCGGAACCCGGTCTCACGCGCCCTCCTTCAGGACGCGTGAGACCAGGGCCCGCTGGGCGTCGGTCAGCCGCGGGTCCGCGCAGTGCACCGTGCGGTCGCCGATCGTGATCCGGTACCGGAAGCCGTCCGGCACACCCTTGGGCGGGGTGGCGTGGCCCGCCGCGAGCGCCGATTCCGCCAGCGCCTCCCACTCCGGGGCGTCGTCCCGCCCGGCGGTGTCGACCTCGCGGTGGCGGGCGATGCCCGCGAAGCCGCCGGTCCTGCTGACCTGAATCCGCATGGGGTGTCCTCCAACGCCGGGCGGGCTGGGCAAGGGGCCGGTTCGCCTACGAGGTCGGCACGCCCACTTCCGACCACGCCTTCAGGACGGCCTCGGCCTCGTCGCCCTCGCCGAAGCGGCTGCGGGCCGCGGCGACCGTCAGCCGGGCGAAGGACGCGAAGTCCGCGTCCACCGCCAGTTGACCACCTGTGAGCACATCGAACCAGAGCTGGCCGGCGCGTTCCCACGCATGGCCGCCGAGCGCCGTCGCCAGCAGGTAGAACGCGCGGTTCGGGATGCCGGAGTTGAGGTGCACCCCACCGTTGTCCTCGCTGGTGTGGACGTAGTCCTCCATCTTCGCGGGCTGCGGGTCCTTGCCCAGCACGTCGTCGTCGTACGCCGTGCCCGGTGCCTTCATCGAGCGCAGCGCGACGCCCTGGACGCCGGGCGCCAGCAGCCCGGCGCCGATCAGCCAGTCGGCCTGCTCGGCGGTCTGGCCCAGGGTGTACTGCTTGACCAGGGAGCCGAAGACGTCCGACACCGACTCGTTGAGCGCGCCGGACTGGCCGTAGTAGCTCAGATTGGCGGTGTACTGGGTCAGGCCGTGGGTCAGCTCATGGCCGATCACGTCGATGGCCACGGTGAAGTCGAGGAAGATCTCGCCGTCGCCGTCGCCGAAGACCATCTGCTCGCCGTCGAAGAAGGCGTTGTTGTACTTCTCGTCGTAGTGCACGGAGCCGATCAGCGGCAGTCCGTTGCCGTCGATCGAACGGCGGCCGTATGCCTTGAGCAGCAGTTCGAAGGTGGCGCCGAGACCCGCGTACGCGCGGTTGACGCTCGCGTCCTTCGTGGGCTCCTGCCCCTCGGAGCGGACCTTGGTGCCGGGCAGCCGGGTGTGGTGGCGGCAGTCGTAGAGCGTGCGGTCTGGCTTGTCGGAGACCTCCCCGGCGGCCGCGGGGGCGACGGGCACGGTGACGACCGTGGCCATCTGGCGGCGGGTGCGGCGGGCGGCGTCGCCCTCCAGGGTGCGACGGGAGGGCCCGGCGAGATCGGGGTTGTCGGACTGCGAGAGCTTGTCGAGGAGATGGGGCGGCACGATGGTGCAGAAGACGGGGTGGAATCCCTGCTGTGACTGAGGCTGCATACCGCCGACTGTGGCACCGGGTGACGGAGATGTCACTGGTTGCGATCAGGATTGACGAAATGGAGTGATCGGTCACTGTTGGGCGTTTCCTGCGCCCGGTCCCGCATACTGATACGGGACGGACGCATCAGGCGCCTCTCGGTTAGTCTCGTCGCATCATGCGTTTCGGGCTGCTTCTTCTTAGCTGCCGCGGCGAGGGCCTGTAGTCGTAGGCCGACCCCCTCCCCGCGGAGTCTGGTGTTGCAGCGACACAGTCGGCCGTCCCACTCGTTGGACCCCGAGGAGCCGTACGCCATGACCGACGCACATCCCGCCCAGACCCCCGCCGAGAACGCCGTCGGCCGGCCCACGCCGATCACCAACGCGACTCGGCTCCAGAAGCCGTCCGGGATGCCGATCCACAAGTACGCCGGCTACGAGGCCGTCGACATCCCCGACCGCACCTGGCCGGACAAGCGGATCACGGTCGCGCCCCGCTGGCTCTCCACCGACCTGCGCGACGGCAACCAGGCCCTGATCGACCCGATGTCCCCGGCCCGCAAGCGCGAGATGTTCGATCTGCTCGTACGCATGGGCTACAAGGAGATCGAGGTCGGCTTCCCGTCCTCCGGCGAGACCGACTTCGCCTTCGTCCGCTCCATCATCGAAGAGGGCGCGATCCCCGAGGACGTGACGATCTCCGTCCTGACCCAGGCCCGCGAGGACCTGATCGAGCGGACCGTCGAGTCCCTCGTCGGCGCCCACCGCGCCACCGTGCACCTGTACAACGCCACGGCGCCCACCTTCCGCCGGGTCGTCTTCCGCGGCTCCAAGGACGACATCAAGCAGATCGCCGTGGACGGCACCCGGCTGGTCATGGAGTACGCGGAGAAGCTGCTGGGCCCGGAGACGACCTTCGGCTACCAGTACAGCCCCGAGATCTTCACCGACACCGAGCTGGACTTCGCCCTGGAGGTCTGCGAGGCGGTCTGCGACGTCTGGCAGCCGGAGGCGGGCCGCGAGATCATCCTCAACCTGCCCGCCACCGTGGAGCGTTCGACGCCCTCCACGCACGCGGACCGGTTCGAGTGGATGTCGCGGAACCTGTCGCGCCGCGAGTTCGTCTGCCTGTCCGTCCACCCGCACAACGACCGGGGCACCGCCGTCGCCGCCGCCGAGCTGGCCCTCATGGCCGGCGCCGACCGCATCGAGGGCTGCCTGTTCGGCCAGGGCGAGCGCACCGGCAACGTCGACCTGGTCACCCTGGGCATGAACCTGTTCTCGCAGGGTGTCGACCCGCAGATCGACTTCTCGCAGATCGACGAGATCCGCCGCACCAGCGAGTACTGCAACCAGATGGAGGTCCACCCGCGCCACCCCTACGCGGGCGACCTGGTCTACACCGCCTTCTCCGGCTCCCACCAGGACGCCATCAAGAAGGGCTTCGACGCCATGGAGGCCGACGCGGCCGCCCGGGGCAAGACCGTGGACGACATCGAGTGGGCGGTCCCGTACCTGCCGATCGACCCGAAGGACGTCGGCCGCAGCTACGAGGCCGTCATCCGGGTCAACTCGCAGTCCGGCAAGGGCGGAATCGCGTATGTCCTGAAGAACGACCACAAGCTGGACCTGCCGCGCCGGATGCAGATCGAGTTCTCCCGGATCATTCAGGCCAAGACGGATGCCGAGGGCGGCGAGGTCACGCCGACCCAGATCTGGTCCACCTTCCGCGACGAGTACCTGCCCAACCCGGAGAACGCCTGGGGCCGCGTACAGCTGCGCACCGGCCAGACCACGACCGGCTCCGACGGCCAGGACACGATCACCGTCGAGGCGACCGTGGACGGCGCGGACACCGTACTGACCGGCACCGGCAACGGACCGATCTCCGCCTTCTTCGAAGCGCTGCAGGCCATCGGCATCGACGCCCGTCTGCTGGACTACACCGAGCACACCATGAGCGAGGGCGCCAGCTCCCAGGCCGCCTCGTACATCGAGTGCGCCATCGACGGAAAGGTCCTGTGGGGCATCGGCATCGACGCCAACACCACACGGGCCTCGCTGAAGGCGGTCGTCTCCGCGGTCAACCGCGCCACCCGCTGATCCGGCGCCCGCGAAGGGCCGCCGCCGCACGGCCGAGGACCCCGCCCACCCGCACCAGGGGGGCGGGGTTCGGCCATCTCCGGACGGTTGTCACCGGCAAGGTGCTGACGTCACATCACGACTGTGGTTAACATCACGTTCACACGGCAATGCTGCCGGAGGGGCCACCTCCCGTGCCCTTGGGGCCACGGGGGAGTTACGGAGGTGTGCGACGTGCGGTCAGCCCTGGGACAACGCGCCATGAAGCTGCGTATCTGCGGCATCCGCACCGTCTGGGACCCCGTCGGCGACGGCGAGTTCTTCTGCCCCGGCTGCGGCGGCGACCGCAACTACCGGCGGCTCACCGGCCGTCGGCGCCTCACGGTGCTCGGTGTGCCGATGCTGGCGCGCGGCACCGCGGGCCCCGTCGTCGAATGCGCCGCCTGCCGGGAGCACTTCGGCACCGAGGCGCTCGACCACCCCACCACCACCCGGCTCTCCGCCATGCTGCGGGACGCCGTCCACACCGTCGCGCTCGGCGTCCTCGCGGCCGGCGGCACCACCTCCCGCACCGTGCTGGAGGCCGCGGCCGCCATCGTGCGCGGCGCCGGATTCGACGACTGCACCGAGGAACAGCTCTGCACCGTCGTCGAGGTGCTCGCCGCCGACACCGGCCAGGGCTCCGCCTTCGACCCCGCGGCCGAGGCCTGCGGAGCGGCCCTCGCCATCGAACTCCACGAGGCGCTGGAACCCCTCGCCCCGCACCTGGCCCCCGCCGGACGCGAATCGATTCTCCTCCAGGGCGCCAGGATCGCGCTCGCCGACGGCCCGTACGGACCGGCGGAGCGCGAGGTGCTGACCACCATCGGCGGCGCGCTGCAACTCCGCGCCGAGGACACGGCCCGGCTGCTCGCCGAGGCGGCGCGCACCCCCTCCTGACCGCCCGGGGCCCGGCGCGCCGTCCCCGTACCGGACAATGGTCGTATGAGCTTGTTCCGGGACGACGGCGTGGTGCTGCGCACGCAGAAGCTGGGCGAGGCCGACCGGATCATCACGATCCTGACCCGCGGCCACGGCCGGGTCCGCGCCGTCGCCCGCGGGGTGCGGCGCACCAAGTCCAAGTTCGGTGCCCGGCTGGAACCCTTCTCCCACGTCGACGTGCAGTTCTTCGCCCGGGGCAGCGAACTGGTCGGCCGGGGACTGCCGCTCTGCACCCAGAGCGAGACGATCGCCCCGTACGGCGGCGGCATCGTCACCGACTACGCCCGCTACACCGCGGGCACCGCCATGCTGGAGACCGCCGAGCGGTTCACCGACCACGAGGGCGAGCCCGCGGTCCAGCAGTACCTCCTGCTCGTCGGCGGGCTGCGGACCCTCGCCCGCGGCGAGCACGAGCCGCATCTCATCCTCGACGCGTTCCTGCTGCGCTCGCTCGCCGTCAACGGCTACGCACCCAGCTTCGAGGACTGCGCCCGGTGCGGAATGCCCGGCCCGAACCGGTTCTTCTCCGTCGCGGCGGGCGGCGTCATCTGCGGCGACTGCCGGGTGCCCGGCAGCGTCGTACCCTCGGCGGAGGCCGTGACCCTGCTGAGCGCGCTGCTCAGCGGCGACTGGGAGACGGCGGACGCGTGCGAGGCGCGCCATGTCAGGGAGGGGAGCGGGCTGGTGTCCGCCTATCTGCACTGGCACCTGGAGCGCGGGCTCCGCTCACTGCGGTACGTAGAGAAATGACCACAGCAGATCAGGCACAGGGAGCGAGACAGTTCATGGCAGTACGCGGGATGCTCGGCGGCCGTAACCGGCGCGACTACAAGACCCCGGAGCCGCACCCCTCCGGTGCCACGCCTCCGAAGATCCCCGGTGAGCTGGTGCCCAAGCACGTCGCCGTCGTGATGGACGGCAACGGCCGCTGGGCCAAGGAACGCGGCCTGCCGCGCACCGAGGGGCACAAGGTCGGCGAGGGCGTCGTGATGGACGTGCTCAAGGGCTGCATCGAGATGGGCGTCAAGAACCTCTCGCTGTACGCGTTCTCCACCGAGAACTGGAAGCGGTCCCCGGAGGAGGTGAAGTTCCTGATGAACTTCAACCGGGACGTGATCCGCCGCCGCCGTGACGAGATGGACGAGCTGGGCATCCGCATCCGCTGGGTCGGCCGCATGCCCAAGCTGTGGAAGTCCGTGGTCCAGGAGCTCCAGGTCGCCCAGGAGCAGACCAAGGACAACGACAGGATGACGCTGTACTTCTGCGTCAACTACGGCGGCCGGGCCGAGATCGCCGACGCGGCGCAGCGGATCGCGCGGGACGTCGCGGCCGGGAAGCTGGACCCGTCCAAGGTCAACGAGAAGACCTTCGCGAAGTACATCTACTACCCGGACATGCCGGACGTCGACCTCTTCGTCCGCCCCAGCGGGGAACAGCGCACGTCCAATTATCTGATCTGGCAGAGCGCCTACGCCGAGATGGTCTTCCAGGACGTGCTCTGGCCGGACTTCGACCGCCGCGACCTGTGGCGGGCCTGCCTGGAGTTCGCCCAGCGGGACCGGCGCTTCGGCGGCGCGGTGGAGGCGGCGCAGGAGCCGACGGGCTGAGCGGCACAGGTCCGGGGGCGGCTCGCCCCCGGACCGTCACTTCTGGGTGGCCGCGCACTCCGAGCAGGTACCGAAGATCTCCACCGTGTGGGCCACGTTCACATAGCCGTGCTGCGTGGCGATGGTCTCCGCCCACTGCTCCACCGCGGGGCCCTCGACCTCCACGGCCTTGCCGCACATCCGGCACACCAGGTGGTGATGGTGGTCCCCGGTCGAGCAGCGCCGGTACACGGACTCGCCGTCCGTGGTGCGCAGCACGTCGACCTCGCCGGCGTCGGCGAGGGACTGGAGGGTGCGGTAGACGGTGGTCAGCCCGACCGAGTCACCGCGGTGCTTCAGCACATCGTGCAGCTCCTGGGCGCTGCGGAACTCGTCCACCTCGTCGAGCGCCGCCGCCACCGCCGCCCGCTGCCGGGTCGACCGGCCGCGTACCGGGGCCGCGTTCGTTCCACTGATCGGCGCCGTCGCCACAGCAGCCTCCTCGTGTCGCCCGTACTCGTGTCGGGCCATTGTGCCAGCCCGTCCGGGCGTCATGGTCAAACCCGGAGCGAGTCCGGGGCCGGACGGGAGGCCGGTACCTCCAGGGTGCACTCCTCGGACGCCGATTCGCTCCGGCGTGCGCGGCTTCTGGCCAGCGGCGTCGCCAGCAGGGTCAGGGCGACGAAGACCGCGATGGCCAGCAGCACGATCGTCGCGCCGGGCGGTACGTCCTGGTAGTACGAGGTGACGGTGCCGGCCAGGGTCACCGCCGTGCCGATGGCCACCGACAGCACGAAGGTCACCTTGAAGGACCTGGTGATCTGCTGCGCGGCCGCGACCGGCACCACCATCAGCGCGCTGACCAGCAGCAGCCCGACGACCCGCATCGCGACGGTGACGGTCACCGCCGCCGTCACGGCGACCAGCAGATTGAGCGCGCGCACCGGCAGCCCGGTGACCCGGGCGAACTCCTCGTCCTGGCTGACCGCGAACAGCTGGCGGCGCAGCCCCAGCGTCACCAGCAGCACGAAGGCGGCCAGCACGCAGATCGAGGTGATGTCCTCGGAGGAGACCGTGGACAGGGAGCCGAAGAGGTACGAGGTGAGGTTGGCGTTGGAGCCGGTGTCGGAGAGGTGGATCAGCATCACCCCGCCCGCCATGCCGCCGTAGAACAGCATGGCCAGCGCGATGTCGCCGCGGGTGCGTCCGTACCAGCGGATCAGCTCCATCACGACGGCGCCCGCGACGGCCACCGCCGTGGCCATCCAGACGGGGCTGGTGGAGAGCAGGAAGCCGAGGCCGACGCCGGTCATCGCGATATGGCCGATGCCGTCGCCCATCAGGGCCTGGCGGCGCTGGACGAGGTAGATGCCGACGGCGGGGGCGATGACGCCGACGAGCACGGCGGCGAGCAGGGCCCGCTGCATGAAGGGAGGGTCGAGGAATTCCATGGTCAGCTCAGCAGTCCCGTCCGGACGGGCTCGGAGGCCGCGTGGGGGTGTACGTGGTCGTGGCCGGGCAGGGCGTGCTGGCCCAGCGCCTTCGGGGGCGGCCCGTCGTGCAGCACACAGCCGTCGCGCAGCACGACCGCGCGGTCGATCAGCGGCTCCAGCGGGCCGAGCTCGTGCAGCACGAGCAGCACCGTGGTGCCGGCCTCGACCTGGTCGCGCAGGGTCGTGGCGAGGATCTCCTGGCTGGCCAGGTCGACGCCGGCCATCGGCTCGTCCATGATCAGCAGCTCGGGTTCGGCGGCCAGCGCGCGGGCGATCAGCACCCGCTGGTGCTGTCCGCCGGAGAGCGCGTCCACCGAGTCCCCGGCCCGGTCGGCGAGGCCGACGAGCCCGATGGCCCGGTCGACGGCGGCCCGGTCGGCCCGGCGGAGCAGGCCCAGCTTCGTGCGGGACAGCCGTCCGGAGGCGACGACCTCGCGGATCGTGGCGGGGACGCCGCCGGCCGCGGTGGTGCGCTGGGGCACGTAACCGATGCGGGCCCAGTCGCGGAAGCGGCGCAGCGGGGTGCCGAAGAGCTCGACGGAGCCGCCGGTGAGCGGGACCTGGCCGATGGCGGAGCGCACGGCGGTCGACTTGCCCGAGCCGTTGGCGCCGAGCAGGGCGGCCACCTCGCCGCGGTGGACGGTCAGGTCGATGCCGCGCAGCACGGGGCGCGCGCCGAGCGTGGCGGTGGCGCCCCGCAGGGCTATCACGGGGTCGGTCGTGGTGCTCCCGGTCTCGGGCATGAGCGCCTCCGATGCTGCTGTGGCGGGTGTTTCGAGGGTCACTTCGCGCCGAGCGCCTTCTCCAGGGCGGTGAGGTTGGACCGCATGACCTCGATGTAGTCGGTGCCCTTGGACTTGTCCGTGATTCCTTCGAGCGGGTCCAGGACGTCGGTCTTCAGCCCGGTGTCCTTGGCGACGGTCCTCGCGGTCCGGTCGCTGGCGAGCGTCTCGAAGAATACGGTGGTGGCCTTGTCCTTCTCCGCGATGGTGTGGATCTCGCTGAGCCGGGCGGGGCTGGGCTCGGCCTCGGGGTCGACGCCGGCGATGCCCTCCTGGGTGAGGCCGTAGCGCTCGGCGAGGTATCCGAAGGCGGAGTGGGTGGTGATGAAGGTCTTGGTGGAGGTGTTCCGCAGCCCGTTCTCGTACGCCGTGTTCAGGCCGTCGAGCTTGGTGACCAGCGCGTCGGTGTTCTTCCGGTAGTCCGCGGCGTGGTCCGGGTCGCTCTTCTCCAGGGCCTTGCCGACGCCCTTGGCGACCTCGGCGTACTTCACCGGGTCCAGCCAGATGTGGGGGTCGGCCCCGGCCTCGTCGCCGTGGTGTTCGTGACCGTGCTCGTCGGCGCCGGTCTCGGTGCCGTGGTCCTCCAGCGTGGTGAGCTTCGCCGCGTCGACGACGTGCTTGGCGCCGGACTGGGCGATGGCGTCGTCCACGGCGGGCTGGATGCCCTTGAGGTACAGGATGAAGTCGGCGTCGGTGAGTCCGCCGGTCTGCCGGGGGCTGAGCTCCAGGTCGTGCGGCTCGACGCCCGGCTTGGTCAGGGTGGTGACGGTGACGTGCTTCCCGCCTATCTGCTCGGCCAGGAACTGCATCGGGTAGAACGAGGCCACCACGTCCAGTTTGTCGCCGTTCTTGTGGTCCGCGGCATCGGAGGAGGAACAGGCCGTGAGGGCGGTGAGGCCGAGGACGGCTGCTCCGGCGACGGCGGCGGTGGGTATGAGGCGGCTTACGTTCATGACAGTCATTTTCAACAAAACTGGAAACGATTGTCAACAAGGCTGATGAGATGACTTTGCGGCCGACGGCGCCGGTACCGATTTGATCCAGGGGGCGTGCCCGCCGGTAATCTGAAGCATTCGCCCGTCGTCTCGTGATCACCACCCCCCACCGAGGCGCTCCGCGCCGTCCCCTGTCCAGTTTTCGTCGTAATGAAGAGAGCACCGTGGCCGCCGACAAGATCGACTCCATCGTCAGCCTGAGCAAGCGCCGTGGCTTCGTCTACCCGTGCAGTGAGATCTACGGCGGCCAGCGAGCCGCCTGGGACTACGGGCCGCTGGGCGTCGAGATGAAGGAGAACCTCAAGCGCCAGTGGTGGCGCTACATGGTCACCGCGCGCGAGGACGTGGTCGGACTCGACTCGTCGGTCATCCTGGCCCCCGAGGTGTGGGTCGCCTCCGGCCACGTCGCCACGTTCAGCGACCCGCTGACCGAGTGCACCTCCTGCCACAAGCGCTTCCGCGCCGACCACCTGGAGGAGGCGTACGAGGAGAAGCACGGCAAGCCGCCGGTGAACGGCCTCGCCGAGCTCAACTGCCCCAACTGCGGCAACAAGGGCACCTTCACCGAGCCCAAGCAGTTCTCGGGTCTCCTCTCCACCCACCTCGGCCCCACCCAGGACTCCGGTTCGGTCGCGTACCTGCGCCCCGAGACCGCCCAGGGCATCTTCACCAACTTCGGCCAGGTGCTTCAGACCTCGCGCAAGAAGCCGCCGTTCGGCATCGCCCAGATGGGCAAGTCGTTCCGCAACGAGATCACCCCGGGCAACTTCATCTTCCGCACCCGCGAGTTCGAGCAGATGGAGATGGAGTTCTTCGTCAAGCCGGGCGAGGACGAGGAGTGGCAGCAGTACTGGATGGACCAGCGCTGGAACTGGTACACGGAACTCGGCATGCGCGAGGAGAACATGCGCTGGTACGAGCACCCGGCGGAGAAGCTCTCGCACTACTCCAAGCGCACCGCCGACATCGAGTACCGCTTCCGCTTCGGCGGCAGCGAGTGGGGTGAGCTGGAGGGCGTCGCCAACCGCACGGACTACGACCTCAAGGCGCACTCCAAGGCCTCGGGCACCGACCTGGTCTTCTTCGACCAGGAGGCCGGCGAGCGCTGGACCCCGTACGTCATCGAGCCGGCGGCCGGTGTCGGCCGCGCGATGCTCGCCTTCCTCCTCGACGCCTACATCGAGGACGAGGCTCCCAACGCCAAGGGCGTCATGGAGAAGCGCACCGTGATGCGTCTCGACCCGCGCCTGGCGCCGGTCAAGGTCGCCGTGCTGCCGCTGTCCCGCAACCCGCAGCTCTCGCCGAAGGCCAAGGGCCTCGCGGCCGACCTGCGGAAGAACTGGAACATCGAGTTCGACGACGCGGGCGCCATCGGCCGCCGCTACCGCCGTCAGGACGAGATCGGCACGCCGTTCTGCGTCACCGTCGACTTCGACACCCTCGACGACAACGCGGTGACCGTGCGCGAGCGCGACACCATGAAGCAGGAGCGCGTCTCCCTGGACCAGATCCAGGGCTACCTCGGCTCCCGTCTGCTGGGCTGCTGACCCACCGCGCCCCCGGGCGGAGCCCCGGTCCCCGTGCGGGGGGCCGGGGCTCCGCCGTACCCCCGCACAGCCGGAAAACCGGGTGCGTCGGCGAGGCGGGGCGGGGTACGGTGCCGCCATGTATTCGTTCTTCCAGATCTACGAGTGAGAGCGCGGCGGGGTCGACCACCCGCCGCCCACCGGACCGATTCCAGGTCGTCTCAGACCTCACTTCGCACAACGAACGGGAGAACGCCATGGCCAAGAGCCGTAACAACCTGCTGGGTGTGGGCGGACAGCGCAAGAAGCTGTCCCGGGCCGAGCAGCAGGGCGCCGGCCCCGCGCGCGACGCCGACCGCAGGGCGGCCGCCGACCAGAAGCAGGAGCTGCTGCGCAGGATGCGCGAGCGCGCGCAGTCGGGCACCGCGCCCGAGTCCGCGCCGGACGACACCGCACAGCCGGACACCGACGGGCAGGACGCCCCGGCGCAGAGCTGACGCCTTCTCGTCACCCGTACGACCGTGGGCCCGGATCACCCCGTGATCCGGGCCCACGCCCTTGTCCGCGCCCCGTCGCCGCCCCGCGCTCACCTCACGCTGCGCGGCAGCCGCAGACTGAGCAGCGTCGTCAGCGCCACCGCGGCCAGCTGCACCAGCAGCGTCACGGCCAGCGCGTCCCGCATGCCCGCGCCCGGGACCAGGGAGAGGAACAGCGTGCCCAGCGTGGCCACCCCCAGGGCCAGCGCGGCCTGCTGGGTCGTGGTCATCACCCCGCCGCCCACCCCGGCACGCGCGGCCGGTACGTCGGAGAGCACGATGCGGAACAGGACGGGCAGCTGGAGACCCTGCCCGAACCCCGCGATCGCCACCCCCGGCATCAGCCCCAGCATCCCGAGACCGGACCACTCGCGCCACACGGTGAGCGCGAGCACCAGCACCCCCACCGCCTGGATCAGCCCGCCGGCCGTCACCACCCGGCTGCCGTACCGCAGGATCAGCCGCGGACCGGCCAGCGACGCCACGAAGAAGGCCACCGCCATCGGCGCCATCGACAGACCCGCCGCCGCCGGGCCCAGCCCCAGCCCCTGCTGGAGGGCCACCGCGATCACGAACATGAAGCCGCCGAAGCCGATCGAGAACGGCACCACCAGCGTCAGCCCGCGCCGCAACGACTCCAGCCGCAGCAGGCTCGGCGGCACCAGCGGCATCCGCCCGAGCCGGTCGGCCCGCCGCTCCACCCGGTAGAAGGCGTACGCGGCGAACGGGAACAGCGCCAGCGAGACCCAGGTCCACAGCGGCCAGCCCGCCGCGCGCCCCTCCGTCAGCGGGGCGAGCAGCGTCACCAGCGACACCGTCAGCAGCAGCGTGCCCGGCACGTCGACCGGCTCGGGCCGCTCCGAACGGGTCTCCGGCACGGCGCGGGCGGCCAGCACCAGCCCCACCGCCGCCACCGGCACGTTCACCAGGAACACCGAACGCCAGCCCGCGCTCTCGCCGAACACCGACGACAGCGGCGCGGCGGCGACCAGGACACCGCCGAGGATCTGGCCCGCGACCATGGAGAGCCCGGCCGTCGCCCCGTACAGGCCCATCGCGCGGGCCCGCCGGTCTCCCGAGGTGGCCGCCTGGATGGTGGCGAGCACCTGCGGCAGCATCAGCGCCGCCGCCGCGCCCTGCGCCACCCGCGCCCCCACGAGCGTCCAGGCGTCCGGGGCGAGTCCGCAGGCGAGCGAGGTGATGCCGAAGGCGGCGATGCCCAGCAGGAAGAGCCGGCGCCGGCCGGCCATGTCGCCGAGCCGGCCGCCGAGGACGAGCAGCACGGCATAGGCGAGGCCGTAGCCCGCGACGACCAGTTCCAGCAGCGCGGGACCCGCGTCCAGATCGTGGTCGATGGTCGGCAGCGCGACGTTGACGATGAAGAAGTCGATGAGCGGCAGCGCCGCGCCGAGCAGCACGGTGAACAGCCCGAGCGCGCCGAGCACCGGAGCGGGGTGGTCGTGCCGGACCACGGTGCCGGCGGGGGCGATGGCTTGCGTTCGTACAGTTGATTCACTCACGTCATCGAGAATCGCCCCCTTCTCAGCCTGGTACCAGAGTGTCTTTATCCTGGTACAAGCAGTACCTGGCAGAGCGCCGGGAGGTTCGGCAGGCTGGAGGCATGAGGACGATGGTGAGCGAACTACCCGATGTGCGTGTGGTGCCTGGGCTCTCGTCGGATCCGGGGGCGGCAGGGCCCTTCGAGCCCGACGTCCGACGGCAGGAGCTCGCGGACTTCCTGCGCAGCCGCCGCGAGCGGATCACCCCCGAGCAGGTCGGCCTGGTCCGGGGCCGCCGCAGACGCACCCCCGGCCTGCGCCGCGAGGAGGTCGCCCAGCTCTCCGCCGTCGGTGTCACCTGGTACACCTGGTTGGAACAGGCCCGGGACATCCAGGTCTCGCCCCAGGTGCTCGACGCGCTGGCCCGCGCGCTGCTGCTCGACAGCGGCGAGCGCGGTCATCTCTTCTCGCTGGCCGGTGCCGTCGACCCGGCCCCGGGCGCGGACTGCCCGAGCGTGACGCTCGCGCTGCGCGAGATGCTGCGGCAGCTGGACCCGATCCCGGCCTGCATCCAGAACAGCCGTTACGACATCCTCGCGTACAACCGGACGTACGGCAGGCTGCTCTGCGATCTGGACGCGGTCGCCCCCGAGGACCGCAACTGCATGATCCTCGCCTACACCAACGCGCAGTGGCGCTCCTCGGTCGTCGAGCTGGCCGAGGTGAACCGGCTGATGGCCGCCAAGTTCCGCAGGTCGATGGCCGAGCATCTGGCCGAGCCCGCCTGGAAGGCGCTGCTGAGGCGGCTGGAGGAGTCGTCCGAGGAGTTCCGGGAGATCTGGGCCCGGCACGAGGTGGTGGCCACGGGCGGCCGGACCAAGATCTTCCGCAACGCCCATGTCGGGCTGCTCCGTCTCGAACACACCGATCTGTGGCTCGGTCCGTCGAGGGGTCCGCGCATGGTGACGTACGCGCCCTCCGACGAGGAGACCAGGAAGCGCCTCCAGGAGCTTCAGGACCTGGAGCTCGCCGAGGCCTGACCCCCGGCCGGGGCGCCCGTCGTCTCCTCCAGCCGCAGCGCGGTCCGGTGGGCCGTCCTTCGCGCCCACTGCCCGCTGGTCAGCGCCCCGACCAGCAGGACGCAGAGCCCGCATCCGCCGATGATCCACCAGGCGGGCGTGCTCGCGTCCACGAAGCCCGTCGCGTACCCGGCACTGCGCGGCGATCCGGTCCCCGCCACGCCCGACGCCAGCACCGCGCCGATCACGGCGACCCCGAGCGTCCCGCCGATCTGCCGGCTGGTCGAGGCGACCGCCGCCGCCACCCCGGCCTGCGAGCGCGGCATCCCGGAGACGGCCGTGTTGGTGATCGGCGCGTTGACCATGCCGAAGCCGAGGCCGAAGAGCACATAGCCGGTGAAGAGCAGGAGGTTGTCCGTCTCCGCGTCGAACACGGCGAACAGCACCCCGCACGCGGTCATGGCCACGCCCGCCACGAGCAGCGGCAGCCGGGGCCCCCGGTTGCCGACGAGCCGCCCGGACAGGGGTGCGCAGACGAAGGTCAGAGCCGCCATCGGCAGCATGTAGAGACCGGCGTGCAGCGCGCTCAGCCCGCGCACGTTCTGCAGGTAGAGGGTGTTGAGGAAGAGGAACCCGCTCAGTGCGGCGAAGGCGCAGACCGCGATGACGGTGGCGCCGCTGAACGGGGCGCTGCGGAAGAACCGCAGATCGATCAGGGGCTCGGCGCGCCGGGGCTCGTACAGCAGCAGCCCGATCAGGGAGCACACGGCGAGCGCGGTGAACACCAGGATCCGGGCCGAGGTCCAGCCCGAGGAGGGCGCCTCGATGATCGCGTACGTCAGCGAACCGAGCAGCCCGATCACCAGCAGCTGGCCCACCGGGTCGGGGCGGCGCGGCTTCGGGGCGCGGGACTCGGGGACGTACCGCCAGGTGAGGAGCAGCGCGGCCAGGCCGACCGGCAGATTGATCCAGAAGATCGACCGCCAGCCGACCGAGTCCACCAGCAGCCCGCCGACCACCGGGCCCGCCGCCATGGAGATGCCGACGACACCGCCCCACACCCCGATGGCACGGGCCCGCTCGCGCGGGTCGGTGAAGGTGTTGGTGATGATCGACATCGCGACGGGGTTGAGCATCGAACCGCCCACCGCCTGCACCATCCGGAACGCCACCAGCGACTCCAGGTTCGGTGCCAGGGAGCAGAGCAGCGAACCGAGGGTGAAGAGGAGGAGCCCGATCTTGAAGATCTTCCGCCGCCCGATCCGGTCGGCGGTGGAGCCCGCGAGCATCAGCAGCGAGGCCAGGACGAGGGTGTAGGCGTCGATCGTCCACTGCATGCCGGCGACGGTGGCGTGCAGTTCCTTCTGCATGGAGGGCAGGGCGACGTTGAGAACGGTGTTGTCGAGACTGACGATCAGCAGACTCATGCAGCAGATCGCCAGCACCAACTGCCGTCGGCGGTGACTGAGCTCGGGCATACATGGATAGTACGGTTAACTAACGAATGCTGCTGCCGGAACTTCCGGTCCGGTACGCGACAATGGAGCAATGACCACGCTCGCCCCCTCGCTCCCGCTGCTCCGGATCGGCCCGCACACGGTGCAGCCGCCGGTGGTGCTCGCCCCCATGGCCGGCATCACCAACGCCCCGTTCCGCACCCTGTGCCGGGAGTTCTCCGGCGGCAAGGGGCTGTTCGTCAGCGAGATGATCACCACCCGGGCGCTGGTCGAGCGCAACGAGAAGACCATGCAGCTGATCCACTTCGACGCGAGCGAGACCCCGCGCTCGATCCAGCTGTACGGAGTGGACCCGGTCACCGTCGGCAAGGCCGTCCGCATGATCGTCGACGAGGACCTCGCCGACCACATCGACCTGAACTTCGGCTGCCCGGTCCCCAAGGTGACCCGCAAGGGCGGTGGCTCGGCGCTCCCGTACAAGCGGCCGCTGCTGCGCGCGATCCTCCACGAGGCGGTCTCCAACGCCGGTGAGCTGCCGGTCACCATCAAGATGCGCAAGGGCATCGACGACGACCACATGACCTATCTGGACGCGGGCCGGATCGCGGTCGAGGAGGGGGTCACGGCCGTCGCCCTGCACGGCAGGACGGCCGCGCAGCACTATGGCGGCACCGCCGACTGGGACGCCATCGCCCGTCTCAAGGAGCACGTCCCGGAGATCCCCGTCCTCGGCAACGGCGACATCTGGTGCGCGGACGACGCCCGCCGGATGATGCGGGAGACCGGCTGCGACGGCGTGGTCGTGGGCCGTGGCTGCCTGGGCCGCCCCTGGCTCTTCGCCGACCTGGTGAGCGCCTTCGAGGGCACGGGGACGCGGCAGGCGCCGGGGCTCCGGGAGGTCTCCGAGGTGATGCTGCGGCACGCGACGCTGCTGGGGGAGTGGATCGGCGACGAGAAGCGTGGCGTGATCGACTTCCGCAAGCACGTGGCCTGGTACCTCAAGGGCTTCTCGGTCGGCTCGGAGATGCGCAAGCGGCTCGCGGTGACCTCCTCGCTGGAGGAGCTGGGCGGGCAGTTGCAGGAGCTCGACCTGGACCAGCCGTGGCCGGACGGCGCGGACGGGCCGCGCGGGCGCACCTCGGGCAACAACCGCGTCGTGCTGCCGGACGGCTGGCTGAAGGACCCCTACGACTGCGCGGGTGTGAGCCCGGACGCGGAGCTGGACACCTCGGGCGGCTGAGACGGCCCGCCGGGGGCGGCAGCGGGGCCTCGGGCCCCCGCTGCCGCCCTTCCGGACTCTTTCGGGGCACGCGGAGCCACAGGCACCGCGTGCCTCTTCTCTTGCCTCGCTCATCTGAGCGCCTTATTCGGCCGGATTCGGTGGCGGTTCGGCCAATGAACGGCCTGAACGGGCCGATGGGGCGTGTGAGGCGATGAATCCGTCTGCTTCCATGCCCATTCGGTGATGAGGGAATGACAGTCGGTTGCCGGTCAGGCGTCCGGATGGTGACATCTGAGCGCCGGCCGTAGAGTGATTCTCGCCACCCTGAGAGCTGGTGTGCTCAGATGAGCGCAAAATCGGGAGCTTGACTTCTCAAATGATGGCACTCGGTGCCAGGGGCCTCCATTTTGATCGATCGACGCTTCCCGTGCGGAGAGTGATCAGAATCGAAGAATCCCGCTCCACTGAGTGTTTATTCGTTCAAGAAGTGAACACATGCCTCCGAACAGGCTAAAGCTCGCGTCACTTTCGATCTGCTGGCGGACGGGTGGTTGAGGCCTCATGACGCGCAAGTGGACGTACCCAGACGCCTTCGATCTGGGTATGTTCCTCGCCGTCAGGGCAGCCACCGCGTCCTCGAGGAGTCGAGACCCGTGTCGGAAAACAAAGATCCCCACGTAACCAGCCCGGAATCCCGGGCGTCCGAGGGCGAGAAGTTCGTTTATGACTTCACCGAGGGCAACAAGGATCTGAAGGACCTCCTCGGCGGCAAGGGTGCGAACCTCGCCGAGATGACCAACCTCGGGCTCCCCGTCCCTCCGGGATTCACCATCACCACCGAGGCGTGCAAGGTCTACCTCGACAGCGGCGAGGAGCCGGCAGAGCTGCGTGCCGAGGTCAGTGCGCACCTCGACGCCCTCGAAGCACGGATGGGCAAGAAGCTCGGCCAGGCCGACGATCCGCTGCTGGTCTCGGTCCGCTCCGGCGCGAAGTTCTCGATGCCCGGCATGATGGACACGGTCCTCAACATCGGCCTCTCCGACGCGTCCGTGGCCGGTCTCACCGCCCAGGCGGGCGACGAGCGGTTCGCGTGGGACTCCTACCGCCGCCTCATCCAGATGTTCGGCAAGACCGTCCTCGGCGTCGACGGCGACCTCTTCGAGGAGGCGCTGGAGGAGGCGAAGGAGGCCAAGGGCGTCACCGTCGACGTCGATCTGGACGCGGCCGACCTGAAGAAGCTGGTCGCGCGGTTCAAGAAGATCGTCGCCAGGGACGCCGGACGGGACTTCCCGCAGGACCCGCGCGAGCAGATGGACCTGGCCATAAAGGCCGTCTTCGACTCGTGGAACACCGACCGGGCCAAGCTCTACCGCCGCCAGGAACGCATCCCGGGCGACCTCGGCACCGCCGTCAACGTCTGCTCGATGGTCTTCGGCAACCTGGGCCCCGACTCCGGTACGGGAGTCGCCTTCACCCGCGACCCGGCCAGCGGCCACCAGGGCGTGTACGGCGACTACCTGCAGAACGCGCAGGGCGAGGACGTCGTCGCCGGTATCCGCAACACCGTGCCGCTCGCCGAGCTGGAGTCGATCGACAAGAAGTCGTACGACCAGCTGATGCAGATCATGGAAACCCTCGAAACGCACTACAAGGACCTGTGCGACATCGAGTTCACCATCGAGCGCGGCCGGCTGTGGATGCTCCAGACCCGGGTCGGCAAGCGCACCGCCGGTGCCGCCTTCCGGATCGCGACCCAGCTCGTCGACCAGGGCCTGATCGACGAGGCCGAGGCGCTCCAGCGGGTCAACGGCGCCCAGCTCGCCCAGCTGATGTTCCCGCGCTTCGACGACGAGGCCGCCACGGAGCTGCTCGGCCGGGGCATCGCCGCCTCGCCCGGCGCGGCGGTCGGCAAGGCGGTCTTCGACTCGTACACCGCCATCAAGTGGTCCCGGTCCGGCGAGAAGGTCATCCTGATCCGCCGCGAGACCAACCCCGACGACCTCGACGGCATGATCGCGGCCGAGGGCATCCTGACCTCGCGCGGCGGCAAGACCTCGCACGCCGCCGTCGTCGCCCGCGGCATGGGCAAGACCTGTGTCTGCGGCGCCGAGGACCTGGAGGTCGACACCAAGCGCCGCCGGATGACGGTGGGCGGCCGGGTCGTCGAGGAGGGCGACGTCGTCTCCATCGACGGCTCCACCGGCAAGGTGTACCTCGGTGAGGTCCCCGTCGTGCCGTCTCCGGTCGTCGAGTACTTCGAGGGCCGGATGCACGCCGGTGCCGACGACGCCGACGAACTGGTCGCCGCGGTGCACCGCATCATGGCGTACGCGGACCGGGTGCGCCGGCTGCGGGTGCGGGCCAACGCCGACAACGCCGAGGACGCGCTGCGCGCCCGCCGCTTCGGCGCCCAGGGCATCGGCCTGTGCCGCACCGAGCACATGTTCCTCGGCGAGCGCCGCGAGATGGTCGAGAAGCTGATCCTCGCGGACACCGACACCGAGCGCGAGACCGCGCTGGAGGAGCTGCTCCCGCTCCAGAAGGCCGACTTCATCGAGCTGTTCGAGGCGATGGACGGACTGCCCGTCACCGTACGGCTGCTCGACCCGCCGCTGCACGAGTTCCTGCCCGACATCACCGAACTGTCGGTGCGCGTCGCGCTCGCCGAGTCCCGCAAGGACGCCAACGAGAACGATCTGCGCCTGCTCCAGGCCGTGCACAAGCTGCACGAGCAGAACCCGATGCTCGGTCTGCGCGGGGTCCGCCTCGGACTCGTCATCCCCGGCCTGTTCGCCATGCAGGTGCGGGCGATCGCCGAGGCCGCCGCCGAGCGCAAGAACGCCAAGGGCGACCCGCGCGCCGAGATCATGATCCCGCTGGTCGGCACGGTCCAGGAGCTGGAGATCGTCCGCGAGGAGGCCGACCGGGTCATCGCCGAGGTGGAGGCCGCCACCGGTACCCGTCTCAAGCTCACCATCGGCACCATGATCGAGCTGCCGCGCGCCGCGCTGACCGCCGGTCAGATCGCCGAGGCCGCGCAGTTCTTCTCCTTCGGCACCAACGACCTGACCCAGACGGTGTGGGGCTTCTCCCGCGACGACGTGGAGGCCTCGTTCTTCACCGCGTACCTGGAGAAGGGCATCTTCGGGGTGTCGCCGTTCGAGACGATCGACAAGGACGGCGTCGGCTCGCTGGTCCGCAGCGCGGCCGCGGCCGGCCGGGCCACCCGGCCCGACCTGAAGCTCGGCGTCTGCGGCGAGCACGGCGGAGACCCGGAGTCGGTGCACTTCTTCCACGAGGTGGGCCTGGACTACGTCTCCTGCTCCCCGTTCCGTATCCCCGTCGCGCGGCTCGAAGCGGGCCGGGCGGCGGCGGGTTCGGCCGGCAGCGACAGCCGCTGATCCGGTACCCGGACCCCCTGGCCCACTCCCCGGAGACGGCGGCACCCTGTGCGGGGGTGCCGCCGTCTCGTTTTGTTCTGGGGAAATCGTTGTGCGTCCTTGTGCTTTTTCTTCACCCGGGGGACGGGGCCAGTTTGGTACGCAAAGAAAAGAGTCCGGAACGGACCGGGATGCGGTCCATGGATCCCCATCCATGGACCGCACCCGGGTTACCCCCATCGGGCACGGTGCCGCACCGGCCTTCCACCGCCGCCGGGCGCGCGAAACCCCCCACGGCCTTCACTCGCCCTTCCGGTGGCGCCGGATTCGTACCCGACGTCGTACAGCTTTTCGGGTGAGTGCGGGCCGGTGCGAGTCGTTTCACCTCTGGCCGAAACCCCGTGGTGACGTGCTGTTACGGATCACCTACCCTGGGGTGGGGGTAATTGCAGGTGCAACAGGTGGGGGCCCGGTGCTGCGTATCCATATGTCCGGAGTGGACCTCTCCAAGGTGCGGATGGCCACCCGGCCGGACGCGCTGTGGGAAACCGCTCTGAGTTTCCACCGACTGAGGGACCGGCGCGGTTCCGCGGTGTTCGGGAAATGGCGTGCGGAAACCCGTCGTCGGTTGAATGGTGAAGTACGTCTGTTGTCCGCGGTGATTCCACCCCGCGGCTATTTCCCGGACTTCCTGACGCCTTCTCAGGAAAACGGCGAGCCGTACGGCATCGACGCGGGAATGGAGGCATTGCGCGGCACCCCGCCCGCCCGGGTCCTGGCCGAACTGGCCCTGCTCGGTGCCGGACGCCGCGACGCGGGCCGCTTCCCGGGCGGCCACGCCGAACCGCTCGGCCGGCTCGTCGACGCGCTGCGCAGCTACCACCGCGCCGCGATCGAGCCGTACTGGCCGCACATCCGGGCCAGCGTCGAGGCCGACCGCGCGGTGCGCGGCCGCGCCCTCCTGGACGGCGGCGCCCATGAGCTGCTCGCCTCCCTCCCGCCGATGATCCGCTGGCGGGCCCCGGTGCTGGAGGCGGACTACCCCGTCGACCGGGACGTCCGTCTGGACGGGCGGGGGCTGCTGCTCCAGCCGTCCTTCTTCTGCCGCGTCACCCCGGTCGTCTACCGCGACCCACGGCTCCCGCCGGTCCTCGTCTACCCGGTCACCCACTCCCGCGCGCCGGTCTTCGCCGAGCCGGGCCCCTGGCTCGGCCGACTCCTCGGCACCACCCGGTCGACGGTCCTCAGCGCGATAGGGAACGGCTGTACGACCAGTGAGCTGGCCCTCCGGGCGGGGGTCTCCCTCGCCTCGGCGAGCCAGCACGCCTGTGTGCTGCGCGAGGCGGGCCTGATCCACACCCTGCGGCACGGCGGCTCGGTCCTGCACACGCTGACGCCGCTGGGCGGATCGCTCCTCCGCGGCGGCGCGCCGCTCGCCCTGTCCTGAGCGGCGGCCAGGGAACTTCCCGGAGCGGGCCGGACGGCGGCGGCGGACGAAGCGGCGGGCCGGACGCGGCGGCGGGAGGGCGGACGTGGTGGGCCGGACGCGGCGGCGGAGGGCGGACGTGGTGGGCCGGACGCGGCGGGTGGGACGCGCCGGGCGGGCAGGGCTTCGAGCGGCGGAAATTCTTTCGCGGGCGGCGATGAGTTCCGTGCCGCCCCGTCGTCTACCCGTCGTACGCGTTCGAACAACAGAGAGCGAAACGGCCATGCCTCAGATGATCTTCGTCAACCTGCCGGTCAAGGACCTCGAAGCGACCAAGGCCTTCTTCGGCAAGCTGGGCTTCTCGTGCAACCCGCAGTTCAGCGACGAGAACACCGCGTGCCTCGTCATCAGCGACACCATCTTCGCGATGCTCCTCAGCGAGCCGCGCTTCAAGGAGTTCACCAAGAAGGAGATCGCCGACTCCTCGAAGTCCACCGAGGTCATCCTCGCCCTGAGCGCCGAGAGCCGGGAGAAGGTGGACGAGCTGGCCGACACCGCGCTCGCCTCCGGCGGCTCGCCCGCCAACGAGCCGATCGACTACGGCCACATGTACGGCCGTTCCTTCCAGGACCCGGACCACCACATCTGGGAGGTCATGTGGATGGACCCCGCCGCGGTCCAGGACCCGCAGGGCTGAGCCGACGACCGCCCGGCGGCCGCTCAGGGGGCGAGACCGGGGTACGTCACCCCCGTGAGCTGCTCGGACGCCACCCAGAGCCGCTCGCTCGTGACGTCGTCGCGCGTCCAGCCCGTCCGCCAGGACGGGGCGGGCGCCCCGCGCCAGCCGAGCGGCCCCGGCCCGGTGAAGGAGTCGGGGCGCACGCCGGGCGCGGTGGCCGCGTACAGCGTGGGCAGCGCACCGGCCGAGGCGGGCTGGGCGACGATCCGGTTGCCCAGGTCGAAGAACCGCTCCGCCGCCCTGCGCCGCTCCATCCGGGCGGCGGCGGAATGCAGATTGGTCGCCGCGTACCCCGGGTGCGCGGCGGCGGCCACCAGCCGGGAGCCGCCCCTGGCCAGCCGCCGTGCCAGCTCGTGGACGAAGAGCAGATTGGCGGTCTTCGAGCGGCCGTAGGCGACCCAGCGCCGGTAGCTCCGCTCGCTGTTGAGATCACCCATGTCGATGTCGGACAGCGCGTGCAGACCGCTGGAGACGGTCACCACCCGCGCGCCGGGGGTGTCGAGGAGCCGGGGCAGCAGCAGCCCGGTCAGGGCGAAGTGCCCGAGGTGGTTGACGCCGAACTGCCGCTCGAAGCCGTCGGCCGTCGTCCCGTACGGGAGGGCCATCACGCCCGCGTTGTTGATCAGCAGATCGAGCCGGGCGGGCGCATGGGCCGCGGCGAACGCGCGCACCGAGTCCAGATCGGCCAGATCGAGCGGGACGAACGTCACGTCCGCTCCGGTCACCGCCTTCCGGATACGGGACTCGGCCTCCCCGCCGCGGGTCTCGTCGCGGCAGGCGAGCAGGACCCGCGCACCGCGCCGGGCCAGTTCCCGCGCGGTGTGCAGGCCGATGCCGCTGTTGGCGCCGGTGACCACGGCCGTACGGCCGCTCTGGTCCGGGATGTCGTTCGCGCTCCAGCCGTGGCTCATGCGCCCAGCGTACGGTCGCGGTGCGCCCCCGGGACCGGCTGGGCCGGAGCGGACCGGGCGGCCGGTGCGCGCCGTGCACGCGGGCGCGCACCAGCGCGGGAAGCCGCGGGAAGCCGCGGGAAGCTCAGGTTTGGCTCAAGGGGTTGGACGGGACGCCGACCGCGTCCTTAGGGTCGTGATCATGCCCGACATAACCCTCACCACCCTGATCGTCCTCTGTCTCGCGGCGGCCGCGGCGGGCTGGATCGACGCGGTGGTGGGCGGCGGCGGGCTGCTTCTGCTGCCCGCGCTGCTCCTGGGGCTGCCGCACGTTCCGGCCGCGCACGTGCTGGGCACCAACAAGGCGGTCGCGATCGTCGGCACCTCGGGCGCCGCCGTGGCGTACGTACGCAAGGCCCCCGTGAAGATCGGGACCGCGGTGCGGATCGGGCTCGCGGCGCTGGCCGGTTCGATGACCGGCGCGTTCTTCGCCGCCGGGATCAGCAGTGCGGTGCTCCGGCCGGTGATCATGGTCGTGCTGCTGGCCGTCGCCGGGTTCGTGATGCTGCGGCCGTCCTTCGGCAAGGAGACGGACGAGGGCGTGCGGCACCGGGTCACCCGGGCCCGCACCGTCACCGCGATCGTGCTGGTCGGTGGCGGCATCGGTTTCTACGACGGGCTGTTCGGCCCCGGCACCGGCACGTTCCTGGTGCTGGCGCTGACCGCGGTGCTCCATCTCGACCTGGTGACGGCGTCCGCCACCGCCAAGATCGTCAATGTCTGCACCAACGCCGGCGCGCTGGCGATGTTCGCCTACCAGGGCAGCGTGCTGTGGCAGCTGGCCGCGCTGATGGCGGTGTTCAACCTGGCGGGCGCGGTCGTCGGGGCGCGGATGGCGCTCAGCAGGGGCAGCGGCTTCGTCCGCGGGGTGCTGCTGGTCGTGGTCTTCTCGCTGGTCGCGAAGTTGGCCTTCGACCAGTGGACGGCCTGAGCGGCCCGCCCCGGCGCCCCGGGCGGCCGGGGTTCAGCGGACGGCGGTCAGATGCGCGTACGCCACCACATTGCCCGCGTAGCCCGTCTTCTTCGAGAAGCCGCCGCCGCAGGTGATCAGCCGCAGCGAGGCGAAGGACGAGGCGCCGTACACCCGCTCGTCGGGGAAATCGTCGCTCTCGTAGACCTCGATCGCGTCGAGCGAGAAGACGGCGGTGCGGCCGTCCTGGCGGACCACCTCCACCGTGCTGCCCTTCTGCAGCGCGCCCAGGTCGTAGAAGACCGACCGCCCCTGGGCGTTGTCCACGTGTCCGGCGACGATGGCGCTGCCTTCGGAGCCCGGGGGAGTGCCGTCCCGGTACCAGCCGACCATGTTGCGGTTCCCGGCGGGCGGCACGTCGAGGCTGCCGTCGGGCCCGAGGCCCAGAGGCATCATCGGGGCGTCCACCCGGATGCTCGGGATGCGGATGCGTACGGGAGCGGAGGGCTTCAGCGGATCGGCGAGCGGCGACCCCGGCTGAGGCACCGGGCCGTCGGCGAACGCCTGGGCGGCGGTCGGCCGGGGCGGGACCAGCTGGGTGTCGGCGCCGTTCCGGATCAGCCAGACACCGGCCAGCGCCGCGACGACCAGCAGCCAGCCCTTGGCCTTCTGGGTCACGTTCGTCCTCCGGGTGACGGAATGGGGATGGTCCCGTCCCGGTGGCGCGGGGCCACCGGGACGGGAACCGGGCGGTACGGAGCCGTGAATCCGGCTCCGTCAGCCGGCTCCCTGCGTGCCGCTCGCCCGGCGACGCAGGAGCCAGGCTCCGCCGACGGCGGTCGCGGCGAGTACGCCGGCGCCCGCCGCGATCTGGGTGGTGTCGGACCGGACGCTGCCGCCGACACCGGTTTTGACGTGCCCGGTGGGTCCGGTGGGACCGTCCCCGGGGCGGTGTCCGGACGAGGAGGTGTCGCGCCCGCCCGAGCCGTCGTGCTTGCCCGAGCCCTCTTCGTCGGACGGACTCCAGCTCTCACGCCCGTCCGACGAATCGCGCCCGCCGGAGTCGTCGCGCCCGCCGGAGTCGTCGCGCCCGCCGGAGTCGTCACGTCCGCCGGAGTCGTCACGTCCGCCCGAGCCGTCACGTCCGCCGGACTCGTCGCGTCCGCCCGAGCCGTCGCCGCGGTCGGTGCCCGGACCCCGTCCGGTGTCCTGGCCGCGGTCCGTGTCCTCGTCCCCGGACGGGTTGTCACGCCCGCCCGACAGGCCGAGCCCGGAGAAGGCGTCGCCCCCGGCGACGGAGTCGAGCAGCGACGGCGCGTCGAGACCGGAGAGGGTGTCGAGGCTGAACGGGCCGTCCGTGCCGGAGCCCGGACCGGACCCCGATCCGGCGTCGTCGCCCGCGTCTTCGTCGTCGGTGAGCCGTGCCCCGGGAGCACCGGTGAGCGTCAGTGACGCCGCCTGGGCCGGGCCGGCCCGCAGTGTGCCGGCATCTCCCGCGTACGCGGGCCCGGCGGCGAAGAGGCCGAGCGTGGCTATGGTGACCGCGGACGCGGCGGTACCGGTCACTAGACGGGCAGGACGCATGGGGGGTTCCTCCGGCGATGGCGCGAGTAGGTGTGTCCTGACCCCGAGCTAACGGGCGGTCCGCCGCCCATGCCTGCTGACACCGAGTCAGCTTTCACTCGAACGGACCGGCGCGGCCTCCTTGCCAAGACGCGATACCGCAGGTCACAGCGGTGATCGAAGCGGCTCGGGCCGGTCCTGCGCACCCCGGTGCCGATCGGGTGACGGCACCCCGACAGAGAGTGGCGTACGTCACATGCATGACCTCGGGAGTGCCGGGCACACGTCTCTCACCCCCCACGGGACGGTGCATGAGGCCGCCCCCGGCCGCCGCCCCCATCGGACCCGCCCCCCCCTGGGCCCGATGGGGGCGGATTCGTGCGGGACGGGACCCGTCCGTGCCCGCCTGGTGACTCCCCGTGGTGAATTGCTGCGGCAGTATGTCGAGCTCATGGCAAGAGCGGCCAAAGCCTGGTGCCGGTCCCGGGGCGCGGACCAGGCTGGGGTTCGCACATTCGTGCTCACGCTCCGTACCCAGAAAGCTCTCGCCGTCACATGCACACGCCCCCTCGACCCGGCACCCCCGAGGTGCGTCTCCGACCTGCGGGGAGGAGGTGCCGGGCATGGTGCGCCATGTGACCCGCAAGGCGGCCGGCTGGCTCCTGATGATCGTGGTCGCGACCAACGCCACGTACTTCCTGGCCAGTTGGTTCCTGGACCCGCGGTCCAACTTCAAGGAGCTGCGCCCGGTCCGTACCGAGGAGCAGATCGACCGGGCCCTCGCGCCGTACAACCTGAGCCCGGGGGAGCCCTTGGTGCACCGCTGGTGGGACTGGCTCACCTCGGTGGTGTTCCACTTCGACTGGGGCAGGTCGCCCACCGGCGTCTCCGTCAACGGGGAGATCGGCTACCGGGCGCTCATCAGCGGTGAACTGGTCATCATCGCGACCCTCCTGTCCGTGGTCATCGGCGTCGCCCTGGCCGTGTACACCGCGTCACGGCAGTACGGCTGGGCCGACCGGATCTCGCAGGCCGTGTCCATCGCGGTGTTCAACATCCCGACGTCCGTGGCCGCGCTCGCCGTGGTCTTCGTGGCCATCTGGCTCAACCAGAACGCCGGACTGCACTTCCTCTACGTCGCCGGGGAGAACTCCCCGGGCGTCGAGGGGCTGTTGCCGACGATCGGCGACCGTCTGCTGCATCTGATCCTGCCGACCCTGAGCCTGACGCTGATGGGCTATGTCGGCTACCACCTGACGCAGCGTTCGCTGCTGCTGGACACCATCGACGCGGACTTCGTACGCACCGCCCAGGCCACCGGGCTCACCCGGTCCCAGGCGATCCGCAGGCACGCCCTGCGCGCCGCGCTCATCCCGACGGCGACCTCCGTGGCGTTCAGCATCCCGGCCATGTTCACCGGCGCCGTCATCACCGAGACGATCTTCGGCTGGAACGGCATGGGCCGCTACTTCATCCAGACCATCGGCAAGAACGACGTGCACGGCACGGTCGCGACGGCTGCCTTCGCCGCCGCCCTGACCGCGATCGGCGCGATCCTCGCGGACATCGCCACCGTCTTCCTCGACCCCCGAGTGAGGGTGAACTGACGTGGCCACAGACATGACGACCGACGCCTCGTCCGGGGCGACGGCGGACCCGGCGGCGCGAACGGCTCCCCCCGGCGGCCGGAAGAACGCCTCCGACCTCGGCCTCGGCCGGCTCTACCTGCGCCGCTTCCTGCGCAACCGCCTCGCCGTCGTCGGTGTGGTGATCTTCGTACTGCTGGTGCTGTTCAGCGTGTTCGGCTCCCTGTTCACCTCCTACGCGTACTCCGACGCCGACTTCGCCGCCCTCACCGAGCCGCCCGGCGCCGCCCACTGGTTCGGCACCAACCAGGGCGGGAACGACGTCTACGCCTCCGCCGTCCACGGGCTCCGGCGCTCCCTGGCGATCGCCGTGAGCGTCTCCGTCCTGACCATCGTCGTCGCCGCGGTCATCGGCTCCAGCGCCGCGTACTTCGGCGGCCGGGTGGAGAAGGCGACGCTCGCCGTCATCCACTTCCTGCTGGTCGTGCCCTCGTTCCTGATCCTCGCGCTGGTCTCCCACCGCCTGGCCGGGGACTGGCGGGTCCTGATCGTCGTGCTCACGGTCTTCGGCTGGATGTCCACCGCGCGGGTCATCTGGTCCGTCTCGACCTCGCTGCGGGAACGGGACTACGTGACGGCCGCCGAGTTCATGGGCGTCGGCGCGCCACGCATCATCCTGCGCCACATCATCCCCAACCTCGGCTCGCTGCTGATCGTCAACCTGACGCTCGGCGTCGTCGCGACCGTGCTCAGCGAGACCGCGCTGTCCTTCCTCGGATTCGGCGTCCAGACCCCGGACGTCTCGCTCGGCACGATGCTCGCGGACGGCGCGGGCACCATCACCAGCGCCCCGTGGCTCTTCGCCTTCCCCGCGGGCCTGGTCGTCCTGCTCACCGTGTCGATGACCTTCGTCGGCGACGGGCTGCGCGACGCCCTCGACCCCACGTCCGTGACCGGTGCGGCAGGAGGCCGACGATGACGCTCACCACCCCGGCCGCGGCCCCGGCCCGCACCGACGCCACCCCCGTGCTCTCGGTACGGGACCTGCGGATCACCTTCCCCTCGGAGGCCGGACCCGTCGAGGCGGTCCGCGGCGTCGGCTTCGACCTCCTGCCGGGCCGGACCCTCGGCATCGTCGGCGAGTCCGGCTCGGGCAAGTCCGCCACCGCGATGGCCGTGATGGGACTGCTGCCGCCCTCCGCCGAACTGCGGGGCCGGGTACTGCTCGGCGGACGCGATCTGGTCGGCCTCGGCGACAAGGAGCTCTCCGCGCTGCGGGGCAGCTCCATCGGCATGGTCTTCCAGGACCCGCTCTCCGCGCTCACCCCGATCTTCTCCGTGGGCAGACTGCTCTCCGACGCCCTGCGCGTCCACCAGGACCTGACGAAGCGGGCGGCCTGGGAACAGGCCGTCGAACTGCTCGACCTCGTCGGCATCCCCGACCCGAGGGGCCGGGCCAAGTCGTTCCCGCACGAGTTCTCCGGCGGGATGCGCCAACGCGTCGTCATCGCCATGGCGATCGCCAACAAGCCGTCCGTGCTCGTCGCGGACGAACCCACCACTGCCCTCGACGTCACCGTGCAGGCCCAGATCCTGGACGTCCTGCGGCTGGCGCAGCGGGAGACCGGGGCCGGACTCGTCCTCATCACGCACGACCTCGGGGTCGTGGCGGGCCACGCCGACGACATCGCCGTGATGTACGCGGGCCGGATCGTGGAACGGGCGGGCGTCGAGGAGCTGTTCCGCCGGCCGACCATGCCCTACACCGCGCGGCTGCTCGCCGCCGTGCCCACCGTGGACAGCGGGGTCCACCGGCCGTTGGTCCCGATCGCCGGGGAGCCGCCCGCGCTGGTGGACCTCCCGGGCGGCTGCCCCTTCGCGAGCCGCTGCACGCTCGCCCAGGACGCGTGCCGGACCGGCGAACCCGAGCTGCGCGAGATCACCGGGCACGGGCACGTGGCCTGCCTGCGCGCGGACGAGATCGCCGACGGCACCCTGGACCCGGACGGGGACACCGGGCCGGACGCAGGGACGGACGGGCCCGGACCCGGGGCCACCGGCGAGGTGGTGCTCCGGGTCGAGGACCTCGTCAAGACCTTCCCCGTCACCAAGGGCGCCCTCCTCAAGCGCCGGGTCGGCACGCTGCACGCCGTCAACCGGGTCGGCTTCGAGCTGCGGGCCGGGGAGACCCTGGGGCTGGTGGGAGAGTCGGGCAGCGGCAAGACCACGACGCTGCTGGAGGTCCTGCGACTGAAGCGCCCCGAGGGCGGGCGCATCGAGGTGGCCGGCACCGACGTCGGCACGGTCGACTCCGCGGCCCGGGTGCGGGAGCTGCGGCAGGACGTACAGATCGTCATGCAGGACCCGCTGGGGGCCCTCAACCCCCGGCTGCCCGTCTTCCAGCTGCTCGCCGAACCGCTCCGGGCCATCGGCCGGGACCGCGAGTCGATCCGCTCCCGGGTCCATGAACTCCTGGCGCTGGTCGGCCTGGACGCCTCGGTGAGCGGTCGCTTCCCGGCCGCGCTCTCCGGCGGTCAGCGCCAGCGGGTCGGCATCGCCAGGGCCCTGGCCACCGAGCCGAAGCTCCTCGCCCTGGACGAACCGCTCTCGGCCCTGGACGTGTCGGTGCAGGCCGGGGTGATCAACCTGCTGGCCCGGCTCAAGCGCGAACTCGGGCTCGCCTACCTGGTGGTCGCCCACGACCTGGCCGTGGTCCGGTACATCTCCGACCGCATCGCGGTGATGTACCTCGGGCACATCGTCGAGACCGGGGACACGGAGTCGATCTTCTCCGACCCCCGGCACCCGTACACCCGGGCGCTGCTGTCGGCGATCCCGGTGCCCGACCCGCGGCGCGAGCGGGCCCGCGAACGCGTGGTGCTCCGGGGCGAGCAGCCGAGCGCCACCCGGCCCCCGACGGGCTGCGTCTTCGTCGACCGCTGCCCCCTGTACCGCCTCGCCGACGAGGACGTGCGCGGGCGCTGCCGCACCGAGCGCCCCGCGCCGACCGCGGTGGCCGGGCGCCCCGGCCACCAGTACGCCTGTCACGCCGTCTGAGCCCGCCCACGCCGTTGCGGGGCCGGCTGCCGCCCCCGTACTCACAGCTCACCCCCGTCTCCACCGAACCAGAAGGAGCCCTTTCGCCATGCGCGCAAGACTGGCCCTGCCCCTCGCCCTCGTCGCCGCCGTCTCCGTCGCAGCCACCGCGTGCGACGCCTCCTCCGGGAAGGGCGGGGCCGGCGCGGCGGGCAAGGACGCCCCCGAGGCCGCGTCGGCCGCGGCCGACTACAACCCGGTGCCGTACGACCGGATCAAGGACGGCGGCACCTACACCACCGCCGGGACCTTCGACGACCAGGGCAACCCGTTCAACGTCAACGCCACCCTGACCGCGTCCCGGGTCTGGTCCTGGTACAACGCCGACGCGATCACCTACTCGCCCACCGGCGAGGTGCAGTACAACCCGGACTACTACAGCGATGTGAAGGTCGCGGTCGAGGGCGGCAGGCAGACGGTCACGCTGACCCTCAACGAGAAGGCCGTCTTCAACGACGGCACCCCGATCGACTGGACCGCCATCGAGGCCACCTGGAAGGCCAACAACGGCTCGGACAAGGGCTTCGACGCCTCGTCCACCGACGGCTACGACCAGATCTCCTCGGTCCACAAGGGCGCGAACGCCAAGCAGGCCGTCATCGAGTTCAAGAGCGTCAACGCCTCCTGGACGACCCTGTTCACCACCTTCCTGCACCCCGAGGCGGCCACCGTCGCCAACTTCAACAAGGCGTACGTCAAGAAGGCCCACCCGGAGTGGGGCGCGGGCCCGTACACGGTCGGCGAGTGGGACACCCACTCGGGCGGCATCACCTTCGTCCGCAACCCCAAGTGGTGGGGCAAGAAGGGCAAGCTCGACAAGCGCGTCTACGTCAACCTGGAGTCGACCGCCGCGGTCAACGCCTTCAAGAACGGCCAGCTCGACTACACCTCGGCCGTCGACGCGGAGAGCCTCAAGCAGGTCAAGGGGCTCAAGGGGACGGAGATCCGCAGCGGCGGAAGCCCCTTCGAGTACTCGCTCCACTTCAACACGAAGTCGGCCAACCTCGCGGACACGGCCGTCCGCAAGGCCATCCAGCAGAGCATCGACCGTTCCCAGATCGCGAAGATCCAGTTCCAGGGGCTCGACTACAAGGAGCCGCTGCCCGGTTCGGCGGTGCTGTACAGCTTCCAGAAGGGCTACCAGGACAATGTGTCGGCCGTCCTGAAGTACGCGCCGGACGAGGCGAAGAAGACGCTCGACGCGGCGGGCTGGAAGCCCGGCGGCGACGGCATCCGGGTCAAGGACGGCAAGAGGCTCGAAGTCGGCTACACGATCCTCGGCGACGAGCCGCTGGACAAGGCCGTCGCCGGTGCCTTCAGCGCGATGCTGAAGCCGGTGGGCGTCGAACTCGTGATCAAGAAGGCCGACTCCGCCGACTTCTCCAAGATCCTCAGCGAGCGCAGGTTCGACCTCTTCCTGTCCGGGAACCGCTCCATGGACCCGTTCGGTGCCCGCTACCTGTGCGACTTCTACTGCTCGGACCGTGACTCCAACATCACCGGCTCCGGTACGCCGGAGCTCGACAAGGAGATCCGCGCCACCGCCGACATCGCCGACCTCGACAAGCAGATCGCGGCGGCCAACGAGGTCGAGCGCAAGGCCCTCCAGCAGTACGCCTTCCTGCCGTTGTTCAGCGGCCCCTCGACCTACAGCGTGAAGAAGGGGCTGGCCAACGTCGGCGCCACCATCTTCTACAGCCCGCTGCCGGAGACGGTCGGCTGGGAGAAGTAGCCCCCGCCCGCGGGCCCGTCCCGGCACGGTCGCCCGACCGCGCCGGGACGGACCCGCGTCAGATCGTGTCCCACGGCACCCGCGCGTACGCCTGCCCGAGCCGCTCCATCAACGCCTCGTCCACCGCGAACTCCGTGTCGTCGATCCGCCGGACCGGCGCGATGCCCTGCGAGTTGGTGACGAAGGCCGACCGGAACGCGCCCAGCCCGTCCAGCGTCACCGGACGGCGCACCGACCCCGCGCCGGACAGCTCCCGCTCCAGCAGCGCCATCGTGATGCCGGTCAGACAGGGGGCGTCCGGCCACACCACCGACGTGCCGTCCCAGAAGCCGACGTTGGTGATCGCGCCCTCCGTCACCACGCCGCCCGGCAGGGTCAGCAGCGCCTCGTCGAACCCGGCGCGGGCGGCCAGCCGCGCGTAGTACGTCTGGCCGAACTCGCCGGGCCGCTTGATGTGCGGCACCGTGCGGGCGTACGGGACGGACATCAGGCCGTGCGGCTCGGTGGACTTGTGCGCGGGGGCCCGCACCGTGACCATGACGGTCGTCTCCCCGTCCCCCGGGGCCAGGAAGCCGTGGACCCGGACCGAGGCGTCCCGCACCCCGGCCCCGTCCAGCGCGTGCCGCACCAGGTCGCGGACCCGGTCCCCGTCCAGCCCGTGCCCGAACAGCTCCCGGCCGGCGGCGTCCAGCCGGGCCAGATGCAGGCCGAGGCCACGCACCCCGCCGTCTCTGACCTGCATGGCCGTGAAGTGGCCGTAGCCGAGGAAGGCCGCGATCCGCAGGTCCGCCTCGGTGGCCGGATGCCCGTCGAACTCGGCGTACGGGAAGGGCGCGGTCGGGGGAGTCGTCATGCCGTCCACCGTATGCCGCGGAACCCGTCGGCGGGGGCCACCGGAAGGACTTGACCTCAAGTCCGGTTGACGTACGAGCCTCTTCGCATGGACCTCACCACAGCTCCCACCCCTGCCTCCACCGCACCCCTGAAGGTCGCGGTCATCCTCGCCAGCAACCGCGAGGGACGGTTCGCCCCCGTCGTCGGCGGCTGGTTCCTCGCGCACGCCGACGCCCACCCCGGCATCGGGACCGACCTGATCGACGTCGCGGAACTCGACCTCCCGATCGCCCTCTCCTACCGGCCCGACGCCGACGCGCGGTCCCGGCTCGCCGCCGTTTCCGCCCGGTTGGCGGCGGCCGACGCCTTCGTCGTCATCACCCCCGAGTACAACCACTCCTACCCGGCCCCGCTGAAGAACCTCATCGACTGGCACCGCGCCGAGTGGCAGGCCAAGCCCGTCGCCTTCGTCTCGTACGGCGGGGTCTCGGGCGGGCTGCGCGCCGTCGAGCACCTGCGGCAGGTCTTCGCGGAGCTGCACACCGCCGGCATCCGCGAGACGGTCTCCTTCCACAACGCGGGCGCCCTCTTCGACGACGAGGGCAGGCACCGGGACCCGGCGGGCTGCGACGCGGCGGCCAAGGCGCTGCTCGACCAGCTGGTCTGGTGGGGGCACGCCCTGCGCGACGCCAGGGCCGCGCGCCCGTACGCCGCCTGACGCCGCGCGCCCGTACGCCGCCTGACGCCGCGCGCCCGTACGCCGCCTGACGCCGCGCGCCCGTACGCCGCCTGACGCCGCGCGCCCGTACGACGCCTGACCCGGAAGTGGCGCGCACGCCCCGGGCCCGCCCCGGGGCTACCGCCCGCGCGCCGCCAGCGCCTCCCCGATACCGGACTCCCGCGGCCCCAGGAAGTGCGGATCGGGCTCGAACACGGCGTCCAGCGCCGCCTTCCCCGCCGCGAACACCTCCCGCGCCCCGCCGTAGTACCAGGTCGCGTCGTGTGCGGCGGCCACGCCCACGCCGTACGCGTCGATCCCCGCCGTCCGGCACAGCGCGATCGCCCGGCGGATGTGGAACCCCTGGCTCACCAGCACCGCGCGGTCGACCCCGAAGATCTTCTTGGCCCGCACACAGGAGTCCCAGGTGTCGAACCCGGCGAAGTCGCTCACGATGTGCTCGTCCGGTACCCCGTGCTCCCGGAGATAGGTGCGCATGGCATCCGGCTCGTCGTACTCCTTCCGGCTGTTGTCGCCGGTCACGAGCACGACCTTCACCTTCCCGTCCCGGTACAGCTCGGCGGCGGCCTTCAGCCGGTTGGCGAGGTACGGCGACGGTCTGCCCTGCCGGAGCCCCGCCCCGAACACCACGGCCACCTGCTGCGCGGGCGCGTCCGCGGTCGTCCTGATCCGGGCGTCGGCGACGGCGTGCGTCCAGGCCGAGGGAGCCAGCACGAGCACGCACGCGACCATCACCCCCTGCACGGCCCGCCGCTGACCCCGCCGCGTCCGCGGCAGGCGCGGCCGCAGCCGCCCGAGCGGCAGCCGTCCCGGCCACTTCACCCGCATGGAACCCCCTCCGCTTCCGTGCCGTGCACCGTCGTCCCGCAGGATCAGACGATCCACGGGCCGAAAGGGTTCTCGAACGGGCAGGATGAGTGCCATGAACGCAACCGCCGAGGACGACTGGGTGACGATCGCCGCCTACGAGAACCTGAAGGGCGCCCCGCACCCGGCCGCCGCCGCGCGCGCCTGACTGCGCGACCGGGGCATCGACTGGATGCCGGTACCCGCCGGAGAAATCCACTGCGACCTGGCCTGCGGCCCGGGACCGGACGGCCACTGGCGCGGCTGGATCACCGTCCGCGTGCGCGCCTCGGCCCTGCGCCCCCTGGGCCTCCACCCGGACCAGCCCACCTCCCGCCCCACGGCTCCCTCGCCCCCGGGCTGGTGGCACGCGGCGGCGGAACGCGCGGCCCGGCGACACGGCTGACGGGTGGAAGAAAACCCGATGAACGGATATTTCCGGGCGGTGGGCCGAGCCTTCTTGTCGGCCCGGCCGTTTACTGTCGGAACCATGAACGGCATGGACGGTACCCAGGGCACACAGGACCACGGCACGAGCCCCTACGGCGCGGCCGACGCCGAGCGCTGGGACACCGAGCCGGACAAACGGCCGGGCCGCACCGCGTTCCAGCGCGACCGGGCCCGGGTGCTGCACTCCGCCGCGCTCAGGCGGCTCGCCGGGAAGACCCAGGTCGTCACCCCGGGCACCCGCGGCCACGCCTGGGACGCCAGCCCCCGCACCCGGCTCACCCACTCCCTCGAATGCGCCCAGGTCGGCCGCGAGCTCGGAGCGGCGCTCGGCTGCGACCCCGACCTGGTCGAGACGGCCTGCCTCGCCCACGACCTGGGCCACCCGCCCTTCGGGCACAACGGCGAGCAGGCACTCAACGACTTCGCGTCCGACTGCGGAGGCTTCGAGGGCAACGCCCAGTCGCTGCGCCTGCTGACCCGGCTCGAACCGAAGCGGTTCGTCCCCGACACCCGCACCGGCGAACCGGTCAGCGTCGGACTCAACCTGACCCGGGCCGCCCTGGACGCCGCCACCAAGTACCCCTGGCCGCGCGGCGCCCACCCCACCGACCCCGGCTCGCCGAAGTTCGGGGTGTACGAGGACGACCTGCCGGTCTTCGCCTGGGCCCGCACGGGGGCACCGAAGGACCGCACCTGCTTCGAGGCCCAGGTCATGGACTGGTCCGACGACGTCGCCTACTCCGTGCACGACTTCGAGGACGGCCTGCACGCCGGGCACATCGACCCCGACCGCCTCTGCGCCGAGCCGGAGCGGCAGGAGATCTGGGCGGTCGCCATCGGCCGCTACGTACCGGCGGACACCGAGCCCCAGGAGCTGGCCGACGCGCTGGACCGGCTCGTCGCCCAGGACTGGTGGCCGCACGGCTACGACGGATCCGCCCCCGCCCAGGCCCGGCTGAAGGACGCGACGAGCCAGCTGATCGGCCGCTTCTGCCTGGCCGCCGAGAGCAGCACCCGCAAGGCGTACGGGCCCGGCCGCCTCGGCCGCTACGACGCCCGGCTGGTCGTCCCCCGCGAGGCCCGCACCGAGTGCGCCGTGCTCAAGGCGGTCGCCGACCGCTACGTCATGCGGCGCGCCGAGCAGGAGGCGATCCGCGCCGACCAGCGGATCGTCATCGCCGAGCTGGCCGCCGCACTGACCGCGCGCGCCCCGGAAGGGCTGGAACCGCAGTTCCGCGCCCTGTTCGACGCCGCCCGCGACGAGCGGGCCCGCAAGCGGGTCCTGGTCGACCAGATCGCCGCGCTCACCGACGCCTCGGCCCGCTCGCTGCACAGGGCACTCACCGCACCCCGCCGATGACCGGCCCCCGCGTCCGGCGGGGGATCCGCCCCGGCCGGAGGATTCGCCCCGATTCCGCCTTGTCTGCGAGCCGTCCCCCGTCCGGCGGGCCCCGCCGCGCAGACTGGGCCGGTCGGGCCCCGGGTCCGACCTGATCGGGGTACACCCTCTTTCGTCAACACGCTGCGTGCGGGACGCTCGCAGTCGGCGGCGCCGCGCAGCAAGCACCGGGAGGCATCAAGTGGTCGACGCACATCGGACGTTCGTCATCGTCGGCGGAGGACTGGCGGGAGCGAAGGCGGCCGAGACGCTCCGCGCGGAGGGTTTCAGCGGCCGGGTGATCCTGCTCGGCGACGAGCGGGACCACCCCTACGAACGGCCCCCGCTCTCCAAGGGCTATCTGTCCGGCAAGGAGGCCCGGGAGAGCGTCTTCGTCCACGAGCCCGCCTGGTACGCGGGCGCCGAGATCGAACTGCACCTGGGGCAGCCGGTCACCTCGCTCGACCGGGAGGCCCGCGCCGTGCAGCTCGGCGACGGCACCGTCGTCCACTACGACAAGCTGCTGCTCGCCACCGGGGCCGAACCACGCCGCCTCCCCGTCCCGGGCACGGACCTGGCCGGCGTCCACCATCTGCGCCGCCTCGCCCACGCCGACCGGCTGCGCAACGTACTGACCGCCCTCGGCCGCGACAACGGCCATCTGGTGATCGCCGGGGCCGGCTGGATCGGCCTGGAGGTCGCGGCGGCGGCCCGCGGATACGGCGCCGAGGTCACCGTCGTGGAACCGGAGCCGACCCCGCTGCACCAGGTCGTCGGTCCCGAGCTCGGCCAGATCTTCACCGATCTGCACAGCGACCACGGGGTCCGCTTCCACTTCGGCGTCCGGCTCACCGAGATCATCGGCCAGGACGGCCTGGTCCTCGCCGTCCGTACCGACGACGGCGAGGAGCACCCCGCCCACGACGTGCTCGCCGCGATCGGCGCCGCGCCCCGCACCGCCCTCGCCGAGACCGCCGGGCTCGCGATGGCCCCGCGCGCGGACGGCGGCGGCATCGCGGTCGACGCCTCCCTGCGCACCAGCGACCCGCACATCTACGCGGCCGGTGACGTCGCCAACGTGGCCCATCCGCTGCTCGGCACCCGGCTGCGCGTGGAGCACTGGGCCAACGCGCTGAACAGCGGCCCGGCCGCGGCCCGCGCCATGCTCGGCCAGGAGGTCGGCTACGACCGCGTGCCCTACTTCTTCTCCGACCAGTACGACCTCGGTCTCGAATACTCGGGCTGGGCGCCGCCGGGCAGCTACGACCAGGTGGTCATCCGGGGCGACGCGGGCAAGCGGGAGTTCATCGCCTTCTGGCTGAAGGACCACCGGGTGCTGGCCGGGATGAACGTCAACGTGTGGGACGTCACCGAGCCCGTGCAGGGGCTGATCAGGTCCGGCCGCCCGATCGACCCGGACGCGCTGGCGGACCCGTCCGTGCCCCTGGACTCCCTGGGCTGAGCCCGCCGGGTTCCGCGGATCACCTCGGCAGGTGGCACGGCTGTCGCACCCCACCCGTAGACTTCACCCGTGGCAGGCAGGATCAATGACGACGACGTGAAGGCGGTACGGGACGCGGTCCCGATCGACGCCGTCGTGTCCGAGTACCTCCAGCTGCGCAACGCGGGCGGTGGCAACCTCAAGGGCCTCTGCCCGTTCCACGACGAGAAGTCCCCCTCCTTCCAGGTCAGCCCGAGCAAGGGTCTCTTCCACTGCTTCGGCTGCCAGGAGGGCGGCGACACGATCGCCTTCGTGATGAAGATCGACCATCTCTCGTTCTCCGAGACGGTCGAACGGCTCGCCGCCAAGGCGGGCATCACCCTGCGCTACGAGGAGGGCGGGTACAACCCCTCCCATCAGCGCGGCGAGCGCATCAGGCTGGTCGAGGCGCACAAGGTGGCCGCCGGGTTCTACGCCGAGCAGCTGGACGGCCCGGAGGCGGAGATCGGCCGGAAGTTCCTCGCCGAGCGCGGTTTCGACCAGGCCGCCGCCGCCCACTTCGGCATCGGCTACAGCCCGGCGGGCTGGGACCACCTCACCCGCTATCTGCGCGGCAAGGGCTTCAGCGACAAGGAGCTGATCGCCTCCGGCCTCTCCCAGGACGGCAGGCGCGGCCCCATCGACCGCTTCCGCGGCCGGCTGATGTGGCCGATCAGCGACACCTCCGGCGACATCGTCGGCTTCGGCGCCCGCAAGCTCCGTGACGACGACAACGGCCCGAAGTACCTCAACACCCCCGAGACCGCGATCTACAAGAAGTCCCAGGTGCTGTACGGCATCGACCTGGCGAAGAAGGACATCGCGAAGGTCAGCCGTGCCGTGGTCGTCGAGGGCTACACCGACGTCATGGCCTGCCATCTCGCCGGGGTCACCACCGCCATCGCCACCTGCGGCACGGCCTTCGGCGGCGACCACATCAAGATCCTCCGACGGCTCCTGATGGACAACGGCAGCGCCCGGGTGATCTTCACCTTCGACGGCGACGCGGCCGGTCAGAAGGCCGCCCTGCGCGCCTTCGAGGACGACCAGAAGTTCGCCGCCGAGACGTACATCGCGATCGCCCCGGACAACATGGACCCCTGCGACCTGCGGCTCGCCAAGGGCGACGAGGCCGTCCGCGACCTGGTCGAACCCCGCACCCCGCTCTTCGAGTTCGCGCTCCGCCAGATCGTCGCCCGCTACGACCTGGAGACCCCGGCGGGCCGCGCCGCCGCGCTCGACGAGGCCGCCCCCGTCGTCGCCAAGATCAAGACGGGCAGCGTCCAGCGGGAGGTCGCCGTCCAGCTCGCCGGCTTCGTCGGCATCCTGGACCAGGAGTACGTCGTCCACCGGGTCAACCAGCTCGCCCAGTGGGCCCGGGGCCGGGGCGGCGACCAGCGCGGGGCCGCCCGGCCCTCCTCCCGCGCCGCCGCGCAGCACCAGCAGGTCCAGGCCCCCGCCGCCCCCGCGGGCCCCGCGCTCAACCTCCGCAGCCCCGCCCACCGCACCGAACGCGAGCTGCTCAAGCTCGCCCTGCAGAAGCCCGCCCTGGTCTCCCCGGCCTTCGACGCCTACGGGGTCGACGAGTTCACCGCCCCGCCGTACGCGGCGGTCCGCCAGTGCATCGCCGAGGCGGGCGGCGCCGAGCCGGGCGTCGCCGACACCCGCGAATACCTCGTCCAGGTGCTCGACGCGACCCCCAACGACGCGGTGCGCAAGCTGGTCACCGAGCTGGCCGTCGAGGTCATCCACGGCAAGTCCATCGACGAGGCGTACGCGGGCGAACAGCTCGTCCAGGTCCGGCTGCGCGCCGTCGACCGCCGGATCAACGATGTGCAGGGCAGCCTCGCCCGGCTCGGCACCAATGTCGCCCCGGACCACCTGGCCGCCGCGCAGAACGAGGTCTGGGTCCTCCAGCAGTACGCCCAGTCCCTGCGCAACAACGGGGCCGACGCGCTCTGACCGGCCCCGGCCGTCCGCGTAACCGACCGGTCACGGACCGGCCTCAGAAAGTCACCGCACGCCCCTCGTGGCGGCGATGTGTCTTCCCCCACACTGGGGGCGGTGCCTGAGACATCGGAGCGCGGCCGGTCCACCGAGCGGTGGTCCTCCCCGTGGTCCGGCAGCGATCACCTGGAGGTCGCCCCCGTGCAGACCCGGACCCTGACCGAACCCGAGCACGTCTCGGCCGTCCCCGCGCAGAACCGGGCCGTGCACCATCCGGAGGCCGCGGTGGAGCCGCCGACACCGCCCGAGCCGCCCGAAGCGCTCATGGAGGAGTCGCCTCCGGCGCCCGAGCCGCACAGACGGCCGGAGACCGCCGGTCCGTCCTCCGACCTCTTCCGCCAGTATCTGCGGGAGATCGGCCGGATCCCCCTGCTCAGCGCCGCCGAGGAGGTGGAGCTCGCCCGCCGGGTCGAGGCCGGGCTCTTCGCCGAGGAACGGCTGGCGGGCACCCCGGACCCGGACACCCGGCTGGCCGTCGACCTCGACCGGCTGGTGGTCATGGGAAGGATGGCCAAACGCCGCCTCATCGAGGCCAACCTCCGCCTCGTCGTCTCCGTCGCCAAACGCTATGTGGGACGCGGGCTGACCATGCTCGACCTGGTCCAGGAGGGAAACCTCGGGCTGATCAGGGCCGTCGAGAAATTCGACTACGCCCGGGGCTACAAGTTCTCGACGTATGCGACCTGGTGGATCCGCCAGGCCATGTCCCGCGCCCTCGCCGACCAGGCGCGGACCATCAGGGTCCCGGTCCATGTCGTCGAGCTGATCAACCGTGTCGTACGCGTCCAGCGCCGGATGCTCCAGGAGCGCGGCTACGAGCCGACCGCCGAGGAGGTCGCCGGACAGCTCGACCTCACCCCGGAGCGGGTCGGCGAGATCCTGCGCCTCGCCCAGGAACCGGTCTCGCTGCACGCCCCGGTCGGCGAGGAGGAGGATGTCGCCCTCGGCGACCTGATCGAGGACGGCGACGCCGCGTCCCCGGTCGAGTCCGCCGCGTTCCTGCTGCTGCGCGAGCACCTGGAAGCGGTGCTCTCCACCCTGGGCGAGCGCGAGCGGAAGGTGGTCCAGCTGCGCTACGGGCTGGACGACGGGCGGCCCCGCACCCTGGAGGAGATCGGCAGGATCTTCGGCGTCACCCGCGAACGCATCCGCCAGATCGAGTCCAAGACCCTCGGCAAGCTGCGCGACCACGCCTTCGCCGACCAGCTCCGCGGTTATCTCGACTGACGGCGCGAGGGCCCGCACCGCCGGACGGCGGCACGGGCCCTCGGATCCGGAACGGACGTGCTCCCGGGGCGTGCGTCGGAAGTCCCGTCTGCCCGGCGGCGCCCGGCATGATCCAAACGAGAGGCCCTAGTCGACTTCGGCGACCGCCTGCGCGAACTGCGCCGAGTACAGCCGGGCATAGGCGCCCTCGGCGGCCAACAGCTCCTCGTGCGTGCCCTGTTCGACGATCGAGCCGTTCTCCATCACCAGGATGACGTCGGCGTCCCGGATGGTGGAGAGCCGGTGCGCGATCACAAAGCTCGTACGGCCGTGGGCCAGCCGGGCCATCGCCTTCTGGATCAGCACCTCCGTACGGGTGTCGACGGAGCTCGTCGCCTCGTCGAGCACCAGGATCACCGGGTCGGACAGGAACGCCCGAGCGATGGTGATCAGCTGCTTCTCGCCCGCGCTGACGCCGGAGCCCTCGTCGTCGATCACCGTGTCGTAACCGTCCGGCAGGGTCCGGATGAAGCGGTCGGCGTGCGCCGCCCTGGCCGCTTCCTCGATCTCCTCCCGGGTGACCTCGCGGGACGCCCCGTACGCGATGTTGTCCGCGATCGAACCGCCGAAGAGCCAGGTGTCCTGGAGGACCATGCCGATGCCCTGGCGCAGCTCGTCGCGCGACATCTTCGTCACGTCGACCCCGTCCAGCGTGATCCGGCCGCCCGTCACCTCGTAGAACCGCATCAGCAGATTGACGAGCGTGGTCTTGCCCGCGCCCGTCGGTCCGACGATCGCGACCGTGTGACCGGGCTCGACGTTCAGCGAGAGCTCCTCGATGAGCGGCTTCTCCGGGTCGTAGCGGAACGACACCTTCTCCAGCGAGACGCTGCCCCGCAGCTCCTCGGGGCGCTCGCGCTCGGCGGGCGCCGGGTCGGCGCCCTGCTCCTCGGCGTCGAGCAGCTCGAAGATCCGCTCGGCCGAGGCGACGCCCGACTGCACCAGGTTCGCCATCGAGGCGACCTGGGTCAGCGGCATCGAGAACTGCCGGGAGTACTGGATGAACGCCTGCACGTCACCGATCGACAGCGACCCCGAGGCCACCCGCAGCCCACCCACGACGGCGATCAGCACATAGTTCAGGTTGGAGACGAACATCATCAGCGGCTGCATGATCCCGCTGTTGAACTGCGCCTTGAAACCGGCCTCGTACAGCGCCTCGTTCTGCTCGGCGAAGTCCTTCGCGGACTCCTCCTGCCGGCCGAAGACCTTCACCAGGGTGTGCCCGGTGTACATCTCCTCGATGTGGGCGTTGAGCTTGCCCGTCACCTTCCACTGCTGCACGAACTGCGGCTGGGAGCGCTTGCCGACCTTGGTGGCCACGACCACCGAGAGCGGCACCGTCACCAGCGCGACCAGCGCCAGCAGCGGCGAGACCCAGAACATCATGACCAGCACACCGACGATGGTGAGCAGGGAGTTGATGAGCTGGCCCATCGTCTGCTGCATCGTCTGGGAGATGTTGTCGATGTCGTTCGTCGCCCGGCTGAGCACCTCGCCGCGCTTGGCGCGGTCGAAGTACGACAGCGGCAGCCGCGACAGCTTCGTCTGGATGTCCTCGCGCAGCTGGAAGATGATCCGGTTGATGATCCGGATCGACAGCCGGGTGGCCACCAGCATCAGCAGACCGGCGCCGACATAGACCGCCAGCGCCACCAGCAGTACGTCGCCCACCGCACCGAAGTCGATGCCGTGGCCGGGGACGAAGTCCACCCCGGAGAGCATGTCGGCGAGGCCGCTGTTGCTCTTGCGCAGGCCCTCGACGGCCTGTTCCTTGGTCGTCCCCTGCGGCATCTTCCGGCCGACGACCCCGGCGAAGATCAGGTCGGTCGCCCGGCCGAGGATCTTCGGCCCGACCACCGACAGGGCGACGCTCAGCACGGAGGCCACCAGCGTCACGTACAGGGCGGTCTTCTCCGCCGCGAAGCGCTTCAGCAGCCGCTTCGAGGACCCCTTGAAGTCCATGGACCGGTCGGTCGGCGCCCCGCCCGCCATCATGCGTCCGCCAGGCCCGGCCATTACGCGGCCTCCGCTTCCGTCAGCTGGGAGAGCACGATCTCCCGGTACGTTTCATTGCCGCCCATCAGCTCGTGATGGGTGCCGACGCCGACGACCCGGCCCTCGTCCAGCACCAGGATCCGGTCCGCGTCGCGGATGGTCGACACCCGCTGCGCCACGATCACCACGGTGGCCTCGGCCGTCTCGTGCGAGAGCGCCCCGCGCAGCGCGGCGTCGGTGGCGTAGTCGAGCGCGGAGAACGAGTCGTCGAAGAGATAGATCTCCGGCCGCTGCACCAGCGTCCTGGCGATGGCCAGGCGTTGCCGCTGCCCGCCCGAGACATTGGTGCCGCCCTGCGAGATCGGCGCGTCCAGGCCGTGTTCCAGCGCGGTGACGAACTCCTTGGCCTGCGCGACCTCCAGCGCGTGCCACAGCTCCTCGTCCGTCGCGTCCGGGTTCCCGTACCGCAGGTTGGTCGCGACCGTCCCGGAGAACAGATACGGCTTCTGCGGCACCAGGCTCACGGTCTTCGCCAGCAGCGTCGGTTCCAGCGTCCGCACGTCCGTGCCGTCGACCAGCACCTGGCCGTCCGTCACGTCGAACAGCCGCGGTACGAGGCCCAGCAGCGTCGACTTCCCGCTGCCCGTCGACCCGATGATCGCGGTGGTCTCGCCGGGGCGGGCCACCAGATCCACCGCCCGCAGCACCGGTTCCTCGGCGCCCGGGTAGCGGAAGTCCGCCCCGCGCACCTCCAGATGACCGCGGGCGAGCAGCTTGCGGACCGGCTTGACGGGCGGGACCACGCTGGACTCGGTCTCCAGGACCTCCTGGATGCGCTCGGCGCAGACCTCGGCGCGCGGCACCATCATGAACATGAAGGTCGCCATCATCACCGACATGACGATCTGCATCAGATAGGCGAGGAAGGCGGTCAGCGCGCCGATCTCCATGCCGCCGCTGTCGATGCGGTGGGCACCGAACCAGAGCACGGCGATCGACGAGACGTTCACGACCGTCATCACGGTGGGGAACATCAGGGCCATCAGCCGGCCGGTGGACAGCGCCACGTCCGTCAGCTCGGTGTTGGAGCCGCGGAACCGCTTCTCCTCGTAACCGTCGCGGACGAACGCGCGGATGACCCGGTTGCCGGTGATCTGCTCGCGCAGCACCCGGTTGACCGTGTCGAGTCGCTCCTGCATCGTGCGGAACAGCGGACGCATCCGCTTGACGATCAGGCTCACCGCGATGCCGAGCACCGGCACCACCGCGAGCAGCACCGCCGAGAGCGGCACGTCCTGGCCGAGCGCCATGACGATGCCGCCGACGCACATGATCGGGGCCGACACCATCAGCGTGAACGTCATCAGCACCAGCATCTGGACCTGCTGGACGTCATTGGTCGTACGGGTGATCAGCGAGGGCGCCCCGAAGCGTCCGAGCTCGCGTGCCGAGAACGACTGCACCCGGTCGAAGACCGCCGCCCGGACGTCACGCCCGAGCGCGGAGGCGGTACGGGCACCGTAGTAGACGGCCCCCATGTTGCAGACCACCTGGCAGATGCTGACGGCGATCATGATGCCGCCGAATTCCAGGATGTAGCCCGTGTCCCCCTTCACGACACCGTTGTCGATGATGTCGGCGTTCAGGGTGGGCAGGTAGAGGCTGGCGGAGGTCTGCAGCAGTTGGAGGAGGACCAGCAGCAGGATGGGTTTTCTGTACGGACCGAGATAGGCCCGCAGGAGTTTTATGAGCACGCGTGTCTCTCGGAGTCGGCAGAGGTCGGGAGTCGACCCATTTTCCGGCACCGGAGGGTGCGACTGCGAGCGATTTTACTCAAGACCAGGTCAAAAAACAGACCGAGTACACAAGTGGAGGGAGTGACCTCCACCGGCGTACCCGGCCCTGTCGTACGGCTGGACGGCTCAGCCCGCGGGGTCGAACGCTCCCGGGTGGATCTGGTCCCGCGTCGCCGTGTACTGCTGGCGCACGGCCTGCCCGACCGCCAGCTCCTCGCCCGGCTCCAGCACCTGCGCCGCGGCGCCCTGCCAGGCCGGGGGAGTGAGCGGATCGGCCGTCCCCTGCGAGACCCCCAGCGCCCAGGCCGCCTGCCGGGCCGCGCCCAGCGCCGCGTACTCGGCGGGCTGCGGCACGACCACCTGCGTACCGAGGAGCGCCGGCGCGAGCCCCCGTACGGCGGGCAGTTCGGCCGCCGCCCCGAGCAGGAACACCCGGCGCACCTCGACGCCCCGGCCGCGCAGTACGTCGAGCGCGTCGGCCAGCGAGCACAGCATCCCCTCGAACGCCGCCCGTGCCAGATGCTCCGGCTTCATCGACTCCCGCCGCAGACCGCAGAGCGTTCCCGCGGCGTGCGGCAGACGCGGCGTCCGCTCGCCCTCCAGATACGGCAGCAGCACCAGACCGGACGAGCCCGGGGTGGACTTCAGCGCCAGCGCGGAGAGCTCGTCGAGGCCCTCGACCCCGAGCATCTCGGCGGTCCCGCGCAGCGCCCGTACCGCGTTGGACGTGTGCACCACCGGCAGATGCTTCCCGGTGGCGTCCGCGAACGACGTGATCATCCCGGACGGATCGGCCAGTGCCTCGTGGTGCACCGCCATGACCGAGCCCGACGCCCCCAGCGACACCACCGCGTCGCCGATCCCGACCCCGAGCCCGAACGCCGCCGCCATCGTCTCGCCGGTCCCCGCGGAGATCAGCAGCCCCTCGGGCGTCGTCCCGGCCGCGTCGGCGGGGCCGAGCACCTCGGGCAGAGCGGCCTGGTGGCCGAGGGCGAGCTCCACCAGATCGGGCCGGTAGGAACCGCTGTCCGCCGACCAGTAGCCGGTGCCGGAGGCGGCGCCCCGGTCGGTGGTCCGGCGGGCGGGGCGCCCCAGCAGCTGCCAGACCAGCCAGTCGTGCGGCTGGAGCACCGCGGCCACCCGCTGGGCCGACTCCGGCTCGGTCCGCGCCAGCCAGCGCAGCTTCGCCACCGGCTGCGCGGCCTGCGGCACCGAGCCGACCGCCTCGGCCCAGGGCTGCCGCCCACCGAGCCCGTCGATCAGATCGGCCGCGGCGGCCTGTGCCCGCCTGTCGTTGCCGAGCAGCGCGGGACGGACCGGGTTGCCCTGGTGGTCCAGCGGCACCAGGCCGTGCTGCTGGGCGGAGACGCCGATGGCCTGCACCCCTTCGAGCAGCCCGCCGGTGGCGGCCTCGCCGAGCGAGAGCAGCCATGCCTGCGGGTCGACCTCGGTGGCCTTCGCCTCGACGGGGTGCGCGGCGAACCCGCGGCGCAGCACGGCGCCGGTGTCCGCATCGCAGACGACGATGTGCGTGAAGGCGGAAGAGCTGTCCAATCCGGCGACTATCCCCATGCACACGATTCTGCCGCACCGCCGGAGCGTTTCCGTACCGGTGGTGCGGCAGTGGTGGAGCCGTGCGGCGGGGCTGGAGCCGTGCGGTGGGACGCCGTCAGGTGTTGCTGGTGCCCCAGTCGTCCTCGCCGTTGCGCCCGCGGTCGCGCAGCGAGCGCACCCGGTCGGCCACCGGGGCGGGGACCTTCTCGCCGACCTTCTCGCTCACCGCGTGATACGCCTTCCCGGCCAGGTCGCGGCCGCTCTGGGCGGCGGACTCGGCGGTGTTGCGCACGGCCGGGTTCTCGGCGAACCGGCGCGCGGACTTCTTCATCTGCTCGTAGCGCTCGCGCCCGGCCCGTGTCCCGATCACGTATCCGAGGGCCAGTCCGGCGATGAACGTGAGCCGGTACCGCATGGCTGCCACCCTTCCTTGCTCAGTGCGACGCTCAGTGCGACGTGTGCTGCCCGCCTACCCGCGGGCACCGGAGATCACCCCGGGGGATACCGATTGGCAAAGCACCCCCCTGCTTGCGCTAATGTATGTGTCGCAGCGAACGCGCGCCGCCCGGCAGCAGCCAGGCAGGTAGGGTTCGGTGCACACGCAGCAATCCCCTGTAGCTCAATTGGCAGAGCAGCCGGCTGTTAACCGGCAGGTTACTGGTTCGAGTCCAGTCGGGGGAGCGCGATCCCCTGTAGCTCAATTGGCAGAGCATTCGGCTGTTAACCGGAGGGTTACTGGTTCGAGTCCAGTCGGGGGAGCGGAACGGAAGAGGACCCCACGGGGTCCTTTTTCGTGTGCCCGGCGTCGGTCGTCACCATGATGCGTGTGCGATGCATGTGACACTTTCGCGTGCACTTCGCTCCGTTCGGAACCGGACGGCGAGCGACGAGGTCTTCATGGTCATGCGAAGCCGACCATCCGGAGCGAGAGATCGTATGACCGGCTATGCTGCGGCAGACGGCGCGCACACTTGTACGCGCCACGCCGAAAAGGGGCGGTAGCTCAGCCGGTTAGAGCAGCGGACTCATAATCCGTCGGCCGTGGGTTCGAGTCCCACCCGCCCCACCCAATCCCCAGGCAGAATCGTTCTGACCTGGGGAAATGCGGTTTTCGGACGTATCTTGGGTGCTGCGGATGCGGGCCTCGGTGCGTTGCGGTAGCTCCTTGGGCGGCTATGACCGGATTCTTGTGGTGATGCTGTGGTCCGCCCCCTTACTGGCGCGAATCCTCACGGTTCGTCCCGCGGCCTGTACCGGTCGCTCCGGGCGGAGGCGTGTGCGGATGTGGATGCGGATGCGTGGCGTGTACAGCGGTACGCATCGTTCGCCTGAGGCCGCGTGTGGTGTGATGGTCTGCCCCTTCCGAGGGGAGGGGAGGGACGGTGTTGAAGTTGGTGCGGATGCTTGCTGAGGCTGACGTGAGCCAGAAGCACCTAAATGAGAACGGCCACTTCGCTCAGTAAAGCCCCAGCTCAACAAGTGTCGTCCCCGCGCCTGCGGGGGTGGTCCGTGCCAGCAGTACCCCGTAGGGACCGCGACGAGGTCGTCCCCGCGCCTGCGGGGGTGGTCCGGCGTCCCGGGACCAGGGGGAGAACCCCCACAAGTCGTCCCCGCGCCTGCGGGGGTGGTCCGGCGTCGTCCTCCCCGCGAACCAGGCGATCCAGGTCGTCCCCGCGCCTGCGGGGGTGGTCCGTGGGAGGGGACCGACGCACCCCCCGAAACGATGTCGTCCCCGCGCCTGCGGGGGTGGTCCGGGCATGTACGTGTGCGGGTACACCATCACCGGGTCGTCCCCGCGCCTGCGGGGGTGGTCCGGGTCAATGGCCGCACCGTCGACGGCTCCCGGCGTCGTCCCCGCGCCTGCGGGGGTGGTCCGTGACTCCTGCCGCTTGCCCGTGGCTCCGCACCGTCGTCCCCGCGCCTGCGGGGGTGGTCCGCTCGCATCGCCGAACTGGAGGCCCGCACGTGAGTCGTCCCCGCGCCTGCGGGGGTGGTCCGGCGCGACGCCACGCTCCTCACCCCGGCGGGCAGTCGTCCCCGCGCCTGCGGGGGTGGTCCCCCAGCTCCACCGCGTACGCGACGGTCGGCGTCGTCGTCCCCGCGCCTGCGGGGGTGGTCCGCTCGGCCTGAGCTCGGACCGGCTGAGGAAGAAGTCGTCCCCGCGCCTGCGGGGGTGGTCCGGGCGGGGCCTGGCCGTACTTCCCGCTGGCCTGGTCGTCCCCGCGCCTGCGGGGGTGGTCCGTGGAGATGCGGACCGATCCCGATGCGATGCCCGTTGTCCCCGCGCCTGCGGGGGTGGTCCCCGGGACAAAGGGCGACCGTGGCGCGGCTGGCCGTCGTCCCCGTGCCCGCGCGAGTGCTTCGTGTTCGGTCGGCGTGCTGGTGTCGGCCGCGGCGTCGTCCGCGCGCCCGCTGGGATGGTTCGGCGGTGGGGGAGGAGCTGTTTCTGTGGTGGTGTGCTGGGTGTCGCGTTGCCGGTGCGGCTGTCTGCTGTGCCGCCTTGGGGAGCGGTAGCGCGGGATTGTACATCTTTATGATCGGAGATCTGGCTATTCCCGTAACTGTGTTGTGATGTCAGTGGTTGCCTCTACTCTCTGGTGCTCGGTCCTGGTGAGTACGTGGAGGCGCAGTGGACTTACAGCGGCTGAACCGGCTCTACGAACCGGTTGTGGTACGGGCGTTGGAGACGTTGTGGGGGAAGTCGCGGGAGCGAGCCGGGGGGACCACGAGCCTTCTGATGGCGCATCTGCTGGATACAGCGGCGGTTGCGGAGCTGCTGTGGGATGGCTTTCTCGCGCCTTCGACACGGTCGGCGCTGGAGGGGATCGCGGGTGGGCCGGGGAGCGGGCGGCGGTTATTCGTCTGGTTGTGCGGGGTTCACGATTGCGGGAAGGCAACGCCGACGCATCAGCGGCTGTGGCCGGAGGGCGCTGAAGCCGTGGGGCGGGCGGGGCTGACGTGGGTTGAGAAGAGTGCTGCGGCGGGGGCGAAGCAGCAGCGGCGGTGGCGTCACGACTGGGCCGGCGGACTGATGGCGCGCGAACTGCTGACCGGCGTCGGTTGGGCTGCCGAGCACGTGGACTGGGTCTGGCCCTTGGTGGCCGGTCACCACGGTGCGTTTCCCTCGCTCAAGGACGTACAGGAGCCGCGTCACGCGAAGGGGCAGTTGCGGGGGAAGGGAACGTGGCGCCTGGTCCAGCAGGCATTGCTGGAAACGTTCACTCAGGAGGTCGGGTTCGGAGGGCTCCGTGAAGTGGAGCCGGTGGTGGTTCCGTCAAGGGCGCTTCAGTTGCAGCTCAGCGGACTGGTGGTGATGGCGGACTGGATCGCGAGCGACGAGCGCTTCTTCGTGGGGATGGACGACCTGAGCCACGTGGGTCTGGCCGCTTCCCGGGAGCGGGCGGCATCGGCGTGGAAGGCTCTCGGGCTGCATGGCGGTTGGGGTGCTCTGGAAGCACCGGGCCCCGAGGCGTTCCGGGACAGGTTCGGGTACGCGCCCCGGCCCTCGCAGCTGATGGTGATCGAAGCGGCTCGTCGTATGGGCGGCCCCGGGCTCGTGGTGGTCGAAGCGCCGATGGGCGAGGGCAAGACGGAGGCGGCCCAGGCCGTGGCGGAAGCTCTGGCAGCCAGGTTCGGCGCGGACGGAGTGTTCGTGGGAATGCCCACCCAGGCGACCAGCGATCCCATGTTCACCCGCACGCGGCGATGGGTGGAGGCGATCGACGAGCAACTCGCTGCCCAAGTGGTGCTGCTGCACGGCAAGCGAGCGTTCAACCGGGAGTGGAAGGCTCTGCTGGAGGACGCCGGCACATATGCGGACGAGGCGTTCTGCGGTGTGGACGAGTTCGGGCTGGACGACGACCCGTACGGCATCGAGCCGGACGCGCGGAATGCGCCGGAGCGGCAGGCACCTGCCGAGTGGTTCCTGGGGGCCAAGCGTGGCCTGCTCGCCCCGTTCGTGGTCGGTACGGTTGATCAGCTTCTGTATGCCGCCACCCGCACACGACATGTGATGCTGCGGATGGCCGGCCTGGTCGGCAAGATCGTGATTCTGGACGAAGTGCACGCTTGCGACGTCTACATGAGCCAGTTCCTGCACGAGGCGCTGCGCTGGCTGGGACAGGCCCGTGTGCCGGTGATCGTCCTGTCGGCGACGCTCGCCCCCGCGCAACGCCAAGGACTGTTCGAGGCATATTCGGCCGGTGCGGCATCCCAGGAGGAGTTGCGGGGCGAGGTTCCGAAACCGCCGGGATACCCGAGCGTCACAGCGGCCTGGATGCCTCCCTCGGGGGAGCCGCGGTTCCACGTGGAATCCACTGGCAGCTGGCGCGATGACCTGCATGTGGAGGTTCGGGTGGTGCCAGAGGCGGTTCCCGGCGCCAGATCCTCCCGTGCGGAGCGGGAGCGGTTGCAGCACGAGGCGGATGCGAGTCTGGGGGAACTGCTGGCAAGCGAGCTCACCCATGGGGGGACTGCGCTCGTCATCCGCAATTCCGTCGCGCGGGCTCAGAGTCTCTACGAGGAACTGCGCGAGCGGTTCGACCATGACGAAGTGCGCCTTCTGCACGCCCGTTTCACCGTCGCCAGGCGTGCCGATCTGACGGAAGAATGCCTGAGCCTGCTGGGCCCGCGGACGCCCCGGCCCCGGGACGGTCGCTTGATCCTGGTGGCAACGCAGCTCGCCGAGCAGTCCTTCGATGTCGATGCCGACATGCTGGTCACGGATCTGGCCCCCATCGACCTGCTGCTCCAGCGAGTGGGACGGCTGCATCGCCACGAGGGCACGTGGCGTCCGGACAGGTTGAGAGTACCGAGGGTGTTCGTCACCGGCTTCGAGCCGCGCGACTGCCGTGAACCGGTGTTCGCGTATGCCGGCGAGAGGATCTACGGCCGACACCTCCTGCTGCGAACCGCTGCTGTACTGCCCGGGGCAGGTGAAGGATGGTCGGTTCCGGGGCAGGTGCCCGAGCTGGTGGAGCGGGTGTACGAGGCGGACCCGTCGCTGCTGCCCGTGACGTGGCAGGACGCCGGTGAGGCGGCCCATGAGGAGCAGGAGGAGCAGGAACGGGTCCGTGCCGAGACGGCCCGGCGGTTTCTGCTGACTCCGTATGGCGAGCACGAGAGGCGGACCCTGGCAGGGCTGCACTACGGCGGATCCACGGCGGGCAGTGACGAGAGCTCGTTGCAGGCGGCGGTTCGCGACGGCGATGAATCCGTCGAGGTCGTCCTGGTGGTCCGGGAAGAGAGCGAGGCGGTCTTCCGGACACTGGCGGGGCGGGCCTTGAGCGTCAACGGAGATGTCGCTCCGGATGTGCTGGACGAGGTGCTGGGCTCGACGGTGCGACTGCCGGCGAAGTTCACGCCGGCGGCTTCAGAACTGGGCCCGTTGCCGGGCTGGCACGGGCACCCGTGGCTGTGCCGGAGTCGTGCTCTGGTCCTGGACGCTTCGCATACGGCTCGGCTGGGCGACTTCACGGTGTCGTACGACGACGAGTTCGGGCTCCGGCAGGTGTAGGGGGTCCGTGCCTGGCGTGCTTGACCGCAGTCGCGCACGCCGGGTGTTGGGCGAGCCGCCGGGCACCGGCCCGGCGGCTCTGTGCCCCGCGTCGCGCGGGGTCGATGCGATTCCCGATCCGCTGTGCAAACAAAGAAGGGGAACATCCCCTCGGCTCGACCATGGCGGCCGGCATCCGTGGGGTCAACGGCCGGATTCTTGCACCTGTTTGTGGAGAAGTTATGTGCGCTCTCGGCGGCGCTGTTAGCTTGAAACATAGAAGCTTCATTGAGGGGGACTGATGACTCATGGCTTTTCCCTTACGGACGACCCCTGGCTGCTCCTGCCGCCCGCAACGGGGGGACCGGCATACGAACGCTCGCTGCGCACCGCGCTGTTGGACGCGCACGAGTTCGGTGACTTGGCGGTGGAGATCCCGACCCAGAGGCCGGCAGTATTCCGCCAAGTTCTGCTGCCCGTGATTCTCGAAGCCCTGGGACGTCCGGCCGACGAGCGTGAATGGATGGGGTGGTTCTCTGCGGGGCGATGGTCGCGGGAGCAACGTTCAAGACTTGAGGAGTACTTGGACGCCCACAGCGCCTTGTTCGACCTCTTCGATCCGGAGCAGCCCTTCGGACAAGTAGCCGGGCTGCACACCGCGAAGGGCGAGACAAAGCATGCCGGACTGATCGTCGCGACCGCCGCCAACGGCAACAACGTTCCGCTGTTCGTCTCGCGCACGGAGGGAGACACCTTCGCGCTGACCCCGGCGCAGGCGGCGCACTGGCTGCTGCACACGCACTGCTGGGACACCGCAGCGATCAAGACGGGTGCCGTGGGCGACTCGAAGGTGAAAGCAGGGAAGACGGTCGGGAATCCGACCGGGCCGCTCGGACAGATGGGCGTCACCCTACTGGTCGGCACGACGTTGTTCGAGACCCTGTTGCTGAATCTCCCGGTGGGAGCACCGCCGACGTCGACCGACCTGCCGCAGTGGAGGAGACGCGATCCCTCGGACAGGCATCCGGCCGGTACCCCGCAGTGGCAGGAACGGGCACCCGAAGGACTCCTGGACCTGTGGACCTGGCAGTCCCGCCGCATTCGGCTCTTTCCGGAGATGACCGATGAGGGCTCGCGAGTGACGCGTGTCCTGGTTGCAGCGGGGGACCGCATGCCGCAGACGCCCGAGACCGAGCCGCACACCATGTGGCGCGTCGAGCGGACCGGCGGCCGGAGTACGGGGAGGGGCAAGGGCGGTGCCCCGGCGCCGCGCCGTCCTCTTCGCCTTCAGCCCGGGAAAGCCGCGTGGCGTGGGCTCGACGCGCTCCTGGCGCCTGAGCGGCAGTCCCGGGAGGCCGGGGAGAAGACGAGCGGGTTCGCCACGAGCAAGCTCCTGGACCAGGCCGGTGCCCTGGCGCTCGATCTCGACGAGTCCTATCCGCTGCGGGTGGAGCTGTCCGGCATCGCGTACGGCAATCAGTCGGCCGTCATTGACGACGTGATGTTCGACGCGTTGCCCCTTCCGCTGGCCGCGCTTGAAGAGGACAGCGACGTACGTGCGGCACTCCTCGAAGTGGCCGAGCAGGCAGAGCAGTTGGCCACGGCCGTCAACCACCTCTCGGCGGACCTGCGACGCGCGCTCGGCACCGATCCGATCCCGTGGGACAGGGGGCAGCGCCCGGGTGAACTCGTTCTGCACGCTCTGGACCCTCTGGTGCGGCGGTTGCTGACCGGTATGAGGGGAGTGGAAGACCCGGAACGGATCGAGGCGGGACAGCTTGCCTGGGAGCAGCTCGCCTGGCGTCGGAGCTGGGAGGTCGCCGACCGTCTCCTGCAGGCGGTGCCCGTCGGAGCGTTCGTGGGGAGAAGCGTTTCCCGGGGGGAGGGAAAGCCCGAGCACACGTATCGCGTCTCGCTGGCCGAGGCATCCTTCCTCAAGCGCCGTGCGGAGATCCTCCACCGTGCGGATACCGCGCGGCAGAACGCCCCCCGTCTTCACGGCCAGTAGACAGTGGATGCCCTTCGGGGCGCACCGCATCCGGCACGTCCTGGTCGGTGCTTTCCTGTCGCACCCTCCCAGGTATCCAAGTACGCCTTTCGGCGCAGAGTCCCTCATCACGTCTGGAAACGGCCATGACCGAAGAAGTTCTTGCCAAGCAGAGAATCTGGCATCGCTACATCGCGGCGGACGGCACTTGGCGCCGCAGGAGCGGCACGGTGGCGGAGAGACGGCCGCCCGGAGAAGACCTCGCGGTCCTACGCCGAGGGCTGGGCCGCCCCGCCGGAACCGTTCTGGAGATGTTTCCGTTCTACACCTGCCCGGTCGACGATTTCGCTGCCCGCCGCGGACAGGTTTCGGCCGAGCAGGAAGCCGAGCACATCGCGCTTGCCCTCTACGGCTTGCACCAGCAGAGCCAGGACCGGCCGATGCACCGCGACGGAGCCGGTCTCGGCCGCGCGATGCTCGAACTCCGGGGCCACGGAAGCACGAGTGACGAAGCGGTCGACTCCCGCTTCCAGCAGGCGTTCTCCGCGACGTCGACGGCAATGCTCCAGCTGCGACTTCGTGGCCTGATCACTCAGCTCAAGGACATCAAGCAGCCTCTCGACTACAACCGGCTGATCTCCGACATCCACGGTTGGAACAGACCCGAATCGCGCTCCCGCGTGCGTCGTCGCTGGGGCCTCGACTACTACGGATGGACCCGGGCAGCGGCGGATCGGCGCGCCGGTAGCTGACCCCACCCACCTGATGGCCACCCCATGAGACGCGACTCCTGCCAACCCGCACCCGGACACGTGCCGGCCACGAGCCGTCAGACCACCGCTCGCCCGATCAACTTGGAGTAACCGATGACTCAGCGCCTCTACATCGATGTGCACGTCGTCCAGACCGTGCCGCCCGCGAACCTCAACCGAGACGACCAGGGCAACCCCAAGGAAGCCATCTACGGAGGCGTGCGCCGCTCCCGGGTGTCCTCCCAGGCATGGAAGCGGGCCTCCCGCCAGCACTTCGACGCGCAGGCCCCTGAACCCGATCGCGCCACCCGTACCAAGCGCATCGCTCAGGAACTGACCAACCGGATCGCTCGGAAGACCGGCCTGGGACAGGACGAATCCGCCCGCCTCTCTGCGGCCCTGCTGGCCCGACTCGGGCTCAGCCAGGGCAAGAAGGCCGGTGACACCGCATACCTTCTCTTCTACGGAAACGCACAGCTCGAAGCCGTTGCCGACCTCCTGACGGACCGTGCCGCCGACCTCGCGGCACTGGAAGAGAAGGCTCTGACCGAGGCAGTCAAGGAACTTCCTGTCGCGGAGCACTTCAGGACCGGGCACCCCGTGGGTGTCGCCTTGTTCGGCCGTATGGTCGCCGACATCCCCAAGCTCAACGTGGACGCCGCCGTACAGGTGGCCCACGCGATCTCCACTCATGAGACGCAACTCGAATTCGACTACTTCACCGCCGTCGACGACCAGAACGAACGGGATGAGACCGGTGCCGGGATGATCGGCACCATCGGCTTCAATTCCGCTACCCTCTACCGCTACGCCACCGTCGGGTTCGCCCAGCTCGCCGACAACCTCGGCGGTGACACCGAAGCCGCGCTCGATGCGCTCGACCGGTTCGTCGACAGCTTCACGCTGTCCGCCCCCACCGGCTACCAGAACTCCTTCGCCCACCGGACCCGGCCGAGTCTCGTCGCCGTCGTCGTACGCACCGACCAGCCGGTCAATCTGGTCTCCGCCTTCGAGGAACCCGTTGCTGCGGAAGCCGGTATTCAGGCGAGATCCGCCCGCCGTCTCGCTGAGGAGCACATCACCGCCATGCAGATGTGGGGCGACACGCCCCTCTACGGAGCGGCCACACACACCTTCGCCGCCCGCGAACCCGGCACCAAGGACACGACCGAGGCTCTCACTCAGGCATTCGGTGAGCCTGTTTCCTTCGCCGACCTGCGCGCCACTCTGCGCACTCGCATCGCCACGACCCTGGGAGAAGGGGAGTGACACCGCCCGAGCAGTCCTCCGTCCTCCTGCTGCGACTTGCCGCTCCACTCCAATCGTGGGGCGATCGCAGCATGTTGAACCGCCGGAAGACCCGGCCCGAACCCACGAAGTCAGGAATCGTGGGGCTCCTCGCCGCAGCGGCCGGACGTTCTCGCCACGCGGCCCTGGACGACCTCGCCGGTCTCGGCCTTGGCATTCGGATCGACCAGCCCGGCAGTCTCCTGCGTGACTACCACATCGTCAGCGACTACCGGGGGAGACCGCTTCTCTCCGCCGCCGTGACGGCCAAGGGCGTGCAGAAGCCCACCTCCCCCGCCAAACAGACACACGTCACCCAGCGCTTCTATCTCCAGGACGCCGTTTTCCTCGCAGCGGTGGAGGGCCCCCGGGGGCTCATCACCACCCTTGAAAGCGCTGTACGCCAACCGGCTTTCCCGCTCGCGCTCGGCCGCCGATCCTGTGTGCCTGCCCAGCCGCTGGTCCTGGGTCGGCGCACCGGCTCGCTGGAGGACGTACTGCGTGCAGAACCCTGGCAGGTGGGCAAGGCAGTGCGCGAGCGGTGGGGGCGCAGGAACGGCAACGCTGCGCACGTGGACCTTCCTGCCACCCTCGACGACCCGGCAGGAGACGAAGTCCGCGACGACGTCCCAGTGTCTTTCGCGCCGACGAAGCGGACTTTCACCACTCGTCGCATCCGGCACACCTACCTCGCGGCCCCCACCGGACTCACGCCCGACCCTGCGCAACCGCCGGCCACAGGTGGCCACGACCCCTTCGCTCTTCTCGGCTGGTGACCGACATGCCCTTTCTCTCCCGCATCCGTATCAACCCCCTGCGCGCCGAGAGCCGCAGACTCCTCGCCAGCCCACGGGCCATGCACGGCGCAGTGCAGGGAGGCATCCCCGGCCCGCCCGACCAGTCGCGCACGCTGTGGCGGCTCGACCCCGACGACCCCTACCGTCCACAGCTGTTCGTCCTCACTACGGAAAAACCGGACTGGTCCCACCTGGTCGAACAGGCAGGATGGCCCGACGCCGACGGTGAGCACTACGCCGTACGCGACTACGCCCCGCTTCTGCTCCAACTCGCACCCGGCCGCAGTTTCGCCTTCCGCCTCACTGCCAACCCTGTGCAGAACACCAACCGCCCCGACAAGCCCACCACCCGCCAGCAAGAACGTATCGAAGCGGGCGACCGGCGCAGCTTCCGTCTTGGCCACCGCACTGCCGAAGCGCAACTCAAGTGGTTCCTCAGCCGGACCGAGCGCTGGGGCTTCGACATCCCCACCGCCCCCCACCTGGACGGAACGTACGACTCGGGCAAGGAACCGCCCCGGGACATCCGCATCATCGCTCGCCAACGCCGCTCCTTCAGGAAGCGAGCCGTCACGGCGAAGGAAGCCCATGTCGTGATGAACTCCGTGACCTTCGAGGGAAACCTGCGCATCACCGACCCGGCCCTCCTCGCCGAGCGGCTTCTCGGAGGCATCGGACCGTCCAAGGCATATGGGTGCGGGCTGCTCACCCTCGCTCCGCTCTCCGAGAGGGAGTGAACCGCCATGCCCGACATCTGGTGGAAGGCCGAGCCTCAGGACCTGCACCGTCTCGTCGACCGCGTCTCCAGCGTCTACGTCGAGCGCAGTCATCTGGACCGTGACGAGAACGCCGTCGTCGTCATCAACAAGCGGCAGACCGTCCGCGTGCCCGCGGCCATGGTCGCTGTCATGCTCCTCGGTCCCGGCACACGCGTTACGCACGGTGCCATCCGTCTGCTCGCCGATTCCGGCACCGCCGTGTGCTGGGTCGGTGAACAAGGTGTCCGCATGTACGCGGCCGGCCTCGGCCCCAGCCGGGGCGCCGGCCTCCTGCACCGCCAGGCCTGGCTCGTCACCCGACCCAAGGAACGCCTTGCCGTCGCCCGTGCCATGTACAGCATGCGCTTCCCCGGTGAGGACGTATCCGCCCACACCATGCAGCAACTCCGAGGCCGAGAAGGCACACGTATCCGCAAGTTCTACCGAGCCCAGGCCGACCGCACAGGAGTTGCCTGGAACGGCCGGGTCTACAAAGCCGGAGACGCATTCGCGGCAGGCGACGACCTCAACCGTCTGCTTTCCGCCGCCAACGCCGCCCTCTACGGCATCTGTCATGCCGTCATCATTGGACTCGGTGCCAGTCCGGGGCTCGGCTTCGTCCACACGGGCAAAGCCACGTCCTTCGTCCTGGACATCGCCGACCTCTACAAAGCCGAATACACCATCCCGCTTGCCTTCGACCTGGCCGCACAGGGCCTTACAGAGGAGCGCGATGCGCGGCTCGGGCTTCGCGACCTCATCGCTCGCGACAAACTCCTCGGCCGTATCGTCACCGATGTCAAGAATCTGCTCACCCCCGAAGGGGCGGACTTCGACGACCCCGAGGCCAACCAACTGTGGGACGAGCACCTGGGGTCCGTGCCGGGCGGTACCAACTACGCAGGACGCGGTGACATGTCGGCACACGGCATGACCGACAATCACATTGCTGTCATCGGACCCGAGATCGACGACCCCGAAGCGGCATCATGACTGTCATCATTCTCGTCGCCGCCCCGGAGGGTCTTCGTGGACACCTCACCCGTTGGATGGTCGAAGCCAGCGCCGGTGTATTCGTCGGCAACCCCAGCCGCCGCATCCGCGATCGCCTCTGGGAACTCCTGGCTACCCGCATCGGCGACGGCCAGGCCATCCTCATCGAACCCGCCGCCAACGAACAGGGGTGGGCCACCCGCACAGCAGGCCGCGATCGCTGGCAGCCTGTCGACTTCGACGGGCTGATTCTCTCGGCCCGCCCCAAGAACCAACTAAACGAAAACAGCCGCCCCGCCCGATAAAACCCCAGCTCAACAAGTGTCGGCCCCGCGAGCGCGGGGATGGTCCGGGGATGAAGCTCGATGTCGATTACACGCGGGCGTCGGCCCCGCGAGCGCGGGGATGGTCCGCGCGAGCTTGATGGACTCGGACCCGTTCACGTGTCGGCCCCGCGAGTGCGGGGATGGTCCGGGCGATCTGTTCCAGTGGCTCACCTTCATCTGGTCGGCCCCGCGAGCGCGGGGATGGTCCGGAATTCACTAGGGTCACCCCGACGCACCGGGCGTCGGCCCCGCGAGCGCGGGGATGGTCCGTCGCCCTGCCATTTGTCCGCCTCGGTGGTGACGTCGGCCCCGCGCTCGCGGGGGTGGTCCCGCGCGCCGTGTGTCTGTGCAGGGATGAGGAGTCGTCGTTACTGACGGTGACGGCTTGTGTGTCTCGCGTTGGCGGGAGCTGGTCGGAGGGGCTGGTCGTCCCGGCGTGGGTGCCGATGTGGGGGGCATGAATCGGGTGTTCGGGTGTTCGGTGGAAGCGCAGGTGGGGGCGTCGTCGGAGTTGGTTCGAGTGGCGCCCGCCCCCCGTCGATGTTCCGGCGGAAACGTAGTGACTTGCGTGTATGTAGCAGTGACTCGCGTGTGCGTAGGTGCGAGGGTCCTCGCGGATTCCGTGCGGCCCTCGCCGTGCCGCTCCTTGGCAAGATCGAGTGGCCGCGCCCCGGGTTCGGGGGCGTTCCTCGTCGGGGCGTCAGTGGCCGTACGCGTGGCTCCGATTGCCGGGCGGCTGCCGTGGAGGTCGTGGCGCGTCGGGGGTGGGCCTGGCGGAGGCGTGGGGCGTGGGTCGTCCAGAGCTCTCTCGTCGGCCGTCCCGGCGGATGTCCGGAGAGTCACTTATGGCAACGCTCCGAAGGAATATGGTATTTCGCCACTTTTATGCTTGATTACGGCTTCTACGACTTGTTGGTCCCAGCGGCCGGACGTAGTGTCGAAAGTGCCGCAGCAAGAGCAAGGAGCGGCACAGTGAACTCCTTCAGAGGAGGCGAAGATGAAGGTTCGTAGCATCTTCGACTACAGGGGCGGTCGCGGCGGACGCGGTGGCCGTGGCGGATACGGCGGACGTGGATTCGGTGGCCGTGGATACGGTGACCGTGGGTTCGGCGGCCGTGGACGCGGATTCCGCGACTACTTCGACGGCTACGGCTACGGCCGGCGTGGTCGCTGGGGTTGCTGACGCCAGTCACCCCCGACCCCTGACCCCAACACGAGGCAGGCTCGCGCAGTACGCGCGGGTCCGCCTCGCTTTTATGGGGCCCCTTTCCATGGCCAGATCCTCGTTCCGAGCACCTCGGTGATGTGATGCCCATGCGCTTCCACGGCTTGCTCAAGCGTTCCGATCCCATCGAAGAGCCCCCCGACGACCCGGTGTCGGACGTTCCGATCCGTACCGACCCCATCAGCATCCTGATGTCCTTCCGGCGATTCTGGCCCCTGACCAGAGGCGACCGGCGATGGCTCGTCATCATCTTCGCCTGTGCGGTCCTCGCCGCCCTCGCCGAGACCATCACGGTCCTGCTCTTCGCCGAGCTCACCGACAAGGCGCTCCAGAGCGGCGATGTCAGCGCCTTCTGGAAGCCCGCCTTCCAGTGGCTCACCGTGGCGGTCATCGGTGCCGTGCTGGGGTATCTGGGCAGCTCGCTCGCCGCCTGGACCGCCGAACGCTTCGTGCTGCGACTGCGGGCGAGGGTCTTCGGCCACCTCCAGGTGCTCCCGCCGCACTTCTACCAGCGCAATCGCCGCGGTGACCTGGTGGAGCGGCTCACCGGAGACGTGGAGGCCATCGAGGCACTCGTGGTCTCCGGCATCGTCGGGGCGGCGTCCGCGCTGTTCGGCACCCTCTTCTACGCAGCGGCCGCCATCTGGCTGCGCTGGGACCTGGCCCTCGCCACCTTCGTCATGGTGCCGATCCTCGTGATCGCGACCCGCGGGTTCGCCGGGCCGCTGCGCGCCGTGTCCCGGCGCGGCCGCGCCGCGGACGGTGCCATCACGGCCGTGGTCGAGGAGACGCTGGTCAACGTCGTCCTGACACAGGCGTACAACAGGCGGCAGGACGAGGAGGACCGGCTCCTGGGGAAGGCGCGGGTCCGGTTGCGGACCGCGGTGCGGGCCGTCCGCCTCACCGAGTTCTACGAGCAGTTCATCGAGGTCCTCGAAACGGTGTGCGTGCTGACCATCATCGGCCTGGGCGCCTGGGAGATCTCGGCCGGCCGGATGACCCTGGGGCAGCTCCTGGCCTTCGCCGCCTTCATCGGCTACCTCTACCCGCCGATCCGCTCGCTCGGCCAGCTCGGACTGACGGCCACCGCCGCGACCGCGGGCGCCGAACGACTGCTGGAGATCCTCGACACCGAGCCCGCCGTCACCGACCCGGGCGACTCCGTGCCGGTTCCGGCACGGAGCCGGGCGCTCGGAGAGGTGGAGGCGCACAAGGTGTTCTTCCACTACCCTGGCAACAGCGAGATGGTGCTCAGGGACCTCTCGTTCACCGCGAGTCCCGGGGAACTGCTGGTCATCACCGGGCCCAGCGGCGCGGGCAAGTCGACCCTGGCGTCGCTGCTGCTGCGGTTCTACGACCCGGACACCGGCAGCGTACGGCTGGACGGCGAGGCCGTGGACCGGCTGCCGCTGACCTACCTCCGCCAGAACGTCACGCTGCTGCCCCAGGACACGCTGGTCCTGCACGACACCATCGAGAAGAACATCGGCTGCGGACGCCCCGGCGCGAGCCACGACGAGATCGTACGGGCCGCGCGGGCCGCCGACGCCGAGGCGTTCATCGACGCCCTTCCGGAGGGATATGACACAGTCATTGCCACCGGCACTTCCCGGCTCTCCGGCGGGCAGTTGCAGCGGATCGCCATCGCCCGCGCCATGCTGCGCGACGCCCCGGTCCTCATCCTCGACGAGCCCACCACCGGACTGGACCGGCTCGCCGCGGAGCGCATCCTCGAACCCCTGCGACGGCTGGCCGAGGGCCGCACCACCATCGTGATCAGCCACGACCTGGCCCTGGCCGCGGACGCCGACCGCATCCTCGTCCTGGACGAGGGGCGGCTGGTGGAGTCCGGCACGCACACCCAACTCCTCGGCAGGAGCGGCCTGTACGCCACGCTCTTCGAACGCGGCGGCCCCCCACCGCACAACGGGACCGTGTACAAGGCCACCCGGCCGCCGGGAAGCCACTGGAGGTGACCGGCCGACGGCACGGTGCGCGAGGGGCGGGTTCCGACCCGGTCGTTACCATCCGCTGTGACCGAAACAGCGGAAGAACCCGCCCCTCGCACCCGCATATTCGCCGACTTGACGCCCCTGCGGAGCTCCCCCGACTACCGGCGGCTCTGGTTCGGGAACACGGTCTCCTGGATCGGGCAGGGGATGACCTCGCTCGCCGTGTCGCTCCAGGTCTACGACATCACCGGGTCCGCCCTGTCGGTCGGGCTCATCGGCTTCTGCTCGTTCCTGCCGATGGTGGTTTTCGGGCTGTTCGGCGGGGCCGTCGCCGACACCATCGACCGGCGCAAACTGGGCCTGGCCAGCTCCGCGGGGTCGTTCACGCTCTCCGTCGCGCTGGTCGCCGTCACCGTCGCCGGAGTGCAGTGGGTGGGGCTGCTCTACGCGATCGTCGCCCTCCAGGCGGCCTGCTTCGCGGTCAACGCACCGGCCCGCAGCTCGATGATCGCCCGCCTGCTGCCGCCTGAGCAGCTGCCCGCCGCCAACGCGCTCAACTCCATGACCAGCACCACCGGAACGCTGGTCGGGCCGATGCTCGGCGGGCTCGTCGTCGGCTGGTGGGGCTACCGGGCCGCGTACACCGTCGACGCCCTCACCTTCACCGCCGCGCTCTACGCGATGTGGCGGCTGCCGTCCATGCTGCCGCAGCGCGAGGAGGGCGCGGGGGACAAGCGGGCCTCCGTCGCGGACGGGCTGCGCTTCCTGGGCACCAGGCCCAATCTCCGGATGACCTTCTTCACCGACCTGTGCGCCATGCTGCTCGCCCACCCCCGGGCGCTGTTCCCCGTCGTCGCCGTCCTCTGGTACGGCGGGGACGCGAAGACCACCGGACTACTGGTCGCCGCTCCGGCGTTCGGGGCGCTGCTCGGCGGGGTGTTCTCCGGCTGGCTGGGGCGGGTGCGGCGGCACGGGCTCGCCGTGCTGCTCGCTGTCGCCTGCTGGGGCACCGCCATCGCGCTCTTCGGCCTGACCCGGCAGCTCTGGCCGGGGCTGCTTTTCCTGGCGCTCGCCGGATGCGCGGACACCACCTCGATGGTCTTCCGCAACACCATGCTCCAGGCCGCCGTGCCGGACGAGATGCGGGGGCGGCTCCAGGGCGTGTTCATCGTCGTCGTGGCGGGTGGGCCGAGGCTCGGCGACTTCGTGGCCGGATCGGTCGCCGACCTGACCTCGCCCGGTCTGGCGGTGACCGGCGGCGGGATCGCCTGCGTCGTCGCCGTGGGCCTGCTGGCGCTGCGCTGGCCCGGCTTCGCCCGGTACGACGCGCGGGATCCCCGGCCGTGATCGGCTCGCCCGCGCCTCATCCCTGCGGGACTCCGGGCCGTGATCGGTCCGCCCGCGCCTCATCCCTGCGGGACTCCGGGCCGTGATCGGTCCGCCCGCGCCTCATCCCTGCGGGACCCCCGGCCATGACCGGCCCGCCTCACCCCCGCGGCATCGCCCCGGCCCCGCCTCACGCCCCCGGCGGCCCCACCACCGAGCGGGCGAAGCCCAGCTCCACCAGGTCCTGCGGGCGCAGCCGTAGCTGGTCGGCCGTGGCGGGTGCCTCGTCCGGGGCGCGCTTCAGGATCGCCGCCGCCGCTTCGGGGGCGATCACCGAGAAGTAGCTGTCCCGGGTGACATGGGTGTTGCCCGGCGCCGCGAGGGCCAGCGCGCCGCCCGAACCGCCCTCGCCCACCACCAGGGTGGTGACGGGGACCCGGGCCCCGGCCACCGCCGCGAAGGCGTCGGCGATGGCGGCGCCCGCGCCCGCCCGTTCCGCCTCCGCGTCGTTCGCCGCGCCCGGGGTGTCGATCAGGGTGAGCACCGGGACGCCGAGCCGGTCGGCCAGCCGGATCACCCGCGCCGCCGCGCGGTAACCCGCAGGGCGGGTCGCGGTGCCGCACTGCGCCACGTACGCGATCGACCGGTCGCCGCGTCGGCCGAAGCCGCAGAGCAGCCCGGGGTCCGTCCCCCCGCAGCGGTCGCCGCCGAGCGGGAGCCGGTGGTCGAAGTAGGCGTCCAGGTACGCCTGTGCGCGCGGCCGGGCGGGTGAGCGCGCCTGCCGGACCGCGTCCCAGCCGGTCGCCGGGAGACCGGTGGCGGCCAGGGCGTCCGGCACGGGCGCGGGGAGCGCCGGGGAGCCGTCGGCATGGAGCGCCCGCAGCCAGTGCGCCAGCGTCCTCGGGAGCTCCCCGGGCGGGACGACCGCGTCGATCTGCCCCGCGGCCAGCTGGCCCTCGGCGGTGTACGCCGCGGGGTCCGCGTCCGGGGGCCGTACCCGGGAACCGGCGAAGCCGACCTGGGCGCCCGGCAGCGCCAGGATCACATCGGCGCCCGCCCCCAGCGTGGCCCAGCCGCCGCCCGTCGTCGGGTCGCGCAGGACCGCGAGCTGCGCGGGGCCCGCCGCCCGCAGCCGCGCCGAGGCGCGGGCCACCCGCTGGAGCTGGGTCAGGGCGACCATGCCCTCCTGCATCCGGCTGCCGCCCGTCGCGATCAGCGAGACCAGCGGCAGCGCCCGGGTCCGGGCGGCGTCGTACGCGGCCTCCAGCCGGTCCCCGGTGCGCCGCCCCAGCGAGCCGCCCAGGAAGCCGAACTCGAACGAGACCAGCACGCAGCGCCGGCCGCCGACGGAGGCGATCCCGTGCACGACGGACTCCTCCTCGCCGGTACGGGCGGTGGCGCGGGCCCGGGAGTCCGCGTACCCGGCCCAGGACAGCGGGCCGTCCCCGTCCGCGGCCCGGTCCGCCGCGCCGGGCGCGGGCAGCTCCTCGAACTCGGCGGTGACCGCCGCGATCGCCGCTCTCGCGCTCAGCCGGTCAGACATGGAGCGACCGCTTCATGATCTTGCCCAGGTCGTTGCGGGGCAGCGCTTCCAGGTAGCGGACCGTGCGCGGGCGCTTGTGCGGGGACAGCTGGGCGGCCACATGGTCCGCGAGCTCGTCCCCGGACGGCGGCGAGGCCGGGTCGGCGGGCACCACCCAGGCGACGATCCGCTCGCCCAGATCGGCGTCCGGCTCCCCGGTGACGGCGGCCTCGCGGACGCCGGGGTGGTCCAGCAGCGCGTTCTCGATCTCCCCGGCGCCGATCTTGTAACCGCCGCTCTTGATCAGGTCGGTGGCCTTGCGTCCGACGATCCGTACATAGCCGTCGGCGTCCCGGGTGGCCATGTCGCCGGTGCGGAACCAGCCGTCCCCGGTGAACGCGGCGGCCGTGGCGTCGGGGCGGTTCAGATAGCCGGTGAAGAGGTTCGGGCCGCGCACCTGGATCTCGCCGATGGCGTCGGGGTCGCCGTCCGCGAGGACGGTGCCGTCCTCCTCGACCAGGCGGAGCGCCACGTCGCGCAGGGGCGCGCCGACCGTTCCGGGGCGGGGTTCGCCGTCGGCCCGGACGCCCGTGTTCATCAGCGTCTCCGTCATGCCGTACCGCTCGATGACCCGGCGGCCGGTGGTCCTCGCGATCCGCTCGTGGTCGTGGACCGGCAGCGCCGCCGACCCGGACACCAGCAGCCGGGCCCCGGCCAGCGCCTTCGCGAGCTCTTCGGCCCCGGGACCGTCGAGGGCCTCGGCCAGCCGGTGGTACATGGTCGGTACGCCGAAGAGCATGGTGCCGCCGGACGACAGTTCCCGGGCGACCCCCTCGGTGGAGAACCTGCCCAGGTGCCGCACCGATCCGCCCCGGCGCAGCGGTCCGAGCACGCCCAGGATCAGACCGTGCACATGGAAGAGCGGCAGCGCGTGGACGAGCACGTCGTCGCCGGTCCACTGCCAGGCGTCCTCCAGCGCGTCGAGCGAGGCGGCGATGGCCCGGCGCGGCAGGACCGCGCCCTTGGGCGGGCCGGTGGTGCCGGAGGTGTAGACGATCAGCGCGGGGGACTCGGGGGAGGGCTCGGGCAGCGGGGCGCCGGGGTCCTGCGCCCCGGTGCCGGCGTCGATGCGCTCCAGCGCCTCCAGCACCGGCGGGAGCGTGTCGCCCGCCCCGGCCAGCACCACGGTCGGCTCGCTGTCGGCCACGATGTGGGCGAGTTCGCGCGTCCCCGTTCTCGGGTTGAGCGGAACGGCCGGTACCCCGGCGCGCAGCGCGGCCACCACGGCGATCACCGTCGCGGGTGTGGGAGTGGCCCAGACGGCGACCCGCCCGGCCCCGGTGATGCGCGCGGCGAGCGCGGTGGAGGCGGCGGCCAGCCGCTCGTAGGTCATGGTGTCGTCGCCGAACCGGGTGGCTTCCCGGGTCGAACCGTCATCCGGCGCACACAGAAGAGGAGTCACCCACCGCACCCTAAGGGCTGCCGCAGGTGACGGGCCCCGGAATCCTCCGTCCGGTCCGGCGTACGCCCGGCGTCCGCCCGGCGCGGTCCGGACGACCGGCGGGCGGACGGGACTTCCGATGCGCGCCTCCAGGGCTGTCCCGTCATTCCTGGTGGATCGGCGCGATTCCTGGTGGATCGGCGCGCGGCGTCGGACGCGATGCGCCGCGAGGCGGAGGGACGCCCGAAAACCGGATGTATTCGGGCGCTCCGACAACGCGGCGAGGTGCCGTGGCCGTCGTCGCGCACCCGCCAGGAACTACGCGCCCGCCAGGAACTACGCGCCCGCCAGCAACTACGGGACCGCCAGGACCTACGCGCCCGCCAGGAACTACGCGCCCGCCAGCAATTACGGGACCGCCAGCAATTACGGGACCGCCAGGACCTACGCGCCCGCCAGGAACTACGCGCCCGCCAGGAACTACGGGACCGCCAGCAACTACGGGACCGCCAGGACCTACACGCCCGCCAGGACCTACGGGACAGCCCTCAGTCCCGCCGGAGTCCCCGCATACGGCCGTACGCGTACACGCACCCCGCCAGCGCCAGGTCCGACAGCAGCATGAAGCCGATCGAGTACGACCCCTTCGCGCTGTAGATGGCTCCCATCACCAGCGGGGGCACGAAGCCGCCCAGCCCGCCCATCGCGCCGACGATCCCGGTCACGCTGCCCACCTTCGCCTGGGGCGTCACCTGCGAGACCAGGGCGAAGACGCTGCCGCTCGCCGTGCCCAGGCCCGCCGCCATGCAGAGCAACGCGATCGTGCCGCCCGGGGCCAGCGGCGGGTCGAAGGCCTGGACGATCGCCGTCAGCGCGGCGAGGCCCAGCGCCGCCGCCGTGACCACGGCCGGGTGGAGGCGGTCCGAGAGCCAGCCGCCGATCGGCCGGAAGACGACCGTGACCAGGGCGAACCCGGCGGCCTTCGTACCGGCGTCGGTGGGCGACAGGCCGTACCAGGTCTTCAGATACGTGGGGAGGTAGACGCCGAACGCCACGATCCCGCCGAAGCCGATCGCGTACAGCGCGGACAGCTCCCAGGTGACCCGCAGCCGTCCGGCGTCGGTCAGCCGGTGGGCCAGTGAATCGGTGGGCACCGGTCGGCCCGGATGGTCGGTGATCAGTACGGCGGCCAGCGCCGCGTACACCACGAGCGCCGCCGCGACCACCAGGCTGGGCAGGCTGTCGCCGTGTCCGGCGATCCTCGGGGTGAAGTACCCGGACAGGGCGACCCCGCCCATGCCCATGCCGAACACCCCGAGCGCGAGGCCCCGCTTGGCGGGCGGGAACCACGAGTTGACCAGCGGGATGCCGATCGCGAACGTGGTGCCGCCCAGGCCCAGCAGGAAGCCCACCGCGATCATCGCTCCGTAGGAGTCCCGCGCCGGGATCAGCAGCAGCACGGGCACGATGGTGAGCGCCGAGACCAGGGGGAACATCAGCCGCGCGCCGTACTTGTCGGTGAGCGCGCCCACCGGGATCCGGCCCAGCGAGCCGACCAGCACCGGCACCGCCACCAGCAGCGACTGTTCGAACGAGGTCAGCCCCATCCGGTCCTTGTAGTCCCCGGACAGCGGCGCGATCAGATTCCAGGCCCAGAAGGTGAGCCCGAAGCCGATCGTGGCCATCACAAGATTGCGGTAGGCGGCCGAGGACGGCGCGTCGACCGTGGCGGGGGGCTGCTTGACGGCGGTATCCACCTCCTCAGTGAAGGGCGGGCGCGGACCGTCGGCCTGCCGGAATGCGCCAAGCGGGTCACCCCCGGGCCGGGGCGGGAGAACGGGGGCGGGGTATCGCCGGAGGCGATGTGCCCGGTCACGAACCGGACAAAGCTGCGACAATCGCGGTATGGACCGTCTGGACAGAGAAATCCTCGGCATCCTCCAGGAGGATGCCCGGATCTCGTACCGCGATCTGGGCGTACGGGTCGGGCTCAGCGCCAACGCGGCGGCCGACCGGGTGCGTCGGCTGCGCCGTGACGGCGTCATCCGCGGCTTCACCGTGATCATCGATCCGGCCGCCGACACCCGTACCGGCCTGGTCGTCTTCATCGACGTGACGCTGCGGATCGATACGACCAACGAGGTGTTCGAACGGGCGGTGCTCGCCCTGCCCGGCATCACCGAAGTGGTCCATGTGACCGGCGGCCACGACTATCTCGTACGGGCCGCCGTCGCCGACACCGCGGCCCTGGACGGGCTGCTGCGCAGGCTCAAGCGGGAGGCCGGGGTCGCCCACTCCAACACCAGGGTCGCGCTCAGAGCGGCGCCCGCCAGATGACGGGCGACGGGCGCGAACCGTCCTCCTCGTGCCCGTCGTCGGCGACCGTGAGCCGGACCGCGGCCCGCCCGTCCGGCAGCTCGGCCGTCGCGTCCACCTCCACATCGATCGCCGACACCCCGGACCGCCGGTGCGCGGCCGCGAGGGCGCCGCGCAGCGCGGCGAGCAGCTGCCGGTCCACCGGGTCCCGGACCAGTGCGTCGACCGCCCCGGTGAAGTGCACCGACGGCGGGAAGCCGAGCAGCGCGGCGGCGCCCCCGGTCTCCCGCAGCACCCGGCCGCGGAAGGTGGCGGGGGCCTCGGCGGGCGGCTGCTGGAGGGCGAAGATCGCCGTCCGCACCTCCTGGATGGTGGAGTCCAGCTCGTCCACGGCCCGGCCCAGCAGCTGGTCCGTGTCGGGGGCGGCGGCCCGGCGGCGGGTCGACTCCAGCATCATCTCGGTCGCGAAGAGCCGCTGGACCACCAGATCGTGCAGATCGCGGGCGATCCGGTCCCGGTCCTCGTAGACCGCGAGCTGTTCCCGGTCGTGCCCGGCGTCCGCCAGCACCAGCGCGAGCGCGGCCTGGGAGGCGAACTGCGTGGCCAGCAGCCGGTCCACGGCCGTGTACGGGCGGTCGCCGCGCCGCCGGGGGAGGGCGAGGGTGCCGATCAGCCGTCCGCCGCTCTGCAACGGCAGCATCATGCTGGGGCCGAACCGCGACCGCACATGCGTCGTCATCCGCGGATCGGTCGCCGAGTCCTCGATGAACACCGGCTCCCCGCCGAGCAGTTGGACCAGCACCGCGGAGCCGGGCTCGATGGCCGTACCGACGATCCCGGCCGGGTCGTCGAGCGTGGACGCGGTGACGATCTCCATCCCGCCCGCCTCGTTCGGCTGGAGGATGACCCCGGCGGAGGCGTCGGCGAGTGCCCTGGCGCCCTCGGCGACGGTCATCAGCGCGTCGGCCGCGCTCCCTCCGGTCAGCAGCGCGGTGGTGACGGCGGCCGCGCCCTCGATCCAGCGTTCCCGCTGCCGGGCCGCCTCGTACAGCCGGGCGTTGGCGATCGCGATGCCGGCCTGCGAGGCCAGTGCCCCCAGCACCGCCGCGTCCGAGTCGGTGAAGCCGCCGGTGTGCTTCCCGGTGAGGCAGAGCGTGCCGAAGTCCTGGTCGTGGACCCGGATCGGCGCCCCGAGGAAGGGGCGCGTCGCCGGGCGGCCGGACGGCGACGCGTCGGCCGGACCCTCGCCGGTCGGCGGCTCCGGCTCCCCGGCGAGTGCGCCGGGCGGCCCCGCGCACCCGTCCGGCAGTGGGAACGGGAGCGGGAACGGGAGCGGGTCGCTCCGCTGTTCCTCGGTGGCGTCGAGCCCCGAGGTGTACAGCTCGCCGATGGTGCCGCGCTCCGGGTCGAGGACCCCGAGCGCGCCGTACCGGGCCCCGGCCAGCTCCGTGGCGGTGTCCACGATCTGCTGGAGCATGGTCCGCAGTTCGAGGTCGGAGCCGATGCCGAGCACCGCCTCCAGGAGCAGCGACAGCGGGGGCTTCTCCGGCACGGGGGCCGCGGTGGCCGCCTCGCCGGGCGGTCCCGCGTCCGTCGCGTCCGCCGTGTCGTCGGTCATGCACCGCACCCCCATGGTGCTCAGCAGGCGAGCGGGTCGAGGACCATCGGCTCGATCTTTCCGTCCAGCATGGCACCGAGCCCCAGCACCGCGCAGACGTCCGGCCGCTCCGCGATGTGCACCGGCATGCCCGTGGCGTCCCGCAGCATCTGGTCGAGGCCGGGCAGCAGCGCGCTGCCGCCGACCATCATGATCCCGCAGTCCGCGAGGTCGGCCACCAGATCGGGCGGGCAGTCGCGCAGGATCGTGCCGAGCCCGTCCAGGACCGTGGTGAGCGGGGCGTGGATGGCCTGCCGCATGGCGGCGGTGTCCACCTGCACCGAGCGGGCCAGGCCGGTCGCCACGTCACGGCCGTGGATCTCGGTCGTGGCGGGCCCCCGCGTGGTCAGGCCGCCGCCGCTCAGTGCCAGTTGCAGCGGACGCACGGACTGGCTCGGCAGCATCAGCGCGTGGTGCTGGCGCAGATGCTGGATCACCGCGTGATCGATGGCGTCGCCGCCGACGGGGATGCGTACGGCGCTCACGATCGAACCGAGCGAGAGCACCGCGATCTGGGTGGTCGCGGCCCCGCACACCATGATCATGGTGGCGGTCGGCTGCTCGACCGGCAGCCCGCAGCCGACGGCCGCCGCGATCAGGGTGTCGACCAGCTCGACCCGCCGGGCGCCGAGCCCGACCATGGTCTCGACGGCGGCCCGCTGGGCGAGCGGATCGCTGTCGTGCGGGGTGCAGGCGGCGGCCCGCAGCCGGGGCTTGCGGCGCAGCTGGCGGCGGAGCTTCTCGCCGAGCAGATGGCGGAGCATGCGCTGGGCCATCTCGATGTCGACGACGGTTCCGCCGGTGACCGGACGGGCCACCCGGATGTAGCCGGGGGTGCGGCCGGTCATCTGTTCGGCGAGTGCGCCGACGGCGATGAGCGACCCGGTACGGGTGTTCACCGCGGCGACGCTCGGCTCGTCGACGACGAGCCCGAGGCCCTTGACATAGACCCGGGTCCGGGCAGCCCCGAGGTCGACGGCGACATGGCAACGGCGCAACTGCTCAAGACTGACGGTCACGGCAGGGTCTCCCGGGAGCGCGGACGGTGGCACCGGCGGCAGCCGGTTCTCTCGCATCGTGCGCCGTTCGGAGTCGTGGCGCGCGCTGGGATGAGCCGTAGGGGGGAATCGAGCTGACGGGCCGACAGAAGAAGGCGGGGTACGGGAATCAGCCCGGCAGCAGCCGCTGGAACAGCCCCCAGGTGAACTCGGCGACGTACGGCGTGCCCGTGCCGGGCTCGGTGATCGCCAGCGCCCACCGGGTCGGCGCGCCGCCCTCCGCGGGACGGGCCGGCGGGAAGGCCCGCGCCACCTCCTCGACCGTGCCCGACCAGGGGCGCAGATCCTCGACCGCGCGCAGCTCGGGGCCCGGTGCCCCCGGGGCCCGGACCAGCCACTCGTTCCACACCGCGCCGCCCGGCGCGACCATCACCTCGAACCGGAGGTCCGGCCAGAGCGGCACCGGCCACCGCAGCGCGTCGCATTCCAGATCGCCGACGGAGCGGCGTACGGAGGAAGCGGGCGCGCCGAGCACCGAGCGGTAGCGGCGCAGCGCGCCCCGTCCGCCGGGCGCCCGCACCATGGCCTGCCAGCGGCGGTTGGCCTCCCGCATCTCGGCGGCCGACGCGCCCAGCTCCCGCCGGGCCTCCTCGACGAGTCCGGGCTGGTGGTCGGCCATCCGGCGCAGTAGGACGAGCTGGAACTCACGGGGGCCGAAGGGCGCGGGCGCGGTCATGGAGCCAACGGTTCCACACCCCGGGGCTGCGGCCTATCCGGCGGACGGGCCCGGCTCGCCCAGCATCCGGCGCAGCAGGTCCCTCAGCATCGTCCGGTCCTGCTCCGACAGCTCGGCCAGCGGCTCCCGGGCGAAGGTGAGGGAATCGCGCAGCTGCCGTGCCGTCCGGGCGCCCAGCTCCGTCGGCGCGGCCAGCTTCACCCGCCGGTCGGCCGGGTCCGGCCTGCGCTCCACCAGCCCGCGCGTCTCCAGCCGGTCGACGATGCCGGTGACGTTGGACGGCTCGCACTTCAGCTTCTGGGCGATCCTGCGCATGGGCATCGGCTCCAGCGAGAGCAGCCCGAGCACCCGTGCCTGCGCGCCGGTGAGCGAGTGGGCTGCCGCCGCCTCGTCGTACTCCTCGTAGTAGCGCGCCACGACGGTACCGATGAGCTCGACGACTTCGAGGGTCAGAGGGTCTGTGCGGGGGGTGGCCATGACACCCAGGATAGCCGGTTGCTTGACAAGGTGAAATATTCAGGAGCATGGTTGTTTCACTACATGAAGCATTTCGGTTCCCCGGTGCGGCCGCGACCGCCCCGGCCGGAGCCTCCCCCACTCCGTAGGACATTGAGGAGAACCCGAGCCCATGTCAGCAGCACTTCCCACGTCCGGCCGCGAATGGCACCTCGTCGCCCGCCCCCACGGCTGGCCGAAGGCAGAGGACTTCGCGCTGCGTGAGGCCCCGGTCGCCGCACCCCGCGAGGGCCGTGTCCTCGTCCGCAACCTGCACTTCTCGGTCGACCCGTACATGCGAGGCCGGATGAACGACGTGAAGTCGTACACCCCGCCCTTCCGGCTCGACCACCCCATGGACGGCGGAGCGGTCGGCGAGGTCATCGCCTCGAACGCCGAGGGCATCGCGGTCGGCGACCACGTCCTGCACGGCCTCGGCTGGCGCGAGTACGCCGAGGTCCCGGCCGAGCACGCCGTGAAGGTCGACGCCTCGATCGCCCCGCTCTCCGCCTACCTCGGGGTGCTCGGCATGACCGGGCTCACCGCCTACGCGGGCCTCTTCGAGGTGGCCTCCTTCAAGGAGGGCGACGCCGTCTTCGTCTCCGGCGCGGCCGGCGCGGTCGGCAGCCAGGTCGGCCAGATGGCCCGGATCAAGGGCGCCTCGCGCGTCATCGGCTCGGCCGGATCCGACGAGAAGGTCAGGCTCCTCGTCGAGGAGTACGGCTTCGACGCCGCCTTCAACTACCACGACGGACCGGTCGCCGAGCAGCTGCACGCGGCCGCCCCCGACGGCATCGACGTCTACTTCGACAACGTCGGCGGCGAGCACCTCGAAGCGGCCATCTCCTCGCTCAACGTGCACGGCCGCGTCACCGTCTGCGGAATGATCGCCCAGTACAACGCGACCGAGCCGACCCCCGGCCCGCGCAACCTCGCCCTCGTCATCGGCAAGCGGCTGCGCATCCAGGGCATGCTCGTCAGCGATCACGCCGCGCTCCAGCCGCAGTTCGTCCAGGACGTCGCCGGCTGGCTGGCCTCGGGAGAGCTGAAGTACCGCGAGACCTTCGTCGAGGGCATCGAGAACGGCTTCGACGCCTTCCTCGGCCTGCTGCGCGGCGAGAACACCGGGAAGATGATCGTCTCCCTCGCCTGACAGCCGCCCCGGCACACCCGTTAGGCTCATCCCCAGGCCGTCGCGATCGTGGGCGCGAGTCGCGGCGCACAGCAGGAGGAATCCTCAGCATGACCATTCAGGACATCACCGTTGCCTACACCGCCGTCGCCACCGCCGAGAACGGCCGTGACGGCCGCGTCTCGTCCGACGACGGCAACCTCGACGTCATCGTCAACCCGCCCAAGGCCATGGGCGGAAGCGGTGCGGGCACCAACCCCGAGCAGCTCTTCGCGGCCGGTTACAGCGCCTGCTTCCAGGGCGCGCTGGGCGTGGTGGCCCGCCAGGAGAAGGCCGACATCTCCGGCTCCACGGTGACCGCCGAGGTCTCCATCGGCAAGACCGCCGAGGGCGGTTTCGGCCTGGAGGTGGCGATCAGCGCCACCATCCCGAACGTCGACGCCGCCACCGCGCTGGCGCTCGTCGAGAAGGCCCACCAGGTCTGCCCGTACTCGAACGCCACGCGGGGCAACATCAAGGTCGGGCTGTCGGTCGCCTGACCCCCGCGCTCGCGGCGGACCGGGGGCCGCACCCCGCGAAGGGGTGCGGCCCCCGGCCGTCCCCGCGCCGACGGACCGTCCGGACGGGCCCGTTCCCGCCAGTACGCTGACGCCATGCGTGATCTAGGGGCGGGCTTCGGCTACTTGGTACAGGGACAGCGCTGGGTCGGCCGGCACGGACGGTGGTTCGGCATAGGGCTGCTGCCCGGACTGATCACCCTCGTGCTGTACACGGCGGCGCTCATCGCTCTCGGCTACGGCGCCGACGACCTGGTGGACTGGGCGACGCCGTTCGCCGACGACTGGTCCTCGCCCTGGCTCGGCCTGCTCCGCACCACCCTGACCGTGCTGGTCTTCGGCTTCGGGCTCTTCCTCGCCGTGATCACGTTCACCGCCGTCACGCTGCTGGTCGGCCAGCCCTTCTACGAATCGCTCTCCGAGGAGGTCGACCGGACCGAGGGCGGCGACGTCCCCGGGTCCGGGCTGCCGCTCTGGCGGGAGCTGTGGATCTCCGCCCGGGACAGCCTGCGCGTCCTGGTGCGGGTGGGGCTCTACTCGCTGCTGCTCTTCGCCCTCGGCTTCGTGCCGGTCCTCGGCCAGACCGTCGTCCCGGCGCTCGGCTTCTGCGTCACCGGCTACTTCCTCGCCGAGGAGCTCACCGCCGTCGCGCTCCAGCGCCGCGGCATGGTCCTGAAGGAGCGGCTCGCCCTGCTGCGCGGCCGCCGCCTGCTGGTCCTCGGCTTCGGCGTACCGCTGGGCCTCGCCTTCCTGGTCCCGTTCGTCGCCGTGTTCCTGATGCCGGGAGCCGTCGCCGGGGCGACCCTGCTGGCGCGCCACCTGGTGGCACCGGAGAGCGAGGACGACGACGGCGAGGACGCGGACGCGGGACCGGGCGCCGCGGACGTCGCCCCGGGCCCGGCCCGCTGAACGACGCCCGCCGCGCCCCGGCTCAGCTGTTGTGCACCTCCAGCGCCGACCGGACCGCCGACTCCAGCGCCCCCTCGATCCAGGCCGGCTTGACCGAGGTGTGGTCGCCCGCGAAGTGCAGCGGCCCCTCCACCGAGCGCACATCGGCGAGCAGTTCGGTGTGCTGGCCCGGCAGCAGCACCGACGCCTCGCCGTACGCGTACGGGTCGCGCATCCACGACTGGGTGGCGCCCACCCCCGTGTAGAACACCTCGACGCGCTGCCCGTACACGTCCTGCACCCCGGCCAGGGTGAGCGGATAGCGCTCGTCGTCGTCGAGCGAGTCCCACTTCAGCGCGTCGTCGGACCAGCTGTACGAGGCGAGCAGCACCCCGCCCGCGCTGCCTTCGACCGGGTGCGAGGGCTGGTACATGAAGCGGTTGGCGTTGTCGGTGACGGAGCCGCCGCCGATGACATGGGCCGCCTCGGGCTGGTCGCGGGCGACGGCCCGGTGCGCCGCGTAGTGCACGCGCTGGCCGGCCGGCAGATGGCCCTTCGGTACGGAGGAGTGGGCGCCCAGCAGTGAGCCGTCGGCCGGGGCTTTGCCCAGCCGGTAGGCGTCGTAGAGGCCGGGCTTGATCCGCTCCAGCTCCCGCTTCCAGTCCTTCTCCTCGAACTCCCACCAGCGGCGGCTGAATTCGAGCAGCACCTTGGTCGCCGCGTCGTAGTGCATCTCGGTGATCGCGCGCCGCTTGCCGTAGGAGAGCGCGGGCGTGACGGGGATGTGGCGCAGCCCGGAGAACGGCACGGTGATGATCGCCCGGTCGCCGCGGAAGGTCTGGCGCACCAGCGGCTTGCCGTCGCGGCCCTCGGAGACCGTCTCCACCTCCACGCCGTCGGCGCCGTGGCTGATCCGGGTGGCCCGGCGGTCCAGCCGCACCAAATCCTTGACCCGCTCGTACATCGCGTCGGCGAGCACGCCCGTGCCGCCCGGCAGCTCGAAGAACGCGGTGTCCGGGCTGATCAGGGAGGCGCCGATGAAGCTGTGCACAAAGGCGAGATGGAGCCGGGAGGTGAGGTTCTCGACCGTGCCGATGAGGTCGATGGTGCGCTCGTCGAGCTTGGCCGCCTCGGTCAGGAAGCGGAACATCGACCAGTGCCCGTACCGCTGGACGACCCGTGCCCAGCCCTCGACGAGCGCCCGGCCCTCCTTGCCCTCGAACTCCTGCCGTACGGGCGCGAAGGCGTCCCGCACGATCGACGCGGCGGGCTTGTCCTCGAATGCCGCGGGCACCCCGAACGAGCGGTTGATCGCCCGGGGCTTCGCCGCGTAGTCGGCCTTGCGCATCCGGATGCCGTTGACGTGGATCCAGGTGCGGTTGGCGGGCTTCCCCGCGGCGTCGACGTCCACCAGGTGGAAGGGGCGGCGCTTCAGATCGAAGCTGTCCATGAGGCCGGTGACCAGCGGATGGCTGTCGGGGATGCGCATCGCGCCCGCCTCGGCGCTCAGCTTCGGGTCGGCGAACGGCGCCTTCGCCCTCTCGTGGCCGCCCTGGCGGAAGGTCTTGATCCGGCCGCCGACGCGGTTGCCGTTGGCCTCGATGACGGTGACGGTGTGCCCGGCCGCGCGCAGCAGATGGGCCGCGGTGAGCCCGGCCGGCCCGGCCCCGACGATCAGCACCTTCTTGCGGGCCTTGCGGGTGCCCGGCAGGCCCTTGGAGAGCAGGATGTCGCGGTAGCCGGGGACCAGCGGCCGGTCCTGTCCGTCGCGTACGAGGATGGCGCGGGCGACGGTCAGACAGGCGGCCCAGTCCGTGCCGGTGGCGGCGGGTGCGGGCGCGGCGGGGGAGCCGGTGGCGCCGGGCGTGGCGGCGCGTGCGCCGCCGGTGGCGGCGGCGACGGCTAAGGCCGCGCCGGCGGTGGCGCCGGTGAGGAGTGTGCGGCGGGAGGGCAGGCCGGTGGAGGGCAGGCCGGTGGACGGCTCGGAGGGCTGGGCGTGGTGGCCGGCGGCGGGCCCGGTGGGCTGGGTGGTCATGCGGTCAACACTGGGGCGCCCCGCGGGGTGCCCCGCGCCCGGACGCGCGTAGACCATCCCGAAATCACCCGCAGGTGGCGCGAGTTGATCAGGTTCCGCCGTGCGTCGCCGCAGGCGGTGTCATGATTGCGGGTTCTCCGCGGCCCCCGCCTCGGCCGGCCGCAACAGCGCCAGGAAGTCCCCGAACGCCGCGGGCATGTCCACCGAGTCCGGGTCCAGCAGCCACTGGTACTGGAGGCCGTCCAGGACCGCCACGAGCAGCGGCGCCGCGCGCTCCGGGGTCAGCCCGCCCGGCAGCCGTTCGCCGTACTCCGCGCGCAGTATCGCCGCCATGCTCGCCCGGACCTGGGTGTAGCGGCTGGTGAAGAACTCCCGCGCGGGATGGCCCTCCGTCACGCTCTCGCCGAGCAGCGCCGAGAACGTCTGGACGATGCCGGGCCGCATCGCGTTGTACTCCACCAGCGAGGCCAGCAGCTCGATCCGCCAGACGCCGTCGCTCCGGGCGGAGCCCCCGGTGTCCCACTGGTCGCGCTCCTTCAGCACGGCGACGAGCAGCGCCTCCTTGGTCGGGAAGTAGTGCAGGAGCCCCTGCTGGCTGAGGCCGACCCGCTCGGCGACCGCGCTCAGCGAGGCGCCCCGGTAGCCGCGCTCGGCGATCACTTCGAGTGCGGCCCGGACGATCTCCGCCCGCCGCTCCGTACCCCTGGCCCGCACCATCCGCCCCGGCCCCTTTCGGCGCTCCGTCGACCCCGCACCGGGACCGTACGCCATCCTCGTACATCACAGAGGGATAACGAAACCTACTGACCTACCTGTGACGGGGTCAGTATGGAGGCATTCAGTCCAGAATCCGACGAGGAGGCACGGCCGTGGCAGACGCGTCCACACCCACCCACCCCGATGCGGCCCGCGAGGCCGTGGTCGACGCGGCGCTCGCCGCGCTGGGGCTCGACGACAAGGCGCGGCTGCTGGCCGGCCAGGACATGTGGTCGCTGCCCGCGCTCCCCGCCGTCGGGCTGCGCTCGCTGGTGATGTCCGACGGCCCGATCGGGGTCCGGGGCGTCGCCTGGAGCGCCGACGACCCGTCCGTCGCGCTGCCCTCGCCGACCGCGCTGGCCGCCACCTGGGACCCGGCCCTGGCCCGCCGGGCCGGCCGCCTGCTGGCCCAGGAGGCCCACCGCAAGGGCGTGCACGTCCTCCTCGCCCCGACGGTCAACCTCCACCGCTCCCCGCTCGGCGGGCGCCACTTCGAGACGTACAGCGAGGATCCGTACCTCACCGGCGAGATCGGCACCGGCTATGTGCGCGGCGTCCAGGACGGCGGGGTCGGCACCACGGTCAAGCACTTCGTCGCCAACGACGCCGAGACCGACCGCTTCACCGTCGACAACATCGTCGGCCCGCGCACCCTGCGTGAGATCTACCTCGCCCCGTTCGAGCGGATCGTCAGGAACGCCCACCCCTGGGGCATCATGTCCGCCTACAACCGGGTCAACGGCACCACCATGACCGAGCACCACTACCTCCAGAACGCGGTGCTGCGCGGCGAATGGGGCTTCGACGGCTACGTCGTCTCCGACTGGCTGGCCGCCCGCTCCACCGTCGCCGCGGCCGACGGCGGCCTCGACGTCGCGATGCCCGGCCCGAGGACGGTGTACGGCAAGGCGCTCGCCGACGCCGTGCGGGCCGGGGAGGTCGAGGAGTCCGTCGTCGACGGCGCCGTACGCCATGTGCTGCGGCTGGCCGCCCGCGTCGGCATCCTGGACGGCGCCCCGCCCGTCGTCGCCGAGGCCGACCGCCCCGAGGCCCTCGACGGCGACGCCCTGGCCCGCGAGGTGGCCCGCCGCTCCTTCGTCCTCGTGCGCAACGAACGCGCCGCCCTCCCCCTCGACCCGGCGGCCGTCCGCCGGATCGCGGTCAGCGGGGCCCTGGCCCGGGACGCCCGGGTCCTCGGCGGCGGCTCCGCCCAGGTCTTCCCGCCCCATGTCGTCACCCCGCTGGACGGACTCGTCGCCGCCCTCCCCGAGGGCACCGTCGACTTCCGCGTCGGCGCCGACCCCAACACCGAACTCACCCCCGCCGAGAAGGGCTTCGAGGTCCGGGCCGTCTGCTACGACGCGTCCGGCGCCGTCATCGGCTCCGCACCGCTGCGGGGCGGCACCGTGCAGTGGATCGGTGACGAACTCCCCGACGGCGTCACCCGCGCCACCCTGCACACCGTCGAGATCACCGGCACCTTCGTCCCGCGCGACAGCGGCGAGCACGTCTTCGGCACCCGGGGCACCGGCGCGCTCACCCTCACCGTCGCGGGCGAGACCCTGTACGACGGGATCCACCGGGTCACCGGATCCGCCGACCCCGGCGAGGCGTTCTTCGGCAACCCGCTGGAGCGCGGCCGGATCACCCTCACCGCGGGCGAACCCGTCGAGGTCTCGCTGCGGCAGGTCCCCGAGACCCTGGGCGACGACCAGCCGGTCCTCGGCGTCTCGTTCTCCCTCTGCCACCTCGGCCCGCGCCGCGATCCCGCGGAACTGATCGCGGAGGCCGTCGAGTCGGCCCGCGCCGCGGACGCCGCGATCGTCGTCGTCGGCACCACCGAACGCGTCGAGTCCGAGGGCTTCGACCGCACCGACCTGCGGCTCCCCGGCCATCAGGACGAGCTGGTCGCCGCCGTCGCCGCCGCCAACCCGAACACCGTGGTGATCGTCAACTCCGGCTCCCCGGTGGAGCTTCCGTGGCGCGACGAGGTCGCCGCCGTGCTGCTCGCCTGGTTCCCCGGCCAGGAGGCCGGACACGCCCTCGCCGACGTCCTGTTCGGCGCCGCGGAACCGGGCGGCCGCCTCCCCACCACCTGGCCGGCCGCCCTCGCCGACGTCCCGGTCTCCGGCACCGTCCCCACCGACGGCGCACTCCGCTACGACGAGGGCGTCTTCGTCGGCTACCGCGCCTGGGAGAAGGCCGGCACCGCGCCCGCGTACCCCTTCGGCCACGGGCTCGGCTACACCACCTGGGAGTACGAGGGCCTGACGGCGGACCCGGACTCCGTCACCGTCCGGGTCCGCAACACCGGCACCCGGCCGGGCGCCGAGACCGTCCAGGTCTACCTGGCGCCCCGCGGCGACACCGCCGAGCGCCCGGCCCGCTGGCTGGCCGGCTTCGCCCGGGTCGAGGCGGCGCCCGGCGAGAGCGCCGAGGCGGTGATCCCGCTGGAGCGGCGTACGTACCAGATCTGGGACGAACAGGTGTACGACTGGGTCCTCGTCCCCGGCGCCTACGAGGTGCAGGCGGCCCGCTCGCTCGCCGACGTACGCCTGACGGCGACCGTGGACATCGAGCCGTAGCGGCCGCACGGCAGGGGGCGGGGCCGGCCCGTCCCCTGCCGTGCCGTCCCCTGCCGTGCCGTCAGCGCACCGTGAACCCGTACACGGTCGTCGATACGAACTCCTCGCCCGGCCGCAGCACCGTGCTAGGGAACGCGGGCCGGTTCGGTGAGTCGGGGAAGTGCTGGGTCTCCAGCGCGATCCCCGCGCACGGGCCGAACGGCCGCCCGTCGAAGTGGTCCGCCGTGTACAGCTGGAGCCCCGGCTCCGTCGTGGTCACCGTCAGCACGCGCCCCGAGGCCGGGTCGTGGAGCTCGGCCGCCGGGCCGGTGCCGTCCAGCACGAAGTTGTGGTCGTAGCCCGCGCCGACCGGCACCGGCTCACGGAAGTCGAACCGGGTCCCCTCCACCGGCAGGAACGCGCCCGTGGGCAGCGACTCGGCGTCCACCGGCGTGATCCGCCCGGCCGCGATCCGCAGCACCTGCCCGAGCGCGCTGCCGCTGCCGTCGCCCGCGAGGTTCCAGTACGTGTGGTTCGTCAGGTTCAGCACCGTCGGGGCGTCGGTGGTCGCCCGGTAGGTGATCCGCAGCGCCCCGCCCTCGTCCAGGGTGTAGGCCGCCGACACCGCGAGACGGCCCGGGAAGCCCTCCTCGCCGTCCTCGGAGACCAGCGAGAGCTCCACGCCGTCCGGCACCTCCCGCGCCCGCCACACGCGCTTGTCGAAGCCCCGGGCCCCGCCGTGCACCTGATTGCGCCCCTCGTTGGGCGTGAGCCGGTGCGTGCGCCCGTCCAGCTCGAAACGCGCCCCGCCGATCCGGTTCGCGTACCGCCCGACCAGCGCGCCGAAGTACGGACCCGAGAACGTCTCGTACCCGGCGAGGTCCGGCAGCCCGAGCGCGACCCCCGCCCGCACCCCGTCCCGGTCCGGCACCTCGACCGACTGCACGATGCCGCCGTACGTCAGCACCCGCACGCGGGTGCCGTCCCGTTCCAGCGTCCAGCGGTGCACGGGGGTGCCGTCCGCGAGGGTGCCGAAGTCTTCCGTGCGTATCGCCGTGCCCGAACCAGTGATCATGATCACGGACCTTACGCCGGGGGCCGGGCGGCGGTGACGTTGCGGTAGGCGATCTCCGCCAGCCGCGCCTGCCCGTCGCGCCCCGGATGGAACCAGTCCCACTGGCTGAGCTGCTTGCCGGTGAACGGGTAGTCGAAGACCGCACCACCGTCGTAGCGGCAGCGCGGGTCCTTCGCGCAGACCTCCCGAAGCACCTCGTTGTACGCCACCACCCGCTCCTGCACCGAGGCCCGCCGGGCCGCCGCCCGCGCACTCATGTCGTCCGCGTCACCCAGCATCGACCGGCAGATCCCCAGCTTCCAGATCTGCTTGCCCAGCGCGTTGCCGCGCCCCGTCGACCAGAGCCGCTTGAGGTCCGGCACGCTCGACACGTACACCTGTGCCTTGGGCGCGCCGGAGCGCAGCTGACGCATCGACGCCTCGAACGACGCACGGAAATCGGCCACCGGCGTCATGTAGCGCGCCGAGTCCCGGCAGGCGTCATTGGCACCGATCATCACCGTCACCAGATCGGGTCTCTCCTTCGCCGCCCGCGCCATCTGTTCGGGCAGCTGCGCGATCCTGGCCCCCGTCTCGGCGTGGTTCCAGCTGCGCGAGGCGGCACCCGAGGCGCCGAGCAGCCGCACGGCCAGGCTGCGCACCTGGCTGTCCGTGCCGGTCGCCCAGGACACCTCCGGGCAGTCCGCCAGCACGGAACAGGCGTCGAAGCCGCGGGTGATGGAGTCGCCGACCGCGGCCACCGAGCCGGGTTCACGGTCCCAGACCGGCCCTGGCCTGGCCGAAGGCTGCGCGGCCGCCCCCTTCGTCGTCCCCTCGGGACCGGAGTCGCAACCGGTCAGGGCTGCCGTGCCGAGCAGTGCGAGCGCCGCCAGGACGGCGGCCGAGGCACGCGAACGGTGGCGGGCGGAACGATCCTGCATCCTCTGGTCCCCTCGGTCATGCCCCCGGCAACCCCTGCTGGCACCGGTCGGAAGGTCCGGGCGCCCCGGCGGGTGAAAGCTGAGCGAATGAGGGGCCCAGGACCGACCGTACGTCACACCTGGACGCTCGCCGCGCGGTAGCTTTTCCTCGTCGAACCAGCGGCGCTGTCCCCCACTCGGCTCCACTCGGGTGGCTTTCCGGAAATCACATCACGTCACATACTGTCCCTTTTCAGGAGTTTCACCCCGATGCTGTTTACTGATGACAACCTCGGGATCCGGCCGAGAAGAGACGGTACGGGCGCGAGGCCGCTGGGGAAGGCGAACTTCGTCCCACACTGGAGGTCCCGGTGACGACACGTGGAGTTCTGTACGTTCACTCCGCACCGCGCGCGCTCTGCCCCCATGTCGAATGGGCGGTGGGCGGTGTCCTCGGTGTGCGGGTCCAACTGGACTGGATCAGACAGCCCGCCGCGCCCGGTACCTGGCGGTCCGAATTCTCCTGGCAGGCCCGCCCCGGCACGGCGTCCAAGCTCGCCTCCGCGCTGCGGGGCTGGGACCTGCTGCGTTTCGAGGTGACGGCCGAGCCGAGCCCCACCTCCGAGGGCGAGCGCTACAGCTCGACGCCCGGCCTCGGCATCTTCCACGCCGTCACCGGCATGCACGGCGACATCCTGGTGCCCGAGGACCGGCTGCGGGCCGCGCTGGCCCGGTCGGTGGGCGGCGAGAGCGACCTGGCGGCCGAGATCGCCAAACTGCTCGGCAAGCCGTGGGACGACGAGCTGGAGTCCTTCCGGCACGCGGGCGAGGGCGCGCCGGTCCGCTGGCTGCACCAGGTCGTCTGAGCCACCTCCCCCGGAAACGGACGAGGCCCGCCTTCCCCGGAGGGGAGGCGGGCCTTCGTCGTACGGGAGCGGGATCAGACGCTGCGGAACGCCAGCACCACGTTGTGGCCGCCGAATCCGAACGAGTTGTTGATCGCGGCGATCGGGCCCTCCGGCAGCGGCCGGGGCGCGTCGCGCACGATGTCCGCCTCGACCGCCTCGTCGAGGTGGTCCACGTTGATCGTCGGCGGAGCCATCCGGTGGTGCAGCGCCAGGACCGTCGCGACGGTCTCGATGCCGCCCGCGCCACCGAGGAGGTGACCGGTCATCGACTTGGTGGCGGAGATCGCGACATGGTCGAGATCGTCGCCCAGGACCTTGCGCAGCGCCTTCAGCTCCGCGACGTCGCCCTGCGGCGTCGACGTGGCGTGCGCGTTGAGGTGCACGACCTCGGACGGCTTGAGGTCCGTCTGGTCCAGCAGGTTCTCCATCGCGGCGGCGATGCCCCGGCCGGTCGGCTCGGGCTGCGCGATGTGGTGGGAGTCGGCGGACAGGCCCTGGCCCAGCACCTCGCAGTAGACCCGGGCGCCGCGCGCGGCGGCGTGCTCCGCGGACTCCAGGACGACGACGCCGGCGCCCTCGCCGAGGACGAAGCCGTCGCGGCCCGTGTCGTACGGACGGGAGGCCTTCTCGGGCTCCTCGTTGTTCTTGGACATCGCCATCATGTTGGCGAACGCGGCGATGGGCAGCGGGTGGATCGCCGCCTCGGTGCCACCGGCGAGGACCACGTCGGCACGGCCGGTGCGGATCATCTCGACGGCGTACCCGATCGCCTCGGCGCCCGAGGCGCAGGCGGAGACCGGCGTGTGCACACCGGCCTGGGCGTTGACCTCCAGGCCGACGTTGGCCGCCGGGCCGTTCGGCATGAGCATGGGCACGGTGTGCGGGGAGACGCGGCGTACGCCCTTCTCCTTGAGCACGTCGTACTGGTCGAGCAGGGTGGTCACGCCGCCGATGCCGGAGGCGATGACCGTGCCCAGCCGGTCGGGCTGGATCGTGCCGTCCTCGCCGGCCTTGCCGGTGAAACCGGCGTCGGCCCAGGCCTCGCGGGCCGCGATCAGCGCGAACTGCGCCGAGCGGTCCAGCTTGCGGGCGAGCGGGCGGGGCAGGACGTCGCCCGGGTCGACAGCCGCGAGGGCGGCGATCCGGACGGGCAGTTCGGCGAAACGTTCGCCCTGGAGCGGCTTGACGCCGGAACGACCGGCCATCAGACCTTCCCAGGTCGACGCCGAGTCGCCACCCAGCGGAGTGGTTGCGCCGATACCGGTGACGACCACGGTGCGATTGGTCGAGTTCACTGGAAAATCTTCTCCACGTGTAGAGGGTCGTGAATCAGCGGCGCCACCGCCGGGTGGCGACACAGAGCCGGCCTTGATCAGGCCTGGTGCTTGAGGATGTAGTCGGCAGCGTCGCCGACCGTCTTGAGGTTCTTGACGTCCTCGTCGGGGATCTTCACGTCGAAGCGCTCCTCGGCGGCGACGACGACCTCGACCATGGACAGCGAGTCGACGTCCAGGTCGTCGGTGAAGGACTTGTCCAGCTGGACGTCCTCGACCGGGATACCGGCGATCTCGTTGACGATCTCGGCGAGACCCTTGACGATCTCTTCCTGAGTGGCGGCCATGTTGGCGCTCCTTCGATGTTTATCTGCAGGTTGGGGCGTGCGGGCCGAAACGGCCCGGTGTGCCTAGGGGAGGGTAACGACCGTCGCGGCGTAGACGAGACCCGCCCCGAAGCCGATGACGAGCGCGGTGTCGCCGCTCTTCGCCTGACCGGTCGCCAGAAGCCGCTCCATTGCGAGCGGAATCGAGGCGGCGGAGGTGTTGCCGGTGGTCTCCACGTCGCGGGCGACGGTGACGTGCTCCGGCAGCTTCAGGGTCTTCACCATCGAGTCGATGATCCGCATGTTGGCCTGGTGCGGAATGAAGACGTCCAGGTCTTCCGGGGCGATCCCGGCCGCGTCCAGCGCCTGCTGGGCGACCTTCGCCATCTCGAAGACGGCCCAGCGGAAGACCGCCTGGCCCTCCTGCGTGATGGCCGGGAACTTCTCCGGACGCTCGGCGTGGAACTCGTCCCAGCCCACGGTCTGCTTGATGGTCTCGGACTTGTCGCCCTCGGAGCCCCAGACGGTCGGGCCTATGGCGGGCACCTTGGAGGGTCCGACGACGACCGCGCCGGCGCCGTCGCCGAACAGGAAGGCCGTCGCGCGGTCCTCCTTGTCGGTGAGGTCGCTGAGCCGCTCCACGCCGATGACCAGCACGTACTCCGCCGAGCCCTCGACGATCATGCCCTTGGCCAGGGTCAGCCCATAGCCGAAGCCCGCGCAGCCCGCCGAGATGTCGAAGGCGGCGGGCCTGCCCGCGCCGACCAGGTGGGCGATCTCGGTCGCGATGGCCGGGGTCTGCTTGAAGTGCGAGACGGTGGAGACGATCACGGCGCCGATCTGCTCGGGCCTGATCCCGGCGTCGGCGATGGCCTTGCCGGACGCCTCGACGGACATCACGGCCACGGTCTCCTCCTCGGAGGCCCAGTGGCGGGTGGCGATGCCGGAGCGCGAACGGATCCACTCGTCGGACGAGTCGATCTTTTCGAGGATCACCTCGTTGGGCACGACCCGGGTCGGGCGGTAGCCGCCGACACCCATGATCCGCGCGTACGGGGCTCCTTGACTGGGCTTGATCTTCGACATTCTCTCGGGCTCCTTAGGCGCCCGCGTGCTCGGAGATGAGCGCACGGGCCGCGTCGAGGTCGTCGGGGGTCTTGAGCGCGAGCGTCTGCACACCGGGCAGCGCGCGCTTGGCGAGGCCCGTCAGGGTGCCGCCGGGGCATGCCTCGATGAGAGCCGTGACGCCCAGCTCCTTGAAGGTCTCCATGCACAGGTCCCAGCGGACCGGGTTGGCCACCTGGCCGACCAGCCGGGAGATGACCTCGTCGCCGGTGGCCACGGCCTTCCCGTCGGCGTTCGAGACATATGTCACGGCCGGGTCGGCGGTCGTCAGCTCGGCGGCAGCCTCGCGGAGCCGGTCGACGGCGGGGGCCATGTGAGGCGTGTGGAAGGCGCCGGCCACCTTGAGGGGCACCACGCGGCGCACGCCCTCGGGGGCGTCGTCGACCAGCGCGGCGATCTGCGCGGCGGTGCCCGCGGCGACGATCTGGCCGGCCCCGTTGACGTTCGCCGGGGTCAGCCCGAGCTTCTCCAGATGCGCGACCGACACGTCGGGGTCGCCGCCGAGCAGCGCCGCCATGCCGGTCTCGGTGACCGCGGCGGCCTCGGCCATGGCGAGCCCGCGGGTCCGCACGAGACGGAGCGCCGCCTCGTCGCCGATGACTCCGGCGAGGGCCGCGGCGGTGATCTCACCAACGCTGTGACCTGCGACGACGTTCGGGGATGCGTCGAGGGCGGCGGCGGACAGCAGACCGGCGGCGACCAACAGCGGCTGCGCCACCGCGGTGTCACGGATCGCGTCCGCGTCGGCCTCGGTGCCGTAGTGGGCGAGGTCGAGCCCGATGGCGTCGGACCAGGCCGCGATGCGGTCGGCGGCACCGGGGAGGTCGAGCCAGGGAGTCAGGAAGCCGGGCGTCTGAGCGCCTTGGCCGGGAGCGACGAGTACGAGCACCCTCACACTCTCTCTTGTGAACGGTCCGGAACACCCGTGGGGACAGGGACGAAGAACCGTATGGGGAATTGTTGATGTCCGACAAAAGTCTAGGACTGGGGATCTCTCGCGGCCAAGCGCCCCAGGATCAGGGCGATCCGCAGCGTGAAGGCCGAGCGGACGTCGGACGGTGACCATCCGGTGACGTCTGTCACACGTCGGAGCCGGTAGCGCACGGTGTTCGGGTGGACGAAGAGCATTCTGGCCGCGCCCTCCAGGCTGCTCGCCTGCTCCAGATACACACTCAGTGTTTCGAGCAGTGCGGAGCCCGCTTCCTCCAGCGGTCTGTAGATCTCCTCCACCAACTGGTCCCGTGCGGCGGGGTCGCCCGCCATCGCGCGCTCCGGCAGCAGATCGTCGGCGAGCACCGGCCGGGGCGCGTCCTGCCAGGCCCCGCACGCCTTGAGCCCGGCGGCCGCGGCCTGCGCGGACCGGGTGGCCGCCAGCAGGTCCGGCACCACGGGACCGGCCACGACCGGGCCCGCCGCGTACGGGCCGATCAGAGCCTTCGCCACCTGGAGCGGGTTGTCGCTGCCGCCCGCGATGACCACCAGGCGGTTGCCGAGCACCCCCGTCAGGACCTGGAGCTTCGCGTGGCGGGCGGCCCGCCTGATCGCCTCCACGGTCAGCTCGCTGTCGCCGTCCGGAGCGGTGCCGAGCACCACGCAGACGTGCTCGGGGGAGTTCCAGCCGAGCGCCGCGGCGCGCGAGACGGCGCCCTCGTCGGCCTCGCCGGACAGCACCGCGTTCACCACGAGCGATTCCAGCCGGGCGTCCCAGGCGCCGCGCGCCTCGGCGGCCTGCGCGTACACCTGGGCGGTCGCGAAGGCGATCTCGCGCGCGTAGACGAGCAGCGCCTCGCGCAGCACCGACTCGTCGCCGGGCGCGGCGACCTCCTCGATCGCGGCCTCCATGACCTCGATCGTCGTCCGCACCATCTCGACGGTCTGCCGCAGGGTGATCGCCCGGGTCAGCTCGCGCGGAGCCGTCCCGAACACATCGGTGGAGATGGCCTGCGGGGTCTCCGGATGCCGGAACCACTCGGTGAACGCCGCGATACCGGCCTGGGCGACCAGTCCGATCCAGGACCGGTTCTCCGGTGGCATCGCCCGGTACCACGGCAGCGACTCGTCCATGCGGGCGATCGCGTTCGCGGCGAGCCGGCCGGAGGACTGTTCCAGGCGTTTCAGGGTCGCGGCATGCAGGTGGGCGGCGTTCGCATCGGGCTGCTCAGGATCGGGTCGGGGCACGGAGACAAGATTGCCCTATCGGGCGACGGGCACCGAGGGCCGGGGCGACCGCGGGTCGTACCGGCGGGTAGCGCCCGGGGGATCGCCGCCCCGGGACGGCGGGAGCGCACCCCGCTCGGGCGGGGCGACCGCGTCGCGCTCCGGCGGGTGGATCATGGCGGGCTCCGGCCGGGCTACCGTGGGCGGGTGATTTCCGTACACCGCGCCGAGGACCGTTTCCCGGGCGGGGACCAGGACACCGGCATCCTGTCCCGGCACGCCTTCTCCTTCGGCAGCTTCTACGACCCGGACAACCTGCGCTTCGGCCCGATCATGGCGTGCAACTCCGAACGGCTGGCGCCCGGCGCCGGGTTCGAGGAACACCCCCACAGCCATACGGAGATCGTCACCTGGGTCGTCGAGGGCGAGCTCACCCACCGCGACTCCACCGGCCACGCCACCCTCGTACGGCCCGGCGATCTCCAGCACCTCAGCGCCGCGTCCGGCGTACGACACGTCGAACGCAATGACGGGGACGAGCCGCTGACGTTCATTCAGATGTGGCTCTCGCCGCTCGGGGCGGGCGGCCGGCCCGCGTACACGGTGGTGCCCGGCATGGCCGACTCCGCCGCCCCGTACGCCATCCCGTCGGCCGGCGCGACGCTGCATGTGCGCAGGCTCGGCGCGGGGGAGCGCACGCTCCTGCCGGACGCGGCACGGGTGTACGTCCACGTGGTGACCGGCGAGGTGCGCCTCGGGGACGCGGAGCTGGCCTCCGGCGACTCGGCCCGGATCAGCGGCGAGCCGGGCCCGGAGCTGGTGGCGGCCGGGGCGGCCGAGGTGCTGGTCTGGGAGCTGTCGGCCTGACGCCTATCGGGCGGGCCCGGCGCGGCGGCGGTGGCTGGTGTCGCACCAGGGCAGGATGCGGCTGCGCCGGCACGTGCAGATGGCGACGACGAAGCGGTCCGAGGTGTGCACGGCCCCGTCGGGTGTGGTGATCTCCACCGGCCCCTCCACGAGGAGGGGGCCGCGCTCCGTCAGGGTGATGCGGCACTGTCGGTCACGGGCGTTCGGCACGGATGACCACCAACTCCTCATTCGTCTCGTCGGTGTCCACCAGCTCGCGCTCGCGCAGCCAGCGGATGCGGGAGAGCAGCACGGGGCCGAAGGGCACGCGGGTCCGGCTGCGGACGACGGCGTCCAGCCCCACGTCCTTGAGCCGGTCCAGAGTGGTCCCGGTGTCGCACAGCCCGGAGTGCACCATCAGCAGGACCCCGCCGCGCCGCAGCACCGACGGCGCCCCCGAGCAGAGGCGGTCGATGACCGCCCGGCCGTCGCTCCCCGCGTTCCAGGAACGGGAGGCGCCGCGCGGCACGGCGTCCGGGGCGGGGACGTACGGCGGGTTGCACAGCACGAGGTCGTAGCGGCGGGTACCGGCGGCGGAGAGCAGATCGCCACGGCGCACGGTGATGCGTCTTCGGTGCAGCATCGCGTTGAGCCGGGCGGCGGCGACCGCCCTCGGCGCGATGTCGACGGCCGTCACCCGGCCCCCGAGCTGAGCGGCGCGCACGGCGAGTGCCCCGCTGCCCGTACCGATGTCCAGCACGGCGGTCCCGGGCGCGATGCCCTCCTGTTCCAGCGCGGCCATCAGCAGCTGGGTGTCGTGCTGGGGCGCGTAGACGCCGGGCAGCGTGACGAGGAAGGGCTGCGAGAGCGGGCGTGTGCTGACCGGTCCGTCGTCCATGCGCCTTCACCCCTTGTGGGAATCGGCTCGTCGCGCGGTCGGCGTGCGCACCGCTGCGGGCGCCGTGGGTACGAGAGGGCCGTCACGCTCCCCAGTCCGTGAGGAACCGCCGGCCGAGCCGGTCTTCGAGGTACGAGGTGGCGGCGATGCCGAACGCGATGTCCGCCTCCAGCCCGGGTTCCTCGTCGAGGAGCCCGCCGATCACCTCGTTGCGCACGACCTGTTCGTGTACGGCGTCGGCTTCGACGTGCTCGTCGTAGAAGTGCTCCGCCGCCGGTCCGGCGCCGGTGCGCGCCATGGCCCGCGCCAGCTGCCGGGAGGCGGGCGAGGAGGTGATCTCGACGGCGGCGAAGTGCCCCACCAGGCTCCCGCGCATCCTGCGGTGCAGTCCGAACAGCGACATGGCGTTGACCAGGGCGAGCATCTCGGCGTAACCGTCGTCCAGATAGTGCCCGTACCGGGTGTCCAGCCCGAGATCGGCCATGAGACCGGCGAACAGCCGGGCGTGCACGCGGTCCGCCCGGCCGCCGCCGAACTCGTCGAACTCCACCGCGGCCATGGCGGCCTTGGCGCGCCCGGTGAGCCGGGGCAGCACCCAGGCGTGCGGGTCCGCCTCCTTCAGGTGGTAGAGGGAACGCTGGCGCGCGTAGCCGCGCAGCTGGTCCAGGGTGCCGCGGTCCGCGAGGAACCGGGGCACCCCCTCCGGCTCGGCGGGCTGGACCACCAGATCCGCCAGCAGGTCGGCCAGGGGCTTGTGCGCGGCCGCCTCCCGCCGCAGGGCGGTGAGGAAGCGGTCCTCCAGCGCGGCGCGGACCGCGAGGAGGGACGCATCCCACTCCCATGCCGGGTCGACCCCGCCGAAGCCCCGGTAGTGCAGTTCGTAACAGGTGTAGAGAGCCAGTTGCAGATCGTCCCCGAACGGATCGGCCGACTGTGCCGGGGCGGGGCCGGGCAGCGCGGTGCGATGTGCCAGGGCCTCGGAGATCCCGGACGACAGCGGCCCCCTGCCCCGGGGCAGCGACGGTGTGCGGCGGCTCTCGGTCATCGCACTCCCTCCGGCCGTTCCGGGGCTGCGTGCGGACGGGGGGCGAGGTGACCCCGCCCCCCCATCGATGGTCCCCGCGCGCGGGGGTTCCCGCATCCCCGGCGCCCCGCCCGGCGGGGCGGGTCGGCCCGGAATCGTGGGCAGTTGCCGCGAGGGCTCAGGAGGAACAGAGTGAGAGGGGGACACACACGAGAACGGAGCGTGTTGTGATCATCGTCGGAGTCATTCTGCTCGTCATCGGTTTCGTCACCGGGATCTCCATCCTGTGGACCATCGGGATCATCCTGGCCGTGATCGGCCTCATCCTGTGGATCCTGGGCGGGATGGGGCACGCCGTCGCGGGACGCAGGCATTACTGGTAATCCCGCCCTGCCCGGCCGGTGGTGCCTCCGCGCCCCCGGAAGGGCGTCCACATCTCCATGGGGTTCTCGCCCCCGGGCCGCGAACCGGCCCGTGGTCGGGCCCCGCGCTGTCCACAGACGCCGTGGCCCCCTGGCGACGTCCCGGCCGCCGGAGGGCCGGACGGCCGACGCACGATGACGCGGGCCGGACGATGATCCGTACGCCGCGCCGCCTCGGTGCCCGAGGGCCCGGCGCGGCTTCCGCGCGTCCGGCCCGGCGTGGCTCCCGCTTGTCCACGGACGAGCGGCCCTCGATGTCCTTGCCGCTCGGACTCGCCTCCTCGATGTGCTCGTACTGGCGCTGACGCTTCGTGTCCGATGCGGGACGCACCGGGTCGGCGCGCTCCTCGGACGGCTCCGCCGGGGAGGTGACCGCCTCCCCGGACCCGCGCGAGGATGCGCGGGTTCCGCGGGCCGGACCTGTTGTCTGTACTAGCCACTCCTTCCGAGAGGCGAACAGAAGGAGGGCGCAGTGACGGAACCGGTGGGTGATGTGATCGCCGAGCTCGTGGCCGATCACCGGGAACTGGAGGCGCTGTTCTGGGAGATCGAACTACAGCCGGTCGATCACCCTCGGCGCCGCGAACTCGCGGACCGGCTGGCCGCCGAACTCGTACGGCACACCGTCACCGAGGAACTGCACCTGCACCCGGTGATGCGCGAGCACCTGCCGCACGGCCCGGCGCTGGCGGACAAGGAGCTGGCCGACCACGCGAGGGGCGAGCAGCTGCTCAAGGACCTCGCGAACCTGGGCGTCGACGATCCCGATTTCAACGACACCCTCGCGAAGCTGAAGTTCGCGGTCGCCTCGCACGTGCGGGAGGAGGAACACGATCTGTTCCCCAAGCTGGCGGCCGTGCTCGGGCCCGAAGTGCTGGGGGAGCTGGGCCGGTTGGTGCGCCGCGACCGCCGGTGCCTGGGGGCGGACGCTCCGCTGGACGGCGGGCCGTGACGGGTCCGTGAGCCCGCGCGACCACGGCGGTGCGCCACGGCGCGGTGCGCACGCCCGGGGTCTTTCGCCGGGACCGGCCGGATCGGACACCGGGGCATCCGAGTCGGCGTGATCCGAACGAGAGGCCCCAGCCCCGTGAACGCTTGCCGCCGGGAGGAATCGATGGTGCGGACTGTCGGTGTGGAGGAGGAACTGCTGCTCGTCGACGCGCGCAGCGGTGAGCCGAAGGCCCGTTCCGCGGCCGTGCTGGCCGTCGCGGAACGCCGTTCGCCGCGGCGATCGGCGTTCGAGCAGGAGCTCCAGCGCCAGCAGCTGGAGTACGCCACGGCCCCGCACAGCGACATGGGGGAGCTGGGGGAGGAGATCCACCGCTGGCGGGCCGAGGCCGCGGAGAGCGCGGCTCGGGCCGGTGCGGCCGTGGCGGCCCTCGCGACCGCTCCGGTGCCGGTCACCCCCTCGCTGGGCGAGGGCGAGCGGCACAGCTGGCTGGCCGACAAGTTCGGCGAGCTCACTCAGGAGCAGCTGACGTGCGGATGCCATGTGCACGTCTCCGTGGCCTCGGACGAGGAGGGCGTAGCCGTGCTCGACCGCATGCGCACCTGGCTGCCGGTCGTCCTCGCGCTGAGCGCCAACTCACCGTTCTGGCAGGGCCGGGACACCACGTACAGCAGCTACCGGAGCCGGGTCTGGGAGCGCTGGCCCTCGGCCGGGCCGGTCGAGGCATTCGGCACCGCGGAGCAGTACCACGAGCAGGTCAGGGCCCTCATGGGGACGGGTGTCCTGCGCGACCCCGGGATGCTCTATTTCGACGCCAGGCTCTCGCACCGGTATCCGACGGTCGAGGTCAGGGTCGCCGACGTCTGTCTGAATCCGGACGACACCAGGCTCCTCGCCACGCTCGTGCGCGGCCTGGTCGAGACCGCGGCACGCGAATGGCGCGCGGGCGAGGCCCCGGTCGCGGCGGGGGTGGGCGTCCTGCGCATGGCGGCCTGGCAGGCCGGCCGTTCGGGCGTGGAGGGAAAGCTGCTCGACCCCCTCACGATGCGCCCGGAGCCCGCGGCCGATGTCGTCGGGGCGCTGTTCGCGCATGTGCGCGACGCCCTGGAGGACGCGGGTGACTGCGGGCAGGCCGAGAAGGCGCTCAAGGACGTACTGGACCGGGGGACCGGTGCCCGGACCCAGCGCGACCTGTTCGCCCGCACCGGAAGCCTCGGCGCCGTGGTCACCGAGTGCGTGGCCAGAACGCGCGGCTGACGCCCGGACCACCGCCGCGCGGCCGGGGCGCCCCGGCCCGGGACGTCTGCCGGAGGGCGCCCGACCGGGCTCCGGACTACCGGCCGCCGTCCCGGCGCCACATCGACCACATCGGCGGTCCCGCCCGGAAGGTCATCTCCTCGTGCACGGCGAAGCCGTGCCGCTGGTAGAAGGTGAGATTGCGGCGGTTGCTGGACTCCAGGAAGACCGGCCGCCCGTCCGCGTCCGCCTGTGCCAGCAGCCCACCGAGCACCCGCGCCCCGCGCCCGGTGCCGCGCGCGTCGGCCCGGGTGCCGATGTACTCGACGTACCAGTGCTCCGGAGCGGCCGGGTGGCGGTGCTCCATGGCGAACAACCGCCCGGCGGTACGCGGCAGCTGGGCCCGGGTGGCGCGTACGAGGGGCCCCGCGTTGCGCAGCAGGTACGTCATCGGCAGCTTCCACTGCCCGGGGCGCGCCCACACCGCCGCCACCGCGCGCTCCGGGTCGGTCCAGACCCGCCCGGCCGGGACCTGCCGGGCCAGGTGCGCGGTGAACAGCAGCCGCAGCCGCCGGTCCCGGTCGCGGGGCATCAGCCAGCTCCAGACGGGGTCCTCGGCGTAGGCGTCGGCGAGTACGGAGGCGAGGGCGGGGACATCGGCGGCGGCAGCGCGGACAAGGTCGGCCATGGCCGAGGAGGGTAGCGGGTTCCCGGCCCGGCGTACCCCGTTGCGCTCGGGATCCGCCGGGCGGTCGCGTCGGCCATGTCCCTCTGTCCGGTGGGCCGACCGATTCTGCCCTTGTGTACCTGGCCCGCACCGGTCCGTTTCGCGTAGGGATGGAGTCGGCCACCCTGTGCTCCCTCCCGGAAGGCTTCTGATGCGCGCACGAGACACCGACCGCACCCAAGCTCCCGCCGGTTCCGCTCGCGCGCGTACGCCGGAGAGACGGCCGGAGACGGAGGAGCTGCCCGGACAGCTGCCGCTCGCCCTCCAGAGCAGCCTGGGCAACGCCGCCGTCGTCCAACTGCTCCGCCGGGCGGGCCACCCCTCGGCACAGCCCGAGGAGCACCAGCACGGGGAGCATCAGCACGATGTGCAGCGCTCCGCCGTCCACGACGTCCTCAGGACCGGGGGCAGGCCCATGGGCGCCGGGCTCCGGGAGGAGATGGAAACCCGCCTGGGCGCCGACTTCTCCGACGTACGCATCCACGACGACAGCGCCGCACGGGCCTCCGCCGCCGAGGTCGGCGCCCGCGCCTACACCTCCGGACACCATGTCGTCGTCGGCACGGGCGGAGGCGACAAGCACACCCTCGCCCATGAGCTGACCCACGTCATCCAGCAGCGGCAGGGCGCCGTCCTCGGCACCGACAACGGCGCGGGCCTGCGGATCTCCGACCCCTCGGACACCTTTGAACGGGCGGCGGAGCAGAACGCCCGCCGGGTCATGTCCGCCCCGCTGCGCTCCGAGGAGCCCGCCGAGGGCCACCGGCCCGCGTCGCGGGCCCCGTCCTCCGCAGGGACGGCGGTCCAGCGCGCGGGCGACTGGAAGAACAACCCGACGAAGAACGCCCTGGCCGCGCAGAAGACGGCCAACCCGGGCAACGCGCTCGTGCACACCCTGCACCACATCGTGCCCAAGTCGCTGCTCGAACGGTTCGCCGGGCTCCTCACCCCGGCCCAGCTGACCTCCGTCGTGACGGCCCTGGCGCCGGTCGCCCCGACCGCGTTCACCAGCAACAGCAACCAACTCGCCTCCGTGTCCAAGGCGTTGAAGAACGTCCCGGCCAACTTCGCGCTCGGCCCCGCACCGGGCGACCGCAACGACGACCCGGGCAACAGCGGACCGGACCTCAACTTCGCCGAGGACGGCGCCATCACGCCCCGCTCCGAACAGCTGGAGCGCGTCTACGACTTCATCGAGGCGAAGGTCAGCGCCGGAGCCGCGGTCACACCGGCCGAACTCCAGAGCGACTTCATCGACCCGCTGGAGCAGGCCTGCATCGAGCACAACGCGGTGATCGCCCGGCTCGGCCTCGCCAACGGTGTGGGCCTCGACCCGAACCGGACGGCCTGGTCGGGCAGTGCGGCCACGCGGTCCCAGCGCCGGACCCACATGATCGAACCGCTCGTCTGACGACGACGAAGGGGCCCGGGACGACGGTCGGTCGTCCCGGGCCCCTTGCGCCGTTCAGGCTCCGGACGGCTTCAGAGCGTGCCCACGAAGGCCCGCCAGGCGCTCGCCCCGACGATCAGGACGGGGCCGTCCGGGTTCTTGCTGTCACGCACGGGCACGGCGCAGGGGAGGCCGTCGACCACCTCGACGCATTCGCCGCCGTTGGTGCCGCTGTAACTGGACTTACGCCAGGCGGCTCCGCCGGTGACGGTGCACTCGACGCAGTCGCCGCCGGTGCTGCCGCTGTAACTGGACTTACGCCACCGCGCGTTCCTCAGGTCGTGGCCGGTCTCCATAACACTCCTCCATCACGCGGGTGATCAGCGCCACGGACTCCCCGACGGAGAGGGCCGTGGCCTGCAAATGAGCGTAACGGAGTGCGGCTTCCCTGATGGTGTCAGGGTTGGCGGTCATATGGCCGGAGACGATGTCCTCCGTGTAGACGATGTCGGGGTCGCTCTCGAAGCGAAGGAGGTTGAACGAGCCGTCCAGGCTGGCGTGTTCACCGGCCGCGAAGGGCAGCACCTGAATCCGCATCCAGCGGTGGTCGGCGAGCTCCAACAGGCGGAGCAGTTGCCTCCGCATGACGTCTCGGCCGCCGATCGGCCGGTGCAGCACGGCCTCGTCGAGGATGGCCCAGGCGAGCGGGGGATGTTCCCGCTCCAGGATGCGCTGGCGCTCCATCCGGGCGGCCACCAGGCCCTCCAGGTCGTCCGGCATGCCGGTGGCCAGCACCGCCCGTGCGTACTCCTCCGTCTGCAACAGTCCGTACACCAGCTGCGCCTGGTACGTGGAGATGTACATCGCGCGGGCTTCCATGTCCGCATAGGGCTGGAACCACGTCGGCAACTGACTGCGCAGGACCAGGCCGACGAGCCGGGAGAACACCCCGTCCGTGCCGAGCGCCGCGTCCACGCGCTCGGAGAAGTCGCGAGTGGGGAGCTTTTTCGTGGTCTCGATCTGGCCGATCAGGGAACCGGTGCAGAAGATGATCTCCCCCAGCTGCCCCTGTTTGAGGCAGGCCGCCTCTCTCTGGCGCCGCAACTCCCAGCCGTAGTAGTCCAATGGGGAAGCGTTGGGGTCGAGCGTATGGATGTTGGCCACGGCGGGGCACCTCCGGCGTTCAACGCCTCACGGCGTTCGTTTCCGTACGTAGCCGAGCGTAACCACGTCACTGCACCCTGGTGACATGAATCACGTAATTTCCACACCGCCGGTCAGCGCGGACCCGACCTATCACGCGGACTTCGCGGTGGGTGAGCACTCCGCGCGGCACCTCCGCCGCATCCTGCGCCTCTACCTCACCGCCTGGAGGCTCCTCGGGGTGGCCGACGCGGCGGAGCTGGCGTTGACCGAGCTGATCGCGAACGTCGTACGGCATGTGCCGGGCCGCCGCTGCCAGACGTTCATCTTCCTGCTTCCCGCCGGGGGCGTGCGGGTGGAGGTCGCGGACGGCTGTCCGAAGGTGCCGAGCATGGTCGTCGGGGACGAACTCGACGAAGGGGGCCGGGGTCTGGTGCTGGTCGACGCGCTCACCGACCGGTGGGGCGTGGAGCCGCGCCGGGACGGGTGCGGCAAGACGGTGTGGTTCGAGTGCCTGGCCGCGAAGGCGCCGCTCAGCGACCGGAACGGAGCTCCGCCAGCACCGCGTCCGTGAACGGGGGCCACGCCTCCACCGCCCACGGGCCGAAGGCCCGGTCGGTCAGCGCGACGCACGCCGCGCCCGCGACCGGGTCGACCCACAGGAACGTCCCCGCCTGGCCGAAGTGCCCGAAGGTCGCGGGGGAGGAGGAACTTCCCGTCCAGTGCGGGGACTTGGAGTCCCGGATCTCGAAGCCGAGGCCCCAGTCGTTGGGGTTCTGGTGTCCGTAGCCGGGCAGTACGCCCTTCAGGCCGGGGTGGACGACGGTCTGCGCGGCCAGGACCGTGTGCGGGTCGAGCAGCTGGGGCACCTGCACCTCCGCCGCGAACCGGACGAGGTCGTCGACGGTCGAGACACCGTCCTTGGCGGGCGAGCCGTCCACGGTGGTGGCGGTCATGCCCAGCGGCTCCAGCACGGCCTGGCGGACGTACTCGGGGAACGGGATGTCGGTGGCCTTGGCGATGTGGTCGCCGAGCACCTCGAAGCCCGCGTTGGAGTAGAGCCGGCGGGTGCCGGGCGCGGCCGTCGTCCGGTGCTCGTCGAAGGCGAGCCCGCTGGTGTGCGCCAGCAGATGCCGGACGGTGGACCCCTCCGGGCCCGCCGGATCGTCCAGCTCCACCGCACCCTCCTCGTACGCCACCAGCGCCGCGTAGGCCGCGAGCGGCTTGGTGACGGAGGCGAGCGGGAAACGGTGCCCGGTCGGCCCGTGCGTACCGAGAACGGTGCCGTCCGCTCGTACGACGGCGGCCGCCGCGGTGGGGACGGGCCAGTTGTCGATCATCGCCAGGCTCTGCATGCGTACGAGCGTAACGGGCGGGTCGGACGCCCCGGCGCGGCCCCCGGAGGGTGCGCGGGCGGGTTCCTCTCCGATTGCGCTTGCTTCGAGTGCACTCCAAGGTTCTAGCGTGGAGGGCATGACGGTGATGGAGAGCACTTCGGCGAAGGTGGACGTCTGCACCACGGCACCCCCGGCGCATCCGCGTCCCGAAGGTCAGGACCGGTACACCATCAGTGAGGTCGCGGCCTTCACCGGGCTCACCGCGCACACCCTGCGCTGGTACGAGCGGATCGGGCTGATGCCGCACGTGGACCGGTCCCACACCGGGCAGCGCCGCTTCACCAACCGCGATCTGGACTGGCTCGCCTTCGTCGGCAAGCTGCGGCTGACCGGGATGCCGGTCGCCGACATGGTGCGGTACGCGGAGCTGCTGCGCGAGGGCGAGGACACCTTCGAGGAACGGAAGGAGCTGCTGGAGGCGACCCGGCGCGACGTGAAGTCGCGGATCGCGGAGCTCCAGGACACCCTCGCCGTGCTCGACCACAAGATCGACTTCTATGCGGGCGCCCGGCGGGCGCCGGAAAGGCCCCGTGTCTGATGACTGACGACAAGATCACCACCGTGGAGCTCGGCAACGGCGGCCCTCAGGTCGGCGTGCAGGGGCTCGGCTGCATGGGCATGAGCGAGTTCTACGGGGACACCGACGAGTCCTCGGCCCGCGAGACGCTGGAGACGGCGCTGGCGGCGGGTGTCACCCTCTTCGACACCGCCGACATCTACGGCAGCGGCGCCAACGAGACCTTCCTCGCCCCGTTCGTCGGGGCGCACCGGGAGGAGATCACCCTCGCCACGAAGTTCGCGATCGAGCGCAAGGACGACGACCCGCACTACCGGGGCGTGCGCAACGACCCCGCGTACATCCGCCAGGCCGTCGAGAACAGCCTGCGGCGGCTGGGCACCGATGTCATCGACCTCTACTACATGCACCGCCGCGACCCGGCCGTTCCGTTCGCCGAGTCCGTCGGGGCCATGGCCGAACTGGTCCAGCAGGGCAAGGTCAAGCAGCTCGGGCTGAGCGAGGTGACCGGTGCGGAGCTGCGCGAGGCGTACGCGGTGCACCCGATCGCCGCCCTCCAGTCGGAGTGGTCGCTCTTCAGCCGGGACATCGAGCGCAGCGCCGTACCGGCCGCCGTCGAGCTCGGGGTGACCGTCGTGCCGTACTCGCCGCTCGGCCGGGGCTTTCTGACCGGGGCGTTCACGGACGCGGCCAAGGACCTGTCGAAGGGCGACTTCCGCCAGTTCCAGCCCCGCTTCACCGGCGACAACGCGAAGAAGAACGCCGCCCTGCTGGAGCCCGTCCACAAGATCGCGGCGGCGCACGGGGTGTCGGCCGCGCAGGTGGCCCTCGCCTGGGTGCAGCAGCGGGCCCAGGTGCACGGGCTGACCGTGGTGCCGATCCCGGGCACCCGCAGGAGCAGCCGGCTGCTGGAGAACGTGGCCGCCACCCGGCTCACGCTGAGCGACGGGGAGCTGGCGCGGCTGGAGCCGATCGCGGGCCTGGTGGCCGGGGACCGGTACCCGGACATGAGCTCGACGTCCGCCGCGCGCGAATAGCCGCTCGTCGCCCCGGGCTCAGCGCGCCTTCCCCGCGGTGATCGCGGCGAAGGCGCGCAGCGAGTCCGTGCCCGGGACGAAGTAGCCGGTGTGGCCGCGGGCGTCCTCGGCCGGGACGCGGCGCGCGCCGAACTCCGGGGCGGCCGGGTCGGGGCCTTGCCCGAGCCCCGCCACCTCGACGTTCGGCACATCGCCGATCCAGTCCGTGGCGTCCTTCGCCGCCCACACCCGGGCATCGGTGTGCAGATCGGCGACATCGTCCGCGCGCATCCCCGGCGAGCCGAGGACGACCAGGTCCCGGGCGTGCAGCCGGGACGCGGCGAGCCCGCACACGACGGAGCCGTAGCTGTGGCAGAACACGGCGGGCGCGGGCACACCGTCGGCCGCGAGACCGTCCGTGAAGCGCTCCAGCCGGCCGGCCCCCGCCTCGGCGAGCGAGCCCGTCGCGGCGTCGATGCCGAGGCCCACGGGGGTGGTGTATCCGGCCCAGGCGATGACCGCGCTGCCGCTCCCGGTCCGGGCGTACAGCGCCTTCGCCATGCCGGCCGGAGTGCCGTACACATCGTTCGTACGGTCGAACGTCCCGGCGTCGATGTCCGAGCCCGGCACCACGACCGCGACATGGCGCGCGGTGCGCAGATCCCCGAAGACCTCGGCGACCTGACCGCGTCCGCGCGGATCGAACGCGAGGATCTGCCGCCGCGGGGACTCCTTGAGGTGCGCGTACCGGGGGTCGTGACCGGCGCGCAGCGAAAGGGCGTTGGCCCGGTAGCGCAGCTCGGCGGGGACGCCGTCCAGGTTGCCGACGACGAGCGGATGGCGGACGACCAGGGCCTGTTGCTGCGCTCCGGTCAACCCCCGGAAGAAGCGGGCCACTTCGGCCGGGGTGCTCCGCCCGGGGTCGGGCAGCTCCCGCCCCAGCGCATGGTCCGCGCGCCAGGCCGCGGTGCCCGGGGGCGGCCCGGTGAGGGGCTGCTGACTGTTGCCGGACGCCCAGCCGACCGTCCCCGTGGCCACGGTGGTGGCCAGTGCGAACGCGGCCAGGGTCCTCGCGTAGCGGCGCATCCCGTCGTCCTCCCTCGCCGGCTGATCCGGCTCCCGTGCGCCGTGCGGCGCGACGGGGAGGAAGTTAGGGAGGGGGAAGGGCCGGGGGCGTCACACCAGGGGGTCAAGTGCGCGGTCATACCCGGGTAGGGCGTGGGCCGCCACCCTCACCCCTCGCCCGGCACCACCACCCCCGCCTCGTACGCGAAGATCACCGCCTGCGCCCGGTCCCGCAGGTCCAGCTTGGCCAGCACCCGCCCGATGTGCGTCTTCACCGTCTGCTCGGCCAGCACCAGGTTCGCCGCGATCTCCTGGTTGGACAGGCCCCGCGCGATCAGCTCCAGCACCTCCGTCTCGCGCGGCGTCAGCCCGTTCAGCCGCAGCGACTGACCGCTCCGGGTGGCCCCGGTCGGGCCCTGCCGGGCGAAGTCCGCTATCAGACGGCGCGTCACGGACGGCGCGAGCAGCGCCTCGCCCGCCGCGACCACCCGCACCGCCGAGATCAGGTCCGCGGGCGGCGCGTCCTTCAGCAGGAAGCCCGACGCCCCGGCGCGCAGCGCCTCGTACACGTAGTCGTCCACGTCGAACGTGGTGAGCATCAGGACCTTCGGCCGGTGCACCACCCCCCGCGGCGGGTTCAGCAGCTCGCGGGCGGCCGCCAGGCCGTCCATCTCGGGCATCCGGACATCCATCAGGACCACGTCCGGGTGGACGCTGCGGCTGACGTCGATGCCCTGGCGCCCGTCCGGCGCCTCACCGACCACGTCGATGTCGCTCTGCGCCGAGAGCAGCGCCGCGAACCCCGCCCGCACCATGGCCTGGTCGTCGACGATGATCACACGGATGGTCAAGAGTCCTCCGGGTCCTTGGGCGTGGCAGCGGTCAGCGGAAGCCGCGCGGCCACCCGGAAGCCGCCGCCCGGCAGCGGTCCGGTGTCCAGCGTGCCGCCGGTCAACCGTACGCGTTCGCGCATCCCGACCAGGCCGTGCCCCGTGCCGGACGACTCCAACGGCGAATCGGGTTGCCGCGCCCGGTCGTTGACCACCAGGACGGTCAGATGCGTGGCGTCGGCGGTGACCGATATCCGGGTCAGCGCACCGGGCGCGTGCCGGATCACATTGGCCAGCGCCTCCTGCACGATCCGGTACGCCGACACGTCCACCGCCTGCGGCATGTCCGGAAGCCGGGCGGGGAGCGAGAGTTCGGCCGGGAGCCCCGCCCGTACCGTCGCCTCCACCAGCTGCTGCACCCGGTCGAGACCCGGCTGCGGTGCCCGCTCGCCCTTCGTGCCGTCGTTGCGCAGCACCGTCAGCAGCCGCCGCATCTCCGTCAGCGACTCCCGTGCGCTCGCCGCGATCGCCGCGAACTCCTCGCACGCCTCCTCGGGCAGCCCGCTGATCCGGTACGGCGCGGAGTCGGCCTGGACCGTGATCACGGACATGTGGTGCGCGACCACGTCGTGCAGCTCGCGGGCGATCCTGGCGCGTTCTTCCAGCAGCGTGCGCTGCGCCCGTTCGGCCTCGCTGATGGTCTCCTGCTCGGCCAGCCGGCGCTGGGCGTCGCCCCGCTCCCGGATCACCGCGCCGATCACCATGAACACCGCGCCGAGGGCCGGGAGCAGCGCCGAGGTGCCGTTGCTGCGGTCCGTGGCGGCCAGATGCAGGACCAGGCTCGTCGCCGCGGTCAGCGCCCAGACGGAGACCGCGGTCCGCCGGGTCTCGCGCAGGGCCACCGCGAGCAGCACGAAGAAGTAGCAGATCAGCGTGGGCGGGGGCCAGGGCCAGATGCCCTGCGGCGGCTCCGGGTAGGCGAGCAGGACCAGCGCCCCCAGGACATCGGCGGGGAAGATGATCCACCACGCCTGCAACGGGCGGTGCGCCAGCATCAGGAGCGGCCCCGTCTGGGCGACGACCAGCAGACCCGCCACCGCGTCGGGCAGCTCGTACTCATGGGTCAGCACATTGATCGTGACCGGGAGGAAGATCGCGGTGAGGACGAGGACGACCGCGTACGGCAGCAGCCTCCGCCACCGTTTGCGCGCGCCCGCCAGGGGCGGGACCGGGGGGTGGGACGGGTGGGAGAGCCCGTGGGCGATCTCGCGGAGGTTGCGGCGGGCGGCGCTCACCAGCCCGTCGGCAGCGGGCTGCGGGGGACCCGGGGGCGGAGCGGAGTGCGGGGCTCGGGGCGGGGAAGTCGTCATGGCCGCATCAGCGTAGGCAGCGGACGTGCCCGGTGGCGTCATACCGGGGTTCCGGTTCGCGACCAGGCGCCTCGTACGGGGGTACTACGGGGCGGTCACCGGCCGCCGCCCGCTCCGCCGCGCGGTCCTACAACTCGGCCAGCAGCTGGGCCTTCTTGGCGCTGAACTCGTCGTCCGTCACCAGCCCCGCCACGTGCAGCTCCCCGAGGTGCCTGATCCGCTCCGCGATGTCCGCGGGGTCGCGCCGTACCGCGGAGGCCAGGACGGCGGCGGGCACGGCGGCAGCCGAATGGTTCCTGCGCACCGACTCCAGCACGGCCGCGGCGAACGGCAGCGACTCGTGCACCGGGCCGTAGCCGAGGCCGAAGACCACCGCGGCCGGGTCCTGGTCGGCCCGGGAGGGGCGGGACGCCATCGGCTGCGGGCACCGCACCGCGCCCGGGTCCGCCGCCAGGCCCGCGCCACCGCCGGGGGCGGGCTCCGGGGCCGTGTTCTCCAGGCCTCTGGGCACCAGCCGCAGACAGCCCTCGAACCCCTCCGGCGAGCGCCACTCGACCCCGCTCAGCTCCGTCACCGGGAACGTCTGGTCGCCGGCCTTCCACTTCGCCGTCGACGCGCCCGTCCAGAACCAGCGGAAGGAGACCCGCTGACCGTCGAAAGCCGCCCGGCCGTCGTACGCCTTGAACTGCATCGGCGCCTCGGGCGCCGCGACCAGGAACCGCTCGGCGGGCTCCGCCGCGTCCGGGCCGAGCAGGGCCCGCAGCTCGTCCGCGTAGTACTCGGCGAGCGTCGCGCGCTCGGCGGGGAGCACCAGCCGGTACGGATCGCAGCCGTCCTTCAGCTGCCCCGCCGCGGCCTCGACCAGCGGATCGGCACCAGGTCTCGGCACGGCACGCAGGATTACCGTGCCCCGCTTGCCCGGGGTCAGCGTCACCGACGACAGCGCCGCGTACGGGACGCGTCGTTCCCGCAGACTCTGGAAGAGTTTCGGTGTGCGGATTCCCCGTTCGAAGCGGATGAGCACGGAGTCGGTGTCGAACTCCCAGGTGGCATGAATTCCGGCCAGCACATCACCCATGCGCCTCATCGTATGCGGCACTTGCCTCGTACGTCCCCCCTCGGCGCAGGCTGCGGTTCGATGGTCCGCCAGGGCCCCGCGCGCGTCAGATGCCCTGGCTTCCGGTGATTCGTTCGTGGCAGCCGCTGTCGGAGGCCGCACAGCTCACCGACGCGTAGGCGCCCACGCCGATGGCGGCGAAGTTGTCGAGGCTCTCGGTGCCCGGCTCGAAATAGCCACTGTGCCCGATCGCGTCGCCCGCCGAGACGATCCGCGAGCCGAAGGCCGGGTCGACCGGGTCCGCCCCGTGGCCCAGGCCGCCGAGCTCAAGATTCGGTACGTCCTCGATCCAGTCGCCCCGGTCCCGCATCGCCCACACCCGGGCCCCGGTGCGCAGCTGCGCGGCGTTCTCCACCCGCATGCCGGGGCTGCCGGCCACCGCGATGTCGCCGACCCTGGCGGGCAGTTCATGCGCGGCGACCCCGCACAGCACCGAGCCGTAGCTGTGGCAGAACAACGAGACCGGGGCCTTGCCGGGCAGCGCCTCCACCAGGGCCTTCAGCCGCACCGCCCCGCGCTCGGCGAGGTTGCCCAGGGCGGCGTCCATGCCGATACCGGCGGGCGAGGTGTAGTCGGCCCAGGCGATGACGGCGGTACGGGTGCCGGGGAGCGCGGCGCGCTCCGCCGCGTACAGCGACTTCGCCATGCCGACGGGGGCGGCGTTCACCTTCGGCGCGGACCGCTCCAGTGTCAGCAGGGTGGTGTCGACGCCGGGGACGATCACCGAGATCCGGTCGGCCCGGTCGAGACTGCCGAACACCTCGGCGGCGCGGCCCTTCCCGGACGGGTCGAAGGCGAGGAAGTGGCGGCCGGGGGCGAGCATCGAACCGAGACGGTCCATCCGGCGGACCGCCTCGGCGCGGCCGTCCGGAGAGAGCCGCACATCGTGCGCGCGCCGCCGTTCGACCTGCCGCGCCTGCGCCACGGCACGCCGGTTGGCGCGGTAGCGCAGGGTGACCGGGGCGCCGTTCAGATTGCCCACGACCAAGGGGTACTTGTCGGCAAGTGCGGTGCGCTGCGCGGCCGTCAGCGTGGCGAAGAAGTGGGCCAGCCGGTACGGCGGGGCATCGGCGTCCGGCAGCGCATGACCCGCCACCCGGCCCCGCGCCCAGGCGGCGAGTGCGATCGTGCGTGGCTCGTCGGAGGGTTGGTGACGTACGGCGGTCCAGCCAGTGGTCGCCAGCATCACGAACACGACCGCGACGGCGAGCAGCGCGCGCCATGCGGTGAGCGTGGGGGAGGAGTCGAAGGAAGTCACTCAGGCCCACATTAGGAGACGCGCGACGACAGCCGTGACGAGGGTGACACACATCACTCGGCTGCGGGGAATTCACGCGCGCACTTTTCACGCTGTGTGGTTGTCACCCGCACACTCAGGTGCGCGCGGTGGCTCCGGGAGGCCGCATGTGGCCGCCGGGGCGCGGCTGTTGTGAGGTCGGTCATGCCGCGCCGCTGAGGAATACGGCACACCGGGGGGTGCCCGTGCGACTATTCCGCGCCGCCGTCCGACCGCCAGTCGCCGGCCAGTGCGGGTCCGAGCTGGTCCAGGTGCGCCTCGGTCAGGGCCCGCAGCGAATCCACGTCGGAGTCCCGGCCCCGCCCCCAGAGCTGACCGGAGACCCGTATCACCCCGCAGAACGCGGCCACCGCGACCCTCGGCCGCGGGTCCTTGTCCACATCGAGCCCCTCGCGCCCGGCGATCAGCAGCGCGATCTGGTTCTCCAGGTCGCTGCACCGCCGCAGATGGGCGGCGAGCAGCGAGGGCGTCGACTCGATCATCCGGTACGTACGCATGTGGAGTTCGACCGTGACGGTCTCCTCGATCACCTCGCCGAGGGTGTTCCAGGCGCACAGGACCGCGTTGCGCATCGCCTCGAACGGGGCCTCGGCCGCAGGGCGTCGGCGCAGCTGCGCGAGGAAGTGCGACTCCACCATCTTCTGGATGGCGAAGGCCGCCTCCTCCTTGGAGGCGAAGTAGCGGAAGAACGTGCGCTGGGAGACCTCCACGGCGTCGACGATCTCGTCGACCGTGGTCCGCTCGTACCCCTGGGTGGTGAAAAGATCGAGGGCGGCGTGCAACAGGGCGTCCCGGGTGCGTCGCTTCTTCCGTTCGCGCAGTCCGGTCGGATGCGCGGCCCGCTGCCCATCGGTCACTTAACTGGCCTTCTTTCTCCTGCTTTGTCCAGCTCAGCGTACCTGTGAGCTACGTGACAGTTACCGACTTGTGAAATGGTTTGTCAACTGTCAGCGACTGACACTAATGTCCCCGGCATGACTAGTCAGACCACCGTCGACAAGGCGTCGCGGGAGCCGCAGGAAGCCGCCGCTCCCGCCCCTGCCAAGGGGCTGCGCGGCCACCCCTGGCTGACGCTCTTCTCCGTGGCCATCGGCGTGATGATGGTCGCGCTCGACGGCACGATCGTCGCGATCGCCAACCCCGCCATCCAGCAGGACCTGAACGCCTCGCTCGCGGACGTCCAGTGGATCACCAACGGCTACATGCTCGCCCTCGCGGTCTCCCTGATCACCGCGGGCAAACTCGGTGACCGGTTCGGCCACCGCCAGACCTTCCTCATAGGCGTCGTGGGCTTCGCCGCGGCGTCCGGGGCCATCGGCCTGTCCGACAGCGTCGCCCTGGTGATCGTGTTCCGGGTGCTCCAGGGGCTCTTCGGCGCCCTGCTGATGCCCGCCGCGCTCGGCCTGCTCCGCGCCACCTTCCCGGCCGAGAAGCTGAACATGGCGATCGGCATCTGGGGCATGGTGATCGGCGCCTCGACCGCGGGTGGTCCGATCCTCGGCGGCGTGCTCGTCGAGCACGTCAGCTGGCAGTCCGTCTTCTTCATCAACGTGCCGGTCGGCGTGATCGCGCTGCTGCTGGGCCTGGTGATCCTCAAGGACCACCGCGCCGAGAACGCGCCGCGCTCCTTCGACATCGGCGGCATCGTGCTGCTGTCCCAGGCGATGTTCTGCCTGATCTGGGCGCTCATCAAGGGCGCCGAATGGGGCTGGGGCGACTACAAGACGCTCGGCTTCCTGGGCGCCGCCGTGGCCCTGTTCGTGGTCTTCGCCCTCTCCCAGAAGAACGTCCGGGAACCGCTGATCCCGCTCGCGATGTTCCGTTCCATCCCGCTGTCCGCAGGCGCGGTCCTGATGGTGCTGATGGCCTTCGCGTTCATGGGCGGGCTGTTCTTCGTCACCTTCTACCTCCAGAACGTGCACGGGCTGAGCCCCGTCGACAGCGGTCTGCACCTGCTGCCGCTGACCGGCATGATGATCGTCGCCTCGCCGCTCGCGGGCGCCATGATCACCAAGTTCGGCCCCCGGGTCCCGCTGGTCGGCGGCATGGTGTGCACGGCGGTCGCCATGTTCGGCATGTCCCAGCTGGACATCGGCACCTCCACCCTGACCATGTCGATCTGGTTCGGCCTGCTCGGCCTCGGCCTCGCCCCGGTGATGGTCGGCGCCACCGAGGTCATCGTCGGCAACGCCCCGATGGAGCTCTCCGGCGTCGCGGGCGGTCTCCAGCAGGCCGCCATGCAGGTCGGCGGCAGCCTCGGCACGGCGGTGCTCGGCGCCGTCATGGCCTCCCAGGTCGACGCCAAGCTGGCCGACAACTGGAAGGCGGCCCAGCTCCCGCCGCTCAGCCCGGAGCAGCTGGACCAGACGTCCTCGGCCGTCGAGGTGGGCATCGCGCCGGTCGGCGGGGACGTCCCGCCGGAGATCGCCGGGAAGATCGCGGGCGTCGCCCATGACACCTTCGTGTCGGGGATGAGCACGGCGTTCATGGTCGCCGGTGTCGTCGCCGTCGTCGCCGCGCTGGTCGCCACCCTCACCAAGCGCGGTACGAACGCCGAGGCGGGCATGGGCGCCGGTCACATCTGACCACCCGCCCGACGGCCCCGGGCCCCGCGCCCACCCGTCAACGCCATGCGTACGACAGCCCCGCCGGACCCGTCCGGCGGGGCTGTCGCCTATCCGGGTGGCACACCCCCGGCCCCCTTCCCCGGGCACTGCCGCGCAGGTCAGGGTGCGGGCAACTGATTCGCACCACCACGGGGGTACTTCCATGCGCACGACCGTCCTCGCCACCACCCTGGCCGCCACCGCGCTCGCCGCCACGGCACTTCTCCCGCAGCCGGCCGCGCACTCCGCGCCCGTCGGACTCGGCTCCTGCGCCGCCGGACAGCTCTGCCTCTGGGACCAGCCGGACTTCACCGGCACCCGCCGGACCCACGAGCTGTCCACGACCGACATCGAGAGCTGCGTCGCACTGCCGAAGGGCAGCAGGGTCCAGGCCCTCGCCAACCGCACCGGCCGCCCCGTCACCACCTACCAGTCGGCGGAGTGCGCCGAGACCGGTGAGTTCGAGACCTACCCGGGCGGCGGCACCTGGGTGCCCCGGTCCCCGTACCAGGTCAGGGCCTTCAAGATCTGGGAGAACTGACCCGGGGCCCGAGCACCGGGCACCGGCCGCGAACGCCGGAGGGCGGCGGGACCTCCCGGCCCCGAGCGCAGGAGGGCGGCGGGACCTCCTGGCCGCGAATGCCGGAGGGCGGCGGGACCTCCCGGCCCCGCCGCCCTCCGTCACCGCTCCTCGGCGCTACGCGTCGCCGCCCGCCGCGCCCGGCTCGGCCGCCGCGACGTCCAGCAGCTCGTACCGGTCGATGGCCTGCTTCAGCAGCGAGCGGTCGATCCGGTTCTCCTTCGCGAGCTCGGTGAGCACCGCGAGGACGATCGACTGCGCGTCGATGTGGAAGAACCGGCGGGCCGCGCCACGGGTGTCGGCGAAGCCGAAGCCGTCCGCACCCAGCGACTGGTACGCACCGGGCACCCAGCGCGCGATCTGGTCCGGCACCGAACGCATCCAGTCCGAGACCGCCACGAACGGACCCTCGGAGCCGGAGAGCTTCCGCGTCACGTACGGGACGCGCTGCTCCTCCTCCGGGTGCAGCAGGTTGTACCGCTCCACGTCCACGGCCTCGCGGCGCAGCTCGTTCCAGGAGGTCGCCGACCAGACGTCCGCCCTGACGTTCCACTCCTCGGCGAGGATCCGCTGCGCCTCGACCGCCCAGGGGACCGCCACACCGGACGCCATGATCTGGGCCGGGATCTCGCCCCGGTCGGCCGCCTTGAAGCGGTAGACGCCCTTGAGGATGCCCTCCACGTCCACGTCCGCCGGCTCGGCCGGGTGCTGGATCGGCTCGTTGTACACGGTGAGGTAGTAGAAGACGTCCTCACTGTTCTCGCCGTACATCCTGCGCAGACCGTCCTTGACGATGTGCGCGATCTCGTACCCGAACGCCGGGTCGTACGCGACACAGCCCGGGTTGGTCGAGGCGAGCAGCTGCGAGTGGCCGTCCGCGTGCTGGAGACCCTCGCCGGTCAGCGTCGTACGTCCGGCGGTCGCACCCAGCACGAAGCCGCGCGCGAGCTGGTCGGCCATCTGCCAGAACTGGTCACCCGTGCGCTGGAAACCGAACATCGAGTAGAAGACGTAGACCGGGATCAGCGGCTCGCCGTGCGTGGCGTACGCCGAACCGGCGGCGATCAGCGAGGCCGTGCAGCCGGCCTCCGAGATGCCGTCGTGCAGCATCTGACCGGTCGGCGACTCCTTGTACGCGAGCAGCAGATCCCGGTCCACCGCCTCGTACTGCTGGCCCAGCGGGTTGTAGATCTTCGCGCTCGGGAAGAAGGCGTCCATGCCGAAGGTGCGGTACTCGTCGGGCGCGATCAGCACGAAACGCTTGCCGATCTCCTTGTCCCGCATGAGGTCCTTCAGGATGCGGACGAACGCCATGGTCGTGGCGATCGACTGCTGACCCGAACCCTTCTTCGCGGTCGCGTACGTCTTGTCCTCGGGCAGGACCAGCGGCTTGGCACGCACCACCCGGGTCGGGACGTAACCGCCCAGACCCTTGCGGCGGTCGTGCATGTACTGGATCTCCTCCGAGTCACGGCCCGGGTGGTAGTACGGCGGCAGGCCGTCCTCCAGCTGCTTGTCCGTGATCGGGATGTGCAGCCGGTCGCGGAACCGCTTGAGGTCCTCGACCGTGAGCTTCTTCATCTGGTGGGTCGCGTTGCGGCCCTCGAAGTTCGGCCCCAGGGTCCAGCCCTTGACCGTCTGCGCCAGGATCACCGTCGGCTGGCCCTTGTGGGCCTTGGCCGCCGCGTAGGCCGCGTAGACCTTCTTGTGGTCGTGACCGCCGCGGCCCAGGTGCAGGATCTGGTCGTCGGTCATGTCCTTGACCATGTCGCGCAGCCGCGGGTCGTCCCCGAAGAAGTGCTCCCGGATGTACGCGCCCGACTCGGTGGCGTACGTCTGGAACTGGCCGTCCGGCGTGGTGTTGAGCTTGTTGACCAGGATGCCGGTGCGGTCCTGCGCGAGCAGCGGGTCCCAGGAGCGGTCCCAGACCAGCTTGATGACGTTCCACCCGGCGCCGCGGAACTGCGACTCCAGCTCCTGGATGATCTTGCCGTTGCCGCGCACCGGGCCGTCGAGCCGCTGGAGGTTGCAGTTGACGACGAAGGTGAGGTTGTCCAGGCCCTCGCGGGCGGCGATGGAGAGCTGGCCGAGGGACTCCGGCTCGTCCATCTCGCCGTCGCCCAGGTAGGCCCAGACGTGGGACTTGGAGGTGTCGGCGATGCCGCGCGCCTCCATGTAGCGGTTCATCCGGGCCTGGTAGATCGCGCCGAGCGGGCCGAGGCCCATCGAGACGGTCGGGAACTCCCAGAAGTCCGGCATCAGCCGCGGGTGCGGGTAGCTGGACAGGCCGTTGGGCGCCTTCGACTTCTCCTGACGGAAGGCGTCGAGCTGCGCCTCGCTCAGCCGGTCGAGCAGGAAGGCGCGGGCGTAGATGCCCGGGGACGCGTGCCCCTGGAAGAAGATCTGGTCGCCGCCCAGGCCGTCGTCCTTGCCGCGGAAGAAGTGGTTGAAGCCCACGTCGTACAGCGAGGCCGAGGAGGCGAAGGTGGCGATGTGGCCGCCGACGCCGATGCCCGGACGCTGGGCGCGCGAGACCATCACGGCCGCGTTCCAGCGGGTCGCGTTGAGGACCTTGCGCTCGATCTCCTCGTCGCCGGGGAAGAACGGCTCGTCCTTCGTGGCGATCGTGTTCACGTAGTCCGTACTGCGCATCTCCGGCACGGCGACGCGCTTCTCGCGCGCCCGCTCGATGAGCCGGAGCATCAGATAACGGGCCCGCTCGCGGCCTCGCTCGTCGACTGCGGCGTCGAGCGAGTCGAGCCATTCCTGGGTCTCTTCGGGATCGAAGTCCGGGACCTGGCTCGGCAGGCCGCCAATGATGATCGGGTTGCGATCGGATCCGGAAGCCACGCTGTTCCTTCGCTGTTCGGTGGTGCTCTACGGGGCCTGATTGACGGAGAACATGCCCCCGGGATGTATGCAAGTACGCCATCACCATCGTGTACCGCGAGGGCGTAAACGTCATCTCTACCGAGGGGTAACCGCCGTGTGGTGAGACATCGCGTACGGCGCGCGGGGATGGTCCGGGCCAAACCGCAACCATACGCCCAACCCGTCCAAGCGTTCCCAAAGGATGTTCGACTCCGAATGGCGGACCGAAACGGCATAAGCTGTGGAAGGACGTAAAGGGTGTGGAAGGAAGCGCAGGGCCCCCGCGGGGGGCCGCCCGGCAGTGCGGCGACGTGGCAGGGAACGTCACCGTTTAGGCGGTCTCGCACGCTGGGTACTTGCGCGATCCGCCGCTCCCGTGTGGACTACGGCCAATGCCCCGCGCACGCGCGTGGCTGAAGCATTTTCCGAAACATGATCAGGAGGCAACCCGTGAGCGCGACCGCGGACCACGCGGAGGAGCGGACCAACCCGGCAGCACGCCTGGGGTTCGAGCCCGGACAGGTGGTCCAGGAGATCGGCTACGACGACGACGTCGAGCAGGAGCTCCGTGAGGGCATTGAGGCCACGATCGGCCAGGATCTCGTCGATGAGGACTACGACGACGTCGCAGACGTCGTCCTGCTGTGGTTCCGCGACGAGGACGGCGACCTTACGGACGCGCTGGTGGATGCCATTGGTCTGCTCGAGGACGGCGGTACGGTCTGGCTGATGACGCCGAAGACCGGCCGTGACGGATACGTCGAGCCGAGCGACATCAACGAGGCAGCACAGACGGCCGGTCTCTCCCAGACCAGGAGCGTCAACGCGGGCAAGGACTGGGCGGGCAGCCGTCTGGCCACGCCCAAGCGCTGAACCACGCTCGCCACGCATTCGCTCTGAAGGCCCCCGACGGCACCCCGCCGCCGGGGGCCTTCGTACGGCCGGGGGCGCCGCAGCGCCCCGGCCCCGGCGCTGCGTAGGGTGGGAGCCACCCGGACGGCCCAGCCCGGTGAACGTAGCGAAGGGACGCTTTTCATGGCGATCGAGGTCGGCACCAAGGCCCCGGATTTCGAGCTCAAGGACAACCACGGCCGGACCGTGAAGCTCTCCGACTTCCGCGGCGAGAAGAACGTGGTGCTGCTGTTCTACCCGTTCGCCTTCACGGGCGTCTGCACGGGTGAGCTCTGCGCGCTCCGCGACGAGCTGCCGAAGTTCGAGAACGACGACACCCAGCTCCTCGCCGTCTCCAACGACTCCATCCACACCCTGCGCGTCTTCGCCGAGCAGGAGGGCCTGGAGTACCCGCTGGTCTCGGACTTCTGGCCGCACGGCGAGACCTCCCGTGCCTACGGTGTCTTCGACGAGGAGAAGGGCTGCGCGGTGCGCGGCACCTTCATCATCGACAAGGAGGGCGTGGTGCGCTGGACCGTCGTCAACGGCCTGCCCGACGCACGCGACCTCAACGAGTACATCAAGGCGCTCGACGCGCTCTGAGCCGGTACCGGCTGATCCGCGGGCGACCCGGCGAAAAGCCTGCTTCGCCGGGAACCGGTCACTAGGATCCAGTCGTTGATCGGATGCCAACGCAACGTGGAGGCGCCGGCGCCTGCCGGCCCCCAAGGAAACCAATGGGAGGACTCGTGGGAGTCAGCCTCAGCAAGGGCGGCAACGTCTCGCTGACCAAGGCCGCGCCCAACCTGACCGCGGTCGTCGTCGGTCTCGGCTGGGACGCCCGCACCACCACCGGTGGTGACTTCGACCTCGACGCCAGCGCCCTGCTGACGAACGCCGCGGGCAAGGTCGGCAGCGACGGTAACTTCGTCTTCTTCAACAACCTCAAGAGCCCCGACGGTTCCGTCGAGCACACCGGTGACAACCTCACCGGTGAGGGCGAGGGCGACGACGAGGTCATCAAGGTCAACCTGGCCGCCGTTCCGGCCGATGTCGACAAGATCGTCTTCCCGGTCTCGATCTACGAGGCCGAGACCCGGCAGCAGAGCTTCGGCCAGGTGCGCAACGCGTACATCCGCGTGGTCAACCAGGCCGACAACAGCGAGCTGGCCCGCTACGACCTCAGCGAGGACGCCTCGACGGAGACCGCCATGGTCTTCGGCGAGCTGTACCGCAACGGGGCGGAGTGGAAGTTCCGCGCCATCGGTCAGGGGTACGCCTCGGGGCTGCGCGGCATCGCGCAGGACTTCGGCGTCAACGTCTGAGAAGGCGCGACCGGGCCGGCCCGCCGAGGCCCGGCCCGGGGCACGCCCGCATGAATCCGTCCGGCGCCGCACCTCCGTGCGGCGCCGGACGCGCTCGACAGACGGTCCGGGGCTCCACGGCCCGACGGGCCCGGCAGACGGTTCAACGACTCGGGGAGGACACACACCATGGGCGTCACGCTCGCCAAGGGAGGCAACGTCTCCCTCTCCAAGGCCGCACCCAACCTCACCCAGGTGCTGGTCGGGCTCGGCTGGGACGCACGATCCACCACCGGCGCCGACTTCGACCTCGACGCCAGCGCACTGCTGTGCCAGTCGGGCCGGGTGCTCGGCGACGAGTGGTTCGTGTTCTACAACAACCTCAAGAGCCCCGACGGCTCCGTGGAGCACACCGGGGACAACCTCACGGGCGAGGGGGAGGGCGACGACGAATCGGTCATCGTGAATCTCACCCAGGTCCCGGCGAACTGCGACAAGATCGTTTTCCCGGTCTCCATCCATGACGCCGACAACCGGGGCCAGACCTTCGGCCAGGTCGGCAATGCGTTCATTCGCGTGGTCAACCAGGCGGACGGCCAGGAACTCGCACGCTACGACCTCAGCGAGGACGCCTCGACGGAAACCGCGATGATCTTCGGCGAGCTCTATCGGTACAACGGCGAGTGGAAGTTCCGTGCGGTGGGACAGGGGTACGCGTCCGGGCTGCGCGGTATCGCTCTAGACTTCGGGGTCAACGTTTCGTAAAGCCGCGCACGGCGCGGGGGAGCCCCGTACACCTCGGGGGAGACCCGTTACATACACGATGGGGTAGCCAGTGCTTCTGAAAACCTTCGGCTGGTCGTTCGCGATTACCGCGCTCGGCCTGGTCGCAGCTGTGATCTACGGGGGGTGGGAAGCCTTCGGGGTCGTCGCGATTCTTTCCGTCCTGGAGATCTCGCTGTCCTTCGACAACGCGGTGGTCAACGCCGGAATCCTGAAGAAGATGAATGCCTTCTGGCAGAAGATCTTCCTCACGGTCGGTGTGCTCATCGCGGTCTTCGGCATGCGACTGGTGTTCCCCGTCGTGATCGTGGCCATCACCGCCAAACTGGGCCCGATCGAAGCGGTCGACCTTTCGTTCAACCAGCCCGATCGCTACCAGGAACTGGTCACGGACGCCCACCCGGCGATCGCCGCCTTCGGTGGCATGTTCCTGCTGATGATCTTCCTCGACTTCATTTTCGAGGACCGTGACATCCAGTGGCTGCGCTGGATCGAGCGCCCGCTGGCCAAGCTCGGCAAGGTCGACATGCTGTCGGTCTGCATCGCGCTGATCGTGCTGCTGATCGCGGCCCTGACCTTCGCGGGCAACGCGCACCAGCACGGCGGCGGTCACGCGGACAAGGCGGAGACGGTCCTGCTCGCCGGTGTCGCCGGTCTGATCACGTACCTCATCGTCGGCGGTCTCTCCGGCTTCTTCGAGGACAAGCTGGAGGAGGAGGAAGAGCGCGAGCACGAGGCCGAGGAAGAGGCGAAGAAGAGCGGCAAGAAGGTCTCGGCCGTCGTCCTGGCGGGCAAGGCCGCCTTCTTCATGTTCCTGTACCTGGAAGTGCTCGACGCCTCCTTCTCGTTCGACGGTGTCATCGGTGCCTTCGCCATCACCAACAACATCGTGCTGATGGCCCTCGGCCTCGGCATCGGCGCCATGTACGTCCGTTCGCTCACGGTCTACCTGGTCCGCCAGGGCACGCTCGACGACTACGTCTACCTGGAGCACGGCGCCCACTACGCCATCGGCGCGCTGGCCGTCATCCTGCTCGTCACCATCCAGTACCAGATCAACGAGCTGATCACCGGCCTCGTCGGTGTGGTGCTGATCGCCTGGTCCTTCTGGTCCTCGGTCCGGCGCAACAAGGCGCTGGAGGCGGAGGGCGGCGACGCCGATTCCAAGGCGGAAGTCCCGTCCGGGGTGTGACCCGGTAGGGATTGAGGAACGCTCTCAGCGGGGCGGTCCGTGAGGCAACGGTTCTCCGGAGACATCCGGGCCCGGCCCCGCGGCCGCCCCGCAGTGATGTGGGCGCCCCCGGTGAGAGACGGGACGGCCGCGGAGTCCGGGGCACTTTTCTACATGTGTGGGGGTTGGGGATGGCGTTCTGGGACAACCTGTGGCCACGGCGGGAGGCGCAGTTCGAGTCGGGCAACTCGGCGACGAGTTCCATCGTGCTCTCCCGCCGGCACGCCACGGTCTCGCTGACCAAGCAGGGCGCGCTGTCCGGCAATCTGCGGGTCAACCTCTCCTGGCAGATGCGCACGTCGGACATCATGGGCCGGTCGCGCCAGAGCGGCCGGCTGCTGCGGCCGCTGAAGCTCTTCAAGCCGGATGTGGTCCAGGCCCACACCCAGGGCATGGTCAACGTCGACCTGGACCTGGGCTGCATGTACGAGCTCAAGGACGGCACCAAGGGAGTGGTCCAGCCGCTGGGCAACCTCATAGGCGATCTGAACGCGCCGCCGTACATCCGGCTCAGCGGGGACGACCGCTTCGGGGCGCCGTCGGGTGAGACGGTCTACGTCAATCTCGACCAGCGCGACCAGTTCAAACGACTGCTGTTCTTCGTCTACATCTACGACCAGACCCCGGCCTTCGACCGTACGCACGCCAAGGTGACGCTCTATCCGGGCAACGGCCCCCGGATCGAGATCGAACTCGACGAGCACGCTCCGGAGGCCCGTTCCTGCGCCGTGTTCACGGTGGAGAACGTCAAGGACGACCTGATCGTGCGGCGCGAGGTGAAGTTCGTCTACGGCTTCCAGTCGGAGCTGGACCGGATGTACGGCTTCGGCATGCAGTGGGGGCGCGGCTACAAGACCCGGACCTGACCGGGATCGGCGCGGGCACCACCAAGGACGCGGGCCCGGTCTCCGGGCGGGTGTCCCCGGGCCGGTCTCCGGGACGGGGCTTCCCCGGGCCCGGTCCCCGGGCAGGTGTCCCCGGGTCCGGTCTCCGGGACGGGGCCTCCCCGGGCCCTGCCCGCTCAGGACCGCACGAACTGCGGCCCCTGCGGCGGCAGCACGAAGTTCGGGTCCGGTGCGGGCGCCGCGGCCGCGGCGGGCTGCGGATAGCCGTAGGCCGGCGGCGCGGCGGTCTGGGGGTACCCGTACGCGGGCTGGGCCGTGGGCCGGGCAGCCGCGGGCTGTGGATAGCCGTACGCGGGCTGCTGGTGCTGGACCGTGGTCTGCGCGTCCGGGCCGGGCGCGGCCGGAGGGAAGTCGGGGGCGGCCGGGGGGAAGTCGGGCGCGGGCGGGAAGCCGGGCGTGGCCGCCGGGACGGGTGCCGCCGTGTGCGACGGGGCGGGTGCCGCCGTGTGGGACGGGGCGGGCTCCGGTTCGGCCGCGGTCTCGTCGACCGAGATGCCGAAGGCGGTCGCCAGACCGACCAGTCCGGTGGGGTAGCCCTGCCCCACGGCCCGGAATTTCCAGCCATCGCCGCGGCGGTAGAGCTCGCCGCAGATGATCGCCGTCTCCTCACCGGTTTCCGGCCGCACGTCGAAGACCGCGAGCGGCTCCCCGCCGGGCGTCGCCGCGTCGTACAGCAGGATGCGCAGATCGTGCACCTGAGCGAACGCGGCCCCGTCGGAGGACGCGGCGACCACCACCTGCTCGACCGAGGCGTCGAGCCCGCTCAGATCGGCCTCGATGGTGTCCGTGAGCCCCTCGGGGACGCTGCGCTTCGGCAGCCGTCGCACCAGGCCGGAGGGGTGGCGGGGCTGGTTGTAGAAGACGAAGTCCTCGTCCGAGCGCACGCGGCCGCCGACTCCGAGCAGCAGCGCCGAGGCGTCCACGTCCGGAACCCCGGTGCCCGGGGTCCAGCGCAGCACGGCCCGTACGGCCATGGCGTCCAGAGGGACGTTCGAGCCTTTCACCATCGCGTGCGTCATGCCGGTCATCCTGCCTGCTGGCTGCCCGCCCGGACAACGCGGGGGCGTACCGGGTGTCCCGGCGTCGTACCGGAATCACAGGGTCCGCAGTGCTCCACCCCGTCGGGAAATGGACGAGTTACCCGGAATTCATGGCTGCGGGGAACTCTTGACACCCGATCGTACGTACTATTACCGGCCATGCGTTGTCTGGCCGGTCGGGTAGTTCGGGGGAGTCACATGCGTCATTTCGGGCATATTGCGCCCGCCGTGCGGGAGAGCCTGTTCTTCCAGGAGCCCTGCGAGTTCGGTCCGGATTCCCCGGCCCGTGTGCTCGCGGCTGCCCTGGGGGCGACCCTGTACAGCCCCGCCACCCGGCCGAGACTCGCCGACGACATCATCAAGCAGGCCGGGCGCGGTGTCGTCTCCATGGTGCTGTGCCTGGAGGACTCGATCGACGACTCCGAGGTCGTGGACGCCGAGGAGAACCTGGTCAGGCAGTTCGCCGAGCTGGACGCGCGCGAGGCCGATCTGCCGCTGCTCTTCATCCGGGTCCGGGAGCCGGGCCAGATAGTCGACCTGGTGGACCGGCTCGGCGCCACCGGCCGGATGTTGTCCGGTTTTGTACTTCCGAAGTTCACGGAGGACCGGGGCGTTCCCTTCATGGAGGCGCTCACCGACGCCGAGAAGGCGTGCGGGCGGCGCCTGTTCGCGATGCCCGTCCTCGAATCCCCCGAGCTGCTGTATCTGGAAACCCGTGGGGCGACGCTCCAGGGAATAGCCCGCACCGTCGACAAGTACCGCGAGCGGGTGCTCGCGCTGCGGCTCGGCGTCACCGACTTCTGCTCGGCGTACGGGCTGCGCAGGGCGCCCGACATGACGGCGTACGACGTGCAGATCGTCGGCTCCGTGATCGCAGATGTGGTCAATGTGCTGGGCCGCGCGGACGGCACCGGCTTCACGATCACCGGACCGGTCTGGGAGTACTTCCGGCTCCAGGAACGCATGTTCAAGCCGCAGCTGCGCAGCAGCCCCTTCCTGGCGGGCCGGGCCGAGGAGCTGCGCACCGCGCTGATCGAGCACGATCTGGACGGCCTGCTGCGCGAGATCGAGCTCGACCGGGCCAACGGCCTGCTCGGCAAGACCTGCATCCACCCGTCGCACGTCGCGCCCGTGCACGCGCTGTCCGTGGTCAGCCACGAGGAGTTCAGCGACGCGGAGGACATCCTGCGGCCGGAGCGGGGCGGCGGTGGCGTCATGCGCTCCGCGTACACGAACAAGATGAACGAGGTGAAGCCGCACCGCGCCTGGGCCGAGCGGACCCTGTTGCGGGCCGAGGTCTTCGGCGTGGCCGGACAGGACGTCGGCTTCGTGGAGCTGCTGGCGGCGGGCCTCGCGGAATGAGCGCGGAATGAGCGAGGGGCGGGGCGAGGTGGGGGTGTGTCCCGCCGAGTACGAGTAGCCGAGTACGAGTAGGCGCGAGTGGGTCCCGCCGAGCAGGCGCGGGATGGATGGCAGGACCGGTCGGATGGCGAAACCGGACGAACGGCGGGACCGGTCGGACGGCAGAACCGGACGAACGGCAGAACCGGACGGACGGCAGGAACGGTCGGATTGCGGGACCGGACGGACGGCGGAACCGGACGGACGGCAGGAACGGACGGACGGCGGAACCGGACGGACGGCAGAGAAGGAGACGGCGAACGTGGTGTGGTCGGGCAGCTGGGTGGCGGAGCGACTGGGCGTCGAGCTCGTCGGCGACGGGAGGCCCGACGGTGACGGCGAGCTGAGGGAACTGCTGGGCCTCGCCCTGCGCCGCAACCCCAAGCGGGCCCATCTCCTGGTGTCGAACGTGCTCGGCAAGCACGTGCCGCAGAAGCCCTCCGTGGTGTATGGCGCCGGATTCGAGCTCGGCCGGAGGGTGCGCGCGCTGCTCGGTGAGGCCGAGGCGCGCCGCGCGGTCGTGCTCGGCTACGCGGAGACGGCCACCGGTCTCGGCCACGCGGTCGCCGACGGGCTGGGCGTGGCACCGTACCTCCACTCGACGCGCCGCCCCGTCGAGGGCGTGGCACCGGCCGGCGGCTTCGAGGAGTCCCACTCCCACGCCACCTCCCACCTGCTGCTCCCGGAGGACCCGGACCTGCTGGGCGGGGGGCGGCCCCCGGCGGACGCGCACACGAACATGGACGCGGGCGCGTCCACGGGCGCGAACACGGACACGGACACGTCCGTCTACACGGACACGGACACGTCCGTCTACACGGACGCGCCGCTGGTGCTGGTGGACGACGAGTTCTCCACGGGCAACACCGTGCTCAACACCATCCGCACCCTGCACGAGCGGTACCCGCGCAACCGATACGTCATCGTCGCCCTGGTGGACATGCGGTCGGCGGCCGACCAGGGCCGCCTGACCGAGTTCGCCGCGGAGATCGGCGCCCGCGTCGACCTCGTCGCACGCAGCACGGGCACGGTCACCCTCCCGGAGGGCGTCCTGGAGAAGGGCCGGGCCCTGGTCGCCGCGCACGACGGGGCCGTACCCGACGCGCCCCGGGCCGACGCGGGGCCCCGTCCCTGCACCCGGGTGGACCTCCAGTGGCCCGCCGGGGTGCCCGACGGCGGACGGCACGGCTTCACCCCCGCCCACCGGACGGTCCTGGAGCGGGCCCTCCCCGCCATGGCCACCCGCGTCGCCGACGCCCTGGGCGACGACGTCCGCCGCGTACTGATCCTCGGCTTCGAGGAGCTGATGTACGCCCCCCTGCGGCTGGGCACGGCCCTGGAGGACCGCACCGACGTCGAGGTGCGCTACTCCACCACCACGCGTTCCCCCGTCCTCGCCGTCGACGACCCGGGTTACGCGATACGGACCCGGCTGGTCTTCCCGGCCCACGACGACCCGGCCGACGGGCCCGGCGACCGGTACGCGTACAACGTCGCGGGCGCCGGTTTCGACGCCGTGGTCCTCGTCGTCGACTCCACCGCCGACACCCCCGGACTCCACGCCCCCGGCGGGCTGTTGGCGCAACTCGCCGAGCACACCGGCCAGGTGGTGCTCGCGGTCGTCCCCTCGTACGTCCCGTCGCGCATCCCGGCGGACCCCACCGAACGGCAGGAACCCCCCGTGCTGCCCGAGCCCCTTCGCGGCCCCGCCTTCTCCTCCTACGCGCCGGACGAGGTCGGCTGGCTGCTCCAGGACCTCTCGGACACCGAGCTGGAGGCGCCCACCGAGGAGCGCGAGGAGGCGATACAGAGCGGTGGCGCGCACTACGCCGAGTCGCTGCCCGTGGAGTACCAGCCCTCCGCCCACTACCAGAGCCTTTTCAAGGCTGCGCTGGAGCTGTCGGCCGCCCGCGTCGCCCGCGCCGTGGGCACCGTCACCGAGACGGTCCTCGCCGAGCGCACCCCCCGCCCGGTCCTGGTCTCGCTCGCGAGGGCCGGCACGCCCGTGGGCGTCCTCATGCGCCGCTGGGCCCGGCACCGGCACGGAGTCGATCTGCCGCACTACGCCGTCTCCATCGTGCGCGGCCGCGGCATCGACGCCAACGCCCTGCGCTGGCTGGCCGCCCATCACGACCCGGCGGACGTGGTCTTCGTCGACGGCTGGACCGGCAAGGGGGCGATCACCCGTGAGCTGTCGGCGGCGCTGGCCGGGTTCGAGGGCTTCGACCCCGAGATCGCGGTCCTGGCCGACCCGGGCGGCTGCGTCCGTACCTACGGCACCCGCGAGGACTTCCTCATCCCGTCCGCCTGCCTCAACTCCACGGTCTCCGGGCTGATCTCGCGGACCGTCCTCCGTTCCGACCTGGTGGGCCCCGAGGACTTCCACGGCGCGAAGTTCTACCGCGAGCTCGCGGACGCCGATGTGTCCGGCCACTTCCTCGACACCGTCGCCGCCCACTTCGACGAGGTGGTCGACGCCGTGGACGCCGAGGTCAAGGAACTGCTCGCGGCCGACCGCGCGCCCACCTGGGAGGGCTGGGCCGCCGTCGAGCGCATCAGCGAGGAGTACGGCATCCACGACGTGAACCTCGTCAAGCCCGGCGTCGGCGAGACGACCCGGGTGCTGCTGCGCCGCGTCCCGTGGAAGATCCTCGCCAAGCGCGGCGCGGGCGCGGACCTCGAACACATCCGGCTGCTGGCCGAGCAGCGGGGCGTACCGGTGGAGGAGGTCGACGAACTCCCGTACAGCTGCGTCGGCCTGATCCACCCGAAGTACACCAGGGGCGCGACCGGCGCGGACGGCAAGGCGGTGGAGTCGAAGTGACCACGTCCGCGTCCACATCCGCGTCTATGCCCGCGTCCACGTCCGCGTCCACATCCGCGTCCACGTCCGCGTCCACATCCGCGTCCACATCCGCGTCCACGTCCGCGTCCACGTCCGGGTCTACGTTCGCGTCCGGGTCCACGTCCGCATCCGCGTCCACGTCCGGGTACGCGTCTACGTCTACGTCCGGGTCCGCTTCCGCGTCTGTGCCCGCGTCCGCATCCGCTGCCGCTTCCGGTCCGGTGGCCGCCCTCGGTCCGGTGGCCGCTTCCGGTCCGGTGACCGGTCCGGCCGCCGCTCCCGTGACGCTCGTCGCCAGCGACCTCGACCGCACCCTGATCTACTCCGCGGCGGCGCTCCACCTCGCTATGCCGGACGCCGAGGCCCCCCGCCTGCTCTGCGTGGAGGTGTACGACCGCAAGCCGCTCTCCTACCTGACGGAGACGGCCGCGGCGCTGCTCGACGAGCTGGCCCGCACCACGGTCTTCGTCCCGACGACCACCCGCACCCGCGAGCAGTACGGACGCATCCGGCTGCCCGGCCCCGCGCCCCGCTACGCGATCTGCGCCAACGGGGGCCACCTGCTCGTCGACGGCGAGTCCGACCCCGACTGGCAGCGGCGGGTGGCCCGCGGCCTCGCGGAGGAGTGCGCCCCCCTCGCCGAGGTCCGCGCCCACCTCCTGGCCGCGTCCGATCCCGCCTGGCTGCTCAAGGAACGGGTCGCCGAGGACCTCTTCGCCTATCTCGTCGTGGAACGCGCGCTGCTGCCCGAGGGCTGGGTCGAGGAACTGGGCGCGTGGGCGCGGACGCGCGGCTGGACGGTCTCCCTCCAGGGCCGCAAGATCTACGCCGTTCCGGGCCCGCTCACCAAGAGCGCCGCCATGGCCGAGGTGGCGCGGCGCACCGGCGCCACGCTCACCCTCGCCGCCGGGGACAGCTGCCTGGACGCCGATCTGCTCCTCGCCGCCGACCGTGCCTGGCGCCCGGCCCATGGCGAACTGGCCGATACCGGCTGGAGCGCCCCGCACACGGAGGTGACCGCCGCGCAGGGCGTGGCGGCGGGCGAGGAGATCCTTCGGCACTTCCTCCGGGCCGCGGGCGAGGGAAGATCGTCCTGACGCCGGACGCAGGCGTGACGGCCGATCGACGCACGAGGAGCGCGGGATGACCAAGGGCAACGAAACCAAGATCACGGACGAGCTGTACGCGTACATGCTGGCGCACAACCCGCCGCTCGACGCGGTGCAGCGGGAGCTGGTCGAGACCACGTACGCACGGCTGCCCGAGCAGGCCGGGATGCAGTCGGCCGAGGAGCAGGGCCCGCTGCTCGCCTTCCTCGTACGGCTGACCGGGGCCCGGCACATCGTGGAGGTCGGGACGTTCACCGGCTTCTCCGCCCTGTCGATGGCGCAGGCGCTGCCCGCCGGTGGACGGCTGATCGCCTGCGACGTCTCGGAGGAGTGGACCGCCTACGGCCGGGAGGCGTGGGAGAAGGCGGGCGTCGCGGACCGGATCGAACTCCGCATCGCCCCCGCGCTCGACACGCTGCGGGCCATGCCGGCCGAGCCGCACATCGACCTCGCCTACCTGGACGCGGACAAGGGCAACTACATCCCGTACTGGGAGGAGCTGGTGCCCAGGATGCGGCAGGGCGGTCTCGTCGTCACGGACAACGTGCTCTTCCACGGCAGGGTGACCGACCCTGAGGCGACCGGCGGAGCGGCGGCGATCAAGGAGTTCAACGAGCACGTGGCCGCCGATCCGCGGATGGACAGCGTGCTGCTGACCGTGTCGGACGGCCTCACGCTCTCCCGCAAGCGGTAGGGGAGCGCCCCGCCACGACTACTGAGGTCCGCTCTGCCACTCCCGGCAGAGCGGCCGGACGGCGGCGGCGCAGGACGGCGGCCCTAGGCAGCGGCGGCCCTGGACAACGGCGGTCCTGGGCAGCGACCCAGGACAATGGCGGCCCTGGACAGCGACCCAGGACCGCCATGACCGCTGCCGTCCGACCTCAGCCGCAGCAGCCCCCACCACAGCAGCCGCCCCCGCCCCCGCCGGCCGAGGGGGCGGCGGGCGCGGAGTTGGCGGACGACCCGCCGACGGCGACGGTGGAGAGCAGCTTCACGGTGTCGGAGTGCCCGGCGGGGCAGGAGGCCGGGTCGGAGGACTGGGCCATCGGGCGGCTGAGTTCGAACGTGTCTCCGCAGGAGCGGCAGCGGAATTCGTAACGAGGCATGGCCCCAGGCTATCCGTCACCGCCCCGCAGGATCACGACGCGGACCAGCCGGATCACGGCGCGGATCAGCAAGGTCACTGGATCAGGGCTCGCGTCGGGCGGTCGGCATCGGCGGAGTGGCCGCCCTCCGGGCCAGTCGCGCCTCCCGCTCGGCCTCCTCGGGGTGCCGGGCCCGCCAGTACGGGTTGTCGTGCGGAAGACCGCCGCTGACGCGCCCGTACATCCCGAAGACCATCAGCATCAGACCGACCAGGAAGCTGAACAGCACGTTCTGGAGCTGGAAGGCAAGGAAGTTGTAGTCGGTCTCCAGCAGCGCGAGATTGACGAAGCCGCTGAGGATGAAGGCGATGCCCAGGACCATGTTGAGCGTCGAGGCGAAGTTGCCGCCGATCACCATTCCGATGAACAGCAGCAGCCCCACACAGATGGACAGGACGCTCAGGGCGCCGTTGGTGTTGAGGCCCGCGACGGTGGCTCCGCCGATACTGAAGAAGCCGATCCGGTTGATCAGCCCCAGCACACCGAAGGCGACCAGCACCAGCCCCATCAACCCCGCTCCGACCCGGTAGACCCGATTGAGCCGGTAGTCGACCGGCAGATGCTGGTCGAGCCGGGTGGCCCTGCGGCGACGGGGAGAACGTCGGCCCGTGCCGTGCAGTACGTGGGTGGCCATGTCGGTCGGCCTCCTTCGGCGGCCTCCTGGGAGCGCGTACTTCCAGGATCCGCCCGGGGCACGGCTGCCGCACACCGGAGACCGTGCACGTGTGGAGGTAGCCGAGCCTCCCGGAGAACGGACACCGCCTTGGTACGGCGCGGCGGTAGGGCGTGGCCTACGCGACCCCCGGGGCGCGCCGTACGACTGCTCGGCGCGCCCCGGGGCCCTCCGGCAGAGCAGCGGCACGGCACGCGGACGGCCCGGGCCGCGCGGCCCGGCCCGTCTGAGTGCGGCGATCCACGTGCCGCGACTGGCGTGGCACGGCGTGGCGTGGCACGGCTGGCACGGCGTCGCGTGGCACGGCTGGCACGGCTGGCATGGCGTTGCGTGGCTCGGCTGCCACGGCGTGGCGTGGCTGGCACGGCGTCGCGTGGCTCGGCTGGCACACGGCGTCGCGTGGCTCGGCTCGGTCCGGCTCGGTCCGGCTCAGGCGCCGGCCCCGCGCTCCTCACGGATCTCGGAGACCACGCGCGCGGCCGTCTGCCGCACGGCCTCCGTCTCGGTCAGGAAGTGCCAGTAGTCGGGATGACGCCCGTCGAGCCCGGCGACGGCGCGATCCAGCCGGGCCACGGCATCGTCCAGCGGACGGGCGTGGCGCGGGTCGGGCGTGCTGCGGCCGGCCATGGCCAGGCGCTGCGCGTCCCGGACCGCGAACCGGGTCCGCTGGATCTCCTGCTGCGGGTCCTTGGCCACGTCATCCAGCCGGTGCAGCCGGTCACCGGCGGCGGACACCGCCTCGTCCGTGGCGTTCAGCAGCGCGCGGACCGTGCTCAGCCGGGACGTCGCATCGGCCCACCGCTGCTCGTCCCGCGCCTGGGCGGCCTCCTTCAGCTTCTCCTCGGCCTGCCGCACATGGATGGCCGCCTGCTCGGGCACGGGCTGGAGGTCCTGCCAGCACGCCGCCGAGAACCGCCGCCGCAACTCGCTCAGCACCGGTTCCACCGAACCGGCCCGGGTCGTCAGCGCCTGGGCGCGCGTGCGCAGCGATACGAGCCGGTGGTCTATCTCGGCGGCGCGACCGGGCAGCTCGGCCGCCTCGGACCGTACCGCCTCGGCATCGCGCACCACCCGGTCGGCACGCTCCAGGGTCTCCGGGACGCCGTGCCGGCCGGCGCCCTGGTTGAGCTTGGTCAGCTCGGGAGCGAGGGCCGCCAGCCGGGCGGCGAGATCGTCCGCCCGCAGGCCGGACGCGCGCACCGCGTCGAGCGCGTTGCTCGCACCCAGCAGCGCCTGCCGGGCCCGCTCCACGGCGGGCGCGAGCCGGGCGAGCTGCGTCTCCGCACTGCCCAGCAGCGGCCCGAGCCCCTGGGCGAACCGGTCCAGCTCGGCCTTGACCCGTACCAGCTCGTCCTTGGCCGCGGCCAGCTCGCCCCGCGCGCGCGTGGCGACGGAGGGCTCCAGATCGTCCCGGTCCAGGTCGTGCGCGTCGACCGCGGTGATGTAGGTGTTACTGGCCTCGTCGATGCGGCGGCCCAGAGCGGCGAAGTCGTCCACGACCCTGCGCGCGGCGGGCGAGCTGTCCACCGCGGTGATCGTCTCGATCGAGATCCGAAGATCGCGCTGGGCCGTGTCCAGCTCGTAGAAGGCCGAGGCGGCGGCATCCTTCGCGGCCTGCGCCTCGGCGCGCTGGCTCTCCCCGCGCCCGCCGAACCAGCGTCTCGTACCGCCCCCGGCGAACGCGGCCGTCAGCGCGGCGGCGAGCAACGGCACCGGCAACAACATCAGCACCAGGACGTCCTTGACGGCGGAGGTCCCACCCGCTCCCGACCGCGGCTGCGCGTGTGTCGCCGTCACATCCCTCTCCCGTGCCGTTTCGCCCTGCCCGGTACATTCTCCCACCAGGTAAGGACGAACACACGGGCCGGTTAGTTCGCGCTTCGGACCTTGACTTCGCCGTTGTTGCTCCGGGCCTTCACCACATGCCCGCTGTCGGCACTGCGGGGGGCGTCCACCGACATGCTCCCGTTGCGGGCGGCGGCATCCACCGCGTACCGCACGGAACCGGCCGGCAGATCGATGGTGATCGCCCCGTTGTCGCTCACGCTGTCCACGAGATCCGGCGCGGTCGTGAACCCCAGCCGGATGCTGCCGTTGTCGGACCGGGCGGAGACGGACTTGGCGGATATCCTCTCGCCGACGATGCCGCCGTTGTCGCTGGACAGCTTGAGCGGCCCGGCGCAGTCCCGCACGGTCACCCGGCCGTTGTCGGCGCCGAGCGTGAGCGGGGTACGGAAGCCGGAAGCGACGACCGTCCCGTTGTCCCCCTCGACGACCACCGCCACCCCGCGCGGCACCTTCACCTGATGCTCCGCGGCGCAGTTGCTGACCAGTGCCTTGCACTTCACCTGAAGCGTGAGCGTGTCGTTCTCCATCTCCCACCGCGGATCGGGCCCGTTCCCGAGCACCACCCAACCGTCCACGCGACGGGTCACCTCGACCTTCCGCACATCGGCCGGTACGAGCTCCAACGACGAGTGCCCGGAACGGATGGTCAGCGTCTTCCCGCTCAGCGCGAACGACTTGTGCTCGGCAGACGCGTCGCCCGCGTCCGCACTGCCACAACCGGCAAGCGCGAGCGCCATGAGCACGGCGCCACCGGACGCGATGAAGGTACGGCCACGGACTGCCACGATGATCTTTCCCCCAGGTCGTACGACGGGCGCTCCCGACGTTGCGGCTTCACGGTACGTACCTCCCCGCCCCGCACGGAATCCGGAGGGCTCCCGTACGCGGGGTAGGGATATCCCCCGTACGAACCCGCACCGCCCCCCGCCTCCCCGAACCCCGCCCCCGCTGCCGCCGGGCACCGTTTGTGACCACGGGCCGTAGTCCATGTACGCTGTTGCCTCATCCACGGGTGCGTAGCTCAGGGGTAGAGCGCTGCTCTTACAAAGCAGATGTCGGCGGTTCGAAACCGTCCGCGCCCACCAGCACAAAGACCCCCAGCCGATCATGGCTGGGGGTCTTTGACATCCACTTCTGACATCAACGGGCGCGGTCACCCACGGTCGGGACGTTGGCGCTTCAACATCCGGTCGAGGTGACTCACGGCCTCGCGCTGCGTGTCCTGGACGACGTGGGCATAGATGTTCATCGTGACCGCGATCTGACTGAGCCGAGGATCTCCATCACGACACGGGGAGCGACCCCGGCGGCGGTGAGCAAGGTCGCGCAGCCATGGCGGGCATCGTGCAGCCGGATGACGCGAAGCCCTGCGGTTCCGGCGACCCGGGTGAACGAGCGGTACAGGTTGCGCGGCTCGATCGGTCGGCCGGAGCGGGTGGTGAAGACGTAGCCGGTCTCCTCCCACTGATCACCAGCAGCCTCACGCAGGGCCGCTTGCCGCAGACGTTCCCAGCGGAGCGGAGCGACACACAGGGCGGGCAGAGGCAACGTCTGCTTCCTGCGGCGCCCCTTGGGATCGTCCTCATACGCCTCACCGCGGACACGCTGCCGCTGAGTACGAACCCGGATCTCCCGCTTGTCGAGGTCCACGTTCTCCCACCGAAGGCCGACGATCTCACCGCGGCGGAAGCCGAGCGCGATGGCGAGGACGAAGGCCGCATAGAGCGGGTCCCTCCGGGCGGCGGTGAGGAAGGACAGGGTCTCGTCCAAGGACCAGGGGGAGAGATCCCGAGCCACTGCCGAGGGCGGTTCCACGAGGGTCGCCACGTTCCGCATGACGAGTTCCTCCCGGCACGCAGTCGTCAGCGTTGTACGCAGGACGCGGTGGGACTCCTTGGCTGTCGCCGCGGTGGTTTGCTGCTCCAGCCGTACCAGGAAGCGCCGGACGTCAGCGACGCTCAACGATTCGAGGCGCTTCGAGCCGAGCATGGGCACGAGGTAGAGGCGGATGTGCGTCTCGTACTTCGCGTAGGTCGTGCGCTTGCGGCGCGGCTTGATGATGTTCTCCAGCCAGTGGGGCAGCCACTCGGAGAGTTTGGCCGACCGCGTGGGCACGGGTACGCCTTGGTCCACTTTGGCAAGCAGGTCACGGCGCTTGGTTCGCACTCGGCCCAGGTCTTGCCGTAGGCGAACTTGCGGGCCCGGGTGCCGTCCGGCTGGAGCACGTAGACCGCGGCTTGATAGCGGCCGTCCTTGCGCTTGGTGATGGTGCCCGCGCCGTTGGGGTTGCGCTTGCGCTGGGGAGGCATCAGGCGGCTTCCTCGATCTCGTTGACGATGAAGTCCCGCACGGCGTCGGCGGGGATGCGGCGGGCCCGGCCGATGGTGATGGAGACCAGCCGGCGGGAGCGGATCAGGTCGTAGACGGTGGAGCGTCCGAGTTTCAGCCGCGCCATGACCTCGGGCACGGTGAGGAGTTCGGGGGTGGCGGTGGTCACGATGCGGCTCCTTCCAGAGCGAGTTGGTCTTGCAGTTCGGTGCGGTGTTCGCGGGCGGTTTCGCGGTTGTGTTGGATGTCGCGGTGGATGTTGGCGGCGAGCCAGGATTCGCCGGGGGTGTGGCCGTTGCCGGCGTAGGTCCAGTGCGCGAGCGTGAGCGTGGTGGCCTCCGGGTGGTCGTCGGGGTCGGGGAGGCCGAGGGCGGCGCGTTGTTCGGCAGCGCGGTAGTCGGCGCGGACCCGGCGGAGTGCGCCGAGGGTGGTGGAGTAGGCGCGGGACTTGGTGCAGAAGTGGCCGCAGAAGCCGAGCATGTGGGCCCAGTCGCGGAGCTTGCGTTCCGGGTAGGCGTGGTGCAGGTCCAGGCACGCTTCGATCAGCCGGCGTGGGTGCTCGGGCACGTCGAGGAGCACGAGCGCTTCCTTGTTGCCGACGCGGTGGTCGACGGTCCCGGTGGTCTCGGCCGCCTTGGTGGCGTACTTGGCGACGTAGGAGGCGACGGCCTGTTCGGTGAGGTCTTCGCCGTTGCCGAACGCGCCGATGGGCTGCACATCGAGCTGCGTGCCCCACCGAAGGGTCCAGCCCTCATGGATTCCAGCTTCCGGGTTGGCCGGCACGTCGACTTCAACGCGGTTGGCGGCGGCGCGGATCGCGTCGTCCAGGAGGTCGAGGGTGGCCCAGGCCGGGGGCGGGGTGTCGGGGCCTTCGGGTCCGTCGAAGCGGATGACCGCGTGGAAGTGGACGGCTCCGCGCTTCTGGTACTCCGCGACTTTCCCGAAGGAGACTTTGGACTGTTCGCGGGCGGCTTTCTGGGGGAGTCCGGCGCGGCGGGCGATTTCGCGTCGGAGGTAGATCGTGAAGTAGCGCCAGAGGTCGGAGGCGTGGTTGTTCCACAGCACCGCCCCTGCGTAGTCGTACGTCTCCGGATCGAGCGGCGTACCCAGCTCCGGTGCATCCTCCGAGTGCCGAACCCCGCAGCGGCAGAGCCTGTTGCCGGGCCGGTTGTGGACCGGGCCGAACGAGGGGGCCGTCAGCGTGGCGAAGACCCGGGGGTGGTCCCGGATCGTGGTCGGGGTGCCCTTGTCGGGGTCGCCGGTGAGGCCAGCGCGGATGAGGTGGTAGGTGTCCCAGGCGTAGGTCCAGGCGTAGGTCCAGGCGCAGGCAGGGCAGCGGGAGGCGCGGCGGTTTCCGCAGGCGATCCGAAGGCGTCCACCCGGTTCGGCGTCCGTCGTGTAGTGGTGCAGCAAGGTGCCGGTGGTGCGGTCGATGGTCTTGGTTGCTCCGGTGAGGTGGATGGGCTGGGAGCAGCCGCCGGTGCGGCGGAGCTGTTCGGTGAGGCGGTCGAAGCCGGGAGATCCGACCACCCTCAGCGGATCGCCCAGGGTGGTCGGGTCCAGGCCCGCTATGGTGGCGGTGTCGCTCATGCGGCCACCTCCAGACCAGCGGTGGCGGCGACGTTCACGCCGAGGCCGGTGAGGATGGCGGTGGCCAGGGGCGGGGGGACGGCGTTGCCGATCTGCTCGAACTGCTTGGTCCGCGACCCCTGCCACGGGTAGTCGGCGGGGAAGCCCTGGAGGACGGCCGCTTCGGTGGCGTCGAGCCGGCGTGCGGGTGTGCCGTGGTCGTCGTGCCAGGACACGTTCTTCAGGGCGTGGCCGAACAGGAGGGTGGGGGCGGGGCGGTCGAGGGTGCGGCGGGTGGCGTTGGGTCGGTTGCCGACGCGCAGGGTCCAGGAGCGGGCCCTACCCGTCAGCGCCCACGCGGGCGCGGTGGTGGAGAAGCGACTCCCCCCGGAGGTGTGGTTGCCCCGGGTGATGACATCTCCTGCGGGGCAGCCGATCGCCTCGCCCATGGACACCCAGGGCAGCTGGCCCGGTCCGAAGAGGGTTTCCGGTTGCGCGGTCTCGGCATGGGTGGGCTCGGGCGGGGTGGCGGTGCGGGTGCGCGAGGCCATCAGCACGGCACGCCGGCGGGTCTGGGGGACACCGTGGTCGGCGGCGTTGAGGATGCCGACCCACGTCGAGTAGCCACGGGTGCGCAGGATGCGGGCGGTGTGCTCGAAGAGGGGCTGTGCTGCGGGGACTTCTTCCAGGGCGATCCACTCGGGGTGGAGGTCCAGGGCGTAGCGGAGGGGTTCGGCGACCAGGAGGGAGCGGGGGTCGGTGCAGGCGGTGCGTAGAGGGGGCGGGTGTCGGTGCTGTCAGCGGTTGTTCGGGCGGTTGAGCAGCGAGCGCAGGACCACGGCGTACACGGCGACCGAGGCGGCGGTGATCGCGACCGCGAGGAGCATCGAGACCAGGACCGTCCCGACGACCAGGACCACAGCGGTCCCGCCGGCGGCGACGAGCAGCGAACCCGGGGTGAACCGCACAGCCGGACGGGCAGGCGCAGCCGGTGCCGGGACGGTCGGGGTGTGGTGGCAGGTGCAGGCCGGGGGGTGCACGAGGCCGGTGGGCGGCGGGACGAGGGACGTTGCGGGGGTGGGTGCGGTGTCCGGGGGCGGGATCTTCGGGGTGAACACGGTTGGGCCTCCTGTCAGGGGTTGCAGCGGTGGGTGCGGGCGGCGAGTTCGGCGGCGGCGCGGCCGTGGTAGTCGGCGGAGAAGTCGCAGCGGGGTGCGGTGCAGGCGGCGACGTGCTTGGTGCGGCCTCGGCCGCCGTAGTGGGTGCCGACCTGAACGGGGCCTGTGCGGAGCACGTTCGTGAAGCGGTTCGGACGCGGCATGACGTGAACCTCCTTGCGAGTTAGGCGAGTTGGGCGGTGATGGCGTCGGCGAGGGGTGCGGGGACGCCGAGGCGGGCGCGGAGGGTGGCCGGGTCGATCCGGGCACCGGTCGCGGTCTGGTGGGCGTCGGCCAGCTTCCGGGCGTGGTCGAGCAGTGCCGGCGGAAGTTCCGGAGCCGGTTCGGGAGCCCGTTCCACCGTCACGTCCGGGACCGGTTCGGCGGCCGGGGCAGCCGGCGGTGCGGCAGCCGCGACGGGGTCCGGGTCGGCGGGCGCGGTGGCGGGGGCGTGGACGAGGAGGGTGCCGCCGAGGAAGGCGAGGGCGGGCCAGCCGGCGACGAGGATGCGCAGCCAGGCCGGAACGTCGCCCAGGTCGAGGAGTCCGGCGGTGGCGATGTTCGCACCGAGGGACGCGGCCAGGGCGATGATGAACCAGGCCCAGGCGGCGCGGTTGTCGGCGGTGGTGCGCATGCGACGCCAGGCCGCGACCAGGAGCAGGTCGACGCTGATCGGGTAGGCCCAGGCTTTCCAGCCGTCCTGCCCGGCTGCTTCGGCCAGGTCGTGCAGGTGGGCGAAGGAGAGGGCACCGGCGATCACGGCCTGGATGAGTACGGCGTCGATACGGATGCGGGACACAGGGGTTCACCTCCTTTCAGGGGTGGACCGGTGCCGGGCGGGGAACAGGGGCCGCCGCCGGGCACCGGGGCGTGGGGTGGTCAGGCGCCGGGGGCGAGGCCGGAGCCGAGGCAGTTGAGGCAGAGGCCGTCCTGCTGCCCGACCGGGCGGCGCTTGCGGCCGACGCGGACCGTGGCGGCGACCATCCCGGACCCGTCGCACGGCGAGCACACGGCCTGGGCGGGCGGGGCGTTCTTCGGAGGCTTGGCGGTGGTCCGACGGGTGGCCATGGCGGTGGTTCCTTCCGGTTCCGGGCATGGGCGGGGTAGGGACCTGGTGCGAAGCAGTCACGCCAACTGGACTTGCAGGGAGGGTTGTTAGCCGGTTGCCGGGCGGGGCTTGAGGAGCGACGGGCCCGGGGCCGGGGCGGCGGAGACGGCCGACCGGAAGGGTGCCAGAGCGGCGAGGTGCGGGGTGAGGTGGGCGAACTCCCGGCAGACCGCGACGGCTTGGGCGGGGGTCATGGCGGGGGTGCGGATGCGGGACCAGCCGCCGGAGGAGTCCCCGGCCACCGCGACACCGGGACGGTCGGGGGCGATGGTGGTGGCGGCGAAGACGGCTTCGGGGGCGATGTCCCCGAGGGCCATTTCGGCGGTCTGCTTGTCGTTGACCCGGTGCACCACACGCCTGGTGAGCTGGGCACGCAGGGCGGTGGCTCCCTTGCCGAGGTCGGAGCCGAAGCGCTGCCCGCAGACCTCCAGGAAGATCCCGACCGCGCGGGCCATCTGCGCGAGCCGGATCATCCGCATCACCATCCGGTCCCGGCGTTCCTCGTCCTTCTTCGCGGCCACGAGGAACAGCTCGGCAACCTCGTCGACCAGGACGACCAGCGGCACCGGGCGCAGCTTCGCCGGCAGGCCCCACATGTCCGGGACACCGTGGGAGCTGAGGAGGCCGAAGCGCTCCTCCATCTCACCGATGAGGGCTTCCAGCAGCCCGTCCGCCTCGTCCGGGGTGATGGCCAGGGCGGAGAGGCGGGGTGCATAGCCGCGCTGTTCGACACCCCGCTTGCAGTCGATCCCGACCAGGCCGACCGGGAGCTTGGCGAGACCGGAGATGAGGTTGCGCTGATACATCGACTTGCCCGACTGGTTCGCCCCAACGGTCGGGGCGTGCGGGACCTTCTGATAGTCTCGAACGAACGCCGTACCGTCCTCCCGCAGCGCGACCGGCACGACCAGCGGACCGGCGGTGGTGTTGCGCGGGAGCCGGCGGGGCATCTTCACCCGGCGCAGAACGTCGTACCCGGTCATCCGCAGTTCCACGAACCCCGGCTTCACCTCGACCACGTGGACCGAGTGGACGCCCCAGGCGTGGCGCAGCCGTTCCGAGGCAGTGGCCACGTCGGCAGGCTCCAGACCGGCAGGGAGGCGAAGCGTCGCCCGCATCCCGGTCGAGGAGTAGCGGACCCGGCGGACCTGCGGGGGAACCGGCTGGACTTCCTGGCATGCCACCTTGCGGACCATGAACGCCCGCAGGCGGGACGGCTGGACCGTCAACCCGCACACATCCATCGTCGCCCGATACGTCACCGAGAAGCGGCCCCGGGCGACCGGGGCACCGACCAGCGACCAGAACACCCGAGGGGAGCGGGCCTTCGCGTAACCGAGGCCACCGGCGGCCGATAAGGCCCCCGCAACCTCGATCACCGTGGACAGGTCCGACATGATCAGGCCCCCAGCGGGGTCACAGCGACCGCGCGGAAGCTGATCCCGTGCCGGGTCTGGCCGTTGAAGGTGTTCTCCCAGTCGCGCGCCTTGAGACCGATCACCGTGACCGGAGTGCCGGGGGCCAGGTTCTCCGGGACGCCCGTGTTCGGCACGGTCACCTGGTAGAGGTTGCCCTCTCCCTCGTCCGCGACCAGCAGGCCCACCGTCGCGAGCGGGGCACCGGTCTCCCGGTCGATCGCGATCTCGCCGGTCTGCTTGCTCACGAGCTTCGGCGTCGGAGGCGTCGCCACGAACACGACAGCGGTTGAAACATCGATCTTGAAGGACGGCATGAGCGTCTCCCCCATCGCATGGGGCAGCACGAGAAGCGCCAGCCCCAACTCGCTTGAGCCACTTGCTGGCTTAAGCCAGTTGGGCACGTCGCGGGAAGCGCCGTCAAGCTTCTGGCTTGAGCCAGTTGGTACGCTGTCGGCATGACCCCGTCCGAGCCCTCTATCCAGCAGCCAGCAAGCAGACGCATCGCGGAAGAACTACGCCGGCGGATCCGCGACGGAGAGATCCCGGCCGGCGAGAAGTTGCCTTCGGAGCGCGCCTTGGCCGAGGAGTACGGGGCCGCTCGCAACACGGCACGCGAGGCTGTACGGCTGCTCGCGGAGCAAGGTCTCGTGACTGCCAAGCACGGACGGGGGGTGTTCGTCCGCGAGCCGCAGAGGCTGTTCAGATTCGGGAGCGATCGGTACTCGATCAAGAACCGGGAGACTGGGCTAACCCCATTCCGGCTAGAGGCACAGCGCCAAGGCAAGACGCCGAGGATTGACGTGCTCTACATCGAGCGTGAAACGCCGCCGCTTGACGTGGCGGAGCGCCTTGGTGTGGCCTCGGCCGAACAGAGTGTCGTGCACCGGGAGAACCACTACTTCGCCGATGACGAACCCGTTCAGATCGTCTCGACGTACCTCCGGTGGGACGAGGCGCAGGGCACCCTGCTCATGCAGCTGAAGACCGGCAAGGACGGAATCTATGGGCGGCTTGAGGATCTAGGGCACGTCATGACGCGGGTCCGTGACGAGATCAGCGCGCGGATGCCGACGCCAGAGGAAGCCCGGTTCCTCCAGTTGCTGCCAGGTGTGCCGGTTCTGGAGGTGCTCCACACCAGCCTTGATCAGGACTTGCGGCCGTTCGAGGTGTCTAGGTACGTACACCGAGCCGACCAAACAGGACTGCTCTACGAACTGCCGGTTGAGTAGACCGCGCTGGAGGGGGAAACGCATGTCAACGGCCACAGTTCGTCCGCGTGAGGCACGTGACCTTGCGGAGGCGGCAACCGTTCTCACCGCCGTACATGAATCCGACGGATACCCGGTCGAAGGGGTGGAGGACCCAGAAGCTTGGCTATCGTCAGAAGGACTTCTGGCGGCATGGGTCGCGGAACTCGATGGACATGTGGTGGGGCATGTCGCCATCAACAGCCCCCAGCCGGGAGAGGAGGTGGCCCGACTCTGGAGGGAAGAGAGCGGTGACGACGACTCCCACATCGGGGTCCTGGCCCGACTCTTCGTGGCGCGTGAGGCACGTAAGGCGTCCGCCGGTAAACGTCTTATGGAAGCCGCTACGGCCTACGCCCGAGACAAGCACATGCGCTTGGTGCTGGAGGTCTTGACGAAGGACGCAGCCGCGATCCGCCTCTATGAACGCCTCGGCTGGCAACGCATCGGTGAGGCCGTCCACACCTTCGGAGGCAAGCAGGTCGACGTCGTTTGCTTCGTGGCACTCACCTGACGACGAGAGCTGTTACAGGTTTCTCTACCTCATTTCAAGGCACCCGGCTGCGCTCCGCTCCGCCGGGCGCGCTTCCCGGCTCTGGCTGCGCCCGCGCTCCTGCCTTCGGCCCGCTCGGCGCTGCCGCCGCCGACGCGAGCCCACAACTGGATAGGCCCGGGGGCATGAGACGAGAACCAAGCCCGCGGCTTCAAGAGGATGCCTCCAGCGGGGGCGCTCAGACTCCGGGATGGACGGGGCACCGTTCGCGAGTGCCGGCCGGAGCAGGGTGAGCGTCGTGGGGCTCCCATCCCGACCGCCTTCGACCGAGGCAGAGCCGAGCAGTCGCGGCCCAGGGCGTCAAGGTCGTTCGTACAGTGGCGCGCTCCACCTTGACGCCCTGAACCACGACCGCTCCACGGTGTGTGGGTCGAAGGCGGACGGGATGGGAGCTGAGGTGGGTGGTGGGGAAGGGCTGAAGTTTCGTGTGACCTGAGGATTCTCCAGTTAGCGGTCGGAACCAGAGGTCCGCCAAGCGCAGTGGACGATCCCGCCACGAGTTGCTTCACAGCGCTGCTGGCATAGTCGCCCATCTGGGGCTTGGTGGCGATGGTTGCGAAGACCCGCGGGCCGCTCGCGCGAGCTGCTAGCCTCTTGATATGACGCTTGAAAATGAAATCGAACAGTATCGTCGCAGGATCGCAACGGATTCCTATCCAATGTCCATTGGCGAGCTGGCAAACCTCTATAAAGATGGTGAGATTGATATTCACCCTGAGTTCCAGAGAATTTTTCGCTGGAGGATTGAACAGAGTAGCCGTCTAATTGAAAGTATTCTCCTTGGAATTCCTCTTCCGAGCATGTTTGTCGCCCAAAACGAGAAGGGTGTCTGGGATGTTGTGGATGGGGTCCAGCGCATGTCTACGATTTTCCAATTCATGGGTATCCTGAAAGATGAGAACGGGAATCTTCACGCTCCTCTTGTCTGCACTAAGCCACCTTTTTTGAGTCAACTTGAGGGCTGCGCATATGAGGAGCGTGAAGGTGCCCAGAGGAACCTGACTCCTGCCCAAAGGATTGACTTTAAGCGTGCGCGCATTGATGTGAAAATCATCAAGCGAGAAAGTGACAATCGAACAAAGTACGATCTGTTTCAGAGGCTTAATTCATTCGGCTCTCTGGCGACTCCGCAAGAGCTTCGAAACTGCCTACTTGTGAGTCTCAGTGATAAGCATTATAAATGGCTTGCGGGCATTTCGCAGGATCGGTCATTTGTTGGAGTCGTTGATTTGCCGGAACGGCTGATCAATGAGCGCTACCATATGGAACTCGCTCTGCGGTTCGTGCTCCTGCGGAAGCTCCCAAGGGAAAAACTCTCCACCGTGGGCAACATCGGAGACTTTTTGACCTCCGAGATCGTCTCCTTGGTCGAATATGATGACCAGCGTCTCGACGAGGAGAGTGAAGCCTTTAGGGCTACCTTCCAGGCGTTGCGTGAGGCCGGTGGAGCCGACGTCTTGAGGCGTTTCAACGCTGCGAGGGAACGATCTGAGGGCCCCTTCTCTCTTACGGCGTTTGAGGCGCTTGCTCTAGGGCTGGGGTTCCACCTGCCGGGCGAGTTTCCAAGTTCCGATAAAATTCAGGAAAAGCGATCCCTTCTCTGGTCGGATAGCCGTTTCAGTGCAGGTCACGCTACCGGCGTCAGGGCAGATCAGCGAATGAAGATCACCATCCCGTTCGGACGCCAACTCTTTTCCAGCTAGCGCCGGAGGGGCACGTGGATCTGGAAAGATTCAGCGACAAGGTGCAGCGAGATTTGTCCTTGCGGAAGGTCGAGCTGTCGCGATTCTCTATCCTATTCCAGGAAGGGAAAGATCAGTCCCATCAGGAACTATTGCATCGCGCTGCCGTAGTGATTTCTTATGCGCACTGGGAGGGATTCGTGAAGGCTGGCAGCGCCTTCTATGTGAAGCACATAAATTCCCGCCAGTTGCCAGTTGGGCGACTTAAGTATCCTTTCCAGGCGGCTTATGTTGCGTCGCGCTTCAAGCAGGCTTCGGTTAGCTCTAAGAATCACTTCCTCGGCGACTTGCTTGACTGTATTGACGCAGACAGAAAGAAGACCTTTTCGGCTAGGCCAGAGAAGTGCTTCGATACCGAGAGTAATCTATCATCCGTTGTATTTAAGACACTCGTGCAAGGCCTTGGTCTTGATTATTTGGATGAATACGAAACCCGCAATGCTTTCATTGATGAAAAGCTGCTATATGGGCGAAATCAAGTGGCTCACGGAGAGCTGGCGAAATTTGATCGCCAAGATGCGGAAGAGCGGCTGGATTCGGTTCGATACCTTATCGATCTATTCTCCGATCAGCTATTGAATGCGGCTCGTGATGAGTATTATCTGGCCCAGTGAAATCGAAATGCCGGTCCGGGTTTTCCGTGTCGCGGATGGTCGCTACCGCCGTTCTCGTTGGGCAGGGATGCTTTGAGTTCTCCCGCGATCGAACGGCTCCGGTGTTCGTACCGCGGTGACATGACATCTAGAACTGACATCAACGATGGCGTACAGAGGCGGTACAGGCCGGCCGTCCAGAACGCTGACGTCTGGGCTGTTTGCCTGGGAGCAGGATGCCTGAGCGAACTTACAAAGCAGATGTCGGCGGTTCGAAACCGTCCGCGCCCACCAGTAGGTAGACAAGACAAAGGCCCAGGTCACCGGTGCTGAACCGGGAGCCTGGGCCTTGTTCGTTCCTCAGCCGCGGCGCTGAGGAGAGGCATCGTGCCACATGCGTCGCCGGGCGGCGGTGGCGTGGTCACGGCCGTTCACCAGGTGCTGCTGGATCAGTGCGGCCCGCACCGACGAAGGCCCGATCCGCTGCATCGGCTCACGCGTCGTACACCGCCGGTCGGGTTGGGACATCGGGGTGCGGTTCGCGAGTGCTGGGCGGGATGGGAGCTGAGGTAGGCAGTGGGCAAGGACTGGCCGACAGCCCACCGCGTGTCTCTCGCGAGACGTTGTGTTGTCCGACGGCTGAGGCGAGGATCAGGGACTTCAAACGTCAGGAGATCGGGGTTCGTTGTGGGTCTGGCCGGCCAGATATTGCCGCTCGTGGGTGTGGTCCTGGGGGCGCTTACGTCATTCCTGGTGAGCAGCTTGAACGAGCGAACGAGATGGCGCAGACAACAAGCCGTACGGTGGGATGAACGTCGGTTGGCTGCCTATGCCGAGTACGCCCACGCCGTCAAAGAACTGGCGGCTCGCTATCAGATGATCGCTGCTGCCCGTGGACTCGTCTCGGGCCCGATTCCTCTGGAGCCAACACCCGAAATTCTCAAGGAGGTTGGTGAGCTGGAATCTCGGCGCTCCGCATTGTCGGAAACACTCGGGTTGCTCGGTGACACGGAAGCAAATACCGCGTCCAAGACAGTAGATCACTGTCTGTGGCGGCTGGAGCTTCTGGCTCGGGGTATCGCCACAGAGGTCGAACAGAACTGGGATCAGGCCTATCTGGACTTTCGAGAGGCTCGGAGTCGCTATGTCGCGCACGCCCGAGCCAGCCTCGGTGTGTCGGGAGCCGTTGCCCAAGACGTGACCTGGCCGGCGGCATGGCGTCCTACGACCGGGACTTCGCCCTCGGAGTGACCCGGAGTGACCCGGAGTGGTTCGGAGTGAGGTGTGAAGCGGAGTGGGGAGAAGCCATCGGTGTTCCACTTCGTAGCGCGCTCACTGTTCCTTTCGGCTGGTGCCAGAGCCCTCGTCCGGACCATCCCTAGGCACTCCGGTCTGTCGGGTGAGTGTCCAACCGTGCGACAGCGGCGACGAACGGTAGCGAACGCGCGGGTACGTCTATGGACCGTCGGCGCAGCAGATGTCGGCGGTTCGAAACCGTCCGCGTCCACCAGTGCGAAGGCCCCCGACCGATCATGGTTGAGGGCCTTCGGTATCTGCTTCGGGGATGCGGGGCGTTCGGTGGGGTCGCGGTTCAGGCGTTGGGGCGCTTGCCGTGGTTGGCGTTCTTCTTCTTGCGGGCGCGGCGCTTGTTTCCTCGCTTGGCCATGACGTACCTCCCTCACCTGGGGTTTTGGTGGTTTCGTCAGTTTAGGTTCGGCTTGTTCCTTCCGCATCAGCGGTCGGCGGGGAGCGCGGCGTAGTGATGTCCGTGGCCTTCGGGCGTCCCCTGCGGAGAGGGTGGGGCAGGGCTCGCCGTAACGTGGCTTGTTCACGTCAGTAACGTCCCAGGGGGGATACATGTCGTACGGCTATCCGCCGCCTCAGCCCGGTCAGGAGCCACAGCCCGGCCAGGCGCCTCAGGCCGGTTCGCCCGTCCAGCCGCCGTCCTCGTCGCCGTACGAGCACTGGCCGCAGCCCGCCACCGCGGCGTACGGGTTTCCGCAGCCGCCCAGGAAGTCCCGTACCGGGTTGATCGTCACGCTGTCCGTGGTCGGCGGGGTGGCCGTCCTGCTGGCGCTCGGGGTGCTGATCGCCGTGGCGAGCGGGGGCGGTGGTGGGGCGTCGTCGGCGAAGCCGAAGCCGTCGGCGACGGAGGCGGCGGAGAGTGGGGCGCCTGTTGCGGGAGGGGAGTCCGCGTCGGCTGAGGCCTCCGGCGTACCCACGGAGCTGCCCGCTCTCGAAGGCGCGGACGTCACGGGTGATGTGCGGATCACGCGGTGCGAGGTGGACTCGCTGACCGAGTGGCCGGACGCGGACGTGGAGATCGTGAACCACTCCGACACCAAGGCCTCGTACATCGTGTCCGTGGAGTTCGTGGACGGGGAGGGTACGCGCCGGGCCTCGGGGCTGGCCACGGCGACCGATCTGGCGGCGGGGCGGAAGTCCGTGCAGAAGGCCCAGGGGCTGGGGAAGGTGCCGGGCAAGATGACGTGCAGGGTGTACGAGGTGACGCGGCTCCCGTTGTCGTAGCGACGGACGGCACGCGCGGTGACGGGTGTGGAGCCGTTCCCCGGCTCCGCGCCCGTGGTCCCGTGCGTCAGCCGTACGTCGTCGGCCGTACGCGTCATCCGTACGGGTGCGTCCGGGTGGTTGCGCCGACGGGTGCCAGGCAGGGTCGGTTCTGTCCCGGAGCACCGATCCGGCCAAGGAGTCTCGATGGCACACTCAGCGCCCACGCCCGGTCCGGCCGGTTCTTCCGGTTCTTCCGGACGGCGGAACGTCGATCCCGAGCAGGGGGACATCAACCCCTGGGCCGCCAGTGGAATCGTCTTCGCCGGTGTCCTGCTGCTCGTCGACGGTGTCCTCGGAGTGATCAAGGGGATCAGCGGGATCGCCACCGACGACGTCTACGCGCACGTCAGGAACTACACCTTCAAGTTCGACGTGACCTCATGGGGATGGATCCACCTCATCCTCGGCATCGTGCTCGGGATCGTCGGCTGGGGCATCCTCAAGGGCGCCGGATGGGCCCGTGCCACGGGTGTGGTCCTCGCCGCCGTCAGCCTGGTCATCAACTTCATCTGGCTGCCGTACCAACCGGTCTGGGCGATCATCTCCATCGCCATCGACGTGTTCGTGATCTGGGCCCTGTGCACGGACCGTTCGAAGGCGGTCGTCTGAGGCAGCCGTCTGAGGCAGCCGTCTGAGGCAGCCGGCTGAGGCGGTCAGAGGCCGCGGTCAGGCGACGGTCAGGCCGCGGTCGGAGGGGGCGGTCAGCTGGGGCGTGCCTCGGAAGGGCTTCGGAGGGGGCGGCTGTCAGTGGTGCGGTTCACACTGGAGACATGTGCCGCAGCATCAAGACCCTACGTCCGCCCGCCATCCCCGAAGAGGCCACCGAGGAGGAGATCCGGGCCGCCGCCCTGCAGTTCGTACGCAAGGTGTCCGGCTTCCGCGCTCCGGCCGCGCACAACCAGGAGGTGTTCGACCGGGCCGTCGAGGAGATCACCGAAGCGACCGTCCGACTGCTGGACGGGCTGGAGATACGGGGTGCGGTCAGGACGCCGTAGGGGCCGCGGCGGCCGCCGATGCCGCGGCGGCGGCTTCCGCGGCCGGTCGGCGCATGAGGTACGCGGCCAGGGCGCCCGCCACGAACAGGGCGAGGACCGAGACGGCCGTGCCCACCCAGGTCGCGCCGAGCCACTGGCCGCCGAAGTAGCCGAGGCCCACGCTGTAACCGGCCCATGCCACGCCCGCCAGCGCCGACCAGGGCAGGAATTCCTTGACCTTGCGGTGCGCGGCGCCCGCGCCCAGCGAGACCACCGAGCGTCCGGCCGGGGCGAAGCGGGCGATGATGACGAGGATGCCGCCGCCCCGGGCGAGGGCGGCGCCGAGGCGTTCCTGCGCGGAGGTGAGGCGGCGGGAGCGGGCGATGGCCCGGTCCAGACGCTCCCCGCCGCGCCAGGCCAGCCGGTACGCGACGAGGTCGCCGAGCACCGAGGCCGTGGCCGCGCAGAGCATCAGGGCAAGGAGTGAAGGGACCTCGGTCACCTGCCCGGCGGCGCCGGCGCTCGCGACGGTGGTCGAACCGGCGGCGGCCGCCGTCGCGGCGGTGATCACCAGCACCCCGCTGGGCAGCAGGGGCAGGAAGACGTCCAGGAGCACCGAAAGGGCGACCACGGCGTAGATCCATGGGCTGCTGGTCAGTGCGCCCACACTCTCAAGCACCTACTACTCCCCGATTCGGAACAACGCCGCGACGTCGCAGGGGAGCGGCAGGAGCGGCAGGGTCAGCTGTACAGCGTACGCCTGACGTTCATCCGGTGATCCACAAATACGAATGATGTTGGGAACCTCACGTGCATCCGGAAATGGGAAGCCTCGGTTCCGGGCGCATGCCCGGATGTACGTGAGGAACGACCGGCCCGGCCTCGGGAAACGGCCCGGGAGCGGCCCGGGGATGGGGGAGAGCGGAGACCTGGAGCTGGACCTGGGGATGGGGTGGGGGTGGAGATGGGGGTGGTGGGGGCAGGCGCGGGAGGGGGGAGCGGGGGCGGGGTGGTCTGTGGGTGGGGGAAGGCGGTCCCGCTGGTCAGACCGTGACGGACGTGGACGGTGCCTGTTCGGTCGCGCGGTCCTCGTCGTGCTCTGTGCCTCCCCGGGCGAACAGCCGGTCCACGGCCAGCGCGCCGGGGCCGGTGAAGACCAGCAGGAGGAAGGTCCAGCAGAAGATGACCGAGGGTTCGCCGCCGTTCTGCAGCGGGAACAGGGCCTCGGGCTGGTGGACCTTGAAGTACGCGTACGCCATGGAGCCGGAGCAGATCAGGGCGGCGGTACGAGTGCCGAACCCGAGCATCACGAGGATGCCGCCGACGAACTGGATGACCGCCGCGTACCAGCCTGGCCAGGTGCCGGCGGGTATGGAGCCGCCGCCCATCGCGCCGCCGAGTATGCCGAAGAGGGAGGCGGCGCCGTGGGAAGTGAAGAGCAGGCCTACGACGATCCGGAAGAGGCCGAGCGCGTAGGGCCGGGCCTGGTTCAGATGTGTCTGCATGGGGGGCTCCTTCGGTCTGGTGGGGACGTGAACCGACTGAGTGGATCAGATTAGGGAAACCTCACCAATGCTTGCAAGTTCAACATCATGTCGACTGGCTGAAAGTCGTCCCGCATGTGTCGGTCAGCCTCCGGTCCGGCGTGGCCGCAAGCTGTGTACCTCCTGTCATGGGCTTGGCCTGAACCAATGGCAGCGCAGCTTTCCGGCCATGCGAGGGTGGGGCGCGGGGCGGCCGCCGAACCGAGATCCGCCGCTCCTGTACCACTGGGCCGGTCGCGCGAACGGTCGGCCGTGCCGTGAGCGGCCCTCGAAACCGCCCTTCCTTCGCGTCCGGCGGCGGGAGTGCGCCCGGCGCCCCTCGTATCCGCCGCGTTCGCCGTGGCGTGGCGTCGCGCGTCGGCGTTCCGTGGGGTGGACCAATGGCGGCGGTAGCCATGGCCGTGGGGGTCGATCGAGGGTGGACACGGGGGGAGCGGGGGGAGAGCGGCGGCCGTTCTGTGGGGCCGCGGGGCTTCTCGGCGTCCGGCGGCGGGGACCGTCGAGGTTCGCGCGCGAGGGCTGTGCGCGTGTCGGCCAATGGGTGGCCGTACTCGGCCGAAAATGAGTCGGTGATTTTCTGTGGTTGCTGGTTGCTGGTTGCTGGTTGCTGGTTGCTGGTTGCGGGTGGGCGGGGTGCCGGGGCCGTGGGTTGGGCGGCGGGGCTCGTAACGCAGCGGTCCCGGCGCGGGTTCGTTCCCTGCGCCGGTTCCTGCATCGGTTCCAGCGCCGGCTCGTCGCGCACACGCGTACGGAGCCGTGCGGTGTGCACGGCTCCGTACGGTGTGGAACGCCCCGGAGTCGGGGCGGGCGGCGCGGCGCGGCGGAAGCGTCGCGTGGAGGCCCGGCGGTTGCGTCCGGGGCTCTCAGGGTTCTCCGTCCGGGGCCTCGCCGGCGGGGCCCGACTCCGTTGTGCGGATCAGCAGTTGTTGAGGACGGATTGCAGCGCGCTCTTCTCCGCCGAGTCGACGGTCAGGTCGTAGTAGTGCTTGACGTGCACCCAGGCGCGGGCGTACGTGCACTGGTACGCGGCCCGCGGCGGCATCCACTTGGCCGGGTCCTTGTCGCCCTTGGACTGGTTGACGTTGTCCGTGACCGCGATGAGCTGGGGGCGCGTCAGATCGTTGGCGTACGCCTGTCGCTGGGCGGTGGTCCAGCTGCTGGCGCCCGAACGCCAGGCTTCGGCGAGCGGGACCATGTGGTCGATGTCCAGGTCGGACGCGGCGGTCCAGGTGGCGCCGTCGTACTCCGAGTACCAACTGCCGCTGACGGCAGCACAGCTGGAGTTCGTCTCCACATTCGTACCGTCGCGCTTGAGGACGACCTCACGGGTGTTGCAGGCGCCCGACTGGGTGATCCAGTGCGGGAACTTGTCGCGGCTGTAGCCGCTCGACGAGCCCTCGGGGGCCACGGTCAGCTCGCTCAGATAGGTGCGGGCGGTCGAAGCGGAGACCGGGGTGGGCATGGCCGCCTGTGCGGTGGGTGCGGTGAGCAGACCGGTGGTTGCGGCGAAGGCGGCGGATGCGGCGACGACGGCGATGCGACGCGCGTAGACACCAGACATACGAACTCCCTTGACGTGGGGGGAACTTGGACGGGTGACCCGTGGGGCCCGGCCATCGTGACGGCGCCAGGTTTCCGTGGGGTGGGCGCCAGGTAACAGAGTGGCGACATGGTCACGTCACATCAAGGGTTCTGACCAACAGGACTGGAGCATGGGGGCGTACGTCCACATCTGCGCGGGCGTACGGGCTGATGCGGCGACAGCGCGACTGCGGGCAAGGCCGGTTCCCGCGGGTGCTCCGGGCCGGGCCGGTCGTAGGGTTGCGGCGTGCTGCTACCGGTCAACATCACGCTCGGGGTCGTGCTCGCCGTGCTGCTCGCGGCAGCGGCGGGGGTCGCCGCGCTGGCCTCGCTCGGCCGGTCGCGCGAGATCCTGCTGGCCGGGCTGCGGGCCGCGGTCCAACTCGCCGCGGTCTCCCTGCTCATCGGCTGGGTGGTCCGTTCGCTGCCGCCGCTGCTCGCGTTCATGGCGCTGATGTACGCCGTGGCGGTACGGACCGCGGGGCGCCGGGTCACCCGCAACGGCACCTGGTGGTGGGCGGCGTTGCCGATCGCGGCCGGGGTCGTGCCGGTGGTCGCCCTGCTGCTGCTCACCGGACTCCTGCCGGTCCGGGGCATCGCGCTGATTCCGGTGACCGGCATCCTCATCGGCGGTGCGCTGACCGCGACCGTGCTCGGCGGGCGGCGGGCGCTGGACGAGCTGACGTCCCGGCGCGGGGAGGTGGAGGCGGCCATGGCGCTCGGGTTGCTCGACCGCGACGCGCGGATGGAGATCGCGCGGCCCGCGGCGGCGGACGCGCTGCTGCCGGGGCTCGATCAGACCCGGACGGTGGGGCTCGTGACCCTGCCGGGCGCCTTTGTGGGCATGCTGCTCGGCGGCGCCTCACCTGTACAGGCGGGGGCCGTGCAGTTGTTCGTACTGGTAGCCCTGATGGCCGTACAGGCGGTAGCCGTCACGACCGTGCTCGAACTCGTGGCGCGGGGCCGGATGCACCGCGGGTGAAGACCGCGCCGGGCGGATGGGCCGGCGCCGGGCGGCCACGTCGGGTCGAGCGGGCTGGAAGAGTGGGCGGGCCGGCTGCCGGGGAGGGGGCGTTCGGGGCGGACGCTAGCGGGCGCTGATGTGCAGGTGGATCGAGCCGTCGGGCGTCGCTTCCACCCGGATCTGCGTCAGGTCCTCGACATGGGCGTCGGGGGAGAGCGCTCCGGCGCGCGGGCCGACGCCCACGACCCGCATGCCCGCCGCCCGGCCCGCCGCGATGCCCGCCTCCGAGTCCTCGAAGACGATGCAGTCCGCCGGGTCGAAGCCCAGCTCGGCCGCGCCCTTGAGGAAGCCCTCGGGGTCCGGCTTGCTGGCGCCGACGTTCTCGGCGGTGACCCGGATCTCGGGCATCCGCAGGCCCGAAGCGGCCATCCGGGTCCGGGCCAGTGCGGCGTCGGCCGAGGTGACCAGGGCGTGCGGGAGGGCGGCGATGGCGTCCATGAAGGCGGCGGCACCGCCGACCGGCACGACACCCTCGGTGTCAGCGGTCTCCTCGGCGAGCATGGCCCGGTTGTCCGCGTAGTTCTGCTCCATCGGGCGGTCCGGGAGGAGTACCGCCATGGTGGCGTACCCCTGCCGTCCGTGAACGACCTTGAGCGCGGCCTCCGGGTCCAGCCCCTGCCGCAGCGCCCAGCGCCGCCAGCAGCGCTCCACTACGGCATCGGAGTTCACCAGGGTGCCGTCCATGTCCAGGAGGAGGGCGCGGGCGGTGAGGACGGTGGCCGGCATGGGCGGTCTCCAGAACGGGGGGAAGCGCAGGCCCCGGGGGCGCGTACGCGGGAAGGAGAACAAGCAGCCTCGCCCGCCGGTCAGGGGGTGGCGGGCGGAGGCTACTTTGTTCCATCACGATACAAAAACATGTCCGAGAAAGCCAATCCCTGCCGATCCGGGCGGCCGGGTCCCTTCCGTCCCGGCCTCGGACTCGGACTCGGACTCGGCCTCGGACTCGGAAGGAACCCTGGCCTCAGGGGGCGTCCCGGCCTCGGGAGGCGTCCGGTCTCGGGGGAGTTCCGGCCTCAGTAGGAGTCCGGTCTCGGGAGGGGTTCCGGTCTCAGGAGGAGCCCCGGCCCGTCGTCTCCGCCTCCAGTGCGCGGCGGGTGTGGGGGCCGTACACCCCCGAGGGGTCGCCCTCGATGAACTTGTACGACTGGTAGACCCTCACCGCGCGCTCGACCTGGTCCGAATAGGTGCCGTCGTCGCGCCCGTGGTACAGCCACAGCTCCTCCAGGCGGCGTTGTAGTTCGGCCACCTCGGGGCCCTGGTCGCCCGGGTGCAGCGCGGCCCCGGCGAGGGACGCGGGCGACGTCGAACCGCTGGGGGTCCCCGAGGGCGAGGGGGAGGAGGCGGGTTGCGAGGAGGTGGCGGACGCGGAGGGGGACGGCGAGGTGCTTGCCGAGGTCGACGCGGAGGCCGGGGCGGATGCGGACGGGGCCGTGGGGGCCGGGGCGGAGGGGGAGTGCGATACGGAGGCCGATGCCGGATCCGTCGCGCGGAGGCTCGCCCCGGGGAGGTCGTCGACCGCCGTGCCGGGCAGGGCCTGCTGCCGGTCCGTGTCCCCGTCGCCGCCTCCGCCGAGGAGCCCGCTCGCGAAGGCCGCCGCGCCCACCACGGCGATCAGTGCCGCTCCGACCGCGGCGGCGGCGAAGGGGCGGCGGCGCTGCGACGGTTCGGGTTCCTCGCCCTCGCCGCCGGAAGGACCGGCCGCGCCTGCGGTGGGGACGAGGACAGGGACGGTGGTGGGGGTGGGGGTGGGGGTGGGGGTGGGGACGGGAGCGGCAGGGGCGTTCGGTCCGGCGGCGTCCGGCAGGGGACGGCCCGCCGCGCCCGAGCCCAGGAAGAGCGGCATCGTGGTTGCGGCGTCCGCCCCGGGGAGGCGCGGCTCCTGCCCGTGGTGTGGCGTCTGCCCGTCGTGCGGCGCCCGCCCGTCGTGCGGCGCCTGCCCGTGGTGCGGCTCCTGCCCGTCGTGCGGCGCCCGCCCGTTCGGATGTTCCGCTGCGGGGTGTGGCGCCCGTCCGTCCGGACGCTCCGTCACGGGGAGGTGCGCGTCAGACCCCTCCGCAGACACCTGTGCCCCACGCTCTTCCGGCTGCCCCGGCTGCCCCGGCGCCGAAGTCCGCGCGGTGTCGTTCCCCAGCGTCACGTACGGCCGTATCCGCAGCGGATCGAAGTCCTCGGCGGCAGCGATCTCCGCCTGGTCCGCCGCCGCCCGCTCGGCCCGATGCTGTTCGGCGGCCCGGTACGGCTCGGCGGCCCGGTACGGCTCGGCTGCCGACCACTGCTCGGCCGCCGACCGCCCGCAGCCGCACATGGAACGGGCCCCGGGTCTTCTGCCGGGTCCGCCGTCCATACCGCACTCCGGGCATATATGTCCGGTCATCGTGGGCCCCTCCCCTTGATTGCCCTGCGATTATGCAGCGCGCTCCCGGCGTGCCCCTGCTCAGCAGGCCATAACCGTACGGAAAGGCCAGGATAGGGATGTAGCGGACCCGAGGAGATGTTCCATGGCCCAGCATTTGAGCCCCCCGGCACCGGCCCCGGTACCGGCCCCCGGCGCGGAGCGCTCCAGGCGGTCGATCCTCGTGGCCATCGGGGCACTGCTCCTCGGCATGCTCCTGGCCGCGCTCGACCAGACCATCGTCGCCACCGCACTGCCCACCATCGTCAGCGACCTCGGCGGTCTGGAACATCTCTCCTGGGTGGTCACGGCCTATCTGCTGGCCTCGACCGCCGCGACCCCGCTCTGGGGCAAGCTCGGCGACCAGTACGGCCGCAAGAAGCTCTTCCAGGCCGCCATCGTCATCTTCCTCATCGGTTCGGCACTCTGCGGCATCGCCCAGAACATGCCGCAGCTCATCGGCTTCCGGGCCCTTCAGGGACTCGGCGGCGGCGGCCTCATCGTGCTCTCGATGGCGATCGTCGGCGACCTCGTCCCGCCGCGCGAACGCGGCAAGTACCAGGGGCTGTTCGGGGCGGTCTTCGGGGCGACGAGCGTGCTCGGGCCGCTCCTCGGCGGTCTGTTCACCGAGCAGCTCACCTGGCGGTGGGTCTTCTACATCAACCTGCCGATCGGCGTCGTGGCGCTCCTGGTGATCGCCGCCGTACTGCACATCCCGGTCCGCAGCACGAAACACACCATCGACTACCTCGGCACCTTCCTCATCGCCTCCGTCGCCACCTGCATGGTGCTCGTGGCCTCGCTCGGCGGCACCACCTGGGCCTGGGGCTCGGCGCAGATCATCGGCCTCGCCGTGCTGAGCGTGCTGCTGCTGGTCGCCTTCGTGTACGTGGAACGCCGGGCCGCCGAACCCGTCATCCCGCTGAAGCTCTTCCGGATCAGGACCTTCACACTCGTCGCCGTCATCAGCTTCGTCGTCGGCTTCGCGATGTTCGGGGCGATGACCTATCTGCCGACCTTCCTCCAGGTGGTGCACTCCATCTCGCCGACGATGTCCGGGGTGCACATGCTCCCGATGGTGTTCGGGCTGCTCCTCACCTCGACCGCCTCCGGCCAGATCGTCAGCCGCACCGGCCGCTGGAAGGTCTTCCCGATCGCGGGCACCGGCCTGACCGCCATCGGACTCCTGCTGCTGCACCGGCTCACGGAGACCAGCAGCACCTGGGTGATGAGCAGTTACTTCTTCGTCTTCGGCGCGGGGCTCGGCCTGGTGATGCAGGTCCTGGTGCTGGTCGTGCAGAACGCCGTCACCTACGAGGACCTCGGCGTCGCCACCTCCGGGGCCACCTTCTTCCGTTCCATCGGCGCCTCCTTCGGCGTCGCCGTCTTCGGCACGATCTTCACCAACCGGCTCACCGACAAACTCGCCGCGGCGCTCGCCGGCCACGCGCTGCCCCCCGGTGCCGGCGTGAACGGACTGGCCTCCGACCCGCGCGCCATCGGGCAACTGCCGCCCACGCTGCGGCCCGCGGTGCTCCACGCCTACGCGACCTCAATCACGGACGTGTTCCTGTACGCGGCCCCCGTCGTGCTGGTCGCCTTCGTCTTCGCCTGGTTCCTCAAGGAGGACAAACTACGTGGCTCGGTCACGGCCCCGGAGGTGAGCGAGACGCTGGCGTCGAACCCGGTCCAACGGTCCTCGTACGACGAATGCGCCCGCGCGCTCTCGGTGCTCGCCACCCGGGCGGGGCGCCGCGAGGTCTATGTGAAGATCACCAAGAAGGCGGGGTACGACCTGCTGCCCGCGGCCAGTTGGATGCTGCTGCGGATCAAACGGCACGGCACGGTCGAACCGGCGATGCTCGCCGACATCGCCCCGGTGCCGCTGCGGGTGATCAGTGACGCGGCCCGCCAGCTGGAGGAACGCGGGCTGGTGCGGCGCGAGGGCGTACAGCTGGTGCTCACCGAGGCCGGATCGGAGGTCGTGGTGAAGCTCTCGGACGCCCGGGAGGAGTCCATGGCCGAGCTGCTGGGCGACTGGTGGGGGCCGGACCGCCCGACCGACCTGGTCAGGCTCGTGGAGGAGCTGACCGCCGAGACGAACGGGTCGAGCAGGGAACGGCCGCACAGCCCCGAACCGAAGCGGGACCACGCGGCCCGCAGCGGCCTGAACCGACCCGAACCGGACTGAACCGGACTGAACCCGTGCCGGGGCGGGGCCATGGCGTCCCGCCGTGTGCCGGTCGCGGGCGCGCCGGTATCCGCGTGGGCGCGGACTACGGCGCCCCGGGCGTCGTACGTGCCTCGGATGCCGGGCACGGCGCGGGCAACTCCTTCGCGAACCAGTGCTCCGCGTACTGCCGCCGGTGGAACGCCGGGACCTCCCGGTAGCCGTGCTTCGCGTACAGGCCCCGCGCCTCGACCAGGTCGTCGCGGGTGTCGAGCCGGAGCGTGCGGATGCCGAAGGCGCGGGCCGTCTCCTCGACGGCTGCCATGAGCAGTCCGCCGCCGCCCGTGCCCCGGTGCCCGGGGCGCACGAACACCCGCGTCACCTCGGCGGTGTCCGCGTCCACCACCAGCAGCCCGGCGCAGGCCGCCGCCGCCCCGTCGAAGCGGCCGACGACGAACTGGCCGGTGGGCGGGACGAGCCGGTCGGCCCCGTCGTCGGTGAGCCCCTCGTCGATCTCCTCGGCGGTGGCGGGCCGCCCCCAGTAGCGCCCGGCGACCTCGCCGTAGTAGTCGCGGCGCAGCAGCGTGGCATCGGGGGAGTCGAACGGTTCAGGGGCCCATGTCCAGGTCATGCCGGCCATTCTCGGCCGGACACGCTCAAGGCGGCCAACGATTTCACCGGCCGACGGGTGCTCCCCGGCCCTCCTGGCCCTCCCGACCCTGCTGTCCCTGTTACTCCTGCTGTCCCTTCTGTCCCCAGGGCCCCTCCGGCCCCAGGGCCCCTCCGGCCCCTACTACCCCTCTTGCCCCTCCTGGCCCTGCTGTCCCCCGGGCCCCGCCGGTCGCCGGGCCCGCAGCACCAGCACCACCGTGACGGCCGCCGCCAGCAGCACCGTCGCGAGCAGCGAGAGCACCCAGGCGGGGGTGCCGACCACGGTCAGCAGCCGGTCCTCGTACACCTGGCGCCGGTACGGGGTGTCGGCGTCGGCCGCGCGCAGCTCGTGATCGCCGTCGATCCGCTCCGGGTGCGGGAACGACTGCTCGATCGCGGTGAGGAAGACCGGCTTCCCGCCCGTCAGCCCGTCGAGCGCGTCCGTGCCCTGCGCCCCCGAGCGGGGATCGATCCGGCCCGCGTACGTCACCTCCGGCGCATCGCCGCCGATCGGGCCGCGCGGCTCCATGCGGTGCGCGGCGAGGACGTACAGACCGAGCTGCTGCGGGGTCGACGCCAGCTTCGACAGCCGCATCGGGTAGACCAGCCGGTCGCTGGCGAAGCGCAGCCGCAGCGGGTCGAGCGTGCCGCCGAGCGGGTTGTCGCCCTCGCGGGGGGCGAGCCGGATCGCTACGTACTCCCACCCCTGGTCGACATAGGGCCTCAGCGCCGTCGCCAGCCGGTCGGGCAGGTCGAAACCGTTGTCCTCCAGCCACTTCCGCAGGGCCTCGGGGTCGTTCGCGGCCAGCCGCGCCACGTCGAAGGGGCCGAGCCGCTCCCGGCCGACCACCTCGACCGCCGGGGCCCCGGGCATCGGAGCCCGTGCCCCGTCACCGACGCGGGAGGGGCCGGTGAACGGCCAGTCGTGGGAGCGCGGCCAGAAGTAGTGCCGGGTCACCCGCTCCGGCGAGGTCAGGGCGGAGAGCTCGGAGAAGAGGCCGGGATCGCCCAGCCCCACGCTCGCGCGGTGCGGCACCGGCATGATCCAGGCCGCCTCGGGGGCGTTCCCGCGGACCGTGAGCCGCATGACGATCTGCTCGGTCCGGCCGTCCCAGCCGACCACGGACGTCTCCCGGTCGACCGAGACCCGGGTTCCCCCGCCCGGAACCATCGCCCCGCAGCCACAGGCGAACGCCGGGCTGATCAGTGATCCCAGTTGCAGCGACACCAGCATCAGCAGCAGGGACAGCGCACGCGCCGTCCACGCGCGCCCGCCGCCGTCACCCGGTGTTCTCCGTTTCACCCCTGCGTGCCGCATGGACCGCCTGCCTCCCCCGTGATCGACGAACACGGGGGAGGACGTACGAACCCGGGTTCCGGTTCCGGCCACGTTTCCGCCTCCGGAGGCCCCGGCGACCCCGGCGCGCCCGGGGCGTCCGTACGTCCATTCGGTGGGAAGCCGGGTGACAGTCAGGTGGGAAAAGGGTCGATTGGGTCTATGTCGTAGTGCGGTGCGATGGTTTCAGAAACGTCCGGATCGAGGGACGGGTACCGGGATCGGCGGGAGGGGCGGCGCGGCGTGGCGAATGCGGAGCACGGGGTGGGCGGGGACGTGGCGACGGGGGCGAGGACCGGGACCGCCCGTGCCCTGCTCTGGCTGGTCGTGGCCGCGCTGGCGGTGCGGCAGATGGCGGTGGTGCTGAGACAGCCGCCGGGCGAGCGGCTCACCGATCTGGAGACCTGGATCGGCGAGAACGGCGTCCTGCACCTGACGGGCTCGCTGTACGACAGCGACCGGTTCACCGGGACCCCGTTCGCCGGGCTGGTGCTGAAACCGCTGGCCCGCGCCGCCGAACAGAACCTGGGCGTCGTCTGGACCTTCGGCTCGCTGCTGCTCGTCGCCGCGCTGGGCGTCGTGGCCGCGCGTGCGCTGCCGGGGCCGGTGTCCCGCCGTACCGCGCTGCTGTCCGCACCCGTCGCGATCAGCCTGCTGATGGTCTCGCTGCCGGTGCGCGACGCCCTGGACCTGGGGCAGACCAGCATCCTGCCCGTCCTGCTGGTGCTGCTGGGCTGCTTCGTGGTGCGCGGGGAACGCGCCCCGGGCCTCCTGGTCGGACTGGCGGCCGCGCTCCAGCCGACCGTGCTGCTCTTCGCGGTGCTCTTCTGGCTGACCGGGCGCCAACGGGCCGCGCTGACCGGCGGCGCGGTCTTCGCCGCCTGTACGGCCCTGGCCTGGGCCGTGATGCCGGGCGACTCATGGACGTACTGGGTGCACCATGTCGCGGGCGCCGGGCTCGGCGGCCACGCGGACGGCCTCGCCAACCAGTCCCTGCACGGCGCCCTGCTCCGGTCCGGCCTCGCGGGCCCGCCGGAGATCGCGCTGTACGCGGCGCTGGCGGCCGCCGTCTGCTTCCTCGGGCTGCGCCGCGCCGCCCGGTACGCCGGGGACGGGCAGCTGCTCCTCGCCGTCGCCGTGACCGGCTGCGTCGCGGTCGCCGTCTCGCCGACCGCCTGGCAGCACCAGCTGCTGTGGGTGCTGCTCGCCGTGGCCGGACGGGTCGGGAAGCGGGCCTCCGACCGGCTGGTCTGGCCCGCGGTCGTGGTCCTGGTGCTCACCCTGCCGGGGACGGTGCTGCTGCCGAACATCGAGGCGGTCTTCCCCGTGCGCGACAACGTGCTGCTGATCGTCGCGCTCGTCGCGGCCTGCGCCGTGCCGTTCCTGCCGCGCACCTCGGAGCACTGGCGGCACCCGATCCCCGCGGACCGCGCCGCCCCGGCCCCGGCCCGCTGGAGCCGGGTCCCGCTGCTGCCGCTCCGGCGGGTGCTGAGCCGTCCCAACCTGCTGCTGGAACTGCTCCTGATCAGGGTCGTGTACTCCGCGTACGCCCATGTCCGGCTCGCGGCGACGGCCGGCCGGGCCACCGCCGAGCACCACGGCCGCCAGATCCACGCCGTCGAACAGTGGCTGCACATCGACATCGAGCACCGGGTCAACCACGCGGTCGCGCACATCGGCCCGCTGAGGGCCTTCTTCGACTACTACTACGCGACGTTCCACTTCGTCGTGCCGCTGGCGATCCTCGGGGTGCTCTACGTACGCCGCCCCGCGGACTACCGCTGGGCCCGCGGCACCATCGGCTTCGCCACGCTGTTCGCGCTGGCCGGGTTCTGGCTCTACCCGCTGGCCCCGCCGCGCCTGATGCCGGGGCTCGGTTTCATCGACACGGTCCACGGCGTCCAGGACTTCGCGAAACCGGACTACGGAAGCCTGACCGCGGTGACCAACCAGTACGCGGCGATGCCCTCGCTGCACTTCGGCTGGTCGCTCTGGTGCGGTGTGATCGTCGTCCTGCTGGCCCCGAAGGCGTGGATGAAGGCGCTGGGGCTGCTGCACCCGCTCCTCACGGTCTCCGCGATCGTCGCCACGGCCAATCACTGGGTGCTGGACGCGGTGGGCGGAGCGGCCGTGGTCGCGCTCGGCTTCGGGCTCACCCGTCTGCTGGCGGGCCCCCGGAGGCCGCGGCCAGTGGCGGTACCGGCGGCGGCGAAGCCGCAGGACGGCCCGGCGGCGCCGGTGGCGCTGCCGGTGCAGCTGCCGAGGGCGACGGACGACGCGGTGGGCGGCAAACAGCTCTGAGCGGGCTGGAGGGTAAGCAGCTCCGAGCGGGCCGGAGGGGCCGAAGGGGTGCCGGGACGAACACCTCGTCCCGGCACCCCTTCGGCATGGATCGCCGCCCGACCAGCATCCGCCCGTACGCCCCGGTCCGCCACTCGAACGGCTCAGGAACCCGCCGGTCCCAGGGCCCAGGCGGCGAGCGAGAGCGTGACCATGGAGACCACCGTCGAGGAGACCACGGCGTCGCGGGCCACCCGGGTGTCCAGCCCGTACTGCTGGGCGTAGAGGAAGGCGTTCTGAGCGGTCGGCAGCGCCGAGCAGACCACCACGGCCAGGAGCTGGTGCTCCGGCAGCCCCAGCAGCGGGCCGCCGACGAGGTAGGCGACCAGGGGCTGGAGGAGCGTCTTGAGCGCCACCGTCACGGCGACCTCGGCACGCCCCGTGCGCCCCGCGTGCGCCCCGGGTGGCGCCTCCTTCGCCGCGGTGCCGCCGGACGGGCGGCCGTTCAGGGACGCCGCGGTGCCGCCGGACGGGCGGCCGTTCAGGGAGAGGCCCAGCGTGACCAGGGCCGTCGGTACGGCGGCGGTGCCCAGCAGGTCGAAGGAGTGGGCGAGGGCGTGCGGCAGCCGCAGCCCGAGCGCGGAGACGGCCAGCCCGAGCAGGGAGGCCATGATGACGGGATTGCGGACCGGCATGGTCACCATCCGCCGGACCACCACGCGCTTCCCGGAGCCCGTCCCCGCCCTCGCCCCCGTGCCCGTGTCCAGCAGGGTGAGGACCACCGGGGAGACCAACAGGACCTGGAACAGGATGATCTGGGCGACGAACGAGGCGTCACCGAGCACCTGCACCGCCACCGGAATGCCGAGATTGGCGGAGTTGACGTAGCCCGAGGCCATGCCGCCGACCGCCCGGTCGGCCGTGCCCCGCCCGAAGAGCCGCCCGGACGCCAGGAACCCGAGACCGCAGACCAGCGCGGTACTGACGGCGAAGGCCACCATCGAGGAGTTGGCGAAGGAGCCCGGCCGTGCCCCGGACACCATGGTGAACAGCGCCGCGGGCATGGCCACGTGGAAGACGAACCGGCCGAGCACGGCCTCCGCCCGGTCGCCCAGCAGACCGCTGCGGCCGACCGCGTACCCGATCGCGGTGAGCATCCAGATGGGGGTGAAGGCGGAGAGCAGGGCACGCATGCCCGTCATGATCCTCGCGCCGTTGTGCGCCTCCCGCTCGGGGGTTCGGCGACGGGCGGCGCCCGGTACGGACGACGGGGGCCGGGGCGTGAGGAAGGAGGCCCCCGCCGTCCACGACCGGCGGAAGCGGTCAGCTCCCGGCGGCGGAACCGGAATCGGCGGTACCGGCACCCGGGCCACCCGGACCGGCGGGGCTCGTGGCCGTACTGACCTGGAGCTGCTTGATCCCGTTGAGCCAGGCCGAGCGCAGCCGCCGGGGATCGCCGACCAGCCGCAGATCGGGCAGCACGTCCGCGATCGCGTTGAAGATCAGGTTGATCTCCATCACGGCGAGGGACTTGCCGAGGCAGAAGTGCGGGCCGCCGCCGCCGAAGCCGAGGTGCGGATTGGGATCGCGGGAGATGTCGAAGGTCTCCGGGTTCTCGAAGACCTCGGGGTCGTTGTTGGCCGACGAGTAGAACAGCCCGACCCGGTCGCCCTTCCTGATCCGCTGCCCGCCCAGTTCGGTGTCCTGGGTCGCGGTCCGCTGGAAGGAGACCACGGGGGTGGCCCAGCGGACGATCTCCTCGGCCGTCGTCTCCGGGCGCTCGCGCTTGTAGAGCTCCCACTCCTCGGGGTGGGTGAGGAAGGCGTGCATGCCGTGGCTGATGGCGTTGCGGGTGGTCTCGTTGCCGGCGACGGCGAGCAGGATCACGAAGAAGCCGAACTCGTCGGAGGAGAGGTTCCCCTCGCCCTCCGCGGCGACCAGCTGGGAGACGATGTCCTTGGCCGGGCACTCCTTGCGGGCGGCCGCCAGGTTCATCGAGTACGAGACGATCTCCATGGCCGCCTCGGTGCCGATCTCCTCGGTGATCGCGTACTCGGGATCGTCGTACGCGGCCATCTTGTTGGACCAGTCGAAGAGCTTGGACCGGTCCTCCTGCGGTACGCCGATGAGCTCCGCGATCGCCTGGAGCGGCAGTTCGACGGCGATGTTGGTGACGAAGTCGAACGAACCGTCGTCGTCGGCCGAGGCGAGCGCGGTCTCCACGATCGAGCGGGCGCGGCTGCGAAGGGCCTGCTCCAGGGAGCGCACCGCCCGGGGGGTGAAGCCCCGCTGGACGATCTGGCGGACCCGGGTGTGCTCGGGCGGGTCCATGTTCAGCATGATCAGCTTCTGGACGTCGATCTGGTCCCGGCTGATCGACTCGTTGAAGCGGATGACCGCGGTGTTGGTGTGCGAGGAGAACAGCTCGGGGTGGGTGGAGACGTACTTGACGTCGGCGTGCCGGGTGACGACCCAGTAGCCCGCGTCGTCGAAACCGGAGATGCCGTTCGGCTGGGTGCACCACCAGACCGGTGCGGTCTGCCGCATCTGGGCGAACTCCGGGTGCGGAATGCGGGATTGGAGCAGATCGGGGTCGGTGAAGTCGAACCCTTCGGGCAGATGGGGGCAGGGCATCGGCATCTCCAGGTCGGTCCGAGGGCCGGCGGACATTGCCTGACGGCCCATCAGATGTTGACGGAAAGGTAGTAACGAGTTCTACAACTGGCAAGAGCGGTGGTCCGTTCTGTTGCGTGAAGAGTGGGTGGGGCCGGTATGGAGCGGACGCGTGGTGCGTGCAGGCCTCTTGCGTACCGGGGGTAAGGCTCATAAGACTGCTTGCAGAACTAGAACGCGTACTAGTTCCACCCGTGGGCGCCGGGACGCCCCTGCGGAAGTGCGAGGAGAGGACGAGCTCATGGCCGCGGAACCCGTCATCGTCGAAGCCGTACGCACCCCCATCGGCAAGCGCGGAGGCGCGCTCGCCAATCTGCATCCCGGCTATCTGCTGGGCGAGACCTACCGAGAACTCCTCGGCCGCACCGGCATCCACGCCGACTGCGTCGAACAGATCGTCGGCGGCACGGTCACCCATGCCGGTGAACAGTCCATGAACCCGGCCCGCAACGCCTGGCTCGCGGTGGGCCTCCCGTACGAGACCGCCGCCACCACCGTGGACTGCCAGTGCGGCTCCTCGCAGCAGGCCTCCCACATGGTGGCCAACATGGTCGCGGCCGGGGTCGTCGACATCGGCATCAGCTGTGGTGTCGAGGCCATGTCGCGGGTGCCGCTGGGCAGCGGCTCCAAGCACGGGCCGGGCAAGCCCTGGCCCGACGAGTGGAACGTCGACCTGCCCAACCAGTTCGAGGCCGCCGAGCGCATCGCCCGCAAGCGCGGGCTGACCCGGGAGAACGTCGACTCGCTCGGGCTGATCTCGCAGGAGCGGGCCGCCGTCGCCTGGGCCGAGGAACGGTTCAAACGGGAGACGTACGCGGTCCAGGTGCCGACCACCGAGGAGGAGCAGGCGGCCGGACAGGGCATGTGGCGTCTGGTCGACCGGGACGAAGGGTTGCGCGACACCACCATGGACGGGCTCGGCCGGCTCAAGCCGGTCATGCCCACGGCCATCCACACCGCGGGCAACTCCTCGCAGATCTCCGACGGCGCCTGCGCGATCATGTGGGCCTCCAAGCGGATGGCGCGCGCCCTCAAGCTCCGGCCGCGCGCCCGGATCGTCGCCCAGGCCCTGGTCGGTTCGGATCCGCACTTCCACCTCGACGGGCCGGTCGACGCGACCCGCGCGGTGCTCGGCAAGGCCGGGATGTCGCTCAAGGACATCGACATCGTCGAGATCAACGAGGCCTTCGCCTCCGTGGTGCTGAGCTGGGCCCAGGTCTTCGAGCAGGACCTCGAAAAGGTCAACGTCAACGGCGGGGCCATCGCGCTCGGCCACCCGGTGGGTGCCACCGGCGCCCGGCTCATCACCACCGCGCTGCACGAACTGGAGCGCCGGGACAAGGAGTTCGCGCTCATCACGATGTGCGCGGGCGGAGCGCTGGCGACCGGGACGATCATCCAGCGGCTCTGAGCGGCTCTGAGCGGCTCTGAGCGCCTCCGGCCGGACCCGGTCGGCCGCGAGCGTCGGGCAGGCCCCCGGCCCGGGGTGGTGTCAGGTGCACCCAGGACCGGGGGCCCACGCCGATGTCGGCGCGGCGAGGCCCCGCATAGTTTCGTCGCCATGGAAAACAACAACGCCCCGACCGCACAAGGGACTTCGCGCACAACGAGACGCATCGCCCGCCGCACGACCGCGGCCGCAGCGGCGCTGGTCCTCGCCGCCCTCGGCGTCGCGCCGGCCGTGGCGCAGCAGCCCGCCGGAGCGCCCGCGGCGGCGCACTCCCAGGCCGCGCACTCCCAGGCCGCGCACGGCAGAGGCACCCTCCTGGCCCTCACCCCCGTGGCCGACCTCGACCGCGCGCGGGTGGCCGAGTTCCTCGCCTCGGGCGGCATGGACACCGGCACCGTCCGCCAGGGGCTGCGGGCCTACCGCCTCACCTACCGCACCGTCACCCCGCAGGGCGCCCCCACCACCGCGACCGGCCTCCTGACCCTCCCCAAGGGCGGGCCGCACCGTCTCGACGTGGTCTCCGACACCCACGGCACCATGGCCCACCGCGACTACGCGCCCTCCGCCGCCGAGGACTTCGGCCGCTTCGCCTCGTACCTGCACGCCTCGGCGGGCCGTGCCGTCGCCGCACCCGACTACCTGGGCCTCGGCAAGGGCCCCGGCCGCCACCCCTACATGGACACCGCGTCCGCCGTCACCGCCTCCGTCGACATGCTGCGCGCCTCCCGGACCGCCGCGCTGCGGCTGAACCGGCCGCTCACCGGCGAGGTGTACGCCAGCGGCTTCTCCCAGGGCGGCCAGGTCGCGATGGCCCTGGGCAGGGCGCTCGACAAGGGGGCGGACCGGAACTTCAGGCTCCGGGCGCTCGCCCCCGTATCGGGCCCCTACGACATCGAGAACGCCGAGACGCCCGCCCTCTTCGACGGCCGGGTCAACGACACCAGCGCCGTCTTCTACATGGCGTACTACCTCACCGCGCAGAGCAGACTGCACCCGCTCTACAAGGACACCTCCGAGGCGTTCCGGAAGCCCTACGCGGACGTCGTCGACGATCTCTTCGACACCCACCACACCGAGGAGCAGATCATCTCGGCGCTGCCCGCGACGCTGAAGGAGATGCTCACCGACGACTACTACCGCAGGCTCCAGCACCTCGACGGCGGTCTGCTGGAGGCGGCGCGCGCCCAGGACGGCAACTGCGCCTGGAAGCCGGGCGTCCCGGTACGGCTCTACTCCGCGTCCGGCGACACCGATGTCCCGATCGCCAACGCCCGCCACTGCGCCGCCGACCTCAAGGCCCGGGGCGTCGGCGCCCCGGTGGTCGACCAGGGTCCGGTCGACCACAACACCACGTACATGAAGTCGGGGCCGCAGATCGTCCGCTGGTTCGACGCGGTGGCCGCGCGGCACTGAGCGCGGGACCGGCGGGGTGGGGGGAACCCCGGCCGGTCGTCCGGCCGGGGCCCGGTCGCCGGGGCGACGGGGGTGCGTGATCAGTACGGCACGTGGGTGGGGAAGGTGGCGGTCGGGCTGAACAGCGCCGCGTAGCCCTCCTCGTGGGGGTGGCGGCGGTGCCGTCCGGACCGGCTCACCTCCGCGACCGGGGTCGCGAGGGTGAGCAGACCGTCGTTGGCGAGTTCCTGGACGCGCATCAGCAGCGTGCGTACCTCCAGCCCGAGTTCGGCGGCCACCGTCTGGAGGTCCAGGCCCGACTCCCAGCTCCACAGCAGCACGGAGTCCATGCTCGGCGACCAGGCGACGGTGTGCTCCACCTCGGCCGGCGGCGAGGGTGCCGGGATGAGGGCCGGAGCCGAGGACGGTGGCGGCTGCGGGGCGTCCGGAGGCTGCGGCGGGACGGGGGTCTCGTCGGCCGGGTGCGGTACGGCGTTCTCCGGCGCGGGGGGCTCCGCCGCGCCGCCCGCCGCCGGCTGGGACCGGCTCAGGAGTTTCTCGGCGAGGTTGCGCGCGTCACTGCGGCCGACCGTGCGTCGTGCTAATCGCACTTCTCGTTCGTTCAGGCCCATCAGATCCGCGATCGATCCGTCGTCACCGACCGTGACGGCGAAGGCGGCCAGCGTTCTGCTGCGCTCCGCCTGTGTCTCGTCCAGCAACGCCTGTGCCTGGCGCATGCGTTCGTCGCTGGCGCAGAAAGCTTCCGCCAGGACGGTGTTCCGCTCCCAGAATTCTCGTGGTTCCACGAGAGTGACAACGCGCCGGTGGCCGCTGGGAACGGACGGTCGAGCCAAAAGCGCCTAAATGGACTAACGGGTAATGGTTTGGCCAAGCGTGGTCCGGCGCCCCGCCGCCCGGCGGACGACCGGGCCGGGGCCGGGCACGGCCGAGGCCCCGACCGGTGGTCGGGGCCTCGGTGAGGGTGTTCGGGTCGCCGGCTCAGTACCAGCTGTTGGCCTGCCAGAACGACCAGGCGGCGCACGGGCTGCCGTAGCGGGAGTTCATGTAGTCCACGCCCCACTTGATCTGGGTGGCGGGGTTGGTCTGCCAGTCGGCACCGGCGGAGGCCATCTTCGAGCCGGGCAGGGCCTGCACGAGACCGTAGGCGCCGGAGGAGGCGTTGGTGGCGGTGTGGTTCCAGCCGCTCTCGTGCTGGACGATGTTGCTGAAGCACTGGAACTGCGCGGCGTCGCCGATCATCGACTTCGCCGTGGCCTGCGCGCTCGCCGCGACGGTCGTCGGCGCGGCGGCCGGTGCGGCCATGGCCGGGGAGACGCCGAGGCCCAGGCCGGTGGCGCCGAGGAGCACGGCGGCGCCTGCGACGGCGGACTTGCGGCGGGCGTTGCGGGGCTTGGCGAGGAGGTTACGGGCGAACGACACAGAGAGACCTAACGTCGGGTACGGGGGAGTCGCGGGCCGGTCCGCAGTCGTGCGGTGGTGCGGGTGGACCGGTCTTCGTCGACCGCGGTCCGGTTCGGCGGACCCTGCGGTGCTCGGCGACTCATCCAGTGTTAGCGGCGGCTTTCAACCACCGCAACGACCCCCGGTACGAGCCCGCCTAGCACCCGGGCCCGAACGACCCGGGCCGCCCCGGCCGCCCCGGAGGCATCACCGCAGGTCGGCGCGGGACCCGGGCGCGGCCCTCGGCCACGGGGCGACTACGACCCCCGGTAGTGGTGGACCAAGGTCCTGTGGGAGCCCTCACTCGCGGGGAGCGTCAAATGTGACCTGGGCCTCGAAGTTGGCGCGCCGGGTGGCCCGGCGCAGCGCCTTCAGCAGCGCCGGTCCGACGGCCAGCGTCAGCACCGCGGTGAGCACCGCCCGGCCCAGGTCCCAGCCGAGCGAGGTGGCCACGCAGTACGCCAGGAAGCGCACCAGGTTCTCCGCCACCGAGTCCCCCGGGTGGAACGAGATCCCCGAGCCGAGACCGGGCACGATCGTCCAGCCGTACAGGTTCATCACCGTGCCGTACGCGAACGACGCCACGCACCCGTACCCCGCCAGCGTCAGCAGCTCGGCCCGCCCGCGCAGCCGGTCCGGGCCGGGCAGCAGGCCCGCGCCCATCGAGAACCAGCCCATCGACAGCATCTGGAACGGCATCCACGGCCCCACCCCGCCGGTGAGCAGCGCGGAGGCGAACATGGTCACCGAGCCCAGCACGAAGCCGAAGCCCGGCCCGAGCACCCGGCCGCTCAGCACCATCAGGAAGAACATCGGCTCCAGCCCCGCCGTGCCCGCCCCCAGCGGCCGCAGCGCCGCGCCGACCGCGGCCAGCACCCCCAGCATCGCCACCGCCTTCGCGTCCAGACCGGAGTCGGCGATCATCGCGACCACCACCCCGACCAGCAGCGGCAGCAGCGCGGCGAACAGCCACGGCGCGTCCCGCGAGTGCGCCAGCCCGGCCTCCGGACCGGCCAGCAGCGGCCAGCCGAACGCCACCAGCCCGATCGCGCTGACGAGGACGAGCGCGGCGATCGCACGCGGCCCGAGCCGTACCGGCCGCGCCCGGCGCGCGCTCACGAGGACCCGCCGAGCGCGGCGCGCACCTGCGGCACGGTCAGCCACTCCTGCGGCGCGAGGATCTTCGCCGTCTGCGGGGCGAACGCCGGGGACGACACCACCACCTGCCGGGTCTCCCCGTCCGCGACAATCTCCCCGTCGGCGAGGATCACCACCCGGTGCGCCAGCTCCGCGGCGAGCTCCACGTCATGGGTGGCCAGCACGATCGCGTGGCCCTCGGCCGCGAGACCCCGCACCACCCCCACCAGCCGGGCCTTCGCCGCGTAGTCCAGACCGCGGGTCGGCTCGTCCAGGAGCAGCAGCGGGGGCCGCGCGGTGAGCACGACGGCCAGGGCGAGCGCGAGGCGCTGGCCCTCGGAGAGATCACGGGGATGGGTGTCGTCCGGCACACCCGGCAGCAGCTCGGAGACCAGGGCCCGGCAGCTGCCCGGGGCGGCGCCCGCGTCGCCGTCGGCCGCGGCGCACTCGGCGGCGACGGTGTCCGCGTACAGCAGATCGCGTGGCTCCTGCGGTACCAGCCCGACCCGGCGCACCATCTCGCGCGGCTCGGTGCGGTGCGGGGGCCGGCCGCCGACCAGGACGGTGCCGGTGGTCGGCTCGACCATGCCGACGAGCGCCGCCAGCAGGGTGGACTTGCCGGCGCCGTTGCGCCCCATCAGGGCGACGGTCTCGCCGGGGCCGACGGTGAGCGTCACCCGGCGCAGCGCCTCGACGCGCCCGCGCCGTACCCCGAGCCGCTCGACCCGGGCCGTGGGACCGGCGACCGGCTCGGGCCCACCGCGGTCGCCGGTCCCACGGCCCAGCAGCCGGGCCAGCGCTCCGCGCCGCACGGGCGAGGGGGCCGGGGCGGGCACGGCGGCGGCCGCCACCGGCCCGGGGGCGGGCGGGCGCACCGGCGCCAGCCGCTCGCGCAGCTCCGCCGCCCGGCGCCGCGCGTCGCGGACCGAGAGCGGCAGCGGCTCCCACCCCGCCAGCCTGCCCAGCGCGACGACCGGCGGATGGACCGGGGAGACGGCCATGACGTCCGCGGGCGCGCCCACGACGGGGGCGGCGCCCGGCGACGGCAGCAGGACCACCCGGTCCGCGTACTGGACGACCCGCTCCAGCCGGTGCTCCGCCATCAGGACCGTCGTGCCCAGGTCGTGCACCAGCCGTTGCAGCACGGCGAGGACCTCCTCGGCCGCCGCCGGGTCCAGCGCGGAGGTCGGCTCGTCGAGGACCAGGACCCTCGGATGCGGGGTGAGGACGGAACCGATCGCCACCCGCTGCTGCTGGCCGCCGGAGAGCGTGGCGATCGGCCGGTCGCGCAGCTCGGCGAGGCCCAGCAGGTCGAGGGTCTCCTCGACCCGCCGCCGCATCACGTCGGGGGCGAGCCCCAGCGACTCCATGCCGTACGCCAGCTCGTCCTCGACCGTGTCGGTGACGAAGTGGGAGAGCGGGTCCTGGCCCACCGTGCCGACCAGATCGGCGAGCTCGCGCGGTCTGTGGGTACGGGTGTCGCGCCCGTCGACCGTGACCCGGCCGCTCAGCGTGCCGCCGGTGAAGTGCGGCACCAGACCGGACACGGCACCCAGCAGCGTGGACTTGCCGACCCCGGACGGACCGACGAGCAGCACCAACTCGCCCTCCGGAACGGTCAGATCGACCCCGGTCAGGGTGGGGCGCTCCGTTCCTTCGTAGCGCACCGAGACCTGCTCGAACCGGATCACTGGAACTCCTTGGAATACGGGGCGCCCGCCGAGGGCGGCACGGGCGCCACCACCGCGGGCAGCAGCCCGATCAGCACCGCCGCCGCGGGCCACAGCGGAAGCGCCGGCGCGACCAGCGGCACCACCCCGGGGTGCAGCGCCTCCCCGAGGACCCCGCCCGCCCGGATCATCGCCACCGCCACCGCGACCCCCGAGCCCGCCACCAGCCAGGCCCGCGCGCCCCACCGGTCGGGCCGGTAACGGGTACGCACCGAGCGGGCCCCGCCGAGCCGCAGCCCGGCCATCGCGGCGACGAGCCCGGCGACCAGCAGGGGCAGCCCGTACCGGGCGCCCTCCGCGGCCAGCAGCCCGTACGTACCGGCGCACACGCCGAGCAGCCCGCCGAGGGTGAGGACGTTCGTGGTGTGCCGGACGGCGGGCGGGACCTGCGCCGTGCGCCCGTACCCCCGCGCGTCCATCGACGCCGCCACCGCGACCGACCGCTCCAGCGCGCCCTCCAGGACCGGCAGCCCGGTCTGGAGGACCGCGCCGATGCCGCCGGTCGGACGGCCGCGCAGCCGGCGGGCGGTGCGCAGCCGCATCACGTCGGCGACCATGTTCGGCGCGAAGGTCATCGCGACGACGACGGCGACGCCCGCCTCGTACAGCGCGCCCGGCAGCGACTTCAGCAGCCGGGCCGGGTTGGCGAGCGAGTTCGCCGCACCGACGCAGATCAGCAGGGTGGCCAGTTTCGCCCCGTCGTACAGGGCGAAGAGCAGCTGCTCGGCGGTGACCCGGCCGCCGATCCTGATCCCCTGCGCCCAGCCGGGCAGCGGCACCTCGGGGAGCGTGAACAGCGGATGGGTGCCGGGGATCGGCGAGCCGAGGAAGACGGAGAAGACCAGCCGCACGGCGATGACGAACAGTCCGATCCTGAGGAACGCCCCGTACGAACGGGCCCACGGGGCGTCCGTGCGGCGCGCCGCCACGACATAACCGGCCACCCCCACCAGCAGCCCGAGCAGCAGCGGGTTGGTGGTGCGGGAGGCGGCGGTGGCCAGGCCGAGCGCCCACAGCCACCAGGCCCCGGCGGGCAGCGCGTTGCTCCGGGTCGCTTCGGGGGCGCGCAGCGGGCGGCGGCTCGCCAGGACCGCGGAGCCGGTCGGGGTGGTCATCCGCGGCGGCGGCGGGCCCGCACGACCGCGGCGACGCCGAGGAGGAGAACGGCGCCGATGCCGACGAACACCCCGGCGGACGGGGAGCCGCCGGAACCGCCCGAGCCGCCGGCGGCCGACGACGCGGACGCGGAGCCGGTCGGGGACGGGGCGGGCGTGCCGTGCCCGTCGCCGGAGACCTGCTCGCCGCAGCCCGAGGCCGGGTAGCCGGTGATGGCGCAGAGCATCGCGTCGCCGCTGTACCGCAGGGGCTTGGCCACGGCGGCGAGCGCCTCGGCCGCACTGGCGTCGGGGCTCACCCGGGCGCACGCGGTGCGCGGCGCGGGCGGGGTCTCACCGGCCGGGGCGTCGGCGGCGGTGCCCGGGTCGATGACGAGGGCGATCCGCTTGGTGCCGTCCTCGGCCGGGGTGCCCGCGCAGATCTTCGCGAAGTCGGGGGCGCGGCGCGGTTTCGCCGCGTCCTGGGAGTCCTCGCTCACCGAGAACCGGAAGCCCTCCACCGCGCCGTCGTCGGGCCGGACCAGGGACGGGCCCTGGGTGGCGTACGTCCAGCCGGAGCCGGAGTCCTCCCAGAACGACCAGTAGCGGTAGCCGGCCGCCTGGGCCGGTCCCGCGCCCAGCACGGCCAGGACGGCGCCCAGGACCACCAGCAGCGCGGTGGCCCTTCCCGCCCGCCTCACGGCTGCCTGTTCTTCCGGCGACCGCTGATCAGGAAGAACGCGATCGCGGCGAGGACCAGGGCGATGCCGATGTACCACCACACGCCGCCGATCACGTCGTCGCCGCTGTGGACCTGGTCCTTCTCGGTGGCCTCGTACCCGGTGTCGGCGGACGGGTCGGGCGTCACGACGGCGGCGGGCGCGGGGCCGGCCGCGTTCAGCCGGGCCACCAGGTCGACTCCGCCGAAGTCGCGGGCGTCGTTGCCGGTCGCGTGGGCGGCCAGGACCAGCTGGGCGTAGGCGGCGGGGCCGTTCTGCCCGGCCCAGTCCATGGCGTTCTTCTTCAGCCAGGCGATCGCCCCGGCCGCCTTGTCCTGGTGGCCGGAGGCGGACAGCGCGACGACCGCGTCGGCGGTGTTGCCGAAGTCGGGCTGCGGGGTCGTGTCGGCGGCACCGGGCATCGGCGCCTGGTTCAGATGGCCGCTCCCGGCGAGGGCGCCGACGAGGTAGTGGGCGCCGTTCTGGGCGGCCTGCTCGGGCGTGAGGCCGGAGCCCGGGTGGCAGCGGGGGGCCTTGCCCGCGGCGTTGTCGCCGACGGCCATGGCCTTGCCCATCGTGCCGAGCACGGCGGCCGCGGTGGCGTCCGCGTTCGCGGTCAGCTTCCCCTTCTTGTCGGGCTGGTACGCGAAGGCCCCGCCGTCCTTGCCGCCGCACGGGATCGCGAGCGCGAGCAGCGGGTCGTAGGGGGTCTTGCCGCCGGGGGTCGTGATGTCCGCGAGCCGCTGTCCCTGGCGGGCGAGGGCGCCGATCACCAGGGAGGTGGAGTTGGCGTCGCTGGGCGCGCCCGCGGTGTAGCCCCAGCCGCCGTCCTCGTTCTGCACGGACTTCAGCCAGCGCACGCCGTTGTTCACGATGTCCCGGTGGCCGCCGACCTCGACCAGTGCCTGGGTGGCGGCCGCGGTGGCGTTGGTGTCCAGCACCGTCTTGTCGTCGCACGGCTCGGAGACATCGGCCCGGTACGCCGCGTAGGCCCCGTCGGCGCACTGCTGGCCGATCAGCCAGTCCACCGACTTCGCGGCCGGGGTGACCCCTTCGAGCCGCTGGGCGAGGAAGGCCATCGACTGCCGCCACACCCCGTCGTAGGTGGGGTCCTTCGTGCCGTACAGCCCGGCGGGCAGCGCGGCGGACGGCGAGGGCGACGGGGACGGCGCGGCGACCGCGACCGGCGCTGCGGCCGCGCAGAGCACGGCGGCGGTGGCGGCGAGCGTTGCTGCGCTGCGGCGTACGGTCATGGCGGGCGGGGCCTCTCCTGTGCGACGAACCGGGCACAGGCACGCTCAGGCACCAGGCTCCGGCTCCGTATACCTCGACGGTGCCGACCACCGGGATCGGTGGTGGGAGCCGGTCACGTCCGCGGACAGGGCATTCCGGCTCACCGTCTCCGGGACGGTTCACGGCTGCGTGGTCAGTGCCGGATTCGCACCGGCTTCCCCCTGAACGGGCATGATGACGACCCGCACACTCTACCGGGCGGTCCGGGACGGTCCCCGGGGCGGCTTAGGCCGGGCGTCCCGGGGGCCGTCCCGGCGATCACGCGGAATCCACTGGCACGACCGGTCCCGCACGAATGACCATGACCCGCATGCCAGGGTGGGTCAGTAGGGCGGCGCGGAGCCGTACCGCCCGGCCCGGCTCACACCACCCTCGCCATTCACCGCCGGCCGCGCCCCGCTCGCCGCTCACACCGCGATGTACGTCACCGGCTCGGTCCCCGGCACCGCCTCCGCGCGACCGAGCTTCACCAGCCTCCGCAGATGCGCCTCCGCCTCCGAGACCGCGATGTTCCGGGAGCCGTGCGGGATCTGCTCCCAGGGCCGGTTCCACTCCATCCGCTCGGCCAGTTCCCACGGCGTCAGCGGCCCGGCCAGCAGCCCGAGCAGCCCGGTCAGCCGTTCCTCGTGATGGGCGAGGAGCTCCCGTACCCGCCCGGCCGCGTCGGTGAAGGCGTACTGATGGGCGGGCAGCACCTCGGCGGCCCCGAGCCTGCCGATCCGCTCCAGCGAGTCGAGGTAGTCGCCGAGCGGGTCTCCCCCGCTCGGACGCGGCCGGGAGCCCGCGGGGGGATCGGTGGCGGCGGCGTCGTCCGGGTCCTCGTACAGCCCGATGTGCGGGCTGATCCCCGGCAGCAGGTGATCGCCGGAGAAGAGCCGCCCCCGGCCCGGCAGATTCCCCGGATGCTCCTCGTCCAGATGCAGACACACGTGCCCCGGCGTGTGCCCCGGCGTCCAGATCGCCCGCAGTCTGCGCCCCGCCAGGTCGAGCAGCTCGCCGGGCACGATCTCCCGGTCCGGCAGGGCGGCCCGCAGCCCCGGCAGGGTCCGCAGACGGCCCCCGTCCGCCGCGGCGGCCCGCAGCGGCGCGAGGTGCTCCTCGGGCGCGCCGACCGCGGTGAGCTTGGCCACGAGATACGTCAGCCAGGTGCCGGGCCGGGACTCACGGGTACGGCGCACGATCGCGGTGTCCGCCGCGTGCATGGCGATCCACGCCCCGGAGGCCTCCCGCACCTGCCCGGAGAGCCCGTGGTGGTCGGGGTGGTGGTGGGTGATGACCACGCCGTGGATGTCCGCCATCTCCGTACCGACGGCGGTGAGTCCGGCGCGGAGCGTGTCCCATGCCTCGGGGTCGTCCCACCCGGTGTCGATCAGGACCGGACCCCGGTCGGTCTCCAGGACGTGCACGAGCGTGTGGCCGAGCGGGTTGTCCGGGATGGGCACCTTGATGCTGTGCACGCCTCCGCCGTGGTCGGTCACCTGTGCCATGAGGTCCCCATCTCTCCAGACGACGTGCGGTTTCGCGGTTCCGGTGCGTCGCCCCCACTGTAACGAGAACTTGTTTCAGTAGTAGCCCTGGTCACCCATCTCCTCCGGACGCTCTCACGGACCCCGCGGCTTCGAGGGCCGTGGTCGCGGCCGTGGACTCCTGGAACTGGAACTGGTATCAGTTCTGAAACAGAGTCAGATGCCGGGTCGGGCACCGACCCGGACACCGATCCGGACGACGCGCGCCGGGCCGCGGGAGGCAGCAGTCATGACCGAGCTTGTCGAACACGGAAAACTCTTCATCGGCGGGGAGTTGGTCGATCCGCTGGGCCGGGACGTGATCGAGGTCGTCTCGCCCCACACCGAACAGGTCATCGGCCGGGTGCCGCACGCCTGCGAGGCGGACGTGGACCGGGCCGTCGCCGCCGCGCGGCGGGCGTTCGACGAGGGGCCCTGGGCGCGGATGGGCCTGGACGAGCGGATCGCGGTGGTGACCCGGATCAAGGACGCGTTCGCCGCGCGGTACGAGGAGATCGCCCGGGTCATCAGCGCGCAGAACGGCACCCCGTACACATCGAGCGTGATGGTGCAGGCACTCGCCGCGATGATGGTGTGGGACTCGGCGATCACCGTCGCCCGCGACTTCCCGTACGAGGAACGGCGGGCCGGGGCGCTCGGGCCGCTGCTGGTGCGCCGGGAGCCGGTCGGGGTGGTCGCGGCCGTGGTGCCGTGGAACGTCCCGCAGTTCACCGCCGCCGCCAAGCTCGCGCCGGCCCTGCTGGCGGGCTGCTCCGCGGTGCTCAAGGTCTCGCCGGAGACGCCGCTGGACGCCTATCTGCTGGCGGAGATCGCCGCCGACGCCGGGCTGCCGGAGGGCGTGCTGTCGATCCTGCCCGCCGACCGGGAGGTCAGCGAGTACCTGGTCGGGCACCCGGGCGTCGACAAGGTGTCGTTCACCGGGTCGGTGGCCGCCGGGCGCCGGGTGATGGAGGTCGCCTCCCGCAACCTCACCCGGGTCACCCTGGAGCTGGGCGGCAAGTCCGCCGCGGTGATCCTCCCGGACGCCGACCTGGACGCCGCCGTCGCGGGCATCGTCCCCTTCGCCTGGATGATCAACGGCCAGGCGTGCGTGGCCCAGACCCGCATCCTCGTCCCGCGTTCCCGCTACGACGAGACGGCCGAGGCGTTCGCCGCCGCGGCGGGCGCGCTGAAGGTCGGCGATCCGCTGGACCCCGCCACCGAACTCGGCCCCCTCGTCGCCCGCCGCCAGCAGCGGCGTTCGCTCGACTACATCCGGATCGGGCAGGACGAGGGCGCCAAGGTCCTGACCGGCGGCGGCCGTCCGGCGTCCCAGGAGCGCGGCTGGTACGTCGAGCCGACCCTCTTCGGGGACGTCGACAACTCCATGCGCATCGCCCGCGAGGAGATCTTCGGTCCCGTCATCTGCCTGCTGCCGTACGGCGACGAGGACGAGGCGGTGAGGATCGCCGACGACTCCGAGTACGGACTGAGCGGCAGCGTCTGGACCGCCGACACCGAGCACGGCATCGACATCGCCCGCCGGGTCAGGACCGGCACGTACAGCGTGAACACCTTCAGCCTCGACATGCTGGGCCCGTTCGGTGGGTACAAGAACTCCGGTCTGGGCCGGGAGTTCGGCCCCGAGGGGTACGGCGAGTACTTCGAGCACAAGATGATCCACCTGCCGGCCGGATACGGGGAGGCGTGATGGGGGACCGCTGGTCCGTGGAGGTCGACCGGGGCGTCTGCATCGGCTCCGGGATGTGCCTGAACCACGCCCCGGGCCGCTTCGCCCTGGACACCGCCCGTCAGTCCCACCCGGTGGACGCGGAGACCGACGCCGACGAGAAGGTCCTCACGGCCGCCGAGGGCTGCCCGGTCGAGGCGATCACGATCACCCTGAGCGGCTCGGACGAGGTGGTGTTCCCGCCGGAGGAGTAAACGGCGGTCCGTCGGTGCCCGAGCGGGCGAGGCGGAAGCCCATGTCGTCGACGCGGAACGTCCGGTGGCTGCGGCGGCGGGCGGAGGCGCGGCGGCTCCCGTGCTCGTCGCACCAGCCGCCGCCGCGCAGCACCCGGCAGGCGCCGTACGCCTCGGCGTCGTGGGCGTCCCCGCACCAGTCCCGGACGTTGCCCGGCATCTCGTGGAGACCCCAGGCGTCGGGGTCCTTGCCGCCCACCTCATGGACGCGTTCGCACGAGCCAACTGCGCCGCGTCCGCCGGTCCGTCGGCGTCACCGACCCCGGCGGGACGTCGACCAGCCCGGTTCCCGTGCCCGTACGCGCGTCCATGACCAGGGCCTCGGCCCCGCCGCCGGGCAACCGGACGGGCACCGGCGCGTTCCCGCACGCGGGCGGCCCGTACCGGAACGCGTCCGGTACGGGCCGCCGCTCGGTTCCGTGCCGCCGGGATCAGCTCAGCGCCTGGAGGTCCGGCCGGTCCGCGGTGCCCACGGGGATCCCGCTGCCCGGGACGTCCGGGTAGTAGCGGAGCCCGCCGTCGCCGCCGGTCGCCCAGAGGCCGGCGGCCCGATCGCCGCCCGCGTCCGGGGCGGCCGTGAGCAGCGGACGGTCGGCGGGGGTCCAGCCGGTGTCGAGGACGACGGACGCCGACTCGGAACCGAGCCCCTCGCCGGAGTGTCCCGTGCCTTCGAAGAGGAGCAGCCGGCCGGTGTTCCTGTCGCGGGCGATGAGGTCCACGTGCCCGTTCCCGGTGCGGTCGCCCGGCGCGACGAGGTCGTAGTCGGCCCAGGGGCCCTCACCGAGCAGGACCGGGTCCCGTTCCATGTCGAGGTAGTAGGCCGGGGAGCCGAAGTACAGCCAGAGCCGGTCGCCTTCCTTGACCAGGAGGTCGGGGAAGCCCGGAACGTCCGCCGTGCCGTCGCCGTCGATGTCCTGCGGCCCGTCGACGTCTCCGATCGCGAGGATCTGGTCGGCCGCCGCCCAGTGGTTGTTCCGCTCGTCGAACACCCGGAGCTGCCGCGCGCCCTCGGTGCAGGGCGGCGACTGCTCGTCGGGCTGTTCGCCGGGGCTCGTGCAGGCGAAGCCCGTTCCGTTGTTGGGGAACAGGTGGAGGGACTTCCCGCCGTCGCCGGGGAGCGCGGCGATCAGGTCCTCGTAGCCGTCCCCGGTCCAGTCACCGCGACGGGTGAGGGCGGCGCCGTCGAAGTCGGTGCTCGCGGCCACGGTGGCGGCTCCGACGCGGCCGTCCCCCTCACCGGGGAAGAGCACCAGCTCACCGTCGGCGCGTACACCGTAGAGGTCGGCGATTCCGTCGCCGTCGAGGTCCCCGGGCCCGTCCGGGGCGGTGGGGCCGTCGGCCCAGAAGCTGTACCGGGTGAGGTCCGACCGGTTCCCGGCGGCGTCCAGGCTGCGGACGTTCAGCGTGTGCGGTCCGCTCGTCGGCGGAACGAGCGTGACCTCGCCGTCCTTCCTCCCGTCCCCGTCGAGGTCGGCGGTGGGCACGACGGAGCGCGGGCCGGGGGCCCAGTCCGTCCAGTACTCGTACGACGTCACGTCGTCGACACCGCCGTCGCCGACGATGAACGTGCCGGGCTTCCGGGCCTTTCCGGTCTCCTGCGGCCGGCCCTCGGAAGCGTCGGGGAAGTCGGTCGACTCGACGGTCGGCGGTGCGCTCGGGCGGTCGGGGTCGTAGACGAACCGGCAGCCGGGCCCGTCGTCGGCCGGTGCCCACGCGGACCGGGACGTGCGGTCCTGCGCCCGGACCCGCCAGGAGAAGTTGCCGTCGGCGGCGGTGAGGTGCTGCCGCAGTGTCTCCCCCGGCACCCGGAGCGAGGCCACTGTCCCGGAAGCCGCGGAGACCTCGGCGCCGACGATCAGGGACCCGCCGGGGTCCTCGTCGGGATGGTGGCCCGTCGCCCACAGCTCGAACCGGGCGTTCAGCGTGCCGCCGTCGGGGTCGGAGACCTCCGCGCCGAGCGTCACATCGGTGTTGCCGAGGGAGACGAACGGGCCGGAGGCCGGACAGCCGCCCGAACTCGGGCTGGTGTCCAGGCCGGTCGGGGTGTCGGGCACGGAGTCGCGCCCGGTGGACAGCACCGCCGATGTGACGACGGACTTCTCCCGGCCGTACGCGGCCGACGGATCGGCCGCCCCCGGGCCGGACGTGACGCCGGGCCGCCCGCCGCCCGTGGCCTGCGCGGACCCGGACGCCTGCGCGTGCGAGGGAAGCGCCAGCGCGAGCACCAGCACACACGCGACCGACGCGGTCGCACCCTTGATATTTATTTGTCTACTTTTCCCGCTGGGAAATCGCATGAAGTGACACCCCTTCCGGTCTGGTCGATATGCACCTTAGGGTGTGTGGAAAGTGTGAGGAATGTGGATGAAATGTGGCGTTGGCGGCTATCCGGATGGGGGAAGCGTGGCCCGAAAACGCCTGCCGAGGACCTGTCATCTCCCATGAAAATGGGATAAAAATTCCCTTTTTTCCCTGTGAAGCTGACGCATAAGCGTCGACAACTTGCCACTTCCCGAGGCGGGTCGGGCGATGGCCCCGCCCTAGCGGCGCAGCAGCCCGTCCACGTACGCCTCCAGCCGGGCTCCCAGGACCTCGGGCGTCAGGTCGGTGCGGCCCATCTCGCGCCAGGGGCCGGCCAGTTTCGTCGCGTCGGGGCAGTAGTGGAGGGCGTCGAGCAGGCACCAGTACAGGTGGTCGGGGCCCTCGGCGAGGCCGTGGCCGCCCCGGGCCTCGTACCGGTCGCGGAAGTCCAGGCCGTACGCCGGTCCGTGCAGTAGGGCGAGGGCGGTCGAGCAGTGGGCCACGTCCAGGTCGGCGGGGCCCCAGGACGTCTCGACCCAGTCGACGACCCCGGTGATCCGGAGTCCGGGCCCCGACCCGGAGAAGAGCACGTTCCCGGGGTGGAAGTCGCGGTGCAGGAACCGGCCTTCGTACGGGGGCGGGTCGCGGCGGAGCACGTCCGCGGCCCGCTCCCACAGGGGGCCGTCCGGGGTGCGGACGCGTTTTGGGGGCGTCCACGCCTGGTAGGTGCGCGGGCGCTCGGCCGGTGAGACGCCGTGGACGCGGACGAGCTGGGCCGCGAGCAGGTCGAGCCGCCGGTCGAGATCGTCTTCGTCGACGCGGACGCGGCCCGGCAGCGCGGACATCAGCAGGGTCGGGTGGTCGCAGTGTTCGGCGGTGGCGTCCACGGCGACGAGGCCGGGCGCGGGGACGGATTCCTGCTCGGCGAGCAGGGTCAGGACGGACGCCTCGCGGCGGAGCAGCCCGGCTGCGTGGCGCCGGAAGAAGGGCTTCACGAAGGTGCGTTGCACCAGGTCCGTGCCGTCGTCGAGGGTGAGCCGGCGCATCTGGGAGCTCCAGCCGCCGGCCAGGAGGCGGGAGCCGGTGACCGAGCGGCCGGGGCCGATGTGCCGGGCCATCCACGCGCGCGTCGCCGTCCAGCCCCGGTCGTCGAGGCCGGACAGCACCGCCGTCGCGAACTCCCGCCGGTCGTCGGCGTGATCGCGGAACCACAGCCCCAACTGGTGCGGCGCGTCCGGCAGGTCCAGCCGGGTGTACTGGGCGCGCGCGGCCAGCGCCTCCTGCACCGCCTCGGTCACCGCCGACGGGATCACCGCGTCCGTGCCCGGTACGGCGAGCACGGCCCGGCCCTCGTACGCCCGCAGGGTCCGGAACGCGGGCGCCTCGCGCCAGCTGCCCGGCCGCCGGATGATCCGGCTGAACCGTCCGTCCCCGTTCCCGAAGGGCTCGTGCCACGCCTCGGCGGCGTACGCGGCGGGCGCGCACAGCCCCAGTGACACCACCCGGTCCCCATAGTGCCGGGCGAGATCGGCCACCGTCTGCCCGCTCATGCTGAACCCCACCAGGACCAGAGGCGCGTCCGGTTCCGCGTACGCCTCGATCACGGACACCGCCTGCTCGAACCGCCGACGCAGGCTCGACTCGGCGAGGCTGCCGGTGCTTTCGCCGTGTCCGGAGAAGTCGAAGGCGACCGCACGGCAGCCTCGGGCCACGAACTCCCGTACCAGCGGCAGCAGTCTCTCCTTGCTGCCGGTGCCCGCGCCGTGCAGCAGCACGGCCGTGGTCCCGGACGGCTCGCCGCCGTACACACCGCTGAGGCGTTCGCCGCCGTGGCCGTGGGTGAAGTCGGAGAGCATGGCGCCCATTCACTCATGGACGGTCCGAACCCGTGGGGAGGGGGCAGCATACGCCGGGTCCCCACGGGCCGTGCCGGGTCGGCTCCCTTGTGCCGGGATTTAACCCAATGTTCTTGCCGAATTTTATATATGCATGCTACACGTGGTTGTGGTGCGAGGTGCTGGGGTGTGCCCGCTGTTCCGGATGGCCGGAAAGGGGTGAAGTGCCTTTGCGGGTCTTATCTTTCGGTCAAAAGGTTGATGTGGAATGTTCAACCTCTGATCAAGAAATCCACGGAATGGGTTGCTCCGGATTACTTGTGGGGTAGTTGGGTGAGGTGTTGAGCTGGGGATACTTCCGAGAGTGCATGTTCTGTAGCACTCCGTGAGCATTCCTTGTCGATGTCTTTGCGCCACGGTCGGGCGTACCGTCTCAACAGATTGTTGATCAAGATCCACATCCCTCGAATGGGGTGATGCGGATGAATTCGGTGTGCCCTCATTCGTCGTGTCTCAAAGGAGAGAAGACGTGCCCGCAGCAGAACAGGCGGTGCGAATACGGGGCCGGGTATTTCCCGGGGTAGTGGCCGTGCCCCGGGCCGGGGCGGCGCAGTTGCGCGGCATCGCACAGGTGGTGCTCGTCGGCAGCCCGTGGTCCGGGCTGCTGTTCGCGCTCGCGCTGTTCGTCGGCGGGTGGCGGCTCGGGGTGTTCGGGCTGCTCGGCACCGCCGCGTCCACCGGCGCCGCCGTTCTGCTCGGGGCCGACCAGAAGGGCGTGGCGCAGGGGCTCCAGGGCTACTGCGGCTGCCTGACCGGCCTCGCCCTGGTGCTGCGGCTCGGCGCCTCGTGGCGGACGGCCGTGCTGGTCGTGCTCGCGGCGGCGGTCTGCGCCGTGCTGAGCGGGGCGGTCGGCCGGCTGCTGACCCCCCTCGGACTGCCCGTGCTGACGGCCCCGTACTGTCTGGTCGTCAGCGCCCTGACCGTCGCCCTGTCGAAGGGCCCGGTCACCGTCGGCGCGACCGCGCGCCTGCCGGGGTTCACGGAGCTGAGCCTCGCCGACGCGGGACGGGCGCTCTGCGCCAACATCGGCCAGATCTTCTTCCTCGACACCTGGTACGCGGGCCTGATCGTGCTCGCCGGGCTCCTCGTCGCCTCCCGGACCGTGGCGCTCGCCGCGGTGGGGGCCAGCGCCGTCGCGCTCCTGACGGCCTGCGCGGCCGGGCTGCCCGCCGCTTCGATCACCGACGGGCTGTACGGCTACAACGCGGTGCTCTGCGCCATCGCCCTGGGAGCCGTCTTCCTGGCCCCGACCTCCTGGACCACCGGTTACGCGGCACTCGCCGCCGTCGCCACGGTCCCCTTCGCCGCCGCCTGGGAAGTGTTCGCCCAGTCGTTCGGTACCACCCCGTTCACCTGGCCGTTCACCGTGACGACCTGGCTCTTCCTGGCGGCCGGTCCGGCTCTGGGCCGCCCCGGGCTCTCCGTCGGAAAAGCACCAGTCGAGAAAGCACCCTTCGAGAAAGCAGACGTGACGTCATGAACCTCGCACCGCGGGAAATCGACAAACTCCATGTCTACGTGGTCGCGGACCTGGCCCGCCGCCGCAGGGACCGGGGAACCAAGCTCAACTACAGCGAAGCAGCCGCCCTGATCACCGAGGCCGTCCTGGAGGCCGCGCGCGACGGCCACACCGTCGCCGAATGCATGGAGCTGGGCCGCACGGTCGTCTCCGGCGACGACGTGATGCCCGGCGTACGGGAGATGCTCACCGTCCTCCAGGTCGAGACGGCCTTCGTCGACGGAACGAAGCTGGTCACCTGCCACGACCCGATCAGCGCCTGAAAGACCGAGGAGACACAGATGTCGGGCGGAGCCCACTACCTCTACGGGGACGAACCCGTGGAGATCAACGCCAACCGGGCCAGGACGAGGCTCACCGTCGCCAACACCGGTGACCGGGCCGTCCAGATCGGTTCCCACTACCACTTCTTCGAGATCAACCGCGCCCTGCGCTTCGACCGCGAGGCCGCCTACGGCATGCGGCTCGACATCCCCTCCGGGACCGCCGTGCGCTTCGAGCCCGGCGACACCCGCGAGGTCGAGCTGTGCGCCTTCGCGGGCACCGGGCGGCTCGTCGGGTTCGCCGGGCTCGTCGACGGCGGCCTGAGGGCCCCGGACACCAAGCGGAACGCGCTGCGCCGCGCCGCCGAACTCGGGTTCGTGCACCCCGGGTCCGGCACCGAGAAGAGCGAGGAAGAGGAACGGATCTGATGGCGATCATCCCGCGCAAGCAGTACACGGATCTGTTCGGCCCCACCGTGGGCGACCGGTTCCACCTGGCCGACACCAACCTGGTCGTCGAGGTCGAGTACGACCACAACGCCGGGTCCTACGGCGAAGAGGCCGTCTACGGCGGCGGCAAGGCCATCCGGGACGGCATGGCCCAGGACCCGTCCGCGCTCAACCGCGAGGGCGCCCTGGACCTCGTCATCACCAACGTCGTGGTCCTCGACCCGGTCCTCGGCGTCGTCAAGGGCGACATCGGGGTCCGCGGCGGCCTCATCGTCGGCGTCGGCAAGGCGGGCAACCCGCACCTCCAGAGCGGCGTCGACCCCAAGCTCGTCATCGGCCCCGGCACCGAGGTGATATCCGGCGAGCACCTCATCGCCACCGCCGGCGGCGTCGACACGCATATCCACTTCATCGCGCCGCAACAGGCCCAGGAAGGGCTCTCCAACGGCATCACCACCTTCTTCGGCGGCGGCACCGGCCCCACCGACGGGTCCAACGGCACCACCTGCACCCCCGGCCCCTGGAACATCCACCGGATGCTGGAGGCCGTGGAGGACCTGCCGGTCAACGTGGGGCTGCTCGGCAAGGGGAACGGCAGCCTGCCCGAGGCACTGCGCGAGCAGGTCGAGGCCGGGGCGGCCGGACTGAAGGTGCACGAGGACTGGGGCGCCACCCCCGCCTCGATCGACACCGCGCTGCGGGTCGCCGACGAGTACGACGTCCAGATGGCCATCCACACCGACACGCTCAACGAGGGCGGCTTCTACGAGGACACCCTCTCGGCGATCGACGGCCGGACCATCCACACCTTCCACACCGAGGGCGCGGGCGGCGGCCACGCCCCCGACATCATCCGGGTGTCGGGCGAGGCCAACGTCCTGCCGGCCTCCACCAACCCCACCCTGCCGTACACGGTCAACGCGGTGGACGAGCTGCTGGACATGGTGATGGTCTGTCACCACCTGTCCCGGGACATCCCCGAGGACGTCTCCTTCGCCGACAGCCGGGTCCGCGCCGAGACGATCGCCGCCGAGACCGTGCTGCACGACCTCGGGGTCATCAGCATCTTCTCCTCGGACTCCCAGGCCATGGGCCGGGTCGGCGAGTCCTTCGTCCGCGCCTTCCAGACCGCGCACCACTGCAAGGAGATGCGCGGCCCGCTCGCGGAGGACAGCTCCCGCAACGACAACGCGCGAGTCCTGCGCTACCTGGCCAAGCTGACGATCAACCCCGCGCGGGCGGTCGGCGCGGCGGACGTGATCGGCTCCCTGGAGCCCGGCAAGCTCGCCGACATCGTGCTCTGGCCGATCCACTCCTTCGCCGCCAAGCCCAAGCTGATCATCAAGGGCGGCATGGTCAACTGGGCCCTGATGGGCGACCCCAACGCCTCCCTGCCGACCCCGCAACCGGTGTACTACCGGCCGATGTTCGGCACCCACGGCCGCGCCAAGCAGCGCACCTCGGTGACGTTCATGTCACAGGCGTCCATCGCCGCCGGGGTCCCCGCCGAACTGGGACTGCAACGGCGGATCGAGCCCGTCCAGCGCTGCCGCACCATCGGCAAGCAGCACATGGTGCGCAACGACGCGCTGCCGCACATCGAGGTGGACCCGGAGACGTACAAGGTCACCGTCGACGGGGAACCCGCCACCATCGAACCGGCCGAACGGCTCCCGCTCAACCACCTCTTCTACATCGTCTGACGACGCCCGGCCGCACGGCACCGTCCGACGACCCGCCCGAACGGAAACCCCGGAGTGAACGACCCGATACCGATCCCGGCCCTGCTGACCGGGCTCCAGCTCACCGACTCGGCCTTCCCCAGTGGCTACTACACGCTCTCGCACGGACTGGAGGGCTTTCAGCAGGCCCGCGCGGTCACCCCGTCGAGCCTGCCGGCGCTCCTGCACGACCTGCTGCGCCACAGCGTGGGCCCGGCCGACGCCACCGCCCTCGCGCTCGCCCACCGCGCGGTCACCGCCGACGACTGGGAGCGGGTGGTGGCCGTCGAACAGCGGCTGCACGCCACCAAACTGGGCCGGGAGGCCCGGCAGGCCGCCGTCCGCACCGGACGGCAGCTGCTGGACCTGGCCGGCGAGGTGTACGCCACCGCGCCGATCGAGCGGTACCGGGGCCTCTACCGGGACGGCGCCGTACGCGGCTGCCAGCCGGTCGTCGCCGCCGTCGTCCACGCGGGCAACGGGCTGCCCGTCCGCCAGGCGGTCACCTGCGAGCTGTTCGCCTTCGCGGCCAGTCTCGTGGGGGCCGCCCTGCGGCTCCGGCTCACCGACCACCGCCGCGCGCAGGTCGTCCTGCACGGGGCCGCCCCGGTCATCGAGGAGACCGTCGAGGCGGCCCTGGACCGGGAGCTGCCCGACATCGGCGGCTGCGTCCCGGTCGCCGACGTCATGGCCGGCCGCCACGAACGCGCCGAGGCACGGCTGTTCGCCAGCTAGCCCGGCCCCCGTACCCCTTCCCCCGCACCCACACCACGAGGACAAGGACCACCATGCACGACCCCATGCAGGCCAGGCACCACCACCACGACGACGAGCTCATGCGGCGCCCGAAGGACGGCGTGCTGCGCGTCGGCGTCGCCGGACCGGTCGGCTCCGGCAAGACCGCGCTGATCGAGGCGCTCGTGCCGGTACTGATCGAGCGCGGCCGGATCCCCGCCGTCATCACCAACGACATCTTCACCACCGAGGACGCCGCGCACGTGCGCCGCACCCTGGCCGGGGTCCTCGACGCGGACCGGATCGTCGGCGTGGAGACCGGGGCCTGCCCGCACACCGCCGTCCGTGACGACCCGACGATGAACCAGGCCGCCGCGGACGAACTCCTGGAGCGCTTCCCCGAGGTGGACACCCTGCTCTTCGAGAGCGGCGGGGACAACCTGACCCTCACCTTCAGCCCCGCGCTGGTCGACCTGTTCCTCTTCGTGCTGGACACCGCCGAGGGCGACAAGATGCCGCGCAAGCGCGGCCCCGGCATCACCGAGTCCGAACTGCTCGTCATCAACAAGGTGGACATCGCTCCCTACGTGCGGTGCGACCTCGCCGTCATGGAGTCGGACGCCCACCGGGTCCGGGAGGGCCGCCCGGTGGTGCTGACCAACTCGCTCACCGGGGAGGGCCTCGGCACCATCGCCGACTTCCTCCTCTCCCACGAGGCCGCCCAGGAGACGGCCTCCGCATGACCGAGGCGCCCGCGCGGCTGGATCCCGCGCACTACGAACCCCGTCGGGTACCGGCCCGGATGCTCGACCTCACCGGGACCCCGGACACCCTGGCCGCCGGGCGCCCCGGCAAGGTCGGCCTCCTCGAACTGCGCTACGCACGGGCCGGCGGGCGCACCGAGCTCGTCCACCGGTACCAGAAGTCACCGCTCCAGATCATGCGCCCGCTGTACATCGACCCGGCGCGCCCCGATCTCCCGGTGACCTATCTGATGTCCACCGGCGGCGGCATCATCCAGGCGGACCGCAACCGGATCGACATCGACTGCGGCCCCGGCACCTCGGTCCACCTCACCACCCAGGCCGCCACCAAGGTGCACCGGATGGAGTTCGACCACGCGACCCAGATCGTCGAACTCGCGGCGGACGAGGGCAGTTACGTCGAGTACCTGCCCGACCCGCTGATCCCCTACCGGGACGCGCGCCTCTACCAGCACACCCGGGTGACCGTCGACCCGACCGCCACCGTGCTGCTGGGCGAGACGATCGCGGCCGGACGGCTGGCCCGCGGCGAACGGCACGCCTACCGGATGCTCTTCAGCGACCTGGAGATCCGCCGCCCCGACGGCACGCTCCTGGCCGTGGACACCGTCCGCCTCGATCCACGGGGACCGGGCCCGGTCACCGGACCCGCCGTCTTCGGGGACCACGACCTGATGGCCACCCTGTACGCGGTCACCCCGCTCGCCCCCGCGGACCGGGTCGCCGACACGCTCCACGAGGCGCTCGCCCCGACCGGCCTGGCCTTCGGGGCGAGCACCCTGCCCGACGACTGCGGGGCCTGGGTCCGGGTCGTCGGCAGCGATCCGCCCGCCCTCACCCGCGCGATGCGCGCCGTGTGGGACGCGGTGCGGCGGCTGCTCATCGGCGTCCCGGCCCCGGACCTGCGCAAGACCTGACCGCGCCGGGCACCGCTCAGGCCGTGCACCCGGTGTCCGCGATCACGAAGTACCCGGGCGGCGACTCCCTCAGGGTGTGGGTGACGAAGACGTTGTACAGGCCCATGTCCTGGTCCGAGCCGACGGCGTACACATGGCCGCCCGCCGTCCGGGCCCGGCCGGCCGCCACCTGCGCGTAGTTGGTCGCCGTGAAGCACCGCGCGGGCGCGCCGCCGGACGTGGTCGCGGTCACCTGGGCCGAGGCGGTCCCGGGGGCGCCCGCCGGGTCCACCGCCGCGACCGTGTAGCGGTACGCCGTACCGGCGGTGAGACCCGGGTCGGTGTACGAGGGGGAGGCGGCGGTGGCCACCCGCACGCCGTCGCGGTGCACCGCGTACGAGTCCGCGCCCGCGACCGCGTCCCAGGCCAGCGAGACGCTGTCCGCCGTGACGCCCGTGACCCGCAGGCCGGACGGGGCGGGCAACTGCTCCCCGCCACCGGGCACGTCCCGGTCCAGGCCCCAGAACACACCGGTGTGGTACGTCGAGCAGAGGGCGTTCAGGAAGTACGCGGCCGTCGCGCCGCAGTTCTCCGCCCCCGAACCGGGGCTCACGGCCAGGCCGTGCCCCATCCCGGCCACGGAGTACGTCACCACCGCGGGACTCCCCGAGGCGTCGTCGTACACACTGCGCGTGGTGCCGCCGGGGAGGCTGTCGGTGGCCGACGGGGTCTGGCCGATGCCCCAGACGTCCGTCCACTGGTCGCGCAGGGCCGTGGCGTTGGCGGGGTACACCGTGTAGTCGGCGGTGCCCTGCCAGATCGCCACCCGGGGCCAGGGCCCCGCGTACCCGGGATGGGCGCCGCGCACCTTGTCGCCCCACTGCGCGGGCGTCAGCTTCGGCGGCCCCGTCTGGCAGCCGGACGCGCCCGCCTGGCTCGTCGCGCACTGGGCGGGCAGCCCCGAGGCCACCGAGCCGCCCGCGAAGACGTCCGGGTACGCGGCCAGCAGATCGGCCGTCATGCCGCCGCCCGCCGAGAGGCCGGTGACGTACACCCGGCGGCCGTCCGAGCCGTACCGCTGCTTCGCGTACTCCACCATCTGCACGACCGAGGCGGCCTCGCCCCTGCCCCGGCCGTCCTCCGCCGGATCGAACCAGCCGAAGCAGGACAGCGCGTTGTTGGCGGCCGTGGTCTGCGGGAAGACCACGGCGAAGCCCCACAGATCGGCGTACTTCGGCCAGCCCGACGCCGCGTAGTAGTCGTTCGCGCTCTGGGTGCAGCCGTGCAGGGCGACGACCTGCGGCGCGTTCGCGGGCAGACCGGCCGGGACGTACGCGTACATCTGGAGGTTGCCGGGGTTCGTGCCGAAGCCGGTGACCTGTTGCAGACCGCCGGCGGCCGTGGCCGGCTGCACGGCGGCGGCGGTGCTCAGCGTCGCCGCGACGAGCGCGAGCGCGGCCGCGGACGCGACGCGCCGCAGCAGCCGTCGCAGGATCGATGGGCGCACGGGTGCCTCCTGGGTGGGGGAGCGGGGCCGCTCGGGCCGTGCGGGCGGCGCGGGCGGCTGCTGTGGGGCGGACGCTAGGACGAGGCGGCGTACCCGCCCATGGGCCGCGCGGACACACCCCGGGCCCGGCTGTGTGCGGCCCGGCCGTTGCGTCCGCCTGCCATGAGGTGCACTCCGGGGCACGGACTCCGGGCCGGCACCCGCACCGGGACGGGTGATCCGGGAGGGGACCCGCCGTGGGCCACCGCCCCCTCGGCACGGACCCCGCCACCCGCCGGGAGGCGGGTGTGCTCGGCCCCGGCACCATGCCGATGGGCACGCCCACCGACGAGGCGGTCGGGTGGTGGGCGGCGAGGGGCGCACCGGCGGGGCGGGACGCGGCGCATCGACGGAGCGGTACCGGAGGCGCGTGCGGGCGGCGGGCGGGGCGGGAGACGGGGCGCACCGAGGGAGCGGCGCCGGAGGCGCGTGCGGGCGGCGGGCGGGGCGGGAGACGGGGCGCACCGACGGCGCTGGACGCGGCCCACGGACCGCCCGCCGCCGGACTCGCCCATGTGGGTGGCCACCATGCCGGTGCGCGGCGGTGTGTGCACCGACGCCGTGTGACGCGGGCCCCGGCCTCCTTACGGTGACGGCCATGGAGACTCCTCAGCGCCCCGGCCCCGGGCCCGCCCCGCACACCGCCCCGTCGCCCGGGGACCCGTTCCTCGCCGGGCGCACCGCCCTGGTGACCGGAGCCGCGAGCGGGATCGGACGGGCCTGCGCCCAGGCCCTGGCGGCCGCCGGCGCCCATGTGCACGTGGTGGACAAGGCGGCCGACGCCGCGCGGGACCTCGCGTCGGCGATCGGCGGGACGGCATGGGTGGCCGACCTCGCCGTCCCCGACGTGGTGGACACCCTCCCCGCCGACGTGGACGTCGTGGTCAACAACGCCGGGCTCCAGCACGTCGCGCCCGTGCACGCGTTCCCCCCGGACCGCTTCGCACTGATCCAGCGCGTCATGGTGGAGACCCCGTTCCGCATCTTGCGCCGGACCCTGCCGGGCATGTACGAACGCGGCTGGGGGCGCGTGGTCAACATCTCGTCCGTGCACGGACTGCGGGCCAGCCCCTACAAATCGGCCTATGTGACGGCCAAGCACGCACTGGAGGGACTCAGCAAGGTGGTCGCGCTCGAAGCGGCGGAGCACGGGGTGACGAGCAACTGCGTCAGCCCCGGCTACGTACGCACCCCCCTGGTCGAGAACCAGATCGCGGACCAGGCCCGTACGCACGGCATCTCCGAGGAGGAGGTGGTGGGCCGGGTCATGCTGGAGCGCAGCGCGATCAAGCGGCTGATCGAGCCCGACGACGTCGCCGGGGCCGTGCTCTGGCTCTGCGGTCCGCGCACCGGGCACATCACCGGAACCTCGCTCTCCATGGACGGCGGCTGGACCGCCAACTGACCGCCCGCCCCCGACGAATACCGGCCGCCCATGTCTGAACCGCCCGCCTCCGCCTCCGCCGCGCCCCATCTGCGCCGTCTGCTCGATCTGCTGGCCGACGACGCCCCCGCCGAGACGCTGGGCGCCGTCTCCTCGCGGGCCCGTGCCGCCGGGGTGCCCGCGGGCGAGCTGGCGGAGGTGGAGCGGGCCACCGCCACCGCCCTGCGGATCAGGGGCGCGCTGCGCCAGCACCGCCGCCGCGAGCTCCAGCTCACCGCGCTCTTCGACACCGCGGGCGACCTGGCCGCCTCCCGCGACCTGGACGAGGTGCTGAAGGCGATCGTCCGCCGGGCCAGGATGCTGCTCGGCACGGACACGGCGTACCTCACCCTCCCCGACGAGGAGGCCGGGGACACCTACATGCGGGTCACCGACGGATCGGTCTCGGTGGTCTTCCAGGAGCTGCGGCTGGAGCTCGGACACGGCCTGGGCGGCCTGGTCGCACAGACCGCACGCCCGTACGCGACCCCCGACTACCGCACCGACGACCGCTTCCACCACACCCGCAACATCAACGCCGGAGTGCTCGACGAGGGGCTCGTCGCCATCCTGGGCGTACCGCTGCTGCTCGGCTCCAGCCGCGGCGGCACGGGAAAGGTCATCGGCGTCCTCTTCGCCGCCGACCGCTCCGCCCGGGTCTTCAGCCCCGACGAGGTCGCGCTGCTCTGCTCGCTCGCCGCGCACGCCGCGATCGCCATCGACACCGCCCGCGCCCTCGCCGACACCCGGTCCGCGCTGGACGAACTGGCGGGCGCGAACGCCGAGTTGGCCGAGGCCAACGCGGCGGTGCGGGCCCACTCGGCGGCCATGCGCCGGGCCGAGGAGTCCCATGACCGGCTGACCGACCTGGTGCTGCGCGGCGGGGACGTCAAGGACGTCGCGTCGGCGGTCGCGGGGCTGCTGGACTCCCCGCTCACCATCCACGACCCGGGCGGCCGCCCGCTGGCGGCCGTCCGGCCCGACGGCGCGGCCTTCGCCGCCGACGGCATGGACGCCGGTTGGCTGGCCGAGACCGCGGAGGAGTCCCGCACCGGTGCCCGTGCCGTGCACCGCGACGGCCGGTGGATCTGCGCGGTCCTCGCCGGACGGGAACTCCTGGCCGGGCTGGTCCTGCACCGGCGCGGGCAGCTCGACGACTCCGACCGGCGGCTGTTCGAACGGGCCGCGGTGGTCACCGGCCTCCTCCTGCTGCTGCGCCGCACGGTCGCCGAGACCGAGAACCGGATCCGCGGCGAGCTGATCACCGATCTGCTGACCGACGCGGACCGCGACCCGGCCGGACTCGCCGAACGCGGCCGCCGCCTCGGCATCGACCTCGACCGCCCGCATCTGCTGCTGGTCGCCGAGGGCGGGACCCGGGAGCGGCTGGCCCCCGCCGCGGTCCGCTATCTGTTCGGCGGCGGCATCCACGGGGTCAGCGCGGAGCACGCCGGGAGCGTGGTGCTGCTGGTGGCGGCCGGTGACTCCGGCCCGGCCCCGGGGGACGCGGCCCGCGCGGCGGCGGCCCAGCTCGGCCAACTCGCCCAGACCCCGGTCACCGTCGCCGCCACCGGGCCCGCGCGCGGCGCCCGGGAGCTGGCCGCCGCGTACGGGGAGGCGGCCCGCTGCCTGCGCGCGATGCGGGTCCTGGGGCGTACGGGGGAGGGGGCCTGTGTCGAGGAACTCGGCTTCCTGGGCGTGGTGCTGGGCAACGCGCAGGACGTCGACGGATTCGTCACGGCGACGCTCGGGCCGCTGCTGGAGTACGACGCGCAGCGCGGCACCCACCTGGTGCGCACCCTGGGCGCCTACTTCGGCTCGGGGGGCAGCCTCGTCCGCGCCAAGGACGAACTCCACGTGCACGTCAACACGGTGGTGCAGCGGCTGGACCGGGTGCAGGTGCTGCTGGGCCGCGACTGGAACGAGCCGGGCCGCGCCCTGGAGCTGCAACTCGCCCTGCGGCTGCACCTGCTGACGAACGGACGCGAACGGTAGCCCTCCGCCCGCCCGGCCCGACCGCTTGCCCGCGCGACCGGCCTGCTCGCCTGGCCCGTTCGCCCTGCCCGCCTGCTCGCCCCGCTCGCCTGCCTGCCCGCGCGCCCTGCCTGCCCGCGCGCCCTGCCTGCCTGCCCGCGCGCCCGGCCCGCCCGCTCGCCCCGCTCGCCTGCCTGCCTGCCTGCCTGCCCGCGCGCGCCCTGCCTGCCCGCTCGTCCGTCCCGCCCGCTTGCTCGCCCCGCCTGCCCGCGCGCCCGGCCCGCCCGCTCGCCCGGCCCGCCCGCCCGCTCGCCCCGCCCGTCAGCCCCGCCCGCTCGCCCCGGCGCGGCCCGCTTCTCAGGTGTCGGACAGTTCCACCAGGCGGCGCGCGATCTCCGCGGCGCCCGTGTCCCCCGTCAGCAGTGTGTAGTGGTTGGTGTCCGGCACCTCGACCGGCGTCACCCGGGTGTCCCCGAGGTCCGCCGCCGCCAGCCGGTCCTCGTCGTACAGCCCCTGCGCCTCGTCCATCAGACCGCGCGGTGCCCACAGCAGCGTCGCCGGGACGGGCAGCCCGCGCACCGCCGCCAGCACCTCCTCGCCGAAGAGGCCCACGCCGTCGGCGCGCACCGCCTCGATCCGGCAGCTGGAGCGCAGGGCGGGTTCCGCCCCGGTCAGATCGCGCTGGATGTACGCGTCCACCTCGTCCGACCAGGCGTCCGCGAACGCCGGGTGCGCCTGCCAGAACGAGCGGTACGCGGCCCGGTCGGGAAAGGTCGTCGACAGCCGGTCCATGGCCGGGCCGATCACCGCGGTCAGCAGGTCGTCCGGGGAGAGATGGGTGGGGGCCGGGAAGCCGACGCCGCCGTCGACCAGCAGCAGCGGCCCGAACCGCTCCGGGTGCCGTACGGCGGCCAGTGCCGCCACGAAGGCGCCCATCGAGTGCCCCGCCAGCACCACCCGCCCCGGAGGGCCCAGCGCCGTGGCCACCGCGGCCGCGTCGTCGGCGTGCGCGGCGATCCCGTACGGGCCCGGCAGCGCCGAACTCCCCGCCCGGCCGCGCAGGTCCGGCGCCACGAGGGTGACGCGGCCGTCCAGCAGCCTCGCCACCCGGCCCCAGGACAGGGCGTTGGCCGTGATGCCGTGCAGGGCGACGACGACCGGCGCCCCGGGCTCCCGGGCCGGCCACCGCAGTACCGTCAGCTCGCCCCCGGCCACGGGGACCCGTACCTCTTCGTACGCGATCACGGCTGTCCGTTCTCCTTCCGGGAGTTGCTGTCCCTGGACGTTTCGGCGGCGGCGGGCGTACGGCGTGCCGCGCGCAGCCGCGACGGCAGCCGCCCCAGGCCGCCGGGGAGCAGGTGTACCACGGCCACGAACACCGCACCGAGCAGGAACAGCGGCTGGGAGAGCGGCACCCGCAGCATCGCCGGCAGTTCCGCGACCATGCCCGATCCGGCCAGATCGCCGAGCCGGTGGTCGGCCCAGGTGTAGAGGATGCCGCCGGCCATCGGCCCCCACCGGGTGCCGGTACCGCCCAGCACCACCATCACCAGCAGGGACAGGGTGAAGTCGGAGGTGGTCGTCTGGGGGGTCGAGCCGCCGGTGAGCAGCAGGTGGACCAGCCCGCCCAGCGCGGCCAGGGCGCCCGCCAGGACGAAGGCCGTGAGCTTGAACCCGTACGGCTTCAGCCCCAGCACCTCCACCCGGCGCTCGTTCTCCTTGATGCCCTCCCAGACCCGGCCGGTGGGGGAGTTGACCGCCCGGTGGACGACGGCGAGGGTCAGGACGAGGTAGGCGAGCGCCAGCCAGTAGAGGTTCGCGGTGTTCCCGATGCCGACGAGCCCGGACGGCAGCAGGTCGGCGGGGACGGCACGGCCCTCCTCGCCGCCGGTCAGCCCGCCGGGGTTGCGGGCGACCAGGATCGACCCCGCCTGGGCGAAGGCCAGTGTCACCATGGAGAAGCCGATGCCGGTGACCCGCAGGCTCACCGAGCCCAGGACCAGCGCGAGGACGATCCCGCAGCCGATGCCGAGCAGTGCGGACACGGCGAACGGGAGGCCCGCCTCCAGCAGGAACATATTGGTGGCGTAGCTGCCCGCGGCGAAGTAGAGCGCGTGCCCGAAGGAGAGCAGCCCGGTGCGGCCGAGCAGCAGGTCGTAGCCGGTCGCCAGCGCGCCGAACAACAGGCAGGTGGCGAGGAGTTGCAGGCTCCCCGGACTGCCCAGCGGGCCGTCCAGGAGCCCCGGCAGCGGCAGCGCGCTGAAAGGCGCGAGGGCCAGGAGCAGCAGGGCGGCGGCGGGCCACCAGCGGCGCAGCCGCGGGGCGGCGGCCCCGGCGCGTGCGGGGGCGCGGTCCTCCCCGCCGGTGCGGTGGTGTGTCTCGGCGGCGGTGCTCACGCGAGCCTCCCGGTCAGTCCGCGCGGCCGTACGAGCAGCAGCGCGGCGAGCAGGACGACGACGGCCAGGTCGCCGAGGCCCGCTGCGGTGTAGTAGTTGGCGAACTGCTGGACCAGGCCGATGACGACGGACGCCACGGCGGCGCCGCTCACCGACCCCATGCCGCCGGTGACCACCACGACGAACGCGAAGATCAGCAGCGAGGTGCCCTGACGGGGGTCGACCGAACCGAAGTAGAGGCCGCCGAGCGCCCCGCCGAGCGCGGCCACGCAGCCGCCGATCGCGAAGACGAGCGTGAACGCCTTCCGGACGTCGATGCCGAGCGCGGTGACCATCGCGCGGTCCTCGACCCCGGCCCGTACCACCAGGCCGTGCCGGGTCCCGCCGAGGAAGAGCCGCAGCGCCACCAGCACCACGACCGCCGCCGCGACCAGCACCAGCCGGTTCACCGGCACCTGGGCGCCGAACAGGCCGAAGGTGCCGGACAGCGCCTTCGGGCCGGGGAAGGTCCGGGCGTCCGAGCCCCAGATCCCCGACAGCAGGGCCGGGACGGCGAGCCCCACCCCGACCGTGGCGAGCACCTGCTCGCGCGGCCGGGTGTAGAGCGGCCTGACGACGGCGAGTTCCAGCAGCACGGCGGCCGCGGTGCCCACCGCCGTACCGAACAGGACCGCGAGGACGAAGCCCGCGCCGCCCGGACCGGCGCCGGGCAGATGGCCGGAGGCCGCCCACCAGGTGCCGTACGCGCCGATGGACAGCAGCGCCCCGTGCGCGAAGTTGAGCACGTCCATCAGGCCGAAGATCAGCGAGAGGCCGGAGGCGATCAGGAAGTAGAGGGCTCCCAGACCGAGTCCGGTCATGGTGAGCAGTACGACGGTGGACATCAGGAATCCGCCTCCCGGGAAGGTGCCGCGGCGGCCGGTCCGTGACCGACTCCCAGCAGCCGCCGGGCCGCCTCCGCGTCGCCCAGCAGTTCGGCGGCCGGCCCCTGGTGGGCCGTCCGGCCGTCGGCGAGCACCGCGCAGTGCCGGGCCAGCCGCCGTACGACGGCGAGGTTCTGCTCCACGAGCAGCACCGGTACCGCCTCGGCGGCCCGCTCCAGCACCTGGGCGACCTCGGTGACCACCTTGGGCGCCAGGCCCTTGGTGGGTTCGTCGGCGATGATCAGGCGGTTGCCGTTGAGCAGGGTGCGGCCGATCGCCACCATCTGCTGCTGCCCGCCGGACAGCGTGCCCGCCAACTGCCGCTCCCGGCGCTTCAGTTCCGGGAACAGCTCGTGGACGAGTCCGTAGGCGGGCCCGTCCGCGCCGGGCCGCTCGGCCAGGCGCAGATTCTCCGCGACGGTCAGCGAGGCGAAGACGCCCCGGTCCTCGGGGGCGTAGCCGATGCCGAGCCGCACCACGGTGTGGGTGGGCAGCGCCACGGTCTCCGCGCCGTCCAGCCGGACGCTGCCGGTGCGCGGGACGAGGCCGAGCACACCGCGTACGGTCGTGGTCTTCCCGGCGCCGTTGCGGCCCAGCAGCGCGGTCACCCCGTGCCGGGCGACGTCCAGGTCGACGCCGTGCAGGATGTGCCGGCCGCCGATCAGGACCCGCAGGTCCCGTACGGCGAGCAGGGTCCCGGCCGTCACAGCCCCTCCCCGAGGTAGGCCCGCTGGACGGTCGGGTCGGCGGTGACGGCCCCGGGGGTGTCCAGCGCCAGCAGCCTGCCGTGGTGCATCACGGCGAGTCGGTCGGCCAGGCCCAGCAGGACGTCCATGTGGTGCTCGACCATCAGGACGGTGCGTCCCTCGTCCCGGTGCAGGGCGCGGATCAGCTCGGTCAGCGCGGGGACCTCCTCCGCGCTGACCCCGGCCATCGGCTCGTCGAGCAGCATCAGCCGGGGCTCGCCCACCAGCAGCACCGCGAGTTCCAGCTTCCGCTTCTCGCCGTGCGACAGTTCGGCCGCCGTCGCCCGTGCCCGGTGGCCGAGGCCGGTGCGCTCCAGTACGCCGTCCACCTCGGCGCTGTAGCGGGACGCCCGGCGCCAGAGCCGGTGGGAGCCGCCCCGGGCCGCCTGCGCGGCCAGCCGGACGTGGTCGGCCACGCTCATCGCAGACCAGAGGCTGGAGGTCTGGAAGGTGCGGCCGAGTCCGCGTCGCGCCCGTGCGTGCGCGGGGGCGGCCGTCATGTCCGTGCCGTCCAGCTCGATGGTTCCGGAGGTGGCGGTGGTCACCCCGCTGATCAGGTTGAACAGGGAGGTCTTGCCCGCCCCGTTGGGGCCGATGAAGGCCAGGAACTCGCCCTCGTGGACGCTCAGCGAGACGTCCTCGACGATGGTCGCCCCGCCGACGCCCCAGCCGAGTCCGGCGAGCCGGAGCACCGGGGCGGTGTCCGGTGCTCCGGCCGTGCGCCGTGCGGTGATGTCCGGTGCGGTCACCGGTCAGCCCGCCGAGGGCTTCGCGGGCGGCGCCACCGCGTCCATCGGCGCGGTGGTCACCAGCTCGGGCCGGGCACCGGCGCCCTCCCCGTCGAGCTTCGCGACGAACATCGGCTGCACCAGGGCGTGGTCCTCGGCCCGGACCCGCTCCTTGCCCTTCACCCCGTCGAAGCTCCAGCCCTCCAGGGCCTTCACCATGGCGGCGGTGTCGTCGGCGCCGCCCTTCTCGATCGCGCGCACCACCATCTGCGCGGCGGTGAAGCCGTCGGGGGTGAACAGGTCCGGGGTGCCGCCGGCCTTGGTGACCGAGTCGAGCATGGCCTTCTCCACGGCGTTGCCGCCCGCCGCGCCGGGGAAGTAGTGCGCCAGGAACGACACCTTGGGACCGGCGTCGCCGAAGACCGGGTACGAGGCCGTTCCGGCGAGGCCCGTGACGACCTTGCCCGCCTCCAGCACGCCCTGCTGGTCCAGCGCGGTCCACAGCGCCGGGGCGGTCGACCCGGCCCAGGCGACGAAGACCAGATCGGGCCGGCCCGCCTTCACCTGCCGGGCGAAGGGGGTCAGGTCCGTGGCGCTGGGCGGAGCCAGTACCGAGCCCACCTTCGCGCCCCCGGCACCGAGGACGGCCTTCACGGCGGCCACATTGGCCTGGCCGAACGTGGAGTCCTGGGCCAGCACGGTGACCTTCTTGCCCTTGGCCCCGCCGAGCATGGTCCCGGCGGTCAGGATGTCCTGGTAGGACTGCCGGCCCGAACGGAAGGTGTAGTCGTTGATGCCGGTCAGGGCGTCGGTGGCGGCCGGGCCGCTGATGTAGAGCACCTTGTTCTGGGCGGCGAGCGGCGCCATCTGGAGCGCCACCCCGGAGTCGGTGGTGCCCGCCAGCACCTTGTACCCCTTGCCGATCAGGTTCTTGGCCGCGGAGACCGCCTTGCCCGGGTCGCCCGCGTCGTCCTGCTCGGTGACCTCGATGCGGTGTCCCGCCACCTCGCGGGTGCCGTGGGTGGCGTGGTCCAGGCCCGCCATGAACCCGTCGCGGTACTGCTTGCCGTAGTCCGCGAGGAGTCCGGTCCGGGAGTACACCAGGCCCACCTCGACGGTCCGGTCCTTCGCGTCCCCGCCGGAATCGCCCTCGCCCGCCTTCCCGGCGGCGGTGCACCCGACCAGCAGGAGACCGGCGGAGGCCAGTGCGACGGCGGTGGACAGTGATCTGAGGGGGCGGGGGCTGCCCGTGGCTCTGCGACGCATGGTGACCGGCTCCTCGGCGTGTTCATGTGATGTCGCCGAACCGTATGAACACCGCGCTCCCGTCGACATGGTGCCGGACGCCCCACCTGGCGCGGTGCGCATGTGGGGCCCGCACATGGGCCGGGAACGCGGAAGCCGCGCGGGGGAACCGGATCGTACGGTTCCCCCGCGCGGCCTGTGCGTGCCGCGGGCTGCGCGGCGCGTGGTGAGTGCTGCGCGGGTTGCGGGCGGTGGCCCGTCACATCGCGCTGATGCCCTGGATCGTGGCCACGGTGACGCCGAGCAGGGCGAACGCGATGCCGATCCAGCCCATCACGATGCCCGCGACCGCCTGGCCCCGGCCGCCGCCCTGGCCCCGGTCGGCCATGCGCTTGGCCGAGATGCCGAGGCAGAGCGCGATGATCGGCAGGATGATCGGGATGAGCACCAGACCGAGGATGCCGAGCACCATCGAGGCGGTCGCCTTGCCGCTGGGCAGCGGGGCGCCACCGGGGTACCCGTAGCCGGCCGGCGGCTGGACGCCGTATCCCGGTCCGCCCGGGGCCGGGGCCTGGGCCGTGCCGCCTGTGGTGCCTGACTGGTCAGCCATGTCTTCCTCTCCATCGGTACTGGTCATGACCATGGTAAGGAGTGGCCTGTGGTTCTTTCGGTCGGACCGGTGAGAGAAATGTAATGAAAACACTGCGGAGTGGCACTCGTATGTGCTACGAGCGCTCTGGGGCCGGGTCCGGCGGCTGTGCCGGGAGTGCCCTCAGGCCGGGTCCGACGGCTTCGTCACGTCGATCAGCCGGCACACCGTGTCGATGTCGATCTTCACCTGGGCGATCGACGCCCGCCCCGAGAGCCAGGTGATCAGCGCCGAGTGCCAGGTGTGCTCGATGACCCGGACCGCGGACAGCTGCTCCGGCGTCGGGTGCTCCAGCCCCATCGCGTCCAGGATGATCGCCGTCGTGATCCGCGAGACGGTGTCCACCTCCGGGCTGACGCTGCGGTCCGCGAAGGTCAGCGCCCGCACCATCGCGTCCGCCAGGTGCGGCTCGCGCTGAAGCGCCCGGAAGGCCCGCATCAGGGTGTCGGCGACCCGCTGCGCCGGGTCCTGGCCGGTCGGGGGACGTTTGTGCAGCGTGGTGTGCATGTGCTGCAACTGGTCCTGCATGGTGGCGACCAGCAGATGGATCTTGGACGGGAAGTAGCGGTACAGCGTGCCCAGGGCGACCCCGGCCTCCTCCGCGACCTCGCGCATCTGTACCGCCTCGAAGCCGCCCCGGCCCGCGAGCTGGGCGCTGGCGTGCAGGATGCGGCGGCGCCGGGCCTCCTGCCGCTCGGTCAGGGGCGGCGATGCCGGCCTGGCTTCCGCTGTCATGTGTCCTCATCCATGGCTTCTGTCCGCGACCGGCAGGGAGGTGCCCGGTCCCCCGGGGGCGCACAGCATGCCAGCGTGCCCGGTGGTGGCGCGAATCACCTGATCCGGCCGTTGCACCGACGCTACCTGCCGGTAGATTCGTAGCTCATTGAACGATCCAGTCTGAAACTTGTTCTAGATTAGCGTGAGCGGTTACGCTCCGGCGAACACGCAGTGAGAAGGGGGCCGAGTGTGACCGCTGAGGCCATAGAGTCGGGCCCCCGTACGGGCGGCGACACGCCCGGCACCGACGACGACCGCCCGTTGCGCATCGCACTCCTCACCTACAAGGGCAACCCCTTCTGCGGCGGCCAGGGCGTCTACGTACGCCACCTCGCCCGCGAGCTCGCCCGCCTCGGCCACGGCGTCGAAGTGATCGGCGCCCAGCCCTATCCGGTGCTCGACGAGGGCGTCCCGCTCACCGAACTGCCGAGCCTGGACCTCTACCGCCAGCCCGACCCGTTCCGTACCCCGAAGCGCGGCGAGTACCGGGACTGGATCGACGCCGCCGAGGTCGCCACCATGTGGACCGGCGGCTTCCCCGAGCCGCTCACCTTCAGCCTGCGCGCCCGGCGCCATCTCGCCGCCCGGCGCGGCGAGTTCGACGTCGTCCACGACAACCAGACGCTCGGCTACGGGCTGCTCGCCGACCTCGGCGCCCCGCTCGTCACCACGATCCACCACCCCATCACCGTCGACCGGCAGCTGGACCTGGACGCCGCGGAGACCCGCCGCCGACGCGCCTCCGTACGCCGCTGGTACGGCTTCACCCGCATGCAGAAGCGGGTCGCGCGGCGGCTGCCCTCGGTGCTCACCGTCTCCGGCTCCTCCCAGCAGGAGATCATCGACCACCTCGGGGTGCGCCCGGAGCGCGTCCACGTCGTGCACATCGGCGCCGACACCGACCTCTGGTCGCCGGACCCCTCGGTCGCCGAGGTGCCCGGCCGGATCGTCACCACCTCCAGCGCCGACGTCCCCCTGAAGGGCCTCGTCCACCTGGTCGAGGCGCTCGCCAAGCTCCGCACCGGCAACCCGGCGGCGCACCTCGTGGTCGTCGGCAAGCGGGCCGAGGACGGACCGGTCGCCCAGGCCATCGAGCGGCACGGGCTCCAGGACGCCGTCGAGTTCGTCAAGGGCATCAGCGACGCCGAACTCGTCGACCTGGTGCGCGGTGCCCAGATCGCCTGCGTCCCCTCGCTGTACGAGGGCTTCTCGCTGCCCGCCGCCGAGGCCATGGCCACCGGCACCCCGCTCGTCGCCACCACCGGCGGTGCGATCCCCGAGGTGGCGGGCCCGGACGGCGAGACCTGCCTGGCCGTCCCGCCCGCCGACGCCGGGGCGCTGGCCGACGCGCTCGCCCGGCTGCTCGGCGACCCGGAGCTGCGGGCCCGGCTCGGTGCCGCGGGCCGCGACCGGGTGCTCTCCCGCTTCACCTGGAAGCAGGCCGCCATCGGCACCGTCGCCCTCTACCGCGAGGCGATCGCCGCCCGGTCCGGTGCCAGGCGCTCCGGCGGCCGTCGTTGACCCCGCCGCCCGTACCCGTCGTCCCCGCCCCCTGACACCCCTCGACCGCGAAAGCAGGCATTCGTGCTGACCGTGGACTTCACCCGCTTCCCGCTCGCCGCAGGTGACCGAGTGCTCGACCTGGGCTGCGGCGCCGGACGCCACGCCTTCGAGTGCTACCGGCGCGGCGCCCAGGTCGTGGCACTCGACCAGAACGGCGAGGAGATCCGCGAGGTCGCGAAGTGGTTCGCCGCGATGAAGGAGGCCGGCGAGGCCCCCGAGGGCGCCACCGCCACCGCGATGCAGGGCGACGCGCTCAACCTGCCGTTCCCCGACGCGTCCTTCGACGTCGTGATCATCTCCGAGGTGATGGAGCACATCCCCGACGACAAGGGCGTGCTCGCCGAGATGGTCCGGGTCCTCAGGCCCGGCGGCCGGATCGCGATCACCGTGCCGCGCTACGGCCCCGAGAAGGTCTGCTGGACCCTCTCCGACGCGTACCACGAGGTCGAGGGCGGCCATATCCGCATCTACAAGGCCGACGAACTCCTCGGCAGGATCCGCGGCGCCGGCCTCAAGCCGTACGGCACCCACCACGCGCACGCCCTGCACTCGCCCTACTGGTGGCTCAAGTGCGCCTTCGGGGTGGACAACGACAAGGCGCTGCCGGTCCGCGCGTACCACAAGCTGCTGGTCTGGGACATCATGAAGAAGCCGATGGCGACCCGGGTGGCCGAACAGCTGCTCAACCCGGTCGTCGGCAAGAGCTTCGTGGCGTACGCGACCAAGCCGCACCTGCCCGCGGCCGCCGCCGAGAACCTCACCGAGGCCGAGGCGTGACCGTTCCCGAGCAGACCGAACACCTCGTCCTGCCCGGGGTCCTCACCGCCGAACAGGCCGCCGAGACCGTCGCCGCACTCCTCGCCGAGCAGCGCGCGGACGGCGCCCTGCCCTGGTTCCGCGGCCACCACCTCGACCCCTGGGACCACACCGAGGCCGCCATGGCCCTCGACGCGGCGGGCGAGCACGGTGCCGCGGAGCGCGCCTACGAATGGCTGGCCCGCCATCAGAACGAGGACGGCTCCTGGTACGCCGCGTACCAGGACGGCGACCCCGGCCGGCCGACCGACCGCTCGCTGGAGACCAACTTCTGCGCGTACGTGGCCGTCGGCGTCTGGCACCACTACCTCGCCACCGGCGACGACGCGTTCGTCGACCGGATGTGGCCGACCGTCTTCGCCGCCGTCGAGTTCGTCCTGCGGCTCCAGCTGCCCGGCGGCCAGATCGGCTGGAAGCGCGAGGCCGACGGAACCCCCGTCGAGGACGCGCTGCTGACCGGCTGCTCCTCCATCCACCAGGCGCTGCGCTGCGCGCTCGCCATCGCCGAACGGCGCGAGGAGCCGCAGCCCGACTGGGAGTTGGCGACGGGCGCGCTGAGCCACGCCATCCGTGCCCACCCGGAACGCTTCCTGGACAAGGGCCGCTACTCGATGGACTGGTACTACCCGGTCCTCGGCGGCGCGCTCACCGGTACGGACGCCAAGGACCGGATCGAGGAGGGCTGGGACCGCTTCGTGGTCCCCGGCCTGGGGGTGCGCTGCGTACTGCCCAACCCGTGGGTGACCGGCGGCGAGAGCTGCGAACTCGCCCTGGCCCTCTGGGTGATGGGCGAGTCCGACCGGGCGCTGGAGATCCTCCAGTCCATCCAGCACCTGCGCGCCGGGGGCGGCATGTACTGGACCGGATACGTCTTCGAGGGCGAACGGGCCTTCTGGCCCCAGGAACTCACCACCTGGACGGCCGGTTCGCTGCTGCTGGCGGTGGCCGCGCTGGGCGGCGACGAGGCGACCACGGCGGTCTTCGGCGGCGCCCACCTGCCGCGCGGACTGGAGCCGGACTGCTGCCGCTGAGGCGAAGGCCCCGGGCGCCGGCCGTGCGACTGGGGGAAGCGGCTCTGGTTCCGCCGCTTCCCCGAGCCGGACGCGCACGCTCCGCGCGGATGCCTATGCCGGGGTGCCGAGCACGGCGTACAGGGCGTAGAGCACCACGGGAAGCGCGCCCACGAGCCCCGTCACGGCCGCGATCACCGAAGGCAGCCGCCTGTTGGTCCTCAGCGATCTGATGAGGTAGCCGACCAGGACGAAATAGGCCAGAGTGACCACGACTCCGGCCCACAACACGGGTGGACTGATGGATTGCATGACAATGCTCGTTCTCCTTGTGACGGTGCCCAGTCCGGATCTGCTGCGCTCGCCAACGGGCAGGCCACAAGAGGCCCTTGGCAGGAGCCGGTCCACCCGCGGTTCGCGGCAACGGGATGACGGTAGCTCAAAGTCACTTGACTGAGCTAGAGTTGATGAAAATCGCAGCACGAATCGATCGGCTGCCGGGCCGGGCGGTCGGGGCCCGGGATGCCACTCCCGGGAACCCCGCCTCGGCGCAGCCCCGGACTGGGCAAGTCACAGAGTGCGATGCGGCCATGCTCGCAGGCGTCGATAAACGATCCGTATACGTCTGCTAAACGAGTTGGTACGCTGCCGAAAGGGGGGCAGCGATGTATGAGGCGTCACGGGAGCCGGAGCACGGCCCCGTCATGTCGTCCGCCGAGCCCGCGGCGCCACGCTTCAGCGTACTCGGCCCGGTGCGCGCCTGGCGCGGAACCGAGGCACTGCCGACCGGATCTCCGCAGCAGCGCGGCCTGCTGGCCGCCCTGCTGCTGCGCGAGGGGCGCACGGCGACCGCCGCCGAGCTGATCGACGCGCTGTGGGGGGACGAGCCGCCGTCCCAGGGGCTGGCCGCCGTCCGGACGTACGCCTCCCGGCTGCGCAAGGTCCTCGGGCCGGACGTCCTGGTGAGCGAGTCGGGCGGTTACGCGATCCGGGGCCTGCCGGACGATGCCCTGGACCTGGCGGTGGCGCGGGATCTCGCGGATCTGGCGGAGCGGGCCAGGAGCGACGGGGACCTGAACCGCGCGAGCGGTCTGCTCCGCAGGGCGCTGGCCCTGTGGGACGGCGAGCCGCTGCCGGGGGTGCCGGGCCCGTACGCGGAGGCCCAGCGCATCCGGCTGGAGGAGTGGCGCCTCCAGCTGATCGAAACCCGCCTGGACGTGGAGCTGGAGCAGGGCCACCACGCGGAAGCGGTCTCGGAACTCACCTCGCTGACGGCGGTGCATCCGCTGCGCGAGCGGCTGCGGGAACTGCTGATGCTGGCGCTGTACCGCAGCGGCCGCCAGGCGGAGGCGCTGGCGGTGTACGCCGACACCAGACGGCTGCTGGCGGACGAACTGGGCGTGGAACCCCGCCCCGAACTGGCGGAGTTGCAGAACCGGATCCTCCAGGCGGACCCGGGCCTGGCGGAACTCTCCGCCCCGGAGCCCGAGTCGCCCGCGGTCTTCGTCCGGCCTGCCCAACTCCCCGCCACCGTGCCCGACTTCACCGGCCGTGCGCCGTACGTGGAGGAGTTGGTGGAGGTGCTGGCCTCCGCCAACGGACAGATCATGGCGGTAGCGGCCCTGTCGGGAATCGCCGGCGTCGGCAAGACGACACTGGCCGTGCACGTCGCCCACCTGGCCCGCCAGGAATTCCCCGACGGCCAGCTGTACGTGGACCTCCAGGGCCTGCGCGCGACGCGGGCCGAGCCCGAGACGGTCCTGGGTTCCTTCCTGCGCGCCCTGGGCACACCGGAAGCGGCGATCCCGGACTCCCTGGAGGACCGGGCCGCGCTGTACCGCTCGGTCCTGGACGGGCGGCGGGTGCTGGTGCTCCTGGACAACGCGCACGACGCCGCCCAGGTGCGGCCGCTGCTGCCGGGCACGGCGGGATGCGCCGCGCTGATCACGTCCAGGGGACACCTGGGCGACCTCGCGGGCGCCCGTCTGGTGGACGTGGACGTGCTGAGCCCGGAGGAGGCCCTGCACCTGTTCACCAGGATCGTCGGCCTGCGACGCGTCTCCGGCGAGCGCACGGAGGCGCTCGACGTCGTCGCCGCGTGCGGCTTCCTGCCGCTGGCCATCCGGATCGCGGCCTCGCGGCTGGCGGTGCGGCGGACCTGGACCGTCTCGGTACTGGCCGCGAAGCTGGCGGACGAGCGGCGGCGACTGGACGAGTTGCAGGCCGGTGACCTGGCGGTGAAGGCCGCCTTCGAGCTGGCCTACGGGCAGCTGGAGCCCGCGCAGGCACGCGCGTTCCGCCTGCTCGGCCTGGCGGACGGGCCGGACATCTCCCTGCCGGCCGCCGCGGCCGTGCTCGGCCTCCCCGAGGAGGACACCGAGGAACTCCTGGAGTCCCTCGTCGACACATCACTGGTGGAGTCTGCGGCACCGGGCCGCTACCGGTATCACCACCTGCTCCGCCTCTTCGCGCGTGCCTGCGCGGAGCGGGACGAGCGGCAGCCGGGCGAACGGGCCGCGGCCCTGTCCCGGCTGCTCGACTTCTACCTGGCCACCGTGGCGGGCGTGTACGCGCTGGAGCGGCCGGGCGACCGGCTGGTCGAGCACCTGGAGCCGACCGAGGGCGACGGGCTGGTCTTCACCGACCGCACCGAGGCGCTGGACTGGCTGTTCGGTGAGGCGCAGGGGCTGCTGTCCGCCGCCGGCCAGGCCGTCGGGACGGGGGAGTTGCGCAAGGCCGCCGATCTGCTGCTCGCGGTGCGGGACCTCGCCGAGTCCGGCAGCGAGTCCCAGCGCTACGAGTCGGTCGTCACGGCCCTGACGGACGCCGCCGCGGCGACCGGTGACGAGCGGACCGAGGGCCGGACACGAGCCGCCCTCGCCCATCTGCACTCCCTCGGGGGCCGCTTCCGGGAGGCGGAACACGAAGCGCGCGAGGCGGTCCGGCTCGGCGGCTCGGCCGACGACACCTGGACCATGGGCGACGCGCTCAACAGCAGAGGCGTCATCGCGCTCCACCAGAACCGGCACGAGGACGCGGAGGCCCATCTCTCCCGCGCCGTCGAGTACTTCCGTGCGCTCGGCGACCGCCCCGGGGAGGCCGCCGTGCTGTGCAACCTCTCGCGCGTGCACCTCGCGACCGGCCGGACCACGAGAGCCATCGCGCTGGCCCGGCAGGGCATCGAGATCTACGACGCCATGGGCAGCACCGTGCGCGGCGCCAGCGGCCGCTACGCCCTTGCCCTCGCCCTCACCCGCAACGGCGAACTGGACCTCGCGGGCGACTGCCTCCACGCGGCGCTGGACGTCTTCCGCGAGAGCCGTCAGAAGCTGTGGGAAGGCATGAGCCTGTTCCGGCTGGCCGAGGTCGACCTCGCCGCGGAGCGCCCGGCGCAGGCCGCGGCCAACGCCGAGTCGGCCCTGATCACGCTGGGCGGGATCAGCGGGGAGTGGCGTCGGGCCGACGTCCTGACCGTGCTCGGCCACGCGCTCGCGGCCCTCGGCCAGAGCGGCCGTGCCCGGGCCTCGTGGCGCGAGGCCCTCGACGTCTACGAGCGGTTGCAGGCCCCGGCGGCCGAGGCGGTGCGGGCCCTGCTGCTCGACGGGAACGCCTGTCGGACGTACAGCGTCGTCTGACGCCGCCGCGCCGCACGGACCGGGTGTCCCTCTCGCGCGCGCTCCGGCGGCGCCGGACCCGGACGGCGTTTCCCGAGTGGCACGCCGTCCCGGGACGGGCGAGCCTTGCCGGGAGTGGCCGTGGACGTCACTCCCCGTAGAGCTCGCCCGATGTGCCCGGCCAGGGAGGCCCGCTGTGCCCAGTTCCGCCGCGACCGGTCGCGTACCGTTCCGCCGTCCGGTCGTCTCGCTGCTGCTGTCCTGCGCCCTGGTGGTGACCGCCACCGGGTGCGGCGGGGACGACAAGGGGAGTACGAGCAGTTCGGCCTCCCCGAGCGGGACCTCGTCGGCCGAGGCGCAGAAGTTCGCCAAGACCCGGTTCGTCACCAACGCGGGGCTCGCGGCCGGTGCGACGTACCAGTGGATCGTCAAGCCCTACCGGGCGGGCAAGTTCAAGAAGGGGGCGGACGGGCGGACGTTCGCGCTGGTCAAGGCCGGGCTCGCGGGCGGCTTCACCTACAACCGGCTGAAGGCGGCGGTGACCAACGCCAAGGGCGACCCGCTGCTGTCCAAGGCGGTCGCGCCGCTGACGGCGGGCATCGAATCGCTCAAGGGGCTCGGCACCAAGCTCCGCAAGGGCGAGGCGGGCGAAGGCGACATCGGTGCATTCGAGAGCGTGATCAACAGCATCAAATCGGCGGGCAGCAGCGCGGGCGCCGATGTGAAGGACAAGGTGCCCACCACCTCGCAACTCGGCGGGTAATCAGTGGGGTTCGGCCTGCGGCCGAACTAGGGTGCGAGGTATGAGCCGACTCAGCCACGACCAATACTGCGACGAGATCACCGCCCGTACCGACGCGTTCAGGGCCACGATCCGCGGCGCGGACCTCGACGCCACCGTACCGAGCTGTCCCGACTGGACCCTGCGCGAGCTCGCCGTCCACCTGGGCGGAGCCCACCGCTGGGTCGGCGAGATCGTACGGACCCGCGCCACCGACGCGGTCCCGCCGGAGCAGGTGGCCGACGGCACCCCCGGGAGCGACACCCCGGACGCGCTCGACGCCTGGCTGGCGGAGGGTGCGGCGCGGGCCGTCGAGGCGCTGCGGGCCGCGGGACCGGACGAGGAGGTGTGGTCCTGGGCGTGGGAGCACAGCACGGGCTTCTGGGCGCGCCGGATGGCGCACGAGACCATCGTCCACCACGCCGACGCGGCGCTCACCACACGCACCGGGTACGAAGTGGCACCGGGACCGGCCGCCGACACGATCGAGGAGTGGCTGGAGATCATCGACTTCGTACGGGCCTCGGGCGGCCCGCAGGCCACCGGGCTGACCGGCGGGGCCGGAGGCTCCCTCCACCTGCACGCCACGGACGCGCCGGACGCCGAGTGGCTGATCGAATTCGGCGGGGGCGCCCTCGCCTGGCGCCGCGCCCACGAGAAGGCGGACGTGGTGCTGCGCGGCCCGCTCACCGACGTGATGCTGGTCCTCAACCGGCGCCTGGCGGCGGACAGCGACCGGGTCGAGGTGCTCGGTGACGCGAAGCTGCTGGACTTCTGGCTGGAGCACTCCGTGTTCGGCTGAGCGGCCACCCGGCGCCGCTGTGCGGGCCGGGCCGGGCTGCGCGAAGCTGGAGATACAGCAGAGCACGCACAGCCCGGCGGCCCGTGGAGGTGCCGATGGAGCCAGTCCGCGCCCTGGAACGGATCGCCTTCCTGCTCGAACGCGACCGGGCCGACACCCACCGCGTGCACGCCTTCCGCACCGCCGCCGGCGCGGTGGCCGCGCTGGCGGACGGGGAGGCGGCCCGGCGCGCGGCGGACGGTTCGCTGGAGGCCGTCCGGGGCATCGGGCCGAAGACCGCGCAGGTCGTCCGGGAAGCGGTGGCCGGGGAGGTGCCCGGCTATCTGGAACGCCTGGAGGCACAGGCCGCCGCCCGCCCCGCAGAGGGCGGCGAGGCCCTCCGCGCCCTCCAGCGCGGCGACTGCCATCTGCACTCCGACTGGTCGGACGGCGGCAGCCCGATCGAGGAGATGGGCCGCACCGCGGCCGAGCTGGGCCACGCGTGGGCGGTGCTCACCGACCATTCGCCCCGGCTGACCGTGGCGAACGGGCTCACCCCCGACCGGCTCCGCGGGCAGCTGGCGGAGGTCGCCGCGCTCAATGAGCGGTGGGCACCCTTCCGGCTGCTCACCGGCTTCGAGTGCGACATCCTCCCCGACGGCTCCCTCGACCAGGAGGAGGAGCTGCTGGAACGGCTGGACGTGGTGGTGGTCTCCGTCCACTCCGAGCTGAGGATGGCCCCGGCCCCGATGACCAGGCGCCTGCTCGCCGCCGTCCGCCACCCCCGGGCGAACATCCTCGGGCACTGCACGGGGCGGCTGGTCGCGGAGCGCAAGCGCCCCGAGTCCCGGTTCGACGCGGACGCGGTCTTCGCCGCGTGCGCGGAGGCCGGCACCGCGGTGGAGATCAACAGCCGTCCGGAACGGCTCGACCCGCCCCGGCGGCTGCTCGGCCGCGCCGTCGCGGCGGGCGCCCTCTTCGCCATCGACACCGACGCCCACGCGCCCGGACAGCTGGACTGGCAGATATACGGCTGCGCCCGCGCCGAGGAGTGCGGGGTACCGGCGGACCGTGTCGTCACCACATGGCCGGCCGACCGCCTCCTGGCCTGGTCACGCGGGCGCACGACCCCGGAGCGCGCCCGCTCCGGGGCGGACGGGGCCGTCGGCGCGGCCCCGGAACAGGAGCGGTGAAACCATGACGGCCACCAGTGTGCGAGGCATCGACCACATCGGGGTCACCGTCCCCGACCTGGAGACCGCGACCCTCTTCCTCGCGAGGGCCTTCGGCGCCGAGGTGCGCTACGACACCCTGCGCCGCCAGGACGGGCCCGACGGCGGGCCGGACGTCGAGCGACGGCTCGGTGTCCCGGCGGGCACCCGGCAGCTGGCGATCAGAATGCTGGGCCTGCCCGGCGGCGGCCCCGGCATCGAGCTGTTCGAGTTCCAGGGCCCCCGCCGCGAACCCCCGGCGCTGCCCTGCGACTTCGGCTGGCAGCACGTGGCGCTGTACGCCGACGACCTGGACGCGGCCGTCCGGGACTGCGTGGCCGCGGGCGCCTCGCTGCTCGCCGAGGCGCAGCCGCTGCCGGGTCCGGAGGCGGGGGAGCGCAACCGGTTCGTCTATCTGCGCACCCCGTGGGGCAGCACCCTGGAACTCCTCACCCATCCCGACCCCCAGCCCTGGCAGCGCACGGCGGCGCGGACGGTCGCCGGTACCTGGCCGACCGATCCGGCCCGGCCCGCCGCTACTGGTTGAGCTCGGCGAGCACCCGCAGGGTGTGCGGGTCCGGTGCCGTCACCAGCAGATCGGTGACCGGTCCCTTGCGCCACGACTCCAGCCGCTCCGCGATCCGTTCGCGCGGTCCGACGAGCGAGATCTCGTCCGCGAACGCGTCGGGCACCGCCAGCACCGCCTCCTCCTTGCGCCCTTCGAGGAAGAGCCGCTGGATGTGCCGGGCCTCCTCCTCGAAGCCCATCCGCGCCATCAGATCGGCGTGGAAGTTGCGGGCCGCGTGGCCCATCCCTCCGATGTAGAAGCCGAGCATCGCCTTCACCGGCAGCAGCCCCTCGGCGACGTCGTCGCAGACCCGCGCACGGGCCATCGGCGCGATCATGAAGCCGTCCGGGAGTCCGGTGAGCGCGGCCTCGTACACATCGGTGCGCATCGGGGACCAGTACAGCGGCAGCCAGCCGTCCGCGATCCGGACCGTCTGCGCGATGTTCTTCGGCCCCTCCGCCCCCAGCAGCACCGGCAGCCGGGACCGCAGCGGATGGGTGATCGGCTTCAGCGGCTTGCCCAGGCCGGTGGCGTCCGGGCCGTCGTAGGGATGGGAGTGGAACTGCCCGGCCAGCTCGACGGGGCCCTCGCGGCGGAGCACCTGGCGGATGACGTCGACGTACTCCCGGGTCGCGGTCAGCGGGCTGCGCGGGAACGGGCGCCCGTACCAGCCCTCCACCACCTGCGGCCCGGACAGCCCGAGGCCGAGCATCATCCGGCCGCCGGAGAGGTGGTCCAGGGTGAGGGCGTGCATCGCGGTCGCGGTCGGAGTGCGCGCCGCCATCTGCGCGATGCCGGTGCCCAGTCGGATCCGGGAGGTGTGCGCGGCGATCCAGGCCAGCGGGGTGAAGGCGTCCGACCCCCACGCCTCCGCCGTCCACACCGAGGCATACCCCAGCTCCTCCGCCTGCCGGGCGAGCTCCAGATGGGCGGGGTCCGGGCCGCGGCCCCAGTACCCGAGCGCGAGTCCGAGCCTCATCTCCGCAGCCTCCCGGTAGTTCTGACGGTACGTCAGTCCAGTGACGCACGACGGAGGGTACGACAGCGGCCCCCCGCCCGGAAGGGGCGGAGGGCCGCTGTCGTACTGCCGTGGGGCGCGGGATCAGCCGCGCTGGATGCCCGTGGTGTCCTGGAGCACACCGCGACGGCCGTCCTGGGTCTGGGCGATCAGGCCCGGACCGCGCTGCTCCACCGCGAGGTACCAGGTGCCGGGCGCCAGTTCGGCGATCGGCGAGGGCGAGCCGTCCTCCCCGTACAGCGGGCGGGCCACCGGCACCGCGAACCAGAACGGTGTGAAGTCACCGGCGGGCGCACCGGAGGCGGCCTGCGGCGCGCTGCCCTGTGCCTCCGGCTGGCCGGGCTGGGGCTGACCGGGCTGCGGCTGGCCGGGCTGGGGCTGCGCGCCGTACGGCTGCTGCTGGCCCGGCTGGCCGCCGTACGACGGCTGCGGGGCGCCGGGGTAGCCGTACCCCTGGCCGGGCTGCGGCTGGCCGCCGTACTGCGGCTGTACGCCCTTCGGGCCGGAGGCGCTCATCAGCGGGGCCTTGAGCGCGGGGACCAGCGGGGTGGCGACCGCGCCGCCCGCGAGCGCGATCGCGGCGAGCAGGCCGAGGATCAGTCCGGCGCCCGCGTTGCTGCCGTCGATGATCGTCCAGAAGACCGTCCACACCGCGAAGATGCTGAGCGCGGCACCGAACTGACCGAGGTCGAAGCCGACCACCTTGCGGCCCGGGGTGGCGCGGCTCACGATGATCAGCGCCGCCGCGATGATCCCGGCCAGGTAGACGCTCATCAGGAGCCCGAGCGAGTCCCAGGCGTTCGGGGCGTTGTAGCGGGAACAGTTGATGCCCGTAGGACAGTCGAAGCTGGAGAGGTCGAGGAAAGAGGCGATGAACAGCACGACCGCTGCTCCGATCACCACGCCGTCGCCTCGAGTGAGGGAGCGGATATTCACGTGAAGGTCCTTAGTCGGTCGTCTCGTCGGGGCGCTCGTCACTGCCGCCTGTACGGATACGGCGGGCGCGGCACGAAGCTCGGGGCGGCCCCATCGTACGGATGAATCTATCGTCTGCCCGGACGCGTGGTGTCCTTGCCCGGACGCCGGACGTACATCCCCCCAATTTCGCCTCAGAACTACCCCTTGCTACCCGTTGAGGTAGCTGATGATGCCGTCGGCAATGCCCTGTGCCGCCTTCTGGCGCCAGCCCGCACTGGTGAGGAGGGCGGCATCCTTCGGATCACGCATATTGCCGCATTCGATGAACACTTTGGGCACGGTCGACAAATTCAGCCCGCCCAGATCCTTGCGAACGTCCAATCCGGTATTGCCGCCGATGTAATTGGAGGGAGCGCTTCCGGTAGCGCGGACGAATAGCCCCGCGATGCGGGTGCCGAGATCGCGCGAGGGATCGACGATCTTCGTGGTGTCCGCAGCCCCGCTGCGCACCGGCCCGGGAAGGATCACATGGAATCCGCGGTTGCCGACCGCCGAGCCGTCCGCGTGCACCGACACCACCGCGTCGGCCCGCTGCTCGTTGCCGATCCGGGCCCGCTCGTCGACGCACGGCCCGTACGCGCGGTCGTCGTCGTACGTCAGCACCACCTTCGCGCCCTGCTGCTGGAGGAGGGTGCGCATCCGGTGCGACACGTCGAGGGTGAACCGCGCCTCCGCGTAACCGGAGTTGGTGGAGGTGCCGGTGGTGTCGCACTCCTTGTGCGTGGTGCCGATGTCCACCTGGCGGTTGATCTCGCGGGTGTGCAGATGGTTGTTCGGGTTGTGCCCGGGGTCGATGACGACGGTCTTCCCCGACAGCGGACCGGAGTTGCCGCCCGCGGTCGGGGTGGACCGGGTGGGGGAGGGGGACGTCCGCTCCGGCACCGGAGCGCTCTTCGAGGGCGGCGGCGGGGCCGACGGCGAGGTGCCGGCCGCACTGCCGCTCGGGCCGGGCCGGGCCGGTGCCCCGGCACCGACGTCGCCCGCGCCGCAGCCCGCGGCGCTCAGACAGACGGCCGCGAGCGCGGCGGCGAGCAGGGTCCGGCGGCGCCGGGTGGGGGGAACACTCTCGTGGTACGGCACCACGCGATGCTATCCGGGCCTCCGGACGGCCCGCCTCAGATGCCCGCGCCGGTACGCCGCAGCACCCGCAGCGAATCCGTCGCCGAGACCTCGGTGAACGCCCCGGACTCCAGCGCCCGCAGATGGACGCGGTACGGGGCCTGACCGCCGTGCGCGGGGTCCGGGAACACGTCGTGGATCGCCAGCAGCCCGCCCTCGGCCACATGCGGCGCCCAGCCCTCGTAGTCGCCGTTCGCGTGCTCGTCGGTGTGACCGCCGTCGATGAAGACGAAGCCGAGCTTCCCGCCCCAGACCGCCGCGACCTGCGGGGACCGGCCGACCAGCGCCACCACGTGGTCCTCCAGGCCCGCCGCGTGCAGGGTCCGGCGGAAGGTCGGCAGCGTGTCCATCCGCCCGACCTCCGGGTCCACCACGGCCGGGTCGTGGTACTCCCAGCCCGGCTGCTGCTCCTCGCTGCCGCGGTGGTGGTCGACGGTGAGCGCCGTCACACCGGCCGCCCGCGCGGCGTCGGCGAGCAGGATCGTGGAGCGCCCGCAGTACGTGCCGACCTCCAGGAGCGGCAGCCCCAGCGCGGCGGCCTCGGCGGCTGCCGCGTACAGGGCGAGCCCCTCGCCCTCCGGCATGAACCCCTTGGCGGCCCGGAAGGCGGCGAGGATCTCGGGCGACGGCTCGACGGCGGACTGGGCGGGCACGGGTTCCTCCTGGTGGGGACGGCGGTCTGGGGTGCGCCTCTCGACGGCGCCCCATCGTGCCGTACGCCCCCGCCGAAGGTCTCGGCGGGGGCGTACGAGGGGTGAGCCCGGGTCGGGGCGCCCCTGGCAGGGGTGCGACGCGCAGGTCAGCAGCTCTGCCAGAGTCGGGTCATGACGCGGACCCCGAAGCGCAGCCCCTCCAGCGGGACGCGCTCGTCCACGCCGTGGAAGAGCCGGCCGTAGTCCAGGTCGTGCGGCAGCTTGAGGCCCTTGAAGCCGAAGCAGCGGATGCCCAGGTGGGTGAAGGCCTTGGCGTCCGTGCCGCCCGGGTTGCAGTACGGGACCGGGTGGCCGTCCGGGTCCTCGGCGCGCACGGCCGCGCACATGGCGTCCACCAGCGGGCCGTCGAACGTGGTCTCCAGCGCGATGTCGTGGTTGGCCCACTCGCGGCTGACCGAGGGGAGCAGGAGCCGGTCGATGGTGTCGATCAGTTCCTGCTCGTGGCCGGGCAGGAAGCGGCCGTCCACCCGGGCGGTCGCCTTTCCGGGGATGACGTTGGTCTGGTACCCGGCCGCGAACATGGTGGGGTTCGCGGAGTTGCGGAGGACCACCTGCATGAAGTCGGAGACCGGCCCCAGCTTCGCGAGGCTGCCCTCGATGTCGTTCTCGTCGAACTCCACGCCGTAGAGCCGGGCGGCCTCCTCCAGCAGCGCGCGGACCGGCTCGATCAGCCGGATCGGGAAGGTCTCCCGGCCGATCCGGGTGAGCGACTCGGCGAGATCGGTGACCGCGTTCTCGTCGTTGGGGGACGAGCCGTGGCCGGCCCGGCCGGTCGCGGTGAGCTCCATCCAGGCCATGCCGCGCTGGGCGTTCTCGATCGGGTAGAGGCGGCGGGTGTCGTCGATGGCGAAGGAGAAGCCGCCGCCCTCGCCGATCGCCTCGGTGACCCCGGCGAACAGCTCCGGGCGGTGCTCGACCAGCCAGTGGGCGCCGAACTTGCCGCCCGCCTCCTCGTCGGCGAGGAAGGCGAGGACCAGATCGCGCGAGGGCCGGGTGCCGGTGCGGGCGAAGTGACGGGCGGTGGCCAGCATGACGGCCACCGTGTCCTTCATGTCGATCGCGCCGCGCCCCCACAGATAGCCGTCGCGGATCTCGCCGGAGAACGGCGGGACCTGCCACTCGGAGGCGTCGGCCGGGACCACGTCCAGGTGACCGTGGACCAGCAGGGCGCCGCGCTCCGGGTCGGCGCCCGCGATCCGGGCGATGACGCTGGCCCGGCCCGGGGCGGACTCGACCAGCTCGGAGTCGATGCCCACCTCGGCGAGGCGGCCCACCACCCAGTCGGCGCTCGCGCGCTCGTCGCTGGTGGGGTTGGAGGTGTCGAACCTGATCAGTTCGGCACAGAGTTCGATGACCTCGTCCTGGGCCTCGGCGGACGCCGGGACGAGGGAGGGGGCGGTGGGGTCGGGGGTGGTCATGCTGCTCCCACAGGGGTTGTCGCGCGGGCGGCGGGGGCGGCGTCGTCCTCGTCGTCCAGGGTGGAGGTGCCGTACGGCTTCACCCAGCCCAGCAGGCCGAGGACGCTGTACAGGATGAAGGCGGTGGCCAGCGAGTTCAGGGCCGGTATGCCGCCGTCGTAGAACTTGCCGACGCAGAACGCCGCGATCCAGATGGCGAGGGACATCGGGACCCAGGTGGGCGAGGTCCTCGGCAGGGTCTCGGACGCGCGGGTCTCGTCCAGCGGCTTGCGCATCCGCTTGACGACCCAGTACTCGGCCACGATGATCCCGCCGATCGGCGGGATGGCGACGCCGAGGACCGAGAGGAATTCGGTGAAGTGGGTCATGATCCCGACCGCGGACAGGACCGTGCCCGCGATGCCGAGGGCGATCGTGACCGCGCCGCGGTGCAGCCGCTTGCCGAAGACGACCTGGAAGAAGTTGACGACGCCGAGCGAGGAGCCGTACAGGTTCCAGTCGTTGATCTTGGCGGTGGACATCAGGACCACGATGACGCCGAAGGCGCCGGAGGTGGAGAGCACGATGTGGGACACCTCGCTGCTCTTCACCAGGTGGCCCAGGAGCACACCGGTCAGGCCGACGATGTACTCGGAGAGGATCATCGACGAGGCGCTCTGCAGGAAGACGTGCGAGCCCTTCCGGTTGTACCGGGTCATCTCCGGGGAGACGATCGCCCCGGTCATGTAGCCGCCCGCGATGGCGGTGGCGGCGACGGCCAGCGGGATGGTCTGGCCCGGCGGCGGCGAGTGGATCAGCTCGCTGAGCGAGTGGTCCTTCAGCGTCGAGACGATCGACCAGGCGACCATCGCGAAGAACAGCGGGGTCACGATCTTGGCGAAGACCGCCATGTACTTGAAGCCGAAGATCACCAGCGCGGTGATCGCGATGCCGGCCAGCACGCACCACATCCAGGACGGGCCGCCGACCAGCGCCGAGACGCTGTTGCCGAAGATCGTGTTCTGGACGCCGAACCAGCCGACCAGGCTGACCGCGATCACAAAGCTGACCAGCGCCGAACCGTTGCGGCCGAACCCGACCCAGCGGGTCAGCATCGGGGTCGCCAGACCCTCGCGCATACCGGCCAGGCCGATCGCGAAGATCACGATCTCCAGGATCACCGCACCGAGCGTGAAGGCCAGGAAGGCGTCCCCGAAGGTCATGCCGACACCGATGGTGGCGCCCAGGGTGAACTGCGAGATCGAGCCGGACTGGGCCAGCCACTGGAGCAGCATCGACCAGAAGCCGAACCGCTTGTCGCGCGGGACGCGGGAGAGCGCGTAGTCGTCGCTGCCGATGGCCTTGGTCTCGGGGGCCGCGGCCTCGGCCTGCGGGGTGGCTGCCATCAGGACTCCTGGGGTGTGCGGCCGAGGGTCTGGAGGTGAGTCAGCGACCCGTAACGGCTGACGAGGTTGTCGAACTCCACCGCGTCGTGGAAGTCCAGTTGGCCGCCGCCGTAGGCCTTGGCGACCTCCACGGCGTAGCGGGCGGCGGACGCGATGTCCGCCTCGTGGCTCGCGCCCGTACCGCAGCCCGGCACCGCGGCGGCCGAGGTGATGGCCAGACCGACGACCGGGGCGGCCGTCGCCGTGGCGGGCTGAAGGATCGAATTGATGTGGTGTGCCCCATTACCGTACGGGGTGATGTCCTGCGTGGTCACGGGGTACGTGACCAACGGCTCACCGGTCACCACGGCCAGCAGCTCGCCGAGCTGCTCGCTGACCCGGAGCACCCAGCCCTCCTTGACGGTGGGCGACAGGGCGAGGCCCTTGTGGTTGATGATCCGGTTGCCCTTGGTGGTGTCGATGGAGAGCACGGCCTCCATCTCGCCGGTCACCTCGTGGCGGTTCATGGTGGCGATGTCCACGGGCGAGCCCATGAACGGCACCGGGTCGTGCGGCTCGGTCGGCGCGTCCGGGCAGATGTGGGTGGCGACGATCACATCGCCGGGCAGCACGTCGCCGCGGCGACGCATGTCGAGCAGCTTGGCGGCGGTGGCGATCGCCGAGGCGGCACCGTCGGCGTCCGAGACCAGGCCGGTCACCTCGGGCCGGGCGCCGATGCCGCCGAGCCGGCCCACCACGCCCAGCGTGCGGGCGTCGCCCCCGGAGGCGCGCCCTCGGGCGCCCGGGATGCGGACCATGACGAAGTCGGTCGAGCCCTGCTCGCCGACGACCGTGGTGACCTGTGCGGACGAGCCCTCGGTCCCGCTCACGGAGTCGAGGTACTCGACCACCGTCTTGCCATTGACCTGGGGATCGTCCAGCAGATCGACGATGTCCAGCACGTACTTCAACATGGGGGGCCTTTCTCGCTCATCCGGGCACCCGGGCCGGCGCCCGACGGGGGAGAAGCGCGGGGCGGGGTGCTGAGGCCACATTCGGGATCGGATAGCGTTGAACGCAACTGTTTCCCGTTATTTGCAATTCAGGTCTGAATGGTGAGATGACGATGACGGACTTCGATCTGGACCGGCGCACCCCCGCCGGGGCGCTGCAAACCGTCGACCGGGCGCTCCTCGTGCTGCTCGCCTTCGAGCGGACCCGGCCCGACTGGGGGGTCACCGAGGTCGCCGAGGAGTTCGGCTGGGACACCTCCGTGGCCCAGCGGCTGCTCGCCACCCTCGCCGGGCGCGGCTTCCTGGTCTCCGACCCGGTGACCCGCCGCTACCGGATCGGCCCCGCCGTACTGCGCCTGGGCCGGCTCTGGGAGCGCTCCGGATCGCTGGAGCTGCTGGCCGGACCGGTCCTGGAGGAGCTGCGCAGGGTCACCGGCGACACCGTGCTGTTCTGCCTGCCGGACAGCTTCCACATGCGGTGCGTCGCCGCCGAGGAGGGCGAGGCGGGGCCGCTGCGCTACTACCCGCTGGTCGGTGAGCTCTACCCGGCGCACGCCGGGGCGACCAGCAAGTCGTACTACGCCTACCTGCCCGACGAACAGCGCCACCGGCTCTTCCGGGGCCGCCCGATGGCCCGCTTCACCGACCGGACGGTCACCGATCCGGACCGGCTGGAGGAGGAGTTCCTCAAGGTCCGCGCCCAGGGGTACGCCTTCACGGTCGGCGAGTACGACACCGGCGTCGCGACCGTCGCCGTACCGGTCTTCCTCGGGCGCGAGCCCTACGGCAGCCTCAGCCTCGGCGGCGCCGAGGAGCTGTTCCGGGAGGCGCCGGAGGACCGGCTCGACGCGCTGCGCCACGCGGCCGGGCTGCTGGAGCGGCGGCTCACCCATCCCCCGCAGCGTCCCAAGCCCCGGACCCGTCGTCCCCGTACCGACCGATGACCAGGAAGAGAACCAAGAGGAACCCGATGAATCTGCTGCTGCTCTCCAACTCCACCCAGCACGGCCGTGGTTATCTGGAACACGCCCTCGACACCGTGACCGCGTTCCTGCCCCCGGACGCCCGGCTGGCCTTCGTCCCCTACGCGCTGGCCGACTACACCGCGTACACCGCGCGCGTCCGCGAGGCCCTCGAACCGTCCGGCATCCGTGTCCGCGGGGTCCATGAGAACGCCGACCCGGTCGCCGAACTCGCCGCTTCCGACGCCGTGTTCATCGGCGGCGGCAACTCCTTCCGGCTGCTGAGCGCGCTGTACCGGACCGGTCTGCGGGACGCCGTGACCGAGGCAGTGCGGGACGGGCTGCCGTACATGGGCGCCAGCGCGGGGACGAACATGGCGGCGCCCACCCTGCGCACCACCAACGACATGCCGATCGTGCAGCCGCCGTCCTTCGAGACGCTCGGCCTCGTCCCGTTCCAGATCAACCCGCACTATCTGGACCCGGACCCGGACAGCACCCACAAGGGCGAGACCCGCGAGGAGCGGCTCACCGAATTCCTGGAGGAGAACGACGTGCCGGTGCTCGGCCTGCGCGAGGGCTCATGGCTGCGGGTCGACGGCCGCCAGGCCCGGGTCCAGGGCGCCCGGCCCGCCCGGCTGTTCACCCGCGGCGCGCTGCCGCAGGAGCTTCCGGCGGGCTCGGACGTCTCTCATCTGCTCACGACCGCACCGCGGTTCGACGCTCCGGTGCGCTGACGTCCAGCACCAGATCGGCGTCGACCGGCAGGCCGTCGCCGAGGCAGGAGGCCGGGCGGGCGCACGGCGCGTAGCCGGTGGCCGACCCGGCCAGCACATAGGCGCCGCCGTGCGGGGCGGCCAGCGCGTAGTGGCCGTCCGCGTCCGTCACGGCGAGACCGGCCTGCCGCCCCCGGTGGTCGATCAGCGTCACATTGGCGCGGGCCACCGGGGCGCCGTCCGCGTCCAGCACCCGGCCGCGGAAGCCGCCCGAACCCGCGACCGGGCGGGAGGCGTTTGGCGCCGCGGCCTGGGCGTCCTCGTCGCTGCTCGCCAGCAGCGTCGGGCGGGTCGCGGCGCGCTGCGACGGCAGGAACGAGGCCAGCGCCAGCCCGATCACCACCGCGCCCGTCGCGATCAGGAACGAGATCCGGAACCCCTCCATCGAGGGCAGTGACACCCCGCCCGTGCGCACCGAGGTGTTGGCCAGCACCATGCCGATCACGGCGCTCGACACCGAGGTGCCGATCGACCGCATCAGGGTGTTCAGCCCGTTGGCCGCACCGGTCTCGGAGGGGTCGACGGCACCGATGATCAGCGCGGGCAGCGAGGAGTACGCCAGCCCGATGCCGGCCCCGATCACCACCGCGATGACCACGGTCTGCCAGGCCGCGCTCAACAGCCCCTGTCCCGCCCCGTAACCGATCGCGATGACCAGCATGCCGAGCATCAGCGAGACCTTGGGGCCCCGGCGGGCGGACAGCCGGGCGTACAGCGGGGCGACGAACATCATCGTCAGACCGAGCGGTGCCACGCACAGCCCCGCGACCACCATCGACCGCCCGAGGCCGTAGCCCGTCGAGGCGGGGAGCTGGAGCAGCTGCGGCAGGACCAGCGAGACGGCGTAGAAGGCGACCCCGACCATGATCGAGGAGAGGTTGGTGAGCAGCACCTCGCGCCGGGCGGTGGTCCGCAGATCGACCAGCGGGGCCGGGCTGCGCAGCTCGAACAGCCCCCACAGGACGAGGATCACCAGGGCCGCGGCTATCAGCCCGAGGGTGCTGCCCGAGGTCCAGCCCCAGTCGCTGCCCTTGGTGATGGGCAGCAGCAGGCAGACCAGTCCGAGCGAGAGCCCCAGCGCGCCGACGAGGTCGAAGCGGCCGGGGGCGCGCAGCGTGGTCTCCGGGACGAACAGAACGGTGAGCGCCATCGACAGCACACCGAGACCGGCCGCGCCGAAGAACAGGGTGTGCCAGTCGGAGTGCTGGGCGACCAGCGCGGCGGCGGGCAGCGCCAGACCGCCGCCGACCCCGATCGAGGAGCTCATCAGCGCCATCGCCGAGCCGAGCTTCTCGCGCGGCAGCTCGTCGCGCATGATGCCGATGCCCAGCGGGATGGCGCCCATGGCGAAGCCCTGGAGGGCGCGCCCCACGATCATGACCACGAGTTCGTCGGTGAAGGCGCATATCAAGGAGCCGATCACCATCACGGCGAGGCTGGCGAGCAGCATCTTCCGCTTGCCGTAGAGGTCCCCGAGCCGTCCCATGATCGGGGTGGAGACGGCCCCGGCGAGCAGCGTCGCGGTCATCACCCAGGTGGCGTCGGAGGGATCGGTGCGCAGCAGGGCGGGCAGATCCTTGATGACGGGGACGAGAAGGGTCTGCATCACCGCGACGGTGATACCCGCGAAGGCGAGTACGGGGACGACACCGCCGCCCGCCTTGCGCGGCCGCGGATCGGGCAGCTCCCCGGCGTGCTGTTCGTTCGTCGTCTGTGGCATGCGTGCGGCCTCCGGGCGGCGTGATCGAGATTCTGGAAGAGGCATGCGGGCGGCGCGGGCGGACAGCGCCGACCGCCAAGTGTGTGCAGGGTGAAACCTTCCGTGCGCCCACGGTATTCCGGTGAACGCCGTACGAACGGGGCACGACGGCGCACTCGGCCCGGGGCGCGCGGAGATCCGGACAGCATCTGACCTTCCGTCAGAATGGAACGTGTTCTACTCTTGCGCCGTTCCAGTGGCTGCGACCGGCGAGGATCCGCATGGGCATCGGAATCACCGAAGAACACAGGGAGTTGGCGCACTCCGTACGAGGCTGGCTGGCGCGCGCCGTACCCCCGCGGAAGACGCGCGAACTGCTCGACGCCGACGACCCGGGCACACCCGGCGCACGCCCGGAGTACTGGGACGGGCTCGCCGAACAGGGCCTGCTCGCCGTCCATCTGCCCGAGGAGCACGGCGGCGGGGGCGGCCGCCTCCTCGACCTGGCCGTGGTCCTCGAAGAGGCGGGCCGCGCCACGCTCCCCGGCCCCTTCCTCGCCGGATCCCTCGCCTCCGCCGTACTCCACGGCGTGGGCCCGCACGCCCTGCTGCGCGACCTCGCGACCGGTACGCGCATCGGCGCCGTCGCCCTCGGCCCCGGCACCCTCACCGCCGTCGAACACGGGGACGGCCATCTGCTCGACGGCACCGCACCGCCCGTGCTCTCCGGCGCCGACGCCGACCTGCTGCTCCTGCCCGCCGAATCGGCCACCGGCACCCTCTGGTTCGCCGTCGACGCCGCCACCGAAGGGCTGACCGCCCGCCCGCACCGCGGCGCCGACCCCACCAGGCCCACCGCCGAGGTCCACGCCGAGGCGGTGCTCGTCCCCGCCGCCCGACTGGTACGCACCGACACCGCGCGCGTCCGCGACCTCGCCGCCGTCCTCCTCGCCGCCGAAGCCTGCGGAACCGCGGCCAGGGCGCTGCACACCGCCGCCGAACACGCCAAGGTCCGCGAACAGTTCGGCCGCCCCATCGGACGGTTCCAGGGCGTCAAGCACCTCTGCGCCGACATGCTCGTCCGGGTCGAACGGGCCCGCGCGCTGGTGTGGGACGCGGCCCGCGCCGCCGACGAGGAGAAGGACCCGGACGTACGGTCCATGGTCGCCGCGCTCGCCGCGTCGGAGGCCCTGGACGCCGCGTACGGCTGCGCCAAGGACTGTATCCAGATCCTCGGCGGCATCGGCTTCACCTGGGAGCACGACGCCCATCTGTATCTGCGCCGCGCCCTGGTGGCCCGGCAACTGCTCGGGACCGGCGACGGCCACCGGCTGCGGGCCGTCCGGCTCGCCGAGGGCGGCGCGCGCCGCGCCCTCGCCCTCGAACTCCCGGCCGGGGCCGCCGCCCACCGGGCCGCCGCCCACGAGGCCGTCGCCGCCGCCCGCGGCCTCGACCCGAAGGCCGCCCGCCGCGCCCTCGCCCCGACCGGCTACGCCGCCCCGCACCTCCCCGCTCCCTACGGACTGGACGCCGGCCCCGTACAACAGCTCGCCATCCAGCAGGAGCTGACCGCTCAAGGGGTGAGGCTGAGCGACCTCGGGATCGCCACCTGGGTGGTCCCCTCGCTCCTCGCCCACGGCACCGCCGAGCAGCAGGAGCGCTACCTCCTGCCCACCCTGCGCGGCGAACTCCTGTGGTGCCAGCTGTTCTCGGAGCCCGGCGCGGGCTCCGACCTCGCCTCGCTGCGCACCAGGGCGGAGCGGACCGAGGAGGGCTGGCGGATCAACGGCCAGAAGGTGTGGACGAGCGCCGCCCAGTGGGCCGACCACGGCATCCTGCTCGCCCGGACCGATCCGGCCGCCCCCAAGCACCAGGGGATCGGCTACTTCCTCGTGGACATGAAGAACACCCCGGGCATCGACATCCGGCCGCTCAAGGAGATCACCGGCGACTCCCTCTTCAACGAGGTGTACTTCGACGACGTGCTGCTGCCCGCCGACGCCGTGGTGGGCGAGCCCGACGGGGGCTGGCGGGTCGCCCGCAACACCCTGGGCAACGAACGCGTCCACATGGCCGACCAGATGACCTTCGACACCGGCCTGGAGGCGCTGATCGCCCGCTCCGGCGAACTCGACGGCGCCTGCCGGGCCCGGATCGGAGCACTCGCCGCCGAGGCCCACGCGCTCGGCTGCATCGGACTGCGGACCACGATGCGACAGGTCTCCGGCCTGGAACCCGGCGCCGGGGCCTCCGTACGCAAGCTCGTCCAGACCACCCACCAGCAGAAGACCGCCGAACTCGCCCTCGAACTGCTCGGCCCGGCGGCCGCGGCCGGCGAGGGGCCCGGGGAAAGGGCCCTGCACGGCTTCCTGATGTCCCGCTGCCTCACCATCGCGGGCGGCACCACCCAGGTCCAGCTCAATGTCGTCGCCGAGCGCATCCTCGGCCTCCCGCGCGACTGAACGCGAATGAAACCGGAGGGACTTGTCATGAAGTCCATGAAGCCCATGAAGCTCATGAAGGCGTACGTCGTCGGCGTCGGGATGACGAAGTTCGAGAAGCCCGAGACCCGCGACTGGCAGTACTGGGACATGGCGAAGGAGGCCGGTACGGCCGCGCTCGCCGATGCCGGCCTCGCGTACGGGCAGATCCAGCAGGCCGTCGTCGGCTACTGCTTCCAGCCCTCCACCGCCGGTCAGCGCGCGGTGTACGGACTCGGCCTGACCGGCATCCCCGTCTACAACGTCAACAACAACTGCGCCACCGGCTCCACCGCCCTGATGGCGGCCCGGCAGTTCGTCGAGGGCGGCGGCAGCGACTGCGTCCTCGCGCTCGGCTTCGAGAAGATGACCCGCGGCGCCCTCGGCGGGGGCGGCGCGGACGGCGGCGCCGCCGATTTCAAGACCTCGCCCGTGGCCCGGCACTACGGGATCATGGCCGCCGCCCACGGCTTCGCGATGAGCCCGCCCACCGCCCAGATCTTCGGCAACGCGGCCCGCGAGCACATGGCGCGGTACGGGACGACCGAGGCACAGCTCGCCGCCGTCGGCGCCAAGAACCACCGGCACTCGGTGAACAACCCCTACGCCCAGTTCCAGGACCCGTACACGGTCGAGGAGATACTCGCCGCGAAGACCATCCACAGCCCGCTGACCAAGCTCCAGTGCTCACCCACCTCCGACGGTGCGGCCGCCGTCGTCGTGGTGTCGGAGCGTTTCGTCGAGCGCCACGGACTGGGCGACCGGGCGGTGGAGATCGCCGCCCAGGCCATGACCACCGACACCGGCGACTCCTTCGCCTCGGGGACCTGCGTCGACGCGGTGGGCCTGCCGATGTCCCGGGAGGCCGCCCGGCAGGTCTACGAGACCTCCGGTCTCTCGGCCGCCGACCTGGACGTCATCGAACTGCACGACTGCTTCTCCATCAACGAACTCCTCACCTACGAGGCGCTCGGACTGTGCGGCGAGGGCGAGTCCGGGAAGCTCGTCGAATCCGGCGCCACCACGTACGGCGGCCGCTGGGTGGTCAACCCGTCCGGCGGGCTCATCTCCAAGGGGCACCCGCTCGGCGCCACCGGCCTCGCCCAGACCGCCGAACTCACCTGGCAGCTCCGGGGCGAGGCGGGGGACCGGCAGGTGAAGGACGCCCGGACCGGCCTCGCCCACAACATCGGGCTCGGCGGGGCCGCGGTGGTGACGCTGCTGCGCAGGTAGGCCCGGACACCGGTACGTGGGAGCGGAGCGCGGGTGCGAGTATGACGGGCATGACCGACGTCACGACACCCGCGCCACCGCGAGAGCGGACCAGGACCCACACCTGGGCGGCGGTACTCGCCGCCTGCACCGGTCAGTTCCTCGTCGTGCTCGACGTGTCCGTCGTCAACGTCGCGCTGCCGTCCATGCGTTCCGACCTCCACATGAGCGCCGCCGGACTCCAGTGGGTCCTCAACGCCTACTCGATCGCCTTCGCCGGATTCATGCTCCTCGGCGGGCGCGCCGCGGACATATACGGCCGCAAGCGGATGTTCCTCATGGGTCTCGGCGTGTTCACCGCCGCCTCCCTGGCCGGTGGGCTCGCCCAGGAGGGCTGGCAACTGCTCGCCGCCCGCGCCGCGCAGGGACTCGGCGCCGCCGTGCTCGCCCCCGCCACCCTGACCCTGCTCACCACCTCCGTACCCGAAGGCCCGGCCAGGACGAAGGCGATCGGGACCTGGATGGCCGTCGGCGCGGGCGGCGGCGCGGCCGGCGGGCTGATCGGCGGGGTGCTCACCGATCTGCTCTCCTGGCGCTGGGTGCTGCTGGTCAATGTGCCGGTCGGGGTGCTCGTCCTGGCCGGAGCGGCACTCCGGCTCGTGGAGGGCCGGACCAAGGAACGGCGACGGATCGACCTGCCGGGCGCGCTGCTCGTCACCGTGGGCCTCGCCTGCGTCGCCTACGGCATCGTGCAGACCGAGGAGTCGGGGTGGACGGCGACGGCGACCCTGGCGCCGCTGCTCGGCGGGGTGGCCCTGCTGGGCGTCTTCGTGCTGGTGGAGACGCGTACGGCGGAACCGCTGATGCCGCTCCGGGTGCTCGGCACACGGGCGGTGACCTCGGCCAACGCGGCGATGTTCGTGATCGGTTCGGCGACGTTCTCGATGTGGTACTTCATGACCGTGTACGCCCAGGCCGTGCTGGGCTACTCCCCGCTGGAGGCCGGACTCGCCCTGATGCCCACGTCGTTGGCCATCGTCCTCGGATCGAAGTGCGCGCCCCGGGTGATGGCCGTGACCGGCACGAAGAACCTGGCGCTCATCGGTACGGCGATCGCCGCGGCCGGCTTCGGCTGGCAGTCCACCATGGGCCCCGACGGTTCCTACCTCACCTCGGTCTGTCTGCCCGGCATCCTGATGACGGCCGGTACGGGGCTGGCGTCCACCCCGCTCGCCTCGCTGGCCATCACCGGCGCGGCCCCCGGCGAATCCGGACTGGTCTCCGGTCTCGTCAACACCTCCCGCACCATGGGCGGCGCGCTCGGTCTCGCCGCGCTCTCCACCGTCGCGGCGGCCCGCACCGCGGGCGGCACCGGCCCGGAGGAGCTCACGGCCGGGTTCGCCCTCGCCTTCCGGGTGGCCGGAGCGGTCCTGCTGGGCGGACTGCTGCTGATGGCGCTCTGGCTGCCCCGCCGCGGCCAGGACCGCCACTGAGCGACGGGCACGTACGGACCGTGGGCGGTCACAGTCGCTCGTGTTGCCGTGCCGCCCGGATCGTGGGCGGTCACAGTCGCTTGTGTTGCCGTGCCGCTTGGACCGTGGGCGGTCACAGCGGCTCGTGTTGCCGTGCCGCCCGGACCGCGGGCGGTCACAGCCGCTCGTGTTGCCGTGCCGCTTGGATCGTGGGCGTCACAGTCGCTCGTGTTGCCGTGCCGCCCGGACCGCGGGCGGTCACAGCCGCTCGTGTTGCCGCGCCGCCCGGACCGTCGGTGTCGCAGCCTTCCTTGCTGCCGCGCCGCCCTTGACCGTCGGCGTCACAGCCACCCCTGTTGCCGCGCCGCCCGGACCGCCTCCATCCGGTTGCGGGTGCCCGTCTTGCCGATCGCCGACGACAGATAGTTCCGCACGGTCGACTCGGACAGATGCAGCTTCCCCGCGATGTCGGCGACCGTCGCCCCGTCCACCGAGGCGTTCAGCGCGTCCCGCTCCCGCGCCGTCAGCGGGCTCGGCCCTGCGCTGAGCGCGGCGGCGGCCAGCGCCGGATCGATCACCGTCTCCCCGCCCAGCACCCGGCGGATCGCGGTGGCGAGGTCCTCGACCGGGCCGTCCTTGACCAGGAACCCCGCCGCCCCGGCCTCCATCGCCCGGCGCAGATAGCCGGGGCGCCCGAACGTGGTGAGGATCAGCACCCGGCAGTCCGGTACCTCCTCGCGCAGCGCGGCGGCGGCGTCCAGACCGCTCAGGCCCGGCAGTTCGATGTCCAGCAGCGCCACATCCGGGCGGGAGCGCAGCGCGGCGTCCACGATCTCGTCCCCGGCGGCCACCTGCGCCACGACCTCGATGTCCGGCTCCAGTCCGAGCAGCAGCGCGAGCGCGCCCCGCATCATGCCCTGGTCCTCGGCGAGGAGAACTCTCACGGACTTTACCGGGCGGTGGTCCTGCGGCATCTCGGTCATGGGTAAGAGGGTAGGGCGGCCCGACGGGGCGCATTCCACGGCTCGCGCACAGGCACGGGCCCCGCCCGGCCGGGGGCGGCGCGGCCGCGGGCACCGGTGATGCACTGCGGCACCGTGCGGACAATAGGACGGTCACACCAATGCGCCAGCCCTCTTACGCCAGGGTGCGCCAGGTAGAACGCCACCCCCGCGGGCGCTTGAAGATGTGAGCACCAGCCCACCCGTGCCGCACATCTGGAGACCAGGTGAACAACCGTCGGCCCGTCCCGCCGCCGTACTTCGAATTGCGTCTGGGGCCCCTGCACGTGACCGTCCAACGCATTCCCGCCTGGCTGATCACCTTGACGACCACGGCCATCGGCAGCGGCACCGCATGGTGGACCAGCCGATGAGCGCACGGCACGCGCCGCACGCCCACGGTGCCGTGCGGACGGACCCGAGGCACCGGCGGACGGGCGGGTGCCCGCCGCCGGACGCGTCGCCGCGGAGCTCCCGGGGACGGAGCCGGCGCGCCCGCCCACTGTCCGCCACCGGGGCGAGGTAGCCGCGCGGCGCCGGAGCGCGAGGGCGGCCGGTCCGCCGGCAACAGGCCCTGCCTCCGGCCGGGTTCCCGTCCCCGTACCGGCCCCCCGCGTCACGTCCCGGGCGTCCGGACCGGCCGGTGCTCCCACGGCGCTCCGTCCGCACCGTCCGCCGGGCCCGGCCCGTCCACCGGACCCGCCCCGTCCGCCGGACCCGCACCATCCGTCGGGCCCGCCCCGTCCGCCGGACCCGCACCATCCGTCGGGCCCGCCCCGTCCGCCGGACCCGCCCCGTCCGCCGGGCCCGCACCATCCACCGGACCCGCACCGTCCACCCCGTCCACCGGGCCCGCCCCGTCCACCGGCAGTTCCGCCGTGACCACGAAGCCGCGCCCCGGCGCCGGGCCCGCACGGAGGCTGCCTCCCGACGCGGCCAGGCGTTCGGTGAGCCCGGTCAGACCGGTGCCGCCGACACCCGGGGTGACCGGGGCGTCCGGATCGGGGCCGCTGCCGTCGTCGGTGATGGTCAGCCGAACCTGTTCGGCCGTGCCTTCGAGGACGAACGAGCAGGTGGTCGCGCGGGAGTGGCGTACGGCGTTGGTGACGGCCTCCCGCACCACCCAGCCCAGCAGCGCCTCCGTCTGCGGGGCGAGCGGCGGCCCCGAGCGGCGGAGCACCGGCTCGATCCCGGCGGCGATCAGCGCGGACCTGGCCCGGTCGAGCTCGGTGGCCAGGCTCCCCTCGCGGTAGCCGGTGACGGCCTCGCGGATCTCGGTGAGGGCCTGGCGGCCGACGGACTCGATGTCGGCGACCTGGGTGAGCGCCGCGTCCATGTCGCGTGGCGCGAGCCGGCGCGCGGCCTCCGACTTGACCACGATCACGGAGAGCGTGTGGCCCAGCAGATCGTGCAGATCGCGGGAGAACCGCAGCCGCTCCTTCTCGACGGCGGCACGGGCCAGCTCCTGCCGGGTGGCGCGCAGCTCCATCACGGTCTCCGAGAGGGTGAGGATCGCGGCGGTCACCGCGCCCGAGATGAAGGTGCCGTAACCGATCGTCCACGGGTCCGTGCCGCCCTTGCCGCGCCACACCGCCACGAGGGAGCCGACCACGGCGAGCGAGAGCATGCCGAACGCCAGCTGCCGGTTGCGCAGGATGGTGCCGCAGGCCAGGGAGAGCAGCGGGAAGAACAGCAGCCAGCTCCCGCCGTAGCCGATCGCCAGCGCGAGCGTCACGACGGCCATCGCGGCGAGCAGCCAGTACGACACCGGACTCTCCCGCTTCTTCTTGTCGAAGCCGCGGAACACCACGGAGACGTAGAGGGAGTTGAAGACGAACAGCCCGAGGCCGCCCAGCCAGGGATTGGGCGCCTTGCCCTGGAAGAGGTTGGAGAAGGAGCCCAGGCCCATCAGCAGCCAGGGCACCAGCGTGTACGGGCCCGGCGGGCCGGGGCGCCGCTCCCCGCGCCGCTCGCGACGGCGCCTCCACCGGAAGCCCGGCCGCGCGTCCGCGCACGCATCCGTTCCGTTCCTGGCCATGCTCACTCCCGTCACACCGTCCTCTCCCGTCACACGGTCCTCGCGGACCGACGGTACGAGATCACGGCGTACGTACCGAACAGCAGGAGCCAGCCGCAGAGCACCGCGACGGTGCCGGTGCCGGGCGCGTGCCCCTCGGTGGTCGCCCAGCCCAGGTCGGCGAAGCGGTTGGCCGGGGTGAACCTGCCGACGGAGCGCAGCCACCCGGGCAGCAGTTCCAGCGGGAACCACAGCCCGCCGACGATGGCGAAGCCCATCAGGCAGGCCACGTTGACCACCCCGGTGCTCTGCGGGGTGAGCCGGTAGCCGTTGCCGAGGCCGAGCAGGGTGAACGGCAGCGCGCCGATCCACAGCAGCAGCACCAGCGTGATCCACTGCCAGGCGTCCAGCCGCACCCCGTTGACCAGCCCGCCGGCCAGCAGCACCGTCAGGATCGTCGGCAGGACCGTCACCGAACCGCTGATCGCGCGGCCCACGACCGCCCGCGAAGGGGCGAGCGGGGTGACCCGCAGCTGCTCCAGCCAGCCGAGCTGCTTGTCGGAGGCGACGCCCGTACCGATCGACATGGCGGAGCTCAGCGCCCCGTACGCGGCGATCCCGACCATCGAGGCGGTCTTCCAGCCGTCCACGCCCCCGCCGCCGCCGATGTTGGTGAAGAGGAGGTACATCATCACCGGCATCCCGGTCCCGAAGATCAGGAAGGAGACGTCGCGCAGGGTCCGGCGGATTTCGAGCAGGACGTACTGGATCATCGGACGGTCTCCGTCTCGGGTACGGGCGCGGCGGCCACGGGTGCGGTGAGGGCCAGGAAGGCGTCCTCCAGCGTGGCCCGGGAGACCTGGAGGCCGCGGATCGCGTCGAGGCGGGCCAGCTCGCGGACGGTGGCGTCCGAGTCGTCGGTGCGCAGCAGCGCCCGGTCCCCGCAGACCTCGACGGCGACCACGCCGGGCAGCAGCTCCAGGCCCCCGGTCGGGCCGCCCGCCAGGTCGAAGGAGACCAGGCTGCTGCCCGCCGCGCTCCTGATCGCGTCCCCGGTGCCGTCCGCGACGATCCGGCCGCGGTCGACGACGACGATCCGGTCGGCGTTCTCGTCGGCCTCCTCCAGGTAGTGGGTGGAGAACAGAACGGTGTTGCCGCGCCGGGCGTAGGCCCGCATCGACTCCCAGAACGTGCGGCGTGCCTCCACGTCCAGGGCGGCGGTCGGCTCGTCCAGGACGACCAGCTCCGGATTTCCGGCGAGCGCGACGGCGAAGCGCACGCGCTGGGTCTGGCCGCCGGAGAGCTTGTCGACGCGCCGGTCCGCGTACGCGGTCGTCCCCGCCAGGGAGAGCGCCTCGGACACCGGCATGGGCCTCGGATAGGTCGAGGCGACGAAGGCGACCAGCTCACGGACGGTGACCCGCTGGATGGGCCGCCCGTCCTGGAGCATGGCCCCGACCAGACCGTCCAGCACCGCGCGCCCGGCGGTCCGGCCCAGCACCCGCACCGTGCCGGCGTCCGGCTGGTCCAGGCCCAGCAGCAGCCGGATGGTGGTGGACTTGCCCGCGCCGTTGCGGCCGAGCAGAGCGACGGTCTCGCCGCGTTCGATGGACAGATCGAGCCCGTCCACGGCGCGCACGACACCCCCCGTCGCGCCGAAGGTCTTGACCGCCCCGGTGAGGACCACCGCGGCTCCGTTCCCCGTTGTCGTTGTCATGGGGACGACGCTACGGAGGGCGCCGGGGGACCGGGCAGATGTGTGTGTACGGACTTCGCCATGACATATGTCATGGCCGGGCGGCGCCCCCGCACAGGAATCTGACGCCACGTCAGTAGTGCTCTTCACAACGGCTGGGCGCTGCGTTATACATGGGTTCATCGGCTAGAACGCGTTCTAGAACAGGCGCCGCGGCCGGTCCCGCGCGACCTCGGTGCGGCCGACGGTGCGGACGGCCGCGCCGAGGTCTCCCCACCATCAAGGAGCAGCCCTCCCATGCCCATTGATGCCGAAAAGGCTCTCGCCGCCGAACCCCGTTCCACCCGGATCGGCTGGGACCACAAGGACGTCCAGCTCTACCACCTCGGGATCGGCGCCGGCTGCGACCCGGACCGCCCCGACCCCGCCGTCGACCCCCAGGAGCTGCGCTACACACTGGAGTCCCGGCTCCATGTGCTGCCCTCCTTCGCCACCGTCGCGGGCGCGGGCATGGGCGGCTTCGGCGGACTCGCCTCGCCCGGGATCGACATCGACCTCGCCGCCGTCCTGCACGGCGGGCAGAGCGTACGGGTGCACCGGCCGATCCCGGTGCGCGGCAGCGCCGTACAGACCTCGAAGATCGCCGCGGTGTACGACAAGGGCAAGGCGGCCGTGCTGGTGCTGCGCAGCGAGGCCGCCGACGACGAGGGCCCGCTGTGGACCAACGACGCCACGATCTACGTCCGCGGCGAGGGCGGGTTCGGCGGCGAGCGCGGCCCCTCCGAGCGCCACGCGCCCCCGGAGACCGCCCCGGACCACGCGGTGCTGCGGCCCGTCCGGCCGGACCAGGCGCTGCTGTACCGCCTCTCGGGCGACTGGAACCCGCTGCACGCCGACCCCGAATTCGCCGCACGCGCCGGATTCGACCGGCCCATCCTGCACGGGCTGTGCACCTACGGCATCGCGCTCAAGGCCGTCACCGACACGGTCCTCGGCGGCGATGTGACCCGGATCCGGTCCTACCGCACCCGGTTCGCCGGGATCGTCTTCCCCGGCGAGACCCTGCACATCGGCATGTGGACCGGGCCGGACCAGGTACGGGTCGAGGTACGGGCCGTGGAGCGGGACAACGCCCCGGTCCTCGGCGACACCTTCGTCGACCACGCCTGAACCCGGACGCCGACCGCACCCGGACCCGAACACCGAGCGACACCAAGAGGATCACCGGCCCACGTTCCACCGGCCCATGAGGGGAGCCGCACCATGCGCGCAGCCGTACTGCACGAGATCGGCCAGGACAAACTGGAGGTCCTCGACGACATCGAGGCCGTGGGCTTCGGCCCCGGCAAGGTCAGGCTCCGCATCAGGGCCACCGGGCTCTGCCACTCCGACATCTCCGCGATGAACGGGGTGCTGCCGCAGCCCGCCCCGTTCATCCCGGGCCACGAGGGCGCCGGTGAGGTCCTGGACGTCGGCGACGGCGTCACCGGGCTGAGCGCGGGGGACCGGGTGCTGGTCTGCTGGCTGCCCGCCTGCGGGGCGTGTCCGTCCTGCAAGCGCGGCCAGACCCAGCTCTGCCTGGCGGGCTTCATGAACGCGGGCACCCCCAACTTCAAGCGCTCCGGCGGGAGTTCCGACGTATTCGGCTTCGCGGGCACCGGCACCTTCACCGAGGAGGTCGTCGTCGGCGCGGGCTGCGCGGTGCCGATCCCCGACGACGTGCCGTTCGAGATCGCCGCGCTGATCGGCTGCGGGGTGACCACCGGACTCGGCGCCGCCATCAACACCGCCCGGGTGGAGGCGGGTTCGTCGGTCGCCGTGATCGGCTGCGGCGGCGTCGGCATCTCCACGATCCAGGGCGCCAGGGTGCAGGGCGCCGCCCAGATCGTGGCCGTGGACCCGGTCGCCTCCCGGCGCGAGGCGGCGCTGCGGTTCGGCGCGACGGAGGCGGTGGCGCCCGACGAGTTCGCCGACGCCAAGCAGCGGATCACCGCGGGCGAGGGCTTCGACTACGTCTTCGAGGTCGTCGGCAAGTCGGCCACCGCACGCACCGCGTACGAGAACACCCGCCGCGGCGGCACCCTGTGCATCGTCGGCGCGGGCGCGATGGACGACAACTTCCAGGTCAACATGTTCGAGCTGTTCTTCGACGAGAAGCGGATCCTGCCCTCCATGTACGGCGGCGGCGATGTGCTGCGCTCGTACGAACGGGCCATCGCGCTCTGGCGGGCCGGGCGGATCGACCTCGAATCGATGATCACCCACCGGGTGCGGCTCGACGGGATCAACGACGCACTCGACCAGATGCGGACCGGCGAGTCGCTGCGCACCTGCGTCGAGCTCTGACCACCGCCCCTCCCGAGAGGACTGGAGAGATTCCGATGTCACTTCCCCTGGACGGCAGGTCCGCGATCGTCACGGGCGCGGGCCGCGGCCTCGGCCGCGCCGAAGCGCTGGAACTGGCCCGGCTGGGCGCGTCCGTGGTCGTCAACGACTACGGGCAGCCCGGCCGCGACGGCTCCGGCGAGGCGTCCGCCACGCCCGCGGAGGAGGTCGCCGAGGAGATCCGGGCCGCGGGCGGCCGGGCGGTCGCCCACCTCGGCGACGTCTCCGACCACGAACAGGCCCGCGCCCTGGTGGAACTGGCCGTCGACACCTACGGAAAGCTCGACGTCCTGGTCAACAACGCGGGCATCCTGCGCGACCGGATGATCTTCTCGATGACCGAGGACGAGTGGGACTCCGTCATCAGGGTCCACCTCAAGGGGCACTTCAACACCACGCACTTCGCCGCCGCCCACTGGCGCGCCCGCTCCAAGGCGTCCGGCGGCCCGGTCCACGGCCGGATCGTCAACACCTCCTCGGAGGCGTTCCTGGCCGGTTCGGCGGGCCAGCCGAACTACGCGGCGGCCAAGGGCGGCATCGTCGGCCTCACCACCTCCACGGCCCTGGCCCTGGCCCGGTACGGGGTCACCGCCAATGTCATCTGCCCGCGGGCCCGCACCCGGATGACCGAGGACGTCTTCGCGGGCTTCCAGGAACCGGCGGAAGGCCGCCTCGACGCGCTGGCGCCCGAACACGTCGCGCCACTGGTCGGCTATCTGGCCTCCCCGGCCGCCGCCAAGGTCAACGGGCAACTGCTCGTGGTGCACGGCGGGATGGTCGCGATCGTCGAACGCCCCAGGGTCGCGGCGAAGTTCGACTCCTCGAAGGAGACGTTCTCCTTCGACGAACTCGACGAGCTGATCTCGCCGTACTACGAGGACCGCCCGCCGAACGAGACCTTCGCCGCCGCCGAAGTACTGGGGCTGAAGCGGGGCTGACGGGGACGCAGGGGAAAGGGGCGGGCCCCGGCAGCCGTCTTTCGGCTGCCGGGGCCCGCCCGTCCGTCGTCGCTGTGCCGCGCGGTCAGGCCGCCCGGCCGTCCCCCTCGGAGGGGCGGCGGTGGCGGCCGTGCGGCTCCGCAGACATGTCGTCCATCGACTCACCCCCTCGGTGCTTTCCGTAGCCGCCGGCTTCGGCCCGGTCCGCGTCCTGCGGACGCGTCTGGGTCGGGTCGGTTCGGGCTTCAGACATGTGGGAAGTCACCCCGTTGCGATCGCTTACGTGTGTGTCACCGGGCCGTCGCCCACCGCGACACGGAGCGGTCGCCGCAGGCGACCGCCGGGTACGGCTGCGTGGCCCGGGTCCAGAATCTTAACCAGGCGTCATGCGCCCCGTCAGAGGCGCCTGTCCCAGTGGAACCGGCTTGCACACGGGTAGAGGCGCGCAGGCGGCGGACGGTTGCATACCGCTTTCCGCGGCGGGCTCCGCCGACGCCGGTACGCCGGGTCCGTCGTCCGTCGGCGCCTCCAGCAGCGCCACCCCGCACGCCACGTTCCCGTCGGCGTACGGGAGTCCGAGCACACCGTCACGGGTCCACACCCCGCGGCCGGCCTGCCACCCCCCGGGGGCGGCGAACTGATGCAGCCGACGCCCCGCCGGACGCCACACCCCGACCCAGCTGCCCGCCGCCCCGTCGATCCGCAGCGCCACCGCGCAGCTCTCCGGCATCAGCATCTGGCCCGGCTGCACGGCGAACGGCGTCACCGCCACATCGGCCGGGCGCAGGCACTCCGGGAAGCGCACCGGCAGACAGCTGCCGAGCACGCCCCACCCCAGCCGGTCGTGCCCCGGCGCGTCCGAGCGGATCAGCAGCAGTCCGCTGTCCGGATCGGCGAGCAGCAGCCGGTCGTTGCTGTCCGGGGCGATCTGGAGGAGCGGCGTCACCTCCCCGCCCCGCTCCAGGTCCACGGCGACCGCCTTGACCGGGCCGCCGTCCGGCAGCTCCCGGTCCAGGGCCAGCATCCGGCCCGCCCGGTCCAGCCAGGCGCCGCCGGAGCACCGCCCCGGGACCTCCGCGACCGGCGCGGGCCCGAAGGCACCCCCCACCACCTGCCAGACGGAGGTGGAGCGCGCACCGGCCGACAGCGCGTAGGCGCTCACCCCGTCCGGCGACGGCGGCAGCAGGGTCAGGTCCGCGCGGGCGACGGTGCCGAGCGGGAGCTCACCGGTCCCGGGACCGGTCGGGTAGAGCAGAGACACCGCGTGCCGGTCCGCGACCCGGCGCCGGATCAGCACCCGCCCGTCGGCCAGCGGCAGCACCTCGGAGTCCGGCTCCTCCGGCTGGTCGAGGGGGAGCGGCACGGCGTAGGGCTCGGGTCCGTCGAGCGTCCAGCGCTCCACGAACCACGCGCCGCCCGGCTCGTCGGACGCCTCCGCCGCGACATCCGCGAGCGCGAGCCGGGCCGCGTACGAACCGTCCGCGGCGATCGTGAACGCGGGCGCGACGAAGGGCGCCCCGAGGGGCGCGAGGGGGCCGTCCGGTCCGTCCGGCAGGTCGTCCGGCGGGTCGTCCCCGGTGGCCGTGGTCGCCTCCGCGGTCCCGTTCTCGATGGCACAGGCAGTCATGGGCTGGGCACCTCCGGCAACCGAAGCTAGTTTTCGCACTTCCTGCCGGACAACGCGACACCTGCCACTTCACACATAAGGGTGGCGCTGCCCGGGTTCGCCTGAGAAGCAGGGGGTTGTGTGCTGGCCGCGGGGCCGAACGCGGGCCCGAGGAGCGGGGCCGTGCCGCCCGCGAGGCCGACGGACGGGGGCGGCCGTGCCGGTCGCGAGGCCGACGGACGGGGGTGGCCGTGCTGGTCGTGGGACCAATGAGTAAGGTTAGGCGGCCCTAAGCGTTATTGGTGTGTTCGTTACAACTGGAGCAAGTGATGTCCCTTCGTCGCCGCGGTACCGCCGCAGTCGGCCTGGCGGTGGCCGCCGCCCTTTCCCTCTCCGCCTGCGGGAGCGACGACGGGGGCTCCGGCGGCTCGGCCAAGTCCGACGGCGGCGACAAGAAGGCGGCCGTCGCCACGGGCGGCAAGGACTTCGGCGACGCCGCGAAGAAGACGGCGGCGTACGGGACGGACGCCAAGGCCGGCCAGTTCCCCCGCACCCTCACCCACGCCATGGGCAAGACGGAGATCAAGTCCGCCCCCAAGCGCGTCGTCGTGCTGGACGTCGGCGAGTTCGACAACGTCGTGTCGCTGGGCGTGAAGCCGGTCGGCTACGCCCCCTCCGAGGGCGACGCCGCCATTCCCTCGTACCTGAAGAAGGACGCGGGCAACCCCAAGAACGTCGGCACGATCAACAACCTCAACCTTGAGGCGATCGCCGGTCTGAAGCCCGACCTGATCCTCGGCAGCCAGCTGCGCGCCGCCGACAAGTACGACGCGCTCTCCAAGATCGCGCCGACCGTGTTCTCCATCCGTCCGGGCTTCACCTGGAAGGAGAACTACCTCCTCAACGCCGCCGCGCTGGACAGGACGGCCAAGGCCAAGAGCGAACTCGGCGCCTACGAGGCCAAGGCGAAGAAGCTCGGCGAGGACATCGGCCCGAAGAAGCCGACCATCTCCATGGTCCGCTACCTGCCGGACCGCATCCGTCTCTACGCCAAGGCGTCCTTCATCGGCACCATCCTGGAGGACACCGGTCTGCCCCGGCCCAAGAACCAGCAGATCGACGACCTCGCCGCCGAGATCAGCCCGGAGAAGATCGACGAGGCCGACGCCGACTGGATCTTCACCGGCGTCTACGGCGACGTGAAGGCCACCAAGCGCGACACCACGCAGGCCAACCCGCTGTGGAAGAACCTCAAGGCCGTCAAGGAGGGCCGGGCCAAGGACGTCTCCGACGAGACCTGGTACCTCGGCCTCGGCGTCACGGCGGCGAACCTGGTCCTCGACGACCTCCGCGCCGACCTCGTGAAGTAACGACCGCGGAGCAGGCCGTGGCGGTCCGCGCGGACCGCCACGGCCCCGGACGACGGGGCGCGGCGGGCAGGTAGCCTTTGCTTGTGCCCCGTCTGTCTGATGTCCTCGCCGAGCTCGACGCCCTCTGGCCGCCCGAGCGGGCCGAGGGCTGGGACGCGGTCGGGACGGTCTGCGGAGACCCGGACGCCGTCGTCGACCGCGTGCTCTTCGCCGTCGACCCCGTCCACGAGATCGTCGACGAGGCGATCCGGCTCGGCGCCCAGCTGATCGTCACCCACCACCCCCTCTACCTGCGGGGTACGACGACGGTCGCGGCCGACACCTTCAAGGGCCGGGTCGTGCACACCCTCATCAAGCGCGACATCGCGCTGCACGTCGCCCACACCAACGCCGACACCGCCGACCCGGGCGTCTCCGACGCGCTGGCCGGCGCGCTCGACCTGCGCATCGAGGGCCCGCTCGTACCGGACCCGTCCGACCCCGCGGGCCGACGCGGCCTCGGCCGGATCTGCGTGCTCGACCACCCCGAGACCCTGGCGGAATTCGCCGCCCGCGCGGCCGCCCGGCTGCCCGCCACCGCACAGGGCATCCGGCTCGCCGGCGATCCCGCGTCGACGGTGCGGACCGTCGCCGTCAGCGGCGGCTCGGGCGACAGCCTCTTCGACGCGGTGCGCGCCGCGGGCGTCGACGCCTTCCTCACCGCCGACCTGCGCCACCACCCGGCCTCCGAAGCCATCCAGCACTCCCCGCTGGGCCTGATCGACGCCGCGCACTGGGCCACCGAATGGCCCTGGTGCGAACAGGCCGCGGCCCAGCTCGACGCGATTTCCGACCGCCACGGATGGGACCTGCGGGTCCATGTCTCGAAGCAGGTCACCGACCCCTGGACCACCACCACCCACCACTCTTCTGGAGCCCCCAACTGAACGCCGCGCCCGCCGACCAGATCCGACTCCTCGACGTCCAGGCCCTCGACGTACGCCTGTCGCAGCTCGCCCACCGGCGCAAGTCGCTGCCCGAGCACGCCGAGATCGAGTCGCTCACCAGCGACCTCGCGCAACTGCGCGACCTGCTGGTCGCCTCGCAGACCGAGGAGAGCGACACCGCCCGCGAGCAGACCAAGGCGGAACAGGACGTCGACCAGGTGCGCCAGCGCGCCACCCGCGACCAGCAGCGCCTCGACTCCGGCGCGGTCACCTCGCCGAAGGACCTGGAGAGCCTCCAGCGCGAGATCGCCTCGCTGGCCAAGCGCCAGAGCGACCTGGAGGACGTCGTCCTCGAAGTGATGGAGCGCCGCGAGTCCGCCCAGGAGCGCGTCACCGAGCTGTCCGACCGGGTCTCCGCCGTCCAGGCCAAGACCGATGATGCGACCGCCCGCCGCGACGCCGCGACCAAGGTGCTCGACGAGGAGGCCGCGACCGTCACCAAGGAGCGCGAGGTCGTCGCCGGTTCCGTCCCCGCGGACCTGCTCAAGCTCTACGACAAGCTCCGCGTCCAGCAGGGCGGGGTCGGCGCCGCCCGTCTCTACCAGCGCCGCTGCGAGGGCTGCCGTCTCGAACTGAACATCACCGAGGTCAACGACGTGAAGGCGGCCTCCCCGGACACCGTCCTGCGCTGCGAGAACTGCCGCCGCATCCTGGTCCGTACGGCGGAGTCGGGCCTGTAATGACCCAGCCGCGCCAGTTCGTCATCGAGGCCGACGGCGGTTCCCGGGGCAACCCCGGGCCCGCCGGATACGGGGCGGTCGTCATCGACCCGGTGACGGGCGAGACCCTCGCCGAGGCAGCCGAGTACATCGGCGTCGCGACCAACAACGTCGCCGAGTACAAGGGCCTCATCGCGGGCCTGCGGGCGGCGAAGGCGCTGGTCCCGGACGCCTCGGCGGACGGCGCGCTCCAGGTACGGGTCCGGATGGACTCCAAGCTGGTCGTGGAACAGATGTCGGGCCGCTGGAAGATCAAGCACCCCGACATGAAGCCGCTCGCCGCGGAGGCCGCCAGGATCCTGCCGGCCTCCGCCGTCACGTACGAGTGGATCCCGCGCGAGAAGAACAAGCACGCCGACCGGCTCGCCAACGAGGCGATGGACGCGGGCAAGCGCGGCAAGCAGTGGGAGCCGTCCGCCTCCACGGCCGCCCTCGACACCCCCCGGCCCTCGGCCGCCGGCCTGCCGCCCGTGTCCGGCCCGCCCGGCGACGCGGCGGCGGGCGCGGCGAAGGCCCGCGCGGCCCTGGCCTCCAGGCCGGGAGCGGCTTCCGCACCGGCCCGCCCGGCGCAGGCGGGTCGGGCGGCTCAGGGGAACGGTACGGGTCAGGCGGGTCAGGGGAACGGTACGGGGCAGGCGGCTCAGGCGGACCGCCCGGCCTCGACGGACCGTACGGCTCAGGAGGGTCAGGCGGGTCAGGTGGACCGTGCGGCTCAGGCAGCTCAGGCGGACCGTACGGCTCCCCAGGTCGGCTGGGGCGCGGCGCCCGATCTCGGGGCGCCCGCCACCTTCGTCCTGCTCCGGCACGGCGAGACGGCCCTCACCCCCGAGAAGCGCTTCTCGGGCAGCGGCGGCAGCGACCCCGCGCTCTCGCCGACCGGCCGCCACCAGGCCGAACGCATCGCGCGGTCGCTGGCCGAGCGCGGCACGATCGAGGAGATCGTCAGCTCCCCGCTGCGCCGCTGCCGTGAGACGGCGGCCGCGGTGGCGGCCCGGCTCGGTCTGGAGGTCAGGATCGAGGACGGTCTGCGCGAGACGGACTTCGGTGCCTGGGAGGGCCTGACCTTCGCCGAGGTGCGCGAGCGCTACGGCCCCGATCTGGAAGCCTGGCTCGCTTCCGCGAAGGCGGCCCCGACCGGCGGCGGCGAGAGCTTCGCCGAGGTCGCCCGCCGGGTGGCGGCCACCCGCGACCGCCTCACCGCCCGCCACGCGGGCCGCACGGTCCTCCTGGTCACCCATGTGACGCCGATCAAGACCCTGGTCCGGCTGGCCCTCGGCGCCCCGCCGGAAGCCATGTTCCGGATGGAGCTCTCGGCCGCATCGGTCTCGGCGGTGGCGTACTACGCGGACGGGAACGCCTCGGTCCGGGTGCTGAACGACACCTCGCACCTGAGGTGAGGCGGAGGCGCCCCGGCGCCGCGCGACGCCCCGCACCCGATGCCGATCGGCCGGGGGTTGGGTCTGGGTCTGGGACTGGGGGCCGGAGGCAGCCTTTCGGACGGCTCGGAGCCGCCGCGCGGTACGGCTCCGGAGGGGCGGCAGCCGGCGGGTGAGTCAGCCGCGCAGCGCCGCCGCCTCGCCCGCCAGCCGCTCCACCCGCGCCCAGTCCTTCGCCGCGATCGCGTCCGCGGGCACCATCCAACTGCCGCCCACGCAGCCGACGTTGGGCAGTGCCAGATAGGACGGTGCGGAGTCGGGGGAGATGCCGCCGGTCGGGCAGAAGCGGGCCTGCGGCAGCGGCGCGGAGAGGGCCTTCAGATACGCCGTGCCACCCGCCGCCTCGGCCGGGAAGAACTTCATCTCGGTGACGCCCCGCTCCAGCAGCGCGACCACCTCGGACGTCGTGGAGACCCCCGGCAGGAACGGCACCCCCGACGCCTTCATCGCGTCCAGCAGGCCGTCCGTCCAGCCGGGACTGACCAGGAACCGGGCCCCCGCGGCGACGGTGTCGGCGACGTTCCGTACGGAGATCACCGTGCCGGCCCCGACCACCGCGTCCGGCACCTCGGCCGCGATCGACGTGATGGCGTCCAGCGCCGCGGCGGTGCGCAGCGTCACCTCGATGGCCGGGAGCCCGCCCGCGACCAGGGCCCGCGCGAGCGGCACCGCGTCGGCGGCGTCCTCCAGGACGACTACGGGCACGACGGGGGCGAGGTCCAGCACAGAGGAGGTCATGGCCTCATCTTGCCGCGTCGAATGCACCGTACGCAACGAGCGTTGCGCATGCTGCAACGTACGTAGTGGGGCGATGGCCAGGCAGTCCGGCAGTCGGCCGGTCGGGCGGCCCGGCGGCCGGGCAACCCGGCGGTTCGTCCGACAGTGCAACCCGGCGGTTCGTCCGACAGTCCGGAGGACGGCTCAGCGGACCTCCGCCACCGGACCTCCGCCACCGGCTCCGACGTCCTCCGTCACGCTCACCGGCTCACGGTTCAGTGGATCTCCGTCACCACGACATCGAGCGACCAGGGCCGCCCGGCCCGCGCAGGGGCCTCGGCCTCCACCACGTACCCGAGTTCGCGCAGGGCCTCCACCAGCTCCGCGGGCCCCTCCGGCCGGGCGCCGGAGACCAGCAGATCGCGGACCATCCGCCCCTTCGTCGCCTTGTTGAAGTGGCTGACCACCGACCGCTTCTCCACGCCGTCCACCAGCTGGGAGTGCAGCACCCGCACGCTCGCCGTGCGCTCCGCCGTCCCGCCCTTCGGCTTCCAGGCAGCGGTGTAGGCGGAGGACCGCAGGTCCAGGACGAGCCCGTCCCCGGCCGCCTCCGGCATCACCCGCGCCATCGGTTCGCGCCAGTACGCCCCGAGCGCGCCCAGGCCGGGCAGCTTGACCCCCATCGAGCAGCGGTACGACGGGATCCGGTCGCCCACCCGCACGGCGCCCCACAGCCCGGAGAAGACCAGCAGCGATTTCCCGGCCCGCCGCTTGGCCGCCGCGTCCAGGGAGGCCAGGTCCAGCGCGTCGTACAGCACCCCCGTGTAGATCTCCCCGGCCGGACGCGTCCCGGCCGTGCGCAGCTCCACGTTCTTGGCGATCTCGCCGCGCAGCCCCTCGCTCAGCCCGAGCACCTCGCGGGCCTTCTCCTGGTCCGCCGCGCACAGCCCGACCAACTCGTCGAGAACCGCCGCCCGCGCATCGGCCAGCCCCGGCAACGAGAGCGACTCCGGCTTCAGGGGCGCCCCCCGCCCCGAGGCGGCCTTGCCTTCGGAGGGCGGCAACAGCACGAGCACGGTGGTTCTCCTTCGTACGCACAGGAGGGGCAGGACCAGGCCCCCGCGCCAGCGTACGGGCACACCAAGCCCACCCGGACCGGCCCCCGGGCTGTGCCGCACGGGGTGAGCCGCCGGACCGCTCCGTGGGCTGCCGCACCGGGGCGGCTGCCTGGACGCCCCCGGGCTGTACCGCACGGGGTCAGCCGCCGGAACGCCCCCGCCCGCCCGGGATGCCGCCCGCCCCGCCCCGCCATACGCTCGGTCCATGCCGCGCCGCCATCTCCGTATGACCGGGCTCCGTACGGCCGGGCTCCGTACGACCGGGCCGTCGGCCGACTCCCCGCTGCGGGCGTCCCTGCGCGGCCTGCGTGCCCGGCTCGGCCTCCCCGACGACTTCCCGCCCGAGGTCCTCGCCGAGGCGGAACGGGCGGCGAAGGACCCGGCGGTCCAGGCCCACGAGGACGCGACGGACCTGCCGTTCCTCACCATCGACCCGCCCGCCTCGACCGACCTGGACCAGGCCATGTACCTGGAACGCCGCCGACGCGGCTACCGGGTCCACTACGCCATCGCCGACGTCGCCGCCTTCGTACGCCCCGGCGGCGCGCTCGACACCGAGGCCCACCACCGGGTGACGACCCTCTACTTCCCCGACGGCCGTGTGCCGCTCCACCCCGCCCTGCTCTCCGAGGGCGCCGCCAGCCTCCTGCCGGGGCGCACCCGCCCCGCCGTGCTCTGGCGGATCGACCTCGACCCCGAGGGCGTCACCGTCGCCACCTCGGTGCGCCGGGCCCTGGTCCGCAGCCGCGCCGGACTCGACTACGCGGGCGTCCAGCGGCAGATCGACACCGGCACCGCCGAGGAGCCCCTGGCCCTGCTCCGCACCATCGGACGGCTCCGCGAGGAGCAGGAGACCGCCCGCGGCGGCATCTCCCTCGACGTGCCCGAGCAGGAGATCGTCGAACGCGACGGCGGCTACGGCCTCGAATACCGCGCCCCGCTGCCCGCCGAGGGCTGGAACGCCCAGCTCTCCCTGCTCACCGGCATGGCCGCCGCCCGCCTGATGGCCGAGACCGGCACCGGCATCCTGCGTACCCTGCCGGTCGCCCCGGACGGCGCCGTGGCCCGGCTGCGCCGCTCCGCCGAAGCGCTGCACATCGACTGGCCGCACCACGTCCCGTACGCTCAGGTCGTCCGCTCCCTCGACCCGAGGCGGTCCGACCACGCCGCGTTCCTCCAGGAGTGCACCACCCTGCTGCGCGGCGCGGGCTACACCGTCTTCGACCACGGCGAACTCCCCACGCCCGCCGTCCACGCCGCCGTGGCCGACCTCTACACGCACTGCACCGCCCCGCTGCGCCGGCTCGTCGACCGGTACGCGGCCGAGCTGTGCCTCGCCGCCGTGGCGGACCGGGAGCCGCCCGAGTGGGTGCGCGCCGCGCTGCCCGTACTGCCCGGGGAGATGGCGGAGGGGACGGGGCGGGCCAACACGGTCGAGCGGGAGTGCGTCGACCTGGTCGAGGCCGCGCTGCTCAAGGACCGGGTCGGCGAGATCTTCGACGCGTACGTGGTCGACGTGTCGGAGCGGGAACCCGCCACCGGCACCGTCCACATCGACGACCCGGCCGTCGTCGCGCGGATCGAGAGCGGCGACGCGGGGCTCCCGCTGGGGGAGTGGCTGCGGGTCAGGCTGGTCCGCGCGGATCCCGGTGCGGCGAAGGTGCTCTTCGCCCCCGCGTGAGCGCGGCCACGGCGGCCCCGGGATCATCCGCGTGGAACCGTACCGAGCGCGCCCACCCGCGCCTGCCCAGCGGTCGTACGAACTCCACCGGAGCGGCCAGCTCCACGGTCACCGTCGTCTGACCGCCCACGGCCAGATCGAGCACCCCGTCGTCGCCCAGCCGCACCGTACCGCCCTCGGGAAAGCGCCGCTCGACCCGTGCCCCGACGACGCCGGCGGCGGGAATCCGCAGGTCGAACAGGCCGCCGTAGCGGATCCGCAGCGCGCCGTCGGCGTCCACCACGTGCGGCCGGGTCACGCACGCGGCATGCGTACCCAGGACGAACACCACCCCGTACACATCGAGCACCAGCAGAATTCCGTGCGCGACCGGCCACGGGACCAGCAGGGCGAGCATCACGGTCTCGACGACGGAGACGAACAGCAGGCCGTACATCATCGCCGTCTGCGGCCCGGTGTACGGGACGGCGAGCGCCCCCTCGGGAACGGCGTGGCGCCGCCGGAGCACCCACAGCCCGAGACTGTGCAGGGCACGCAGCTCGTGCCGGACGAGACGCCGCACCCTCATCCCGCCGCCCTCCCCGCCACGCGGTCCGCCAGGGCCGCCATCACCCGGCGCACCACCTCGGCCTGCGCGGGCGCGTAGTCGTCGAGCAGCGCCTCACCCAGCCCGGTCATCACCGGCCCGTCCGGGGGGATCGCCGCCAGCACGGCGTCCGGCACCGCGGCCCCCAGCGCGGCGGCGAGCGGAGCGATCCGGGCGTCGTCCGGGGCCGCCCCCGCCAGTTCGTCCAGCCGCTCGTACAGCGCGTGCAGCGCCGGATCCCCGGCCAGCGGCGCCAGCGCGGCACGGAGCTCACCACCGGCGCCGACGGAATCCAGCAGTACGAGATGCTCATGGTCCTTGGCGGCCATGGCGGAGCCGGTCACCGGCGCCGTACCCAGCAACTCCGCCAGGGCCGGCGACACCGGCTCCTCGGCGGAGACCGGCCCTTCCAGCAACCGCGCCAGCCGACGCCGCCGCTCCCGGATCCCGCGCTCCTGCCGGGCCAGATCCGCGTCCAGCCCGGCCAGCACCTCCATGAGCTCGTGCCCCGCCACATCGGCGAGCACGTCCCGCACCTCGTCCAGCCCGAGCCCCAACTCCGTGAGCCGCCGGATCCGGGCCAGCACCACGGCGTCCCGCACGCCGTAGACGCGGTAACCGTTGGCCCTGCGTCCGGGCTCGGGCAGCAGCCCGATGTGGTGGTAGTGCCGGATCGTCCGCGAGGTGACCCCTACGAGTGCGGCTATCTCTCCGATACGCATGGCCCCAGTAGAAACCTTGACGCCACGACAGGGTCAAGCACGCACCGCGCTCCCGCGCACCCGCGGCATCTGACAACTCCGCACCCGTCTGTGCCACGATCGAGGGGCGTACTCCCCCTCTCACGGACGGCGGGCCCATCGATGTCCCAATCTGGCGAGCGACCGAGGAAAGGGCGTGACATGACTGCCATGCCGTACGAACCACTCACGCAGGCGGACGTCCTGCTGGAGGGTTTCCTGGCGCTGGATACGCCGGAGGGCTTCCGGGCCGAGCTGATCGAGGGGGACATTGTCGTGACGCCGCCGCCGGACGGGGACCACGAGGACTGCATCAGTTTGATCATGAAGCAGGTGATCAGGCTGGCCCGGACGGATATGGACTTCTCCGGGAACAAGGGGTTGAAGCTGGCGAGCGGTGGACGCTGCCCCAAGAACCACGTCATTCCCGACGGCACCTTCGCCCCCGCAGAACTGCGTCTGTACCGGGGAGCGGAACCCTGGATGCCATGTGACGGGGTGGCCCTCGTGGTCGAGGTCACCTCGACCAAGCCGAGGGCGGACCGTACGGACAAGCGCCACTGCTACGCCCGTGGCCCCGTCCCGCTCTACCTCCTGGTCGACCGGGACCAGTCCTCGCTGACGCTGTTCAGCGACCCGGAGGGCGACGACTACCGTCAGCACTGCACGATCCCGTTCGGCAAGCGGCTCGCCCTCCCGGAGCCGTTCGCCTTCGACCTGGAGACCGGGGAACTCGTCTGAACCCCGGCGCCGACCGGCCGCCCCCGCAGGCCGGGTAGCATGGTCGGCACGGCAGACGAGCCGGGCGGACGGCCGCGTGGGGATCCTCGGATCTCCCCGAGGAACGTCCGGGCTCCACAGGGCAGGGTGATGGCTAACGGCCACCCGGGGTGACCCGCGGGACAGTGCCACAGAAAACAGACCGCCGGGGACTTCGGTCCTCGGTAAGGGTGAAACGGTGGTGTAAGAGACCACCAGCGCCTGAGGCGACTCAGGCGGCTAGGTAAACCCCACCCGGAGCAAGGTCAAGAGGGGCCGCCGCAAGACGGCCCTGCGCGAATGATCGAGGGCTGCCCGCCCGAGTTCGCGGGTAGACCGCACGAGACCGGCAGCAATGCCGGTCCTAGATGGATGGCCGTCTCCCCGGCCGCCGCGAGGCGACCGGGCGACAGAACCCGGCGTACAGCCCGACTCGTCTGCCCTTTCAGGCTCCTGACCTGCGGTATCGAAGGTCAGGAGCCTTTTCTCCTGGAATCGTGGGCGCCGCCTCACCCGGGCGGGGCCTTTCGGAGGCATGGTCCGGGCCGGTGCTCCAGCCAAGTGGTCAGGGCGCTGGAGGCTTCCGATGTCTGCCGGTCCCGGGGCCGAGCTTCGGTGACGCCTCAGGAGCGGCGGCAACCTCGGCGTGGGGAAACAGGATGCGTCTTGCCTCCGAGAGGTTCGCCGCGAAGCCGTGCGGCTCCCACAGATGGCCGTTCCACCGCTGGATCGCGCGGGGCGCATCGGGGTTCAGATGCGATGCCCTCGGGCCGTCGCCGGTCACGAGGGGTACGGCGCGGAGTTGCCCGATCCTCGCGTCGCGACGCTCGGCCCACCGGGAGAGCGGTTCGTCGTCCATGTCCGGAGCGTAGTGGGTCAGGCGATCCGGTGCTCCCAGCGCAGAGAGAGGGCCTGGTCGATCCAGTACCGGTGGGACGCGGGCGTCACGCGGGGCCGTACGGAGTCGATCCCCGGCGCCCCGGCGTCCTGCCCAGGCGACGAGTGGACATTGCATGTCGTCCCACAGGGCCACTGGGCCGCCTCGGGGAACGGCCCAGGTCTCGCTGTCGGAGAGGAACTCGGTGAACGACTCCCTCTCCGGATCGAACGGATACCGCAAGGGTGAGGATGAAGTACCGCAGGTGCCGGACCTTATGGCTGCCTGTTGAGCACCCTGTCCAGCACCTTGCGCAGACCGAGGCGCTCACCCTCCTGGTATGCGTGTGCGTATTCTGCCTCGCCCAGTGCCTTGCGGGCCCGCTCGACGCCGAGCGCACGATGGGCAGCCATATAGGAGAAACCGAAGTGTTGAGGAACGCCGGACGGCTGCCACACGCGGTCCACAGCCCCTAGCACGACGGCCGCTGAGCGGGCCTCGCCCCGGGCGACAAGCAACCAGGCGAGGGTCTCGCTCAACGTGGCTTCCCCCATGTGTTCGTCGATCTCCCAGGTGTGCCGGAATGCGCGTTGCAGGAGGTCCAGGGCTTCCCCTACATGCCCTGCTTCTCCGCGGGTGATGGCCAGGACCCACAACAGATAGCAGCGGTGCCATGTATCCCCACTCGTTTCGGACATGGCGAGGGCCTGCTTGAGCAGCGAAGTAGCCCGTGCGCTGTCTCCTTGGATGACCGCGCAAAGGCCGAGTTGAGCGATGCATTGCGCCCGCGTCAACAGGCTTGTGGACCACTGCCCCGCTGCCATCGAGGCCAGTGCGTACTTCGTGGAACTGTCGGTGTCCTGAACGACCAGGGCTGCCAGTCCACGCAGCTGCAGGAAGGCGGAGGTGAGTTCAGTCCTTGCGACCTCGTTCTCCGGAATTCTGGCGGAGACGGGCATGTCGGTCAGCGCCTGCTCGCCCTTACCGATGGCCTCGTCGGCACTGTCGTGATCTCCGTGGATGAGCAGCAGGAAACCGGTCACCCACACGGCCCGGCACCAGGTGAAAGTGGTTTGCAGAGAGGGCGGAACCGGATGCCGGTCGATGATCTTTCGCATCCAACGAGCGCCCTCTCCCGCATGCCCCGAGGTCAGGCAGTGCAGCCAGAATCCCAGGGAGGCCCGCAGAACAGTCTCTGCCGGCTCCCCGGTCGGCGGGGGCGTTGTGACGATCTGGCGCAGATTTGCGTGCTCGGAGCGTAGGCGCCGCAGCCAGTTGGCCTGATCGGGTGAACCGTAGGCGGATCCTGCTTGTGCGGCGAGGCCGAGATACCAAGCGCGATACCGGCGCTGCACATATGGCGCGCGGTCGCTCTCCCTGAGACGTTCCTGTCCGTAGGCGCGGACGGTCTCAAGCATTTGAAAACGGGTATGGCCGCCCACCTCCACTCTTGTGAGCAGCGACTTGTCCACGAGTCCGGCCAGCGCCTCGAAGGCGTCGACCTCAGTGTCATCGGGGGATCCCTGTGCGTTGTCTGCCGAGGCATTTCCGCAGAGCTGCTCCGCATCGGTGAGCTGGACTCCGCCGGAGCATAGCGAGAGCTGCTGCCAGGCGGCCCGTTCGGTATCGGTGCAGAGCTCGTAACTCCAGTCGAAGAGTGCACGTAGTGCCTGGTGGCGCGGATGCGCGGTGCGGTCGCGGCCGCCGGGGCCGAGCAGGCGGAATCGGTGGTCAAGCCGTTCCAAGAGTTCATCGAGGGTCAGAGTGCGCAGTCGCCGTGCGGCGATCTCCAGAGCGAGAGGCAGACCGTCCAGCCTCCGGCATACGCGGATGACGGTGTGCTGATTCGCTCCAGTTATCCGGAAGTCCGGACAGGCAGCGCTGGCTCGGTCGGCGAAGAGGACCACAGCCGATGAGGCTGCACAAGCATGGTGTGTTGGACCCGACTCGTTCGGCCGCCCATAGTCCCGAGCGGGCAGGTCCAGGGGATCCACCCGTAACACATGCTCTTCGCCGATATCCAAAGGCTGTCGGCTGGTGGTGAGGAAACGGAGTTCCGGCAGGAGCGAGAGCAGTGTACGAATGGCTCGGGCAACCGCATCGAGAAGATGCTCACAGTTGTCGAGCAGGAGGAGCATGTGTCGCCCGTGCAGCGCTCTGGCGAGTTCCGGCAGGGAGTCCCGGTCCGCGTGGGTCTGCACCCCGACGGCTGCCGCCACTGCCGCCACGACGGCGTCGTCGCCGTTGCAGTCAGCCAGCTCCACACAGTGCGTGCCGTCCGCGAACCGATCAGCTGACTGGAGCAGAAGACGCCGGGCAAGCCGGGTCTTCCCCACGCCACCGACTCCGGCAAGTGTGACGACCCGGCATTGCTCGATCAGTTCACGGCCTGCAGCGAGCTCACGCTCACGGCCCACGAAACTGGTGCCGTCTTGCCGGCCGAAGCCATGCGGAACGATCGCGGCCGGCTCCCGCCCTGCCACTTCCGGCCCGTACAAGGCGAGCCGCACGTTCTCCCAGCGTTCCTTCCAGGGGGCTGGGTCCTCACCACAGGCACGTACGTAGGCCAGTACCACCTGACAGGTGGGGAGCCGATGTCCAGCTGCAGCCTGCGAGAGGGTGCTGGAGGAGAAATGGGCCAGGTCCGCCATCTCCGCGTAGGTCAGGCCCCTTCTCTCGCGGATTTCGCGCAACCCCAGCGCGAAGCGCTCCAGAGGGCCGTCCTGTGGATCGAGCGGCTGCTCTCGACGACCCGGCCTGCCTTCCACCGCAGTTCTGCCCTTCGGCCAGCCTGTTGATGATTGATTGATTATGACTGTCGGCACAGCGTGGAGAACAACTCGATCGCCCCCGATCCTCGTTTTCTACCGCTCATTTGACGGTAGCCCAGAGGGCTTGCACGGGTTCCTCCCGCACCTGCTGATAGCACATCAGTTGGCCTGTTCCGCAGGGTTCGCGAATGGATCTCGCACAGGGCTCGTCCACGCCACGAGCTTGCCCGCGCACTCCCCAATCGAACGTCTCATCAGCCCCCACACTGGGAAGCGATCCAATGAACCAGTCACCGCAACCGAAGCCTGAGCAGGTCCTACCTTCCGGACAACAGCCGGAAGCCGACTCCACGAAGGCTGCGCCACCGCTGACCTCTTCTCCTCTGCATCCGATGCCACCTGGAGCCGCGTTCGTGCAACGGCCGGGGTACGACAGCAGACTCATGAACATGCCGCCGCGGGTCAGGGCGGCTCGGATCGTCCTGTTCTTGCTGGCCGGCATCCTGATCATTACGGGGCTGGCTGCGCTCGCCCAAGCAGATGCGGCACAGAGTTCCCTCGACCCCTATCGAGGTTCTTCAGGCCTTATGAGCTCCGCCGTTTACGAGGCGGAGCAGACAGCGGCAGCCCAGATGACGATTGCACAGGCCGGATTGGCGCAGGGCGTCGTCTACGCCGTCATCGCACTTGTTCTCGCGGCACGGTTCGGTAAGGGCAGCAACATCCTTCGCATCGGGACGATCGTCTACGGCGCCTGGCACTGTGCTATTGGCACCTATACGTTGGGTGTCACCGGCAGCGCTGCCCCAACCGCCATGCTCATGGCTTCCCTTTCAGAGCTGGGAGCTGGTGTCGCGCTGATCGTCTTCATGGCTCAGAAGGAAAGCGTGGCGTGGTTCAGTCGCCCACGCCGCTGAACCACGCCACGGCACAGCCGAGACGCACATCTTTGCAGCGCGTACGGCAACTCGGTTCACACCAGTGCTGGAACAGGCCGTGCAAGCCCTGACGAGGCGCGGCCCCCAGCTCGTCTGGTGAGAGAGGACAAAGGGGAGACGATGTTGGCGGGACTGGGCCTGGTAGCTGTCGAATCGGATTTCTACCGCCGTTTTCTGACACGGCCGCCTTCGACTGCTGAATGTGTCGGGGACCTCATGGGCCTGTCCGTGGAGGATGCCCGCCTTGTCGCAGAGCGACTCCTGTCCCTGGGCTTGCTTGCCGGGACGGCAGAGGGGAAGCTGCGTGCCGTCCATCCAGTACTGGCCTGTCATCCCTTGTTGGAGCGTGCCGAACTGCGTCTGGCACGTCAGCAGAAAGAGCTCGAGCTGGGCCGCGCTGAGGTCGATGAGTTGGCCTCCGAGACCGGCCCGACGGGGGACTCCTCCCTCGCCGAGGCGGAGGTGCACCGTGGAGCCGATGCGGCTTGGTCGTTTCTGGAGAGGGTCGCGGCCACAGCATCGACCGTACGGTGCATGGCCGCTGCGGGGGCAGCACCAGGAGTGGGGGAGACCTCCGACTACGCGGCGATCAGCAAGTTGGCAGCCTTTACAGCCCAGCGCGGCACTGACGTCCAACTCCTGCTCCTGGAAAGCATCGACATCCTGCCGAGCCTGATGGACGGCGCTCGCGCAATGGCCGCAGCCGGCGTTGAGATCCGCACCGTGCCCACGCTGCCCGTCTGGACATTCATCATCGACGACGAATACGTCGCCACGGCTCTGGACCCCGCTGACAATCAGGAGGGAGTTCTGATCGCCCGCACGCCGGGGGCGGTCGCGGCCGCAGTCGATCTGTTCTCCCGCCACTGGCGGGGAGCCGCGCCGCTTGCCCCGTCCGATCAGCCGACTGCCCGTGACGTGATGCAGAAGCATCGCGATCTTCTCGCGATGCTCGCCGATGAGGTGAAGGACGAGACGATCGCACGGCGCCTCGGCGTCTCGAAGACGACCGCTCGACGACGTATCAAAGACCTCGTCTGCGAGTTCGAAGTGAAGAACCGGACTCAACTGGTGCTCAGAGCCTGTCGGATGGGTCTGCTCGACTGAGTTGGACTGCGAAGCCAGGAGGGCGGATTCAGTGCCCCGTTCCCTGCTCGCTCAACGATCTTGGTCACCTGTGCTCATGCGAGAGCTGCCCAAGTGAATCTGCACAGGCGTATCCGGAGGGCGCCTTACTGTGGTGACAGACCGCAGGCCGCAGCGTTCGAACGCGCCGCCGGGCACCACAGCGCGGTTCATTCCACCACTGTCGAGAGGCCGCTCATGTCCACACGCATGTCCGTAAGCCCCATCAAAGCGACCTTCGAAGGCGCGACTCCCTAGGCCCTGTCTTCGAACTGCCGTCTGCCGTGTGACGCCCGGCACGCACGCTCGCCGTGTTGTCGGAGTCGGCCCCGTGCATCCAGTACGGGGACGATCCTCCGCCTTGCATCCCACGCACCGGACGCCGCACGGCCCGGCCTCCGGCCGGACGACCGCAGTTCGAAGACAGAGCCCTAGCGGCCTCTCTCGGCGGCATCCTCACACGCCGAAGTGCGATTTCTGTCGGTCCGGACAACGGCCAGCGGCAGCGTCGCGCACGCGCAGAGCATGCCAAAGGCTGGGGTCCAGTTCGACGGCACTGATTGCGGCGCACCTCATCACGACAGTTCTTCCTACCGAAATGATCCCCATACGCATGACTCCCAGGGAGGAGCGACGTTCATGCGAGAAACCCCACTTGTTCTCAGCCTCGGCTTGGCCCTGGTGGCCGCAGCCGGCATCGGCTATCTGGTTCTTCGGGGCGACCCGCCACCCCCAACGACAGAAGCCGGCAAGCCGTCAAGTGCCCGCGCCCTGCCGTACAAGCCGGGGGGTTCCCCGCCCGCCCAAGCCACCGACGTGGTGAAGGACTTGACCTCAAGGGACGCTGACACTCAGCGCGCAGCCCTCACGCCCGAATTGGAGAAGGCCCTGGGCGCTGGTCGGCTTCTTTCCGAAGGAACCCGGATCGATCTGGCAGAGGGCACCTGGCACGAGGCCAACGGCTACGCCAACGTGCAGGCCGCTTTGTCCAAGCCCGGTGAAGCCGCCCAGCACGTTCTCATCGGGTTCGCCAAGAGGAGCACCGGTTGGCGCATCACCGTCATGGAGGTCGTCAAGTGACCGGGCGCTCGCTCCTTGCGCGCATTATCGCGCTGTGTGCAACCCTGGCGGCGCTCCTTGGCCTTGGCGTGACACTGCCCACGTCGGCGGTTGCTGCCCCTGGTCCCTGTTCGGCCGGCAGGAAAGTCGTGCAGGTGGAACCACACGGGCCGTTGGCCAAGAGCACGCCTGTCCTCTTCGTGCACGGCATCGCCTCTGGAGCCGAAACCTGGGGTGAAACGAAGGCATCCTTTCCCGCGAGCGTCGCCAGACTCTCCCGCGTCACGGCATGGACCTATGACTACTCCGCCGCCCAGCCGGAATGGGTGACCGACAGACGCATCGGTCCGCAGCTCGCGGATGCCATCAACTGCCTGGCACGTATCGCCGGACACAAGGTCATCGTCGTCGCGCACTCCATGGGTGGTCTGGCCACCCAGTACGCGGCATCCCGGCCGAATGGTCAACTCGGTGGCAAAACACGGCAGAACATCGCCGAGGTCATCACTATTGGAACGCCGACACTCGGCTCCGAGATCATCACTGCCCTCCAAACGGCCACGGACCTGCTCAGCATCTCCCGCCACCCTCTAGGTGTGACGCTCGACGCCCTGCTCAGCTTCTGTGCGGGCTATGACATGACGCATGAAGACGACATGTGCTCAATATTCACCGCGCTCAGGTCGCCCCAAGGGCGTGCGCTGAGGTACAAGTCGGGCCAGATCAGGAAACTGCCACCTTGGCCCAGAGAAGTTCCCGTTCTTGCGATTGCAGGCAGCATCAAGTTCGTTCTTCCCTCAGGGCCGTTCAAAGTCAAGTCTCCGCCCGAAGTGGAACTCGGGGACCTGGCCGTCACTCTCGACTCCGCCACCGCCTACACGAACCGCACTGGCAAGCCACACATCCTGACCTGCCGTGCAAGCGGCATCAAGGTGTTTGTGAGTGGCTGCATGCACAGCTACATCAAGACCCACCCCAGAGTCGTGGGTACGGTGATTAAACAGATCGTAGATCTCCGGGGCACACAACCCGTTAAACCTGTCGACAGCAACCCGTGTCCCACCCGCGCTGCGCTCAAGTCCGCGATCGGCGGCACCGTGCAAGGCTCCTCCGAAGTGCACCTGGGAAGTTACAAGTGCTACCCCGGGTGGTCAGCCGTTGTCTGGGGCGACACGCCCGCCACGGACTCCGTGACCATTACCGTCTTCACCCGCACGGCCGGCCGCCTCGAACCGGTCACTCACCTCGATCCCGTCCTGGGGGACGACCAGGACCCTGACTGGGTGCGTGACTGCGGTCGACTACGCACCATGAAACCCCCTGCCGCGCTGCTTCAATTCACCGGCTGCCCAGCCAGCTTCCAACAGCCGACCACCAGCGTCGACGGCGCCGCAGCTCTGCGGCTCATCGAGCGGCAGAGCTTCAGCACCACCGTCACTGCGGACGCGATCACCCGCATGCGGGGTCCGCTGCGTGCCGTCCAGGCATCATGTGTCGGCAGCGCCAACGGCAACTGCGTCAGCGTGTTCTTCTTCTACGGAAACCGATACGTGGGCCAGGCGTCCGGAGCCAGCCAGCTCCGCGTCACCTCACAGAACGGCTCCGAAGTCACACTCACGCGGCCGATCTTCAAGGACGCCGATCCCACCTGCTGCCCCACCGGTGGAACCGAGACGCATAGCGTCCGATGGTCGGGCAGTGCCGTTGTGGCCAACCCGGCCTTGCCCTATTTCGAGCGGACGAACGAACAACTGTAGGCCGCCCCGTGCGGACGGACTCGACCAGGTCGGCGATCCGACTCTCTGCTGCCGCATCTGGCGATGTAGCGGTGACTGCAAAGCCTGTGGCGGCTACCGCTGTCACGTTTCAAGATGAAAAGGAGAACTCTCATGGCCCGATGCAAGTCATGTCCTGACAAGAAGGGCGAGTGTCGCAAGTGCAAGGGCACCGGAAAGATCGACGGCTTCCCCTTCCCGCGAGACTGCAACAAGTGCGGCGGGGACGGCGTCTGCAGCTCGTGCAACGGCGATGGATACAACTTGGGCTGGTAGCCCATTGAGTTGGACCTGACGGAGAAGGGAGGCGGGCAGCCGTTCTTTGGCGGCCCGCCTCCGGTCAACAGGGTTGGCGGTTGACCAACCGGTGCAATTCGATCGTCTCGAGGGGCCACGTGCGATCGGACGGCTCATCGAGGTGTTCGAGACGCTCTCTTGCGGAGCCGGGCATGAAGGCCCGCGTGGCCCACGTCGTCGACTACCCTCTCGGCGGCCGGCAAGTGGGCATGGCGGGTCGGGCGGGCGGCTTCGGAAAGCGGTGGCTCACCCGGGCCCTCGTACCCGCGGGGCGTTCGCGCGTCGCGGACCCGGCTCGCCGGGAAGGGCCCGGAACGGCTACGACGGCTTGCGGTGTTCGGGGGTGGGGGCAGGGGCCGGAGTGGTGGTGGGTTCGGTGGCCTTGAGGTCGGCCGGTAGTTCGGCCTGGCCCGCCAGTACGCCGGACAGGATGCTCCGGGCGACCCGTAGCAACTCCGACACCTGCGGATTGGCCATCGAGTAGTAGACGGCCGAGCCCTCCCGGCGGGGGACGACGAGGTTGGCGCGGCGGAGCACGGCCAGTTGCTGGGAGAGGTGGGCCGCCTCCACGCCGATCTCGGTCAGCATCTCGGAGACGGCGTACTCCCGCTCGCTCAGGAGCTCAAGCACCCTGATCCGCACCGGGTGGCCCAGCGTCTTGAAGAACTCGGCCTTCAGCTGGTACAGCGGGGCGCTCACCGCGCCCGCTCCGCGACCGGAGCGGCCGCCGGGACGGCGGACGGCCGCTGTCGTGCGTGCACCGTGCATCGCATCCACCCAAGACTCTTCACCATGAGGACATCCTCGCGCCCTCACACCGGCGTGATGACTTCGGGAACGCCCAAGATTATCAACGCGGGAGCCGTCCTCGTCAGCCGTGGCGGGCCGGGAGCGCGGGTCAGGCCTTCTTGACCACGCTGGACTTGAGCTGCATGGGGCCGAAGCCGTCGACCTTGCAGTCGATGTCGTGGCCGTCCACACCGTCGACGAGGCGGATGTTGCGCACCTTCGTACCGGCCTTGATGCCGCTCGGGCTGCCCTTGACCTTCAGGGTCTTGATCACGGTGACGGTGTCGCCGTCGGTGAGCACATTGCCGACCGCGTCCCTGATCCCGGCGGCCGCGCCCTCGCCCGCGGGTTCGGCGGCGGCGGGTGACCACTCGTGGCCGCACTCGGGGCAGACCAGGAGCGCGCTCATCTCGTAGGTGTGGACGCCGGAGCACGCGGGGCAGGGCGGCAGCGTCTCGGTCATGTCGTTCATGGTCTTCCTTGTTTCGTCAGCTGTTCGGTCGGTGCTGGGTGCTGTTCGTGTCAGGCCGGGTGCGGGGGCGTCCGCAGGGGGAGGGTGATCCAGATGCTCTTGCCCATGCCGTCCGCGTCGCCCCGGACGACCGCGGTCCCGCCCAGGCCGAGGGTGAGCTCCATGATCGTGCCCAGCCCGCCGCAACCGGTTCCGGTGACCGCCGACAGGAGCGGGGGCTGGTACGGGTGGCGGTCGTGGACGGCGAACGCGAACGTGTCCTGGCCGGCCGCGTAGATCACGGTGATGTCGGGGGAGAGCAGGGCCGCGTGGCGGACGCTGTTGGTGACCAGCTCGGAGAGGATCAGCAGCGCCGGATCCACGGCCGGATGGTGCCGGACGATGCCCCACTCCGCGAAGACCTGCTCGGTGGTCTCCCGGGCGATCCGTACGGCCTGGCCCATCGCGGGCAGGGTCAGGACGTGCCGCAGGGGCAGGGCGTCGGGCCGCCCGCTCACCGGACGGCCTCGGCGGTGCCGGAGGCGCCGGGCAGGACCCCGGCCCGGCGCAGGTGGGCGCGGGCCCCGGCGATGGCCTCGGGCGTGGTGGCGTACTCCCGGCCCTCCCGCCGCAGCAGGTCCAGCGCGCCGACCGATTCCAGGGTCCGGCGCTGGTCGGGGCGCAGGCCGGAGGTCATCACGGCTATGCCGCGCCGGTTCAGCTTCTCCACGGCGTCCTTGAGGACCAGGGCGCCGGTGGCGTCCATCGTGGACACCCGCGACAGGCGCAGGATCACCACCCGGACGTCGGCGACCTCGCTCAGCTCCAGCAGGAAGCGGTGCGCACCGGCGAAGAACAGCGGCCCGTCGATCCGGTACGCGACGATGTGCTCGGCGAGCAGCGCGTGTTCCTCCTCGCTGTGCTCGCCCGGCAGGTCCGCCCTGAAGTCGACCTGCTCCATCCGGGCCTGACCGGCGACCGCCCGCAACGCCAGCGCGCCCGCCACGGCCAGGCCGATGATCACCGCGTACACCAGGTCGAGGACGAGCGTGGCGGCGGCCGTCAGTACCAGCACGATCGCGTCCGAGCGGGTCGCACGCGCCATCGCCCGCAGCGAGCCGACCTCCACCATCCGGATCGCGGTCGCCAGCAGCACCCCGGCCAGGGCGGCCAGCGGAATCCTGGAGACGAGCGGGGCGGCGGCGAAGACGATCACGGCCAGGACGGCGGCATGGGTGAGGGCGGCGAGCCGCGAGCCCGCGCCGGTCCGGACGTTCACGGCGGTACGGGCGATCGCCGCGGTGGCGGGGACCCCGCCGAACAGCGGGGCCGCCAGGTTGGCGATGCCCTGGCCGAACAACTCCTTGTCCGGATCGTGCTGCTGACCCACCGTCATGCCGTCTGCGACGGTCGCCGACAGCAGCGACTCCAGCGCGGCCAGCGCCGCGACCGCGACCGCCGGAGCCAGCAGCGACCCCAGCGCGGACAGGTCGAGGAAGCCGAGGGAGGGGGCGGGGAGCCCGGAGGGCAGGTCACCGATCGGGGCGGCCCCGTCCAGGTCGAAGAGCTGGGTCACCAGGGTGGCGGCGATCACCGCGACGATGGAGAACGGGATGGTGGGCCGCCACCGGGCGCCCAGCAGCATCACGGCCGCCACGCCCGCCGCGAGGGCGACGGCGGTCCACTGCGGAGCCCGTACGAACTCCTCGACCGCGCGCCAGGTCACCACCAGGACCTTGTCGCCCTCCGGCGTGGCCACGCCCAGTGCGTTCGGCACCTGCTGGAGGCCGATGACACAGGCGATGCCGAGCGTGAAGCCCTCGACCACCGGCGCCGGGATGTAGCGCATGTAACGTCCGGCCCTCAGCAGCGCCAGCACGATCAGCAGGGCGCCGGCCATCAGCCCGACCGTCAGCACCCCGCCCGGCCCGTACTGGGCCACGATCGGGACCAGCACCACCGTCATCGCCCCGGTCGGCCCGGACACCTGGAGGTTGGAACCACCGAACAGGGCCGCCAGCGCGCCGGCCACCACGGCGGTCGCCAGCCCGGCCTCGGCACCGAGCCCGGAGGAGACCCCGAAGCCCAGGGCGAGCGGCAGCGCGACGATCGCGACGGTCAGGCCGGCGAGCAGATCGCGACGCGGGTCGCGGCCCATGACCACGAAGTCGGCGCGGGCCGGCAGCAGGGAGGCGACCCGGTCCCAGGACCGGGCGAGCACGGTACTCACTCCGCCGCGACCTCGGCTTCCCGCAGTTCGGCCAGGAGTTCGTTCCGCCCGGCCAGCATCTCGGTCAGGATCCGGCGCGCGGCCCGCATCAGCTCCGCCACGTCCCCGCCGGACAGCTCGTACACCACGGTGGAGCCCTCCCTGACCGAGGTCACGATGCCGGAGCGGCGCAGCACGGCCAGCTGCTGGGAGAGCGTCGACGGCTCCACCTCGATCGCGGCCAGCAGATCCCGTACCGGCATCGGGCCGTCCTGCAACAGCTCCAGTACGCGTATGCGGACCGGGTGCCCGAGCATCCGGAAGAACTCGGCCTTGGCCTGGTACAGCGGAACCGGCACGGTCCTCGGACTCCCTTCACCGCCCCGGCTCCCGGGGCTCACTGGTGGTCGCGCCCACGGCTACCTGTGGACGCGACCACCCACAGCATGTAGTGAATTGCATAATTTCGCAATTGGTGGATTCGTGGAGAGGTCCGCCGGGCGCCGTCTGCCGGGCGCCGTTCGCCGTCCGTTGTGCGTTGCGCGGGCGTCGTGGGTGCGCCGCGTGACGTGCCGGTGTCAGTCCGGCACGATGATCAGCTTGCCGCGCACATGACCGCCCGCGCTCTCCCGGTGGGCGTCGGCCGCCTGGGACAGGGGGTACGTCCGGGCCACGGAGAGGGTGAGTTCGCCGCTCGTGACCAGTGCGGCCGCCCGCTCAAGGCGCTCGCGGACCGCGTCGGGGCCCGCGAAGGCGAAGCGCACGCCGTGTTCCGCCGCCCGGTGGTCGGCGATGGTGACCACGCGCTCCGGCCCGCCCGTCAGCTCGACGAGCGCGGGCAGCGAGCCCTTCCCGGCGGCGTCGAACGCCGCGTCCACGCCCTGTGCGGCGATGGCGCGGACCCGCTCGGCCAGCCCCTCGCCGTACGTCACGGGCGTGGCGCCGAGCGAGCGCAGATAGGTGTGGTTGTGGGCGCCGGCGGTCCCGATCACGGTCGCGCCGAGATGCCTGGCGAGCTGTACGGCCACCGAGCCGACACCACCGGCCGCCCCGTCCACGAGCACGGTCTCCCCGGCCTTCACCCCGAGGTCCGCGAGGACCTGGTACGCCGTGTTGACGGCCACCGGCAGCCCGGCCGCGATCTCCCAGGGCACCCCCTCGGGCTTCCGGGCGAGCTGTGCCGCGGGCGCCAGTGCGAACCCGGCGTAGCCGCCGGAGCCGATCGGACCGAAGACCTCGTCGCCCACGGCGAAGCCGCCCGTGCCGGAGCCGGTCACGCCCGGACCGGTCTCCGCGACGACACCGGCCACGTCGCCGCCGGGCACCGAGGGGAACTCCACCGGCATCATCTCCGCGACGGCCCCGCTGCGCAGCTGCCAGTCCAGCGGATTCACCCCGGCGGCGCGGACCTCCAGCAGCACCTGCCCGGGACCCGGGCGGGGCATCTCGCGGTCCACCACGCGTAAGACCTCGGGGCCTCCGTACTCCGAGAACTCCACGGCGCGATACGTCCTGGTCATCTCTGCCCTCTTCCCTGTGGGTTTCAACTGATTCATGGGATATCTGACGCTCTGTCAAGTCTTGTGGTCAGGCTATCCGGTGGTGGCGGGAGGGGATCGGCGGGGGCGGCGTCGAGTGCTGGCCATTGATACCCCTGGGGGGTATATTCGCGATGCGCAGATACCCCCCTCCCGTATTGGAGTGCTTGCTATGGCCATGTCGGCTTCACCCGTCGCGTCGACCGACGCGCGGAGATGGTCCGCGCTCGCGCTGATCGCGCTGGCCCAGTTCATCGTCATCATGGACACGTCGATCATTGGCGTGGCCCTGCCCGAGATACAGACCGACCTGGGCTTCTCCCAGGAAGATCTGTCGTGGGTGTTCAACGCCTATGTCGTCGCCTTCGGCGGGCTGTTGCTGCTCGGCGGACGGCTCTCGGACCTGCTCGGCGCCAGACGCCTGTTCGGCGCCGGATGGGCCGTCCTCGCCGCGGGTTCGCTGACCGCGGGCCTCGCGGGTGAGGTCTGGGTCGAGCTGACCGGGCGGGCCCTCCAGGGCGTGGGCGCCGCGCTGATCGCCCCGTCCGCCCTCGCTCTGCTGATGACGCTCTTCGGCTCACGGCCCCAGGAGCTGGGGAAGGCCTTCGCCCTGTACGGTGCGGCCGCCCCGGCCGGTGGCACCGCCGGAGTCTTCCTCGGCGGGGTCGTCACGCAGTACGCCAGCTGGCCCTGGGTGTTCTGGATCAACATCCCCGTCGCCCTGATCGTCCTGGCCCTCACGCCCGCCCTCATGCCTTCGGGCGCCGGACGGCGCGGATCGATCGACCTGGCCGGCGCGGTCACCGTCACCGCGGGGCTGGCCGCCGCCGTCTACGCCGTCGTCCGCGCTCCCGAGACCGGCTGGGGTTCCGCCGAGACCTGGCTCGTCCTGGCGGCGGGCGCGGCGCTGATCGGCGCGTTCGTCGCGATCCAGGCCCGGCGGCGCGAACCGCTGATGCGGCCGGGGATCTGGCGGGCGCCCAACCTGGCCGGTGCCAACATCGCCCAGCTGCTCATGGCCGCCGCGTGGATACCCATGTGGTTCTTCCTCAACCTCTACCTGCAACAGGTCCTGGGACTGGGCGCGTTCGCCTCCGGCTCCGCGCTGCTGCCCATGACGGTCGCCATCATGATCATGATGATCGTGCTGGCACCGCGACTGATCTCCCGGTTCGGCCCCAAGCCGCTCGTGGTCATCGGGCTGTTCCTGCTCGGCGCGGGCATGTTCTGGCTCTCGCTCGCCCGTCCGGACGGGAACTTCCTCGTCGACGTCCTGCCCGCGTCGCTGCTCTCGGCGGTGGGCATGTCGCTGGCGTTCATCCCGTCGCTCGGCACCGCGCTCTCCGGCGCCCGTCCGGAGGAGGGCGGACTCGCCTCCGGGATCGTCAACACCAGCTACCAGGTCGGCTCCGCCCTCGGCCTCGCCGCCATGACCGCGATCGCCGCCGCGCACGGCGCCCGTGAGCCCGGAGACCCGGTGGCCCTCACCAACGGCTTCTCCGCCGCCTTCCTCGGAGCCGCGGCCCTCGCCGTGGCCGGTGGCCTCGCCGCCCTGGTGACCCTGCGCAGCGCGCCGGCGGTCGCCGGGGGCGCGGACGGCGGCGGCGCGTCGGAGGAGGTCCCGGCCTGAAAGGGGCCGGGCCGCAAGGGGGCCGGCCCTGAAAAGGGGTCACGGCCTGAAAGGGGGTCACGGCCTGGAAGGGGGCGGCGGTTCGCCGGTGACCGGGGCCGGGCGGCGCCCCCTGCCGGGACGGAAGCCCGCCCCGGCGGCGGATGCCGCCCGCCGCCCTGCCCGGTCCGGCCGGTACGCGGCGGCCGGGCGTGGCCCGTGCTCGCCGTGCCCGGCGCGTTGACCGGGTCCGGCGCGTACCGGCCGGGCGTGGCCCGTACTCACCGCGCCCGGCGCGTACTTACCGGGCGTGCCCGTACTGACCAGGCGTGCCCGTGCTCACCGCCCCGGCGCGTACTGACCGCGCCCGGCGCGTACTCACCGAGCCCGGCCCGTACTGACCGCCCCCGGCGCGTACTCACCACGCCCGGCCCGTACTGACCACGCCCGGCGCGTACTCACCACGCCCGGCCCGTACTCACCGCCCCCGGCCCGCAGTCACCGCAGCCGGACGCGCACCGTGTGCGTGGCGCCGCGGCTTCCGCTCAGGTCGCCGTAGGTCAGGGTCACCGACGAGCCGGTCCGGACCGCGCTCACCGTGTCCGCCTTGGACAGCACGGACTTGACGGGTCGTCGCCAGGTGAGGGTGAGGCCGGTGACGGTACGGGACGGGTCGGAGACGGAGATCGTGGCGGTGCCGTCGCGCTTCTCGTGGATCTGGACGCAGACCGGCGCACTCGCCGTGACCTTGCCCGCCGTGCCCGCCTCCCAGAAGTTGACGCCGGTGAACCCGAGGGAGGGTACGCGGATGCCGGTGCGCCGGGCGTCGTTGGCGAGGATCTGGAGCCAGCCCCGGTCGGCCGCGCGGGCGGCGGTGCGCGCGCTGCTCGCGCCTGGCAGCAGGATGTACGCGTAGGTGGCGTCCGCCGGGTCGGTGCCGTGGTCCTGCCAGAGGGTGACGTAGCGGCGGGTGTTGGGCGCGGTGGTGCCGTCGTCGTTGATGTCCTTCCAGGCACCGGTGCGCTCCTCGCGCAGGGCGTGCAGCCTGGTGCCGCCGGGGAAGACGTACCCCGCGTGCCGGTCGAGATGGGCCCAGGTGGTGGTGCGGGTGGTGGTCCAGCCCTGGGTGGTGGGCTGTGCCCGGCCGTCGAGCAGCAGCCGCGGCGTGCCGCTCGCGCCGAGGCAGCGGTTGTCGACGACCGTCTCGACGCCCGCGCCGTCGGCGGAGGTGATGCCGGAGCCGAGGCAGACCACGCAGTCGTCCAGCCAGAACCACGACTTGCGGGCGTGCATCGTGCTCGCCAGGCCCTGGAGGTGCTGGCCGGTGGTGCCGAACTCGCCGTCCCCGGTGCCGCCGACCCACCGCGTGTCCGGCGTCGGGTTGGCCCAGGCGCCGCCCTGCCCGTCGGCGAGCTTCTTCCGGGAGACGGTGACGCCGGGCAGCCGGTACGGGTCGACGGTCGGCCAGTACGCGTCCGAGTACTGCTCCAGACCCGCGCCGTCGCCCCACCACTGGAGCCAGCCCGAGCCGGTGTGCCAGCCGCGCTTGTTCTCCCCGTTGCCGAACTCGTAGTGGGCGATCCGCTTGGAGGCCATGGAGAGACCGGCGCCCCAGCCGCGGCGGCGGTGGGTGACCCGGTCCATGTTGTGGAAGACGTGGTGCGCGGACGGCTCCGGGGACGCGGTGACGGCCGTGTCGTCCAGCAGGGTCTGCAACCGGGCGGTGTTCACCAGGCTCAGGGAGCCGGACTTCAGCGCCGGGGCGTAGTAGTCGCGCTTCAGCCAGCCCTTGACCATGGCGCGCCAGCGGGTGTTCTCCTCGGGGCCCGCGCCCATGCCGAGCAGCACGATCGAGGCCATGACGCCATGGGCGCGGGTGTGGTCGCTGGAGCCGACGCGGGTGATGCCGCGGCCCGAGACGTTGTCCATCATCAGGCCGTCGTAGATGAACGGGGCGATGGCCGCGTCGATGGTGTCGAGGAACTGCCGGCTGCCCGGGTCGGTGATCTCCCAGGTCGAGCCGCGCAGCAGGGCGAAGAGCCGCCCGAGCCCGTCGTTGAGGACCGCGCCGTAACCGCCGATGTAGGGGATGGAGGTGTGCTGGACGAAGGAGCCGTCCGGATAGAAGCCGTCGCCCGTCGTGACGTACGGGAAGACCGGCGAGAGCGCGGCGACCGCCAGTGCGATCTTGGCGGCGTCGGCGCCGACGATGCCGCGCAGGATGATGCCGCGGCACAGGTCGACCCGGTTGGCGCCGGTGCTGGTGCCGGTGTACGAGCCGACGGCGGAGTCGGGCAGGAAGGTGTCGATGGCCTTGCAGTAGGCGGCGCGCTGAGCGTCCGTCAGGTCGTCGTGGAGCAGCACACAGGTGTCCATCAGGGCCTGGGGCACGCCGATCTGCCAGTTCCACCAGTTCCCGTAGCGCGCGGTCGTCTCGTTGAAGACGTCGGCGTGGAGGTGGTCGAGGCCGGTGATGACCGCGTCCCGCAGGCCGGTGTCGCCGGTGACCCCGGTGCCGGGCTGGGAGTACGCCTCCGCCATGGTGCGCAGCCGGTTGTAGCCGGTGTTCATGTTGGCGGAGAAGCCGAACGACTCGGTGTCGGTGTCCGGGTCGGGGTCCAGATAGACCAGGTCCGGCCAGAGGGAGCCGCGCGCGGGGGCCATCGTGGAGCGGTAACCGGTTGCCTGCGCGCCGAGATCGGCGAGCTTGGACTTGAAGGGCTCGGCGGTCGGGCTGAAGCCGGTTCCCAGGTACAGATCACGCCACTTCGCGCGCAGGGCGGCGAATTCGTCGGCGGCGTCGGCGGCGCCGACGGCGTCCGGGAGGGCCGAGGGGGAGGCGGAGTCGGATGCGGAGGCGGCGGCCGGCAGGCCGAGGGCGAGCGCCGCACCGCCGCCCGTGGCCAGCAGGGCACGACGGGACCAGGCAGTTGTCATCGAAGCTCCGGAGGAAGAGTGAGCCCATGCGGGAATGCCAGAGTGGTAAGCGTTTTCTAGCATGGGGGCGTTGGGGGACTCAAGGGGTTGCCCGAGCCCTGGCCCACCCTTCCGACGGGGGAGTACGAGCTGCTGGACGCGGTCGCGCGGGCGGGTCACCCCGGCTGATCGGCCGGTGCCGGAACGAGTCCGTCCGCGATCAGCCCGGCGAGCACGGCGTCGCCGAGGGCCCGTACGGCGGACTGGGGACGGACCATCACCGTGAGCTCCTTGATCCGCCCGTCGTCGTCGAAGTGCAGCAGATCGATGCCGTGGATCTCCTTGCCGCCCGCCTCGGCGCGGAACACCAGGACCGCCGAGGGGGCGGCCGTGCCGTCGGTGCCGGTCTGCGCGGTGCCGGTGAACTCGCCGACGTAGCGGAAGTTCTCGAAGGTGCGCAGCAGGACCCCGAAGAGGCCCAGCACCATCGGCCTGCCCTCGAACGGGGTGAACTTCACCGGGCTGTAGAGGCGGACGTCGTCGGTGAGCAGCTCGTCGACGGCCGCCAGGTCGCGGTGGTCGACGGCGGCGCGGAATCGGTCTGCGGTGGTCATGTCCCACTCCTCCATAGTCATGAATGTGACTAGTCATTTTCTTGACTATCATGGTCGGCGCACCCGGCGACAGGGGCGGACGAGAAAAGCGGGAGGAGCCATCCGATGGCGCTGCGCCATGCCGTGCTGGCGGCACTGCTCGACGGAGAACTCAGCGGATACCAGCTGACCAAGGCCTTCGGCCTGGGCGTGGCCAACTTCTGGCACGCCCGACCGCAGCAGCTCTACGCCGAGTTGAAGCGGCTGGAGGGCGAGGGGGCCGTCGCGGGCCGCGAGGTCGTGCAGGAAGGCCGCCCCAACAAGCGCCTGTTCCGCGTCACGGACGACGGCCTGGCGGAGCTGGAACGCTTCACCGCCGCCTCCGCGAAGCCCTCCTTCATCCGTGACGACCTGCTCGTCAAGGTCCAGGCCGCAGACCATGTCGACGCCCGGACCCTGATCGCGCAGCTCACCGAGCGGGCCGCCGCCGCACAGGCCAGGATCGACCTCTTCGGGAACCTGCTGCGCACCATGCGCGGGGACCGCGCGGAGGAGGAGTTCCTGCTCCGGGGCGAGCGCGTCGGCCCCTATCTGACCTGCGTGCGCGGCCTGGCCTTCGAGGAGGGCAACCGGGACTGGTGCGAGCGGGTGGCCGCGGTCCTGGAAGCGCGGGAGCGGTCCCGCGCCCGGCACTGACCGCGCCCGCTCGGCGGACTCGCGGGAGCTGTTCGCATCAGCGGTCCCGCGCCCGGCACTGACCGCGCGGCGCGAGCGCTCCGTGGCCCCGGGCGACGGCCGGAGCGGGGGCCCCGGCGGCGGCCGCACCGCGAGCTGCCCCGTCCTGCTGTGCCCCGTCCCCCCTGCCGGTTCCGCCGCATCGCGGCGGCTCCCCTCCTGCTGCCCCGCCCTCCCGGCGGTTCGTCCGCGGCCGGGCCCCGGACGCCGAGGGCCCGGACGGCTCAGCCGCTTTGGGGCTGCGGGGTGTCGGGGAGCGGCTGCTCGGCCCAGATCGTCTTGCCGTGACGGGTGTAGCGGCTGCCCCAGCGGCTGGTGAGCTGGGCGACCAGATACAGGCCGCGCCCGCCCTCGTCGGTGAGCAGGGCCCGGCGCATACGGGGCTGGGTGGCGCTGGGGTCGGAGACCTCGCAGGTCAGCTGTCCGGCGCGGATCAGCCGTACCTCGACCGGGCCGCCCGCGTGGCGGATGGCGTTGGTGACCAGCTCGCTCAGCACCAGCTCGGTGGTGAAGACGAGCTCCTCCAGCCCCCACGCGCGCAGCTGCCGGGCCGCTTCCTGCCGGACCCGGGCGACGGCGACCGGATCCGCGTCCACCGGCCAGACCGCGGTGTTCCCGGACGGCACCGCATGGGTGCGGGCGAGCAGCAGGGTCACGTCGTCGGCGAGCTGGTGCGGGGGACGGGCGGAGATGATCTCCTGGCCGAGCTCCCGCAGCGGTGCGGTGGCGGCGCCGGTCCGGGACAGCCGGCGGCGCAGTTCGGCCATGCCCTCGTCGAGGTCGCTGTCGCGTCCCTCGATCAGCCCGTCGGTGTAGAGCACGAGGAGGCTGCCGGGCGTCAGTTCGACCTCGGTCACCTCGAAGGGCAGTCCGTTGACGCCCAGTGGCGGCCCGGGGTTCAGGGGGACGTACGAGACGGTCCCGTCCGGGTCCACGACGGCGGGCGGCGGGTGCCCGGCGGAGACCATCGCGCAGTACCGGGAGACCGGGTCGTAGACCGCGTACAGACAGGTGGCGCCGACCGGGTCGGCCCGGTGGCCGCCGTCCGGTCCGTCCTCGTCCGCCCCGTCCTCGTCCGACCGGGTGAGGCGGCTGGGCCGAACGGGTCCGCCGGGCCCGGTGGGTCCGCCCGGCTCCCCGGGCTCGTTGGGCTCGTCGCGGAGCTGGGAGACCAGGTCGTCGAGATGGACCATCAGCTCGTCCGGCTCCAGGTCGAGATCGGCGAGGGTGCGGACGGCGGTACGGAGCCGCCCCATGGTGGCGGTGGCCGCCAGCCCGTGGCCCACCACGTCCCCGGCGACCAGGGCGACCCGGGCGGAGGACAGCGGGATCACATCGAACCAGTCGCCGCCGACGCCGGTGGCGGTGTCGGCCGGAAGGTAGAAGCCGGAGGTCGTCACGGCGACGGTCTCGGCCTGCGCGGGCGGCAGCAGACTGCGCTGGAGGCCGACGGCGGCCCGGTGCTCCCGGGTGTAGCGGCGGGAGTTGTCCAGGGCGAGCGCCGCGCGGGCGGCGATCTCGCACAGGAGGTCCAGGTCGGCCGGTGTGTAGTCGGACCGCCCCGGGCCGCGCCGGACGGTCACCCGGCCGAGGAAGATGCCCCGGGCCCGCAGCGGGGCGGTCATCGACGCCGGGGCGTGCCCGACCGCGGGGGCGCAGCCGGCGTCGGCCGCGACCACGGACCCGGCCGGCACCTCGGCCGCCCGCTCCCCGGCCGCCGCGGTCCGGCGCAGCGGCAGCAGCCCGTCCTCGCCGGGGGCGGGCTCCTCGCCCCTGAACACCGCCTCCGCGATCTCCACCACGGCGAGGTCGGCCAGCCGGGGCACCAGCACGGCGGCCAGCTCCTCGCCGGTCCCGGCGACCGACAGCGAGCCGCCGACGGCCGCGGTGGCGTGGTGCAGGATCGCCAGGCGCTCGTCGGAACGGCGCTGCTCGGTGACGTCCGTGAACAGCGCGGTGACACCGAAGACCTGCCCGTCCGGCGCCTGGAGCCGGAACGCCGAGATGGCCATCACCGCCCCGTCGCCGGGGTCCTCGATGGTCCGTACCGTCTCCTCCGAGAGGATCAGCGGCCGCCCGGTCCGCAGCACCTCGCGCAGCCGCCCCTCGACCGCCGCCGCGCCATCGGGTTCGAGGAAGTCCCCCAGGCACCGGTGGCGCAGGTCGGGCAGGAGCCCGGTGTACGGCAGCAGATGGGTGTTGGTCCTGACCAGCCGCAGATCCGCGTCGAACACCGCGAGCCCCAGCCGGTCCTGGAGGAACAGCTCCCGGGTGAACGCCTGGTCCTGGCGCCAGCGGTCGACCGTCCCGGCCGGGGCCCAGAGCACGAAGTACCGGCCCGCGCCGGCGGCGGCCGCCAGCGGCAGCACATGGAAGACGACGCCCATGTCCTCGCCCCGGCCGGTGCGCACCAGGGCCTCGCCGTACCAGGCGGCCTCCGGGTGCCCGGCCCGCGCTTCGGCGCCGGTGGCCGGGGCCGCGAGCAGTTCGACGGCGGGACGGCCGCAGACCTGCTCGGCCGGGAGCGAGAACAGTTCCGCCGCCGCGGCCGTCCAGCCGATGATCACTCCGTCCGCGTCGAGCAGGGCCCCGGCCGCGCTGTCCGCGAACGGGAGCCCGCTGTGTCCGGGCACGCCCGGGAGGGTCTTGCCGTCCACCTGGTCCTCAGCTCCCTTTCCCGGCCCTGCCGGCGGCCCCGTGCCGCGCCCATGGACGTCTCCATCATCTCTCCGCTCACCCCGGCCGCCAGTTCCGGCGGCAGGGGATCTGCCCTCCACCGGCCCGCGGCGGCCCTCGGTGGGGCAGTATTTCGTTCAGTCACCCGGCGGGAAGGTTCTTCATGTCCGATCGCACCGATGGAAGCCGTGGCTCGCTGCTGGCGGTGAGCGACCTTCATGTGGGGATGACGGACAACCGCCCCATCCTGGAGTCCCTGCGGCCCGGCTCGGACGAGGACTGGCTGATCGTCGCCGGTGACGTCGCGGAGCGGATGGCGGACGTGGAGTGGGCGCTGCGGCTGCTCGCGGACCGGTTCGCGCGGGTGGTCTGGACCCCGGGGAACCACGAGCTGTGGACGCCCGAGCGCGATCCGGTCCGGCTGCGGGGCCAGGAGCGGTACGAGCACCTGGTCGAGATGTGCCGCGGCCTCGGCGTGGCCACCCCCGAGGACCCGTACCCGCTCTGGCCGGGCCCCGAGGGGCCGGTGGCGGTCGCGCCCCTGTTCCTGCTGTACGACTACAGCTTCCGGGCACCGGGCACGACGACCAAGGAGGAGTCCCTGGCGTACGCGCGCCGCACCGGGGTGGTGTGCACCGACGAGTACCTGCTGCACCCCGACCCGTATCCGACCCGCGACGCCTGGTGCCGGGCGCGGGTCGCGGAGACCGAGCGGCGGCTGGCGGCGCACGACCCGGAGGTCCCGCTGGTCCTCGTCGGCCACTGGCCCCTGGTGCGCGAGCCGATGGACGTCCTGTGGTACCCCGAGTTCGCCCAGTGGTGCGGCACGGAGCTCACCGCCGACTGGCACCGGCGCTTCAACGTGGCGGCGATGGTCTACGGCCATCTGCACATTCCCCGGACGACCTGGTACGACGGCGTGCGGTTCGAGGAGGTCTCCGTCGGCTACCCGCGTGAGTGGCGCAAGCGGGGCCACCCCAGGGGGCTGCTGCGGCGGATCCTCCCGTACGACGCCGAGGGCGGCGACGGCCAGGGGTCCGTCAGCGGTGGCCCAGCACGTTGACGACCCGGCCGTTGGGGTCGCGGACGAAGAAGCGGCGTACGCCCCACTCCTCGTCGCGCAGCGGGTACACGATCTCCGCGCCGCCCTCCCGCATGGCCGCGTGGGCCGCGTCCACGTCCGCCACCTCGATGCTCAGGTCCGGGGTGACCGGCGCGGTGGCGTCGGCGCCCATGATGCTGAGCTGGACCGCGGGGTCGGACGCGGAGGCGAGGGTCATGATCCAGCCGTGGTTCATGACCTCCCGCAGGCCCAGCAGACCGTAGAACTCCGCGCTCCGCTCCATCCCTTCGGCCGCGGGGCCCTCGCCGGTACGGATGTTGGGGACGATTCTGCTGACGGACATCGGCAACTCCTGTCGCGGGACTGGCTTCTTGCCGCCCGCCACCGGCGGATCCGACGCGGATCAGATGACCGGCGGCCGTCCCAGTCTGGTCATCCGCCACACCGTGCGCCACCGCATCGGCCGCCTTCGTCCGCACGGGGTACGGACGCCCTCGGCGAAGCCGCCCGCCCAGGCGCGCAGACCCGTCGCCGAGCGGGTGCGGGCCACGGTGAGCAGGGTCCAGGTGCCCAGATAGGCCGGGACCAGGGGGAGGGGCAGATTCCGGCGGGCCAGCCAGACCCGGTTGCGGGCGGTCATCCGGTAGTAGACGGAGTGCCGGGCCGGGGAGGTCTTGGGGTGCTGGAGGAGGAGATCGGGCTCGTAGAGGATGTTCCAGCCCTTGTCGAGCGCCCGCCAGGCCAGGTCCGTCTCCTCGTGGGTGAAGAAGAACTCCGCGGGCCAGTGTCCCGTCTCGGCGAGCATCTTCATCGAGAAGGCGTGGCCGCCGCCCAGGAAGGCGGTGACCGGTCCGCGCCGCATCGGGTCGGTGGCGCGCAGCCGCGGCACGTGACGGCGCTGGGTCTCGCCGTGCTCGTCGGCGATCCGGAAGCCGACGATGCCGAGCCGGGGGTCGGCGGCGAACAGCTCCCGGACCTTGCGGAACACCCCGTCGTCGACCAGGAGTCCGTCGTCGTCGAGCTCGATGACGACGTCCACGTCGCCGAACTCCGCGAGCTTGGCCAGGGCGACGTTGCGGCCCCCCGGGCAGCCCAGGTTCTCCGCCAGCTCGATCGTCGTCACGCCACCGGGCAGATCGGACAGGCCGGGGAACGCGCCGAAGTCCGGGAGGGGCGACCCGTTGCCCACGACGACGAGGCGGGCCGGCCGGACGTCCTGCCCGGCCACCGAGGCCAGCAGGGCCTCTACCTCCTGCGGGCGATCGCCCATGGTGACGATGGATACGGCGATGCGCGGTTCGGACACGGTCGGCACTCCTGGTCTCGCTGCGGTGCCCGCGATCGTAGCCGCAAGGGATGGTCGCCCGTTATTCAGCCACCCGTTGCCGCGTCGCCATGCCCCGTGGTTCCCGGGCGGGAAGGGGTGGACGGGACGCGCGGGCGGGCCGCGACGCCCCGTACATGCCGGTCGAGGACGGCCGGCGCGTCGGGGGTGAGGGTGCGCAGCGCGACCATCGCCGTCACGATCACGTCGCAGAGCTCGGCCTCCACGTCCTGCCAGGAGTGGGTGGCGCCCTTGCGGGGGTTCTGGCCGGTCGCCCCGATGACGGCCTGTGCGACCTCGCCCACCTCCTCCGACAGCTTCAGCATCCGCAGCAGCAGGTCCTGTGCGGGCGGGATGCCGGTCTCCGCGTCGAGCCAGCCGCACAGCTCGTCGACCGTTCTCCAGATGTCGTGGTCCCGGTCCTCGTGGCCCCGGGGGCTCCGTCGCTGGTCCATGGTGTCCAGCCTGCCAGGCGCGCCCGGCCCGTCAGCCCTCGATACGGGTGCCGGTCCCGCTGACCCGCACCCGGTCGTCGCCCGCCCGCAGCTCGACCGTGAGCGTGCCGGGGCGGCCCATGTCCTCGCCCTGGTGGAGGGTGAGGACCGAGGCGTCGGGAACGAGGCCCCCGGCGCGCAGACAGGCGCCCAAGGCGGCCGCGGCCGCGCCGGTGGCGGGGTCCTCGACGACGCCGCCGACCGGGAACGGGTCGCGGACGTGGAAGACCGTCGGCGCCGCCCGCCACACCAGTTGCAGCGTCGTCAGGTCCAGCCGGTGCATCAGCGCTTCGAGGCGCGCGAAGTCGTAGTCGAGGTCGGCGAGCCGTTCCCGGGTCGCGGCGGCCAGCACCAGATGGCGGGCGCCCGCGAAGGCGATCCGGGGCGGCAGGGCCGGGTCGAGGTCGGCGGCCGGCCAGTCCAGGGCGGCGAGCGCCTCCGCCAGGTCGCCGGGGGTGACGTCCAGGACGTGCGGTGCGACGCTGGTGAGCGTGGCGCGCAGCTCGGCGCCCTCCCGGACGACGGTGACCGGGACGGTGCCCGCACGGGTACGGAACACCAGGTCGCCGGGGCCGTCGCGCTCGGCGAGCGCGAGCGCCGCCGCGACCGTGGCGTGGCCGCAGAACGGGACTTCGGCCTTCGGGCTGAAGTAGCGGACGGTGTACGCGCGGGCGGCCTGCGCCCCTTCGCCGCCCGGCTCGTCCCGTCCGGTCAGGAACGCCGACTCGCTGTAGCCCAGCTCCGCCGCGACGGCGAGCATGGCGGCGTCGTCGAGACCGGAGGCGTCCAGCACGACACCGGCCGGGTTGCCGCCTTCCGGGTCGGCGGAGAACGCGGTGTAGCGCAGCACGTCGGCGCCTGGATTCTGGCTCATGCCGCAGAACAACCCGGGCGCGGCCCGGGACATTCCCGCCCCGTCCAGGCGCGCCCGCCCCGCCCGCCCCGGCGCGCCCGTCCCGCCCGCCGGGGCGGCCCCCGGACGGGCGGAGCGGCGCCCCGGCGTCCGGCTCAGTGGCAGTTCTTGGTGCCCTTGCTCGACTTCGTCCAGGAGCAGGAGTCCTGGAGCTTGCCGTTCGGCTTGATCAGCCGGGCCTTGTCGCCGGTGTTGTTCCAGACGTACGAACCGCGGTTCCAGTACACGTTGCCCGAGGCGTTCCTGCCCCGGCCGGTGTGGACCTTGACGGTCTTGCCCGCGGCGATGGTGTAGCTGCCGAAGGTGTAGGTGTAGCCGGTGTTGTCCCTGAGCTTGTAGCCCTTGAGCTGGAGCTTCGACTTCCCGTTGTTGTGGATGTCCACCCACTCGGCGTTGAGCGACGCGTTGCTGCGGTTGTCCTTGCCGGGGCTGTCGTACTGGATCTTGCCGAGGTGCAGCCCGCCCTGGTGCGCGGCGGCCGAGGCGGGGGCCACGGCGAGCAGCGAGCCGGCCAGGGCGGTGGCGGCCGCCAGGGCGAGGGGGGCCGCGGTGCGTATGCGCATGCTGTGTTCCTTGTGTGGAGTTCCGGTGAAGGGGTGTCAGCATAAGGGCAGCGCGAAGCGCTCCGGCACGCGGGCGCCCGTCGCGCCCGCGGTCCGGTCGGCCCAGGACAACCGCCCCCGGCCACGGCCGCGTTGGCGGCGGCCCCGTCAGCCGCGCCCCACGTACGGCATCGCCGTCGCCAGGACCGTCGCGAACTGCACGTTCGCCTCCAGCGGCAGCTCCGCCATGTGGAGCACCGTCCGGGCCGCGTCCGCCGCCGCCATCACCGGCTCGGCCGCGAGCGCCCCGTTGGCCTGGAGGATGCCGGTCCGCATCTGCTCGGTCATGTCCGTGGCCGCGTTGCCGATGTCGATCTGCCCGCAGGCGATCCGGTAGGGACGCCCGTCCAGCGAGAGCGACTTCGTCAGTCCCGTCAGGGCGTGCTTGGTCGTGGTGTAGGCGACCGAGTGGGGGCGCGGGGAGTGGGCGGAGACCGAGCCGTTGTTGATGATCCGGCCGCCCCGCGGGTCCTGCTCCTTCATCTGCCGGAACGCCGCCTGCGCGCACAGGAACGCGCCCGTCACGTTCACGTCCACCACCGCGCGCCACTCCGCCACCGGAAGGTCCTCCACCGGGACGGAACGCGGGCCGAACGTACCGGCGTTGTTGAAGAGCAGGTCGAGGCGGCCGAAGCACTCCCGTACCGAGGAGAAGAGCGCGGCCACGTCGTCGGGGCGTGACACGTCGGCGGGGACCGTGATCACCCGGGCGTTCTCCCCGGCCAGCGCGGCCGTCTCGGCGAGCGGCTCGGGCCGTCGCCCCGCGAGCGCCACCGACCAGCCGGCACCGGTCAGGGCGAGCGCCACCGCGCGGCCGATACCGGAACCCGCACCCGTCACGACCGCCGACTTCGGATCGGAATTCAACACTTTGTTGCTCATGGGGCCGCAGCGTACGCCCTGCCGCCCCGGTGACGGGTGACGCCGCATGGGGTCAAGACGGCGCGTACGACGGCGCGTTCGCGGCCCGTCCGGCCGATGAGGACGATCATGGGCCCGGCACGGATGCGCGCTATGCCCCCGTGAACCCCTTACTGCCGCATTCCTCATCCACGCGACGCCCGAGCGACGCGAACACGACAGCCGCTCGATGTGCTGAGCCGGTGAACTGCCCACGTACACCACCAGCCAGGGGAGGGTCAGATGACAGACTCATCGCACCAGCAGGAGATGCGCGAGGCCGCGGGGCGGATCGGGCGCCGCCGCTTCCTCACCGTCACCGGAGCCGCCGCCGCGCTCGCCTTCTCGGTCAACCTGCCCGCCGCGGGCACCGCGAGCGCCGCCGAGCTGGACGCCAGGCGGATCGGCGACGACCCGTTCACCCTCGGCGTCGCCTCCGGCGACCCGCTGCCCGACTCGGTCCTGCTCTGGACGAGGCTCGCCCCGCGCCCCTACGAGCCCGGCAGCGGACTGCCCCGGGCCCGGGTCCGGGTCCGCTGGGAACTCGCCCGCGACGAGCGCTTCACCCGCGTCGTGCGGCGCGGAACGGCCACCGCCCACCCGGAGTTCGACCACAGCGTCCACGTCGAGGTCAAGGGCCTGGAAGCCGACCGGGTCCTCTACTACCGCTTCCGCACCGGGAGCTGGACCAGCCCCGTCGGCCGGACCCGCACCGCCCCCGCCCGCTCCGCCCGCAACAGCGAGCTGAGCCTGGCCGCCGTCTCCTGCCAGGCGTACCACGACGGCTACTTCACCGCGTACAAGCACCTCGCCGAGGAGGACGTCGACGTCGTCTTCCACCTCGGCGACTACCTCTACGAGTACGCCGTCGACGCGGTCGGCGGAGCCCGCAAGTACACCGACCGCAGGCTCCCCGCCCACTTCGACCGGGAGACGGTCACGCTGGAGGACTACCGCCTGCGGTACGCGCTCTACAAGTCCGACCCCGACCTGTGCGCCGCCCACGCCGCGCACCCCTTCGTCGTCACCTGGGACGACCACGAGACCGAGAACAACTACGCGGGCGACACCCCCGAGAACGACGTGCCGCCGGAGGAGTTCCTGCTGCGCCGCGCCGCCGCGTACCGCGCGTACTGGGAGAACCAGCCGCTGCGCGCCCCGCAGCGCCCCACCGGCCCCGACATGCGGCTCTACCGGCGCCTGCAGTTCGGCCGGCTCGCCCAGTTCGACATCCTCGACACCCGCCAGTACCGCAGCGACCAGGCGTACGGCGACGGCTGGCAGACGCCCGGACCGGAGTCCCAGGACCCGGCGCGCACCATGACCGGCGCCGCCCAGGAGCGCTGGCTGATCGACGGCTGGCGCGCCTCGAAGGCCACCTGGAACGTCGTGCCGCAGCAGGTCGCCTTCGCCCAGCGGCGCGACGTCCCCACCGACGCCTTCAAGCTGTCCATGGACGCCTGGGACGGCTACCCCGCCTCCCGCGACCGCATCCTCAAGGGCGCCGAGGCCGCCGGTGCCGACAACCTGATGGTGCTCACCGGCGATGTGCACGTCGGTTACGGATTCGACCTGAAGAAGGACTTCGACGACCCCGGCTCCCGGACCGTCGGCACCGAGATCGTCGCCACCTCCATCACCAGCGGCAAGGACGGTTCGGACAAGCCCGGCAGCTGGAACAACCAGATGAAGGCCAATCCGCACATGAAGTTCTTCAACGGCCGCCGCGGCTACGCCGTCGTCACCCTCGGCCGGGAGCGGGCACGCGCCGACTACCGCACGGTGTCCGCCGTCACGACGCCCGGCGCGCCGCTCACGACGGCCGGGTCGTTCGTCACCGAGGTCGGGAACCAGGGACTCACCCCCGCGTGAGGCCCCTCCCGTCGGGGCCGTCCGCCGGGTAGCGGACGCCGATGCGGTCACGCACCGCGTCGAGCGTCCGCATCACGGCCAGCGAGCCGTCCAGCGGCACCAGCGGCGACTCCGTCTCGCCCGCCCGCAGCGCCCGCGCCACCTCGGCCTGCTCGAACTGAAGGCCGCGCAGCTCCGTGCCCGCCGGCCCGGCGGCTCCCGCGGTGAACTCCTCGGGCTCGTGGCCCGGCCGGTGCAGCACGAACCGTTCCGGGTAGAAGAAGCCGCGCGGGAACTCGATCCGGCCCTTCGTCCCGGTGACCGCCGCGGTCTGCGGGGTGTCCGCGACCAGCGAGCAGTTCAGCAGCGCCGAGGCACCCGCCTCCGACCAGCCCAGCACCATCGCGGTGTGCAGATCGACCCCCTCGGGGGAGAGCACCGCGTCGGCCTGCACCCGGTCCGGCTCACCCAGCAACAGGTGCGCGAACGACACCGGATAGACCCCGAGATCCAGCAGCGCGCCGCCGCCCAGCGCCGGGTCGCGCAGCCGGTGCCCGGGTCCGAAGGGGCCCGCGAGCCCGAAGTCGGCCTGCACGGTGCGGATCGCGCCGATCGCGCCGTCCCGCACCAGCTCCGTCATGCGCCGGATCACCGGGTTGCAGTACGTCCACATCGCCTCCATCAGGAAGAGGCCCCGGTCCCGGGCGAGCTTCACCAGCTCGTCCGCCTCCCGGGCGTTGAGCGTGAACGCCTTCTCGCACAGCACATGCTTCCCGGCCTCCAGACAGAGCGCGGCCGCCTCCCCGTGCGCCGAGTGCGGCGTGGCGACGTACACCACATCGACCTCCTCGTCGGCGGCGAGCCCGGCCCAGTCGCCGTACGCCCGGGGTATCCCGAACCGCTGGGCGAACGCCCGCGCCGAGGCGTCCGTCCGAGAAGCGACGGCCACCACTTCCATGTCCGGCATCGACCGGAGATCCTCGGTGAACGCCGCGGCGATACCGCCGGTCGCCAGCACACCCCAACGCACGGTTCCGCTCATGCCTGTCATACCCGCTCCCCACAAGGTCCCGACCAGTCCGGCTGAGCTGAGAGCATAGATGCGGATTCAACGACATGGAGATGACAAATGCCGGAGAGCGGCGCAAGCCCGGCCCAGCAGGAACGCACCGACATACCGACCGCCGGGACCGGGGCCACGGAGCCACCGGCCACCGGCACCCCCTCCGGGAAACCGGCCGCCGCCGAGGCGGCCAGACGCACCGGACTCCTCGTCACCCTCGTCCTGGGCGGCCTCACCGCGCTGCCGCCGCTCTCCATGGACATGTACCTCCCGGCCCTGCCCGCGGTCACCGAGTCCCTGCACGCCCCCGCCGCGACCGTTCAGCTCACCCTCACCGCCTGCCTCACCGGCATGGCGCTCGGACAGGTCGTCGTCGGACCGATGAGCGACCGGTGGGGCAGGCGCCGCCCGCTGCTCCTCGGCATGATCGTCTACGTCGTCGCCACCGCGATCTGCGTCTTCGCCCCCACCGCCGGACTCCTCATCGGCTTCCGCCTGATCCAGGGCCTGGCCGGGGCGGCGGGCATCGTCATCGCCCGCGCGGTGGTGCGCGACCTGTACGACGGCGTGGACATGGCCAAGTTCTTCTCCACCCTGATGCTCATCTCCGGTGTCGCACCGATCGTCGCCCCGCTGATCGGCGGACAGGTGCTGCGCTTCACCGACTGGCGGGGGATCTTCGCCGTCCTCACCCTCGTCGGCCTGCTGCTCACCCTCGTCGTCTGGAAGTGGCTGCACGAGACGCTGCCGCCGCAGGACCGGCACACCGGCGGGATCGGTGACGCGCTGCGCACCATGCGCGGACTCCTCGCCGACCGGGTCTTCACCGGCTACATGATCGCGGGCAGCCTCGCCTTCGCCGCCCTCTTCTCGTACGTGAGCGCCTCGCCGTTCGTCATGCAGGAGATCTACGGCGCCTCGCCGCAGACGTTCAGCCTGCTCTTCGGCATCAACTCGGTCGGCCTGATCGTCGTGGGCCAGATCAACGGCAAGGTGCTGGTCGGCCGGATCAGCCTGGACAAGGCGCTCGCCTTCGGGCTCTCGGTCATCGTGCTGGCCGCGTCCGCGCTGCTGCTGATGACGTCCGGGGTCTTCGGGGAGGTGGGCCTGGTCCCGGTCGCGGCCGGGCTGTTCGTGCTGATGTCGGCGATGGGGCTGGCGATGCCGAACACCAACGCGCAGGCGCTGATGCGTACGAAGCACGCCGCGGGGTCCGCCTCCGCGCTGCTGGGCACCTCGTCGTTCCTGATCGGCGCCATCGCCTCGCCGCTCGTCGGGATCGCGGGCGAGGACACGGCCGTCCCGATGGCCCTGGTGCAGCTGGTGTGCGCGGTGGGCGCGATGGCCTGCTTCCTCGGGCTGTGCAGGCCCTGGCAGCGCACCGCGTGACACGGGCGGTACGCCCGGAGCGGGGCGAACGGGTCTCCCCGGCGCCCCGCCCCGGACCGCGACACCTCCCGGCGCGGGCCGCGACGCGCTACGACGACCTCGGGTACCCGATCAGATGCGGCCGGTTCTTCTCGTCGGTCCAGCGGAACAGCCCGACCCCGTCCGACGTCTCCATGCCCGGGACCATCACGTTCGAGGGCAGGGCGCCGGTGGAACCGCTCCTGACGGCGACCGCGACCGGGGCACCGCCGCCGGCCAGCACGTCCGCCGCGTTGCGCGCGCTCGCCGCGCCGTACGCGGTGCCCTCGTCGTTCACCGACGCCAGCGTCAGCGGCTTGGTGCCGTCCGCGCCCTCGAAGCAGAACCCGCGCTTGGTGGCCAGGTCGAACGCGAGCGGCCCGGCCACCAGGTAGGAGCCCGAGGGCGCGGAGACGAGCTGCGGGTACTGGCCCGGCTTTATCGCGGGCTTGCTGCACTCCACCGAGGCCAGCGGCTTGCCGGTCTCCGCGTCCTGCACCGCCCACATGTCGTGCGTGGTCGCCCGCTTCGCGCCCTTCGCGAGCTGCCACTTCGCCAGGATCAGCCCCGGGACCACCGACGTCGGGATGCCGCTGTACTTGTCCGTGCCCTTGGGGGCCACGTCACGGCTGAACCAGCCGCCCTGCACCCAGAACTCCTTGGACCCGCTGACCAGCAGACCCTTCTGCGTCAGCCCCCACACCTCGGTGAGCTGCTTGCAGGTCTTGCAGCCCTTGGGGTACTTGAGCGCGGACGCCGTGACGTTCGTCACCCGCCCGGTCACCGGGTCGACCACCGCGCTGTTCGTCCGGCCGTCGCTGATGAGGATGCCGGGGCCGGTGGTGGAGACCGTCGGGACGGTGTTCCACGGCACCTCGACGCGCCGCCGGGAACCGTCCTCCACGTCGTAGACGTCCAGCGAGACGATCGTGTCGGCGGGGGTCAGCGCGTTCTCGCCGACCTTCCCGTACGCCCACGTCACGAAGTACTCGTGGTCGTCGACGGTGACCTGGAGGAGCCGCGGGAACTGGTGCGGCGACGGGGGCCGCCAGCTCTCGCCGTGCCAGCCGGCCCGGCCCGTCTTGGAATCGATGGTCCGCAGCTGGTACTTGGTGTCCGACTCCCGCACCAGATAGGCGAGGCGGCCGGTCGTCCGGGAGACGGCGTAGTCGGGGGAGGTCCCGATGAGCTCCCAGCCCCGCTCCGGGGCGTACGCGGAGGGCACGGTGAGCTGGGTCACCTCGGTCTCGCTCTTCCTGGCCTGCTTCTTCGGCTTGTCCGCGGCCTTCTCGCCGCTGCCGCAGGTGGCGAGGAGAAGAAGCAGAGCAAGCACGAGCACTCCGCCGGCCAGAACCAGGCGCACGATCTTCTGTCTCATGGTTCCCCTCGATGGGCGATCCCGACCTCGCGGCGGTCAGCGTAGCAACTGGCGCAGGCATCGCGGCAGTTCGGATTCCGTGCAGTTCGGCGCGGATACCGGGGCGGCGGCGACTCGGTCGGCTTTGCCTACAATTCGTCGGTGAACGCCACCCTCCCCACCGCGGAAGTCCTGCGCGCGACGCTGGCCGGACTGCTCGACGAACTCCCGCCCAAGAAGGCCGCCCAGGCCGTCGACCGGCTCATCGCCAACTACCGCGGGACCACCCCGACCGACGCGCCGGTGCTCCGTGACCGCTCCGACGTCGCCGCGTACGCCGCGTACCGGATGCCCGCCACCTTCGAAGCGGTACGGTCCGCGCTGGCCGCGCTCCGGGAGGCCGCCCCCGACTGGACGCCCGCCACCCACACCGACATCGGCGGCGGCACCGGAGCGGCGAGCTGGGCCGTGGCGGGGGCCTGGGAGGGGCCCCGGACCACCGTGCTGGACTGGGCCGAGCCCGCACTCGCCCTCGGCCGCGAGCTGGCCGGGCTCTCCGGTGTCCCCGCCCTGCGCGCCGCCGAGTGGCGCCGGGCCCGGATCGGCGCCGACCTCGCACTCGCCCCCGCCGACCTGATCACCGTCTCCTACGTGCTCAAGGAGCTGACGGCGGACGCCCGGACCGCCCTCGTCGACGCCGCCGCCGCGGCGGCGCAGGCCGTCGTGGTCGTCGAACCGGGCACCCCCGACGGCTACGCCCGGATCATCGAGGCCCGCGACCGGCTGATCGCCGCCGGACTGGGTGTCGCCGCGCCCTGCCCGCACAGCGGGGCCTGCCCGATCGAGCCGGGCACGGACTGGTGCCACTTCGCCGCCCGGGTCAGCCGCTCCTCGCTGCACCGCCAGGTCAAGGGCGGCTCGCTGCCGTACGAGGACGAGAAGTTCAGCTATGTCGTGGCGACCCGCTTCCCGGCGGAGCCCGTCGGGGCGCGGATCACCCGCAAGCCGCAGATCCGCAAGGGGCAGGTGCTGCTGGACCTGTGCACCCGCGACGAGGCCCTGCGGCGGACCACGGTCACCAAGCGGCACGGCGAGCTGTACCGGGCCGCCCGGGACATCGCGTGGGGCGACGCGTGGCCGCCCGGCGCAGACGCCTGAGGGCGGCCCGCCCGTCACCCCCGCAGCTCCTGGGTGCAGCACTTGACGCTGCCGCCGCCCTTGAGCAGCTCGCCCAGGTCCATCGGCACCGGCTCGAAGCCCCGCGCCCGCAGCGGATCGAAGAGCCCCGTCGCGGCCTGCGGCAGCAGCACATGGCGCCCGTCGCTCACCGCGTTCAGGCCGAGCGCGGCGGCGTCCGCCTCCCCGGCGATCAGCGCGTCGGGGAAGAGCCGGGCCAGGACCGCCCGGCTGCCCGGCGAGAAGGCCCCCGGGTAGTACATGATCTCGTCGCCCGCGTCGTCGAGCACCGACAGCGCCGTGTCCAGGTGGTAGTAGCGCGGGTCGACCAGATCGAGCCCGATCACCGGGCGCCCGAAGAACTCCTGGGCCTCGCCGTGGGAGAGCGGACTGGACCGGAAGCCCCGCCCGGCCAGCACGTACGACGCGGTGACCGCGAAGTCGCCCTCGCCCTCGTTGACGTGGTCCGGTTCATGGATCTCGGTGAAGCCGTTGGCCCGGAACCACGCGCGATGGGCCCCGGCCTCCTCGTACCGCTCCTGGTACGCGAAGCGGGCGCCCAGCACCCGGCCGTCGACGACGGTGGCGCCATTGGCGGCGAACACCATGTCGGGCAGCCCGGGGCGGGGGGTGAGCAGCTCCACGGTGTGCCCGAGCGCGCGGTACCGGTCGCGCAGGTCCTCCCACTGGGTCTGGGCCAGCGGGAGGTCCACGGGCTTGCTGGGGTCCATCCACGGGTTGATGGAGTACGTCACCCTGAAGTGCGTGGGTGCGCACATCAGGTAGCGGCGGGGGGTGGCCCGACGGCGGGAGGTACGGCGCGAAGTCTCTCCGCGGGGGGCGGGGGCCGGGTGGCGAGTGGGCACAGAAGGGCTCCTCACGCGAGGCAGGGGTTGCCTGCCGGGGACATCGCACGGGTGCGTGCGTGTGCCCATGGTCCGCTCTCCGGGGCTCCGCGCACAGTGATCCGAACGGGTGGTTCCGTGCGCCCGGAAGGCGATCCGCCTCGCGTCGCCGCGCGGGCCGGTGCCGGCGGGCGGGCGATGGGCCGCCGGCGGCCCCGCGAGGCGGACGAGGGGAGAGTGCCGGCCCGCGCCGACCACGCCGTGCGGGGGCCGGCACCCGAGACGCACCCGTCATTTCATGACAAGAAGGTGCATAGTGCCCAGCTCTCGGCAGTGTCGTCCGCACCCCGCTTCGGAAGTCCGGCCACCCGAGGCGCAGGATGGTGGGACCATGGGAAGGGTCAACGCTGAGGTAAGGGGATAGATGGGCGCCGATTTCGGCCGTTATCGCGGCTCAGAGAGCAAATTTTCCCAATGGCTTCGCCGCCGACCCAAACCGCACCAGAGCGAGGTCGACGACACCGCCCGGGAGGCGCTGCTCCTGGCCGTCGCCGAGGCCGGAATGCCGATCGCGCCGGCCGCCCACCCGGTCGGGTACCGATGTTCGTGCGAACGCATCGGCTGTCCCACCCCCGCCCGGCACCCCATCTCCTTCGCCTGGCAGACGCAGTCCACCACCGACCGGGCGCAGATCGAGCGCTGGGCCCGCAGCCAGCCGCAGGCCAACTTCATCACCGCGACCGGCATGATCCACGACGTGCTCGACGTGCCGCTCTCCGCGGGCAGCCAGGCGCTGGAACGGCTCCTGGCCGCGGGCATCGACGTCGGCCCCGTCGCCCGCTCCGGCGACGACCGGATGCTCTTCTTCACCGCCACCCGAGGGACGCCCGAGGACGAGGACGAGTGGTGGCCCTGCGAGCTGGACTGCCACCCCGAGACCATGGACGAGCACCCCGGGCTGCGCTGGCACTGCCGCGGCAGCTACGCGCTCCTGCCCCCGTCCCGGCTCCCCGGTGATCTGGACGTGCGATGGGTGCGCGGGCCGGAGAACCCGCTGCCCGATCCGCTGACCCTGCTGGAGACGCTCACCGACGCCTGCGCGCAGTACGCGGACGAGGCGGACCAGAGCGACCTGGACCATGACGCGGTGGCGTGGCCGTTGAGCCGTTGAGGCCGCCCGTCCGGCCATGACCGGGGCCGTTCCCCGAGGCGGGGCGGCCCCGGCTCGCTCATGAGCCCTTCGCCGCCGTCAGGCCCGGCAGCCTGTTCAGCACGACCACCTTGCCGCCGTCCTTCGACGAGCCCTTCTTCGGGACGTACACCAGATCGCCGGAGACCCGCTCCTTGGTGAGGGTGGACTTCACCTCACCGGACAGCAGCGCCTCCACGTCCTCGTTGAGCGGCGGGCGCAGCCCCTTCGCCGCGGTCTGCCGCTCGAAGTGCTTGCTGCTGAAGAAGACCAGCGCCCCGCCGTCCTCGGTCTCCAGACCGAGCGGGCCGAACGCGCCGCTGTCCAGCGCCTGGTCGATGTACTGGTACGAGAAACCCGCCCGCCGGGTGTTCCGGCGCTCCTCCCGCCAGCCCGAGGTGGCGGCGCCGGGCGCGAAGACGTCCGGGGTGCCCTTCTGCAGATACTGCGTGTACCGGGCGCTCAAGTCCTGCGGGGCCACGGCCAGTTCGGCGCTGTCCTCGGCCACCGGCCTGGCCGCTCCGTCGCCGTCCTTCGCGAACGCGGGCAGCAGGGAGGGGCTCACGACCGAGAGATAGGAGACCTTCCACCCGGCACCGGGCCCGGACTTGACGAAGACGAGCAGCCAGCGGGTGTCCAGCTTCCCGTGGTCCTGGTCGCGGTTGGAGTCGGTGTCCGCGAGGAACCACCGCGGCCAGCCGGCCTTCTTCGGGATGAGGTACCTGGCGTCGGTCAGCTCCAGCGGGGAGTGGTCCGGGTTGCCGTCCGGATGGTTCTTCTGCCGCGCCCGCAGCCCCGCCTGGTTGATCGCGCCGAGCGCGCCGGTGACCCGGTCCGCGTCCAGAGCCGGGTCGTAGGCCTTGTCCGCCGCGTTGTACGCGGCGGTGAAATCCGAGAGGGCCTTCGCGGCCTCAGACCTGGTTGCCCCCGGCACCACTTCCAGCTCGCCGTGCACCGTCATGCAACCGCTCGCCGTCATCGACAGCACCGTCGCCGTCGCGAGTCCCGTCACCAGCCGAATCGGCCTCAGGCTTCTCATCCGTTGCTTTCCGCGCCTTCTGATCCGTCGCCCTTTCTGACCGTCCGAACCCTACCGGGGCGAGGAACAGCGCGAGGGTGGGGACCAGATACAGCACCCACACCGTGATCTGGAGAACGGTCGGGTCGGGCTGGAAGTTGAAGGTGCCCTTGAGCAGCGTGCCGTACCAGCTGTCCGGCGGGATCGTGGAGCTGATGTCGAACGCCTGGCTGTGCAGGCCCCCGATGAACTCCGCCTCCTGGAGGTCGTGGACGCCGTACGCGAGCACGCCCGCCGCCACGACCACCAGCATGCCGCCGGTCCAGGTGAAGAACTTCGACAGATTGATCCGCAGCGCTCCCCGGTAGAACAGCCAGCCCAGCACGACGGCGGTCGCGATACCGAGGAGCGCGCCGATCATCGGGTGCCAGCCGTCGTCCGCCGCGTGCACCGCACGCCATACGAACAGCGAGGTCTCCAGGCCCTCCCGGCCCACCGCGAGGAGCGCCGTGGCGACCAGCGCGCCGGTGCCCATCGCGAGCGCCGCGTCGAGCTTGCCGTGGAGCTCCGTCTTCAGATGCCGCGCGGTGCGCCGCATCCAGAAGACCATCCAGGTGACCAGGCCGACGGAGACGATCGACAGCGAACCGCCGAGCGCCTCCTGGGCCTTGAACGTCATCTCCTGCGAGCCGAATTCGAGCCCGGCGCCGAACGCCAGGCTGACGACGACCGCGATCCCGACGCCGGTCCAGATCGGCACCAGCCGGTTCTTGTTGCCGGTCTTCACCAGATACGCGATGAGGATGCAGACGACCAGGCTGGCCTCAAGGCCCTCGCGCAGGCCGATCAGGAAGTTGCTGAACACGTCTCGGTTCTCCTTTTCCGCTTCGAGTCCCGTTACGAGAACAGCGCCCGGCCCCACCAGTCGTCCTTGTCGCGGACGCCCGGCGGGACGGCGAAATGCGCCGAACCCACGTGCTGGATGTACTCGTTGAGTGCGTCGTGCGCGGCGAGGCGCCGCTGGAGCGGGATGAACGCCTTGCGCACATCGCGCTGGTAGGCGATGAAGAACAGCCCGGCGTCGAGGCGGCCGAGGCCGTCCGTGCCGTCGGTGAAGGAGTAGCCCCGGCGCAGGATCGTCGCGCCGCCGTTGCTGTCCGGGTGGGCGAGCCGCACGTGTGCGGTCGGCAGCATCGCCTTCAGGAACGGCTCGTCGCGCTCCTTGGCCTTGCCGACCGGGGCGCCCTCGCCCTTGTCGCGGCCGAAGACGTCCTCCTGCTCCTGGAGCGGGGCACGGTCCCAGGTCTCGATATGCATCCGGATGCGGCGGGCCACCAGGTACGAACCCCCGGTCATCCAGTCCGCGTCGTCCTTCGCACCGACCCACACGTGCTTGTCCAGGGCGGCGGTGTCGGTGCCGGCGATGTTCCGGGTGCCGTCCTTGAAGCCCATCATGTTGCGCGGGGTCTGGGCGTCCGGGGTCGTCGACGACGTCTTGCCGAAGCCCAGCTGGGACCAGCGGATCGCGGTGCGGCCCATGCCGATCCTGGCGAGGTTGCGGATGGCGTGCACCGCGACCTGCGGGTCGTCCGCGCATGCCTGGACACAGAGGTCGCCGCCGCTGCGGGCCGCGTCGAGGTTGTCGCCGGGGAACTTCGGCAGATCGACGAGCGCCTCGGGCCGCCTGCCCTCCAGGCCGAACCGGCCCCTGGCGAAGAGCGAGGGGCCGAAGCCGATGGTCAGCGTGAGCCGGGAGGGCTTGAGCCCCAGCGCCTCACCGGTGTCGTCCGGCGGGGCCTCGGCGAGGCCGCCGTACGCCCCGTCGCCGACCGCGTGACCGGCCGTCATCCGCTCCGCCGCCCGCGTCCACTCCTTGAGCAGCGCGATCAGCTCGGCGCGGTCCTTCGTCGTCACGTCGAACGCGGCGAAGTGCAGCCTGTCCTGGACGGCGGTGGCGATACCGGCCTGGTGGGCGCCGTGGAACGGCACGGCCGCTCCGCTGTCCGCCGCCGGCACCGTGTCGTCGCCCGTGCGCACCGCGGCGACCGCGCCACCGGCCGCCACCGCGCCCAGCGCGAGGCCCGCGCCGCCCCAGCCGAGCAGTGCCCGGCGGGACGGGGCGGAACCGGTCTCCTGTCGCGGGGTTTCGCCGGTCCGCGTCTGATCGGACATGACCGCGGCCCTTCCGCTCGTTACTTCGTCACCGCGGCGGCGAGCCGGGACAGCGGCTCGGCCAGCGCGTTGACCGCGTCCGACAGTTCCTTGCGGTCCGCCTTGCCGACCTTCTCGTACGAGGTGAACGCGTAGGAGCTCTTGTCCTCGCGGTACTTGTCGAGCAGCGTGTTGAGCTCCGCGAACCGCTTGTCCAGGGTGGTGGTCAGCGCCGCGTCGTTCTTCGAGGCGATCGGCTTCAGCAGCTCGTAGGACTTCTCGGCGCCCTCGACGTTGCCCTTGAAGTCGATCAGGTCGGTGTGGCTGTAGCGCTCCTCCTCACCGGTGACCTTGCCGGTGGCGACCTCGTCGAGGAGCTCCTTGGCGCCGTTGGCCATCGAGGTCGGGGTGATGTCGGCCGTGCCGACCCGCTTCTGCCAGTCGACCAGGTCCTTGTGGAGGACCGGCGCGAGGGCCTTCTCCTCGGCGCCCAGCTTCTTGTCCTGCCACAGCGCCTTCTCCAGGCGGTGCCAGCCGGTCCACTTCTGGCCGTCCTCCAGGCCGTCCTCGCGGATGTCGACCTTCGGGTCGATGTCGCCGAAGGACTCGGCGACCGGCTCGGTGCGCTCCCAGCCGAGGCGGGAGTCGGCGTAGAGCTTCTTGGCCGTCTCGATGTCACCGGCGGCGACGGCGTCGGTGAACTTCTTGGCCTTGGGCAGCGTCTCGTCGGCCTGGGCCTGGACATAGGTGCGGTACTCGGCGACGGCCTTGTCCATCTCGGGGCTGCGCTTGGCCGCGTTGCCCCCGGTGACCTTCAGCTTCTGCCGGATGCCGTGGCCCTTCATGCCGGGCTTGCAGGCGACCTCGTACGAACCGGCCTTGATCTCGGCCGTGATGGTGGCCTTGGTGCCGGGACCGATGTTCTCGCGCTCGGCGACGATGCGGTCGTCCGGGAACAGGACGTAGACCTCGGTGACCTTGGAGCCCTTGTTCTGCACGGCCAGTTCGATGTGACCGGCGGGCAGCTCCTTCTTCGACACCTCGCAGGAGTCGTCCTTCGCGACGACCCGCACGGCGCCGTCGCCCTTGCCGTCGCTCTTCTGTGCGCAGCCCGTGACGGCGGTCAGAGCGGCCACCGTGGCGGCAGCGGTGACGACGGAGAAACGAACGGCTCGCATACGGGCTCCACATGAGGACGAAGGAGAAGCGGGAGAAGATCGGGACAAAGGCAGGTGAGGCGGACCTAACTTAGCCGAGGCTTACCTCGGTGATACCCACCCGTGCAGTGATTCAGCTCTCATCCCGGCGGCCCGGGAACGGGTCGATCACAGGTGGCCCACGGCCGCCCCACGGAAGGGTCAAGCAAGGGTCAAGGGCTCCGGGTCGGTACGACGAGCGGCGCCCCGGTCCGCGGATGCGGGAAGACCTCGACCGGCTGCCGGTAGACCTCGCCGAGCAGTTCGCCCGTGAACACCCCGGCGGGTGGTCCGGCCACCGCGATCCGCCCGTCGTGCAGCACCGCCGCCCGGTCCGCGTACGCCGCGGCGAGGCCCAGGTCGTGCAGCACCACGACGACCGCGTCCCCGGCGGCGGCCCGCTCCCGGCAGATCCTCAGCACCAGTTCCTGGTGGCGCAGATCGAGCGCGGCCGTCGGTTCGTCGAGCAGCAGCAGCGGGGCGCGCTGCGCCAGCACCCGGGCCAGCGCGACCCGGGCCCGCTCGCCGCCGGACAAGGCGGAGAAGGGGCGCGCGGCGAATTCGGTGACCTCGGTCGCCGCCATCGCCGAGGCCACGGCGGGATCGTCCTCGTCCGCCCGGTCCGTACCGGCCCACGGCGCCCGTCCCATCCGTACGACGTCCTCCACCGGGAAGGGGAACGACAGCGCGGCGGACTGCGGCAGCACGGCCCGGCGCAGCGCCAGTTCGGCGGCCGACCAGCCGGAGGCCGGGCGCCCGTTGATCCGGACCTCGCCGCCGTCCACGGGCAGATCGGCGGCCAGCGCCGCCAGCAGGGTCGACTTTCCCGCCCCGTTGGGACCCACCAGCGCCAGCACCTCGCCCGCGTGCGCGGCCAGGTCGATGGAGTCGAGCACCGGCCGCTGCCCCAGCAGCACCCGGAGCCCGCGCGCCTCGGCGACGGGGGAGCCGACGGGGACCGGGGAGGGCAGCAGCCGGCCCCGTGTCCGGAACGGATTCCTCAGGGCCCTCATGCCCAACCACCTTGCTTGCGACGGGTCCTGCGCAGCAGCCAGAAGAAGAACGGGCTGCCGAAGAGCGCGGTCAGCACACCGAGCGGCAGCTCGGCGGGGTCGGCGACGGTCCGGGCCGCGAGATCGCCCGCCACCAGGACCAGGGCGCCGCCCAGCGCGCTGGCGGGGACGAGAAAGCGGTGCCCGGGGCCGTTGGCCATCCGCAGCAGATGCGGTACCAGCAGCCCCACGAACGAGATGATCCCGGCGACCGCCACCGCGGCGGCGGTCAGCAGCGCCACGACGAGCACCAGCACGATCCGGAGCCGTTCGACATCGACCCCCAGGTGCCGGGCGGGCCGCTCGCCGAGTGCGAGGAGGTCCAGCTTGCGGGCGTGGAACGGCGCGACGAGCAGCCCGAGCGCCGCGCACGGCAGCACCGCGAGCACCTTGGGCCAGGTCGCCTGGGCCAGCGAGCCCAGCTGCCAGAAGGTGATCTGCGAGATCTGCGCGTTGTCGGCGAAGAAGATGAACAGTCCGATCAGCGCGCCCGCGAAGGCGTTGACCGCGATCCCGGTGAGGATCAGGGTCACCACCTCCGTCCGCCCGCCCGACCGCGACAGCGCGTACACCAGCAGCACGGTCGCGAGCCCGGCGGCGAAGGCGCAGACGGTGACGGTCCAGTTGCCGAGGAAGTTCAGCCCCAGCGCGATCGAGGCGACCGCGCCGACCGCGGCGCCGGAGGAGATCCCGATCACCCCGGGCTCGGCGAGCGGATTGCCGAACACGCCCTGCATCAGTGCGCCCGCGCAGCCCAGCGATGCCCCGACCAGCAGGGCGAGGACGACTCTCGGCAGCCGTACGTTCCACAGCACGCTCTCGCCGACCCGGTCCAGCGCGGCTCCGCCGAGGCCGAGCCGGTGCTGGACGGAGGAGAGGACGTCGCCGAGCGGGATGTTGTACGCGCCGAGCCCGGCGGAGAGCAGGGAGCACACCAGGAGGGCGGCGAGCAGTCCGGCGGTCAGCGCGAAGGACGAGGAGCGCCGGGACTTGGGCGTCGCGGGCCGGTCCGGTGCGGCGGCGGCACCGGCCCGGACGTTCTCCGGGGAGGTGGTGGTCATCTGCCCGCCCCGTCCTGCGGGTAGAGCTGGGCGATCAGTTCGCGCAGCACCCGGTCCGTGCGGGGGCCGTAGTTCAGCAGCACCCCGTCGTCGATGGAGACGATCCGCCGGTCCAGCCCGGCCGGGGTCTCGGCGACGCCCGGAATCTTCACGAGACCGTCGACGCCGCCCACCGATTCGAGCCCTTTGCTCATCACCAGGATGGCGTCGGGGGCGGCCTTGGCGAGCGCCTCGCTGGTGATGGCGGTGAAGTCCTTCTTCAGTCCGGACGCCTTGCCCGCGTCGACGGCCCCGGCCGCTTCGAGGAGCGAGCTCGCGCCGGACTCCCGGCCGCCCAGCAGATAGACCGAGGCCGAACCGCGCAGATAGAGGAAGGCGACCCGGGGCTTCTCGCGCCCGTCCGCCGGGGCGGGCACGGACTTCCGCGCGTCGTCGATACGTGACTGGGTGCGGGTCTTGAGTTCGGTGCCCGAGCCGGGTACGCCCAGGGCCGTCGCCACGGTGTCGATCCGGCGGCCGACGTCGGAGAGCTGCTTGGCCGGTGCGACGACGACGAGCGGGATGCCCGCGTCCCGGATCTGGTCGATGGCCTCCGCCGGGCCGGTGGTGGTCTCGGCGAGCACGACGGTCGGCTTCAGCGACAGCACGCTCTCCGCCGAGACGTCATGAGCGCGGGTCACCACCGGGAGTTTCTCGGCCTGTTCGAAGGTGGCGGTGATGTCCCGGGCCACGACCTGCTTGCCGAGGCCCAGCGTGAAGACGATCTCGCTCAGCCCGCCGGTCAGCGGAACGATCCGGTCCGTCGAGGCGACGGTGACCTCGGTGCCGTCCGCCGACTTCACCGTGACGGGCAGCCGCGGTTTCGGCGTGGTGGCGAGCGGTTCTATCCGGTCGGCGGTCGCCTCGGCGGCGGCGGAGGAGGGGGCCTTGGTCTCCGTCTTGCCGCCGCAGCCGGTCAGGACGAGGGCCAGGGCGAGGGCGGCGGTCAGGGCGCCGAGCGGGCCGCGGGTCCCGGCCCGCCCGCGCCCCGGCCGCCGGCCGCGCTGCCCCGGTGGGGCGAAGTCCTGCGAGATGCGCACGGGGGCACCTTCCTGTCGGTGTGCGGCGGTGGTTCGTCATGGTTCACGAGAGATGCGGTGGAAGGGGTACCCCCGCACCTCGCGTACCGCTTAGGTTAGCCTTACCTCAGTTTCTCGATTCCGGAGGGGTTCCATGCTGCCGTCCAGACCTGCCCGCGCACTTGCCGTCATGCTTCTGACGGCGGTGCTGGGAGCTCTGCTCCCGGTCGCCTCCGCGCAGGCGGCGAGCCGCACGGTGCAGGGCGGCAGGCTGGACTGGGGCATCAAGTCCTCCTTCCAGAGCTATGTCACCGGCCCGATAGCGAACGGCAGTTGGAGCCTGACCGGCGGCGCCGCCACGGTCGGCGGCAGCCAGTTCCGGTTCCACTCCGCCACCGGCTCCTACGACCCGGCGACCGGGGCCTTCACCTCGTCCTTCAGCGGCGGGGTCCACTTCCTGGGCCACCGGAAGTCCGACGGCAGCCACGAACTGGACCTCACCATCAGCCGCCCCACCGTCCGCATCGCGGGCGGCGGCGGCACCCTGTACGCCGACATGGTCAGCAAGGAACGGGGGAGCGGCCGGGTGACCTCGGCCGCCCAGGTGCCCCTCGCCACACTCGGCCTGTCCGGGATCGACATGAAGGGCGGTACCACCCCCGTCGCCCTCCGCACCGTCCCGGCGACCCTGACCGCGCAGGGCGCCAAGGCGTTCGCCGGGTACTACACGGCCGGCACCCCGCTCGACCCGGTCAGCCTCTCCGTGGACACCGTCGCCCCGGCCGGGAAGCCGGCCCCCTCCAAGTCCCCCGGGAAGAAGCCGCAGCCGAAGAAGACCCCGGCGGCCACCGGGCGCTTCGAGGACGCCGCCGTCGACTGGGGGGTCCGCCGGACCTTCCGCGAGTACGTCACCGGCTCCATCGGCAAGGGGAAGTGGACCCTCGCCGACGGCGCCCAGGACGGCGGCGCGCTCTTCCGCTTCCCGCGCGGCACGGGCACCTACGACCCGAAGAAGCGCAGCCTGGACGCCAGGTTCGCGGGCAGCGTCCGGTTCACCGGCACCGACCTCGATCTGGAGCTGTCGTCCGTCGTGGTCCGGGTGAAGGCGGGCAAGGGCACCCTCTCGGCCGACGTCCACCGCGACGGCGACCGGAGCGAGGCCGTACCGCTCGTCACCTTCACCGCGAAGGACCTCGCGCCGAAGGACGGCCTCGCCGTCCTCACCGAGGCCCCCGCCACCCTCACCGCCGACGGCGCGAAGGCGTTCGGCTCGCTCTACCGGGCGGGCACCGCGATGGACCCGGTCTCACTGGCCGTCGCCGTCGACTCCGGGGCCCGGCTGCCCGCCCTGCCCGATCTGGGCAGCGCCCCCGACCCCTCGTCAGAACCGTCCGCCCCGGCCACGGAGAAGGCCACCCCCGCCGCGGCCGCGGCGGACGACTCCAGCACCGGTCTGTACCTGGGCCTCGGCGGCGGCGTGCTCGTCGCCGCGGCGGGCGCGCTGTACCTCGCCCGCCGCCGGGGCACCCACAGGACCACCGAATAGACCCCCCGTCCCACCCCCCCTGTTTTCCTAGGAGATCAACGACCATGGCAGCCACCCGCCGTCCCATAGCCCTCACCGCCGCAGTCGCCACGGCGGCCGCTCTCGGCGCCACCGTGTTCGCCCTTCCGGCGCTCGCCGACGGCGGCGCGCCCACCGCGGCGCCCAAGCTGGAGCTGAAGGACGGCACGCTGGAATGGGGGGTCAAGGAGTCCTTCCGCAAGTACCTCGCCTCGTCGTTCTCCGGCGGGAAGATCACCGTCAAGGACGGTGCCGTCCAGGCGCCCGGCAACGGCGTGTTCACCTTCTCCGACGGCAAGGGCACGTACGACACCGCCACGCACGGCACGGACACCTCCTTCGCCGGCGGCGTCAACTTCTACGCCCACGGCGGCGTTCTCGACATCACGCTCTCCGATGTGAAGCTCGCCACGACCGGTACCGGCGGTGCGATCACCGTCGACGTCACGACCCCCAAGGGCACCCGCGACGACGTGAAGTTCGCCGACCTCGACCTCTCGGCGGTGAAGCCGGGCCGGGGCGAGGGCGGCGCGATGGTCTTCAAGGACATCCCGGCGACGCTGACGAAGGCCGGTTCCGAGGCGTTCGACGGCCAGTACAAGGAGGGCGAAGCGCTCGACCCGGCCACCCTCTCGGTGAAGGCCGTATCGGCCCCGACCGAGAAGCCGACCGAGAAGCCCACCGAGCCGACGGAGAAGCCCACCGAGAAGCCGACCGAGAAGCCGACCGAGAAGCCCACCACCGAGCCGACCGGCAAGCCCACCACGGAGCCCACCGGCAAGCCCACCACGTCCCCCTCGGACGACACCACCGACGAGCCGGCCGCCGACAGCGGCGACCTCGTGGGCGGCACCCTGGACTGGGGCGTCAAGAAGTCCTTCCGCAGCTACGTCACGGGCCCGATCGCCCACGGCCGCATCGAGACGTCGGCCGGCGCCACCGCATCCGGCGACGGCTACCGGTTCCCCGACGCGACCGGCCACTTCGACGCCGCGAAGCAGACCCTGAACGCCGAATTCGACGGCAAGGTCCGCTTCCTGGGCCACGAGGAGAACGGCGCGTACACCCTCGACCTCTCCCTGACCGGCATGGAGGTCCAGGTGAACGGCGGCAAGGGCACCCTGATCGCGGACGTCACCACCAAGGACCGTGAGACCAAGAAGGTCTCCACGTACACCAACCTGGCCGTCGCGGACCTGAAGCTGCCGAAGGGGCGGCTCGCCGCCAAGGACGGCGTGGTGAACCTCTCGGCGGTCCCGGCGGCCCTCACCGCCGACGGCACCAAGGCATTCGGCGGCATGTACCCGGCGGGTGAGCAGCTCGACGCGCTGACCCTCGCGGTCGCCCTCGACAAGGACGCCGAACTCCCGGGCGCCACGGGCGGTTCCGGCACCGCGGGCGGCACCGGCTCGACGGGCGGCTCCGCGGCCACCGGCGGCAGCGTGGGCGGCGGCTCGGTCGGCGGCGGTTCCGTCGGCGGCGCGGGCGCCCTCGCCGCCACCGGCTCCGACCTCCCCACGGGCGCCCTGTTCGCCGCCTCGGGCGTGGTCGTGGCGGCCGGTGCCGGAGTGGTGATCGCGGCCCGCCGCCGCCGTACCGCCTGACCCGTCCGCGCCCGACGACGGCACCGCCCGGGTGGACCGGCCGAACGGCCACCACCCGGGCGGTGCTTGAATGCCCGGGTGAGCGAGAGCGACTTCGACGTACCCGCGGGCATCGACGTACTGCGGGTGTTCTGCGGCCCCGACGGCCGGCACGGCAACGCCCTCGGCGTGGTGCGCGACGGCCGGGCCTGCCCGGACCGGGCGTCCCGGCAGGCGCTGGCCGCCCGGCTGGGCTTCAGCGAGACGGTGTTCGTCGACGACCCCGAGCGCGGGCACGTCGACATCTACACCCCGGGGCTGCGGCTCCCCTTCGCCGGGCATCCGCTCGTCGGCGTGGCCTGGCTGCTCGACCTGGAGGTCCTGGAGCTGCCGGTCGGGGAGGTCTTCGCCCGGCAGGACGGCGAGTTCAGCTGGATCACCGCCCGCCCCGAGTGGGCGCCCCCGCGCACGCTGGAGCGGTACGGCTCCGCCGCCGAGGTCGAGGCGCTCACCGGGCCGCCACCGGGGGAGGGGTGGCTGTACGCATGGGCCTGGGAGGACGAGGCGGCCGGCCGGGTCAGGGCGCGGGCCTTCCCCCGGCGCGGCGACGCCATCGTGGAGGACGAGGCGACCGGGGCGGCGGCGCTGCTGCTCAGCGCGGAGCTGGGGCGCGCCCTCAACATCACGCAAGGACGCGGCTCCCAGATCCTCACCGCTCCCGCGCCCGACGGCACGGTGGAGGTCGGGGGCCGCGTCGCACTCGCCGCCGTCCGCGCCCGGCGCTGAAACGGGGTGACCGCAGGCTCCGGTCACCCCGCCGCGCGGGACGTCACGCGCTGAGCGGGAACACCTCGCCCAGCTCCCGGAACACCGCCGTGTTCAGCGCGAAGGCGCGCTTGCACTCGTCGACGATCCGCTGCTTCTCCAGGTCGTCCGCGTCCACCGCGTCCAGCAGCTCGCGGTAACCGCGCTTGAACGAGGCCGGGTTGGCTATCTCCTCGAAGACGTAGAACCGGACCCCGTCGCCCTTGCGCGCGAAGCCCCAGGCCTTCTCCGCGCGGTCGCGGATGATCTGGCCGCCGGAGAGGTCGCCGAGGTAGCGGGTGTAGTGGTGCGCGACATAACCGGCCGGCCAGTCGCGGGCGCACTCGGCGACCCGGGCGGCGTACGCCGCCGTGGCGGGCAGCGGCTCCAGGCCCTCGCGCCAGTCCGCGCCCCGCAGATGCGCCAGATCGCGCTCCAGCTGGGCGGTGCGCAGCAGTTCGGGCCGGATGAAGGGACCGGCGACCGGATCGTCCCGCAGGGACTGCACCCCTTCCTCCAGAGCGCGGTACACGAACCACAGCTGCTCGGTGTAGCGCGTGTACGCGTCCACTCCGAGCCGCCCTCCCAGCAGATCGCTCATGAAGGTCGAGGTCTCCGCCTCGGTGTGCTGCTCGTGCGACGCGGTGCGGATGAGCGTCGAGAAGGGAGTGGTGGCGGTTGCGTCCAAGGCGGGCCTCCGGGGACCGAGGGGGACGGGAAGTCCAGAAAGAGACGGAAATATCGGCGGTGACCGCATGTGCCGCGGTGGCCGTCGATCACCCCGATCCTCCTACTTAGGCTTACCTAAGTCAATTGCTTCCCGACGCTCTGTCGGTAAAAACGATACGCCTGCTCCGGCCCCGGCGGGGGGCGTACGGGCAAACGAGAGCGGCCGCCCGGTGGGCGGCCGCTCGGGGGAAACTGCTCCGGAGGGGAGGGACGGGACTACGGGAGCGTCAGGATCTCGGCGCCCGTCTCCGTCACCACCAGGGTGTGCTCGAACTGCGCGGTGCGCTTGCGGTCCTTCGTCACCACGGTCCAGCCGTCGTCCCACATGTCGTAGTCGTGGCTGCCCAGCGTCAGCATCGGCTCGATGGTGAACGTCATCCCGGGCTGCATCACGGTGGTCGCGTGCGGGCTGTCGTAGTGCGGGACGATCAGACCGGAGTGGAACGAGGTGCTGATCCCGTGCCCGGTGAAGTCCCGCACCACGCCGTAGCCGAAGCGCTTGGCGTACGACTCGATGACCCGCCCGATCACATTGATCTGCCGCCCCGGCCGGACCGCCTTGATGGCCCGGTTGAGCGACTCCTCGGTGCGCTCCACGAGCAGCCGGGACTCCTCGTCCACGTCGCCGCAGAGGTACGTGGCGTTGTTGTCCCCGTGCACCCCGTCGATGTACGCCGTGACGTCGAGGTTCACGATGTCGCCGTCGCGCAGCACCGTGGAGTCCGGGATGCCGTGGCAGATCACCTCGTTGAGCGAGGTGCAGAGCGACTTGGGGAACCCTCGGTAACCGAGCGTCGAGGGGTAGGCGCCGTGGTCGCACATGAACTCATGGGCGACCCGGTCGAGTTCGTCCGTGGTGACGCCCGGGGCGATGTGTTTCGCGGCCTCCGCCATCGCCTGCGCGGCGATCCGGCCGGCGATGCGCATCCGCTCGACCGTGTCGGAGTCCTGGACCTCCGGACCGGTGTACGGGGTGGGGGCCGGCTTGCCCACGTATTCGGGGCGCCGGATCTTTCCGGGCACGGAGCGGACGGGAGTGATCTCCCCGGGTACGAGCAGCGACTGGCCAGACATGTCAGCGAGTCTAACCAGCGCGCTTGGGGCAGCATGGCCCCGAGGGAAGGAGCCGCTGATGGCCCTGTTCAAGAAGCGCACGGTCGGCAAGCCGGGCGAGTGGTACTACTGCCTGGAACACCACAAGGTCGAGGAGGGCCCCGAGTGCCCCGCCAAGGACCGTTTCGGGCCGTACACCTCCCGTGAGGAGGCGCAGCACGCCATGGACACCGCCAAGGAGCGGAACCTGGAGTGGGAGAACGACCCCCGGTGGCACGACGGGGGCACCCCCCGCGACCCGGAGGACTGACCGGGGGCGCGGCACCGGGCCCGCCCCGGGGCCCGCTCCTCAGGCGGCGGACGGCCGGGACTCCCTGGCCTCCCGCCTGCGCAGCGCGTCCTCGTCCGTCTCCGAGTCGTAGGTGAGCAGCTTCGGGAGCGCTGCCGTGAGCAGCGCGACCGAGGCCACACAGGCCACGCCCCCGCTCCAGATCGCCGACCTGGTCCCCGTCCAGCCCGCCATCGCACCGGCCCGCACCTGACCCAGCTGCGGGCCGACGCTGTACGAGAGCACCTCGATGCCCGCCAGCCGGCCCCGCAGCTCCTCCGGGATGGTCTGGTTCCAGATCGTGGAGCGGCCCAGGCCGCTGAGCATGTCGCCCGCGCCCGCCACCGCCAGGCAGACCAGCACCAGCCACACATTGCCGAACCACCCGGCCGCCGCGATCGCCAGCCCCCAGACCGCGGCCCCGAACACCACGAACAGCCCGTGCCGCCGCACCCGCGACGTCCAGCCGCTGGTCAGCCCCAGCACCAGCGAACCGACCGACCCGGCCGCGTACATCAGCCCCAGCGACCAGTCCGCGCCGAGGTCGTCCGCCAGGAACGGGAAGATCGTGTTCGGGAAGGCGAAGAACATCGCGGCCATGTCCACCGCGTACGTCCCCAGCAGCACCGGACGGCTCCAGGCGTACCTCGCGCCCTCCACGATGCCGCGCAGCGACGGCTTGGTGTTGTCCCGGGCGGGCGGCGCAGGCGCCAGACGCAGGCACAGGACCACGGAGACGACGAAGGTGACCACCGTGACCGTGTACGCCGTGGCGTGCCCGGCGTAGGCGACCACCAGCCCCGCCACCGCCGGGCCGGTGATCGCGCCGAACTGCCAGCGCAGCGAGTTCAGCGCGGCGGCCGCGGTCAGCTGCTCGTGCGGCACGATCCGGGCCATCAGGGAGTCCAGCGCGGGCCGCTGGAGCCCGGAGAGCGCGGAGACCCCGGCCGCCACCAGATAGAGCGGCCAGAGCAGCGGGGTGGGCAGCGCCGCGTTGACCAGGAGCACCAGGGCGAGCAGCCCCAGCCCCGCCTCGGTGCCCAGGATCACCTTGCGGCGGTCCACGGCGTCCGCCAGCGCCCCGCCGTACAGGCCGAAGACGATCAGCGGCACCAGCTCGACCGCGCCCATCACGCCGACGGCCAGCGGCGAACCCGTCAGCTCCTTGATCTGGAGCGGCAGCGCGATCATCGCCATGAAGCTGCCGAAGTACGTCACCAGGCCCTGGATCCACAGCAGCCGGAAGTCGGCGGAGGAGCGCAGGGGCGAAAGGTCGGGCAGCAGGGCGGCCAGCCGGGCGGCCGGGGACGGAGCAGTGGTCACGGATGGCCATGTTCCGGCGCGACGGGGTGGAACCGCAACAAAATATTCCGACGCGGCTCCACCGGAGCGTCACCAGCGCGGTGGCGGCGGCGCCGTCAGCTGATCGGCCAGCCGGGACAGCCGGTCCCGGAAGCCGCGGCGGCCGCGCGGCGCGGGGGCGCTGTTCTCCCCGGCCGCCGCGCTCACCAGATGCTGCACGGTGTCCAGGTCCACGTCGTCGGCGCCGGTCACCGCGAGCGTCTCGTGGGCCAGCCCGCACACCTCCGGATCGCCGTCGTTCAGCGAGAGCACCGTCGCCCCGGCGCGCCGCGCGTCGTGCACCCGCTCCAGCAGCCCCGCGCCGGGCCGCTCCGGGGCCACCAGGAGCAGCGTCTCGCCCCGCCCGGCCGCCTCGATCCGGCCCAGGCCGACGGCCAGGTGCGCGGGGCCGCCCGGCTCCACCCGGTGGCGCACCAGGGTGGGCGCCAGCTCCGGCAGCCCGGACCAGGTGGACTCGTCGACCAGATGGGCCGCCAGGTGCCAGGGCTCGTACGCCGCCGTCCCCACCAGCAGCAGACCGCCGCCGTGCGGGACCACGGACGACCTCAGCGCTCCGGCGAACCGCCGGGTCGCGGCGGGCCACTCGGTCCCGGCGAGCACTTCACGGAGCAGGGCGACACGTACGGCATCCATGGCCCGGCATCCTGCCCCAGGACCCGGGCCCGGCGCCGGGGAACGGCTCCGGACCAGCCGAACGGGGAACGAGGGATGACACCGGGTGCTGCCCGGTGGCGGGCAGTAATGTCGGAGCCATGACTACGCATGGCAGTGACAGTGCGGCGAAGCCCCCCGCCAAGGACCCCTGGGACCTCCCCGACGTCTCCGGGCTGACCGTCGGTGTGCTCGGCGGCACCGGCCCCCAGGGCCGCGGCCTCGCCTACCGGTTCGCCCGCGCCGGACAACAGGTGATCATCGGCTCCCGCGCCGCCGACCGCGCGCGGGACGCCGCCGAGGAGCTGGGCCACGGCATCGAGGGCGCGGACAACGCGGAGTGCGCGCGGCGCAGCGACATCGTGATCGTCGCCGTGCCGTGGGACGGCCACGCCAAGACCCTGGAGTCGCTGCGCGAGGAGCTCGTGGGCAAGGTCGTCGTCGACTGCGTCAACCCGCTCGGCTTCGACAAGAAGGGCGCCTACGCCCTGAAGCCCGAGGAGGGCAGCGCCGCCGAGCAGGCCGCCGCCCTGCTGCCGGAGTCCCGGGTCACCGCGGCCTTCCACCACCTCTCGGCGGTGCTGCTCCAGGACGCGGCGATCGAGGAGATCGACACCGATGTGCTGGTGCTGGGCGAGGCCCGCGCCGACACCGACCTCGTCCAGGCCCTGGCGGGCCGGATCCCCGGCATGCGCGGCATCTTCGCCGGGCGGCTGCGCAACGCCCACCAGGTCGAGTCGCTGGTCGCCAACCTGATCTCGGTCAACCGCCGGTACAAGGCACACGCGGGGCTCCGTACCACCGACGTCTGAGCCGGACCCGCTCCCGGACCCGCCACCGGGCTCCGGGAGCCCGGGGACCCACCCTGCGGCGAGCGGAAAGGGGCATGGGGGACACTGGACGGGACCGCGCACCACCCCGACAGGAGCCGCCCCCCATGCCCCGACTCGCTCTCTACGCCATCGCCGTCTGCGTCCTGGCCGTCGTCGCGGCCGTGATCTCGTTCGTCCAGGGCAGCCTGCTCGGGATCGTGTGGGTGCTGCTGGCCGGGCTCTCGTCGAACATGGCCTGGTTCTACCTGCGCCGGCAGCGCGCGCAGACCGCGCGCTGAGCCGGGGCGCCGGGAGGCCCTACGGACCCACCGCGCAGACCGGGTACTCCCCGTTCCCGTTCTCCCAGAAGCGGTACGCGGCCCGGCCGCACTCGGTCTCCAGCCCGCTCACGCCCAGGGAGTCCAGCACCCCGCGGACCGCGTCGAAGAAGACGTGGTTGATCTCCGGGATCCACAGCACACCGAACACCGCCAGCAGCCCGAACTGCGCGAACGGCTCCACCCGGCGCCGGATCCCGTACGACAGCCAGGGCTCGATCACCCCGTACCCGTCCAGCCCCGGGACCGGCAGGAAGTTCAGGATCGCCGCCGTGACCTGGAGCAGCGCCAGGAACGCCAGCGCGTACCTGAACTCCCTCGGGACGCCGTCCAGCGCGTGCAGCCAGAACGGCGCCGTGCACACCAGCGCGAACAGCACGTTCGTCAGCGGGCCCGCCGCCGAGATCAGGCTGTGCCGCCAGCGCCCGCGGATCCGCCCCCGCTCGATGAAGACGGCCCCGCCGGGCAGACCGATACCGCCCATGATCACGAAGAGCACCGGCAGCACGATGCTGAGCAGGGCATGGGTGTAGGCGAGCGGATTGAGGGTGAGATACCCCTTCGCGCCGACCGAGATGTCCCCGCTGTGCAGCGCGGTACGGGCGTGCGCGTACTCGTGCAGGCAGAGCGAGACCACCCACGCCGCCGTCACGAAGACGAAGGCCGCGAGGCCGTAGGGGTGCCCGGCGCCCGTCCACACCGCCCATCCCGCCACCGCCGCCACGGCGGCGATCCCGAGGAAGACCGGGCTGATCCGCCGGTCGCTGCGGCCTGCTGCGGTGGTCATCGGCGAACTCCTGACGGGCGGCCGGAAAAGGGACGGTACGGCGGTCGGCGAGAGCGACCGTACCGCCGACACGGCACAAACGTCTCGCGCCGGGGCGGTGGTTCCGGAAAGGGTGGGGGCATGACGACTCGACCCGGAGTACCACGCACAGGGGACCGTCCGGACGTGTGTGCCCCTCACCGTCCCGGTCACGGAGAATAGGCCGGTGCGCTACTGCATCCTCGGAACGACCCGGGCACTCCGCGACGACGGCACGGCCGTCCCCCTCGGCGGGGCGCGGCTGCGCGCCCTGCTCACCGTCCTCGCCCTGCGGCCGGGCCGCACCGTCCCGGCCGCCGTGCTGGTCGACGAGGTGTGGGACGGCGAGCCGCCGGCCGACGCGGCGGGGGCCCTCCAGGCACTCGTCGGCCGGCTCCGGCGGGCCGTCGGCCATGACGCGGTGGTCTCGGCGGACAGCGGCTACCGGCTGGCCGCCGAGCCGGACGCCGTCGACCTGCACCGCTTCGAGCGGCTCGCGGGGGAGGGCGCGCGGGCCCTGGAGGAGAACGACGCCGCGAAGGCCAGGACCGTCCTCGACGACGCCCTCGGCCTCTGGCGCGGGCCGGTCCTGGCCGATCTGCCCGACCGCCTCACCGAAGGCGCCCGCTGGGAGGCCCGGCGCCTGGACGCCCGCCGCAACCGGCTCCGCGCGGAGCTCGCGCTCGGCCGCGCGGACGAGGCCCTGCCCGAGCTGGTCGCGCTGTGCGCCGAGCACCCCATCGACGAACCCCTCCAGGCGCTCCGGCTGCGGGCCCTGCGCGAGGCCGGACGCACCGCGCAGGCCCTGGCCGCCTACGACGAGGTGCGCGCCCTGCTCGCCGACCGCCTCGGCACCGACCCCGGGCCCGAGCTGCGCGCCCTCCACGCCGAGCTGCTCCGCCAGGACCCCGTCCGCCCCGCCGCACCGGCCGCCCCCACCGGGCCCCCGGCCCCCACCGGGCCCCTCGCCCCGCCGCAGGGCAACCTCCGGGCCCGGCTCACCAGCTTCGTCGGGCGCGAGGGCGAGATCGCCGCCCTGCGCGAGGACCTTGCGCACGCCCGGCTGGTCACCCTTCTGGGCCCCGGCGGCGCGGGCAAGACCCGGCTCTCCCAGGAGACCGCCGAATCCGTCGCGTCCGCCTGGCCGGACGGCGTCTGGCTGGCCGAACTCGCCCCCGTCGACGACCCCGACGCCGTACCGGAGGCCGTGCTCACCGCGCTCGGCGCCCGCGAGACCGTGCTGCGCGGCGCCGGCGCCGAGGAGCTCAGGGTCGCCGAGGGAAGCACGAACGACCCCCTCGCCCGCCTCACCGAGCACTGTTCCCGGCGCCGCATGCTGCTGCTCCTGGACAACTGCGAGCACCTCGTCGGCGCCGCCGCCGCCCTCACCGACCATCTGCTCGCCCACTGCCCGCACCTCACCGTGCTCGCCACCAGCCGTGAACCCCTCGGCGTGCCCGGCGAGTTCGTCCGCCCCGTCGAGCCGCTGCCCGACCCGATGGCGCTGCGCCTGTTCGCCGAACGCGGCGCCGCCGCCCGGCCCGGCTTCCGGACCGACGCCGACGAGGAGACCGCGGCCGCCGCGGCGGAGATCTGCCGCCGCCTCGACGGACTGCCGCTCGCCATCGAACTCGCCGCCGCCCGGCTGCGGATGCTCACCCCGCGCCAGATCGCCGACCGGCTCGACGACCGGTTCCGCCTGCTCACCAGCGGGGCCCGTACCGTACTGCCCCGCCAGCAGACCCTGCGCGCCGTCGTCGACTGGTCCTGGGACCTCCTCGACGCGTCCGAACGCGCCGTGCTGCGCAGGCTCTCCGTCTTCGCGGGCGGCTGCACCCTGACCGCCGCCGAGGCGGTCTGCGCGGGCGGGCCGGACCAGGCGCCCGAGGTCGCCGGGGTGCTCGGCTCCCTCGTCGACAAGTCGCTGGTCGTCGCCGCGCCCGCCGAGGACGGCGAGATGCGCTACCGGCTGCTGGAGACCGTCGGCGAGTACACCGCCGCCCGGCTCGACGAGGCGGCGGAGCGGGACACCGTGGCCCGGCGCCACCAGGTGTTCTTCCGGGAGCTGGTCCGTACCGCGGAACCCCGGCTCCGCGGCGCCGGACAACGCTCCGCCATCGCGCTCCTCCAGCGCGAGTACGAGAACATCCGCACCGCCCTGCGCCACGCCGTCGCCGCCCGCGACGAGCAGGAGACCCTGTGCATGGTGCTCTCGCTGTGCTGGTACTGGCAGATGCGCGATCTGGGCAGCGACGCGCTGCACTGGTCCGACGCCGCCGCCGAGCTGGGCCCCGATCCCTTCGCCCCGCCCGCCGAGCCCGCGCCCTCCCTGCAGGAACGCTGCACCGACGCACCGCCGCCCATGGGGCCCGAACTGCTCCGGGAGGCGCGCCGCCAGGCGGGCCTGATCCGGCTGGTCAGCATGGACCACGCCGCGGAGCGGTGGTCCGACGAGGCGAGCATGGCCCGGCTGCGGGTCATCGCGGACACCTACCGGGCCGGTCAGCCGCAGACCTGCCGGATCCCCGCCTCGCTCTGGTTCTTCGCGGTCATGCTGGTCGGCGAGACCGGCAGACTGCGCGAGCTGCTGGACGAGACGGTGCGCGCCTGCCGGGACTTCGGCTACGTGTGGGAGCTGGCCGCCGCCCTCCAGATGCGGGCCAACGTGCTGGCCAACCGGCCCGAGTGGGCGGGCGACGCGCGCACGGACGCCGACGAGAGCGTGGAGCTCTTCCGCGGACTCGGGGACGACTGGGGCGTGGCCGAAGCGCTCTCGGCGCGGGGCGAGGCCCATGAGCGGCGCGGCGATTACGCGCGTGCGGCCGAGGACTTCCGGTCCGCCATCGGCTACGCGGAGAAGCTGGGCGCACCCTCCCAGGTGGCGGTCCTGCGCACCAGGTACGCGGCCGTGCTCACCGAGATGGGCCGCGGCGCCGAGGGCGAGTCGATCCTGCGCGAGGTGGTCGCCGGACGGCACGACAGCAGGTCCATCGCCCGGCTCCATCTGGCCATGTGGCTGGGCCGCACCGACCGCACCGGCGAGGCGCGCGAGCAACTGGACGTGCTGCGCGGGGAGTTCCAGTCCGAGACCATGGCGATCTTCGAAGGGGTCGTGCTGGGCGCGCTGGCCTGGCTGGACAACCAGGACGGGCTGTACCAGGAGGGCCTGGCCCGGGGACTGGTCGCGCTGGAGCGGTCCCACGACCGGCTGTCGCAGCTGGTGGCCCCGCAGATGTCCGTCATCAGTCTCGTCTCCCTGGCCCGCTCGCTGGCGGGCCTGGGCGGAGAGCGCCGGGCCACGACCGCGGCCCGGCTGCTGGGGGCGGGCCGGGTGCTGCTGCCCCGGGGCCACGTACCGACGGCGATGGAACGGGACGACTGGGCACGGGCGGAGGAACTGACCGTGGCCGTACTCGGCCGGGCCGCCTACGAGACCGCGTACGCGGAGGGCGGCGGCCTCCGTCTGGAGGAGGCCACCGCCCTCGCGGACGCGTACCGGGAATGAACCCGCGGGTCAGGACTTCTTGCGGAACTTGGAGACCGCGAGCGGGGCCATCACCGCGGTGATGACCACGGTCCAGCCGAGCGTCACCAGGACCGAGTGGGCGAGCGGGCCGCCCATCATCAGGCCCCGCGCGGCGTCGGCCAGGTTGGACAGCGGGTTGTAGTCGGTGAACGTCTGGAGCCAGCCGGGCATCGTCTTCGTCGGGGCGAAGATCGAGGAACCGAACTGGAGGGGCATCAGCACCAGCATCCCCATTCCCTGGACCGCCTGGGTGGTCTTCAGCGTCAGCCCGAGCAGGATGAAGATCCACATGATGGCGGCGCCGAACGCGGCCGACAGGGCGATCGCCCCGAGCAGCCCGAGCACCGACTCCTGGAGCTCCATGCCGAGCGCGAAGCCCATGGCCAGCAGGATGAGCGTGGCGACCAGCATCCGGCCCAGCTCGACCACGATCTTCGCGATGAGCACCGAGGAACGGGCGATGGGCATCGTCCGGAACCGGTCCATGACGCCCTTGCGGAAGTCGTCGTTGACACCGGAGCCGACCGCCATGGCGATGTTCATGCCCATCATCGCCATCAGGCCGGGTATCAGGTAGTTCAGATACTCCTGCCGGCCGCCGCCCATGCTGCTGCCGACCGATCCGCCGAAGACGTACACGAACAGCAGCGTGAAGATGATCGGCATCAGGAGCGCGTCGAACATCGACTCCGGATCCTTCTTGATCTGGAGCAGGTTGCGCCGCACCAGCGCCCCGATGTGGCGCAGGTTGTTCCGGAACCCGATACGGCCCTCGTCGTGGACCGGCTTCGCCCGGTCGGACCCGGTGGGCGCGGACGTGGGGGTCAGAGTCGCCGTGCTCATGCCGCGACCTCCTCGGGGATCGTGTCGGTGGCGGAAGCGGACTTCTCGCCGGTGATGGCCAGGAACACCTCGTCCAGGCTGGGCAGCGCGGTGGCGACGTGCGCCAGCGCGAAGCCCCGGGTGCCGAGCAGCCCGATGACGGACGTCAGCTGCTCGTCGCTGAGGATCGGCACGTACAGCAGCCCCTCGTCCGGGACCGCCTGCGCTCCCGCGACGCCGTCCAGACCGGCCTCCCTGATGGCCTGCGCCATCGCGGCCAGCTGGGCAGGGTCCGAGGGCCGGAGCTGGAGCGTGCGGCCGCCGACCTTCGCCTTCAGCTCGTCGACCCCGCCACGGGCGATGATCTTTCCCTTGTCGATGACGGTCAGCTCGTTGGCGAGCTGCTCGGCCTCTTCCATGTACTGGGTGGTGAGCAGCACGGTCGCCCCCTCCGCGACCATCCGCTGCACCTCGTCCCAGACCTCGTTGCGGGTCCGGGGGTCGAGCCCCGTCGTCGGCTCGTCCAGGTACAGCACGGCCGGGTTGCCGATCATCGAGGCGGCCAGGTCGAGCCGGCGCCGCATGCCGCCGGAGTAGTCCATCGCGGCCTTCCTGGCCGCGTCGGTGAGCGAGAACCGCTCCAGCAGCTCGTCGGCCCGGGACCGGGCGGCCTTGCGGGGCAGATCGAGCAGCCGCCCGATCATGTAGAGGTTCTCCCAGCCGGAGAGCTTCTCGTCGACCGAGGCGTACTGCCCGGTCAGACCGATGGTGCGGCGCAGCTGCCGGGGCTGGCGCACCACGTCGTAGCCCGCCACGGTGGCGTGTCCGGCGTCGGGGACGATCAGGGTGGAGAGGCAGCGCACGAGAGTGGTCTTGCCCGCTCCGTTGGGGCCGAGCACACCGAGCACGGTGCCTTCGCGGACATCGAGGTCCACGCCGTCCAGAGCCTTGGTCTCGCCGTAGTGCTTGACCAGCCCCCGGACCTCGACGGCGTTCGCGCCGCTCCTGGGGTTCTTGTCGATTCGCGTCATGCCGACCATCAGACCAGCTGCCACCGACAGCGCGCCGACAGCGGGCCGACAGCCCGCCGATGGGGGATGTCGGCGGGCTGTCGGTGGTGCGGCGGTGGTCGGACGGAACGGCCCCGGCGAACCGGGGCCGGACCAGTGGGACCGCGGGGAACCGCTGGAATCAGTGGAAGGTGTGCTCGGCGGCCGGGAAGGCACCGCCCGCGACCTCTTCCGCGAACTCCTTCGCCGCGTCGCCCAGGACCTTGCGCAGGTCGGCGTACTGCTTGGTGAAGCGCGGCACCTTGCCGCCGGTCAGCCCGACCATGTCGGTGTGGACCAGCACCTGGGCGTCGGTGTCGGGACCGGCACCGATGCCGATGGTCGGGATGTGCAGGATGCGGGTGACCTCCGCGGCCAGCTCGGCCGGTACGAGCTCCAGGACGACGGCGAACGCGCCCGCGTCCTGCACGGCCTTGGCGTCGCGCAGCATCTGCTGGGCGGCCTCCTCGCCGCGGCCCTGCACCCGGTAGCCCATCGCGTTGACGGACTGCGGGGTCAGGCCGATGTGGGCCATCACCGGGATCCCGGCGTCGACGAGCAGCCTGATCTGTTCGTGGCTGCGCTCGCCGCCCTCCAGCTTGATCGCGCCCACGCCGGAGTCCTTGATCAGCCGGGTGGCGTTGCGCAGGGCCTGGACGGGGCCCTCCTGGTACGCCCCGAAGGGCAGGTCCGCGACGATCAGGGCGCGCCTGGTGCCGCGGACGACGGCGGCCGAGAGGATCGCGATCTCGTCCATCGTGACGGGCACGGTGGTCTCGTAGCCGAGATGGCAGTTGCCCATGGAGTCGCCGACGAGCATGACCGGGATCCCGGCCTCGTCGAAGACGGACGCGGTCATCGCGTCGTAGGCGGTGAGCATGGGCCACTTCTCGCCGCGCTCGGTGGCGGCGGCGACATCGTGGATGGAGATACGGCGGGTGCTCTTGCCTCCGTACAGCGCCTTGCTGCTGTCGGTGCGGGTACCCGCGGGGGATGGTGCGGACTGGTTCTGCGCAGCCTGAAGCGACATTGCCAATGGCTCCTTCGTCATCTCGAGGCGCCCTGACGGCGTCCCCGGATCGGTTCCATGGTGGCATCCCGCGGTGGTCCACGGGAAGTGGGTCCGCACATCGGGGTGAGGGCGTGGCCGGAAGGCGTCCAGGGCCGGACGCCTCCGGGCGGCCGGGTATTTCCAATACGAGACGGTCTCGTATCGAAATCGGATAAGCTCCAGCCATGTCGATGCCGTCAGGTGCTCGCGCCGCCGAATCCCGGATCCCGGAGGCGGTCCACCGTCGCCGCTGGGCGATCCTCGTCGTCCTGATGTTCAGCCTGCTCATCGTCGTGCTGGACAACTCGATCCTGAACGTCGCGGTCAAGACCATCGCCAGCCCCGCACCCACGGGACTCGGAGCCACCCAGAGCCAGCTGGAGTGGGCGATCAACGCCTACACGCTGGTCTTCGCGGGGCTCCTGTTCACCGCGGGCCTGCTCGGCGACCGCATCGGCCGCAAGAAGGTACTGCTCTTCGGCATCCTGCTCTTCGGCACGGGCTCCGCGCTGGCCGCGATGTCCGGCTCACCCGCCCAGCTGATCACCTGGCGCGCCCTGATGGGGTTCGGCGCCGCCTTCGTCATGCCGGCCACCCTCGCCGTCCTGATGAACGTCTTCGAGCGCGACGAGCAGCCCCGGGCCATCGGCATATGGGCGGGCAGCGTCGGGGTGGCCATCGCGATCGGCCCGATCACCGGCGGGCTGCTGCTCCAGCACTTCTGGTGGGGCTCCATCTTCCTGGTCAACGTCCCCGTGGTGATCGTGGCGCTGATCGCGATGATGCTGCTGGTCCCGGACTCCAGGGACCCGAACCCGGGCCGGATCGACCCGCTCGGTGTGCTGCTCTCCATCGTCGGCCTGGTGCTGCTGGTGTACGGCATCATCCGCGGCGGCCAGCTCGCCGACTTCACCGACCCCGTGGTGCTCCTGTCGAGCATCGGGGGCCTGCTCGTCCTGGCCGGATTCGTCTGGCACGAGAAGCGCAGCAGCCACCCGGCCCTCGACATCACGTACTTCAGGGAGCCGTCGTTCGCCGCGGCCGTCGCCGCCATAGCGCTGGTCTTCTTCGCGCTGATGGGGGTGACCTTCTTCTCCGCCTTCTACATGCAGAGCGTGCGCGGCTGGAGCGCGCTCCAGGCGGGTCTGATGCTCCTGCCGCTGGCCGCCTCCCAGATGATCTTCGCGCCCCGGGCCCGGCTGCTCGTCGACCGCTTCGGCGCCCGCGCCACCTGCACCGTCGGCATGCTGCTGGTCGCCGCCGGACTGGCCTCGTTCGCGCTGTTCGACGGGACCACGCCGGTCTGGCTGCTCTGTCTGCTGTTCTTCATTCAGGGCACGGGCATGGCCCATGTGATGACGCCGGTCACCGTCGCGGTGATGCAGGCGCTGCCCCGCGAGAAGGCCGGTTCCGGATCGGCGGTCAACAACACCTTCCGGCAGGTCGGCGGGGCGCTCGGGGTCGCCGTGCTCGGCTCGGTGCTCTCCACCGTCTACCGGGGCGACATCGAGAGCCACCTCGGCGCGGTCCCGGCCGGTGCCAGGCAGGCGGCGGGGGAGTCGATCGAGGCCACGCTCGGCATCGCGGAGAAGATGGGCCCGGCGGGCGCCCCGCTGGTCGCCTCGGCCAACGACGCGTTCCTGAAGGCCATGCACGTCACCGCCGTCGGCTCGGCGACCATCGCCCTGGTGGGCGCCCTGGTGGTCGCCCTGTTCCTGCCGGGGAGGGCCGCGGCGGAGGGGGCGCCCGGCGGATCCGGCGAGGGTGACCGGTCGGTGCGCGCGGCGGGGGCGGGCCGGTGAGACCGGCGGCCCGGAAGGACTGAGCGACGCCGCCCCCGGGGCACCCGGGCGGGCCCCGGCCCCGGGGGCGGCGCACGGAGCCGTCGCCGCCGTCGGCGAGAATCGGGACGGCGGCCGGACGGCGTGGCGAGAGGCGGAACGACGTGCGAGTACAGGCACGGGTGCAGGAGCGGGACCGTCCGGTCCCGGAGGAAGCGGAACCCCGGCGGGGCCGGCCGCGCAGCGCGGCCGCCGAGCGGGCGATCCTGGACGCCGTCGTCGGGCTGCTGGAGGCCGGTGAGCCGCTGGCGGCCCTGTCCATCGAGCGGATAGCCCGCACCGCGGGGGTCGGCAAGGCGACGATCTACCGCCGGTGGAGCGGCAAGGAGGAGCTCTTCGTCGACGTGCTGAGGGACATGGAGCCGCCAGAACCCGCCGTCTCCGGCACCGCCGGCCTCGCCGACCTGCGGCTGCTGCTGGAATCGCTGCGCAGACGCGGCCTGGCCCAGCGCTCCTCGGCCCTGCTGCACAACGTCTTCGCGCAGATGAAGAGCCACCCCAAGCTGTGGGCGGAGTACCACTGCAACGTCATCGCGCCCCGCCGCGCCGCCATGCTGGCCGCCGTGCGGCGCGCGGTCGACGCCGGTGAACTCCGCGCGGACCTGGACGTGGAGCTGATGGACGACCTGTTCCTGGGCCCCATGCTCGTACGCACCATCCACCGGCCCGACGCGCCGCTGCCCGAGGATCTCGCCGACCGCATCGTCCAGATCCTGGTGCAGGGCCTGGCCCCCCGCCCGGCGGCCGGTCCCTGAGACGCCCGTACGACCGAAGCGGAACCGGCCCCTGGGCACAGCCGGAACCGCCCGCCACGGAAGCGGAACCGGATCCGCCGAGTAAGCGGAACCTGACTCCTCCGAGTGTGATCGTTCTGTCACAAGCCCCGGCCGACCCCGCCCGACAGGAACCCGAGGCACCCCGCCCTTCGTCCTCGTGGCAGTACGGCCGTCGTCGACGGCACGAAACACGCCGCCCATCGCCTAGGGTCGTGGGCGCGGCGACATGCACGGCAAGGCAGTGAGGACAACGCGATGGTGCAGGCGTACGGAGCGGACACGGGGAACGACCGCGTGGAGCCGGAACCGGAGCGCGCCGGATCGGGGTCCCGCCTCCGGGACCTGCGCGGCCGGTGGACCAGCGACCCCGGCATCTGGCGGCGCGGCATCGTCCTCGCGCTCTGCTCGGTCGTCCTCACCCTCGTGATGGCCTTCCACGCCAGGATCCCCAACACCATCGGCAACCTGGGCAGCCTCTCCGAGACGTTCCTGCCGTGGATCGGGGTGTTCGTCCCGCTGCTGCTGGTCCTCGGCCTGGTGCGCCGCTCGGCGACCGCGCTGATCGCCCTGCTGCTGCCGGTCGTGGTCTGGTTCAACGTCTTCGGCGGCCTGCTCACCGACAAGTCCGGCAGCGGCGGCGACCTCACCGTGGCCACCCACAACGTCAACGCCGACAACACCGACCCCAAGGGCACCGCCCGCACGGTCGCGGACTCCGGCGCCGACGTCATCGCCCTGGAGGAGCTGCCCAGCGGCAAGGTGGCCGCGTACAAGGCGGCGCTAGCCGACCGCTACCCGTACCACTCGGTGCAGGGCACCGTCGGCCTGTGGAGCAAGTTCCCGATGAGCGGCACCAAGCCGGTCGACATCAAGATGGGCTGGACCCGGGCGATGCGCTCCACGGTGACGACCCCGGAGGGCAAGGTCGCCGTCTACGTGGCCCACCTGCCGTCCGTACGCGTCAAGCTGCACGCCGGATTCACCGCCAACCAGCGCGACGACAGCGCCGACGCCCTGGGCGAGGCCATCTCCGACGAGCGGCTCGGCAAGGTGATCCTGCTCGGCGACCTCAACGGCACGATGAACGACCGCGCGCTGAACGGCGTCACCGCCCAGATGCGCTCCACCCAGGGCGCGGCCGGCGACGGCTTCGGCTTCAGCTGGCCGGCCTCCTTCCCGATGGCGCGGATCGACCAGATCCTGGTCAAGGGCGTCGAGCCGATGTCCTCCTGGACCCTCTCGGCGACGAAGAGCGACCACCTGCCGCTCGTGGCCCGCGTGGAGCTGTGACACCACGCGTTCGCGGTACGGCACGGACGGGCCGGGTGCGGCGCGGCGCTTCGTTCCCTCACGGGGACGAGGTCATGTGGGCGTGGGCGGGCGACGGCGGACAATCCGTTCCGGAGAAGCGGGATCCATGAGAACGGGCCGTCCGCGCCCCTGACCGGTCAGGAGCGCGGACGGCCCGTCGGAGCGGGCCCGCTCAGCCCGACTCGCGCCACCGGTTGGTGATCGGCAGCCGGCGGTCCTTGCCGAAGCCCTTCGGGGAGATCTTCGTGCCCGGCGGGTACTGGCGCCGCTTGTACTCCGCCGTGTCCACCATCCGCAGCGTCTTCGCCACCAGCGCCTCGTCGAACCCGGCCGCGACGATCTCGGCCAGCCCCTGGTCGCGGTCGACGTACAGCTCCAGGATCCGGTCCAGTACGTCGTAGTCGGGCAGCGAGTCCGTGTCGACCTGTCCCGGGCGCAGCTCGGCGCTGGGCGGCTTGGTGATGGACGCCTCCGGGATCGGCGGGGTCTGCCCGCGCTCCTCGGCGGCCCGGTTGCGCCACTTCGCGAGGCGGAAGATCGACGTCTTGTAGACGTCCTTGATCGGGCCGTAGGCCCCGACCGAGTCGCCGTACAGCGTCGAGTAGCCGACCGCCAGCTCGGACTTGTTGCCCGGCGCGAGGACGATCTGGCCCTCCTGATTGGAGACGGCCATCAGCATCGTGCCGCGCAGCCGCGACTGCAGGTTCTCCTCGGCGAGGCCGGAGAGCCCCAGCGAGCCCATGTACGCGTCGAACATCGGCTCGATCGGTACGGTGCGGAAGTTCAGCCCGGTCCGGCGGGCCAGCTCGGCCGCGTCGTCCTTGGAGTGGTCCGAGGAGTACTTCGACGGCATCGAGATGCCGTACACGTTCTGCGCGCCCAGCGCGTCGCAGGCGATCGCGGCGACCAGCGCCGAGTCGATCCCGCCGGAGAGCCCGATCAGCACACTGCTGAAGCCGTTCTTGGCCGCGTACGCCCGCAGGCCCACGACCAGCGCCGAGTACAGCTCCTCGTCGTCGTCCAGCCGCTCCGCGTACCCGCCGGTCAGCTCCGCCGGGTATGCCGCGACGGGCTCCTCGGAGAGCACCACGTGGTCGATCCGCAGCCCGTCGTTGACGACCCCGGACGGCCGCTCGGCGGCGGCCGCCGGCAGCTCCAGGTCGAGCACGACGCTGCCCTCGGCGAACTGCGGCGCACGGGCGATCACTTCGCCGTCCCGGTCGACCACGATCGAGTCGCCGTCGAAGACCAGCTCGTCCTGGCCGCCGATCATCGCCAGGTACGCGGTGGTGCAGCCCGCCTCCTGGGCCCGCTTGCGGACCAGTTCCAGCCGGGTGTCGTCCTTGTCCCGCTCGTACGGCGAGGCGTTGACCGACAGCAGCAGCCCGGCGCCGGCGGCCCGCGCGGCCGGCACCCGGCCGCCGTCCTGCCAGAGGTCCTCGCAGATCGCGAGCGCCACGTCCACCCCGTGCACCCGCACCACCGGCATCGAGTCGCCCGGCACGAAGTACCGGAACTCGTCGAAGACGCCGTAGTTGGGCAGGTGGTGCTTGGCGAAGGTCAGCGCGACCCGGCCGCGGTGCAGCACCGCGGCGGCGTTCTGCGGGGAGCCGGCGGGCTGGCCGTAGCGGGGCTGGGCCGTCTCGGAGCGGTCGAGATAGCCGACCACGACCGGCAGCTCCCCGAAGCCCTCCGCGTCGAGCCGGGCGGCGAGCGCGCGCAGCGCCTGCCGCGAGGCCTCGACGAAGGAGGAGCGCAGGGCCAGGTCCTCGACGGGATAGCCGGTCAGCACCATCTCCGGGAACGCCACCAGATGGGCGCCCTGTTCGGCGGAGTGCCGGGTCCAGTGGACGATCGCCTCGGAGTTGCCGGCGAGATCGCCGACGGTGGAGTCGATCTGATTCAGTGCGAGACGTAGTTGAGGCACGCGGACCAGTGTAATCGTCTGACTGACGCGATGTCCTGGCGGGCCGCGCGATCGCGGCCGGGGCCCGCCAGGACGGGCCCCGGGAGAGATCAGCGGCGGTAGCCGAGGATGGTCATCATGCCCACGTCCGAGTGGTAGATGTTGTGGCAGTGCAGCATCCACAGCCCCGGGTTGTTCGCGTCGAGCTCGACGCCCAGGGAGCTGTTCGGCCGGACGATCACGGTGTCCTTCCGCGCCCACTCGGCCCTGCCCCGCTCGGTGGCGATGTGGCGCCGCCCGGCCGGGCCGACCACGCCGAAGGAGTGCCCGTGCAGATGGATCGGGTGCCACATCTCCGTGGCGTTGTAGAACTCCAGCCGGACCCGCTCGCCCGCCCGCACCGGGTGGCGCTGGTGGGGGTCGTACGGGTTGTGGTCGAAGGCCCAGTTGTACGCCCGCATGTTGCCGGTGAGCTTGAACCGGTGGGTCCGGTCGGGCGCGCGCCGGGACAGCTCCACGGACGGGTCCGGCCGCAGCCCGAACGCCTCCACCAGCTCCCCGTCCAGCTCCTTGGGCCGTACGGAGGCGGCGGGCGCCGCCCCCTTCCCGGTGCGGAGCAGGGCCAGCGCCGTGGCGTTCTTGCCCTCCGCGAGCGCGGTCAGCGGGAAGACCCCGTCGCCCGCGGTGACCAGCACGTCGTACCGCTCGCCCATGCCCAGCAGCAGGGCGTCCGTCGTCCGGTGCCGGACCGGGTAGCCGTCGGTGTGGGTGACCGTCATCCGGTGGCCGCCGAGCGCCACCCGGAAGGGGGTGTCGCCGCCCGCGTTGATGATCCGCAGCCGGATCCGGTCGCCGGGCTTGGCGGCGAAGGACGTGGGGGCCTTCGGGATGCGGCCGTTGATCAGGTAGTACGGGTAGGCGACGTCGCCCCCGTGGCTGTCGAGCAGCTCGCTGAAGGAGTCCTTCGCCAGCCGGGAGGGCCCGGTGCGGCCCTTCGCCGTCTTGGCGGGGGCGCCGTGCGCTCCGCCGCCGTGGTCCATGCCGCCCCTGCCTCCGCTGAGCTCGTAGAGCACCGAGTCCGGCGTCGAACCGTCCACCCCGTCGACCCAGTCGTCCAGGACGACGACCCACTCCTTGTCGTACTTGAGCGGCTCCTTCGGGTCGTCGACGATCAGCGGCGCGTAGAGGCCGTGGTCCTGCTGGACGCCGACGTGCGGGTGGAACCAGTGGGTCCCCGGGTGCGGCACGGTGAACCGGTACGAGAAGTCCGCGCCCGGCTTGATGGGTGCCTGGGTCACGTCCGGCACGCCGTCCATGTCGTTGCGCACATTGAGGCCGTGCCAGTGCAGAGTCGTTTCCTCGGGGAGGTGGTTGGCGAGGGAGAGCTCCAGGGTGTCCCCCGCCGTGACCCGGAGCTCCTTGCCGGGCAGCCGGGCGTCGTACGCCCAGGAGCCGACGGTGAGCCCGCCGCCCAGATCGAGCCGGCACGGAGTGGCGACGAGGGAGACCTTCCGCACGGGGCCCGAGCCGCGCTTGGTCTCGGCCGCCGCGACCTCCTCGCCGTGGGGGGAGACGTACTCGCCCTCGGACTTCCCGCCGGGGGAGGCCCCGTGGTTCACGCTGCCGTGGCTCGTGCCACCGGCGTTCGCGCTACCGGTCTTCTTGCCGCCGCGGTCCGGCTCGGATTCGCCGGAGCAGGCGGCCAGTACCGCCGTCCCGGCGGTGGCGACAGCGGCGCCGAGCACGGCGCGTCGGGTGGGTGGAGTGCGCATGGAAAGGGTGCACCTCGGGGTGTTGTCGGTATTCCGGTCTGCTGGGGGAGGGGGAGGCACGCCCCTCCTATATGCGCAGCACCGACAGCGGGGCGGGTCCGGACGCACCCGGCCGAGGACCCGGCCCCGGCAGTGGCGCGACCCGTCCCGCGAGGCCCCGCAGGAGGTGGAGGATCCCGATGAGCAGCGAGACGAACAGCAACAACTGTCCGTATGTCGTACATCCACTCAGGGTCATGCCGAGCACCCTACCCCCGCCGGGTATCCCCCGCGCGCGGAGACGTGCGGAAACGTATCGCCGCAGTGAGTACGGGCCGCGACGCGGGCGGAACGGCGCGATGGCCCGGCGCCCCTCGGCGGGGGTGCCGGGCCATCGGTGCCGGAGTGCGGGCCGGGCCCGCGCGGCAGGTCAGCCGTGTGCGTAGACCTTCTCCGCCCAGCCCGCGATCTGCTCCTCGGTGAGGTGCCGGGCCAGGTCGGCCTCGCTGATCATGCCGATCAGCGTCTTGTTCTCGACCACCGGGAGACGGCGGATCCGATGGGTCTGCATCTCCTCCAGCACCATCTCCACGCCCGCCTCCGCGTCGATCCAGCGCGGCGTGCCGTGGGCGAGGTCGCCCGCCGTCATCTTCGACGGGTCGTGACCCATCGCCACACAGCCGACCACGATGTCGCGGTCCGTGAGGATGCCGATCATCCGGTCCTGCTCGCCATTGGCCGAGATGGGCAGCGCCCCGACCTTGTGGTCGCGCATCAGCTGCGCGGCCCGGTCGAGTGTCTCGTGCGCGGGGATCCATGTGGCTCCCGTGTGCATGATGTCCTTGGCAGTGGTCATGAGGGATTCCTCCTGCGTGCCGATGGGCATGCTGTACGACCCCGAGCGAACCCATCGTCATGGGTCCGTTCGGGCGACGCGACCGCTATCACCCGTTCGGGTGCACCTGAGGCATGGCGGGAATCTCTCAGGGCCGGGGGGCGGCCCCTCGTGCGGTCAGCATCCCGGCCATCGCGTCCAGCTCCGACTGCTGGGCCGCGGCCATTCCCTCGGCGAGCCGCCGCTCCGCCCCGACCGCGCACAGCCGGGCGCAGCCGCGGGCCATGTCGATGCCGCCCTTGTGGTGGTCGGTCATCAGCTGGAGGTACAGCACCTCGGCCGCCCTGCCGTGCGCCGTGCGGAGCCGGTCGAGCTCGGTCCTGGTGGCCATGCCGGGCATGAGGGAGCCGTCATGGGGCCGGTAACCGTGCCCCGTCCCCTCCATCCCTTCCATCTCCTCCATGCCGTCCGTCGAGTGGCCCCCGTGCCCGGCCGCCGTCATCCAGTCCATCGGCTCCCGCCCGGCGGCCGCCTTCGGCAGCCCCCACAGATCCAGCCAGCCGAGCAGCATGCCGCGCTGGTTGGCCTGCGTGTTGACGATGTCGTACGCGAGACGGCGGACCTCCTCGTCCTGTGTGCGGTCGCGCACGATGAAGGACATCTCCACGGCCTGCTGGTGGTGGACCGCCATGTCGCGGGCGAAACCGGCGTCCGCCGAATCCACCGACGGGGTGTGCGGCGCGGCCGCCGTACGGTCCGCCCCGGTCCCGTCGCCGCGCGCGGAGGCGACCGTCGCCACCCCCGCGAACAGCAGCGCCGGCACCACGACGGAGCCCGCCACCCACCCGACGCGCCGGTCGCGTGCTCGCGCGGTCACGGCGCCCCCAGCCCGCCCGTGCACGGCGCACCGGGCTCGGGCGTCTGCGGGCCCTGCACGAACTTCGAGAAGAACCGGCCGACCCGCGGGTCGTCGGCGCCGTCCACCGTCACCTGGTTGCCCCAGGCGGTCAGCATGATCGCGCCGGACTGGCCCTCGTACGGGCTCATCAGCGAGTACGGCGTCCGGCCGACCCGCTCGGCGAGCTTCGCCACATCGGCCTCCGGGGCCTTGTCCGTGTACGTCACCCACACCGATCCGTGCTCCAGCGAGTGCACGGCGTTCACGTCGGGGAGGGCCTTCTTGTAGACCTCGCCGTCGCAATTCATCCAAACGGGGTTGTGGTCACCCCCGACCGGGGGCTTCATCGGGTACGCGACGTTCCCGGTGACGTGGTTGCGGGTCAGCTTCGCCGCGTCCCATGTCCGCAGTCCCGCGATCGGTCCGTCGGCGGGTTCCACCGGCTTCTCCGAGGACGCCCCGGCACCCCCGGCCGGGGCCGCCTGCTCCTGGTCGGACGCCTCGGACTTCTCCAGCAGCAGGTACGAGCCGAAGCCGACCAGGCCCACGACGACGAGCACGCTCAGGCCTATGGCCAGGGCACGGTCGCGGCGCTGCCGCGCGCGGTGGGCGTCGTGCTGCTGAGCCATGGGTGTCCTGGGGTCGAGACTCATGTCGTCAGGTCCTTCTGGGAAGGGGTGGGAACGGGCGGGAACGGATGGCGGAAGGCCGGGGCCTCCCGTCCGGATCGGGCAGGGACCCGAGGTGGGACCCTGGGAGAACCGGCCTGCGCGGGGCCGTGGCGGAGCCGCTCCACCCCCTGCGCGCCATGGGCGCCGATGGTAGTGGGTGGCAGGGTGCTCCATCTCACTCCGTGTGCGTAATCTGGGTGAAATCCCGGGTCGTGATACTGGAGTTCCTCCCCTACCCCGGGTGGTGGTGCACGGACCGTCTGAACTGCAAGGATGTGGCTATGGACAAGCAGCAGGAATTCGTCCTCAGGACGCTTGAGGAGCGCGACATCCGCTTCGTACGGCTGTGGTTCACCGATGTCCTGGGCTACCTCAAATCCGTCGCCGTGGCCCCCGCCGAACTGGAACAGGCGTTTGACGAGGGCATCGGCTTCGACGGCTCGGCCATCGAGGGCTTCGCCCGGGTGTACGAGTCCGACATGATCGCCAAGCCGGATCCGGGCACGTTCCAGATCCTGCCGTGGCGGGCGGAGGCCCCGGGCACGGCCCGGATGTTCTGCGACATCCTGATGCCCGACGGCTCGCCCTCCTTCGCCGACCCCCGCTACGTCCTCAAGCGCATCCTCGCCAGGACCTCCGACCTGGGCTTCACCTTCTACACCCACCCGGAGATCGAGTTCTTCCTGCTGAAGGACAAGCCGGTCGACGGCAGCCGCCCCACCCCCGCCGACAGCTCCGGCTACTTCGACCACACCCCACAGAACGTCGGCATGGACTTCCGCCGCCAGGCCATCACCATGCTCGAATCCATGGGCATCTCGGTCGAGTTCAGCCACCACGAGGGCGCCCCCGGCCAGCAGGAGATCGACCTGCGGTACGCGGACGCGCTCTCCACCGCGGACAACATCATGACCTTCCGCCTGGTGATGAAGCAGGTCGCGCTGGAGCAGGGCGTACAGGCCACCTTCATGCCGAAGCCGTTCTCCGAGTACCCCGGCTCGGGCATGCACACCCACCTCTCCCTCTTCGAGGGCGACCGCAACGCCTTCTACGAGTCGGGCGCCGAGTACCAGCTCTCCAAGGTCGGCCGCTCCTTCATCGCCGGTCTGCTCACCCACGCGGCGGAGATCTCCGCCGTCACCAACCAGTGGGTCAACTCCTACAAGCGCATCTGGGGCGGCTCCTCCCGCGCCGCGGGCGCCGGCGGCGAGGCCCCCTCGTACATCTGCTGGGGCCACAACAACCGCTCCGCGCTCATCCGCGTCCCGATGTACAAGCCCGGCAAGACCGGATCCGCCCGCGTGGAGGTCCGCTCCATCGACTCCGGCGCCAACCCCTACCTGACGTACGCGGTGCTCCTCGCCGCGGGCCTCAAGGGCATAGAGGAGGGCTACGAACTCCCGGCCGGCGCCGACGACGACGTCTGGGCCCTCTCCGACGCGGAGCGCCGCGCGATGGGCATCGAGCCGCTGCCGCAGAACCTGGGCGAGGCCATCGCGCTGATGGAGAAGAGCGAACTGGTCGCCGAGACGCTCGGCGAGCACGTCTTCGACTTCTTCCTCCGCAACAAGAAGCAGGAGTGGGAGGAGTACCGCAGCGAGGTCACGGCCTTCGAGCTGAAGGCGCTGCTGCCGGTGCTGTAGTACCTGGCCGGAGGGGCGCGGCCCCTGTGCCTGGCCTTCGGGTCGACCGTGCGACACCGTCGGTCCGAAGGCTTCACCTGCCCTGCGCTGCCCTGGCCCGCCGTGCGCCGGGCTGCCCTGCCCCGCGCTCGCCGGGTCGCTGCCCGGGAAGGGCCCCGGCCGGGGAAGGGCCCCGGTGCCCATTGATCTGCAAATGCGAAGATTGGACTGTTGCTGCCGAGTTTGACTACGAGTGAGGGCCGATGAGCCGCCGTATATCCCAGGGTGCCCTGGCCGTTGGTTCCATCGGTGTCCTGATCGACCTCGTGGACGTGATCGGGTCGGGGCATCTGGAGCCGCACCACGCCTTCGCCGCGCTGGTGGCGCTCGGTGCCGGGGGCGAGCTGCTCAAGGAGCGGAGGCCCGGGGCCGCGCGGGTGCTGTACGCCGTGGCGTCGGTGCTGCTGGTGGTCGCCGGGTCCGTCGCCGGGTACAGGGCGTGGGCCTCGCTCCGCGCAGGCACCGGCCATGACTGGCTCGGCCTCGCGCTCGGGGTCCTGGTCGTGCTCTACGTCGCCGTCGGCGCGGGCCGACTGCTCGCGCGCGTGTCCGGCAGGGCATCGAAGTCTCGTGGACATGCCGACATGCTCGGCGAGTAGCTCCGGCACCGGATCGGCCGGGACCGGGCGCGTGGAGCCGTGCGAACGGTGTCGAACAGGCCGTGGAACGAAGCCAGTTGGGGGACTGGTAGGAAACTTTCCTGTTCGCTAGCATTCCCGGCGGTGGCTCGGCGCGGTGCCCGCCGCTCGGGTATGACGCGCTCAGTGAGAGCTCTGGCCCGGCCACCACGACCCCGTCCTCCGGCCCGTGCGCGGACCGGGTGCGGGGTCACACGCACCGATGCCCAGCTCTCGCCACCCCCACAAGGCCAGGAGTCCAGGGATGCACCCGAACGGCTCAGCTTTGCTCCTCACGCCCACGCGGCGCCGTACGGTGGGCGTGGTCGTCGCCGCCGTACTCGTTCTCGTCGGCGGACTGTTGCTCGCCTACCCGGAACGGGCTGGCGCCGCCGCCGACCCCCTCATCTCGCGCGGAAAGACCGCCACCGCCTCCTCCGACGAAAGCTCCGACCTCGGACCCCAGAACGCCTTCGACGGCGACCCGGCCACCCGCTGGGCGAGCGCCGAGGGCAAGGACCCGCAGTGGCTCACCGTCGACCTCGGCGCCGGCGCCGAGGTCACACGGGTGAAGCTGAGCTGGGAGGACGCCTACGCCAAGGCGTACCGGATCGAGATCTCCGCCGACAACACCAACTGGACCCGGCTCGCCGACGAGACGGCCGGGAACGGCGGCACCGACGACTGGGCCTCCCTCTCCGGCAAGGGCCGCTACCTGCGCGTGTACGGCACCGCGCGCGGCACCGCCTACGGCTACTCGCTCTACGAGGTGGAGGTGTACGGCACCGCGGGCAGCGAGCCCCCGCAGACCGGAGGCTTCACCGTGGTCGCCGCGGGTGACATCGCCGCCCAGTGCACCGCGTCCGACAGCGGCTGCGCCCACCCCAAGACCGCGGCGCTGGCCCAGAAGATCAACCCGAAGTTCTATCTGACGATGGGCGACAGCCAGTACGACGACGCCCGCATCTCCGACTTCCGCGCCTACTACGACAAGACCTGGGGCGCCTTCAAGGACAAGACGCGTCCGGTGCCGGGCAACCACGAGACGTACGACCCCGCCGGTTCGCTCGCCGGTTACAAGGCGTACTTCGGGGCCATCGCGTACCCCCAGGGCAAGACCTACTACAGCTTCGACGAGGGCAACTGGCACTTCATCGCCCTCGACTCCAACTCCTTCGACAAGAGCGCCCAGATCGACTGGCTCAAGGCCGACATCGCCAAGAACAGCAAGGCGTGCATCGCCGCCTACTGGCACCACCCGCTGTACTCCTCGGGCGGACACGGCAACGACCCGGTCAGCAGGCCCGTCTGGAAGATCCTCTACGGCGCCAAGGCCGACCTGGTGCTCAACGGACACGACCACCACTACGAGCGGTTCGCCCCGCAGAACCCCGACGGGAAGGCCGTCGCGGACGGGATCACCGAGATCGTCGGCGGAATGGGCGGTGCGGAGCCCTACCCGATCGAGGAGGTCCAGCCGAACAGCCAGAAGCGGATCAGCGGTGAGTACGGCGTGCTGAAGATGAACTTCACCGACACCGGCTACAGCTGGGACTACCTCGGCACCGACGGCAAGACCAAGGACACCAGCCCGAAGTACACCTGCCACTGATGTACCTGGCGACCACAGGCCGCCGGGACACGCCGGCCCCGCCCCGCAGCGGCGGGGCGGGCCGGCGCGTCCCCGGCACCGTCCTCGCACTCGGCACGGTCAGCCTCGTCACGGACATCTCCTCCGAGATGGTCACCGCGGTGCTGCCGCTCTACCTGGTCCTCGGACTCGGTCTCTCACCCCTCCAATTCGGCTTCCTCGACGGCCTGTTCAACGGCGCCGCCGCCATCGTGCGGCTGCTCGGCGGATACGCCGCCGACCGGGGCCGCGGACACAAACGCGTCGCCGGACTCGGCTACGCCCTCTCCGCGCTCTCCCGGATCGGCCTGCTCCTCGCGGGCGGCGCCACCGCCGGGATCGCGGCCGCCCTCGCCACCGACCGGGTCGGCAAGGGCATCCGCACGGCACCCCGCGACGCGCTGATCACCCTGAGCAGCCCGCCCGAGGCACTCGGCCGCTCCTTCGGCGTGCACCGCGCGATGGACACCACCGGTGCGCTGCTCGGCCCGCTCGCCGCGTTCGCCCTGCTCTGGGCGACCGCCGACGCCTACGACGCGGTGTTCGTCGTCAGCTTCTGCGTCGGCCTGCTCGGGGTGCTGCTCCTGGTGCTCTACGTCCCCGCGCACCAGCCGCCCCTGGTCCCTGCCCCGCCGCCGGTGCCGGCCCCGCGCAGGTACAAGGCGTTCGGGGCGCTCCGCGACCCCGCCTTCCGGCGGATCCTCGCGGCGGCCTCCCTGCTCGGCGCCGCCACCGTCGGCGACGCCTTCGTCTACCTCCTGCTGCAGCAACGGCTCGACCTCCCCGTCGGCTGGTTCCCGCTGCTGCCGCTCGGCGCCGCGGCCTGCTACCTGCTGCTGGCCGTACCGGCCGGGCGGATCGCCGACCGGGTCGGCCGACGACTGCCCTTCCTCCACGGACACCTCGCCCTGCTCGGCGTGTACGCCACCCTGCTCGCCCCGGTCGGCGGCCCGGCCCTGCTGCTCCTGGTGCCCGTCCTCGCCCTGCTCGGCGTCTTCTACGCCACCACCGACGGGGTGCTGATGGCCCTTGCCGGACCGGTGCTGCCCGCCGACGGCAGGGCGGGCGGCCTCGCCGTGCTCCAGACCGGCCAGGCGCTGGCCCGGATGCTCGCCGCGGCGGGCTTCGGCGCCGCCTGGACCCTGTGGGGGACCGGCCCCGCGCTGTGGGCGGCGCTCTCGGCCCTGCTGGTCGCCCTCGCGGGCGGCTGGGCGCTGCTGCCGCGCAACCCCGTCGACGCCCCCGCTCCCGGGGAACCGGGACCGAAGATCCCCGAAAGGCGGACCGCATGAGTGCCGGCTCCCCGAAATCCGCGATCCCGCTGGGTCCCCGGGCCCGGATCGCCGTCGTGGTGACCGCGGTGCTGCTCCTCGTGGGCGGCTCCGTCGGGTACGTACTGCACGCCCGGCAGCGGACGGAGGGGCAACGGACCGGCGCCGACGCCTCGTTCGCCCTCGGCGGGCCCGCGCTGTACTTCCGGGACACCGCCAGCGGGCGCGTCGCCCACCAGCCGCTCGCCGGGGCCCGCCCGCCCGGGGCCCGCCCCGCGGTTGTCCGGACCGGCGGGGCCCGCACCACCGGCGGACCCGTCTGCGACCGGTTCTACGCCTCCGAGGACGGCGCGCTCTGCCTGCGCGCCAAGCCCGGGGTGCTGCCGAAGACGTACGCGATCGTCCTCGACCGGCAGCTGCGCGAGAAACGCCGGATCACCGTGCCGGGCGTCCCCACCCGCGCCCGGGTCTCGGTCTCCGGGCGGATGCTCTCCTGGACGGTGTTCGCCACCGGCGACTCGTACGCCACCACCGCCTTCTCCACCCGCACCGCCATCCTCGATCTGCGCACCGGATACCTCATCAAGTCCATCGAGAACATCCAGCTCACCATCGACGGCGCCCGCTACCACGCCCCCGACGTCAACTACTGGGGCGTGACCTTCGCCCGCGACGACAACCGCTTCTACGCGACCGTCTCCACCAAGGGCCGCACCTACCTCGTCGAGGGCAACATGCGGGACTGGACGGCGAAGGCGCTGCGGCAGAACGTCGAATGCCCCTCCCTGTCGCCCGACAACACCCGGCTCGCCTTCAAGAAGAAGGTCTCCGACGACCCGGCGGCACCCTGGCGGCTGTACGTCCTGGACCTGCGCACCATGCGCGAGACACCGCTCGCGGAACAACACAGCGTCGACGACCAGGCGGCCTGGCTGGACGACGACACGCTCGCCTACGCGCTGCCCGGCGCGTCCGGCCGGGGGAGCGACGTCTGGACCGTCCCCGCGGACGGGACGGGGACTCCTGCCGTGGCCGTCGAGGGAGGGGCGTCACCGGTGGCGGTGGCGGGAACCACCGGCTGATGCCCGTACGGCGAGCGGTGTAATGTGACGCATCCCCGCACGGGGGCCGACCGAGGAGGTGAGACCCATTACCGCTGGATCAGGCTGGGTGCTCCCTCCGCACGATCGCGTGGTCGACCCGACATAGTCGGCCGCGGAGCGCCCATCGGCTTCCCCGAAAGGCTCCGCACATGTCGGTTTCCGTATCACCGCTCGCCGTCTCCACCATCGTCACCGCACTCCGCGCCGCAGGCTGCGTGTTCGCCGAGGACGAGGCGGAACTGATCGTCGCCACCGCCGCCGACCCCGCCTCCCTCGCGGAGATGGTCGAACGCCGGGCCGCCGGTCTCCCCCTGGAACACGTCCTCGGCTGGGCCGGGTTCGGCGGTCTGCGGATCGCCGTCGACCCCGGCGTCTTCGTACCCCGCCGCCGTACCGAGTTCCTGGTCGGGCAGGCCGCCGCCCTCGCCGGGCCCGGAGCGGTCGTCGTCGACCTCTGCTGCGGGTCGGGGGCGCTCGGCGCCGCGCTCGCCGCGATGCCGGGCCGGGTCGAACTGCACGCCACGGACATCGAACCCGCCGCCGTGCGGTGCGCCCGCCGCAACCTCGCCGGCGCGGGCGCGGTGTACGAGGGCGACCTCTTCGAGCCGCTGCCCCGGTCGTTGCGCGGCCGGGTGGAGATCCTGCTCGCCAATGTGCCGTACGTCCCCACCGACGACGTCGGGCTGCTCCCCCCGGAGGCCCGCATCCACGAACCGCGCGTGGCGCTCGACGGGGGCCCGGACGGCCTGGACGTCCTGCGCCGGGTCGCCGCCGAGGCCCCGCGCTGGCTGGCGCCGGGCGGGCACCTGCTGGTCGAGACGAGCGAACGGCAGGCGGCGCGGGCCGAGGAGACCGTCGCCCGCAGCGGTCTGATCCCGAGGGTGGTCGGCTCCGAGGAGCTGTACGCCACCGTCGTCATCGCGACCAGACCGGACCCGGCGGCTCCGTCCGCCGGCTGAGCCGAGGGGGGCCGGGGAGGCCAGGGTGGCCGGGGCGGCCGGGGCGGCCGGGGCGGCCGGGGCGGCCGGGGCGGCCGGGGCGGCCGGAGCCGTCAGGGCCGGGGCGGCCGGGGCGGCTGGGGCAGCCGGGTCCGGGACGGATGGATGGACGGCAGCCGGGACGGCCGGAGCCGCCGGGTCCTGGGACGGCCGAAGTCGTTCAAGCCGCCAAAGCCGCCGGGTCCGGGACGGGCGGACGGGCGGGCGCGCGGGCGGGAGCCGGGATGGACGGACGGCCCCCCCGGCCGCCGTGTCCGGCCGGGCGGCTCGGCTGCATCTGTGCCTGTGCCTGTGCCTGTGCCGGTGCCTGTGTCTGTGCCTGTGTCCGTGCCGTTCCGGCATGGTGGCCCGCCTGCGTGTGCGCCTGCGGGTGCGCCTGCGGGTACGCCGCGTCCGGCCGCGCGGGTCAGCCGAACCGCCACCGCGTCTGGCTGAAGAGGGCGCCCTTGCCGAAACCGAACACCGTGCGGGGGCGCACCCGGAACACCAGCGCCGAACGGCCGCCGCTCGCGAATGCGCCGTCCCGGACGTCGAAGTGCCACTCCGGTCCGTACTTCGCCTCCCAGACCGTGGCCAGGAGGCTCAGCCGGCTGTCGTCCCGCACCCGTTCCGCCCGGCCCTCGACCACCACGTCGAGCCCCTCTCCCATCGTGTTGTTGCCGGTGGTCACCACCACCTCGGGGTTGGCGGCCAGATTCCTGGCCTTGCGCTCCTCGGCGCCGGTCGCGAAGTGCAGCGCGCCCTCCGCCCACACCCCGATCAGCGGAGTGACGTGCGGGCGGCCGTCCGGGCGGACCGTGGACAGCCAGTACACCTCCGCCCCGCTCAGCAGGTCCCTCGCCACCGGCCACGGACAGGCCGTCGCGCCGGCGTCGCTGTAGTTGCCGTCCAGCTCGGCATAGGGTTGGAATCCGGACATACGGGGCCTCCCGGTCGGGTCCTGAGAACGATCGTGCCTGCGAAGTGCAGACCGTGCACCCGCTCCGAATTCATCGGTCCCGGGCTAGGCTCGGAACGCTGGATGGTGTGTGAGCGGCGAGCGGGAGAGCACGGAATGACGACGGTGCCGGGGCGCAGGAGCAGCACGTTCACCCGACTGCTGCGACACGGCTTCACCGATCCCTCCGCCGCCGAGCGGCTGCTCGACCTGCCCGAACTGTCGTCCGTGCGCGCCGATCCGGTGCTGCTCGAAGCGCTCGGCGCCACCGCCGACCCCGATCTGGCCCTGCGCGGACTGGCCCGGCTGGTGGAGGCCGAGGAGGCGGACGAGCGGCAGATCCTGCTGGACACCCTCGTCACCGCCAAGCCCCTGCGGGACCGGCTGCTCGGGGTGCTCGGGGCGTCCGAGGCGCTCGGCGACCACCTCGCCCGCCACCCCCGCGACTGGCAGGCCCTCGTCACCTACGAGGCCACCGATCTCCACCCGGGCGTGGCCGAATTCGAGCAGGGCCTCGCCGGGGCCGACGACCCCGACTTGCTGCGCGTCGCCTACCGCCGCTGCCTGCTGGCCATAGCGGCCCGTGACGTGTGCGGCACGACCGATGTCGCCGAGGCCGCCGCCGAACTGGCCGACCTGGCCACCGCGACCCTGCGGGCGGCGCTCGCCATCGCCCGTACAGCCGCGCCCGCCGACGCCGCCCGGTGCCGGCTCACCGTCATCGCGATGGGCAAGTGCGGCGGGCACGAGCTGAACTACGTCTCCGACGTCGACGTCATCTTCGTCGCGGAACCGGCCGACGGCTCCGAGGAGAGCGAGGCCGTGCAGGCCGCCACCCGGCTGGCCGCGCACATGATGCGGATCTGCTCCGACACGACCGTCGAGGGCACCATCTGGCCGGTCGACGCCAACCTCCGCCCCGAGGGCCGCAACGGCCCCCTGGTGCGCACGCTGTCCTCGCATCTCGCGTACTACCAGCGCTGGGCCAAGACCTGGGAGTTCCAGGCGCTCCTCAAGGCCCGGCCGGTGGCCGGTGACCCCGAACTCGGCGCGGAGTACGTCGAGGCCGTCTCGCCGCTCGTCTGGCAGGCCGCGGACCGCGAGAACTTCGTCCCCGACGTGCAGAAGATGCGCCGCCGCGTCGTCGACAACATCCCCGCCGACCGGGTCGACCGCGAGATCAAGCTCGGCCCCGGCGGGCTGCGGGACGTCGAATTCGCCGTACAGCTCCTCCAGTTGGTGCACGGCCGCAGCGACCCCACCCTGCGCAGCGGCACCACGCTGGAGGCCCTGCGCGCCCTCGCCGAGGGCGGCTACGTGGGACGGGTGGACGCCGCCCAGCTGGACGACGCCTACCGCTTCCTGCGCGCCATGGAGCACCGCATCCAGCTCTACCGGATGCGCCGCACCCATCTGGTCCCGGAGGACGCCCCCGACCTGCGGCGGCTCGGACGCTCCCTCGGGATGCGCACGGACCCGATCACCGAACTCAACCAGGCGTGGAAGCGGCACGCGTCGGTGGTGCGGCGACTGCACGAGAAGCTGTTCTACCGGCCGCTGCTCGACGCCGTCGCCCAGCTCGCCCCGGGCGAGTCCCGGCTCAGCGCGAAGGCGGCCGGGCACCGGCTCGAAGCGCTCGGCTACGCCGATCCGGCCGCCGCGCTCCGGCATCTGGAGGCGCTGTCCTCGGGCGTGTCCCGCAAGGCCGCCATCCAGCGCACCCTGCTCCCGGTGCTGCTCGGCTGGTTCGCGGACTCGGCGGACCCGGACGCCGGGCTGCTCGGCTTCCGCAAGGTGTCCGACGCGCTGGGCAAGACCCCCTGGTACCTGCGGCTGCTGCGGGACGAGGGCGCCGCGGCGGAGAACCTGGCCCGGGTGCTGTCGGCCGGCCGGCTCGCCCCCGACCTGCTGCTGCGGGCCCCGGAGGCGGTGGCGCTCCTCGGCGACCCGCAGGGGCTGCGGCCGCGCACCCGGGAGAACCTGCACCAGGAGGTGCTGGCCGCGGTGGGGCGCGCGGAGGGGGCCGAGACCGCCGTGGCGGCGGTGCGCGGAGTGCGGCGGCGCGAGCTGTTCCGGACCACCGCGGCGGACCTGATCCGCTCGTACGGTACGGAGGAGCGCCCCGCCGAGGAGGATCCGGGCGCCCTGGTCGACCGGGTGGGCAACGCGGTCACCGATCTGACCGCCGTCACGATCGCGGGCGCCCTGCGCGCCGCCGTGCGCGAACAGTGGGGGGACACCCTGCCCACCAGGTTCGCGGTCATCGGCATGGGCCGGTTCGGCGGCCATGAGCTCGGCTACGGCTCCGACGCCGATGTGCTGTTCGTCCACGCGCCGCGCGAGGGGGTCGACGAGCAGGAGGCGGGGCGGGCCGCGAACGCGGTGGTCTCCGAGATGCGCCGACTGCTCCAACTGCCCACCGCAGACCCGCCGTTGATCATCGACGCGGATCTGCGCCCGGAGGGCAGGAGCGGCCCGCTGGTGCGGACGCTGGCGTCGTACGAGGCCTACTACCGCCGCTGGTCGCTGGTCTGGGAGAGCCAGGCGCTGCTGCGTGCCGAGCCGGTCGCGGGCGACGCCGAACTCGGCCGCGCGTTCATCGAGTCGATCGATCCGCTGCGCTACCCGGCGGAGGGCCTGGGGGAGGACGCGATCCGGGAGATCCGCCGCCTCAAGGCCCGGATGGAGTCCGAGCGGCTGCCGCGCGGCGCCGATCCCACGCTCCACACCAAGCTGGGGCGCGGCGGGCTGAGCGATGTCGAGTGGACGGTACAGCTGATGCAGATGCAGCACGGCTGGGCGGAGCCCGGCCTCCGGACGACCCGCACCCGCGAGGCGCTGGCGGCGGCGTGCGCGGCGGACCTCATCCCGGCCGAGGACGCGCAGACGCTGGACGAGGCGTGGGTGCTGGCGACCCGGGTGCGCAACGCGGTGATGCTGGTACGCGGCCGACCGGGCGACACCTTCCCGTCCGGGCCGCGTGAACTCACCGCGGTCGGACGGTACTTGGGATACGAACCCGGACACGTCGGCGACATGCTGGACGACTACCGGCGGATCACCCGGCGGGCGCGCGCGGTGATGGAGGAGCGGTTCTACGGGGCGTGAGCCGCGCGCCCGGCCCGCGTGGGGCGTGTTCCCGCGCCCGCGTGAACCGTGTGGACTGCGTGCCCGCGCCCGTACGGCGCCTGAGCCGTGTTCCCGCGCCCGCGTGAGCCGTGTGGACTGCGTGTCCGCGCGTGTGTGCCCGTGCTCGCGCGGCCCGGGTACCCGCGCCCGCGTGAGCTGTGTGCCCACGCCCGCGTGAGCCGTGTGGACTGCGTGTCCGCGCGTGCGTGCCCGTGCTCGCGCGGCCCGGGTACCCGCGCCCGCGTGAGCTGTGTGCCCACGCCCGGGTGGGTGTGGGCTGCGGCCCACGCCTGCGTGCCTGTGCCTGCGTGAGCCGTGTGCCCGTGCTCGCGCGACTCGCGTGGCCCGTGTGCCCGCGCCCGCGTGACTCGCGTGGCCTGCGTGGTCACGCCTGCGTGCCCGCCCCAGCAGCAGCCGGACCGGCCCGCTCGTACTGGTCCAGGACCTTCGGGGCGTGCGCCGGGGGCGTCATCAGCAGCGGGGTCGCCCGCGCCCGCGCGGCGAACGCGGCACGGTAGGAGCGGGCCCAGGCCGTCATCGCCGTGTCCCGGGGCCCGCGTCGAGGGTCGTGGAGTCGATCGCGGCGCGCACCCGCGTGCGCTGGGCTCGGACCGGCCGATCGCCCCTTACGACGTACGACAGGTGCCGGCCACGGCCCGGCTGCGGCGGCTGCCCGGGGCGTACGACACCGAGCCGGTCACCGCCGAACAGGCGCTGACCGGGCTGATGGCGCTGGAGGGCTGCACCTCGTACGTGGCCGTCGCCGCCGGGGGAGCAGCGGTTCGCGGGCCGGAGCGCCGTGGGCCTCCGGGCCGATCCGACGGCACTCGGGGTCGATCCGGTGGCGGCACCGGCGGACGAGCTGTCCGAGGCGCCGGTGCGGCTCACGGCGCGCGGGGGGCGCGTGGTGCACCGGGGGTGGCCCTCCGGCGGCGGGCACGGGCCGGACGCGCGCTCAGCGGCGGCCCGCCGCCGCGTCCGCCGCCGGGCGCCCCGCCCGGACCGGCGTACGCGTGGAGAGCCCGGCCAGCCGTGCCCGCCCGCACGGCACCGGGACCCGCTTCGGAAGATGGTGCGGCAACGATGCGTACCAGGTGTACGACACCGCGTAACCGAAGGCCAGGCACGCCATCCCGCCCAGCGCGTCCAGCCAGAAGTGGTTGGCGGTCGACACGATGACGACCAGGGTGAGCGCCGGGTAGAGCAGGCCCAGGACGCGGGCCCAGGGCGCGGAGGCCAGCGCGAAGACCGTCAGCCCGCACCAGAGCGACCAGCCGATGTGCATCGACGGCATCGCCGCGTACTGGTTCGACATGTTCTTGAAGTTGCCCGAGGCCATCGAGCCCCAGGTGTGGTGCACCAGGACGGTGTCGATGAAGTGGCCGCCGTTCATCAGCCGGGGCGGCGCCAGCGGATACAGGTAGTAGCCGAGCAGTGCCACGCCCGTGGTCGCGAACAGGGCCAGCCGGGCCGCCGCGTACCGGCCGGGGTGCCAGTGGAACAGCCACACCAGCACACAGACCGTGACGACGAAGTGCAGCGTCGCGTAGTAGTAGTTCATCGAGACGATCAGCCATGTCACGGAATCCACCGCGTGGTTGACCGACTGCTCCACGGCGATGCCCAGATACCGCTCGGCCGACCAGATCCGGTCGGCGTTGCGCAGGGCCTCGGTCCGCTGCTCCGGAACGGCGTTGCGCACCAGGGAGTACACCCAGTAACTGGCGGCGACGAGCAGGATTTCGAACCAGATGCGCGGTCGGCGGGGGGAGCGCAGGGAGCGCAGGGAGTGCAGTCCCACCGGGCCGCTGATGCGCCGTCCGGTGTTCCGCTTCGGGTTCGCCGCGGTGGCCGCCTCGTTCACGATGGGTGACGGGGTGGCCTCCGACCGGCCTTCCTGTGATGTCACGCTCAATTCACCCATAGGCACAGAGTCTGCCAGAAAATGCCCCTCCGCCCGATGAACCTCCGGCCGGGTCCGGGCCGCACATCAGGAGCGCCCCCGGGGCCACCGGGAAGGCGCACGTCAGAAGCGCCGCGGAGCGGTCCGGGGCGCGTGTGTTCGGAGGGGAGGGCCCGGGTGCGCGCGCCCGGACTGCGTGCCGCGAACGGGCGTGGGATCCTGGGCGGGTCAGGCGGTGGTGGCCGGAGCGGGCCCGGGGCCCGCGGCCGTTGAACCGCGAACGACCAGCTCGGGCATGAAGACGAACTCGCTGTGCGGGGCGGGGGTGCCGCCGACCTCCTCCAGGAGCGTGCGCACCGCGGCCTGGCCCATCGCCGTCACCGGCTGACGGATCGTGGTCAGCGGCGGATCGGTGAACGCTATGAGCGGCGAGTCGTCGTAACCGACCACCGACAGATCGCGCGGCACGTCCAACGACAGCCGGCGGGCGGCCCGGATCGCGCCGAGCGCCATCATGTCGCTCGCGCACACCACCGCCGTGCAGCCCCGCTCGATCAGTGCCGACGCCGCGGCCTGTCCGCCCTCCAGGGTGAACAGCGAATGCTGGATCAGCTCCTCCGCTGCGTCCGGGCCGAGGTTCAACTGCTCCTGGACGGTGGCGCGGAAGCCCTCGATCTTGCGCAGCACCGGCACGAACCGCTTCGGGCCGACCGCCAGTCCGATCCGCTGATGGCCCAGCGACACCAGATGCGTCACCGCGAGCCGCATCGCCGCCCGGTCGTCCGGCGAGATGAACGGCGCCTGGACCTTGGGCGAGAAGCCGTTGACCAGGACGAACGGAACACCCTTGGCGCGCAGTTGCTCATAGCGCTGCATGTCGGCCGAGGTGTCGGCGTGCAGCCCGGAGACGAAGATGATGCCCGCGACACCGCGGTCCACCAGCATCTCGGTCAACTCGTCCTCGGTGGAGCCGCCGGGGGTCTGGGTCGCCAGCACCGGCGTGTAGCCCTGCCGCGTCAGCGCCTGGCCGATGACCTGGGCGAGCGCGGGGAAGATGGGGTTCTCCAGCTCGGGCGTGATCAGCCCGACCAGCCCCGCGCTGCGCCTGCGCAGCCGTACGGGCCGTTCGTAGCCGAGGACGTCGAGCGCGGCGAGAACGGATTCGCGGGTGGCCGCTGCAACACCGGGCTTGCCGTTCAGTACGCGGCTGACCGTCGCTTCGCTGACCCCCGCCTGAGTTGCGATATCGGCAAGCCGTGCGGTCATGGAAGTGGACTGTACCGGGCGTATGTCGGATTGCCCACCATGCGCATGAATCGGACGACCGCCCCCGTGCGGCGCTCCGCCGTGGCCTTCCGGCAACATCTTGCAAGGACTTGCGGGACGGGTTTGCGGAGGGCGAGCGGATCTTCGCACCGTGCGGCCCGGGGGTGTGGCCCGCCGCTGCCAGGGCGAGGTGTCCGTCGTCAAGGGGCTTGACGGCAACTGTGAGGACACGCGAATGTAACGATCGTCGGCGCTTGCAGAAATCTTCCGCAAACTCTTTCGGCGTTCTTTCATCCTTGTTACGTTCACGTCGACCCGGCGCCGCGACGGAGCGGTACGGCAGTTGAAGGAGTTCAGATGCGACGTGGCATAACGGCCACCGCCCTGGTCGCGACCCTGGCGTTCGCGGCGACCGCCTGCGGCAGCGACAGCGAGTCCGACGGCACGAGCAAGGGCTCGGGCGAGCTCTCCGGCACCGTGACGTGGTGGGACACCTCCACCGCGGGCAGCGAGGACAAGGTCTTCAAGAAGATCGCCGAGGGCTTCACCAAGAAGCACCCGAAGGTCCACGTCAAGTACGTCAACGTGCCCTTCGGCGACGCGCAGAACAAGTTCAAGAACGCGGCCCAGGCCGGCTCCGACGCCCCCGACGTCATCCGCTCCGAGGTCGCCTGGACCCCCGAGTTCGCCGACCTCGGCTACCTGGCCCCGCTCGACGGCACCACCGCGCTGAAGAACCCCGACGACTTCCTGAAGCAGGCCGCCGCCTCCACCAAGTACAAGGACAAGACGTACGCGGTGCCGCAGGTCATCGACTCCATGGGCGTCTTCTACAACAAGAAGATCTTCAAGGAGGCCGGTGTCGAGGTCCCCAAGACCGTCGACGAGCTGAAGACCGTCGCCAAGAAGATCAAGGACAAGACCGGCAAGACCGGTATGTACCTGCGCGGTGACGACGCCTACTGGTTCCTCTCCTTCCTGTACGGCGAGGGCGGCGACATGGTCGACGCCTCCACCAAGTCCGTCACCATCGACAACCCCGAGGGCGTCAAGGCGATGAAGGTCGTCAAGGACCTCGTCGACTCGGGCGCCGCCAAGACCGATGCCACGGACGGCTGGGAGAACATGCAGGCGTCCTTCAAGGACGGCAAGGTCGCCATGATGATCAACGGCCCCTGGGCCGTCGCGGACACCTTCGCCGGCAAGGAGTTCAAGGACAAGGCCAACCTGGGCATCGCCCCCGTCCCGGCCGGCTCCGCCGCGCAGGGCGCCCCGCAGGGCGGTCACAACCTGGCCGTCTACGCGGGTTCCAAGAACCTCGACGCCTCCTACGCGTTCGTCGACTACATGACGTCCACGGAGACCCAGGCCGAGGTCACCAAGGAGCTGAGCCTCCTGCCGACCCGCACCTCCGCCTACGCCCGGCAGGACGTCGTCGACAACGAGATCGTCGGCTTCTTCAAGCCCGTCGTCGAGACCGCCGTCGAGCGCCCCTGGATCCCGGAGACCGGCAGCCTCTTCGCCCCGCTCGTCACCGAGTACACCAAGGTCCTCACCGGGCAGGCCACGCCGGAGAAGGCCGTCAAGACGACCGGCGACTCCTACCGCAAGCTCCTCAAGGGCTGGAAGTAACCCAGGAAGGCAGGCCGGCTGATGATGGCTGTCCACACCAGCCAGTCGGTGGCGAAGGCCGCGGGCGACGACGACGTCGTCGCCCGCGGCCGGAGCCGCGGTACTGGTAACCCACCCCGGCCGGGCAGGCTCCGGCGGGCGCTGTCGACCCACTGGTACGCCTGGACCATGGTCGCCCCCGTCGTCGTCGTGATCGGCGTGATCATCGGGTACCCGCTGGTCCGCGGCATCTATCTGTCGCTCACCGACGCCAACGAGCGCAATGTCGAACGGTCCATCGGCGTCAACCACATCCCCGCGTCGTACAAGTTCGTGGGGCTGGACAACTACACCGATGTGCTCACGGGCAACGAGTTCCTCGGCACGCTCGGGTGGACCCTGGTGTGGACGGTCTCCTGCGTGGCGATCACCTTCGCCCTCGGCATGGCGCTCGCCAACATCCTCAACCGCAGGATCGCCGGGCGTTCCGCGTACCGGATGGCGCTCATCCTGCCCTGGGCCATCCCCGGCTTCGTCTCCGTCTTCGCCTGGCGCTTCCTCTACAACGAGGACCGCGGGCTGCTCAACAAGATCCTCTCGGGGTCCGGCTTCGACGGCATCCCGTGGCTCAACGACCCCACCTGGGCGAAGATCTCCGTCATCGCCGTCAACGTCTGGCTCGGCGTGCCGTTCATGATGGTCGCCCTCCTCGGCGGGCTCCAGTCCATCCCCAGCGAGCACTACGAGGCCGCGGAGATGGACGGCGCCGGCGCCTGGCAGCGCTTCCGCCACATCACCCTGCCCGGACTGCGCCCCGTCTCCACGACGGTCATCCTGCTCTCCACCATCTGGACCTTCAACATGTTCCCGGTGATCTTCCTGCTGACCAGCGGCGGACCCGGCGACGCCACCCAGATCCTGGTGACGCAGGCGTACAAGTTCTCCTTCGAGATCAGCCCGCGCGACTTCGCGCTCTCCTCCACCTGGGGCGTGCTGATCCTCGTACTCCTGATGGTCTTCGCCACCGTCTACCGGCGAGTCCTCCGCACCCAGGGAGATGACTGGTGACCACGGCCCCCGCCCCCGCCGCGCGGCACTCCGCGCGCAAGGTCCGGCCGCGCGGCGAGCGTTCGCCGCTGGCCTCCGCCGCGCTGCACCTGACGCTGATCGTCGCGTCCGTGATCGCCGTCTTCCCCGTGCTGTGGGTGCTGCTCACCTCGCTGAAGCCCGCCGCGTACGCGACGACCACGGACTTCTTCAGGGAGACGACGTTCGAGAACTACACGAACCTCCTCCAGAACACGAAGTTCCTCACCTGGTTCGGCAACTCGCTGCTCATCGCCGGGCTCACCACCCTGGCCGGCGTCATCGTCTCCGCCTCCACCGGCTACGCCGTCAGCCGCTTCCGGTTCCCCGGCAAGCGCGGGCTGATGTGGACGCTGCTGATCACCCAGATGTTCCCGGTCGCCGTCCTCATCGTGCCGATCTACAACATCATGGCGACCATGGGGCTGCTCAACCAGCCCGCCGGTCTGGTCATCACCTACCTCACCATCTCGGTGCCGTTCTGCGCCTGGATGATGAAGGGCTTCTTCGACACCATCCCGCGCGAGATCGACGAGTCGGGCCAGGTCGACGGCCTCACCCCGTTCGGCACGTTCTGGCGGCTCGTCCTGCCGCTCGCCAAGCCCGGCCTCGCCGTCACCGCGTTCTACTCCTTCATCACCGCCTGGGGCGAAGTGGCGTACGCCTCCGCCTTCATGGTCGGCGAGGACAACCTCACCCTCGCGGGCGGACTCCAGCTGTTCGTCAACCGGTACGGGGCCCAGTGGGGCCCGATGACCGCCGCGTCCGTGCTGATCGCGATACCCGCGGCCCTGGTCTTCCTCTTCGCCCAGCGCCACCTGGTCACCGGCATGTCCGCCGGAGCCGTCAAGGGCTGACCCAGCACGCCCCGCACGACCCGCACGCACCACGTCACGGCGGTCCGCCGGTACCCGGGGAATCGCATTCCCCACCGCAGCCGACCACCCCCGGTCCGGGCCGATCCCGGACCGGGCGGTCGCCGGCATCGCGACCCGGTCCCGGCGCCGCTTCCCACCCCGACACCCCAGGGACGACATGACCCAGCACCTCGCTGCCCCCTCCACCGGCACGTCCGGCGACGCTCCGGCCCACCAGACCGGCTGGTGGCAGGACGCGGTGATCTACCAGGTCTATCCGCGGAGCTTCGCCGACGGCAACGGCGACGGCATGGGCGACCTCGCCGGCGTACGCGGGAGACTTCCGTACCTCAAGGACCTCGGTGTGGACGCGGTCTGGCTCAGCCCGTTCTACGCCTCCCCGCAGGCCGACGCGGGCTACGACGTCGCCGACTACCGTGCCATCGACCCGATGTTCGGCACCCTGCTGGACGCCGACGCGCTGATCCGGGACGCCCACGACCTGGGCCTGCGGATCATCGTGGACCTGGTGCCCAACCACTCCTCGGACCAGCACGACTGGTTCAGGCGCGCGCTCGCCGAGGGCCCCGGCTCCGCGCTGCGCGAGCGCTACCACTTCCGCCCCGGCAAGGGCGCGGACGGCGAACTGCCGCCCAACGACTGGGAGTCCATCTTCGGCGGCCCGGCGTGGACCCGGACCACCGACCCCGACGGCACCCCCGGCGACTGGTACCTCCACCTCTTCGCGCCCGAACAGCCCGACTTCAACTGGGAACACCCGGCCGTCGCCGACGAGTTCCGCTCGATCCTGCGCTTCTGGCTCGACATGGGCGTCGACGGCTTCCGGGTCGACGTCGCCCACGGCCTGGTCAAGGCCGCCGGTCTGCCCGACCTCGGCAGCCACGACCAGCTGAAGCTGCTCGGCAACGACGTCATGCCGTTCTTCGACCAGGACGGGGTGCACGAGATCTACCGCTCCTGGCGCACCATCCTCGACGAGTACCCCGGCGACCGGATCGCCGTCGCCGAGGCATGGACCCCCACCGTCGAGCGCACCGCCAACTACGTGCGCTCCGACGAGATGCACCAGGCATTCAACTTCCAGTACCTCTCCACCGCCTGGGACGCCGCCGAACTGCGCAAGGTCATCGACACCTCGCTCGACGCGATGCGCCCGGTCGGCGCCCCCACCACCTGGGTGCTCTCCAACCACGACGTGACCCGGCACGCCACCCGGTTCGCCAACCCGCCCGGCCTCGGCACCCAGATCCGCACCGCGGGCGACCGCGGCCTGGGCCTGCGGCGGGCCCGCGCCGCCACCCTGCTGATGCTGGCGCTGCCCGGCTCCGCCTACGTCTACCAGGGCGAGGAACTCGGCCTGCCCGACGTCACCGACCTGCCCGACGAGGTCCGCCAGGACCCCTCGTTCTTCCGCGCGGAGGGCCAGGACGGCTTCCGCGACGGCTGCCGGGTGCCGATCCCGTGGACCCGCGAGGGCAGCTCGTACGGCTTCGGCGACGGCGGCAGCTGGCTGCCCCAGCCCGAGGGCTGGGGCGAGCTGAGCGTCCAGGCGCAGACCGGCGAGGAGGGCTCCACCCTGGAGCTGTACCGGGCCGCGATCGCCGCCCGCCGGGCCCACCCGGGGCTCGGTGCCGGTTCCTCGGTGGAGTGGCGGGCGGCCCCGGAGGGGCTGCTGGTCTTCGCCCGCCCCGGCTTCGTCTGCACCGTCAACACCACGGGCAGCCCGGTGCGCATCCCGGTGCGCGGCACCGTCCTGCTGTCCAGCAGCCCGGTCGTCACCGACGGCGCCGAGATCGAGCTGCCCGCGGACACCACGGTGTGGTGGACGGTGTGACCGTCCCCCTGCCCAGGGCCTCCCTGCCGGACGAGCCGGTCAGGACCCGGAAGGGAGGCCCCGGGACCGGCGGTGCGCCGAGGCTCTCGGACATCGCCGGTCAGGCGGCGGTCAGCGAGGCGACCGTCAGCCGGGTGCTCAACGGGAAGCCGGGCGTCGCGGACCCCACCCGCCAGCGGGTGCTCGCGGCGCTGGACATCCTCGGCTACGAACGTCCCGTACGGCTGCGCAGGCGCAGCGCCGGGCTGATCGGGCTGGTGACGCCCGAGCTCACCAACCCGATCTTCCCGGCGTTCGCGCAGGCCGTGGAACAGATGCTGGCCGGACACGGCTACACCCCGGTGCTCTGCACCCAGCTGCCCGGCGGCGCCACGGAGGACGAGCTCGTCGAGCAGCTCGTGGAGCGCGGGGTCGGCGGGATCGTCTTCATCTCCGGGCTGCACGCCGACCTGTCGGCCGACCCGGCCCGGTACGCCACGCTCACCGACCGCGGTGTGCCGTTCGTCCTGATCAACGGCTACAACGAGCGGATCAGCGCCCCGTTCGTCTCGCCCGACGACGCCGCCGCGGTGCGGATGGCCGTCGGGCACCTCGCCGACCTCGGCCACAGCCGGGTCGGCCTGGCGATCGGGCCGCAGCGCTATGTGCCCTCCCGGCGCAAGCGCGAGGGGTTCCTCGACGCCGCGGTGGGGCTGCTGGGTCTGGACCGGGCGGAGGCCGAACTCCTGGTCTGCCCCACGCTGTTCAGCGTCGAGGGCGGCCAGGTCGCGGCGGGTGCGCTGCTCGACCAGGGGTGCACGGGCATCGTCTGCGGCAGCGACCTGATGGCGCTGGGCGTGGTGCGCGCGGCCCGGGAGCGCGGGCTCGGCGTGCCGCGCGACGTGTCGGTGGTGGGCTTCGACGACTCGCAGCTCATCGCGTTCACCGATCCGCCGCTGACCACGGTGCGCCAGCCCGTGCAGGCCATGGCGGGAGCGGCGGTGAGCGCCCTGCTGGAGGAGATCGGCGGCAGCCCGGTGCAGCGTACGGAGTACGTGTTCCAGCCGGAGCTGGTGGTACGGGGATCCACGGCGGCGCTCCGGGGGCTCTGAGGCCCGCGGGGCCGGGCGTACAGGAGAGGCACCGGGAGTCGGCCCTGGGTGGGCCGGCGGGGAGTGCGACTCCGGGTGCCTCTCTTGTCCGTGACCGGCCCGGCCGGCCGGGCGCGTGGGGTCCGGGGTCGCCGGAACCCCCGGCCGACCGGACCGGAGTCGGAAGCAACGTAACAGCGCTGCAATGTTTTGCGTAAGCCCTTGCAGAAAGAAAACTGCCTTGTTTCCTGGATGTGAGCGGACGGTGTCCAAGGGGTTGACCAGGGGCTGACGGGCTCGTACGGTCTGCGTCGCGGCAAGGTTTGCATTCTTGCAGCAAGAACCTTCAGGAGCCTTGAAGGCAGGGCGCGTTGCCATGTGAGGCTGCACCGTCACCCGCATTTCCCCCCACAGCAGGAGGAAGCATGGCACGCAGACCACTGTCCGTGGCGCTCGCTCTGGCGGCCGGCGCCACCGCCCTGATGGCCCCGGCCACCACCGCCCAGGCGGCCGCCCCCGGCGGCAAGGACGTCACCGCCGTCCTCTTCGAGTGGAAGTTCGACTCCGTGGCCAAGGCGTGCACGGACACCCTCGGCCCGGCCGGCTACGGCTACGTACAGGTCTCGCCGCCCCAGGAGCACATCCAGGGCAGCCAGTGGTGGACCTCGTACCAGCCGGTCAGCTACAAGATCGCCGGGCGGCTCGGCGACCGCGCCGCCTTCGCCGCCATGGTCGGCACCTGCCACGCCGCGGGCGTCAAGGTCGTGGCCGACTCGGTCATCAACCACATGTCCGCGGGCTCGGGCACCGGTACCGGCGGCTCCTCGTACACCAAGTACGACTACCCCGGCCTGTACTCCGCGCCGGACATGGACGACTGCACCGCGCAGATCAGCAACTACCAGGACCGCGCCAACGTCCAGAACTGCGAACTCGTCGGCCTCGCCGACCTGGACACCGGTGAGGAGTACGTCCGCGGGAAGATCGCCGGATACCTGAACGACCTGCTCTCGCTGGGCGTCGACGGCTTCCGCATCGACGCCGCCAAGCACATGCCCGCCACCGACCTGGCGAACATCAAGTCACGGCTGAGCGACCCGGACGTCTACTGGAAGCAGGAGGCGATATACGGAGCGGGCGAGGCGGTCCAGCCCGACGAGTACACCGGCACCGGCGACGTCCAGGAATTCCGCTACGCCCGCGGCCTCAAGCAGGTCCTCACCGGCGGGAACCTCGCCTCCCTGAAGAACTTCGGCGAGGGCTGGGGCTTCATGCCCTCGTCCGGCTCCGCGGTCTTCGTCGACAACCACGACACCGAGCGCGGCGGCGACACGCTGAACTACAAGAACGGCGCCGCCTACACCCTCGCCAACGTCTTCATGCTGGCCTGGCCCTACGGCTCGCCCGACGTCCACTCCGGCTACGAGTGGTCCGACAAGGACGCCGGTCCGCCCAACGGGGGCACGGTGAACGCCTGTTACAGCGACGGCTGGAAGTGCCAGCACGCCTGGCGCGAGATCTCCTCCATGGTCGGCTTCCGCAACACCGCGCGCGGCGAGGCCGTCACCGACTGGTGGGACGACGGCGGCAACCGGATCGCCTTCGGCCGGGGCTCCAAGGCGTACGTCGCCATCAACCACGAGGGCTCCGCGCTGACCCGGACGTTCCAGACCTCGCTGCCCGCCGGCGACTACTGCGACATCCAGTCCGGCAACGGCGTCACGGTCGACGGCTCCGGCCGGTTCACCGCGACGCTGGGCGCCGACACGGCGCTCGCCCTCCAGACCGGCGCCCGCACCTGCTCCGGCACCACCCCGAGCGAGCCCGGCACGGGCACGTCCGGCGCCTCCTTCGGCGTCGACGCCACCACCCGGCCCGGCCAGAACATCTACGTCACCGGCGACCAGCCCGCCCTCGGCAATTGGGACCCCGCCGCCGCGCCCAAGCTGGACCCGGCCGCGTACCCCGTCTGGAAACTCGATGTGAGCCTGCCCGCCGGTACGTCCTTCGCGTACAAGTACGTCCGCAAGGACGCGAGCGGCAACGTCACCTGGGAGAGCGGCGCCAACCGCACGGCCACGGTGCCGTCCTCCGGCAGGGCCGTCCTGACCTCGGACGTCTGGCGCGGCTGACCGTACTGACGCGCGGGGCTCTCGTCCCGATCGGGCCGGATCGGGCACCGGGGCACGCGGACCCGCACCGATCCGGACGAAAGGCCCTGGGGCGCGCGTCGGACGTCCCGCCCGGCCTCCGGGCGGACACCGCCGCTTCGGCCCGCACCCCGCACCAGGCTCCCGGTGTGCCGGAGGGACCGGCCCGGCCCCCTCCGGCACACCGCACTCCCGCCCCGAGCCCCGTACCCCCTTCGAGGAGAACCCGAGTGATACGTCCGTCCCTGCGCGCGCCCGCGCGAAGAACGGCGACCGCCGTCGTCGCGGCCGCCCTGTGCGCGGCCCTCGTGCCCGCGCTCCCCGCCGCGGCGGCCAGGCCGCCCGCCGCGCCCTCGGACGCCCGGCTGGCCGCCGAACCCGCCCGCCACGACCTGACACGTGAGCAGTTCTACTTCGTCATGCCGGACCGGTTCGCCAACGGCGACACCTCCAACGACCGCGGCGGGCTGACCGGTTCGCGTCTGGAGACCGGCTACGACCCCACGGACAAGGGCTTCTACCAGGGCGGTGACCTCAAGGGCCTGACGAACAGGCTCGACTACATCAAGGGGCTCGGCACCACCGCCATCTGGCTCGCCCCGATCTTCAAGAACCGCCCCGTCCAGGGCACCGGCAAGGACGCCTCGGCCGGTTACCACGGCTACTGGATCACCGACTTCACCCGGGTCGACCCGCACTTCGGCACCAACGCCGATCTGACGAAGCTGATCGACAAGGCCCACGGCAAGGGCATGAAGGTCTTCTTCGACGTCATCACCAACCACACCGCGGACACCGTCGACTACGCGGAGAAGACGTACGGCTACCGGCCCAAGGGCGCCTACCCCTACCTCGACCGCGACGGCCGCCCCTTCGACGACGCGGCGGGCATGGCGAAGGTGGACGCCGACTCCTTCCCGTACGAGCCGGTGAGCGGCGGCGGCAAGACGCCGTCCTGGCTGAACGACCCGACGATGTACCACAACCGCGGCGACTCCACGTACGCCGGCGAGTCCACCACGTACGGCGACTTCTCCGGGCTCGACGACCTGTGGACCGAGCGTCCCGAGGTCGTCTCCGGCATGGAGAAGATCTACGAGAAGTGGGTCCGCGACTTCCGGATAGACGGGTTCCGGATCGACACCGTCAAACACGTCGACATGGACTTCTGGACCCAGTGGGCCACCGCCCTGGACGCGTACGCCGCGAAGCACGGCCGCAAGGACTTCTTCATGTTCGGCGAGGTCTACTCCTCGGACACCGCCGTCACCTCGCCCTATGTCACCCGGGGGCGGCTGGACGCCACGCTCGACTTCCCGTTCCAGGAAGCGGCCCGCCAGTACGCCTCGCAGGGCGCCCCGGCCTCGAAGCTCGCCGCCGTCTTCGGCGACGACTACCGGTACACCACCGACAAGGCCAACGCCTACGAGCAGGTGACCTTCCTCGGCAACCACGACATGGGGCGCATCGGCACCTTCCTGAAGCAGGACAACCCGAAGGCCGGTGACGCGGAGCTGGTGAAGCGCGCGGAGCTCGCCAACGAACTGATGTTCCTCGGCCGGGGCAACCCGGTCGTCTACTACGGCGACGAGCAGGGCTTCACCGGCGCGGGCGGCGACAAGGACGCCCGCCAGACGATGTTCGCCTCGAAGACCGCCGACTACCTCGACGACGACGAGCTGGGCACCGACCGCACCCACGCCTTCGACGCGTACGACGAGACCCACCCGCTCTACCGGAATATCGCCGCCCTCTCGAAGCTGACCCGGGACAACCCGGCGCTCCGCGACGGCGTGCAGACCGAGCGGTACGCCGAGGGCTCCGTCTACGCCTTCTCCCGTACGGACGCGGCGCGCGGCACCGAGTACGTCGTCGCCACCAACAACGGCACCGGCCCGAAGACCGTCGAGCTGCCCACCGGGTCCGCCCGGATGGACTTCCGCACCCTGTACGGCGGTTCCGGCACGGTCCGCAGCGGCGCCGACCAGAAGATCACGGTCACCGTCCCGGCCCTGTCGAGCGTCGTGCTCCGCGCCGCCAAGCCCCTCGCGGCCCCGGCGACCAAGCCCTCCGTCACGCTGAAGGCCCCGCCCGCCGGCGCCACCGGCACCGTCGAGCTGACCGCCGACGTGGACGGCGGCTCCCTCGACCGGGTGGTCTTCGCCGCTCAGACCGGCAACGGGAAGTGGACCACCCTCGGATCCGCCGACCACGCCCCGTACAAGGTCACCCAGACCATCGACGCCAGGACCACCGCCGGAACGCCCCTGCGCTACAAGGCCGTCGTCGTCGACCGCACCGGCCGCACCGCGAGCGCCACCGCCTCCTCCACCGCAGGACAGGCGCCCGCCCCCGCGAAGCCCGTGGCCGTCGAACGCGACTACGCCGTCATCCACTACCGGCGCGCCGACGGCGACTACGACGGCTGGCAGGTCGAGTCCGGCGGGACCACCGCCGCGTTCACCGGACGCGACGCCTACGGCGCCTTCGCCTGGATCAAGGTGCCCGAGGACGCCGCGACCGTCCCGTACACCGTCGAGAAGTCCGGCACCGCCGACGGGCCGGAACGGACCGTCGACCTCGCGAAGACCGGCCAGGTCTGGATCGCACAGGGCGAGGACGGCCAGGCGGACACCGCCCCCGAAGGCGCCTACCCGGCACCGGACACCTCCAAGGCCGTGCTGCACTACTACCGCGCCGACGGCGACTACGACGGCTGGGGCCTGCACACCTGGACCGGCGCCGAGGAACCCACCGACTGGGCCAAGCCGCTCCAGCCCGCGAAGAAGGACGCCTCCGGACTCACCTTCGAGGTCCCGCTCACCGACGGGGCCACCTCGCTCAGCTACATCCTGCACCGGGGCGACGAGAAGGACCTGCCCAGCGACCAGTCGCTCGACCTCGCGACCTACGGCCACGAGGTGTGGATGCTCGGCGGCACGGCCGGCTATCTGCTCCCGCAGGCCGGTGGCGTCCCGACGCCCGACCTCACCAAGGCCGAGGCCCAGTGGATCGACGCCGACACCGTCGTCTGGAAGGTCAAGGCCACCGCGGCCACCAGCCAGCAGCTCGTCCACGCACCGAGCGGCGGCATCTCCGTCGTCGACGGCGCCCTGAGCGACGAGGGCCAGTGGCTGCGGCTCACCCCGTCCGCGCTGAGCGACGCCCAGAAGGCGAAGTACCCGCACCTCAAGGACTACCCCGCCTTCACCGTCGACGCCCGTGACCGGGACAGGGTCCGCGAGGCCCTGCGCGGCCAGCTGATCGCCACCCAGCGCGCCGCCAACGGCGCCCTGCTCGCCGCCACCGGGGTGCAGAGCGCCGGTGTGCTCGACGACCTCTACGGCGCGAAGGCGAGCGGCGCCGCCCTCGGCCCGGTCTTCCGCCACGGCACCCCCACCCTCTCGGTGTGGGCGCCCACCGCCCGTACCGTCGCGCTCGAACTCGACGGCCGGACCGTCCCGATGCGGCGCGACGACCGCACCGGCGTCTGGTCCGTCACCGGAAGGAAGAGCTGGACCGGCAAGCCCTACCGGTACGTCGTGGACGTCTGGGCGCCCACCGTCCAGAAGCTCGTCACCAACAAGGTCACCGACCCCTACTCCACCGCCCTGACCACCGACTCCGCCCGCAGCCTCGTCGTCGACCTCGATGACCGGAAGCTCGCGCCCAAGGGCTGGGACACGCTCCGCAAGCCCGCCGCCGTGCCGCTGCGCGACGCGCAGATCCAGGAGCTGCACATCCGCGACTTCTCGATCGCGGACCGCACCTCGAAGCACCCCGGCGAGTACCTCGCCTTCACCGACACCCGCTCCGACGGGATGAAGCACCTCAAGCGGCTCGCCGACTCCGGCACCGGCTACGTGCACCTGCTGCCCGCCTTCGACATCGGCACCATCCCCGAGAAGAAGTCCGCGCAGCAGAGACCGGCCTGCGACCTCGCCGTGTACGCCCCCGACTCCGAGGAGCAGCAGGCCTGCGTGGCGAAGGCCGCCGCGAAGGACGGCTTCAACTGGGGCTACGACCCGCTGCACTACACCGTCCCCGAGGGCTCCTACGCCTCCGACCCGAACGGCACCCGGCGCACCGTCGAGTTCCGGCAGATGGTGCAGGGGCTCAACGGCGCCGGGCTGCGGACCGTCATGGACGTCGTCTACAACCACACCGTCGCCGCCGGCCAGGACGACAAGTCCGTACTCGACCGGATCGTGCCCGGCTACTACCAGCGGCTCCTGGAGGACGGCACCGTCGCCACCTCCACCTGCTGCGCCAACACCGCCCCCGAGAACACCATGATGGGCAAGCTCGTCGTCGACTCGGTGGTCACCTGGGCCAAGGAGTACAAGGTCGACGGCTTCCGCTTCGACCTGATGGGCCACCACCCCAAGGCCAACATCCTGGCCGTCCGCAAGGCCCTCGACGCGCTGACCGTCGCCAAGGACGGCGTGGACGGCAAGAAGATCATCCTGTATGGGGAGGGCTGGAACTTCGGTGAGATCGCCGACGACGCCCGGTTCGTCCAGGCCACCCAGAAGAACATGGCCGGCACCGGCATCGCCACCTTCTCCGACCGCTCCCGCGACGCCGTGCGCGGCGGCTCCCCGTTCGACGAGGACCCCGGCGTGCAGGGCTTCGCCACCGGCCTCTACACCGACCCCAACACCTCCGCCGCCAACGGCACGAAGGCCGAGCAGAAGGCCCGCCTCCTGCACTACCAGGACCTGATCAAGGTCGGCCTCACCGGCAACCTCGCCGACTACACCTTCACCGACTCCGCCGGGAACACGGTCAAGGGCTCCGGCGTCGACTACAACGGCGCCCCCGCCGGGTACGCCGCCGCCCCCGGCGACGCCCTCGCCTACGCGGACGCCCACGACAACGAGGCGCTCTACGACGCCCTCGCCTTCAAGCTCCCGGCGGGCACCCCGGCGGCCGACCGGGCCAGGATGCAGGTCCTCGCCATGGCGACCGCCACCCTCTCGCAGGGCCCCTCGCTCTCCCAGGCGGGCACCGACCTGCTGCGCTCCAAGTCCCTGGACCGCAACTCGTACGACAGCGGCGACTGGTTCAACGCCCTGCACTGGGACTGCCGTGACGGCAACGGCTTCGGCCGGGGGCTGCCACCGGCCGCCGACAACGCGTCCAAGTGGTCCTACGCGAAGCCGTTGCTGGCCGATCCCGCGCTCCGTCCCGGCTGCGCACGGATCGACGCCGCTTCCGCCGCGTACCGGGACCTGCTCACCATCCGGGCCACGGAGCGGGACTTCGGCCTTGCCACCACGGCCCAGGTGCAGTCCGCCCTGTCCTTCCCGCTCTCCGGGAAGGCCGAGACACCGGGTGTGATCACCATGCGGCTCGGGAAGCTGGTCGTCGTCCTCAACGCGACCCCCGGCACCACCCGCCAGACGGTCGCCGGGCTGGCGGGCCTGCGGTACGCACTCCACCCGGTCCAGGCTGCGGGCGCGGATTCTACTGTCAAGAAGGCCGCCTATGAGAAGAGTTCGGGAAGTTTCACCGTTCCGGGACGTACGGTGGCGGTGTTCTCCCGGAACTGAGCCACGACAGGTCTAGGTTGGAAGGCAGCAGCCGCCGGGGATGCCAGACCCTCGCACCCCCGGCGCGTCCTCCCACCCCCGGCCGGTCCCGGCCCCTCTCCGGTACGCCAGGTGTCCTCGTATGCCTGCGCCGTACGGGAACCAGGGGCCGGGACCGGCCGGTCCACCTGTTTCGGCGACGGTGACCATGGCGAGCAACATCCCCGAGGAGACAAGCAGCTTTGTCGGACGGAAAGCGGAACTTGCCAGGCTGGAACACACCCTCGCCACACACCGGCTGACCACGCTCACCGGCAGCGGCGGCGTCGGCAAGACCCGGCTCGCCGTCCGCGCGGCCCGGCAGGCGGCGGCCGCCCACCGCGACGGCGCCTGGTGGGCCGATCTGTCACCGCTCCACGACGACGGACTGCTCATCGCGACCGTCTCCGACGCGGTCGGGCTCTCCGACCACACCCTGCGCATGCCCATCGACGCGCTCTGCGAATGGCTCGTCGACAAGGAGATGCTGCTGATCCTCGACTCGTGCGAACACCTGCGCCACGCCTGCGCGCACCTGCTCGGCGAGATCCTCACGACGTCCCCCGGCCTCACCGTGCTCGCCACCAGCCGGCAGCCCCTGGACATCAAGGGCGAACAGGTCGTCGAGGTGGATCCGCTGCCCGTGGAGGGCGCCGCCGACGCGCTGACGCTGTTCCGGGACCGGGCGGCCGTCGCCGCCCCCGGACTCGCCCTCGAAGAACCGGGCAACGCCGAGGCCGCCGCCGAGATCTGCCGCCGCCTCGAAGGCATTCCGCTCGCCGTCGAACTCGCCGCCGGAGCCCTCGGCCGGGACACCGTCGAGCAGGTCGCCGCGCGGATCAGGTCCCGCTTCGAGGTACCGGACGACACCTCGCTCTGGCCGCCGCGCCACCGCACCCTGCGCACCGCCATCGGCTGGAGCCATGAGCTCTGCACCCCCCTGGAACGGCTGCTCTGGGCCCGGCTGACCGTCCTGCGCGGCGACTTCGACGAGGCCGTGGCCCGCGAGGTCTGCGCCGGGGGGCCGCTCACCGAGGACGGCGTGGGCCGGGCGCTGAAGGGCCTGGTCGCCAAGTCCGTCGTCGCCCGGGACGGCGCACGACACCGGATGCTCGACACCATCCGCGAGTACGGCCGGATGTGGCTCGCCGAACTCGACGAGGAACGCGCCGCGCTCGACCGGCACGCCGCCTGCTTCCTCGGCCTGGCCCGCAACGCCCACGCGGGCTGGACCGGCGACGACCAGATCAGCTGGTACCACCGTATCGCCGAGGCGCACGCCGACCTCTGCGCCGCCCTCGACCACCTGCTGGCCCACGACACCGCGGCCGCCCAGGAGATGGCGGGCCGGATCGGCTTCTTCTGGTGCTGCTGCGGCCACCTCCCGCAGACCCGCGAGTACGCCCGGCGCGCCCTGGCCGCCGGACCGGCCGAGGGCCCCCACCGCACCCGCGCCCTGTGGGTGCTCGGCATCACCGTCATGCTCCAGGGCGACTACCCGGCCGCCCGCCGACTGGGCCGGGAGTGCAGCAGGGCGGCGGCGCGCGACGGCACCGACGAGGGCATCCTCGCCGCCGCCTACCTCTGCGGCCTCACCCATCTGATGACCGGCCGCCCCGAGGCGGGCCTGCGCGAGGTCGACCGGGTCCTGCGCTCGACCGGCACCGCCACCCCGCTGGAGCGGGCCTACCGGCTGCGGTGCAGGCTCATCACGGTCTTCGCCCTGACCGGGCTCGGACGGCTGGACGAGGCGGCGGAGGCGGCCACGGTGCTGCGCGCGTCCTGCGAGGCCCTGGACGAGTGCTGGACCCGCAGCTACGTCGACTACCAACTCGCCCTGATCGCCCTGCTCCAGGGCGACGCCGAATCCTCCGCCGTCCACGCGCGCTCGATGCTCGCGGGCAAGCACCGCATGCGCGACAGCTTCGGCATCGCGCTCGGCCTGGACATCCTGGCCGCGGCGATCGCCGCCCAGGGCGCCGGTGCCCGCGCCGCCCGCGTCTACGGCACCGGCCAGGTGTACTGGCGCATGGTCGGCCAGCCGCAACGCGGCACCCCGGAACTGGAACCGCTGCGCGAGGCGTGCGAACGCCGGGCCCGCGAAGCCGTCGGCGACGCCGCCTACCAGCGGGCCTTCGAGCGGGGCCGGGCGGACAACGCGGAGGTGGGCCTGGCGGCGGCGCTCCAGGGCGAACTGCTCATGTAGCGGGGGCCGGTCCGGTGCCTTGCCGCGTCCGCGGCGTTCCGCCGTACGCGTGGCGTCCCGCCGTATCCGTGGCGTCCCGCCGCACGCCGGGCGGGACGCCGCGGACACGGACTACGGCAGCCGCTGCGGGGGAACGGCCGGTACGGCGGGCGCCAGGGCGGAGAGCCGGTCCAGCAGCTCCCCGAACGGCCCGTCCGCCGGTTCCTGCCCGAGGACCCGCAGCACGATGCCCGCCATCTCCGCGTCGTACGCGGCGCTCACCGCGGCCAGCGCGGCGAAGTCGTGCACCAGCTGGAGCTCCAGCTCCGCGCGGTCGATCCGCCGCCCGTCCAGCCAGATCAGCGCCGTCGACTCGGCCAGCGACACCCAGGACCGCACCACCAGTTCGAGCCGGGCGGGAGGGTGCTCGACCCCCAGATGGGCCAGGATCTGCTCGCAGGCGGCCTGCCGCACCCCGTCGATCATCGCGTTGGCCGTCGAGGACCCCGCCGCGGGCCCGCCCCGCATCAGCGCCGAGAACCCGGGCCCGTGCTCGTCGACGAAGTCGAAGAACCGCCGCATCACCCGCAGCAGCCGGGTACCGAGCGGCCCTTCGCGGGGCTCCACGAAGCGGGCCGCCAGTTCGTCGGCGGCCCGCCGCAGCGCGGCCTCGTACAGGCTCTGCTTCCCCGGGAAGTAGTGGTAGACCAAGGGCCGCGAGATCCCCGCGGCGGCCGCGATCTCGTCGATCGACACCTCGTCCGGGGCGCGGTGACTGAACAACTCCAGCGCGACACCGATCAATTGCTGTCTGCGCTCCTCGACGCCCATCCTGCGCCGCACCCCGGTCGTCATGGTGGACAGCGTACCGAGTGGAGCGCCGGGGGAGGGGTGGCGGGCGACCACGGCCGACGCCTACAGATCCAGGACCAGCCGCTCGCCCCGGCACCGCGAGACGCAGATCAGCATCGAGTCGTCCCGCTCGGAGTCGGTCAGCAGCTCGTCGCGGTGGTCGACCTCGCCCGCCAGGACGGACTGCCGGCACGTCCCGCAGAAGCCCTGCTCGCAGGAGTAGGAGACGTACGGCAGCTCGTCGCGGACCGCGGCCAGCACCGACCGGTCCGCCGGTACCCGGACCGTACGGCCGGAACGGCGCAGCTCGACCTCGAAGGGGGCGGAACCGGCCGATGACGCGGCCGCCGTGAAGCGCTCCAGATGGAGGGTGCGGCCGGGCGGCAGGGCGGCGGCGACCGCGTCCATCAGGGGTTCGGGGCCGCAGCAGTAGACGGCCGTGCCCTCCACCGTGTCCGCCAGGGCCGCGGCGGCGTCCGGACGGCCCGCCTCGTCGGCGGCGACGACCGTCACCCGGCCGTCCGCGCCCAGTTCCTCGATCTCGTCCAGGAACGGCATCGAGGCACGGGTCCGCCCGCCGTACAGCAGCCGCCACTCGGCGCCCGAGGCGGCGAGCGACCGCAGCATCGGCAGGATCGGGGTGATGCCGATGCCGCCCGCGACGAACAGGTACGCGGGGGCGTCCACGAGCGGGAAGCGGTTGCGCGGATCGCGGATCTCCACCTCCTCGCCCTCCCGGAGCCGCGCGTGGACCTCGCGGGAGCCGCCGCGGCCGTCCTCCACCAGCCGCGCCGCGACGGTGTACGTGTCGGGGTCGGCCGGGTCCCCGCAGAGCGAGTACTGGCGGACCAGGCCGGAGGGCAGCAGCAGGTCGAGATGGGCGCCGGGCTGCCAGGCGGGCAGACCGGAGCCCTTCAGACGCAGTTGGACGACGCCCTCGGCGGGGGTGGTCCGCTCGGTGACCAGCAGCCGCCGGGTGGCGGTGGTGCGGCGCTCGGCGTGACCGGAGACCGGCCGGGCCAGCGCCGGGAGCGGCCACAGCGGGGAGCGCTGGATACGGCGGCGCAGCGCGCGCCTGGCCAGCAGTGCGGCGCCCGCGACCAGGACGACGGTACGCGGGCGGGGCAGGGGGAGCGGCATGGTCAGCTGGTTCCCGTCATACGGGCCTCGGCGGCCGTGGCCGCGGGCGAGTGGGCGAGATAGTCGATGGCCTGGGCCGTACTGCCCTCCTGCGAGGGGTGGTAGCCGCGGCTGAGATAGCGGGGCACCGAGCGCAGCAGGTCGCCGGTGGCGGGCAGGGTGCCGCGCTTGCCGCCGCGGTAGAACTCCTTGAACGAGCCCTTGCCGTCCAGCAGGCTCGGGTCGTTCTCCATGAAGAAGCGGATGCCACGCTGCCAGAGGAAGACCAGGGCGCTGAACGCCGTGGCCCAGGTGCGCGCCCGCCGCCGGTAGCCGCCGTCGACGTGCATGAACACCTCGAAGGCGACCGAGCGGTGCTCGACCTCCTCCGCGCCGTGCCAGCGCAGCAGATCCAGCATCATCGGATCGGCGCCGCGCCGGTCCAGCTCGTCGGCGTTCAGCACCCAGTCGCCGAGGAAGGCGGTGTAGTGCTCGATCGCCGCTATCAGCGCCACCCGCTCCATCAGCCACCAGGTGCCCGCCCGGCCGGGCGGCAGCGTCCGGTCGCCGAGCAGCTTCTCGAAGAACCAGTCGACCTGCGCGGTGTACGGCGTCGGGTCGAGACCGAGCTCCTTCAGGCGGGGCAGCACGTCGTCGTGGGCCTGGGAGTGCACGGCCTCCTGGCCGATGAAACCGATGACGTCCTGGCGCAGCCGCTCGTCGTGGATGTACGGCAGCACCTGCCGGTACACATGGATGAACCAGCGTTCCCCGGCGGGCAGCAGGAGGTGGAGCACGTTGATGGTGTGGGTGGTGAACGGATCGCCCGGCACCCAGTGCAGGGGGGTCTTCTCCCAGGCGAAGGAGACCTTGCGGGCCTTGAGGGGCGTCCGCTCCGACGCGACCGGCGCTGGCTGCGTGTTAGACATGTTGTCAATGTACTGAGAGGTAGTCCGCGGGAACAGGGGCGTGCGGCGAATTCCTGCGGGTTCGGCGCCCGGGGCTCAGCGCAGCCCGCCCACCCGACTCCCGTCCGTCAGCGTCCCGTTGAGCCGGGCCCGGTCGCCCGCCCTCGCCGGGACCGCGAGGAGGCGGCCGTCGGATCGCCCCCGCACCCCGCCCGACGCGGTCAGCGAGGCGAACTGCTCGCTGCCCGCGGCCAGGACGTACCAGCGGCCGCCCTGCGACTTCCACAGCACTCCGGCCAGCACCCGGGGGTCGCGCACTCCGCAGGCGGGGGAGTCCTCGGCCCTGGCGGCGACCGCTCCGGGCGGGCCGCCCGTCGCGACGTCCGGTGCCGACGGGCCCTGGAACTGGGCGAGGACCCGGCTCCCGGTGCCCCGCCAGGTCTCCGCCCTGGTGCAGAGCCAGCGCGCGGAGCCGTTGCCCTCGGGCAGCTGCTGTTCGGCGAACTGCCAGGAGTTCACCGACCGCACCCCGTGCGACCGCACGGCGGGCAGCAGACAGGCGGTCCGCGCCCAGCTGTCCCGCTCCGCCCGCCCCGCCACATCGTGCGCGGCGCCCGGCGGGCCCGAGGTCAGCCGGGCGGGCGCCAGCTCGCCCAGGTCGGCCATCAGCCGGACCGCAGGGCCCTCGTGGAGCTCGACCGCCTCCCAGGCCCGGCAGTCGTGGGCCGTCACCGGGCTGGTCAGCGCGGCGGTCACCCCGTCGGGGCGGCGCGCCAGCGGCCGCGCCGCACCGTCCGGCGCCAGCAGGTCCCGCACCGCCACGGCGGTCACCCAGGGGGCGGTGAGATAGCGGATCCGGTCGCCCGCGCGCGCCACGATCAGGGCGGCGGACGATGCCGGGTCGGCGCCGTCGACCCGGGCGAAGTCCAGCGCGACGCCCTCGGCCCGGCCGGCGTCCCGGGGCTCCGCGTACCGCACGACACGCAGTCCGTCGTAGAACAGCACCACCGCCGCCCGGCCCACCTCGCCCGCGTACAGCAGCTGGGGCGCCCCCATCGGAGGTCCGATGGGGGTCTCCGGGGTGGTCGAGATGCGCGCCGCGCCGTCCGGGCGCGCCCAGACGGCGAGCGCGCGGCGCAACAGCCCGGTGTCCCCGGTGCGGTCGCCCCGGGTGGGCCAGGCGGTGAAGTCGGTACGCGGCGAGGTGTGCCAGAAGCCCGCGGAGACCCGGCTCAGCCTGCCCGGGTCCAGGGCCTGCCGGACGGCGGCGTCATGGGTGTACGCGGACGCGGTCCGGCCGTCGCGCCCCCAGCCGTGGCCGGGCAGCCCCAGCAGCGCCCCGCACACCAGCAGCGCCGCGACGGCCGCCAGCGCCGCCTTCGCGTACTGGCGGCGGCGCAGCAGGTCCGGCGGCCGGGCCTGGAGCGAGCAGGGGTCGAACTCCGGGGAGCCCAGGAGCGCGTACGGCGCGGGAACGCCCTCCGCCGCCGCGAGTGCCGCGTGCGGGTCCTTGACCCCGGCGGCCGCGAGCACCCGGCGCACCTCCGCGTCGGCCAGCCCCTCCAGGCCGCGCAGGGCGTGGGCGGCGCGCGCCGAACCGGTGAGCGCCGACAGGGCGTTCTCCAGGGCGAGTCCGTCCGATCCGCCCGAGTGCGGGAAGAGCCGCAGCCCCCACACCAGCGGCAGCAGCGGCGGCCGGACGAGGCGGGGCCCCCGGCGCGGACGGCCCGCCGCCAGGGCCGCCCGCAGCACCCGCACCCGGGCCCGCGCGTAGGAAGGGTCAGGGGCCGTCGAGCCGCCGGGGCCGCGCGGCACGGGGACGTCGCGGTGCCCCGCCCGGCGCCCGGACAGCAGGCACCGCTGGGCCAGCGCGTGCGCCTTCAGCACCCGGCGATGACTGCCGAGGGACGGCGGCAGCACCAGATAGCCGAGCCGGACCAGCCGGGGATAGTGCTCGACGAGCGCCGCCCCGGCCTGCTCCCCGCCGGACGGGGCGGCTGCGGAAGGTACTTCTGGCAGTGGACGCACGTTCAGCAGAACGAGGGAATCATGGGATGGTCACCCCGGCCCGGCGGTACCTCTACCGGAACACCCGCCCGCCGAACCACCCCGTACGCCGCCCGCAGGACCGCCCACCCGCCGTGGTGACCGCCCGTTGCGCCGGTCCTGCGCTGCTCAACGGCCTGCGCCCACCGCCGAGTTGCCGTGCGCCGCCGCAGGGGCGTGCGCCCGTCGCGGTTCCCGTCCGCCGCGCCGGTCCTGCGTCGTTCAACGGCCCGCACGCGCCGCTGTGTTGCCGTACGCCGCGCAAGGGGGTGTGCTCGCCGTACCGGTCGTGCGTCGCTCAACGACTCACGCCCACCGTCGAGTTGCCGTGCGCCGCCCGCAGGGGTGTGTGCCCGTCGCGGTTCCCGTCCGCCGCATCGGTCCTGCACCGCTCAACGACCCACGCCCGAGGACGAGTTGCCGTGCGCCGCCCGCAGGGGCGTGCGTACGCCCTGGTTTCCTTCCGCTCCTCGACGGGTCGTTGTCTCACCGCAGTTGCCACTCGCTGAACCCGGCCGTGCCGCGCACTCCGCTGCCGCCGTTCGTCGCGCTCATGAAGATCCCGACGTCCTGGACCGTCGCCGTGCCGGGTACGGCGACCGTGGCCACCGTGCGCCAGCTCGCCCCGTCGTCGGTGGAGCAGGAGCCCGTGCACCCGGTTCCGGAGCGGGTCAGCCGGAGCAGCACCGGGGCCCCGATGCCGGTGATCCGCCGGTAGGCGTCCAGGGTGCCGTCGCCGTTGGTGTCGTACGAGAGCACCACGCCGTTGGACGGGGTCACCGCCAGATTCAGGAATCCGCCGGACCCCGGCGTCCCGAGGCCGTTGCGCACCACGATCCCCGCCCGCGCCCAGCCCCCGGTGTTCTCCTGCGCGTCGACCCGCACGGTCACCTCCGACCCCTCGGTCCACGCCCCCGCCCGGTACGCGGTGCCGAACTGGCTGGTGCCCTTCCACAGGTCCTGGCCCGCCCCGTTGATCGCGAACCGCCCGTCCAACTGCCCGAAGACCGCCGCGTTCGCCGTGTAGGTGAGCCAACCCGGCTCCAGCGGCGCCGCCAGGTACAGCGCGCCGCGCCGCAGATCGGTCACCCGGTCCTCGCCGCGCGGCCCGTACGCGGTGCTCAGCCCGTACGCCATCGGCACCAGCGGCGTGGTCAGCGGCTCGGACGGGGCGGTGACCCGCCAGCCCACCGCGCCGGAGCCGCCGGCCGCGACCTGGTCGAGGTGGACGGGGCCCGTCGCGGTGGCGTCGAGGCCGGTGAGCGCGAAGTCGACCCGGCCGGTGGGGCGCAGGCCGTTCAGATTGCGGAAGGCGGCCGTCACCGTGCCGGTGCTGCCCGGGGCGAACACCACCGGATCGGCCGTGACCGTGACACCGCCCTGGTACGGGGCGGTGGACAGGGTCTCGAAGACCCGCCGCGCCGTGCGGTGGGCATCGCCCGTCGCCCGTACCGGAAGGCTGTCGGTCCGGCGGGTCCACTCCTCCTCGCCCGGGTACCAGTCGAACGGCTTCGCGGCCCGGCCCGCCACCAGCGCGTCGGTCAGCTCGTCCAAGTACGCCCGCCACTGCGGGAGATGGAGCTGGCCCATCAGCCCCTGCCAGTCGCGGTTGGCGTAGTTGCTGAGGTCGTCGGCGGCCGTCCGGTCCGCCCAGGTGGTGATCAGCGTGCGCGCCGTCCACTCCAGCGTCCTCGCCTCGGCCGGGCTCGTCGCCAGCCGTTTGGCGTCCTCCAGCCACGGCCCCAGCAGGAAGGACCGGTGGCACCCCGCCATCGTGTCCGTCAGCCGCATCAGCTTCAGCCAGAGCGCGGCGAGCACACGGAACCGGGCCACGTCCCGGTCGTCCCGGGCGGCCCGCAGCTGCGGCAGCAGCATCCGGGAGCGGTCGGCGAGCGCCTGCCGTGCCAGATCGGTGAGGTCGTGGCGGTAGGTGTCGGAGTCGCGCAGGGACGGGTGGACGTCGAGGAGTGCCGCGAACGCCCGGTCGAAACCGGCCGGGTCGAAGGCGGTGCCGACCGAGGCGGCGAGGTCGGGGCGCCGGGAGAAGAGCGAGTCGACGGGGCGCCCGTCGGTGCTCGTCAGCCGGTACGCCGTGGCGGCCAGCGCGGCGAAGGCCGCCTGCGCCGCGCGGTCGCGGCCGCCGTAGCGGAACGCCGGGTACGCCCGGAACCACGCCTCCCGGTCGATCTTCTCGGTCCGCCAGGCCAGTTCGCTGAACAGCTCGAACGCCGCCGGATCGCGCTCGGCCGCCTCCGGCATGTACGCCGTTCCGGCCAGGGCGCTGCCCGGCCTGTCGCGCCAGGCGGTGAACTTCTCCGTCCAGCGGTCGGTGTTGGCCCCGATCGTGGTGCGGCCGCCGAAGTTCGGGATGGTGCCGAAGGCGTACGGCGCCCCGCCCCAGTCCTTCTCCCGGTCGGTGACGGTGTCCAGGTCGGAGAGGCCGTCCACGATCAGGACACGGTCGGTGTCGATCGCCTCCAGCAGCGCGGGCCGGGGGTTGGCCTGCCAGCCGAGGATCACCCAGGTCGCGCCGGGGTGCGCGGTGTGCAGGGCGGACTCCACGGCGCGGGCGGCGTCCGGCACCGGCACGTCACCGGCGGTGCCGCCCTCGTGCAGCAGGTCCATCTTGAAGTGCTCCACGGGGCCGAACAGCTCCGTCTGGTGCCGGTAGAAGGCGGCGGCGACCTCGGCGAAGACGGGGGTGCGCGGGTCGAGCCAGTCGGGCCTGCGCAGCCCGTTCCAGGTGCCCTGCGGGACGACGCGGGCCCCCGGATTGCGGTCCGTGAAGCCGTCCGGGACCGTGCCGAAGTAGCCGGGGAGGACCGGCGCCATGCCCAGCTCGCGCATCCGGTCGGCGATCCTCCGGCCCAGGGCGGCGCGCCGCCCGATCAGCCCGGCGCCGAGCGGTCCGCCGTATCCGCTCATGTTCTGGAGCAGCCACCAGGGCTGGTGGGAGGGGGCGGGCAGCCAGGCGCGGGCCTCGGCGTCGTCGTAGCCGAAGTCCTGGAGCAGCCGGTGGTAGACCGCCTCCTGCCCGGCGGTGACCAGCACCTCGTTGCAGCCGTGCAGGGCCAGCACGTCGATCAGCCGCTCCCAGCGCGGCCAGTCGGCGTACGGGGCGGTGTAGCCGTCATGGGTGTCGTTGAGCGCGAACCGGTGCGGCACGGTCGCGGAGCGCTCGACGGGCGTGCGCGGGGCGGGCAGCCGCCGGGGCAGTCCGGTACGGCTGCCCGCCCAGGAGATGACGGCGTCACAGGTGTACTTGAGGTACCAGTGCGCCCCCGTCAGGGCGGCGGCCGGCGTGCCCGCGGCGATCTCGACGCGCCCGGCGGCGCCGGTGACCCGGAAGCGGTCCGGCGCGCCCTCGCTCCGGGGGAGGAGACGGAGCCGGAACTGGTCCGCGTGGTCCGGCAGCAGCCGGCGCAGCGCCTCGTGCGCGGGCGCGAGGTCCGGCGCCGGAGCGGTGGCGCGCGCGGGGGCGGCGGTACCGACCACGGCGGTGGCGCCCAGGGCTCCGGCGGCGCCCAGCAGCGTACGTCTCGTCGGCCGGGAGGAGCCGAAGGGCAGGGAGGGTTCCGTCATGATCCGCACTCCTCGGTGTTGTTCATGGTGGCGCATGCGACAACAAGTGCGTGCGGTGCGCACGCTAATGACGGGTGAGGAGGCGGGCAATGGGGCGTCCGGCGGTTCGCCCCGATCCAGCCGTTCGGCCGTCACGGCGGTGCGGCCGGGCGCCCGGCCGTCAGGCGAGGGCGGCGGGCCGGGGACCGGCCGGTGCCCCGGTCATCCGGTTGGCCAGCGTCGACATCGTGTACGCGCCGATGCCCAGGACCACCTCCAGCGCGTTGCGGGCGGTGTGTCCGTGCGCCAGGAACGCCCGGAGCGTGGCGTCGTCCACGGCACCGGCCGTCGCGAGCACCGCCAGGGCGAACTCCCGCACCGCCTCCAGCCGTTCGTCCGCGAGGGGCCGCCGCTCGCGCAGCGCCGCGATCAGCTCGGGGTCCGCGCCGAGGGCGGTGAGCTTCGCCGTGTGCATCTCCACGCAGACGTGGCAGTCGTTGCGGGTGGCCATCGTCATGATCAGGACCTCGCGGGAGAGCGGGTCGAGGGTGGTGGACTCGAAGGCGGCGCTCGCCCTCAGGAAGCCGTCGAGCAGCTCGGGCGAGGTGGCGAGCCGGGCGACGGCGGGAGGCAGATGGCCCTGCTTCCTCGTCACCGCCTCCATGGTGCGGCGGGCGGCGGCGGGAGCGGATTCGAGGGTGTGGTCGGGGAACACGGACATGGGTATGGCTGACCTCTCCGGTGCGTGGGCACACAGGCGGGTGCACACGCTAAAATCGACAACGTGATTGACGAAAAGGTAAACCAGGTTGTCGAGTTCTGCAATGGCTGAGCGACGGGCAGGGACCGCGCGGGAGGACGGGGCGGGCTTCGAGCTGCCCCTTCTGCTCTTCGCCGGATTCCGTTCGCTCATCGACGAGTTGCACCGCGAGCTGGCCGAACGGGGCCACCCCGACGTCCGCCCCGCGTACGGCTTCGCGCTCCAGGCCGTCGGCCGGGACGGGGCGACCGCCAGCGAGATCGGCCGACGGCTCGGGGTCTCCAAGCAGGCGGCCGGGAAGACCGTGGAGAAGCTCGAAGGGCTCGGCTACGTGGAGCGCGTCGACGACCCCCGGGACGGCCGGCGCAAGCTGGTCCGGCTGACCGCGCGGGGCATCGACGTCCTGGTCGCCTCGGCCGAGGGGTTCGACCGGCTGCGGGCCCGCTGGGCCGAGGCGCTCGGCGCCGAGAGGGTGCGCGCGATGGAGGACGATCTGCGCGCGATGGTGCCCGCCGAGGCGCTCCGGCTCGACGCGCCGGGCTGGTTCAACGACTGAGACGGCGGCGGCCCCGCACGCGTCGCCCCGTCGCCCACGTCACCCCGTCGCGCGGGTCGCCCCCGTCGCCCGCGCCGCCCCGCCGCGCGGGTCGCTCAGCCCCGGTCCAGATAGGCGAGCACCGCGAGGACGCGGCGGTTGTCGTCGTCGGACGGCGGCAGGGCGAGCTTCGCGAAGATGTTGGACGTGTGCTTGGCCACGGCCCGTTCCGTGATCACCATCTGCGAGGCGATCGCCGTGTTCGAACGGCCCTGGGCCATCAGCTCCATGACCTCCAGCTCGCGCGGGGTGAGCATGCCCATCGGCTTGTCCTGCGACCGCCGCGACAGCAGCTGCGAGATGACCTGCGGGTCCATCGCGGTGCCGCCCGCCGCGACCCGGCGCACCGCGTCGACGAACTGGTCGGCGTCGAAGACCCGGTCCTTGAGCAGATAGCCGATGCCCCCGTTGCCGTCCGCCAGCAGCTCACGGGCGTACAACTGCTCCACGTGCTGGGAGAGCACGAGCACCGGCAGCCCCGGCCTGGCCCGCCGGGCCGCCAGCGCGCACTGCAGGCCCTCGTCCGTGTGGGACGGCGGGAGCCGGACGTCGACGACGGCGACGTCCGGCTCCGACTCGGCGAAGGCGCGGGTCAGTTCGGGCCCGGTCTCGACGGCCGCCGCGATCTCGAAGCCGTACGCCTCCAACAGGCGGACCAGACCGTCGCGGAGCAGGAAGAGATCTTCGGCTAGGACAACTCGCAAGGGATCTCCATGGTCACCATCGTGGGACCGCCCGCAGGGCTGCTGACGGCCATGATGCCGTCGAATGTACCGAGCCGGCGTTCGATTCCGCTCAGTCCGGAGCCCCCGCCGACCCTCGCACCGCCACCTCCGTTGTCGGTGACGGAGATGTGCAGCGCGGCGTTCTCGTGGTGGATGTCCACCCAGACGCGGTCCGCCCCCGAGTGCTTGGCGGCGTTCGTCAGCGTCTCGCTCACCGCGAAGTACGCCGCCGACTCCACCGCGGCGTCCATACGGCCCCCCAGCTCGGCCACGACCTCCGACTCGAAGGGCAGCCGCAGCGCCAGCGCCCGCACCGCGTCCCCGAGCCCGCGCTCGGCGAGGACCGGCGGATGGATGCCCCGGACCAGGTCGCGCAGCTCCGTCAGCGCCTCCGCCGACGACTCCCGGGCCATGGCCAGGACCTTCTTCGCCTGCGCCGGGTCCTTCTCGATCAGCGCCTCCACCGTGCCCAGATTCATGCCCATCGCGACCAGCCGGGCCTGCGCCCCGTCGTGCAGATCGCGTTCGATGCGCCGCAGTTCGGAGGCGGCGGTGTCCACGGCCTCGTGCCGGGTCTCGGTCAGCCGGTCGATCCGCCGCGTCAGTTCCTCCTCCTGGGTGGGGGCCAGCATCGCGCGGACGATCACGAAGTGCAGCCGGAGCAGCCGTTCGCCGAACAGCACCCCCGTGGTGAACAGCACCGCACCGAGCGCGGCGGCGGCCAGCGCCGTCGTCTGGCTGGAGACCGGGACGAAGCCGTACCAGTAGCGGTCGTCGGTGAAGACCCGCCACAGGCCCGCCGCCAGGACGAACCCCTCCAGCGCGTACAGGAGCAGCGCGGGCGGCAGGGTCGCCGTCACATAGCCGACCGTCATGTCGACCAGCAGCCACCGCAGATCGCGCCAGGTCGCCGGGTCCTTCAGCATCAGCGTGGTCCGCTCCACCTGCCCGGTGAACCCGGAGCGCACGTCCTTCGGGAAGGGGCGGTACGGGACCGGTACGCGGACGCCGGACCAGGTGACCGCGAGCAGCCGGCGCCGGTTGGCGTGCTTGCGGACCAGCTCCAGCACCTGGGGCGTGGTGACCAGTCCGACGCCCAGCGGGATGAAGGCGATCGAGAGCACGGCGCATACGAAGAGGGTGATCGAACCGGCCAGGCTCGCGACCGACACCACGATTCCGCGCCCGGCCGCCCGCACCGCGCCGCGTATCCGTCCCTTTTCCGTGTTCATTCCGGCCCGTCTCCCCTCGCCGGGCCCTCGTACCGGGCCCGTTCCGCAGACAGTCTCACCCGACGGCGGCCCCGGGTGTCAGCCGGTTCGACACCCGGGCGGGGTGTACCCAGCACCACCCCCGCGACCTGGCCCCAGGGCTCCGGGAGGGGGCTTCGGCGGCCGGGACGGGCGGCCGCCCGCCGCCTCCGACGGCACGGGCGCCCAGGTGTACGTGACCGGGGAGACCGCCGGATCCGTCGACGACCAGCTCGGGCGCGCCATCGTCCCGGTCTCCGCCCGCACCCCGCGCGCCCCGGCCCGGCTGCCGGGCCGGGGGCACGAGGAGCCGGCACGGGAACCGGCGGTGGCCGGTCACCGCGGCTGACCCGCCACGGGGGAGCGGCCCCGGCCCGGTACGCACCGGGCCGGGGCCGCTCCTCGCGCCGCGCGCTGTCGTCAGGGCGTGTATTTGTAGCCGACGCGCCGCACCGTCTGGATCGAACGGCGGTGCTCGGCGCCCAGCTTGCGGCGCAGCCGGGCGATGTGGACGTCCACGGTGCGGCCGTCCCCCACGTGTCCGTAGCCCCAGACCGTGGTCACCAACTGGTCGCGGGTGTGCACCCGGTGCGGGTGCGCGACCAGATGGGCGAGCAGCTCGAACTCCAGATACGTGAGGTCGAGGGTGGTCCCGTCCACCGCCGCGGTGCGCTGCACGGGATCGATGCGCACCGGGCCCGTGGCCGGTTCCTCCACCGGCGTCGGCACCACGTACTGGGCGGCCGAGGCGGCCGCCGCGGTGACGGCGGGCTGCTGGTCGGCCGGGACGAGCACCAGATAGCCGATCATCGGCGGCCGGCCGGGCAGCGCCGGCAGGGTGTGCTGGGGCGCGGGCAGCCAGGTGGCACCCGGCGGCAGGAACTCGGCCACATCGGCCAGCTGCACGACCTCGTCGGGGGCGACGGAACGCAGCCGGTGGCGGTTGGGGGAGAGGGAGCGGGCGGGAGTGGTGGCCGCAGCGGACGCCGGGGGCGCTGAGGTGGCAGCGGCCGCGGCGGAGAAGGTACGGGTGTTCGCCATGAGGGGTCAGCTCTTTCGCGCGAAGGAGTCGTCGGTGGACGGACTTGCTTGCGCGCGGGCCGAAGGCCGGGGTGAGCGGCTTTAGAGGGCCTGCGCGTTCGACGCGCGACAACACACCCGGTCGAAGTCATGGTGCTGACGGGAAGGCCAGAACGGTTCGAGGTCGCTGCGACCTGTCGAGGTGTGCTGGAGGCTGGCCATGTCCCCATTGAACCAGAGAACCGCATGGCGCAGCAGGCCCCTTCCGCCCGCCGGTACCAACCCTCCGCGTTACCTTCCTCACCCCGGCCCGCCGCGACCGGCGGCCCGGCACCGGCCTCGGCCGGTGCCCGTCCAACCGTCCAACCGTCCAACCGCCCGGCGGCCCGTGCCGGTTGCCCGGCGACGTACGACGGCGAGGGGGCGCCCGCCCCGAAGGACCGGTGCCCCCTCGCCCGGACGGCGGACCGGGCTCAGACCTGGCCGGCCTTCTCCAGCGCGGTGCAGCAGGTGTCGACGATCAGCCGCGTGACGACGTACGGGTCGACGTTGGCGTTCGGGCGGCGGTCCTCGATGTAGCCCTTCCGGTCCTTCTCGACCTGCCAGGGGATGCGGACCGAGGCGCCGCGGTCGGAGACCCCGTAGCTGTACTCGTTCCACGGGGCGGTCTCGTGCAGACCCGTCAGCCGGTCGTCGATGCCCGCGCCGTAGTTCTTGACGTGGTCCATCGGCTTCGAGCCCTCGCCCAGCGACTCGCACGCCGAGATGATCGCGCCGTAGCCGTCGGGCCCTTCCCGCATCGACCGGGTGGAGAAGTTGGTGTGCGCGCCCGCCCCGTTCCAGTCGCCCTTGACCGGCTTCGGATCGAGGGTCGCGGAGACACCGAAGTCCTCGGCGGTGCGGTACAGCAGCCAGCGGGCCACCCACAGCTGGTCGGAGACCTCCAGCGGGGACAGCGGGCCGACCTGGAACTCCCACTGGCCGGGCATGACCTCGGCGTTGATGCCGGAGATGCCGAGGCCCGCCGCCAGACAGTTGTCGAGGTGCTTCTCGACGATCTCGCGGCCGAAGATCTCATCGGCGCCCACCCCGCAGTAGTAACCGCCCTGCGCGGCCGGGAAGCCGCCCTCCGGGAAGCCGAGCGGCCGGTGGCCGTCGAAGAAGGTGTACTCCTGCTCGATGCCGAAGACCGGCTCCTGGCCCGCGAACCGCTCGGCCACCGGGCGCAGCGCGGCACGGGTGTTGGAGGCGTGCGGCGTCATGTCGATGTCGAAGACCTCGCACAGCACGAGGACGTCGTCGCCGCCGCGGATCGGGTCCGGGCAGCTGAAGACCGGCTTCAGCACCCGGTCCGAGGCGTGGCCCTCGGCCTGGCCGGTGCTCGAACCGTCGAAGCCCCAGAGCGGCAGCCCGGCCGGCTCCCGGGAGGAGTCCCCGGTCATGATCTTCGTCTTGGAGCGGAGTTTGGCGGTCGGCTCGGTGCCGTCCATCCAGATGTACTCGGCCTTGAACGTCACGGAAGCCATCCTTTGCGGTGCTGCGGTCCGGTCTTCTCCGCGCAGCTTCGCAAGACGCGATTTCCCGTCCGTTGCCCGGATGTGAACCCCGTGTTACCGGACATTTCCCTGCTGCGCACGGGCGCTCAGCAGCGACTCGAAACCGGCCGAGCGGATCCGGCGGACCAGCTCCTCCGGCGTGGTGCCCAGCGCCTCGGCCGCCCCCGCGAGCCGCCAGTCGGCGGCGGCGAGCCGGTGCAGCAGATGGCCGCGCCTGATCTGGGCCTCGGACAGCCGGAACGTCTTCAGATACGCGACCCGCCCCTTGTGATCGGTGATCGTCTCACCGATGTGCTGCCCCGCCCCGCCCGTCCGGAACGGCGGCAGGAACCGCCACAGCGTGAACGCCCCCATCCGGTACACCCGGTCGAAGGCGTACGAGCCGTCCAGCAGCTCACCCGCGAACAGGGTGTCGTGCGCCTCGGCCCACGCCCGCTCCTGCTCCCGCGCGGCCGCCCGCAGACCCGCGAGCGTCCGCAGGCCGGGGCCGTCGGATATCCGCGCCGAGAACTCCGGCACGGGCGCCCCGTACAGCGCGTACTGGTGGATCAGCTCGCCGTACAGGTCCTCCACGAGGGAGGGGTGCAGCGCCCGGTAGTCGTCCGGGTGCGGCACGACGAACGCGGCGGCGAGCGCGTCGGCCACGTACACCATCACCCCGCACTGGCCGGGATGGATCTCGAAGACCCGCAGCGCGTCCTTGAGCCCGCGCACCGACCACCCCAGGTACGCGTCCTCGGCACGCGGCGAGAGCCCGTCGCGCAGCGCCCGCCGCGACCACTCCTCCCAGGCGACGGCGGGGCCGCCGAAGTGCAGGGCGAGATAGCCCTCCAGCGCGAGGTGCAGCGGCAGGAACCGCAGCCGGTCGCCCGGCCGGCGCTTCGCCATCCGGTGGTGCCGGTGGCGCGGGAGCCGCGCGGTCCGGGGCCGGGAGCCCGCGGCGCCGAGCTGCGTCCCGTACGCGGCGGACTGCTCGCCCTCGCCCGACCAGTCGGCGACGAAGCCGTGCGGGACCACCGAGACGTAGTGCGTGCGCGACCCGAGGTCCACGACGCCGTACCCGTCGTCCGCGTAGAGCTCCTCGTGGAGCCGCAGCCCCTCGACGGGTTGTTCGCGCACCAGCGGCACCAGCCGGACGCCGCCCCACACCTGGGCGGGACGGGTGGTGAGCCCGGTCAGTTCGAGCCTGTTCACGCAGTCGCTCCCGCCCCGTCGCCGCCCACGAACCGCGCCACCCGCCGGTCCAGATAGGCGTACAGCGCCGCCGCTCCGGTGCGCCCCTCGGCGAACCCCGCGATCTCCACCAGCGCCGGCAGGTCCTCCGCGTCCCGGACGCCCGCCGTCGGCACCCCCGGCGCCAGGCGCCGCACGTCGAAACCGTCCGCGTCGTATACGGGGTTCACATGCACCACCGCGGTGCGCCGGTCCGGATCGATCCGGGTCCGCCAGACCCGCAGCACCTCACCGGCGAGACCCGGCGGAGCGTTGTCCCAGCCGTCCGAGACGATGACCAGCCGGTCGGGGGAAAGCTCCAGGGCGTCCAGCACACGGCTGCCGAGCGGGGTCGCCCCCCACGGCCGGACCAGCAGCGGATCGGTACGGCCCGAGGTCCACAGCGCGCTGTACGCCCCCGGCGCGGCCAGCGCCTCCAGCAGGAAGTGACAGGCCAGCGCCACGGCGAGCGGGCGCCGCCGCTTCTCGCCCGACCCGGAGGAGGAGTAGCTGTCGTCCAGCACGGCGGCGACCCGGCCCCAGCTCCCGGCGTGCGGACCCGCCGCGCGACGGGCCGCCGCGCGCAGCGCCCCGGTCAGCTCCGCGCGGCGCCGGTGCCGCGCCTCGAAGCCGAGCGAGAGGACGTACAGGGCGAGCCGGGTGAGCGGCATCGCGGCCAGGTCCACATCGGCGGTGGGTGCCGCGTCCTTGCCGGTACCGCGCTGCTCCAGGGTCCGCAGCCGCTCCAGCCGGGTCATCCGCGGCGCCATCCGCTCCAGGAACACCTCACGCTTCATCCCGCGCCGGGCGGCGAAGCCCTCGGCGACGGTGAGCGGCAGCTCCTCGACGGCCCCCTGCTCGTAGTGGGCGCGCCGCCAGGCGTCGAGCAGCCCGTGACGGTAGCTCGTCCGGCGCCCCGGCCGGAACAGGAAGTCCCCCGTCTCGTCCGGCTCCCCGGCGGACCCGAACCGCAGATGGACATGGCGGGCCGCGGACTTCAGCCCGGCGCGGTACTTCACCGCGTCGTGCGCCGGATCGGGCCGGGCGGTCAGCCAGTCCCGCATGATCGCGCGGGTGCGCCGGTTGTTCACCCCGGCCGCGCGCAGCGCCCGGAACAGCCGGTACACGCGCTGCGGCGGCAGCTTCGCCAGCCGGGCGGCGATCAGCCGGCCCTCGGCGCGCCGCTCCTCGGCGCTCGCGTCGGCGGCGTGCTCCAGCAGTCCCCGGACGATGAGCGCGGCGTTGTGGTCATTGATGTCGAGGGCGAGCGCGGCGGCGTACACCCGGCGGTAGTTGACCCGTACGTACTCATGGAGGAAGTCCAGCGAGAGCTGCTGCTGGTAAGCGGTCGAACGGAACTCGCGCTGCCCGGTCGCGGTGATCGCCGCGTTGACGAAGAGCAGGACGTCCTCGGCCGCGACGAGGCCCGTGTCGGTACCGGTGCTGGTGGTCATCGTCCCCCCCCGTGATGTCGCGCGCCGCCCGGCACGCCGGGCGGGGCGCCGGCCGGGGAATGGGGGCGCGAACAGCGAAATCACTGCTTCATAGGCAAGTCCCGGAAGTCGCAGCCGGAGTCCCGCGGCCGGCCCCGTAAACGTAACCACCGACACCGCCCCGCGCCAACTCAATACGGGTCCGGCCCGGCACACCCGGCAGACTTGCCCCATGACGACACTTCCCCCGACCCCCCTGCGCATCGGCCTCGTCGGTACGGGCCCCTGGGCCCGCAACACCCAGGCCCCCGCCCTCGCCGCCCATCCCGACGCCGTACTGAGCGGTGTCTGGGGCCGCCGGCCGGAGGCCGCGGAGGAGCTGGCCGCCGCGCACGGCGCCACGGCGTACAGCGGAGAGGCGGGCATCGACGAGCTCTTCGCCGCCAGCGACGCCGTCGCGTTCGCGCTGCCGCCGGACGTCCAGGCCCCGCTCGCCGCCCGCGCCGCGGCCACCGGCCGTCATCTGCTGCTGGACAAGCCGGTCGCCACCACCGTCGCGGGCGCCCGCGAGGTGGTCCGGGCCGCCGAGCAGAGCGGGGTGGCCTCCATCGTCTTCTGCACCCTGCGGTTCGCGGCCGGGACCTCCGAATGGATCGGCGAACAGGCCGCCGTGGACGGCTGGTTCACCGCCCGGGGCGAATGGATCGGGGCCCTCTTCGCGCCGGGCGCGACGAGCGAGTACGCCGCCTCGCCGTGGCGCCGCGACAAGGGCGGTCTGTGGGACGTGGGCCCGCACGTCCTGTCGGTCCTGATCCCGGTACTGGGCGATGTGACCGAGCTGACCGCGGCCCGCGGCCCCGCCGACACCACGCACCTGATCCTCCGCCACACCTCCGGCGCCTCCAGCACCGTGACGCTCGCACTGGGGGCACCCGTGGGCGCCACCGCCATGGAGATCGAGCTCAGGGGCGAACAGGGAACGGCCGCCCTGCCGCGCTGGGGCGACGCGGTCGGCTCGTTCCGGGCGGCGGTCGACGCGCTGATCCACTCGGTGCGCACGGGGGACCCGCACCCCTGCGACGTACGGTTCGGGCTGCGCCTGACGGAGCTGCTGGCCCGGGCGGAGGAGCAGGCGGGCGCGTAGGGCGCGTATCGAAGGTCCCGTCCGCCCGGCGGCGGCGCCCGGCACCCACGCTCGCCTTGTTGCCGGGATCGCCCTGATACGCCCGGTATCGGGGCAGCCCGCCGCCGTGCGCTCGGGCGCACCGGACGCCGCCGGGCCCGCCCCCCCCGGCGGACGACGCCACTTTCGACACCCGCCCCGGCCCGCCGGGCGCCGCCCGGCCGGACGCGGCCCATGGGTCAGGGAGCCGGGGCCAGCGCCCGGTGCGCGGCGTACAGGAAGCGCCGGACGGCGGCCGTCTCGCTCTCGTCGAAGTCGCGCAGCACCGCCACCGTATTCTCGATCAGGGGCCCGAAGAACGCCCACCCCAGCTCCACCGCCCGCTCGTCGACCGTCAGCAGCACCCGCCGCCGGTCACGCGGATCGCGGGTGCGGGTGAGATGACCGAGCCGTTCGAGCCGGTCGATGACGGCGGTGGTGCCCGCGGAGTTGAGGCCGAGCTGCGCGCCGAGCCACCCGGCGGTGGCGTCCGTCCCCGCCCGCCCGGCGTCCAGCAGACAGATCAGGGCACGGACATCGGTGCCGTGCATGTGGTGGAGGGCCGCGAACTCCGCCTGGCGCAGCCCGAATTCGACGGTCACCCCGCGTAGCAGATGCACGAGCTCCAGCTCCGGCTCCGACACCGCCCGCGCCCCCGCTCCCTGGTCGCTCATCGACGCTCCTTCCGCTCGTACGGCTCCATTATCTCGCTGAGCGAGATAATATGCGGGACCACGCACCGGTACGGCCAGGGAGGCAGCACCCATGACAGTCACGTCGGCACCCGCGTCGTTCCTCACGGCGTACGACGAGGTCCTGGCCACCGCCTGGCCGGCCGGAACGACGCACTCCCGGATCACCACCCCGTACGGCACGACCCACGTCAACAGCTGCGGCCCCGCGGACGCGCCGCCCCTGGTGCTGCTGCCCGGCGGCGGCGCCACCTCCACCGTCTGGTCCGCCCAGGTGGCCCACCTGGGCCGTACCCACCGCGTCCACGCCGTCGACCTGATCGGCGACCCGGGCCGCAGCGTCGCGGGGGAGCGCCCGCTCCGCACGGCGCGGGACCTGACGTCCTGGCTCGACGGGGTACTGGACGGGCTGGGCGCCGACCACGCCGCGCTGGGCGGCCACTCCTACGGGGCCTGGATCGCCCTCCGGTACGCCCTGCACGCGCCCCACCGCGTCCGGGAGCTGGTCCTCGTGGACCCGACGCAGTGCTTCGCCGGGTTCCGGCCCGGCTACCTGCTGCACGCGCTGCCGATGCTGCTCCGCCCCGGGGCGAGGCGGACCCGGGCCTTCCTGGAGTGGGAGACGGGCGGCGCCGCACTCGACCCCGCCTGGCTGCGCCTGCGCGAGGCGGCCACCGCATTCCCGTCCGCCCGGCCGGTCACCGGACCCCGCCCGACGCCGGAGGCCCTGCGCGGACTGGAGGTGCCGACCCTGGTCCTGCTCGCCGGACGCGGCCGGGCCCACGACCCGGCCCGTGTCGCCGCCGCCGCGAACCGGCTGCTCCCCCGGGTGACGACGGCGACGCTTCCCGACGCGACCCACCACACACTGCCGCTGCACGCGCCGTCGGCCGGCGAACTGAACCGCAGGATCGAGGAGTTCCTCGGGTGAGGGGCCGCCGGGGGGCTGCCGGGGGAGGCTCAGCGCCCCAGTGCGTCGCGTACCGCCTCGTCCGTGCGCGCCACGACGGCGGTCCCGTCGTCCGCGGTGATGATCGGCCGCTGGATGAGCTTGGGGCGCTCGGCGAGGGCGGAGATCCACCGCTCGCGCGAACCTGCCTCGCGCGGCCACTCCTTGAGCCCGAGCTCCTTCGCGTCGGCCTCCTGCGTCCGCGTGATGTCCCACGGCTCCAGCCCGAGCCGGTCGAGCACGGCCCGGATCTCGTCCGGCGAGGGCACGTCCTCCAGATAGCGGCGGACGGTGTACTCGGCACCCTCCGCGTCGAGCAGCTGCACCGCGCCGCGGCACTTCGAACAGGCGGGATTGATCCAGATCTCCATGGGGCCCAAGGTACGCGAGGTACTCCCGAAAGCGCCTCTGGCCAGGGCCGATTGTCAGTGCCGGGCAGTAAAATGGAGGCAGTTCGTGAGGGTTCCACGACCGTGCCAGGAGGTTGCCCATGGCCGTTGCCGCAGTCACGACCAAGCCGCTCCACAAGCCGCCGGCGAAGAAGCCACAGACGAAGAAGCCGCTGACGAAGAAGCCGCTCCCTGCGGGCCGACCCCGCGAGTGGTACATCTCCCACAACCGCCGCCTGAAGGCCATGCGGCTGGCGATCGCCCTGCTCGACACGGGCGTCTACTACCCGTCGACCGCGACCAACGACAAGATACGGGCCACCGCCGAGAGCACCGGCATCCACCCGCCGTCCGACACCACCTGCCGCATGGTCCGTGCCCTGATCCGCTACGGCCGCTGACGGCCGACGCACCCGCGGCCGCACCCCGCGCCCTTCGGCGCCGGGGTGCGGCCGTGCCGGGCTGCGCCCTTTGGGGCCGGGGTGCGGCCGTGCCGGGCTGCGCCCTGCTCTCAGAACCCGTCGCAGCTCGCCGTGGCGAAGGCCCCGGAGGCGGTGGCGGTCCGTACGGTCCCGTCGTCCACCGTGACGGCGCAGGCCACCTCTCCGCCGGACGCGCCGAGGGCGACGTCGAGGGAGCCGCCGCTCATGAAGCCCCTGGTCCGTGTCTCCGCGGCCCACGGCAGCGTCCGCAGCCTCAGCCGCGCGGTCGCGAGGTCGCCGTCGTGCCAGGTCGGATAGGTGACGGTGACGTCCTTGGCGGTGCCGGTGACCCGGTAGCCGATCCGGCGCGGTTCCGTCCCCTCCCGCGACAGCGCACCGGCGACCAGCTCGACGGCCACGGCGCCCCCGGTGGCCAGCGCGAGCACGACCACCAGCAGCACCCAGGGCCACCGCCGTCGCCCGCACGGCACCGCCTCCACCGCCCCGTCCGGGTTCCGCTCGCCCATGCCCCCAGCCTCGGCCACCCCGTGCCACCCCGCGAATCGGCGCCGCCGCACGGCTCACCCGTCCGGCATGCACGGCATGCGCCCCGCACCACCGCCCCGTTGACTGGGACGAAGGGGCAACCGCTGGAGGCACGATGACGAGGAAAGCCGCGCGAGGCGTGTGGGCCGTACTGCTGACCACAGCCGTGATCTCCACGGCCGCCGCCTGCTCCGACGGCGGCGGCACCTCCAGCACCGCGTCCAGGGCCGCGTCCGTCGCGGCCTCGGCCGCCTCCCGGGGCGCCGACGTGGTCGCCTCCGCGACCGCCGCCGCGGGCGAGAAGCTCAAGAACTTCAAGAACGGCGTGAACGCCGAGGGCGACGTCGAACTGGGCCGGCCGGCCACCGGCGGCGACGGCCGCGTCACCGCGAAGGTCACCGTGAAGAACAGCACCGACTCGTCGAAGTCGTACGCGGTGCAGGTCAACTTCCGTGACGCACAAGGAAATCTGAAGGACACCGTGGTGGTGACCGTCGCCGACGTCCCGGCCGGCTCCACCAAGGACGCCGTGGCCCGCAGCAACCGCAGACTGTCGGGCGACATCAAGGCCGACGTGGGCACGGCCCTGCGGCACTGAGGCGCGGGCGCCCCGGCGGGGCCCCCGGAACGCGGACGAGGGCCGCCACCCCGGTCGTGGGGTGGCGGCCCTCGTGTTGGGCCCCGCGGCCTAGAGGTCGAAGTACAGCTCGAACTCGTGCGGGTGCGGGCGCAGCTGGATCGGGGCGATCTCGTGGGTGCGCTTGTAGTCGATCCAGGTCTCGATCAGGTCGGACGTGAAGACGCCGCCGGCCTGGAGGTACTCGTTGTCCGCCTCCAGCGCGTCCAGGACGGCCGGGAGGGAGGTCGGGACCTGCTGGACGTTCGCGTGCTCCTCGGGGGCCAGCTCGTAGAGGTCCTTGTCGATCGGCTCGGCGGGCTCGATCTTGTTCCTGATGCCGTCGAGGCCCGCCATCAGCAGCGCGGAGAAGGCCAGGTACGGGTTGGACGACGGGTCCGGGGCGCGGAACTCGACGCGCTTGGCCTTCGGGTTGGAGCCCGTGATCGGGATGCGCATCGCGGCCGAGCGGTTGCGCTGCGAGTACACCATGTTGACCGGGGCCTCGAAGCCGGGGACCAGACGGTGGTAGGAGTTCACCGTCGGGTTGGTGAAGGCCAGCAGCGACGGGGCGTGCTTGAGGATGCCGCCGATGTAGTAGCGGGCCACGTCCGACAGGCCCGCGTAACCCTGCTCGTCGTAGAAGAGCGGGGTGCCGCCGGCCCACAGGGACTGGTGGACGTGCATGCCCGAGCCGTTGTCGCCGAAGATCGGCTTCGGCATGAAGGTCGCGGTCTTGCCGTTGCGCCAGGCGACGTTCTTCACGATGTACTTGAAGAGCATCAGGTCGTCGGCCGCGGCGAGCAGCGTGTTGAACTTGTAGTTGATCTCGGCCTGGCCGGCGGTGCCGACCTCGTGGTGCTGGCGCTCGATCTGGAGGCCGCTGTTCTCCAGCTCCAGGGACATCTCGGCGCGCAGGTCGGCGAAGTGGTCGACCGGCGGGACCGGGAAGTAGCCGCCCTTGTAGCGGACCTTGTAGCCGCGGTTGTTCTCGACCGCACCGGTGTTCCAGGCGCCGGCCTCGGAGTCGATGTGGTAGAAGCTCTCGTTCGCCGACGTCTGGAAGCGGACGTTGTCGAAGACGTAGAACTCGGCCTCGGGGCCGAAGTACGCGGTGTCGGCGATGCCGGTGGAGGCGAGGTACGCCTCGGCCTTCTTGGCCACGTTCCGCGGGTCACGGCTGTACTGCTCGCCGGTGATCGGGTCGTGGATGAAGAAGTTGATGTTGACGGTCTTGTCGCGGCGGAAGGGGTCGAGCCGGGCGGTCGACAGGTCCGCGCGCAGCGCCATGTCGGACTCGTGGATGGCCTGGAAGCCGCGGATCGACGAGCCGTCGAAGGCAAGCTCGTCGGCCGGGTCGAAGGTCGCCGCCGGGACGGTGACGTGCTGCATCACACCGGGCAGGTCACAGAACCGGACGTCGATGAACTTGACGTCATTGTCGGCGATGTACTTCTTCGCGTCGTCGGCGTTCTGGAACATCCAACTCCTCCTACTCCCGGCCCGGGAGGGACGGGGTTGTAGCTCGTGGTGCGGCCAGTGCGGTGGCACACGCTGGACCCGACCATAGGCAGACCGGATTTCTCAAGCATGACCCATTTGTTTCGCAGAAGTTAACCGGGGCGGGTGTGACCGGCGCCTCGCGGCCCGGTAGGGGGCGCGTGTCCCGGCCGCTCCGGCGCCCGGTTGCACCCACCCGCCGGGCCGGGCGGGCGGACGGGCGCAGTACCGTGTTCGGGTGGACAACAGGCAAGTAATCGGATCGTGGCTCTCCGGTCCTCGCGCGGCCGCCGAGGAGATGGGGGCCGACTTCGGCTACCGGGGCAAGCGGCTGGGCCTGCCCGAGCACGGACCGGGCTCCGTGGCTCCGCTCGGCCGCCGTTTCGGTGCGATCTTCATCGACTGGGCCCTGTGCCTGCTGATCGCATACGGGCTGTTCGCCCGCGGTGACCAGCAGGCGGCCGGAAACTGGGCGCTCGGCATCTTCTTCGTACTGAGCGTGCTCACCGTCGGCACCATCGGCTGTACGCCGGGCAAGCGCCTCCTGGGCCTCAGGGTCGTCGCCGAGGACGGCGGGCGGCTGACGTCCGGACGGGTGCTCGTCCGCAGCGTGCTGGTCTGCCTGGTGATCCCGGCCCTGGTCTGGGACCGCGACGGCCGCGGCCTGCACGACCGGCTGGCCCGCGCCGTCCAGGTCCGCATCTGAGGCGAGGACGCGCAGCGGACGGCAGAAGGCCGCAGAAGGCGGCAGAAGACCGCGGAAGACGAAGAGGCGGGGTGCGAACCGGAT
>NZ_JBHVJA010000001.1:433474-439365 GCF_042799335.1 Streptomyces sp. NPDC057697 | reverse complement strand
GCGCGGGCCCGGGGCCCTCTTGGGGGGGGCGGCGGCCCCGGGGCGGGTCTCGCCCCCCTTCGGGCTCCATCCCCCGGCGTACGCCGTGGGGGGGGGGGCCCCCGCGTTGGGGTCCCCCCCCCGCCTCTTCGTCCGTGTACGGCGTCAGCGCATCTTTCCGCCGCGCGGCATCCGCATGCCCTTGGGCATGGGGCCCTTCGGCAGCGGCATGTTGCTCATCAGGTCGCCCATCGCGCGCAGCCGGTCGTTGGCGGCCGTCACCTGCGGACCGGTGAGGACGCGCGGCAGCTTCAGCATCTTGGTGCGCACCTTCTTCAGCGGCACCTGGCCCTCGTCGTTGCCGACGATGATGTCGTGCACCGGTACGTCGACCAGGATGCGGGCCATCTTCTTCTTCTCGGCCGCGAGCAGCAGCTTCACCCGGTTCGCGTTGCCCTCGCCGACCAGCACGATGCCCGCCTTGCCGACCGCGCGGTGGACGACGTCCTGGCTGCGGTTCATCGCGACCGCGGGGGTCGTGGTCCAGCCCCGGCCCACCCGGTCCAGCACCGCCGCCGCGGCGCCCGGCTGGCCTTCCATCTGCCCGAAGGCGGCACGCTCGGCACGCCGTCCGAAGACGATCGCCATCGCGAGGAGGCCCAGCACGAAGCCCAGGATGCCCAGATAGATCGGGTGGCCGATCAGGAAGCCGACCCCGAGGAGGACACCGAAGGTGACAATTCCCACGCCCGCGACGACAAGACCGACCTTCGGGTCGGACCGCCTGGCCATCTTGTAGGTCAGGGCGATCTGCTTGAGCCGCCCCGCGTTCTCGGCGCTGTCCGCGCCTTCAGTGTTTGCCTTCCTCGCCATGTACAGAAGTTTACGTGGCCTGGGAACGGTGGTCGGCCGCGGCCTCCAGTACGTGCTCGGCCTCGACCCTGTCCTTGGCCCGGCGCCGGTCCTCCAGGACGGCGGTCCAGGCGTTGCGGCGGGCGGTGCGCTGGCCACCGGCCAGGACCAGCGACTCGACGGCACGGAGAGCATCGGTGACGGAAGGGATGGCGGTGGCGCGTACCGGCACGGCCTGCATCGTGGAGATCTCCTCGGAGCGGATGTGCGGACTGAGTTGCGTGGACTCAGCTGCCCGGACCGAACTGCCCGGGACTGCGTTGCGCGAAGGGTGGCGTGCGCTGGGCGCGGGAGCGGGGCGGCGACGGCCCGGACGGCCGCCGTCGGCCACCGCGCCGTGTGCACCCAGCGTCACTGCTCGGTGTTACCAGCGCATGACCGGTCGGTCAAACACCAATGAAACCTTGATACGGGCGCCGCGCACGCCGAAGCGGCCCATACGCGCCCCCGACCTGCGGGGAGCGTACGGGCCGCATCGAATCGGCTATTACTCAGCGGTAGCTTCTTGTGCTCGGATTCACACCGTGGGCGTCGTGGCGGCGGCGCCGCGACGCTCGATCGCCTGCTGGAAGAGACGGCCCGCGCGGTACGAGGAACGGACCAGCGGTCCGGACATCACGCCGGAGTAGCCGATCTCGTCGGCCTCCCCCTTCAGCTCCACGAACTCCTGCGGCTTCACCCAGCGCTCCACCGGGTGGTGGCGCACGGACGGCCGGAGGTACTGCGTGATCGTGATGAGCTCGCAGCCCGCGTCGTACAGGTCCTGGAGCGCCTCGCTGACTTCCTCGCGGGTCTCGCCCATGCCGAGGATCAGGTTGGACTTGGTCACCAGACCGGCCTCGCGGGCCCGGGTGATGACTTCCAGGGAGCGCTCGTAGCGGAAGCCGGGGCGGATCCGCTTGAAGATCCGCGGCACCGTCTCGACGTTGTGCGCGAGCACCTCGGGGCGCGAGGAGAAGACCTCGGCGAGCTGCTCGGGCTCCGCGTTGAAGTCGGGGATCAGCAGCTCGACCTTGGTGCGGCCGGCCTCCCGCTCCGCGGTCAGCGCGTGGATCTGGCGCACGGTCTCGGCGTACAGCCAGGCGCCGCCGTCCTCCAGGTCGTCGCGTGCGACGCCGGTGATGGTGGCGTAGTTCAGGTCCATCGTGACGACGGACTCGCCGACGCGACGGGGCTCGTCCCGGTCCAGCGCCTGCGGCTTGCCCGTGTCGATCTGGCAGAAGTCACAGCGCCGGGTGCACTGGTCACCGCCGATGAGGAAGGTGGCCTCGCGGTCCTCCCAGCATTCGAAGATGTTGGGGCAGCCGGCCTCCTGGCACACCGTGTGCAGACCCTCGCTCTTCACGAGTTTCTGCAGCTGGTTGTACTCGGGGCCCATCTTCGCCCGGGTTTTGATCCACTCGGGCTTGCGCTCGATGGGGGTCTGGCTGTTCCGGACCTCCAGGCGCAGCATCTTGCGCCCGTCGGGTGCGACAGCGGACACTCCGGCACTCCCCTTTGCTTTCACTGCATTGGATTCTTCGGCGAACACCAGGGTACGCCCGTGGTTCAGACGGCTTTACGTCTGCCCAACCTGTGGCCGGCAGGGCCTATTCCCCGCCGGATGATCCGTACGTCACGCCGTGGCCACGGCGTCGTCCGGGCGCACGACGGTGCGCGGGGCGAGCGCGGCGTTCTCCAGGACGTCCCGGAGGTGCTTCTCGACGACCGGGAGCACGTCCGCGATGGTGATGTCGCGGCCGAGCTCGTAGGCCAGGGAGGTGACACCCGCGTCCCGGATGCCGCAGGGCACGATCCGGTCGAACCAGGTGTTGTCCGGGTTCACGTTGAACGAGAAACCGTGCATGGTCACGCCCTTGGCCACCCGGATGCCGATCGCCGCCAGCTTGCGGTCCTCACGGCGCTGGCCCGCGTTGGACGGGGCGTACTCGGGGCCGTTCAGCCGGGCGTCGAACTCCTCGTCGTGCAGCCGCGGGTCGAAGTCCAGGGAGAGCCCGCCGATCGCCGGGCGGTCCTCGACCGGGTCGCCGAGCACCCAGACACCGCTGCGGCCCTCGACCCGGGTGGTCTCCACGCCGAACTCGGCGGCGGTACGGATCAGCGCGTCCTCCAGCCGCCGGACGTGCGCGACGACGTCCACCGGCCGGGGCAGCTTCTGGATCGGGTAGCCGACCAGCTGCCCGGGACCGTGCCAGGTGATCTTGCCGCCGCGGTCCACGTCGATGACGGGGGTGCCGTCCAGGGGGCGTTCGCTGTCGGTCGTGCGCCGTCCGGCCGTATAGACGGGAGGGTGCTCCAGCAGCAGACAGGTGTCCGGGACGGTGTCCTCGAACCTGGCCGCGTGCACCTCGCGCTGCTTCTGCCAGGCCTCCTGGTAGTCGACGGCCTGCTCGCCGAATCCCAGCCGGACGAACCGAAGCTCAGCCACGACAGATGCCTTCCTACTCGCGGTGCCGGAGCCGGGGGGTGTCCGGAGCCGCGTCACCATGCACAGAAATCACGCCCCGGGCCACTGTACGACCGGTCCGCGGGCGGTGGCCCGGCAGGTCTTCCCGTCAGCGCCGCCTTCAATCCTCACACGATCGGATGAAAGTGAAGCGAAGGTGGCTGCGACTGCCACGGAGGCCGCTAAATTCGCGCCGTTCCATAAGGGCTGCCCGCCCGGCCCCGAAGGCAGGAGACCGTACAGCTGATGTCGGAACGACCTCCGCAGCGCACCCCCAACCGCCGACTCGCCTCGCTCATCACCGAGGCCGGTTTCTCCAACGCCGGTCTCGCCCGCAGGGTGGATCAACTCGGCCTCGAACACGGCCTCGACCTGCGGTACGACAAGACGTCCGTGACCCGCTGGCTGCGCGGCCAGCAGCCCCGGGGGACCACCCCCGCGCTGATCGCCGAGGTCTTCACCCGGCGGCTCGGGCGCCGCCTCACCGCCCAGGACCTGGGCCTCGACGCGTGCGCCCCGGTCTACGCGGGCCTGGAATTCGCGGCCACGCCCGCGGAGGCCGTCGACATCGTCAGCGGGCTGTGGCGGAAGGACTCGGGCAGCCATGCGGAGCTGCGCAAGATCGCCTTCACCCCGGCCGGGCTCGTCGTCCCCAGCAGGGACTGGCTGATCGGCCGGGCCGACGAGTGGGTGGGGCGGGGGAGCGAGCCCGCGGCACAGACGACGCACGGCGGGACCGGCGGAGCCGTCGGCGGCCGTGGAGCCCACGGGTCCCACGGGGGCGGTGCGGGCGGTGCGGCCGGTGGGATGGCCAGGTCCGGCGGGGCCGTCCGATCCGGTGGCGCGGCGGGGGCCGTCGAGACGGGTGGTCCCGCGCGCCCCGGCGGCCCCGGCGGGGCGCGCGGAGTGCCGGGAACGCACGGCCCGTACGGGGCGCACGGCGGGGCGCCCGGGGCCGGTGGCAGGGGCGGGCCCCGGGGGCCGGTGCCCTCCCGGCCCGCCGGGCCGTCCGCGCCCCCCGGCGCCCCGCCGTCCCCCCAGGCTCCGGCCCCCTCGGGCGCCGGGCTGCCGGGCGCTCCCGGCGTCCCCCGGCAGCGGCAGTCCGAGCGCGGCCCCGGCCAGCGGGTGAGCGGCGGCGACGTCGCCGCCCTGCGCTCGGTCGGCGAGCTCTTCCGCACCCTCGACCACGCCTACGGCGGCGGCCACGCCCGTCAGGCCCTCGTCCGGTACCTGGAGCACGAGACGGAACCCATGCTGCGGGGGACGTACGGCGAGGCGACCGGGCGCAGGCTCTTCTCCGCCGCCGCCGATCTGACCCGGCTGGCGGGCTGGACCTCGTACGACATCGCGGCCCACGGCCTGGCCCAGCGGTACTTCGTCCAGGCGCTGCGGCTCGCCCAGGCCGCCGGGGACCGGGCGTACGGCAGCTACGTCCTGATCACCATGAGCCGCCAGGCGGTCTACCTGGGCCACGGCAGGGAGGCCGTGCAACTGGCCCGGGTGGCCCAGCAGGGCATCGGCTCGTCGGCGCCGCCCGTCGTCCAGGCCCTGCTGCACGCCGTCGAGGCGCGCGGCCACGGGGTGCTCGGCGAGGCGAGGCCCTGCACCACCTCGCTGGCGCGGGCGGAACACGCCCTGGAGATCGCCCGGCACGGGGACGAAGTGCCGCACTGGGCGCGGTACTTCGACGAGGCCCAGCTCGCGGACGAGTTCGGGCACTGCCACCGCGACCTCCAGCAGTACCGGACCGCGGCGCAGCACGCGGAGCGTTCCCTCCAGCTCCGCTCCCCGGCGTACGCCCGCAGCCGGTTGTTCTGCCAGGTGGTGCTGGCCTCCGCCCGGCTCGGGCTCGGCGAGCTCGACCAGGCGTGCGCGCTCGGCGCCGAGGCGGCCCGGCAGGCCGCGGAGATGCGGTCGGTGCGGGCGGCGGAGTACGTACGGGACTTCGAGCGCCGCCTGGAGCCCTACCGGGACGCCGCCGCGGTACGCGGCTACCGCGACCGGGTCGCCGCACTGGGATGAGCCAGGACGTCCCACGGGCCCCCTCGGCGCCGACCCACCTCGGCGCCGGGCGCGCCCTGGCGCCCGTTCCGGCTTGAGTCGGTTTGCCTTGCGTCGGGCGGCCTTGCGCGGGTCAGGTGCGTGTCGGTCAGGCGCGTGTCGGTCCGCCCCGGCGCGCGTCCGCCCGCGCGCGTCCGCCTTGCGTCGGTCCGCCCCCCGGCCCCGCGCCCGTTTTTGGCCCACGCGCGTACGCCCCGGCGCCCGTCCCGCTTGCGTCGAGTCGTCTCCGTCGTCGCGCGGGCGGCTGATGCGGGCGGCTGGTCCGCCTCGGCCGCCGGGCGCGCCCCGGTGTGCGTCCGGCTTGCGTCGGTCCGGCCCGCGTCGGTCCGCCTTGTGTCGTTCCGGCCCGCGCCCGTCCGCCCCGGCGCCCGTCCGGCTTGCGTCGAGTCGTCTCCGTTGTCGCGCGGGCGGCTGATGCGGGCGGCTGGTCCGCCTCGGCCGCCGGGCGCGCCCCGGTGTGCGTCCGGCTTGCGTCGGTCCGGCCCGCGTCGGT
>NZ_JBHVJA010000001.1:433108-433374 GCF_042799335.1 Streptomyces sp. NPDC057697 | reverse complement strand
CCGCCTTGTGTCGTTCCGGCCCGCGCCCGTCCGCCCCGGCGCCCGTCCGGCTTGCGTCGAGTCGTCTCCGTCGTCGCGCGGGCGGCTGATACGAGCGGTCGCCCGCCTCGGCGCGGGCCCTTGCCGCAGGCCCCCGGTCCCTGCCGCAGGCCCCCTGCGCCGCCTTGCGACTGCGCCGCCTTGCGACTGCGCCGCCTTGCGACTGCGCCGCCTTGCGACTGCGCCGCCTTGCGACTGCGCCGCCTTGCGACTGCGCCGCCTTGCGT
>NZ_JBHVJA010000001.1:153385-433011 GCF_042799335.1 Streptomyces sp. NPDC057697 | reverse complement strand
CGACTGCGCCGCCTCGGGACTGCGCCGCCTCGGGACTGCGCCGCCTCGCGACTACGCCGCCTCCGGCAGGGACGCGCCGCTGCCCGGTCGTACGCCCAGGTCCGTCAGGATCGCGTCGGCCGCCCTGCGGCCCGAGAACAGGGCGCCCTGGACCGTGCTCGTGTCGCGGTGGTCGCCGCACACGTACAGCCCGGCCAGCAGCCGCACCGTGCGGCGCGGATCGTGCGGGGCCGGCATCGCGGGGACGGCCTCGGGGTCGTGGTGGGTGGCCAGCAGCTCCCAGTCGTCGGTGGGGGTGCCGTACAGCGCGGCGAGATGGGCGCGGACCGTGCGGTCCAGATCGGGCGGCGGGGTACCGAGGACCGTCGAGCTGATCAGCGTACGGCCCTGCGGGGCGCGCGTGGGGTCGACCGCGCTCATCACCGCGGTGTGCGCGACCGGGCCCGAGCGGTCGGCGTCCAGCAGCAGCGCGGCACCGGTCGGCGGGGCCGCGGGGGCGGCGTGGTGAAGGACCGTCACGGGGTGGAAGGGCGGCACCCGCAGGCCCGGCAGCAGTTCGGCGGCGGCGCCCGCCCCGGTCGCCAGCAGCAGGGAACGGCAGCCCAGTTCGCCGTGTTCCTTGGTGCGCACCGAGGTGATGTCGGCGGCCGTGACGTGCACGCCCGTACGCACGGTGCCCGGCGGCAGCGCGGCCGCGAGGAGTTCGGGCAGGGTCCCCGAGCCGCCCTCGGGTACGCACAGCCTGCCGCGCGCGTAACCGCGCAGCGCGAGGTCGGCGCACCGGCTGGAGGTGCTGAGCCCGGGGTCGCTGAGCAGTGCGGCGAGCAGCGGGCGGAGGAAGCCGTTGACCGTGCGCGAGGGCAGCCCGCGGTGGGACAGGGCGGCCAGCGCGGTCTGTTCGGGCCGGGCCAGGATGCGGGCGGACGGGGTGGCGGCGAGCCGGGTCAGGGCGGCGCCCAGCCGGGCCTGGTCGATCGGACCGCCCATCGGCGGCCGGGGGGCGCTTGCGAGGGCGCGCGCTGCCTTGAGCGCGCCCCGAGCGCCCCGTACATCGCCGGTGCGGTACAGCCGCCCCTCGCTGTGGACGAGAACCCCCGGGGCGAAGGTGCGCAGCACCAGCCCTTCGAGGCCGGGCGTCGTGCGCAGCTCCGGGTAGGAGGTGCTGAGGAGCGGGCCGAGGTGGTCGAGCCGGAAGCCGTCCAGCTCCGCCGTGGCCATCCGGCCGCCGACCCGGGGGGCGGCCTCCAGGACGCTGACGCTTACCCCTGCACTGGTCAATCGATGGGCGGCTGACAGGCCGGCGATCCCGGCCCCGATGATGACGACGTCCGCGTGGTGTGCCGTGCTGAGCACGTGCCCCTCCCCGAGTCGGCGCTACTGCTGGCAGGCTCTTGCCCCCGACAGGCTCCCGGAATGCCCGAGTTCGCAAGGAGGCTAGGAGGGGGGTCGGTGAAGACGCAGTCGCGCGCGCCCGGGGCACCGTTGCACGGGGTCGCATGTCCTTACGATTCCGCGGCGGGGACACCGGCCGGCGGTGCGCGGGGCGCGGTCCGGCGGGTACCGGTGCTCCCGCGGCGCGTCGGTGGCGCGGCGGAGGCGCGCTCAGCGCAGTGCCGCGCGGATCGCCGTGTCGATGCCGGGGAAGGCGAACACGAAGCCCGAGTCCAGCAGTCGGCCCGGCAGCACCCGCTGGCTCCCCAGCACGTCCTGCGCGAACTCCCCGAGGGCGATCCGCAGGGCCGGGGAGGGAGCCGTGAAGAGCGTGGGGCGGCGCAGCACCCGCCCCATCGCGGCCGTCACCTCGCTGTTGGTGACGGGATCGGGGCCGGTCAGATTCACCGGGCCCGACAGCGACTCCGTGTCCAGGATGTGGCGCAGCGCCGCGACCTCGTCGTGCAGCGCGATGAAGCTCCAGTACTGGCGCCCGTTGCCGAGCCGCCCGCCGAGCCCCGCCCGGAACAGCGGGAAGAGCCGCCCCCAGGCGCCGCCCTCGCGGGCGACGACCAGACCGGTGCGCGCGTGCACGGTCCGTACGCCCGCCTCCTGGGCGGCGGCCGTGGCCGCCTCCCACTCCACGCAGACGGACGGCAGGAAGCCCTCGCCCGCCGGGGCGGTCTCGTCGACGGCGCGGTCCCCGGTGTCGCCGTAGTAGCCGATCGCCGACCCGGACAGCAGCACCTTCGGCGGTACGTCCAGCGAGGCGACGGCCTCGGCGACCGCCGCCGTCCCCCGCACCCGGCTGTCCCGGATCTCCCGCTTGTACGCCTCCGTCCAGCGGTGGTCACCGACCCCGGCCCCGGCGAGGTGGACGACGGCGTCGCAGCCGACCAGCCCCGCCACGTCGACATAGCCGCGCCGGGGGTCCCACTCCACCTCGTCGCCGGACCGTGCCGGATGCCGTACGAGGCGTACCACCTCGTGTCCGTCGGCCCGCAGTGAACGCACCAGCGCCGTTCCGACGAGTCCGGATGCTCCGCTGACAGCGATACGGGAGTGCAGCATGGGGCCCATCCTGCCCCAACGGCCCCGGTGGAGCCGCCTCCGGGGCCGGGCGGCTCCCCGTGTCATCGGAGTGCCGGGCGGTGTGCCGGGCGGGAGCGACGCGGCTGACCGGGCGAGGGGCCCGGCGGGGAAATGCGGCTGACCGGGCGAGGGGCGCCGTGGCACAGTGGCGCGCATGCCCGAGGCCCACATGTATCCGCCCTGCCGAGTCCGCCCCGCGACCCTCCACGACGAAGCCGCTCTCGGCGGACTCGACCGCGCCACCTGGTCGACGCTGCACGCCGTGATGCCCAGGCCGCAGCCGCCGTACGCGCCGTTCTTCGACGAGCGGCACCGCCCCGAGGACCTTCTGGTGGCCGAGGCGCGGGACGGCGCGGGCGAGCTGCGCCTGGCCGGATACACCAGGACGGTCCCGCCGACCCCCCTGGCCTGCAACTCCCACGTCCGGCAGATACAGGGCCTCGCCGTGGCCGACTGGGCGCGCGGCCGGGGGATCGCCAGGGCCCTGCTGCGGGCCGCCGTCACGGCCGCGCGCGGCGAGGGGGCGAACCGGATGACCCTGCGGGTGCTCGGGCACAACGCGCCCGCACGCGCCCTGTACGAGTCGGAGGGGTTCGTCGTCGAGGGGGTGCTGCCCGGTGAGTTCTTCCTGGACGGGCGGTACGTCGACGATGTGCTGATGGGCCGCGCGCTCGCCCCGTGACCCGGGGGCTGCGGCTCGGGTCCGCTCCGTGACTCGGGGGCTGCGGCTCGGTCCGCCCGGTGACCCGGGGGCTGCGGCTCGGGTCCGCCCGGTGACCCGGGGGCTGCGGCTCGGGCCCGCCCGGTGACCTGGGGGCTGCGGCTCGGGCCCGCTCCGTGACCCGGCCGCTACGGTTTGAACAGCCGCATGCCGCCCATGAGTTCGTGCAGACAGCGGACCGCCAGATCGGCGGGTGAGCCGGGCCCGGCCGTCGGCGCGTCCGTCGCCGCCCAGGCCTCCAGGGCCACCCGTACCGCGTCCGTGGCGGCGGCCGCGGCGAGCCGTACCTCCAGCGGGTCCGCCCCGTCGCCCGCCAGCCGCGCCAGCACCGGCAGCAGCCGTTCCTCCGAGTCCTGGTTGACCCGGTACCAGACGGCGCGCAGCGCCGGGTCCTGTGCCGCCGCGCGCAGCAGTCCGCGCGTCCAGCCGAGCTGCTCGGCGGCGTCCGGCCCCGGCACCCGGAGCGCCTCGGTGACGGCCCGCTCCAGGGTCCCGGCGAGCGGCTCCCCGGGCTCGGCCGCCTCCAGCAGCGCCCGCCAGCGCTCGGCGCCGCCGGAGAGCAGCGGGCCCACCGCGTCCTGCTTGGAGCGGAAGTAGCGGTAGAAGGTGCGCAGGGCCACGCCCGCCCGCCCGGCGATGTCCTCCGCCGTGGTGCCGTCGGGCCCCCGCTCGGCGAAGAGCGCGGCCGCGGCGCGCGCGATGTCCAGCTGGGTCGCCGCCTTGCGGCGCTCGGTGAGGGACGGCTGGGTCGGCTCGGTGCTCATTCCCCGGAGATTACCCCGGCAGGGGAGCGGTGTACGCGAAATGCCGTCGTGGCAAAACGTGCCACCTGGGCGTACGGTGGACATCGATCGGGACGTCATCGGGGCGCCGCCGAGTCGCTTCGGGACAGCTGCCGCCGGGCAGTCACCGGACAGCCACCGGGCAGCAACCGGGATCGGGAGAAGAAAATGAACCGTTACGAAGGCCGCCGCGCACTCATCACCGGAGGCGGCTCCGGCATCGGACAGGCCACCGTCCACCGCGTCCTCGCCGAGGGCGGCCGCGTCGTCGCGGCCGACGTCAACGAGGCCGGGCTGAAGGCCACCCATGACACGGCGGTGGCGAACGGCACCGCCGGACGCCTCACCACCCTGGTCCTGGACATCTCGGACGAGGCCGCGGTCAAGGCCGGTGTCGCCCTTGCCGTGGAGACCCTCGGCGGCCTCGACGTCCTGGTCAACGCCGCCGGGATCCTGCGCTCCGAGCACACCCACAAGACGACGCTGGAGTTCTTCAACAAGATCATCGCGGTCAACCTCACGGGTACGTTCCTGATGATCCGCGAGGCGATACCGGCCCTGCTGGCCGGCCACGAACCGGTCGTCGTGAACTTCTCCTCCACCTCGGCGAGCTTCGCCCACCCGTACATGTCGGCGTACGCGGCGAGCAAGGGCGGCATCCAGTCGATGACGCACGCGCTGGCGAGCGAGTACAGCAAGCAAGGGCTGCGGGTCGTCGCCGTCGCGCCCGGCTCGATCTCCTCCGACATGACCAGCGGCAACGGTCCGGGGCTGCCCGCCGATGCCGACATGTCGCTCTTCATGAAGCTGTCCCCGGCGCTCGGAGCGGGCTTCGCCAGCCCGGACACCGTGGCCGGTGTCGTCGCGATGCTCGGCTCCCGGGACGGGGCGTTCATCACCGGTACGGAGATCCGCATCGACGGCGGCACCCACTTCTGACCGCGTGGCGCGGCAGGGCCCGTCAGCCGGGCCCGAACCGCCGCCAGAGCGAGGGGAAGCGCTCCGCCAGGGCCGCGTCGTCCTCGATGCTCACGGGCGTCCCCTCGGGCTCGGTGGCCTGGGGCGGCAGGCCGAGGTCCGGGTCGACCACGCCGGTGAGCTGTTCGTACGCCTCGTCGGCGGCGTAGCCGAGATCCTCGGCGTCCCCGTCGATCTCCTCGTCGAAGTCGTCGAGGAGACCGGCGAGGCCGTCCGGATCGTGCAGGGCCCCCTCGAAGACCTCCCGGCCCTGGCCGATCAGCCAGCAGCGGAAGGAGTCGAAGGCGTCGTCGCTCGCGCCGCCGAGCAGCACCGCGGCGGCGCCCCACAGGTCCCAGCGGTAGGCGCGGTTGAAGCGGGCCTCGAAGTGCCGGGCGAAGTCCAGCACCGCGTCGGGATCGAGCCGTACCAGCCGTTCGACGAGCAGGTCGGCCTGGTCCTCGGGGTCGCCGTCGGCGGCCGCGCGGGTGCTGTCGACGATCTCCCAGAACTCCGTCTCGTCCATCACGGGACAAGCATCGGCCCTGGCAGGAACCGACGCACGCGGGCGCGGCGGGAGAAGCCCTCAGCGGTAGAGCGCGCGCAGACGTTCGGCGGCCGCGGCGAAGCGGTCCCGCAGGGCGGCCGGTTCCAGCACCTCCGACTCCGGCCCCAGGGCGAGGAGCTGACCGTAGGCGACCTCGTCGGACTCGACCGGCAGGGTGAGCGTGAGCCACCCCTCGGCATCGGGCGGCCCGGCCGCGTCCAGCGCCTCCCGGACCGCCGAACGGTCCATGGCGTACGGCAGTCGGCGTACGCCCTCCGGCGACACCCGTACCGTCACCTCGGCCCGCAGCAGCGACCGGGCGAACTGGGCGGCCCGCTCGGCCCAGAACCCCGGCAGATCGAACCGCTCGTCGCGCTCGAACCGCTCCTCGGACACCGCCACGGCGCAGAACCGGTCGATCCGGTACACCCGGAAGTCGTCACCCACCCGGGCGCAGACGTACCAGACCCCGGCCTTCAGGACGAGCCCGTGCGGTGCCATCTCCCGCTCGACCTCGCCCTCCGCACCGCCCCGGCGGTAGCGGGCGCGGACGAACCGGTCGTCCCAGACGGCCTCGGCGACGGCCGGCAGCAGCTCGGGCGTGACCGGTTCCTGGTACCAGCCGGGAGCGTCCAGGTGGAAGCGCCGGCCGGCGCTGTCGGAGGCGTCCCGCAAGGAGGGCAGCAGCGCCGCCGACACCTTGAGCCGGGCGGCGGACGCGGCGTCCTCCAGACCCATCTCGCGCAGGGCCGAGGGCAGTCCGGACAGGAAGAGCGCCTCGGCCTCGTCACGGGCCAGACCCGTCAGACGGGTGCGGTAGCCGCCGACCAGCCGGTAGCCCCCGGCCCGGCCCCGGTCCGCGTAGACCGGGACGCCCGCTTCCGAGAGCGCCTGCGCGTCCCGGGTGACGGTCCGCTCGGACACCTCCAGCTCCCGGGCCAGCTCCGCCGCGGTCATGGCCGGGCGGGACTGCAGGAGCAGCACCATTCTGATCAGACGGGCAGCACGCATGCCGCCATTGTGGCCGCACGCCGCGGGCGGCCGGACGGGTGCCCGGCCGCCCGTACGTGTCAGAGCCCGTACCGCTCCCGGGCCTCCTTGACGGAGGTCGCGGTGATCTCGCCACGGCGGGCCAGCTGGGCCAGGGCCGCGACCGCGATCGAACGGGCGTCGACGCCGAAGTGGCGGCGGGCCGCGTCACGGGTGTCGGAGAGGCCGAAGCCGTCCGTGCCGAGCGAGGACCAGTCCTGCTCCACCCACTGGCTGATCTGGTCCGGGACCTGACGCATCCAGTCGCTGACCGCGACGACCGGACCCGGAGCGCCCTCCAGCGCCTGGGTCACATACGGAACCCGCTGCTCGCCGCGGAGCAGCGCCTCGTCGCACTCCAGCGCCTCGCGGCGCAGCTCGCCCCAGGAGGTGGCGGACCAGACGTCGGCCGTGACCCCCCAGTCCGCGGCCAGCAGCTCCTGTGCCTCCAGGGCCCAGTGGATCGCCGTGCCGGAGGCCAGCAGCTGGACCCGGGGGGCCTGCGCCGAGGTCGGCGTGCCCTCCTTGAAGCGGTACAGGCCCTTGACGATGCCCTCCTCGACGCCCTCCGGCATCGCGGGCTGCTGCTTCGGCTCGTTGTAGACCGTCAGGTAGTAGAAGACGTTCTCGGCCTCGGGGCCGTACATCCGGCGCAGACCGTCCTTGACGATCACCGCGATCTCGTACGCGAACGCCGGGTCGTAGTTGAGCGACGCGGGGTTCGTGGCGGCGATCAGCTGCGAATGGCCGTCCGCGTGCTGGAGCCCCTCGCCGGTCAGCGTCGTACGGCCCGCCGTGGCGCCGACGATGAAGCCCTTGCCGAGCTGGTCGGCGAGCTGCCAGAACTGGTCGCCGGTCCGCTGCCAGCCGAACATCGAGTAGAAGATGTAGAAGGGGATCATCGTCTCGCCGTGCGTCGCGTACGACGTCGACGCGGCGATGAAGTCCGCCATGGCCCCGGCCTCGGTGATCCCCTCGTTGAGGATCTGGCCGTCCTTGGCCTCCTTGTAGTACATCAGCTGGTCGCGGTCGACCGGCTCGTACGTCTGGCCCAGCGGCGAGTAGATACCGGCCGACGGGAACAGCGACTCCATGCCGAAGGTACGGGCCTCGTCCGGGACGATCGGAACCCAGCGCCTGCCGGTCTCCTTGTCCCGCATCAGGTCCTTGACCAGGCGCACGAAGGCCATCGTCGTGGCCATCTCCTGCTTGCCGGAGCCCTTCTTCAGCGCGGCGAACGCGCGCTCCTCGGGCTGCGGCAGCGCCACCGCGTGCACCCGGCGGGCCGGGGCGGGGCCGCCGAGGGCGGCGCGGCGCTCCTGGAGGTAGCGGACCTCGGGGGAGTCGGCGCCCGGGTGGCCGTAGGGCACCAGGCCGTCGGCGAAGGCGCTGTCCGGGATCGGGAGCCCGAGCAGCTCGCGCATGTCCTTGAACTCGTCCACCGAGAGCTTCTTCATCTGGTGGTTGGCGTTCTTGGACTCGAAGCCCTTGCCGAGCGTGAAGCCCTTCACCGTCTGGGCGAGGATCACGGTCGGCGCGCCCTTGTGGGCCAGGGCCGCCCGGTAGGCCGCGTACACCTTGCGGGCCTCGTGGCCGCCGCGCGAGGTGTAGAAGCACTCGGCGATCTTCGCGTCCGTGAGCAGCTTGGCCAGCTCGGCGAGCGCGGGCTCGGCGCCGAAGAAGTGCTCGCGGATGTAGGCGACGTCGCGGGTGGCGTACGTCTGGAACTGCGCGTCCGGCACCTCGCGGAGCCGGCGGACCAGCGCGCCCGTGGTGTCCAGCCGGAACAGCTCGTCCCAGGCGGAGCCCCAGAGCGTCTTGACGACGTTCCAGCCGGCGCCGCGGAACGCGCCCTCCAGCTCCTGGACCACCCGGAAGTTGGCGCGCACCGGGCCGTCGAGGCGCTGGAGGTTGCAGTTGATGACGAAGGTCAGGTTGTCGAGCCGCTCACGGGCCGCGAGGGCGAGGGCGGCGGTCGACTCGGGCTCGTCCATCTCGCCGTCGCCCAGGAAGGCCCAGACGTGCGAGTTCGACGTGTCCTTGATGTTGCGGTTGGCCAGGTAGCGGTTGAAGCGCGCCTGGTAGATCGCCGAGAGCGGGCCGAGGCCCATCGACACGGTGGGGAACTCCCACAGCCAGGGCAGCCGTCGCGGGTGCGGGTAGGAGGGCAGTCCGTCGCCGCCCGCCTCCTGGCGGAAGTTGTCGAGCTGCCGCTCACTCAGCCGGCCGTCGAGGAAGGCGCGGGCGTAGATGCCGGGGGAGGCGTGGCCCTGGATGTAGAGCTGGTCGCCGGAGCCGTCCCCCTCCTTGCCGCGGAAGAAGTGGTTGAAGCCGGTCTCGTACAGCCAGGCCGCCGAGGCGAAGGTGGCGATGTGGCCGCCGACGCCGTGGCGCGCGCCACGGGTGACCATCGCGGCCGCGTTCCAGCGGTTCCAGGCGGTGATCCTGGACTCCATCTCCAGATCGCCGTCGAACTCGGGCTCGGCGGCGGTCGGGATGGTGTTGACGTAATCGGTCTCCAGCAGCTTGGGCAGCGCGATGCCGGCGCCCTCCGCGTGCTGGAGCGAGCGCCGCATGAGGTACGCGGCGCGGTGCGGGCCCGCGGCCTTGGTGACGGCGTCCAGGGAGGCCGCCCATTCGGCGGTCTCCTCGGGGTCACGGTCCGGGAGCTGGTCGAGCTCGCTCGGAAGCTTTCCTACGGGGTCGGTCATGATCGCCGCCTTCCGGAGTGGAGGGGGGTGGAGAAGGCCCTGACTGGCAGGACAGGGCGATGGGGCCGGTGGGCCCGCGAGTGAACTGTAAGTCGCCGATCGATGATCGATCAAAGGGTGAAGGGCAAAACTTCTCGATATGAAGAAATTGGCATGCGGTGCCGCGAAAGGGGGCACGGAGTGACGGGATCTACCCCATCAAAAGGGGCGCCCCTCCGCACAGGAGAGCGCCGCCGGCGACAGATGCGTACGGGCCTCAGGCGCGCGGCGCGCAGCCGAGCACATGTGCCTTGACCAGCACCCCGATCTCCGGGTCCTTGCGCAGGAACGCCTCGATGAGGGCCTCGTGCTCCTCCGCGTACGACTTCTGCACCGTGCCCAGCCACCGGATCGACAGGGCGGTGAACACCTCGATGCCCAGCCCCTCCCAGGTGTGCAGCAGCACCGCGTTCCCGGCGGCCCGCACCATCTCGCGGTGGAAGCCGACCGTGTGCCGGACCTGCGCCTCGCCGTCGGCCAGCCGGTCCGCCTCGTAGAGCGCCGTCACATGCGGGGTCAGGCGCGAGCAGTCCTCGCCGAGGGCGGGCGCCGCCAGCTCCGCCGCGATCTGCTCCAGACCGGCCCGCACCGGGTAGCTCTCCTCCAGGTCGGCGGCGGTGAGATTGCGGACCCGCACGCCCTTGTTGGGCGCCGACTCGATCAGCCGGAGCGTCTCCAGCTCCCGCAGCGCCTCGCGTACGGGCGTCTGGCTGACCTCCAGCTCGGTGGCGATCCGGCGCTCCACGATCCGCTCACCGGGCTTCCAGCGCCCGCTGACGATCCCGTCCACGATGTGCTCGCGGATCTGTTCGCGCAGCGAGTGGACGACGGGCGGGGTCATGAGGGGCTCCTTCGGGGCAAACCGGTGCTGTCCGCACCATCACGATTGCCGGGGCGACCGGTGGTGTCTAGACAATACGGCGGCGCCCCCGTCCGGAAGTGGTCCGTACGGGGGCGCCGCTGGTGAGGCTGGTTACAGCGGTGGTGCTCAGAGGCCGAGCTCGACCTCGAACTCACCGGCCTCCAGGATCGCCTTGACCGAGGTCAGGTAGCGGGCGGCGTCCGCGCCGTCCACCAGGCGGTGGTCGTAGGAGAGCGAGAGGTACGTCATGTCGCGGACACCGATGACGGTGCCCTCCTCGGTCTCGATGACCGCCGGACGCTTGACCGTGGCGCCGATGCCCAGGATGGCCGCCTGGTTCGGGGGCACGATGACGGTGTCGAACAGCGCACCGCGCGAACCGGTGTTGCTGATGGTGAAGGTGGCACCGGACATGTCGTCCGGGGTCAGGCCGCCGCCGCGGGCCTTGCCGGCCAGCTCGGCGGTCTTCTTCGAGATGCCGGCGATGTTCAGGTCGCCCGCACCCTTGATGACCGGCGTCATCAGACCCTTCTCGGCGTCCACGGCGATGCCGATGTTCTCCGAGTCGAAGTACGTGATGGTGCCCTCGTCCTCGTTGATCCGGGCGTTGACGACCGGGTGGGCCTTCAGCGCCTGGGCCGCCGCCTTGACGTAGAACGGCATCGGGGACAGCTTGACGCCCTCGCGGGCGGCGAACGCGTCCTTCGCCTTGTTGCGCAGCTTCATCAGCTTGGTGACGTCGACCTCGACGACCGAGGTCAGCTGGGCCTGCGAGTGCAGCGCCTTCATCATGTTCTCGCCGATGACCTTGCGCATGCGGGTCATCTTGACCGTCTGGCCGCGCAGCGGGGACGCCTCCAGCTTCGGCGCCTTCGAGGCGGCGGGAGCGGCGGCGGGCGTTGCCGCGGCGACCGGGGCCGGGGCGGCAGCGGCGGCCTTGGCGGCCTCCGCGGCGGCGACGACGTCCTGCTTGCGGATGCGGCCACCGACACCGGTGCCCTTGACCGCGCCCAGGTCGACGCCGTTCTCGGCGGCGAGCTTGCGGACCAGCGGCGTGACGTACGCGCCGTCGTCGACGGAGGTCGCGGCCGGGGCGGCCGGGGCCGGGGCGGCGACGGGAGCCGGAGCCGGAGCAGCCGGAGCCGGAGCGGCGACCGGGGCGGCGGGCGCCACCGGAGCCGGGGCCGGGGCCGGAGCGGGGGCAGCCGGGGCCGGAGCCGGGGCAGCCGGTGCGGGGGCGGCCGGAGCCGGAGCCGGAGCAGCGGCGGGCGCCGGAGCGGCCGGGGCCGGGGCAGCGGCCGGAGCGGCACCGGGGGCACCGATGACGGCGAGCTTGGCGCCGACCTCGGCGGTCTCGTCCTCGGCGACGACGATCTCCAGCAGCACACCGGAAACCGGGGCCGGGATCTCGGTGTCGACCTTGTCCGTGGAGACCTCCAGGAGGGGCTCGTCCTCCGTGACCTCCTCGCCGACCTCCTTCAGCCAGCGGGTGACGGTGCCCTCGGTGACGCTCTCGCCGAGCGCCGGGAGGGTGACGTCGGTACCGGCGGCGCCACCGGCCGGTGCGGCGGCCGGAGCCGGAGCCTCGGCCGCGGGGGCCGGGGCGGCGGCGGGGGCCTCGGCGGCCGGCGCCGGGGCCGGGGCGGCCTCGGGCTCGGCGGCCGGAGCCGCGGCGGCCTCGGGGGCCCCCGTGCCGTCGTCGATGACGGCCAGCTCGGCGCCGACCTCGACGGTCTCGTCCTCGGCGACCTTGATGGCGGCGAGGATGCCGGCCGCGGGGGCCGGGATCTCGGTGTCGACCTTGTCGGTCGAGACCTCGAGCAACGGCTCGTCGGCCTCGACGCGCTCGCCCTCGGCCTTCAGCCAGCGGGTGACAGTGCCCTCGGTGACGCTCTCGCCGAGCGCCGGAAGGGTTACGGAAACCGACATGGTTTCAGTTGCTCCTTACGAAAGTGCGGAAGTGGTCGGTCGTCGCGCCCGGTCGACCGGATCAGTCGTGGGAGTGCAGGGGCTTGCCGGCGAGGGCCAGGTGCGCCTCGCCCATCGCCTCGTTCTGCGTCGGGTGGGCGTGGATGAGCTGCGCGACCTCGGCGGGCAGCGCCTCCCAGTTGTAGATCAGCTGGGCTTCGCCGACCTGCTCGCCCATACGGTCACCGACCATGTGGACGCCGACCACGGCACCGTCCTTGACCTGGACGAGCTTGATCTCGCCCGCGGTCTTGAGGATCTTGCTCTTGCCGTTGCCCGCGAGGTTGTACTTCAGAGCGACGACCTTGTCCGCGCCGTAGAGCTCCTTGGCCTTGGCCTCGGTGATGCCCACGGAGGCGACCTCGGGGTGGCAGTACGTCACCCGCGGGACACCGTCGTAGTCGATCGGAACGGTCTTCAGACCGGCCAGCCGCTCCGCCACCAGGATGCCCTCGGCGAAGCCGACGTGCGCGAGCTGGAGCGTCGGGACCAGGTCACCGACGGCGGAGATGGTCTCCACGTTGGTCCGCATGTACTCGTCGACGAGGACGTAACCGCGGTCCGTCGCGACGCCGGCCTCCTCGTAGCCCAGGCCCTGCGAGACCGGGCCGCGGCCGATGGCGACCAGCAGCACCTCGGCCTCGAAGGTCTTGCCGTCGGCGAGGGTCACACGGACGCCGTCCTGCGTGTACTCGGCGCTCTGGAAGAACGTACCGAGGTTGAACTTGATGCCGCGCTTGCGGAAGGCGCGCTCAAGAAGCTTCGAGCTGTTCTCGTCCTCGACCGGGACCAGGTGCTTCAGGCCCTCGATGATCGTCACGTCGGTGCCGAAGGACGTCCACGCCGAGGCGAACTCGACGCCGATGACGCCGCCGCCCAGCACGATCGCGGACTTCGGGACGCGGTCCAGCTTCAGCGCGTGGTCCGACGAGATGATGCGGTTGCCGTCGATCTCCAGGCCCGGCAGCGACTTCGGCACGGAGCCGGTCGCGAGCAGCACGTGGCGGCCCTGGACGCGCCGGCCGTTCACATCCACCGAGGTGGGGGAGGAGAGCCGTCCCTCACCCTCGATGTAGGTGACCTTGCGCGAGGCGATGAGACCCTGAAGACCCTTGTACAGGCCCGAGATCACGTCGTCCTTGTACTTGTGGACGGCGTCGATGTCGATGCCCTCGAAGGTGGCCTTGACACCGAACTGCTCGGACTCGCGCGCCTGGTCGGCGATCTCGCCGGCGTGCAGCAGGGCCTTCGTGGGGATGCAGCCGTTGTGCAGGCAGGTGCCGCCGACCTTGCCCTTCTCGATCAGAGCGACGTCCAGGCCCAGCTGCGCTCCGCGCAGGGCCGCGGCGTAACCGCCGCTACCACCGCCGAGGATCACTAGGTCGAAAACGGTGCTGGCGTCGTTCGCCACGTCACGTCCTCCATGCATGTGCGCCGTACGCCGGGCCCCGTCGCTGGGGGATGACCGGCCGGTCGGCTGGTGTTCGGCCGCTTTTGTTATTCGGCCCTGTGGTGGGGGCCCTGTCCTGCCGAGAACCCATCTTCGCACTTGTTGACGGTGGGCGGGACGCGGGGCCCGGGTCTGAGCCGGACGAACGACCGTCTCAGGCGGTTACCGCCGGGTAGACCCCTACGGATTTCGTCGAGAGCGAAACCGGCCGGATCCGTGCGGCGATGCCGTCGGGGCAACGCGTACGGCCCCGGGCCTGTGCCCGGGGCCGTACAGGTCACAGCCGGGACCTCAGCCGAGGTCTCCGGCGGCGGTGCGCTCGGCGAGCCGGACCAGCGTGCGGACCGAGGAGCCCGTGCCGCCCTTGGGCGTGTAGCCGTACGGCGCGCCCTCGTGGAAGGCCGGACCCGCGATGTCCAGGTGCGCCCAGGCGATGCCCTCGCCCACGAACTCCTGCAGGAACAGACCGGCCACCAGGCCGCCGCCCATCCGCTCGCCCATGTTGGCGATGTCGGCGGTCGGGGAGTCCATGCCCTTGCGCAGGTCGGCGGGGAGCGGCATCGGCCAGGAGGCCTCGCCGACCTCCTCGGCGATCTCGTGCAGGGAGGTGCGGAAGGCGTCGTCGTTCGCCATGATGCCGAAGGTGCGGTTGCCCAGCGCCAGCACCATCGCGCCGGTCAGGGTCGCCACGTCGACGATCGCGTCCGGGTTCTCCTCGGAGGCGCGGGTCAGCGCGTCGGCGAGGACGAGCCGGCCCTCGGCGTCCGTGTTGAGGACCTCGACGGTCTTGCCGCTGTACATGCGCAGCACGTCACCGGGGCGGGTGGCGTTGCCCGACGGCATGTTCTCGGCGAGCGCCAGCCAGCCGGTGACGTTCACCCGGAGGCCGAGGCGGGCGGCCGCGACGACGGTCGCGAACACGGCGGCGGCGCCGCTCATGTCGCACTTCATCGTCTCGTTGTGGCCGGCCGGCTTCAGCGAGATGCCGCCCGAGTCGTAGGTGATGCCCTTGCCCACCAGGGCCAGGGTCTTCTCCGCCTTCGGGTGCGTGTAGGCGAGCTTCACCAGGCGCGGGCCGTGGGTCGAGCCCTGGCCGACGCCCAGCAGACCGCCGTAGCCGCCCTTGACGAGCGCCTTCTCGTCGAGGACCTGCACCTTGATGCCGTGCTCCTTGCCGGCGGCGGTGGCCACGGCGGCGAAGGACTCGGGGTACAGGTCGTTCGGCGGGGTGTTGATCAGGTCGCGGGCGCGGTTGATCTCCTCGGCCACCGCGACGGCGCGCTCGGCGGCCGCCTTGAACGCCTTGTCGCGCGGCTTGGTGCCGAGCAGGGCGACCTCGCCCAGCGGCAGCTTGACGCCGTTGCCGTTCTTCTTGCCCTTGGGGGCGACCTTGTCCTCGCCGCCCTGGTACGCGGTGAAGGCGTACGCGCCCAGGAGCGCGCCCTCGGCGATCACCTCGGCGTCCTCGGCGGACGCGACGGGCAGCGCGAAACCGGCCTTCTTCGCACCGGTCAGGGCGCGCGCGGCCGAGCCCGCGGCCCGGCGCAGGGCCTCGGCGTCGTACGCCTCGTCCTTCTCCGGGACGGAGCCGAGCCCGACCGCGATGACGACCGGGACCTTGAGGCCGTCGGGCGCGGGGAGCTTGGTCACCTCGCCCTCGGCACCCGCGGCGCCCAGGGCCTCCAGGACGGTGGCGAGCTTTCCGTCGAACGCCTTGTCCACGGCCTCGGCGCCCGGTGCGAGGACCGGCCCCTTGGCGCCCTTCGCGACGCCGACGACGAGTGCGTCGGCGCGCAGCGTCGCCGCACCGGCAGTGCTGAGAGTGAGAGCAGTCACGGTGGTGAAATCTCGCTTCCGTTGAGTTCGTTGTCGGTCGAGGGGTGGGCCGACCGTGCCCGGCGCATCGTAGACGCCGCCGCAATGTGCCGGGAATGAGCCTACGCGCGCCCTTGCCGCAGGAACACGGCGGCGGGCCGTCGGTGGCCCGATGTGGAGCCCCGGCGGGGGCCCGCGGCGTCCGCCACGGGGCCCGGCGAGCGTGAACCGGCCGTGCGCGCCGGGGTGTTGGGGCGCGGGCGGGCCCGGCAGGATCCCGGGGCGGTGGCCCGGCCCCGGCCCCCGGCAGCCCTCAGCCGAACGTCAGGACCACCAGGGCCGTCGTCGCCGCCGTCTCCGCCAGTGCGCCGAAGACGTCGCCGGTCACCCCGCCGAAGCGCCGCACGCAGTGCCGCAGCAGGAGCTGGGCGGCGCCGAGCGCGGCCAGCGCGGCCAGCGCGTGGCGCGGCGCCCCGTAGCCGCCCAGGAGCGCTCCCGCCCCCGCGCACCCCGCGACCACCACCGCACCGGCCGCCACCGCGGCCCGGACCGTCACCGTGCCCGCCACCGCCGCGCCCAGCCCCTCCGGGCGGGCCGGCGGCACGCCCCGGCGGGCGGCCAGGGTGAGCGCGAGCCGGGCGGCGACCGCGGCGACGGCCGCGCCCACCGCGCCGTACGCCCAGCCCCGCCCGTACAGCGCGGCGAGCGCCGCGACCTGGGCCAGCAGCACGAGGAGGAGGGTGATCACCCCGAACGGCCCGATGTCCGACTGCTTCATGATCCGCAGGGCGTCCTCGGCGGGCCTGCCGCTGCCCAGGCCGTCGGCGGTGTCCGCGAGACCGTCCAGATGCAGGCCCCGGGTCAGCACGGCGGGAACGGCGGTGGAGGCGACCGCGGCGAGCAGCGGCCCCGAGCCGAGCAGCAGCAGAAGGGCGCCGGGCACCGCCGCGAGCAGCCCCACCACCAGCCCGGCGAGCGGGGCGCAGAGCATCCCCGCGCGGGCGGCCCCGCGGTCCCAGCGGGTGACGCGGACGGGGAGCACGGTCAGGGTGCCGAAGGCGAAACGGATGCCGTGGCTGTTCAGGGAGGTCACGGCGCGCAGGCTAATCGGTGCGGAGGGCCGATAGATTGCCCGTAACGCAACAGAACCTGACAGAAGCGGCGTATCGGGAGTGGGTGGCATGGGTCACTGGTTCGATCAGAACATCGTCGAGCCGGGAAAGCTGCCGCTGCTCCTCGCGCTGGCCGCCTTCGTGCTCACCTTCGCGATCACCCGGTTCATCACCCGGATGATCCGGGCGGGCAAGGGCCCGTTCCGCAACATCACACCCGGCGGAATGCACATCCACCACGTGGTGCCCGGCGTGGTGCTGAGCGTCATCGGCGGGTTCGGCGCGGTCGCCAGCGGACGGCACGGGGTCACGGCCGGGACCTGTGCCGTGATCTTCGGCGTGGGCGCGGGGCTGGTGCTGGACGAGTTCGCCCTGATCCTCCACCTCGACGACGTGTACTGGACCGAGGAGGGCCGCCAGAGCGTGGAGGTGGTGGTCCTCACCGCGGCGCTGGTGCTGCTGGTGCTGGCCGGATTCTCGCCGCTCGGCGTGAACGAGCTGAGCAGCGACGAGCAGCAGGGCAGGGCCGGTGTCGTCCTCACCCTGGTCGTCAACTTCTGCTTCGTGCTGATCTCCCTCTTCAAGGGCAAGGCGCGGCTCGCGGTCGTCGGCACGCTCGTCCCGTTCGTCGCGCTGATCGGGGCGATCCGGCTGGCCCGGCCGACGTCGATGTGGGCGAGGCGCTTCTACCGCCACCGGCACCGGGCCCGCGCCCGGTCGATGCTGCGCGCCTACCACCACGACGTGCGCTGGGTGGGCCCGCGGCGCAGATTTCAGGACCTGATCGGCGGCGCACCGGACCGGGTGCCGCTGCCCGGACGCAAGTCCTGACCCCGGCGCCGGTCCCGGCGGGTCGCGCGCACGCACAGCACGAGGACCGCGCCGATCGCCACCAGGTGCTCCTTGCCCGCCAGATTGTCCTTCACGAACACCTCGGCCACCATCGCCGCGATCACCAGCGCCCCGGTGAAGCGGGCCCGGTAGACGTAGCAGACGTACACGGCGAGACCGACCACCGCCGCGGACGGACCGGTGTCCACGACCCGGGCGTCCGAGGCCGGCAGCCCGAACAGCCCGTCCGGTCCGAGCGCCACACCGAGGCGCGCGTACAGCGTCCCGGCCAGCGTCGCCACGTACGCGATCATGAGCGTGCGCCACCGGCCCAGACAGATCTCGGCGGTCCCGAACACCACCAGGATCTGCACCAGCGCCCCCCAGACCGGCAGATCCAGCGCCGGTACGAACAGCGACAGGGGGGTGCGCAGCAGGGCCGCCCACAACGGGTCCTCGGCCCGTACCGCCCCGAGGCAGTGCACCGCCCCGAAGCCCCACGGCCGGTTCTGCACCACCTGGAGCAGCGCCGTCAGACAGACCGCGGCGATCGTCATCGGGATCGCCCGCAGCCGCTGGACGGCGAGGGTCGTGCGTACGGTCCGCACCAGCGGGCCCCACTCACGGCGGGCCGCCGCGCACAGCACGGGCACGGGTCTCATCCATCCGCTCCCAGGTGCGAGCGGTGCAGCCACTTGGGCAGACCGGGCGCCTCCAGGAACCCTTCGGCGCGTCCTGCGGCGAGGCCGATGCGCAGCAGGTCCGAGCTCTTCTCGAACAGCATGAAACGCGGCTCCCAGATCGGTCGGTACTTCGCGTTGGCGCGGTACAGCGACTCGATCTGCCACCAGCGCGAGAAGAAGCTGAGCATCGAGCGCCACAGCCTCAGCACCGGTCCGGCGCCGAGCCGTGAACCCCGTTCGAAGACGGACCTGAACATCGCGAAGTTCAGCGAGACCTGAGTGATCCCGATCTCCTCGGCGCGCTGGAGGAGTTCGATGACCATGAACTCCATCAGGCCGTTCTCCGAGTCCCGGTCCCGGCGCATCAGGTCCAGCGAGAGGCCGTTCGGCCCCCATGGCACGAAGCTCAGCACGGCACGCAGCTCGCCCGGCGCGCCGTCCTCCCCGGCCGGCGCGTCACGGCATTCGAGCATCACGCACTGCCCGTCGGCCGGGTCCCCGAGCCGGCCGAGCGCCATCGAGAAGCCGCGCTCGGTCGCCCCGTCGCGCCAGTCGTCCGCGCGGCGCACCAGTTCGGCCATCTCCTGCTCGGGGATGTCCGCGTGGCGGCGGACCGTCACCTCGTACCCGGCGCGCCGGACCCGGTTGTACGCCTGGCGCACGGTCCGCATCGCGCGCCCCTCCAGGGTGAACTCGGCGGTCTCCACGATCGCTTCGTCGCCCAGCTCCAGGGCGTCCATGCCGTGGCGCGCGTAGACCGTGCCGCCCTCCTCGCTCACCCCCATCACCGCCGGGATCCAGCCGTGCTCGCGGGCCTCGGCCAGCCAGGGATCGATCGCCCCGGGCCAGGCCTCGGGGTCGCCGATGGGGTCGCCGGAGGCGAGCGAGACCCCGCCGACCACCCGGTAGGTGACGGCGGCCTTCCCGGTCGGGGACCAGATGACGCTCTTCTCCCGGCGCAGCGAGAAGTAGCCGAGCGAGTCCCGCTCGCCGTGCTTGTCGAGCAGCACCCGGAGCCGGGCCTCGTCCTCCGGGGTGATCGGGTCGACGGCCCGGCGGGCCCGGAACGCCGCGTACACGACGGCGATCAGCAGCAGCGTGGAGAGCACGTTGATGGCGACGTTGACCCAGCCGGGGGTCTCGATGCCGGGGAAGGCGGCGTCGTTGTCGGTGATCGAGACCAGCCTCAGCGCCCCGTAGCGCCAGCGGTCCAGGAAGGGCGCGCGGTTGCCGTGGGGCGCGGTGTTGGTGAGGGTGACCAGCCCCGCGGCGATCAGCGAGGTGATCAGCAGCCCGCCGGCCGCGACGACGGCCGCGAGCTTCGGGTTGGAGCGGTCGCCCTTCGCGTAGAACTCGCGCCGCCCGAGGAGCAGGGCCAGGAAGAAGGCGGCGGTCAGCGCCAGCGAGATCCAGTTCTGCGGGTACTGCCGGACCTCCGGGAACCAGATCACCAGGGCGAAGAGCAGCAGCAGCAAGCCGCTCACCACCAGGTTCACGATCCAGGCGGCCCGCTTGCGGCGGCGCATGGTGATCGCCAGGAAGAGCGCGACCACACCGGAGGAGAAGCCCGCGGTGAGCAGATAGGGAGTGAAGAAGTTCTCGGTGTTGTGGCGGCGCAGATCATTGCCGAGCGTGACCCAGACGGCACTCAGGAAATTGATGAACGACACGACGCGCAGGTACCAGATGGCGAATGCCGCGCTGCGCCGTGACCGGACGGTGCTCGGTGACCGGACGCTGTCCCGCCCGGAATCCTCGGTGGACATTCGGACCTCTCCCATGAAAAGCGATCATATGGTGCATCGCACTGCATGAGGGACCGTGCTGCGGCCGGTGTTCGGCGACCGCAGCACCGCCGGTCCGGGGGACTCAGGTCGCGTCGTCGTACACGGCGGCGGCCCCGGTTCCCTCGTCGGCGTCGTCCTCCTCGGCGACGGGTTCGCGTTCGGGCAGCTCGGCCGCGAGTGCGGCGGCGGCCCGGACGAGCGGCAGTGCGAGCAGTGCCCCGCTGCCTTCCCCCACGATGACGCCGTGGTCGAGCAGGGGGTTGAGTGCCATCCGGTCCAGCGCCTTGGCCTGCGCCGGCTCACCGCTCGCCTGACCCGCCAGCCACCAGTCCGGCGCCCGGAAGGCCGCCCGCTGGCCCACCAGCGCACAGGCCGCGGAGACCACACCGTCCAGGATCACCGGCAGCCTGCGCACCGCGCACTGCAACAGGAACCCGGTCGCCGCCGCCAGATCCGCGCCGCCCACCGTCGCCAGCAGCTCCAGCTGGTCACCGAGGACCGGTCGGGCCCGCCGCAGCGCGTCCCGGATCGCCGCGCACTTGCGCATCCACGCCAGATCGTCGATCCCCGCACCGCCGCGCCCGGTGACCACCGAGGCGTCCGTACCGCAGAGCGCCGCGATCAGCGTGGCCGCGGCCGTCGTCCCGCCCACGCTCAGGTCGCCGAGGACCACCAGATCGGTGCCGGAGTCGGCCTCCTCGTCGGCGATGGCCATGCCCAGCCGTACCGCCCGCTCGGCCTCCTCCGCCGTCAGCGCGTCCTCGATGTCGATCCGGCCGCTGCCGCGCCGCACCCGGTGACGCACCACCGACTCGGGCAGCAGCTCCGGATCGCAGTCCAGCCCGGCGTCGACGATCCGTACCGGCACGGAGAACTGCCGGGCCAGCACCGCCAGCGGCGTCACGCCGTCCAGCGTGGCCCGCACCAGCTCGTGCGCCGTCCCGGCCGCGCGCCCGGAGACCTCCAGCCCGGCCACCCCGTGATCACCGGCGAAGAGCACCACGCGCGGCTGCTCGATCGCCCTGACCGGCACGGACTGCTGCGCGGCCGAGAGCCATTCGCCCAGCTCGTCCAGGCGGCCGAGGGCACCGACGGGAACGGTCATGCGTTCCCGGCGTTCCTCGGCATCGCGCCGTACGCCGCCGTCGGGGCGTTCGATCAGGTCGGAGAAGTCGTCCAGATTCACGGGGATCTGCCTCGCGGGTCGATGCGTCGAGTGGGCCGGTGAGCCCGGCCGCGGGCTCACTGCGGAACAGTACCTTCGGCCCCCGGCCGGTACGACGCCCTTCCCCGGCCCGCGCTCAGCCGCGCAGGACCAGCGCCTGCCCGGCCACCACCAGCAGCACCTGTTCGCACTCGTCGGCGAAGGCGGCGTTCAGCCGGCCCAGCTCGTCCCGGAAGCGCCGCCCGGCGGCCGTCGCGGGAACCACGCCCGAGCCGGTCTCGTTGGTCACGGCGACGACCGTACGGCGCGTTCCGCGCACCGCCGCGACCAGCGCGGCGGTCCGCTCCCGCAGCGCGGCCTCCCCGCTCCCCGCCCACGCCGCGTCGTCCCAGGCGTCCACCCGGTCCATCGCGTCGGTCAGCCACAGCGACAGGCAGTCGATCAGCAGCGGCGGCCCGTCCGACTCCAGCAGCTCCACCAGCGCGCAGGTCTCCTCGGTGCGCCACGCGGCGGGCCGGCGCTCCCGGTGCAGGCCGATCCGGGCCGCCCACTCGGCGTCGCCCTCCCTGCCGCCGCCGGTCGCCACGTACACCACCTCGGGGAAGGTCTCCAGCCGCCGCTCGGCCTCCACCGACTTGCCCGACCTGGCCCCGCCCGTCACCAGCGTGCGCCGGGGCACGCCCGGAGCCGACCGGTACTCGCCGGTCACCAGCGTCGACCCGTCCGGCACGGCCCGCGCACCGGCCGCCGCCAGCCGCCGGTCCAGCTCGGCGCCGGGCGGCACGTCGTGGTCCAGATGGACGGCCACGATCTCGGTGGCCGGGCCGATCGCCCCCACGGCCCGCAGCCGCGCCACCGCGTCCGGCCGCCCCACCACGTCGACGGCCACCAGGTCGTACGGCTCCGCGGCCCGGTCCGTGAGCCCGGCGGGCGCGGCCCCCGGCGGCAGGTACAGCAGCCGCGCCCCCTCCGGCCCCGTGACCTCGTACCCCGTCCCCGGGGCGTCCATCGGCACCGCCCGCACCCGGTGCCCGCTGATCAGCGTCAGCACGCGTCCGTCCGGCACCCGCCCGGCCCGGGGCAGCCCGGCGGGCAGCTCCACGGCGGGTCCGTCGTGCGGATGGGTGAGGAGCACCTGGCGTACGCCGGTGAGCGAGTGCCCGGCACGGGCCGCGGCGAAGACGGCCCCCGGGGTGAGATCGAGCAGCAGCGCGTCGTCGACCAGCAGCGCGGTCGACGCCCGCGCGCGCGTCCCGCGGGCGACGGCGCAGGCGGCGCAGGGACATTCGGGCCGCGGCAGCCCGTCGGGGGCTCCGGTGCCGAGCAGAGTCAGTTCCACGGTTCCGATCCTCCCGCGTCCGTGCGGCCGGTGCGCGGCCTGGGGCGTCCGGACCGGGTCCCCGCGCCGGGTCCAGGCACTAGGCTCGGGGCAGCAAAGCGACCCAGGAGGCGGACATGGCGTGGACGTGGCGGTTCGAGAAGTCCGACGGTACGGAGACGGAACCGGCTCTGCAGCCGGAGGAGTTCACCACCCAGGGTGACGCGGAGTCGTGGATCGGGGAGTACTGGAAGGAACTTCTCGACGGCGGGGCGGACCAGGTGACGCTCTTCGACGACTCGACGAAGATCTACGGCCCGATGAGCCTCCAGGCCGACCAGGGCTGACCCGCCCCCCGCGAGCGGGGCCGCCGGTACGGCGCCCCGCCTGCGGTACGGCGCCCCGCACGCGGGCCGCCGACGCGCCCCGCCCGGCCGTTCCCCGAGCACCGCGCGGCACGGGCCGGGAGTCCCGGCCGCCCGGCGGGCCCCGGCACGCACGCTCGCCGCGTCGCCGGGACCGCGCCCGGCCCGCCGGGCCCGCCCTGCGGCGGACGACGCCACTTCCGACGCGCGCCCCGGAACCTGCCCTCGAAGTGCCGCCTGCCGTGCGATGCCCGGCACGCACGCTCGTCGCGTGGTCGGGGTCGTCCCGTACGTCCGGTCCGAGGAGGGCCCTGGGCCTCGCGGTCGCACGCACCGGACACCGGCACGCACGGGACACCCGCACGCACCGGCCTCCGCGCGGCCCGGCCTCCGGCCGGACGACGGCGCTTTCGAAGACAGGCCCTGGGCGGGCAGGCCCTGGGCGGGCAGGCCCTAGATCTCCCCCAGGGTGACCTTCGCCGTCTTCTCCGCCCCGCTGCGCACATAGGTCACCGTGACCTTCTGGCCGGGCTTGTCCGAGGCCAGTGCCTCCGACAGCGAGGTGATCGTCGTGACCGGCGAGTCGTCGATCCTGACGATGATGTCGCCGACCCGTAGCCCGGCCTTGTCCGCCGCGCCGTCCCTGGCGACGCTGACCAGCGCGACCCCGGCCGGCTGGTATTCGTCGTCGACGACCGTGCGTCCGCTGATGTTCAGGGCCGCCCGGCCCGAGTCGGTGACCTTGCCGCTCTTGATGATCTGGTCGGCGACCGTCTTCACCATCGAGACCGGGATCGCGAACCCGATGCCCGGCGCCGCGCTGCCGCCCAGCTCCGGGTCGGTCGCCGCCAGGGTCGGGATGCCGATGACCTCGCTGTCCAGGTTGACCAGCGCGCCCCCGCTGTTGCCCGGGTTGATCGCGGCCGAGGTCTGCACCATGTTCGCGATCGTCGCGCCGGTGCCGCCGCCCGCGCTGCTCTCGCTGACGGTCCGGCCGAGCGCCGAGACGATGCCCTGGGTGACGCTGGAGGACAGCCCGAGCGGCGAGCCCATCGCCAGCACGATCTGCCCCACCTCGACCTTCTCCGAGTCGCCGAACTTCGCGGGCCTCAGCCCCTCCGGCACGCGGTCGAGCTTGATGACGGCCAGATCCTGCTCCGGGTAGGAGGCCACCAGCGTGGCGGCCTGCACCTTCTCGCCGGTGGCGCTGGTGACCTTGAAGGTCTTCCCGCTGCCGACCACATGGGCGTTGGTGACGATGTGGCCCTTGGTGTCGTAGACGATTCCGGAGCCCAGACCCGCGGCGGCCTCGATCTGCACCACCGACGGCAGCACGTTCTTGATCACGGCCTGGTAGTCGCTCTGCAGGTCACCGGCGGCCGGGACGGACGGTGCGGGGGAGGAGGAGTCCGTCCTGCTGGGACCGGACCCCGACGAATCGGAGGCCCCGTCCGAGCAGCCGCTCGCCAGGGCGAGCACACAGACACCTGCGGTCAGGGGCAGCAGCCGACGGGCGAGGCCGCGCGAATGGGATGCGTCCATGTCCGGATTATTGCTTTTGGCCATGTATTCGGCCTGTCGGGCTCCGCCGGGCGGGGCGTGGAGCCCGACAGCCCCGGCGACCCGCTCCCGCGTCCGCTCAGCCCCGTACTCCGCACAGATGCAGCAGCGCGGCCACCCGGCGGTACGGATCGGTCCGCCCGGCCCGGTCCTCCGCGGCCAGCACCTGTTCCAGTTCGGCGGCGGCCGGCAGCTCCACGTCGTTGCTCACGTTGTCCGTGAAGACGCGCACCCCGTACCAGGCGTGCAGGGGGGCCGCGATCCCGGCGAGCGTGGCGGTCAGGGCCTCCAGCCGGTCGGCCCGCACGGTGAGGCCCAGCCGGTTGGTGTACGTGTCCGTGTCGAAGGCGGCCAGCGCCGCGCTCCAGTCCCCGGCGGTCCCCGGGCGCATCGCCAGCGCGTCCGCGTTCCGCACGAGCAGCGAGAGCAGTCCGCCCGGGGCCAGCATCCTCGCCAGGCCCGCCAGCATCGCGTCCGGCTCCCGGACATACATCAGCACGCCGTGACAGAGCACCACGTCGAAACTGCCCGGCAGGAAGTGCACCCCGGTGTCCAGGCCGTTGCCCTCGATCAGCCGGACCCGCTCGCGGATCCCCGCCGGTTCACCGCCGAGCGCCTCCTTGGCCACCCGCAGCATCTCGGCGTCCGACTCCAGACCCGTCACCGTGTGACCGGCCCGCGCCAGGCGCAGCGCCTGGGTGCCCTGGCCCATGCCCACGTCGAGGACGCGCAGCCGCTGGCCGACCGGGAAGCGGGCCGCTATCTGCTCGTCGAGCTGCCGGGCCACCAGCTCCTGGCGGACGGTGTTGCGCAGCCCGCCCAGCCCCTTCAGCCACGCCGAGGAGGCGCCGGAGAACCCGGCGACGGGCACGGCATCAGCCGGCCTGCCGGCGGACGGACCGCCGGCCGGGCCGGAGATGTGCGTACTCAGGGTCGCTCTCCACGCTTGACCTGCGGCTTCGGCAGCCGGAGGCGACGCATCTGAAGCGTGCGCATCAGGCCGTAGGCGACCGCGCCGCGCTTGGGCGTATCGGGGAAGCGCGCGTTGAGCTGCTTCTTCAGGCGGAACGAGAGCCCGATCGAGTCGACGACGATCAGCACGATCACGACGAGCCAGAGCAGCAGCGAGATGTTCTGGATGTTCTGCACCTGGATCACGCTGAGGATCAGGATGATCACGGCCAGCGGCAGGAAGAACTCCGCGATGCAGAAGCGCGAGTCCACGTAGTCGCGGACGAAGCGCCGCACCGGGCCCTTGTCGCGAGCCGGTAGATAGCGCTCGTCGCCACTGGCGAGCGCCTCGCGCTGCTTGGCCATGTCCACACGGCGCGCTTCGCGCTGCCGCTTCATGGCCTCCTTGCGGTCGAGCGGCGCGCCACTGGAAGCACGACGGCGCTGCGACTGGGCATCGCTGCGCTTGGGGGTGGGGCGACCTTTGGGGGCCTGCGGGTCGCGGGGCTGCTTGGAGAGGTCCGCCGTCACCTTGCCGGTGGGCGCCTTCTCTTCCTTCGAACGGCTACGGAACACAAGGCCCAAGGGTACGGGGTCGATCGCCCCGGCCCCAGGCCGGTCGGGAACGATCCGGCAACGGCCCGCGTCCTGGCAGGTGTACCGGGGTGTCCGGTACGGACGAGGGAACCGGGTTCCCCGGCCTCCGCCTACTCCCTGGGCCGGAGTGGTGGCCCGGCGCAGTCGTCCTTGGGGAGGAGCACATCCGTGCTCGAACAGTGCGGTAATAGAGGCAGGGCCCGTAATGTGGGTTCTGTTGGAGTGCTGGAGCTCAGTCCGTCAGAAGGGGGCGCGCGAAGCCCATGAGCGGTGTCATGAAGCGTATGGGGATGATCTTCCGCGCGAAGGCAAACAAGGCCCTTGACCGGGCCGAGGATCCGCGCGAGACCCTCGATTACTCGTACCAGAAGCAGCTCGAACTGCTTCAGAAGGTGCGCCGCGGCGTCGCCGATGTGGCGACCTCGCGCAAGCGGCTGGAGCTGCAGCTGAACCAGCTGCAGGGGCAGTCGTCCAAGCTGGAGGACCAGGGCCGCAAGGCGCTCGCGCTCGGCCGCGAGGACCTGGCCCGCGAGGCGCTGTCCCGGCGTGCCGCGCTCCAGCAGCAGGTCACCGACCTGGAGACGCAGCACACCACGCTGCAGGGCGAGGAGGAGAAGCTCACCCTCGCGGCGCAGCGGCTGCAGGCCAAGGTCGATGCCTTCCGTACGAAGAAGGAGACCATCAAGGCCACCTACACCGCCGCCCAGGCGCAGACCCGGATCGGCGAGGCCTTCTCCGGGATCTCCGAGGAGATGGGCGACGTCGGCCTGGCCATCCAGCGGGCCGAGGACAAGACCCAGCAGCTCCAGGCACGGGCCGGTGCCATCGACGAGCTGCTCGCCTCCGGCGCCCTGGACGACCCGACCGGCACGGCGAAGGACGACATCGCCGCCGAGCTGGACCGGATCTCCGGCGGTACGGACGTGGAGCTGGAGCTCCAGCGCATGAAGGCCGAGCTGGCCGGCGGCTCCACCCAGCAGCAGGCGATCGAGGGCGGCCCGCAGGACTCCGCCCAGCAGCAGTCCTCGCAGTCCCCGCACAGGTTCGACAAGAGTTGAGGCGGCGTCATGATCGTACGGATCATGGGGGAGGGCCAGGTCGCACTGGCCGACAGTCATCTCGCCGAGCTCGACGGGCTCGACGACGAACTGCTCGCCGAGATGGAGAGCGGTGACGGACCCGGATTCCGGGCCACTCTCCACGCGCTCCTGGCCAGGGTGCGCGAGCTCGGCACAGCCGTGCCGGACGACTCCCTGGAGCCGTCCGAGCTGATCCTCCCGGCGCCCGACGCGACCCTCGAAGAGGTACGCGCCATGCTCCGCGACGACGGTCTCATCCCCGGCTGACGCCGGTCCTTCCTCCAGCACCCGCACACGTCCGTGCCCCGGGTCCGGTCCGCCGGACCCGGGGCACGGACGTGTCCGCACGGTCCCGGACGCCGTCGCGCGCGCTCCTCGCGGGGCCCGTCCGCCTTCCGCGACACGCCGTGACGCACCTTGACGGCACGTCGTAACGTAGCTCGACGTGACCACCCTCGGAACCGGCGTCCTGCGCGTCCGGCACTGGCCGCGCGCCCACCCCCTCGCACTGGACGCCGCGCTGGCCCTGGCCGTACTGGTGGCCATGATCGCCGGATCGTTCACCCACCCGGTCGCGGGGGAGGGGCTCGCCTTCGCCGGCCGCACGCCCTCGGTGAGCAGCCTGCTGCTGATGGTGTGCGCGGCCGTGGCGCTCATCTGGCGGCGCCGCCGCCCCCTGGCCGTGCTCTCGGTCACCGCCGGGCTGACCGTCGTCCAGCTGGTCCGGTCCGACCCGCCCACCTCCGTGGTCGTGAGCACCGTCATCGCGCTGTACACCGTCGCCGCCCGCACCGACCGGCCCACCACCTGGCGGGTCGGCCTGCTGACGATGGCGGTGCTGACGGCGGCGGCGATGCTCTTCGGCCACGCGCCCTGGTACAGCCAGGAGAACTTCGGGGTCTTCGCCTGGACCGGCATGGCGGGCGCCGCGGGGGACGCCGTCCGCTCCAGGCGCGCCTTCATCGACGCGATCAGGGAGCGGGCCGAGCGGGCCGAGCGCAGCCGCGACGCGGAGGCCCGGCGGCGGGTCGCCGAGGAACGGCTGCGGATCGCCCGTGACCTCCACGACGTCGTCGCCCACCACATCGCCCTGGTCAACGTCCAGGCCGGGGTGGCCGCGCACGTCATGGACCGGCGCCCCGACCAGGCCAAGGAGGCGCTGGCCCACGTCCGGGAGGCCAGCCGCTCCGCGCTCGACGAACTGCGGGCCACCGTCGGGCTGCTGCGCCAGTCCGGCGACCCGGAGGCGCCGACCGAACCCGCCCCGGGGCTCGCCGTGCTCGACGGGCTGGTCGAGACGGTCCGCCGGGCCGGGCTCCCCGTCGAGGTGGTCTGCGCCGACCGGCGGCCCCCGCTGCCCGCGGCCGCCGACCTCGCCGCGTACCGGGTCATACAGGAGGCGCTGACCAACGTCCGCAAACACGCCGGACCCGGGGCGAAGGCCGAGGTGAGCGTCGTACGGGTCGGGGGAACGGCCGAGATCACCGTGATCGACAACGGCTCCGGCTCCGGTGGCGACGGCGGCGACGGCGGCGGCCACGGGCTGCTCGGGATGCGGGAACGCGTCACCGCGCTCGGCGGCACCCTCACCGCCGGGCCCCGCTACGGCGGCGGATTCCGGGTCCATGCGATCCTGCCCGTCGAGGCCCGCACCGTGGAGCCCGGGGAGCCGGGCGCGGCGGGCCGGACGGGGGAGAACGCATGACGCCGCCGATCAAGGTGCTGCTCGTCGACGACCAGGCCCTGCTGCGCAGCGCGTTCCGGGTGCTGGTCGACTCGGAGGCCGACATGGAGGTGGTCGGCGAGGCGGCGGACGGCGCGCAGGCCGTGGCCCTCGCCCGCTCGACCCGCGCCGACGTGGTGCTGATGGACATCCGGATGCCCGGTACGGACGGACTCGCCGCGACCCGCATGATCAGCGCCGACCCCGGACTCTCCGGCGTACGCGTCGTCATGCTCACCACCTTCGAGGTGGACGAGTACGTGGTGCAGTCGCTGCGGGCGGGGGCGTCCGGCTTCCTCGGCAAGGGCGCGGAGCCGGAGGAGCTGCTCAATGCCATCCGGGTCGCCGCGGGCGGCGAGGCGCTGCTCTCACCGGCCGCGACCAAGGGCCTGATCGCCACCTTCCTCGCGCAGGGCGGCAGTTCGGACGGGGACGGGCCGGGCGCGGCCGACTACTCCGAGCGGCTCGCCGCGCTCACCGGCCGGGAGCGGGAGGTACTCGTCCTGGTCGCCGGCGGCCTCTCCAACGACGAGATCGCGGAGCGGCTCGTGGTCAGCCCGCTCACCGTCAAGACCCATGTGAACAGGGCGATGGCGAAGCTCGGCGCCAGGGACCGGGCCCAATTGGTGGTAATTGCCTACGAATCCGGCCTGGTGCGCCCCAGGGTGGAGTGACGGGTGGAGAAACGGCGTACTCCACCTGCGGTATGCGGGCCTCGAGGAAGCGACCTGGGACCGACGCCCCCGCCCCCGCCCGTAGGACATCGTGTTACTGGGCCGGGTCTGTCCCCCAGCCGCCCGCCCACCTGCCGCGTACGCCACAGAAGAGAGACCCACCCATGTCCTGGCTGTCCAGATTCAGCCTCGCGCAACGGGCCCTGATCGGACTGATCTCGATCGTCGCGCTCGTGTTCGGAGCGATCGCGATACCGCAGCTCAAGCAGCAGCTGCTGCCCACCATCGAACTCCCGATGGTGTCGGTCATCGCCCCTTACCAGGGCGCGTCCCCCGATGTGGTCGAGAAGCAGGTCGTCGAGCCGCTGGAGAACTCCGTCAAGGCCGTCGACGGAGTCACCGGCATCACCTCGACCGCCAGCGAGGGCAGCGCCGTCGTCATGGCGTCCTTCGACTTCGGCAGCGAGGGCACCAAGCAGCTCGTCGCCGACATCCAGCAGGCGGTGAACCGAGCCCGCGCCCAGCTTCCCGACGACGTCGACCCGCAGGTCATCGCCGGTTCGACGGACGACCTCCCGGCCGTCGTCCTCGCCGTCACCTCCGACAAGGACCAGCAGGCGCTCGCCGACCAGCTGGACCGCACGGTCGTCCCCGCCCTGGAGGACATCAGCGGCGTCGGCCAGGTCTCGGTCGACGGTGTGCGGGACCTCCAGGTCTCCGTCACCCCCGACGACAAGAAGCTCGCCGCCGCCGGGCTGAACGCCATGACGCTCTCCCAGGCGCTCCAGGCGGGCGGCGCCACGGTCCCCGCCGGCTCCTTCTCCGAATCGGGAAAGAGCCGCACCGTCCAGGTCGGCGGAGCCTTCACCTCCCTGAAGCAGATCGAGGACCTGAGGGTCGCCGCCAAGGACCCCGCGACGGGCGCGTCCGGCAAGCCGGTCCGCGTCGGTGACGTCGCCGAGGTGAAGCAGGAGCCGTCCACCGCGGTCTCCATCACCCGTACCAACGGCAGGCCCAGCCTCGCCGTGATGGCCACGATGGACAAGGACGGCAGCGCCGTCGCCATCTCGGACGCGGTCAAGAAGAAGCTCCCCGACCTCCGCAAGGACCTCGGCGCCGGAGCCGAGCTGACCGTCGTCTCGGACCAGGGGCCCGCCGTCTCCAAGGCGATCTCCGGTCTGACCACCGAGGGCGCGCTCGGTCTGCTCTTCGCCGTCGTCGTGATCCTGGTCTTCCTCGCGTCGCTGCGCTCGACCCTGGTCACCGCGGTCTCCATCCCGCTCTCCGTGGTCCTCGCCCTGATCGTGCTCTGGACCCGCGACCTCTCGCTCAACATGCTGACGCTGGGCGCGCTGACCATCGCGATCGGACGCGTCGTCGACGACTCGATCGTCGTCCTGGAGAACATCAAGCGGCACCTCGGCTACGGCGAGGAGCGCCAGTCGGCGATCATCACCGCGGTGAAGGAAGTGGCCGGCGCGGTCACCTCCTCCACCCTCACCACGGTCGCCGTCTTCCTGCCCATCGGTCTCGTCGGCGGCATGGTCGGCGAGCTCTTCGGCTCCTTCTCCCTGACCGTCACCGCGGCCCTGCTGGCCTCCCTGCTGGTCTCGCTGACCGTGGTCCCCGTGCTCTCGTACTGGTTCCTGCGCGCCCCCCAGGGTGCCGTGGAGAACCCGGACGAGGCCCGGCGCAAGGCCGAGGAGAAGGAGGCCCGCAGCAGGCTCCAGCGGCTCTACATCCCGGTGCTGCGCTTCGCCACCCGGCGTCGCGTCACCAGTGTCGTCATCGCCGTCGTCGTGCTCCTCGGCACCTTCGGCATGGCCCCGCTGCTGAAGACCACCTTCTTCGACCAGGGCGAGCAGGAAGTCCTCTCCATCAAGCAGGAGCTGACCCCGGGCACCAGCCTGGCGGCCGCCGACGAGGCGGCCAAGAAGGTCGAGAAGGTCCTCTCCGACGACAAGGGCGTCAAGGACTACCAGGTCACCGTCGGCTCCTCCGGCTTCATGGCGGCCTTCGGCGGCGGCACCGGCGCCAACCAGGCCTCCTACCAGGTCACCCTGAAGGACTCCGGCGACTACGACGCCGCCCAGAAGCGCATCAAGGAGGCCCTGGGCAAGCTCGACGGCATCGGTGACACCACCCTCTCCGGGGGCGACGGCTTCGGCAGCCAGGACCTGAGCGTCGTGGTCAAGGCCGCCGACGCGGACGTGCTCAGGAAGGCGTCCGAGAAGGTCCGCGCCGAGGTGGCCAAGCTCAAGAACGTCTCCGACGTCCAGAGCGACCTCGCGCAGAGCGTCCCGCGGATCTCGGTCAAGGCCACGCCCAAGGCCGCGGAGGCCGGCATCGACCAGGCCACCCTCGGCGCGGCCGTCGCCGGAGCGGTGCGCGGCACCCCGTCCGGCAAGGCGATCATGGACGACACCGAGCGGGACGTCGTCATCAGGTCCGCCCACCCCGCCACCACCATGGCGGAGCTGAAGCGCCTCTCCCTCGGCCCCGTCGAGCTCGGTCAGATCGCCGACGTCGAGCTGGTCCCCGGCCCGGTCTCGATGACCCGGATCGACGGACAGCGCGCCGCGACGATCACCGCCAAGCCCCTCGGCGACGACACCGGAGCGGTCGGCACCGACCTCCAGAAGGCGATCGACGACCTGAAGCTCCCGGACGGCGCCACCGCCACCATCGGCGGCGTCACCGAGGACCAGGCCGACGCGTTCACGAAGCTGGCCCTGGCCATGCTGGCGGCGATCTCGATCGTCTTCATGCTGCTGGTCGCCACCTTCCGGTCGCTCGTCCAGCCGCTGATCCTGCTGGTCTCCATCCCGTTCGCGGCGACCGGCGCCATCGGCCTGCTCGTCGTCACCGGCACCCCGATGGGCATCGCGGCGATGATCGGCATGCTGATGCTGATCGGCATCGTGGTGACCAACGCGATCGTGCTGATCGACCTGATCAACCAGTACCGCAGGCAGGGCATGGGCGTCGTCGAAGCGGTCGTCGAGGGCGGCCGTCACCGGCTCCGCCCGATCCTGATGACCGCGCTCGCGACGATCTTCGCCCTGCTCCCGATGGCGCTCGGCGTCACCGGCGAGGGCGGCTTCATCTCGCAGCCGCTCGCCGTCGTCGTGATCGGCGGCCTGGTCACCTCGACGCTGCTCACGCTGCTCCTGGTGCCGACGCTCTACGCGATGGTGGAGCTCCGCAAGGAACGCCGCGCGAAGAAGAAGGCGGTCAAGCGGGCGAAGAAGGCGGGCCTGCCCGTCCCCGCGGAGCCGCGGGAGAACGCCTCCGAGGCCCGGGAGACCGAGCCCGCCCAGGCCTGACCCCGCACGACGAACGGGCCCCGTGCCACGCATCCGCGTGGCCCGGGGCCCGCTCCATTTCTCCGCGGCCCCCTCGCGGCCGGCCGGCGGAGCGGGGGCGTCAGGCGGTCCCGCCGAGCACCCGGACGATCCGGAGCCATGTCTCACCGTGCGGATGGGCGTACCGCCCGCTGAGCGCGAGGATCTCCCTCAGCAGCCGGGCCCGGATCAGCTCGGGTGCGCGGGGAAGGAGCGTGGCCAGATCCTCCGGCTCGACGTCGTCGACGGCCCCGGCGAGGACCATGCCCGCCTGGGCGTGGGTGAGGGAGGACAGCTTGTCGTCGAAGACCTCCCCCTCGACCGCCGCCGCGTGCATCAGCGCATTGCTGTCCCCGGCCGCCAGCGCCCTTTCCACATAGACCTGGAGGGCGTCGCGGTCCTCGACGAGCCGGTAGGCGGCGTCCAGCCCCTCGGTACGGCCGACTTCGAGAACGGCGACGTGCGCCAGCGGGGTGGACGGGGACGGCTCGGTGGTGAGCAGACGGGGGTGCTCCTGGAGGAAGGCCCGCGACTCCGCCCAGTCGGCGCACTCCACCCACTCCGCCAACTGCTCCGCGAGGATCAGCGGGTCGTACGCGGCGGTCACCCCGTGGGCGAGGACGGCCCTACGGAGTGCGGCGTGCCGCTGCGCGGTGCGGGGGTCCAGGAACGCCAGCTCTTCGAGGGCCGTCGCCGCCTCCTCGCTGCCGAGCACATCGGCGTTCTGTGACCAGGCATCGCGTGACCGGGGCCAGTCGGGCGCGAACATCCAGGAACCGACGAGGTCCAGCGTCCGAGGCGACAGGGTGAGCCAGGCGGGCGCGGAGGTGAAGGTCTCCTCCTCCCACACGGTGCGTACGGTTTCGGCGTCGCCGTGGGCGCGCAGCGCCCGCCGGGCCCGTACGGTCACCGCGTCCACGCCGTCGTCCGGGTCGGAGTCCTCGTCGAGGAAGGCCACCAGCGCCCGTAGACCGGTCAGGGCCCGGGGGCCGGGGGAGCCGAGCAGGAAGACGCTCCGCTCGACGCCGAGACGCCGGGCGGTCGGGGCGTGGACGGGGGCGAACTCCGCCACGGCCTCGTCGAATTCCCGGACCGCCGACGCGCGGTCACCGGTGCGGACGAGCGCCCGGGTCAGCTCGGTGAGAGCGGAGACCAGGGCGTTCTCGAAGTCGCCGGGGCTCTCCAGCGCCAGGGCCCGGTAGGCGGCGACCGCCTCCCTCCCCACCCGTACGGCTTCTTCGTCGTCGTCCAGCCCGAGGTGCCCGGCGAGGCCGTGGAGGGCCCGAGCCAGCTGCGGGAGGAAGGCGCCGTCCGGTTCACCGGCGAGCCCGCGCAGCAGACGGACGCCCTCCCGGGACGGGCCCAGGGCCTCCTTCCGGCTGCCCGCGTCGGCGAGGTTCTGGGCCAGGGTGCCGAGCGAGCTCGCGAGAGCGGCGCGGGAGCCGGGCCCCTCCCCGGCGGCCTCACGATGGAGCGCGACGGCTTCCTCCGCCGCCCGCGCCCCCGCCGCCGGGTCCCCCGCCTCGTCCAGATGGGCGGCCAGATGGGTGAGCGCCGTGGCCAGGTCCTGCCGGAAGACGGCCGGCTGCCGGGCGGCGAGCACGCGGCGGACGGAGACGGCTTCCCGGCCCGAGGCCAGCGCCCCGGAGATGTCGCCCAGGGACGCGCGGTGGTTGCCGAGACGGTCGAGGGCCGTCGCGAACTCCGGGAGGAAGGTGTCCGGGGCGTCGGCGGCCAGGCGCCGGTAGATCTCGGTCGCCTCCTCGGCGTGGGGCAGAGCGGGCCCCGGCTCGCCCTCGCGGATCCGGTGGCCCGCGAGGCCGCTGAGCATCGAGGCCAGGCCGGGGAGGGACTCCGTCGGCCGTTCCGCGGTCAGTTCGCGCTGGATGCGCACGGCCTCCCGCGCGAACAGCACCGCCGACGCCCGGTCTCCCGACGCGGCCGTCTTGTCGGCCAGGGAACTCAGCGACCGGGCGAGGTCCGGCCGGAAGACGTCCTGGTGCTGGATGGCGAGCCCGGCGTACAGGCGCGCCGCCTCCCGCGCCGGGGCGAGCGCGCCCTCGCGGTCCCCGGTGGCGGAGATCCGGTCCGCCAGGTTCTGCAGGGCGCCCGCCAACTGCCCCTGGAAGGCGTCCGGACGAGCCGCGACGAGATCCCGGCAGATCTCCACGGCCTCCCGCGCGGGCGCGAGGCTCCCCGTGAGATCACCGGCGTGCTCGCGGTGCACGGAGAGACCGGCCAGAGAGGCCGCCAGGGCGGGCCGCCGCACCGCCGGGTGACGCTCGGCCGCTCTCCGGCCAGCCTGGACCGCCCGCTCCGCGTGAGCGAGGGCTTCCGCATGGCTCCCCGTGGCCCCGAGGCCGTCGGCCAGCAGGGTGAGGGAGGCGGCGAGACCGCCCAGGAACTCGTCGGGGTGCGACCCGGCCAGCTCCGTGCGGATCTCCACGGCCTCCCGCGCGGGCGGTACGGAGGCCCGGTGGTCCCCGGCCGCCGCGTGAGCCGCCGCCAGGCCGTTCAGCGCGGCGGCGAGACCGGGGCGGAACGCCGCCGGAGCCCGCGCGGCCGACTGCCGGTGGAGGGCGACGGCCGCCCCGGTGAGTGCGAGCGCTCCTTCGTGGTCGCCGAGGGCGTGCAGGCGCGCGCCGAGAGCCCCGAGGTCGAGCGCCGGACCGGAGAGGGACCCGTCTGCGCCCGCTTCGGCGAGGTCCCGTCCGAGCGCCGCCGCTTCGCGCGCCGGAGCCGCCGCCGCTGCGCGGTCGCCGAGGGCGGCGTACCGCTCGGCGACGTCGACGAGCGAGCGGACCAGCGCCGCCGTGCGGGACCCCGGAGCGGCGTGCTCCAGCTCCCGGTACAGGGCGAGGGCCTCCCGCGCGTGCGCCGGCGCACCGTCCGGATCGCCCTCCGCCCCCAGCCGCTCGGAGGAGTACCGCAACGCCTGGGCCAGCACCGGTGCCGCGGCCTCCCCGACCCGACCCGCCAGCCCCCGCAGCATCCCGATCCCCGGCGCACCCGCCCGCGCCGCGTGCGAGGCCAGCCCCCGCGCCACGTACCGGTCGACCGCGCCCCAGCCGCCGTCCGCCATCCTCCGCTCGGCGTGCGCGACGAGCGCGGCCACCACCGTCTCACCGGCCCCGGCGCGGTCCGGCCCCGCGAGACAGGACGCGAACGCGCGGTGGCACAGCCGGTACACCGCCCGTCCGTCCTCCGCGTCCTCGACGACGTGGCGGCCGTACGCGGACAGCAGCCAGTCCACGTCGCTCCCGTCGTACGGCACGTCGCGGCCGCCCAGCGCCCCCGCGACCTCCTCCCAGACGCCCCCGGCGGGCATGCCGCGCCCGGCCGACCACGCCAGGGCGGTGAGCAGGTCCCGCGCGGCGGACGGCAGTTCGGTGCCGTCCGCCCGGACGCGTACCGGCCCCGCCCGCAGGTCCTCCTCGAACGCGGCCTCGACGGAATCCGGCAGCCGGGCCGCCCACCGCTCGCCGGGGGAGCCGCCCGCCCCCGCGAGCAGCGAGCCCGTCACCAGCCGCGCGAACAGGAACCCGCCGTCCATCGCCACGGCCCGCGCGGCCACCGCGTCGGCCGCCTCCCGCGCCCGCTCCGGCGGAACACCGGCCGCCGCGCACCGGCGGAACACACAGGCCCCGATGTCCTCCCGGGTCTGCGGCTCCCGCGCCAGGTCCGCCGCGGTGACATCCGCCCCGATCAGCCGGGCCAGGGCGTCCGGCAGGCTCTCGTCGCCCCGGCCGTCCTCCTCGACGCGGCCGAGGAACGCCTGTTCGCGGGAGCCGAGCAGCACCCGGCCGGTGCGGCTCAGCGGGAGGACCAGCTCGTCGATCATGGTGCGCAGGTGCTCGGCCGGTACCTCGTCCAGGCCGTCGAGCACCAGCACCGGCTGCGGGGACAGCCCGCGCAACTCGCCCCGGAAGCCGTCCACGCTGCGGGGCTCCGGCAGTCCGAGCTGCCGGGCCAGCTCCGCGGCCGCCCGGAGCGGTCCCGGACCCCGCAGGTGCACGGAGGCCAGGGAACGGCCGGGGCGGGGGCCCGGATCCGGGTCGTCCTCGCGCAGGCCCCCGTGCGCCTCGGCCTCCTGCCGCCGCACGGGATCGGTGAGCGCCGCGATCCGGCCCAGCACGGCCGACTTGCCGCAGCCCGCCGGGCCGGTCACCAGGAAGAGGCCGGGACCGCCCGCCTCCAGCCACGCGACGATCCGGCCCAGCACCTCCTTCCGGCCCGTGAAGAACCAGCCCTCCTCCTGGTACCCGGCCGGGGTCCCCGCGTCGGCGTGCTCCTCGCCCGCCACGCACAGCGCCGTGCCCACCGGCTCGCGCCCCTCGTCGCCCGCCGTGCCCGTCTCACTCGTCATCGCCCGCCCCGCTCTCCCGTACTCGCACCAGCGCGGTCATCACGAGATGGCCCGCGTTCCCCGTACCCGCCCGCACCCGGTGCGGTCCCGCCGGACAGCGGCCCCCGCCCAGGCCGTCCCGCGTCCGCACCGCGGCGTTCCCGGCCACCCGGCCGTGGCCCGGTATGCCCAGCGGGGCCGTGGCCCGCGGTCCGCCGACCGCGCCGTACCCGGCCCCCGCGAGCGCCTCGTGGAAGCGGGCGGCGTCCTGGAGCGGCGTCGGCTCCTCGCCGGACCGGCCGCATGTACGGATGCCCGGGACGACGGCCACCGGGCCGTCCACCGGGCTGCGAGATGTCATATGGAGTCGTACCCCCGTGAAATGTGCGCTGCGGTGAGTAGCAGCGTAATTACGGTACGGAGGTCCCGAGTGGCGTACGGAGAAAATCGGCCGCCGTCGCGCGCCTGTGCGAAAGGCCCCGGAGAAACGCCCGAAGGCGCCCCGGGGCCCTGCGTGTTCGCCGCTACGGCAGTGCCAGCATCCGCTCCAGCGCGAGCTTCGCGTACTTCTCCGTCTCCGGGTCGACCTCGATCCGGTTGACCAGGTTGCCCTCGGCCAGCGACTCCAGCGTCCACACCAGGTGCGGCAGGTCGATCCGGTTCATCGTCGAGCAGAAGCAGACCGTCTTGTCGAGGAAGACGATCTCCTTGTCCTCGGCCGCGAACCGGTTCGCCAGACGGCGCACCAGGTTCAGCTCGGTGCCGATCGCCCACTTCGAGCCGGCCGGGGCCGCCTCCAGGGCCTTGATGATGTACTCCGTCGAGCCGACGTGGTCCGCCGCCGCCACGACCTCGTGCTTGCACTCGGGGTGCACCAGCACCTGGACGCCGGGTATGCGCGCGCGCACGTCCTCGACGGACTCCACCGAGAAGCGGCCGTGCACCGAGCAGTGCCCGCGCCACAGGATCATCTTCGCGTCGCGCAGCTCCTCGGCGGTCAGTCCGCCGTTCGGCTTGTGCGGGTTGTAGACGACGCAGTCCTCCAGGGACATCCCCAGGTCCCGGACCGCGGTGTTCCGGCCCAGGTGCTGGTCGGGCAGGAAGAGGATCTTCTCGCCCTGCTCGAAGGCCCACTCCAGCGCCCGCTTCGCGTTGGACGAGGTGCAGATCGTGCCGCCGTGCCGGCCGGTGAAGGCCTTGATGTCGGCGGAGGAGTTCATGTACGAGACGGGGACGACGCGGTCGGCGACCCCGGCCTCGGTCAGCACGTCCCAGCACTCGGCGACCTGCTCGGCGGTGGCCATGTCGGCCATCGAGCAGCCGGCCGCCAGGTCCGGCAGCACGACCTTCTGGTCCTCGCCGGTCAGGATGTCCGCGGACTCGGCCATGAAGTGCACACCGCAGAAGACGATGTACTCGGCCTCCGGCCGCGCCGCCGCGTCCCGGGCGAGCTTGAACGAGTCGCCGGTGACGTCGGCGAACTGGATGACCTCGTCGCGCTGGTAGTGGTGGCCGAGGACGAACACCTTGTCCCCGAGCTTCGCCTTGGCCGCACGGGCACGCTCCACCAGGTCCGGGTCGGACGGGGATGGCAGGTCGCCGGGGCACTCGACGCCGCGCTCGCTCCTCGGGTCGGCCTCACGGCCGAGCAGGAGCAGGGCGAGGGGCGTCGGCTGGACGTCGAGATCCTGGACGGGGTGGGCCGTGGTCACGTCACGCACCCTTTCTTCTCTGCTGGAAGCCTCTGCGAAGAGCTTCCGCGAAGCCTTTTCGTCTAATTGACGCTATCTATCATAACCGGTTCACGTCACTTTGACGATGGCCATAGTGTCGATGTGACGCATCCCCCCGGCCGACCGGTGTGCGAGCATGAATGGAACAGGCAAGCGCTCGGCCCGGAATGAATCCGCGGTCCCGACGGTTGCAACGTCGGCAAGCAGTCTCCGTACAACCCGGGAGAGAAGCAGATGTCCGTATCGGACGAGACCACCACCGTGAGCGACGGCATCCTCCTGTCCGACGCCGCCGCAGCCAAGGTCAAGGGCCTGCTGGAGCAGGAAGGCCGCGACGACCTGGCGCTGCGCGTCGCCGTCCAGCCCGGCGGCTGCTCGGGCCTGCGCTACCAGCTCTTCTTCGACGAGCGCTCGCTCGACGGTGACGTCGTCAAGGACTTCGACGGCGTCAAGGTCGTCACCGACCGGATGAGCGCCCCGTACCTGGGCGGCGCCTCCATCGACTTCGTCGACACCATCGAGAAGCAGGGCTTCACGATCGACAACCCCAACGCCACCGGCTCCTGCGCCTGCGGCGACTCCTTCAGCTGAGCCCTGAGGGCGGCGCGCACCGCGCCGGAACGGCACAACGGCGGCGGCCCGGATCCCGGGACCGCCGCCGTCGTCATGTGTCCGGGGCCCCGTTCCGGCGGCCCCGGGGCCCGGCGCTCAGCCGCGGGGCACCTCACGGCCCGAGACCGCGTCGACCACCGTCCGGTCGCCGAGCGGCGCGTCGAGCGTCACCGTCCGCGTCAGCTCCTTGGCGACCATGATGCAGGCCGTCTTCCCGGACTGCTTCGCCTCCGTCACCTTCACGGTCACCCGGTCCCCGTCCTCGGTCGCGCCCGCGGTGTACGTGCTGCACGCCCCGCCCCAGAACGTCACCGACAGGGTCCGCCCGTCCGTGCTGTACGACAGCGGCTGCCGGGACCCCCGCGCGTCCCCCGGGTGAGTCGGCGCCGACGTGGGGGCGGTCGTCGAGGGCGCGTCCTTCGCCAGGTACGAGGGGGCCACGGCGACCTGTGTCACCGTGCTGCCCCGTCCGCCCGCGGCCGGCCGCACCGAGAAGAGCCAGGACGGCACGAGCGTCCGCTCGCCCGCCACGTACTGCGAGGCCAGGCCGAACACCGCCTTGTCGACCGTCACGGTCGTCGTCGTCCGCTCCGTCCCGGTCCGCGTCCCGCAGTGCGCCTTCGGCGATTTCGGTGCCCCGCCCAGCGGCACGGGGTCGGCGCATCCGCCGATGTCCACGCGCGCGTCCTTGCGGGACGCCGTCCCGTTCAGCTGCTCCAGCGCCTCGGCCGCGCCGATCACCGGATAGCTGTCGGCCTTCACCGGGCCCTTCAACTGCCCGCTGCCGCCGACCACTTCACCGTCCGGACCCACCTGGATCCCGGTCGACCAGCCGTAGGTGGGAAGGCCGCCCACCTCGGGGTCGGCGTTCACCACCCGTACCGGGCCCATGAGCTGGCGGGTGTCGAGCGCGGCGTCGCCCTGGCCGACGGCCTTCAGGACCGGGGCCGCGGCGGCCCGTGCGGCGCTCTCGTCCACCGGGGTGCCTCCGGACTGCTGCCGCCCGCCCGGACAGCTCGCCTTCTTCCCGCAGTCGTCCGAACCGCCGGAGCCGTACCGGGCGAAGGTCCAGGTGCCCGGGGCCCGCTTCTCCACCCGCAGGAACGGGCCCGAACCGTCGCCGTCCGAGCCCACCTTCCAGTACGTGGCCTCCGCACGCGGCGTGCCCGGGAGGCCGAGCGCCTTCGCCAGCCGGGCCACCTCGGCGGCCTGGACGGTCCCGCGTGCGCGGTGCACGGCGGCCGTGCCCGGCCCCTCGGGGAGCTTGCCCGCGGCCCGGTAGACCACCCGGCCGCCGTTCGGGTCGGGCTCGCCCGGCGCGATGCCCCGCGCGGGCGCACCCGGAGTCGAGGGGGCGTCCGGCTGCCCGTCCAGGGCCAGCGGGGGAGGGGTGCGCCGCCCGCCGTCGGCCGCGCTGCCGGAGCCGCCGTCGCCGTCGGCCGCGGTCGCCGCCCAGTACGCGCCGCCGCCACCGGCCAGCAGTACCGCTGCCGCCACCGAGGCCACGGCGAGCGGCGAACGCCGCCGGGGACCGGTCACGTCGTTGTCGGGTCGTTCGGTGCTCACCGGATCGCTCCTTCGCCTGCAGGGCCGTCGCGTGCCGCCGTCCGGCCTGTCGTCCGCCCCCGGGACCGGGGACGACGATGGGACGGGACAGCGGCGCGCCCGGTTCCCGAGCGGCGCCGCGGGAGCGATGCGTACCGGTCTTCGGCGCCCCTCAGTCGCCGTAGTCGGACATGGCGTCGATCAGCCGGGCGGAGGCGGCCGGCACGGTGATCCCGTGGATCCGGGACGGCGCGACCGGAGCGGGGGCCGACTTCGCGGGGACCACCCAGTGAGGAGCCATCCGCGCGCAGTCACCGCGCAGCTCGGCCAGGCTGATCTCGGACTCGCGTGGGGCGATGTGGTTCGACATATCGGCACCGTAGACATCACAGGAGGAAGGAAGAAAGCCCTACTATCGGGTAGTTTCCACCCTTGGGCCGGGCAGCGGCAACCGGTAGCGTGAACTGTCATGCCGCCCCGGGAACACCGTCACCCGTTCCCCCCGATCTCCGCAGGAGAAGTCTCCCCGTGCGAATCGCAGTCACCGGCTCCATCGCCACCGACCACCTCATGACCTTCCCCGGCCGTTTCGCCGACCAGCTGGTCGCGGATCAGCTGCACACGGTCTCGCTCTCCTTCCTGGTCGACAACCTCGACGTGCGCCGGGGCGGTGTCGCCGCCAACATCTGCTTCGGCATGGGCCTGCTGGGCACCGAGCCGATCCTGGTCGGCGCCGCGGGCTCCGACTTCGACGAGTACCGCGCCTGGCTCGACCGCCACGGCGTCGACACCGGCTCGGTCCGGATCTCCGAGGTCCTGCACACCGCCCGCTTCGTCTGCACCACGGACTCCGACCACAACCAGATCGGCTCCTTCTACACCGGCGCGATGAGCGAGGCCCGGCTCATCGAGCTGAAGGCCGTCGCCGACCGCGTCGGCGGACTCGACCTGGTCTCCATCGGCGCCGACGACCCCGAGGGGATGCTCCGCCACACCGAGGAGTGCCGCACCCGGGGCATCCCGTTCGCCGCCGACTTCTCGCAGCAGATCGCGCGGATGGACGGCGACGAGATCCGGATCCTCCTCGACGGCGCCACGTACCTCTTCTCCAACGAGTACGAGAAGGGGCTCATCGAGTCCAAGACCGGCTGGACCGACGAGGAGATCCTGGGCAGGGTCGGCCACCGGGTCACCACCCTCGGCGCCCGCGGCGTCCGCATCGAGCGCGCGGGCCAGGAGCCGATCGAGGTCGGCTGCCCCGAGGAGGAGATCAAGGCCGACCCGACCGGCGTCGGCGACGCCTTCCGGGCCGGTTTCCTCTCCGGTCTCGCCTGGGGCGTCGGCCTGGAGCGCGCCGCCCAGGTCGGCTGCATGCTGGCCACCCTGGTCATCGAGACGGTCGGCACCCAGGAGTACACCCTGCACCGCAACCACTTCATGGACCGCTTCACCAAGGCGTACGGCCACGAGGCCGCCACCGAGGTGCGCGTCCACCTCGGGTAGTCAGGACAGCCGGCGGACCACATGGGCCGAGCCGCGGTCCGCCGGCTCCTCACCCACGTACTCCTGCTCGCGCATCGCGCACCAGGCCGGGATGTCCAGCCGGGCCGCCTCGTCGTCGGAGAGCACGGTCACCGTCCCGCCCACCGGCACCTCGCCGATCACCTTCGCGAGCTCGATCACCGGGATCGGGCAGCGCCTCCCGAGCGCGTCGACCACCAGGGACGCGGCCGGAGCGGTCTCCCGGGGCGGGGGAGCGGGCGCGTCCAGCCGCTGCCGCACCTCAGCCACCACCCGGGGCAGCACCTCCAGGAACCGGTCGACGTCCGCCTCGGCGGTGCCGTTCGGCAGCGACACCCGCACGTTCCCCTCCGACAGCACCCCCATGGCCCGGAGCACATGGCTCGGGGTCAGCGTGCTGCTGGTGCAGGAGGAGCCGGACGAGACGGAGAACCCGGCCCGGTCCAGCTCGTGGAGCAGGGTCTCCCCGTCGACATAGAGACAGGAGAAGGTGACCAGGTGCGGCAGCCGCCGCACCGGATCGCCGACCACCTCCACATCGGGCACCAGCTGCGGCACCGCGGCCCTGATGCGGTCCACCAGGGCCCGCAGCCGTACGGACTCGGCCGCGGCCTCGGCCCGCACCGCCCGCAGCGAGGCCGCCGCGGCGACGACGGCCGGAATGTTCTCGAACCCCGCCGACCGCCCCGACTCCCGCTCGTCGGCGGGGCCCTGGGCCGCGAACCGCACCCCCTTGCGCACCGCCAGCAGCCCGACACCCGAGGGGCCGCCCCACTTGTGGGCGCTGCCCGCCAGCAGCGACCAGCCCTCCGGCACCGGCTCCCGGCCCAGCGACTGCGCCGCGTCCACCAGCAGCGGCACCCCCGCCGCCCGGCAGAGCTCGGCGACGGCGGCCACCGGCTGCTCGGTACCGACCTCGTGGTTGGCGGACTGGAGACAGGCCAGCGCGGTGTCCGCGCGCAGCAGCTCCGCGTACGCCGCCGGGCTCACCGCCCCCGACCGGTCGACCGGGACCTCGGAGACCGTTCCGCCCGCCGCCTCGTGGGCGGCCGCCGAATGGAGCACCGAGGAGTGTTCGACCGAGGAGACGACCAGATGGCGGCCGACACGCCGACGTCCCGCGAGGGCTCCGGAAATTCCGGAGTGCACCGCCCGGGTACCCGAAGGAGTGAATGTGAGCTCGTCCGGGCGGCAGCCGACGGCCTCGGCGGCGGCCTCGCGGGCGGCGTCCAGCAGCAGCCGGGCCCGGCGGCCCTCGCGGTACAGCCTGGCCGGGTCGGCCCAGCCCTCGTCCAGCGCGGCAAGCAGCGCCTGACGTGCGACGGGGTGCAGGGGGGCGGCGGAAGCGGTGTCGAAGTAGGGCACCCGGCCACGCTAGCCCGAGCCGGGCCGGGGCCCGGGGACGGGCCCGTGACCGGGGCAGGAGAGGGGGCGTCAGATGGCGGCCGGAGGCCCGTATTCCACCCCTTCGGGGAGTCGGACGGCGCGTTGGGCACCCTCCCCGCGCGACCCCAAATAGCGTCCAGTAGGGTTTGGTCCGCATAAACATCCAAACCCCTGCCCGCGTCAGGGCGGCGACCGACCAGAAAGACGGCCGCGCCGACCGCGCGGGCGAGACTCTCGGGAAGGCGCTACGTGAGTCCCAACGGCTCCGACCGCTCGTCGCGGCGCCCGATGCGGCGGAAGCTGCCGCAGGTGCTGACTGCGGGCCTGATCCTGGCGACCGCCACCGGTTGCACATACAAGGACTTCCCCCGCCTTGGTATGCCCACGCCGGTAACAGAAGAGGCACCACGGATCCTTTCCCTCTGGCAGGGCTCGTGGGCGGCAGCGCTCGCCACGGGCGTGCTGGTCTGGGGCCTGATCCTGTGGAGCGTCATCTTCCACCGGCGCAGCCGCACCAAGGTCGAGGTTCCTCCGCAGACCAGGTACAACATGCCCATCGAGGCGCTGTACACCGTGGTCCCTCTGATCATCGTCTCGGTGTTGTTCTACTTCACCGCTCGCGATGAGACGAAGCTCCTCACCCTCTCCCCGAAGCCCGCCCACACCGTCAACGTGGTCGGCTACCAGTGGAGCTGGGGCTTCAACTACATCGAGAACGTGGACGGCTCGACCGCCACGGGCAACGAGATCCCCAAGGAGCTCGACGCCATCCCCGACCGGTTCCGCAAGGACTTCCCCAAGGGTGCCGAAGGCGTCTACGACTTCGGTGTCCCGGGAACGCGGAACCCGCAGAACGGCAACCCGGGTCCGACCCTGTGGCTGCCGAAGGGCGAGAAGGTCCGTTTCGTTCTGACTTCGCGTGACGTCATCCACTCCTTCTGGGTGGTGCCGTTCCTCATGAAGCAGGACGTCATTCCGGGCCACACCAACGCCTTCGAGGTGACTCCCAACCAGGAGGGCACCTTCATGGGCAAGTGCGCCGAGCTCTGCGGCGCCGACCACTCCCGGATGCTCTTCAACGTCAAGGTCGTCTCCCCAGAGCGCTACCAGGCGCACCTGAAGGAGCTGGCGAAGAAGGGCCAGACGGGCTACGTGCCGGCCGGCATCGAGCAGACTGACCCGGCCAGGAATGCGGAGACGAACAAACTGTGAGCATCCTCAACGAACCTCAGGGTGCCGCGGCAGCAGACGACTCGTACGAGGACGAGCTGCCGGTCCGGCGCAAGCAGCCGGGAAACGTCGTCATCAAGTGGCTGACCACCACTGACCACAAGACGATCGGCACGATGTACCTGGTCACATCGTTCGCGTTCTTCTGCATCGGCGGTCTGATGGCGCTCTTCATGCGCGCCGAACTGGCCCGTCCCGGCACGCAGATCATGTCGAACGAGCAGTTCAACCAGGCGTTCACGATGCACGGCACGATCATGCTGCTGATGTTCGCGACGCCGCTGTTCGCCGGATTCGCGAACTGGATCATGCCGCTGCAGATCGGCGCGCCCGACGTGGCGTTCCCGCGGCTGAACATGTTCGCCTACTGGCTCTACCTCTTCGGCTCGATCATCGCGGTGGCCGGCTTCCTCACCCCCCAGGGTGCGGCGGACTTCGGCTGGTTCGCCTACTCCCCGCTCTCGGACGCGGTCCGGTCGCCGGGTGTCGGCGCCGACATGTGGATCATGGGTCTGGCCTTCTCCGGCTTCGGCACGATCCTCGGTTCGGTCAACTTCATCACCACGATCATCTGCATGCGCGCCCCCGGCATGACGATGTTCCGCATGCCGATCTTCGTCTGGAACGTCCTGCTGACCGGTGTGCTGGTCCTGCTGGCCTTCCCGGTGCTGGCCGCCGCGCTCTTCGCGCTGGAGGCGGACCGTAAATTCGGTGCGCATGTCTTCGACGCGGCCAATGGCGGCGCATTGCTCTGGCAACACCTCTTCTGGTTCTTCGGCCATCCAGAGGTGTACATCATCGCCTTGCCGTTCTTCGGAATCATTTCCGAGGTGATTCCGGTGTTCAGCCGGAAGCCGATGTTCGGCTACATCGGCCTGATCAGCGCGACGATCGCCATCGCGGGTCTCTCCGTGACCGTGTGGGCCCACCACATGTACGTCACGGGAGGCGTGCTGCTGCCGTTCTTCTCGTTCATGACCTTCCTCATCGCGGTACCGACCGGTGTGAAGTTCTTCAACTGGATCGGCACCATGTGGAAGGGGTCGTTGTCCTTCGAGACACCGATGCTCTGGGCCGTCGGCTTCCTGATCACCTTCACCTTCGGTGGTCTGACCGGTGTCATCCTGGCGTCGCCCCCGATGGACTTCCACGTCTCGGACTCGTACTTCGTCGTCGCGCACTTCCACTACGTCATCTTCGGCACCGTGGTGTTCGCGATGTTCTCCGGATTCCACTTCTGGTGGCCGAAGTTCACCGGGAAGATGCTGGACGAGCGGCTCGGCAAGATCACGTTCTGGACGCTGTTCGTGGGCTTCCACGGCACGTTCCTGGTGCAGCACTGGCTGGGTGCCGAGGGCATGCCGCGTCGTTACGCGGACTACCTCGCCGCGGACGGCTTCACCGCGCTGAACACGATCTCCACGATCTCCTCGTTCCTGCTCGGTCTGTCGATCCTGCCGTTCTTCTACAACGTGTGGAAGACCGCCAAGTACGGCAAGAAGATCGAGGTCGACGACCCGTGGGGCTACGGCCGCTCGCTGGAGTGGGCGACCTCCTGCCCGCCGCCGCGGCACAACTTCCTCACCCTGCCGCGGATCCGTTCCGAATCCCCGGCGTTCGATCTGCACCACCCGGAGATCGCGGCGCTGGAGCAGCTGGAGCACCACTCCGAGGATGACAAGGCCCTCGCTGGTGGCAAGGAGGCCGGCAAGTGAAGATCCAGGGCAAGATGTTCATCTGGCTGAGCGTCTTCATCCTCGCCATGGCCGTCACGTACGGCGTGTGGTCGAAGGAGCCGGCCGGTACCACCGCACTCGTCCTGGCCTTTGGGCTGAGCGTCATGATCGGCTTCTACCTGGCCTTCACGGCCCGGCGGGTCGACGCCATGGCGCAGGACAACAAGGAAGCCGACGTCGCGGACGAGGCCGGCGAGGTGGGGTTCTTCTCCCCGCACAGCTGGCAGCCGCTCTCGCTGGCGATCGGCGGTGCCCTGGCCTTCCTGGGCATCGTCTTCGGCTGGTGGCTGCTCTACTTCTCGGCCCCGGTCATCCTGATCGGTCTGTTCGGCTGGGTCTTCGAGTACTACCGCGGTGAGAACCGCACCCAGTGACATCGAGTCACCGCTCCACCTGACGGGGGGCCCGTACTTCTCCACCAAGAGGAGTACGGGTCCCCCGTTCGCAGTCGCATCGCGCGCTGATACGGGGCAACCTCCATAACGTGGGTTCATGAACCGCACGCCGCGCATCCGCCCCGTAGTGGGCTGCACTCTGCTGGTCGTGACCCTGGTCGCCGGTGTGACCGCCTGCGGCGGGTCCGGAGACCACCCCCTCGCGGAGAAGCCGTACGACGCTGTGGACCAGATCTCCGCCAACGCGTCCGACGGCGATCAGAAGGTCGGCCCCGGCCAGGCGCTGGAGGTCAGGGTCAAGGGCGACGACAGCCGGATCACGGACGTGTCGGCCGTCGACACGACCGGCCGCCACCTGGCGGGTGAACTGGACGCCGACGGGAAGCGGTGGCACTCCACCCTCCCGCTCGCCGCCGGCACCCGGTACACCGTCCGGGTCAGCACCGAGAACCACGACGGCGCCCCGGGCAGCCGTACGCTCGCCTTCGGGACCACCTCCGCCAAGAAGCTCCTGCAGGTCGCCTTCGGCCCGGAGGCGGGCACCTACGGCGTCGGACAGCCCATCACGGCGGAACTCAGCGCTCCGGTCAAGGACCGGGCCTCCAGGGCCAACGTCGAGCGCGCCCTCAGGGTCCACTCGACCCCCGCCGTGACCGGCTCCTGGTACTGGGTCGACGACAAGACCCTGCACTACCGCCCGAAGGACTACTGGCCCGCCAGGGCCACCATCGACGTCACCAGCGGCCTGGCCGGCGTCAAGGTCACCGAGGGCCTCTACGGGGCCGCCACGAAGCCGCTGAAGCTCACCACGGGCGCCCGCATCGAGGCCCTCACGGACGCCGAGTCGCACACGATGACGGTCAAGCGCGACGGAAAAGTGATCAACACCATTCCGGTCACCACCGGCAAGCCCGGCTTCTCCACCCGAAACGGCGTCAAGGTCGTGCTGGGCAAGGAGTACTACGTACGTATGCGCGGGGAGACGATCGGCATCGCGCAGGGCTCGTCGGACTCGTACGACCTGCCGGTCTACTACGCGACGCGCGTCACCTGGAGCGGCGAGTACGTGCACGCGGCCCCCTGGTCCACCGGCTCGCAGGGGTACGCGAACGTCAGCCACGGCTGTACGGGCATGAGCACGAGCCAGGCCGAGTGGTTCTACAACACCGTGCGGCCGGGCGACCTCGTCACGGTCACGGGCAGCGAGGGCGAGACGATGACGCCGTTCGACAACGGCTTCGGCGACTGGAACCTGTCCTGGGCCGCGTGGCTGAAGGGCAGCGCCCTGCGGAAGAACACCGCTCCGGACCGTACGGACACGATCCAGGCGGCGCGACTGCGCCCCGAGGTCTGACCGGTCCGGGGGGTGCGCCGCCCTTCGACGGGACCGCTTCCGGGGTCATGGCCCCGGAAGCGGGGGGGGGTGTCAGGCGCTCACGCAGTCCCTGCTGCGCAGCAGGGCGGCCAGCGCGTCCGCGAACTCGACCGGTTCGACCGGCAGGGTCACCGCGGCGTCCGCGCGGCTCCAGGTGGCCAGCCAGGCGTCCTGCGGGCGGCCGATCAGCAGCAGCACCGGCGGGCAGTGGAAGATCTCGTCCTTGATCTGCCGGCAGACGCCCATGCCGCCCGCGGGCGCCGTCTCGCCGTCCAGCACGCACACGTCGACCCCGCCGCGGTCCAGCGCCTCCAGGACGGCGGGCAGGGTGGCGCACTCCAGGAACTCCACCGCCGGCACGTCGGCCGCGGGCCTGTGCCCGGCTGCCAGCCTCACCTGCTCACGGGTGTTGGCGTCGTCGCTGTAGACCAGGACCGTGGCGGTCGGCTGCATTGTTCCTCCGTGACATCTGTGTCTTCGGGGTTTTCCGGGCATGAACCGATGCGCGGATCGTACTCCGCCCGACGCCCTGTCAGCACCGTTCGGGACAGCGGATCCATGGGCCGTTCGGGGAGGACACACCCGCCTGACACACCGAACGGCACCCCCCGGGGTGAGGGCGGGATAAGCGACCGACATAATGTCGGTCGTGGCGACAGCAACGACAGTAGAAACCGGGCACGCGCACCCGTCGGTCAATCGACCGAACCTCACCAGCGTCGGAACCATCATCTGGTTGAGTTCCGAGCTGATGTTCTTCGCGGCCCTCTTCGCGATGTACTTCACCCTGCGATCGGTGACGGGACCGGCCCACTGGAAGGAAATGGCTTCGGCGCTGAACTTCCCGTTCTCGGCGACGAACACCACGATCCTGGTGCTCTCCTCACTCACCTGCCAGCTCGGCGTCTTCGCCGCGGAGCGGGGCGATGTGAAGAAGCTCCGCGCCTGGTTCGTGATCACTTTCGTGATGGGTGCGATCTTCATCGGAGGCCAGGTCTTCGAGTACACCGAGCTGGTGAAGAAGGACGGCCTCTCGCTGTCCTCCGACCCGTACGGCTCGGTGTTCTACCTGACCACCGGCTTCCACGGTCTGCACGTGACAGGCGGTCTCATCGCCTTCCTGCTCGTTCTGGGCAGGACATACGCAGCCAAGAGGTTCACCCACGAACAGGCGACCGCCGCCATCGTCGTGTCCTATTACTGGCACTTCGTCGATGTCGTGTGGATCGGCCTCTTCGCCACGATCTACATGATCAAGTAACCGGGCTCGAACCCGAACCACATCCAGCATCGACGCAGAAGATCCTGACACCGGGGTAATCCGTGAAAAAGCTCTCCGCACGACGACGCCATCCGTTGGCGGCGGTCGTCGTACTACTCCTCGCGCTGGCGGCCACTGGGGGGCTGTACGCCGCGTTTGCGCCCGCGAGCAAGGCGCAGGCCGACGAAACCGCCCAGTCCCTCGCCATCGAAGAGGGCAAGAAGCTGTACTCCGTCGGTTGCGCCAGCTGCCACGGAACCGGCGGTCAGGGCACCACCGACGGGCCGAGCCTGGTCGGCGTGGGCTCCGCCGCCGTTGACTTCCAGGTCGGTACGGGCCGTATGCCGGCGCAGCAGCCCGGCGCCCAGGTGCCGAAGAAGAAGGTCATCTACAACCAGGCGCAGATCGACCAGCTCGCGGCGTACGTCGCGTCGCTGGGCGCCGGCCCGATCACTCCGACCAAGTCCCAGGTCAGCCCTGACGGTGCGGACATCGCCAAGGGTGGCGACCTGTTCCGTACCAACTGCGCGCAGTGCCACAACTTCACCGGTGAGGGCGGCGCGCTGACGAACGGCAAGTACGCGCCCAGCCTCGAAGGCGTGGACCCGAAGCACATCTACGAGGCCATGCAGACCGGCCCGCAGAGCATGCCGTCCTTCCCGGACACGACGATGCCCGAGCAGCAGAAGCGGGACATCATCGCGTACATCCAGACCGTGAACAGCGCCCAGTCGGAGAACCCGGGTGGTCTGAAGCTGGGCGGCCTGGGGCCGGTCAGCGAGGGGCTGTTCGCCTGGATCTTCGGGCTCGGCGCACTGATCGCAGTTGCCATTTGGGTCGCGGCCCACACCGCTAAGGCCAAGAAGTCATGAGTAGCCAAGAGATTCCAGAAGAGAACCTGCCCGCTGAGCAGGGCCCCGCGCACGGCGCGGTAGAGGGCGCGGACGACCCGTTCGCCGACCCGGGGCTGCCGGCCCACAAGCCGCGCATCCAGGACCTCGACGAACGGGCCGCGAAGCGCTCCGAGCGCGCCGTCGCGTTCATGTTCACGCTGTCCATGCTGGCGACGGTCGGCTTCATCGCCTCCTACGTCATCTTCCCGGTCGACAAGATCGTGTACATCTGGCCCTTCGGCCATGTGAGCGCGCTCAACTTCTCCCTGGGTCTGACCCTGGGCGTGGCCCTCTTCGCGATCGGCGCCGGCGCCGTCCACTGGGCACGCACGCTGATGTCCGACGTGGAGGTCGCCGACGACCGGCACGCCATCGAGGCGACGCCCGAGGTCAAGGCGAAGGTCCTGGCCGACTTCGCGGCAGGCGCCGAGGAGTCCGCGTTCGGACGGCGCAAGCTGATCCGCAACACCATGTTCGGCGCGCTGGCCCTGGTGCCGCTCTCCGGCGTGGTGCTGCTGCGCGACCTCGGTCCGCTGCCGGAGAAGAAGCTCCGCAACACCCTGTGGGCCAAGGGCAAGCAGCTCATCAACATGAACACGATGGAGCCGCTGCGTCCCGAGGACGTCGCCGTCGGTTCGCTGACCTTCGCCATGCCCGAGGGCCTGACGGAGGAGGCGGAGGACTTCCAGAACCAGATCGCCAAGGCCGCGCTGATGATCATCCGCATCGAGCCGGACAACATCAAGGACAAGCGCGAGCGCGAGTGGGCCCACGAGGGAATCGTGGCCTTCTCCAAGATCTGCACCCACGTCGGCTGCCCGATCAGCCTGTACGAGCAGCAGACCCACCACGTGCTCTGCCCGTGCCACCAGTCCACCTTCGACCTCTCCGACGGCGCCCGCGTCATCTTCGGTCCGGCCGGTCACGCCCTCCCGCAGCTGCGGATCGGCGTGAACAGCGAGGGCAACCTCGAGGCGCTCGGTGACTTCGATGAGCCCGTCGGTCCTGCATTCTGGGAGCGCGGATGAGTACTGCGACCGACACACAGCGCAAGGCGCCCGCCGGTGAGCGGGTGGCCGACTGGGCGGACGGCCGGCTCGGGATCTACTCCCTGGCCAAGGCCAACATGCGCAAGATCTTCCCGGACCACTGGTCCTTCATGCTCGGTGAGATCGCTCTCTACAGCTTCATCATCATCATCCTCACGGGTGTGTATCTGACGCTGTTCTTCCACCCGAGCATGAACGAGGTCGTGTACCACGGCTCGTACGAGCCGATGCAGGGCATCAAGATGTCCGAGGCCTACGCCTCGACGCTGGACATCAGCTTCGACGTCCGCGGTGGTCTGCTGGTCCGGCAGATCCACCACTGGGCCGCGCTGATCTTCCTGGCCGGCATGTTCGTGCACATGATGCGCGTGTTCTTCACGGGTGCGTTCCGCAAGCCGCGCGAGATCAACTGGCTCTTCGGCTTCCTGCTGTTCGTGCTGGGCATGTTCACCGGCTTCACCGGCTACTCGCTCCCGGACGACCTGCTCTCCGGCACGGGTGTCCGCTTCACCCAGGGCGCGATCCTGTCGATGCCGATCGTCGGCACCTACATCTCGATGTTCCTGTTCGGCGGGGAGTTCCCCGGTCACGACTTCGTCGCCCGGTTCTACTCGATCCACATCCTGCTGCTGCCGGGCATCATGCTCGGTCTGCTGGTGGCGCACCTGATCCTGGTCTTCTACCACAAGCACACGCAGTTCGCGGGTCCCGGCCGCACCAACAAGAACGTCGTCGGCATGCCGCTGCTGCCGGTGTACATGGCGAAGGCCGGCGGGTTCTTCTTCCTGGTCTTCGGCATCATCGCCGTCATCGCGGCCATCGCCTCGATCAACCCGATCTGGGCCATCGGCCCGTACCGCCCGGACCAGGTGTCCACCGGCGCCCAGCCCGACTGGTACATGGGCTTCGCCGAGGGTCTGATCCGAGTGATGCCCGGCTGGGAGATCAACCTCTGGGGCCACACACTGGTCCTGGGCGTGTTCATCCCGCTGATGGCCTTCGGACTGGTGCTCGCGATCATCGCGGTCTACCCGTTCGTCGAGTCCTGGGTCACCGGCGACAAGCGCGAGCACCACATCCTGGACCGCCCGCGCAACGCCCCGACCCGGACGGCCTTCGGTGTCGCCTGGATCACCGAGTACGTCATCGTCTTCATCGGCGGTGGCAACGACCTGTGGGCCACGCACTTCCACCTGTCGCTGAACGCCATCTCCTGGTTCGTCCGGATCTTCATCTTCGTCGGACCGGTCCTCGCGTTCATCGCCACCCGGCGGATCTGCCTCGGCCTCCAGCGCCGCGACAAGGAGAAGGTGCTGCACGGACGCGAGTCCGGCATCATCAAGCGCCTGCCGCACGGTGAGTTCGTCGAGATCCACGAGCCGCTCGGCCCCGAGCAGCTGCACACGCTCACCGCGCACGAGCAGTACAAGCCGGTCGAGATCGGCCCCACGGTCGACGAGAACGGTGTCGAGCGCAAGGTGTCGCCCCTGCAGAAGCTGCGGGCCCGGCTCAGCAAGGGCTACTACGGCGAGGACAACCAGATCGCCAAGCCCACCGTCGAGGAGTACAAGGAGATCACCAGCGGCCACGGTCACCACTGATCGCCTGAACTGATCGCCACAGCGGGAGCCCCGTCCATTCGATGGACGGGGCTCTTTGCCGTCCATGGGGCTCGATAGGGTGGAGACCATCCCTTTTACCGGCTGTGGACCCAGGAGCGGACCATGAACGTTGTGACCCCGATCGGCGGCGACAGCGTGGCGGACCGTACCTGGCCCGGCGTGCTGAACCCGCTGCTCTGCGGCGAGAACCTCACCGCCGACGACACCGCGTGGGCGATGGACCGCATCATGAGCGGCGAGGCGACCGATGTGCAGATCGCCGGTTTCGCGGTGGCCCTGCGGGCCAAGGGCGAGACGATCGACGAGGTCTCCGGCCTGGTACGGGCGATGTACGAGCACGCCAACACCATCCACGTGCCCGGCCGCACGCTCGACATCGTCGGCACCGGCGGCGACCTCGCGAGGACGGTCAACATCTCCACCATGTCGGCGGTCGTCCTCGCCGGCACCGGCGCCAAGGTCGTCAAGCACGGCAACCGCGCCTCCTCGTCGGCGAGCGGCTCCTCCGACGTGCTGGAGAAGCTCGGCGTCAACCTGGACCTCTCCGCGCGGCGGGTCGTCGAGGTCGCCGAGGAGGCGGGCATCACCTTCTGCTTCGCGGTGAAGTTCCACCCCGCCCTGCGTTACGTCGCACGGGCCCGCAAGGAGCTCGGCACGCCCACCACGTTCAACATCCTCGGGCCGCTCACCAACCCGGCCCGGGTGCGCTCCCAGGCGGTCGGCGTGGCCGATCCGAAGATGGCGCCCATCGTCGCGGGGGTCCTTGCCGAGCGCGGCAACTCGGCGCTGGTCTTCCGCGGCGACGACGGGCTGGACGAGCTGACGACGACCTCGACCTCGCGGGTCTGGGTGGTCCGGGGCGGAGCGGTGCGCGAGGAGGTCTTCGACCCGCGCGACGTCGGCCTGGAGCTGGTGCCCGTGGAGGCGCTGCGGGGCGCGGACGCCGCGTACAACGCCGATGTGGCCCGCCGGGTGCTGACCGGGGAGCGGGGGCCGGTGCGCGACGCCGTGCTGCTCAACTCGGCGGCGGCGCTGGTGGCGCTGGAAGCGGCGGACGGCCCGCTGAACGAGCGGCTCGTGGCCGGGATGGCGAAGGCCGCCGAGTCCATCGACTCCGGCGCGGCGGCACGGGCGCTGGAGCGCTGGGTGGCGGTCAGCAACGCCTGAGAGCGGCGCAGATGTGGCGCAAGGCGCAGTCCGGATCCTGGACTGCGCCTTGCGCGGCTCCGTACGTATGGCAAGATGCTGGACAGGTCATGAGTGACAGCGACTACGGCCCCGGCCCGCTGTCCGGCAACCCTCCGTCCGTGGCGGGGTGCCCCGGGTGAAGACCAGGCCGTAGGCAGCGAGGTCTGCGGCAAGCGCGGGCCCCTCGGCATCTGTGAATGCCAACCCCCGGGGTCCTGGTCCCTAGGGAGTCTCTTGTGAGCACGCGAATGCGATAGGGCCGTCGGCCCTCTTCCGCACCCCCTTTTCTCTCTTCCGCTGCGCTGCCGCGTATCCGCCGGCGCATGCGTTTCGCCTGCCTCTTACGGGAGTTCGCCATGTCTGTCCTCACCGCTGCCGCCGACCAGTCGCTTTGTGCCCCTCTGCCGGTTCTGGGCAAGGATGTATCGGTTCCGCTGGTCACCGGCGGTGAGGTCACGTACGCCGCTCTCGACTACGCCGCCAGCGCCCCCGCCCTCCAGCGCGTCTGGGACGACGTCGCCGCGTACGCCCCGTACTACGGCAGCGTCCACCGCGGGGCGGGCTACCTCTCGCAGCTCTCCACCGACCTCTTCGAGAACAGCCGCGCGACCGTCGCGGAGTTCCTCGGCTGCCGCGCCGACGACCAGGTGATCTTCACCCGCTCGACCACCGACTCGCTCAACCTGCTGGCCACGGCCGTCCCGGCCGACTGCCAGGTCTTCGTGTACGAGACCGAGCACCACGCCTCGCTGCTGCCGTGGCGCGACGCCCGGGTGACCTACCTCGACGCCCCGCGCACCCCCGCCCAGGCCGTCGAGACCCTGGAGCGGGCACTGGCCGGCCGCGACCCCTACGGCCCCGCCCTGGTCTGTGTCACCGGCGCCTCCAACGTCACCGGCGAGCTGTGGCCGGTGAAGGAGCTGGCCGCCGCCGCGCACGCGCACGGCGCACGGATCGTGCTGGACGCCGCGCAGCTCGCCCCGCACCACCCCGTCGACATCACCGAGCTGGACGTCGACTGGGTCGCCTTCTCCGGACACAAGCTGTACGCGCCCTTCGGCTCGGGCGTCCTCGCCGGCCGGTCCGACTGGCTCCGAGCGGCCGAGCCGTACCTCGCGGGCGGCGGCGCCTCGCGGAAGGTCGCCCGCCGCGCCGACGGCGGCGTGGAGGTCGAGTGGCACTCCACCGCCGCCCGCCACGAGGCCGGTTCCCCCAATGTCATCGGCGTGTACTCCATCGCCTCCGCCTGCAAGGCGCTCACCGAGGCGGGCTTCGAGAACCTGGTCGCCCGGGAGCAGCGCCTCGTGGGCGCGGTCCGGGCCGGTCTCGCCGCGATCCCCGAGGTCAAGGTGCTCTCGCTGTTCGGCGACGACGCCCCGAGGGTCGGCGTCATCTCCTTCGTGGTCGAGGGCTGGAACAGCTCGCACTTCGCCGCCGCGCTCTCCGCCGAGTACGGCATCGGGGTCCGCGACGGACTGTTCTGCGCCCACCCGCTGGTCCGTACCCTGCTGGGCGGCGACCCGCAGGAGGTCGGCGAGTGCGGGGCGCCCGAGGCCGAGCCGGGGGAGCGGTCGCTGAACGCGATCCGGGTGAGCTTCGGCGCCGGTACGCCCGACGAGCACATCGAGCGCTTCGTCCGCGCGGTCACCGAGCTGGTGAGCGAGGGCGCCCAGTGGAAGTACCGCACCGAGGACGGCCGCTGCGTCCCGGACCGGGGTGCCGCCGCGCAGCTCTGACGGCACCGCACAGCACTTCGGCGGGGGACGGGCTCGGCAGCCCGTCCCCCGCCGAAGTGTCACGCCGTGGTGTCGCCTACGCGTCGAGGCCGATGGCGAAGGCGGCCTCCAGGTCGTGCTGCGAGTAGGTACGGAACGCCACGTGCGTGTCGGTGGCCTCCACGCCGGGGATCTTGCTGATCCGGCCGGGGATGACATCGGCCAGATCGTCGTGCTTGGCCACCCGGACCATGGCGATCAGGTCGTAGGTGCCGGTGACCGAGAAGACCTCGCTGACACTGTCCAGCGCGGCGATGGCCTCGGCGATCTCGGGAATCCGGTCCACGCTGGTTTTGATGAGCACGATCGCGGTGATCACGGCTGGCTTTCTCCCTCGGTGGCCGTGGCTGGTGCCTTCACTCTATCCGTACGCCGGTAACGCCCCCAGGCGTAGAGAAAGCCCAGGGCGAAGCCCACCACATGGGCCAGATAGGCGACCCCCGGCCCCCCGCTGCCCGCCCCCTGGACCGCCAGCCACTGGAGCACGAACCAGAAGACCAGCACGATCCAGGCGGGGAAGCGCAGCGGCAGGAAGAAGAGGAACGGGAACAGGCTGGTGACCCGGGCCCGGGGGAACAGACGGAGGAACGCCCCGAGCACCGCCGAGATCGCCCCCGACGCGCCCACCAGCGTCTGGTCGGACGTGGCGTGGGCGGCCGCGTAGGCGACCAGGGCGAGATAGCCGCTGATGACGTAGAAGAAGGTGAACCCGACCCGGCCCATCCGTTCCTCGGTCATCGCCCCGAACACGTACAGGAAGAGCACGTTGCCCAGCAGATGCAGCCAGCTGCCGTGCACGAAGAGCGCGGTGAACGGGGTGAGCAGGGCGTGTGCGGAGCCCTCCCACAGCTCGCTCGGGATCACGCCCCAGCGTTCGAAGTACCCGGCCTGGGCGGCGAGCAGCGCGTCGGCGCCGCCGGGGACCGGGCGGAAGCCGGACAGCGGGCTGACCAGGAAGACCAGGGCGCAGACCGCGATCAGTGCATGGGTCACCAGCGGACCGCCGGTGACCGTCCGTAGCAGTCGGCCGGTCCGGCCTCCCGCCTCAGCTCGCTGATCGATCATGAACAGAGCATGACGCAAGCGGAGGGAACGGGACAGACCGCCTCGCCGTGTCGGGGGGACGCGGTGAGGCCGTAGGGTTACGGCAGGACATCCGCAGTTCGACGGCGCACCGCGAGATCCTTGAATCAAGGCAGCACGAGGCTCGACGAAAGAGGACGCAACGATGACGACGGTTCCCCAGCCGACCGACGGGACCCGCTGGCGCTGCACGCTCTGCGGAAACCTCACGCGCTTCGACGTGACACGCTCCTCGAAGGTCGTCGAATACGTTCATCTCGACCTGGCCGGTGAGTCCAGCGTCGAGGAACGCGAGGTGGTCAGTGAGACCATCGAGTCGGTGCGCTGCCGTTGGTGCAACGCGGTGGACCAGATCGAACTGGTGGACAGGCCGGGTGCCGACTCCTGACGGAGCCGCGCCCACAGACATTTTGGGGTGACGGATGGTGGAGCAGCCCGATAGCGGCGCCGAGTCGGCCGAGGCGGCCGACGACGCCGTCGAGGCGCTCGACCGCCCGCTGCCCGAAGGCGTACGGCGGCGGGTCGTCGCGCTGGTCTCCGACGCCTTCGGCGGCCTGACGGTCACCGAACTCCCGGCCCAGCTGCGGCAGTACGCCCGCTTCACCCCGAACCGGCGCGCCAAGTTCGCCGGGAACGCCATGGCGGCCGCCCTGGAGAACGACGCGCTGTTCCGGCAGCGCATCGGCGAGCGGCTCAAGGAGGGGCAGCCGGAGCTGGCCGCCGCCCTGGAGTCCGGCGCGCCGCCGGCCGCCGCCGACCCCGTCGACGTGGCCGCGGCGGCCTATGTGCTGCGCCCGGCGGGCTGGGTGAAGCTGGTCGCCGCGGCCGGCGAGGAGGCGCAGCGTGCGCACGCCGAGCGCGCCGACGAGGAGAGCCGGCGCGAGCTGGACCGGCTGCGCGAGGAGCTGGTGCGGGCCCGCTCCCAGACGAAGGACGAGACGGAGCGGCTGCGCGCCGAGCTGGACGCCGCCCGCAAGGAGGCCGAGTCCCTCCAGCGCAAGCTGCGCAGCGCCGTCAACGAGGTCAGGCGCGGCGAGGCCGCGCTGCGCCGCAGCCGGGCCGAGGCCGACGCCGCGCGGTCCGAGGCGGCGGCCCAGCTCTCGGCGGCCGAGAGCGAGAGCCGTCGGCTCAAGGCGCGCCTCGGCGAGGCCGAGGCGTCCGTGGAGGCGGGCCGGCGGGCCGCCAGGGAGGGCCGCTCGGTCGAGGACATGCGGCTGAGGCTGCTCCTGGACACGGTGCTCGACGCGGCGAGCGGACTCCGACGTGAACTGGCCCTGCCGCCCTCCTCGATCCGCCCCGCCGACGGCGTCGACGCGGTCGAGCCGGGCCGGATGTCGCCCAAGGACATCGCCGCCAGGGCCCTTTCGGAGACCGATCCGGCCCTGCTCGACCAGCTGCTCGCGCTGCCGCAGGCGCATCTGATCATCGACGGGTACAACGTCACCAAGACCGGCTATCCGCAACTGCCGCTGGAGAAGCAGCGGCTGAGGCTGCTGGGCGGGCTCTCGATGCTCGCCGCGCAGACCGGCGCCGAGATGACCTGTGTCTTCGACGGGGCCGAGCTGGCGGCCCCGGTGCTGCTCGCGCCGCCGCGCGGGGTCCGGGTGCTGTTCAGCAAGCCCGGGGTGACCGCCGACGAGCTCATCCGGCAGCTGGCGCGCGCCGAACCGCCGGGCAGGCCCGTCGTGGTGGTCTCCACCGACCGTGAAGTCGCCGACGGGGTGGCGAAGGCGGGCGCGAGGCCCGTTGCGTCCGTCTTGCTCCTGAAGCGCCTTTCGCGTGTCTAGCGGCACTTGCCGGGTCTCGGTGGAAAACGGGGAACGGATCGTCAGGCAGCCGCTACACCCCGTGTGTCCAGGGTAAAGAAGTGCGGTACGTGACGAGATTTTTCCTGTGAGGATTTGAACTGATCACAAGTTGGTCACTAGGGTCAGGCCTCGAACCTTCGCACGGTTGATCACCCATCCGGGGTGACGGCGAAGGCACCGCCGAGTCCGTGATGTCCACGGAGCCGGGGATTCGATCCCCCACAGCCCGGTAGGCGGCTCGAGGAAGAAGGAGCTCGCCTTCGTGGCGTCCCACCGTCGTCCCAAGCAGCCGAGCCGCGCCCGTGTGACCGTGCTCACCGCGACCGCCGCCGCGGCCGTGGCCCTGACCTCCCAGGCGGCGCACGCCGACCCGAAGCCCTCCAAGGGCGAGGTCAAGGCGAAGGTCGAGAAGCTCAACCACGAGGCCGGCGCGGCCAACGAGCAGTACTACGGCGCCAAGGAGAAGCAGCAGAAGCTGGAGAAGGAAGTCAGCGCGCTGCAGGACAAGGTGGCCCGCGGCCAGCAGGAGATCAACAACCTGCGCAGCGGCCTCGGTTCGCTCGCCGCCGCCCAGTACCGCTCCGGCGGCATCGACCCGTCGGTGCAGCTCTTCCTCTCGTCCAACCCGGACACCTTCCTCGACGAGGCCTCGGCCCTCGACCAGTTGACGGCCAAGCAGACCGAGACCCTGGGGAAGATCCAGGAGAAGCAGCGGGTCCTCGCGCAGGAGCGCAAGGAGGCCCAGGACAAGCTCGGCGACCTCGCGGACGTGCGCAAGACGCTCGGCGCGAAGAAGAAGAAGCTCCAGGACAAGCTCGCCGAGGCACAGCGCCTGCTCAACACGATGACCGCCGCCGAGCGCACGAAGATGCGCGAGGACGAGCAGCGCGCCAGCCGCGCCGCCGGCGACCGGGTCGACCTGGGCAACGAGGTCCCCGCGTCCGCCTGGGGCTCCGCGGCCCTGAAGGCCGCCGCCACCCAGGTGGGCAAGCCGTACGGCCGCGGCGGCACCGGCCCCGGGTCCTTCGACTGCTCCGGGCTGACCCAGTGGGCCTACGCCCAGGCCAACGTCCAGATCTCCCGGGTCACGTACACCCAGGTCAACGACGGTGCCCACATCGGGCGCAGCGCGCTGAAGCCGGGCGACCTGGTCTTCTTCAACAACACCGAGCACGTGGGCCTCTACGCGGGCAACAACACCGTCCTGCACGCCCCGTACCCGGGCACGGTCGTCCGCTACGAGTCGATGAACACCATCGGCAGCTTCCAGTTCGGCGTGCGCGTCGGCTGACGACGCCCGAACGGGCGAATTCCCGCGCCCGCGCAGACCGTCCGCCCCGCCGGAGACCACAGGTCACCGGCGGGGCGCCGTCGTTTCCGCCGCACGGTCGACCGGCGCGGCCCGTAGCCGCTGCGTGACTGTCCGACTACTGTCTGCCTGCTGTGCAGCTCCCGTTCGTCGGTCCGCCCGCCCCGGGCGGCAGGGGCTGCGCGACTGCGTACAGCGGAAGGGAGTGCGGCGTCCTGTGGTGTCCCATCGCCGTTCCACACAGTCCGGCCTCAACCTGAGCGTCCGGGCCACCGTTCTGTCGGCCGCCGCGGCGACCGCGGCCGCCACCCTCGGGGCGGCCACCGCGAACGCCGACCCGCAGGACGCGCCCCGGACCGCCCAGGACCGCGTCGACCGGCTGTACACGGAGGCCGAGCAGGCCACCCAGAAGTACGACCGGGCCGGAGAGAACGCCGACCGGCTGCGCGACGAGATCGGCCGGGCGCAGGACCGGGCGGCGCGCGGCCAGGAGCAGGTCAACCGGATGCGCGCCGTGCTCGGTTCGGTGGCGGGCGCGCAGTACCGCTCCGGGGGCATCGACCCCTCGCTCGCCCTGCTGCTCTCCTCCGACCCGGACGGCTATCTCGACCGGGCGGCCGTGCTGGAGCGCCTGACCGACCTCCAGACCGCGGAGCTGCGCGAACTCCAGCAGGTCCAGCGCGGACTGGCGCAGACCCGCACGGAGGCGGCCCGCGCGCTGGCCGAGCTGGAACGCAGCCGGGCGGACGCCACCCGTCACAAACGGACCGTCGAGCGCAAACTGGCCGAGGCCAGGCGGCTGCTGAACACGCTGCCCACCGCCGACCGGGCGCGGTTCGAACGGGCCTCGCGCTCCGGCCGCGACGCCGGATACCCGTCCCTGGCCGATCTGCCGGCCGGTTCCGCGCGCGCCGCGGTCGCCGTGCTGGCGGCCCAGCAGGCCCTGGGCCGCCCGTACATCTGGGGCGCCAACGGACCGGCCGGCTTCGACTGTTCGGGGCTGATGCAGTGGGCGTACGCCCGTGCCGGGGTCAGTCTGCCGCGGACCTCGCAGGCCCAGCGGTACGCGGGACACCAGGTGCCGCTCTCCGAGGCCCGCCCCGGCGACCTGGTGGTCTACCGCGCGGACGCCAGCCATGTCGCGATGTACGTCGGCCACGGCCAGGTGATCCACGCCCCGTACCCCGGGGCCGCGGTGCGCTACGACCCGGTCGGCATGATGCCCGTCTCCTCGGTCACCCGCGTCTGACCGTACCCTCGATCGGGTGAAACAGAGGCGGGGACGGAGCGGGGCGCGGCGTGTGGGCGGCGCGCTGCTCGCCGCGCTGCTGCTCGCCTCGGGCTGCGCGGCCCCCGACGACGACGCCCCCGGGGCCACCGACCGCGCCGTGCGGGCCGTGCTGGACCGCCGGGCGGCCGCGGTGCTGGACCACGACCCGGCCGCCTATCTGGCCACCACGGACCCCGGCGCCACCGGCTTCCGCACGGCCCAGCGCCGGGAGCTGGCCAACCTCGCGGACGTCCCGCTGAGCTCCTGGACGTACCGGCTGCGCGAGATGACCGCGCGGGGCTCCGACCGGGTCACCGCGGAGGTCGAGCTGGGCTACCGGATCAAGGGCTACGACGCCGCCCCGGTCACCTCGGACCGGGTGATCGACCTGAGGCGGGACCGGACGGACGGCCGCTGGTACGTCGTCGGCGACCGGGCGGGCGCGGACCGGGTCCGCCCGCTCTGGCAGCAGGGCGAGGTGCGCGTGGTGCGCGGGAAGCACAGCCTGGTGCTCGGCGTCGGCCGCAGCGCGCGGGAGCTGCGCGCCGTCGCGGCGACCGCGGACCGCGCGGTCCCCGCCGTCTCCCGCGCCTGGCCGGAGGGCTGGGCGGGCCGGGTGGTGGTGCTCGTGCCGCGGACGACGCGGGACATGGCGGAGCTGCTGGGGTCGGCGGCGGCGGACTACCGGGGCATCGCCGCCGTCACCACCGGGCGGACCGGCTCCGCGCACAAGAACCCCGCGGACCGGGTGATCGTCAACCCGCAGGCGTACGGCACGCTCGGCCCCCTCGGGCGGCGGGTCGTCCTCACCCACGAGACCACCCATGTCGCCACCCGCGCCCGCACCTCCGCCGCGACCCCCGTCTGGCTCTCCGAGGGCTTCGCCGACCGGGTGGCCTACCGCGCGGAGGACCGCACCCCCGCGCAGATCGCGCCCGGACTCGCCCGGACCGTCAGGCGCGGCGACCCGCCGGCCGCGCTCCCCACGGACGAGGACTTCGGCTTCGCGGGCGACCCGGAGCGCCTGGCGCGGGCCTACGAGGGCGGCTGGGCGGCCTGCGAACTGATCGCCGACCGCTGGGGCGAGGAGAAGCTGTCCGCCTTCTACCGGGCCGTCGGGGGGCACGCGGAACGGGACGGAGCGGTACGGGAGGCGATGCGCGAGGTGCTCGGCACCACCCCGCAGGAGTTCACCGCCCTCTGGCGGGAGTGGCTGCGCTCCCGGCTCGGCTGAGGGCTGTCCCGTAATTCCTGGCGGGCGCGCGACGGCGGCTGCGGCACCTCGCCGCGTTGTCGGGATCGCACGCACCGGACACCGTCCGATCGCACGCACCGGACACCGTCGGACCCGCCCTCCGGACGGACGACGCCATTTCCGATACACATCCAGGGCCTGTCCTCGAAGTGCCGTCGTCCGGCCGGAGGCCGGGCACCCGCACGGCAGGTGGCAGTCCGGGGACAGGTCCTGGGGACAAGAGGCCCCGGGGCCGGGGTCCTCCGTCCGGATCGCGGCCGGATCAGGCGCCGGGGCGCGCGAGCCCGGCGAGGTCCGGACGAGAGGCCCCGGGGTCCTCCGTCCGTGCCGGGGCCGGGCCGTCGTCGCCGCGCGCCGCCCCGGGCACCGTCCGCCGCCACAGCCTGCGGCAGGCGATCAGCGTCGCCGCGACCAGCACCCCGTTGCGCAGCAGCATCAGCGTCACACCGGTCGCGTCACTGGTCACCACATGGGTGAACCCGAAGGGGAACTCCCACTGGGTGAGGCCCGTCGCGGCCAGCACCAGGGCCGCGGGCAGCACCATCCGGCTCTCGCGGAACACCAGGCAGACCGCCGCCAGCCCGACCAGCCACAGCATGTACTGGGGGCTGAGCACCCGGCTCGTCGTGGTGAACAGCAGCACCGCCGCGAACGCCGCGTCCGCCGGGGTGCTCGCGCCGAAGTCGCGGGCCCGCAGCCGCCACACCAGCAGCCAGCCGAAGGCGAGGACGGACAGACCGAGGGCCAGCGTGCTCACCAGCGGCACGTACGGACCCAGGAACTCCATCGAGCCGTAGTGGTACTCCACCCGGCCCGGCCAGCCGAACTGCCGCGCCACATGGAAGACCAGCGCGCCCAGCGACTCCACCTCGGTGCCCCGGTCGCGCTGGGCGCCGAGGAAGGCCAGCGCCCCCGGCATCGCCACGGCACACCCCGCCAGCAGCCCGGCCCCGGTCACCGCCGCGGCCGTCCACGCCAGCCGCGTGCGCCGGCCGCGCGCCGTACCGGCCAGGACCAGCGCCGGCCACACCTTCAGCAGCGCCCCGACGGCGGCCAGCGCCCCCATCGCCCGGGGATGCCGCAGCCCCGCCAGGAGCGCCGCCACCGCCACCGCCGTGACCATCACGTCGTACCGCGCGTACGCCGTCGTGCCGAGCAGCGGCACCCCCGCCACCCACATCCAGGTGCCCGCCTGCCACCGGCCGTCGCCCCGGCCCGCGTACATCAGCAGTCCCAGCACCAGCAGGTCGCAGACGAACGCGAGGACGAAGAAGGCCGAGGCGTAGTCCAGGAACGGCAGCAGCGCGGGGGAGAGGACGGCGAGCGCCGCCAGCGGCGGGTACTGCCAGGTGACGTCGGACTCCGGATACGTACCGGTCTTCAGCACCTCGGACCAGCCGTGGTAGATCACCGAGACGTCACTGGTCACGTCCGGTCCGGAGAGCGCGATCACCTTGGTGACGCAGAGCAGCAGCACGACCCTGGTCAGGGCCCACACCGCCGCGGCGGCGAGCCGTCCGCCGGTCGATCCCGTCATGGCCGTCCCATCCGTTCTCCTCGCCGGGCGCCCGGTCGGCACGCGCCGGGTACGAGGAGCCATGATGCCCGTACGGGCGGTGCCGGAGCCATCCGGTGCGGACCGCCCGGTACTGTCGGCCGGGATGGACAAGACCCTGATCGTGACCAACGACTTCCCGCCCCGGCCCGGCGGCATCCAGGCGTTTCTGCACAACATGGCGCTGCGGCTGGATCCCGGACGGATCGTCGTGTACGCCTCCACCTGGAAGCGGACCCCCGAGGGCATCGCGGCCACCGCCGCCTTCGACGCCGAGCAGCCGTTCACCGTCGTGCGCGACCCCACGACGATGCTGCTGCCGACGCCCCGGGTCACCCGGCGCGCGGTACGGCTGCTGCGCGAACACGACTGCACCTCCGTCTGGTTCGGCGCCGCCGCCCCGCTCGGGCTGATGGCACCGGCGCTGCGCAGGGCGGGGGCCCGCCGGCTGGTCGCCACCACCCACGGCCACGAGGCGGGCTGGGCCCAGCTGCCCGCGGCACGCCAACTGCTGCGGCGGATCGGCGAGGGCACCGACACGATCACCTATCTGGGCGAGTACACCCGCTCCCGGATCGCCCCCGCGCTCACTCCGGCGGCCGCGGCGCGGATGACCCGGCTGCCGCCCGGCGTCGACGAGAAGACCTTCCACCCGGATTCGGGCGGCGGCCGGGTCCGGGCGGGGCTGGGGCTCTCGGACCGGCCCGTCGTGGTCTGTGTCTCACGGCTGGTGCCCCGCAAGGGCCAGGACACACTGATCCTCGCGATGCCCGCGATCCTGGCCCGGGTGCCGGACGCGGTGCTGCTGGTCGTCGGCGGCGGGCCGTACGCCAAGGAGCTGGAGCGGCTGGCCGAGGAGACCGGGGTCGCCGGGTCCGTGCGCTTCACCGGACCGGTGCCCTGGGAGGAGCTGCCCGCCCACTACGGCGCGGGCGACGTCTTCGCCATGCCGTGCCGCACCCGCCGCGGCGGCCTCGACGTGGAGGGCCTCGGCATCGTCTTCCTGGAGGCGTCCGCGACCGGCCTTCCGGTGGTGGCGGGCGACTCCGGCGGCGCGCCCGACGCGGTGCTCGACGGCGAGACCGGGTGGGTGGTGCGCGGGAACAGCGTGGAGGAGTCGGCCGACCGGATCGTCACCCTGCTCCGCGACCCGGAGCTGAGGCAGCGGATGGGGGAGCGGGGCCGGGCCTGGGTCGAGGAGAAGTGGCGCTGGGACCTGCTCGCCGAACGGCTCAGGACGCTGCTCTGAGCCGCGTACGCGCGCGGCCGGTGCGGGACCGTCACTCCGCCCTCCCTCGGCGGGCGGGACGGCCACCGTGCCGCGTACGCGGCCGGGCACCACGCGGAAGGGCACGCACGCCAAAGGGCCCGCACGTACGCGTGCGGGCCCTTCCGGATGCGGATACGGAGCGCCGGTCAGCTCCGGTAGATCGACTCGATCTCGTCCGCGAAGTCCTTCGCCACCACATTCCGCTTCAGCTTCAGCGACGGCGTGATGTGGCCCGCCTCCTCGGTGAACTGCGCGTCCAGGATGCGGAACTTGCGCACCGACTCCGCCTTGGACACCGCCGCGTTCCCGTCGTCCACCGCCCGCTGCACCTCGGCCAGCAGCTCCGGGTCCTCGCGCAGCGACCGGGCCGTCGAACCGGACGGCCTGCCGTGCTCCGCGGCCCAGCGGCCCAGGAACTCCTCGTCCAGGGTGACCAGCGCGCCCACGAACGGCCGCCCGTCGCCGACCACCATGCACTCGGCGATCAGCGCGTGTCCCCGGATCCGGTCCTCGATCACCGCGGGAGCGACGTTCTTGCCGCCCGCCGTGACGATGATCTCCTTCTTGCGGCCGGTGATCGCGAGGTAGCCGTCCTCGTCCAGCGTGCCGATGTCACCCGTGTGGAACCAGCCGTCGGCCAGCGCGTCGGCCGTCGCCGCCTCGTTGTTCCAGTAGCCGGTGAACAGGTGCTCGCCGTGCAGCAGCACCTCGCCGTCGTCGGCGATCCGCACCACCGAACCGGGCAGCGGCTGGCCGACCGTACCGATCTTCTGCCGGTCCCACGGGTTGAAGGCGGTGGCCGCACAGGTCTCGGTCAGGCCGTAGCCCTCCAGGACCGTGAAGCCGATGCCCCGGTAGAAGTGGCCCAGCCGCTCGCCCAGCGGCGCGCCGCCGGAGATCGCGTACTCGCCGCGCCCGCCGAGCACCGCGCGCAGCTTGCCGTAGACCAGCCGGTCGAAGATCTTGTGCTTCAGTTTCAGACCCAGCGCCGGACCCTGCGGCGTGCCCAGCGCGCGGCTGTAGGCGATCGCGGTGCTCGCGGCCTTGTCGAAGATCTTCCCCTTGCCGTCGGCCTGCGCCTTGGCGCGCGCCGCGTTGTACACCTTCTCGAAGACCCGCGGCACGCCGAGGATCAACGTCGGCCGGAACGACGCCAGTTCATCGGTGAGGTGCTTGATGTCCGGTACGCAGCCGAGCTTGATCGGGGCCATCACCGAGGCCACCTCGACCAGCCGCCCGAAGACGTGCGCGGCGGGCAGGAAGAGCAGCACGGAGCACTCGCCGGTACGGAAGAGCGGCTTCAGCCGCTCCACCACGTTGCCGCACTCCGCGAAGAAGCTGCGGTGCGTGAGCACACAGCCCTTGGGGCGGCCGGTGGTGCCCGAGGTGTAGACGATGGTGGCCGGGTCGTCCGCCTTGGCGCTCGTCATCCGCAGGTCCAGCGTCTCGTCCGGGACGTCCTCGCCGATCGCCGTCAGCCCGCGGATCGCGTCGTCGTCGATCCGCCAGATGCCCTTCAGGGCCGGCAGATCCGCCTGTACGGAGACCACGGAGGCCTGGTGCGCCTCGGATTCCACCACGCACAGGGCGGCACCGGAGTCACCGAGGATCCACTGGATCTGCTCCGGCGAACTGGTCTCGTACACCGGGACGGTGACCGCGCCCGCGCTCCAGATCGCGAAGTCGAGCAGCACCCACTCGTAGCGGGTGCGCGAGAGCAGGGCCACCCGGTCGCCGGCCTCGACACCCGCGGCGATCAGACCCTTGGCGACGCCCCTGACCTCGGCCAGGAACCGCGTGGCGTCGACATCGGTCCACACGCCCCCCACCTTGCGGCTCATCACCGCGACATCGGGATGCTGAGCGGCATTGCGGCGGATGAGATCCGTCAGGTTGCCGTCCGAAGGGACCTCGTACAGGGCCGGAAGGCTGAACTCGCGCAAGACTGCTGCTCCTCATCGGGCTCCGGTGCCACGGCTCTGTGTGACGCACCGGCTGCGGTCCAAGAATGGCAAGCGCTCAGTGGGGTGAGCGCAACTGGACTGCCCGGACGTTACCCACGAGTACTCGGTTCCCGATAGGGGGTTCCGGCCAGATGTCTTATGCGTCACACATAACGGTGATCCTTGGCCGCACAGTAGTCCACCCGCGTGACCGGACGACGGTATTCGCAGGTCCGGCGGCCTCTACCCAGGTGACCGGACGGGTTCTAGGGTGATCGTCATGCGAGCCGGACCGGACAGCCCAGCACCGTCGACCCGACGACGTACGCGCATCCATGTGGTCAGTGATGTGCACGGCAACAGCGAGGCGCTGGCCCGCGCCGGGGACGGCGCCGACGCGCTGGTCTGCCTCGGCGACCTGGTCCTCTTCCTCGACTACGCCGACCACTCGCGCGGCATCTTCCCCGACCTCTTCGGCGTGGAGAACGCCGACCGGATCGTCGCGCTGCGCACCGCGCGCCGCTTCGAGGAGGCCCGCGAGTTCGGCCGGGGCCTGTGGGCGGGCATGGACCGCAACGCCGCGATCGTCTCGGCGGTGCGCAAGCAGTACGCCGAGCTGTTCGCGGCCTTCCCCACACCGACGTACGCCACCTACGGCAACGTGGACATCCCCGGCCTGTGGTCCGAGTACGCACACCCCGGCACCACCGTCCTGGACGGCGAACGGACCGAGATCGGCGGCCGGGTGTTCGGCTTCGTCGGCGGCGGCCTGAAGACCCCGATGAACACCCCGTACGAGATCGGGGACGAGGAGTACGCGGCCAAGATCGAGGCGCTCGGCCCGGTCGACGTGCTCTGCACCCACATCCCGCCCGAGGTGCCGGAGCTGACGTACGACACGGTGGCGCGCCGCTTCGAGCGCGGCAGCCGGGCCCTGCTGGATGCCATCCGCCGGACCCGCCCCCGCTACGCCCTCTTCGGCCACGTCCACCAGCCGCTGGTCCGCCGGATGCGGATCGGCGCCACCGAATGCGTGAACGTCGGCCACTTCGCGTCCACCGGCCGGCCCTGGGCCCTGGAGTGGTGACCGGACCGGCACCGGGCCCTGGGACGAGCCACCGTGCGCACGCGATAGCCTTCTGACGGCAGGCATCTGCCGACGCACCGGTACACCGCACTGGAGGAGCCACGGCGATGGCTGAACACACCAGCTCGAGCATCACGATCGAGGCGGCACCGGCCGACGTCATGGGAGTGATCGCCGACTTCGCCCGCTATCCGGAATGGACCGGCGAGGTCAAGGAGGCCGAGGTCCTCTCCACCGACGACCGGGGCCGCGCCGAGAAGGTCCGGCTGGTCCTCGACGCCGGGGCGATCAAGGACGACCACACCCTCGCCTACACCTGGATCGGCGACTACGAGGTCAGCTGGACCCTCGTCAAGTCCCAGATGCTGCGCGCCATCGACGGCTCCTACGCACTGGCCCCGCTCGGCGACGGCGACCGCACCGAGGTCACCTACCGGCTGACCGTCGACGTCAAGATCCCGATGCTCGGCATGATCAAGCGCAAGGCGGAGAAGGTCATCATCGACCGGGCCCTGGCCGGTCTGAAGAAGCGCGTCGAGTCCGTCCCGAAGGGCTGACCCGGTGCGTACGGTCCTCGTCACCGGCCCCGGCGGCGGCGGCCGTACCACCGTCGCGGCGGCGACCGCACTGGCCGCCGCCCGCCGCGGCCGGCGCACCCTGCTGCTGTCCGCCGACGGCATACCCGGCTTCCCCGGGAACACCGAGCCCACCGAGGTCACCGACGGCCTCTGGTCCGCCCGCGTCGACTCCGGCGAGCACTTCCGCGCCGAACTCCTCGCCCTCCAGGACCAGGCCGCCACCGTGCTCGACCTGCTCGGCGGGAACCGGCTGGACGGCGAGGAGCTGACCGAACTCCCCGGCAGCACCGAGCTCGCCCTCCTGCACACCCTGCGCCGCGCCGCCCGGGGCGACTGGTCGCGCCTCGGCCACGACCTCCTCGTCGTCGACCTGCCACCGCTGCGCGAGGCACTCGCCCTGCTCGCCCTCCCCGAGCAGCTGCGCCGCTATCTGCGCAGGCTGCTCCCTCCGGAACGCCAGGCCGCCCGCGCCCTGCGCCCGATGCTCGCCCAGCTCGCCGGCGTGCCCATGCCCGCCCAGTGGCTGTACGAGGCGGCCGCCCGCAGGGACGCCGAGCTCGCCGCCGTCCAGGCCCTGATCGAGGACCGCGGCACCACCCTCCGGCTGGTCGCGGAGCCCGGCCCCGCCGCCGAGGACGCCCTGCGCACCGCCCGCACCGGCCTCGCCCTGCACGGACTGCGGGTCGACACCCTCGCGGTGAACCGGGTCCTGCCCAGGCACTCCGCCGACCCCTGGTTCGCGGAGCTCGCCGCCCAGCAGGAGAAGACCGCCGACCGCTGGTCCGAGGAGTGGGCGCCCGGGACCGCGCTGCGCGAGGTGCCCCACCTCGGCCGCGACCCGCGGGGCCTCGACGACCTCGCCCGGCTCGCCGAGGACGACGCACTGGCCCCGGAACCGGACGGACGGGGCGGCGGCCGCGCCGAGGACCCCTGGTGGATCGAGAGCCCCGGCACCCCGGACGGAACGGGCGGGGCGCTGCCCGGCGGCCGGATCGTGACCGTCCCGCCGGCCGACGACGGCGAACCGGTCCTCGTCTGGTGCCTGCCGCTGCCCGGCGCCGTCAAGAAGGACCTCCAGCTGGTCCGCCGCGGCGACGAACTGCTGCTCACCGTCGGGCCGTTCCACCGGATCGTCCCGCTGGAGTCCGGACTGCGCCGCTGCACCGTCGCGGGCGCCGCGCTCACCGACGGGGTGCTCCGGGTCCGGTTCACCCCCGACCCCGGACTCTGGCCGCGGACGGACTGAACGGCACGTCGCGCTTCGGGTAACGTCGGTAGTACGTGCCCCGTGTGCCGCACCGCCGGCACACCCCGTCGCAGGAGTCCGCCATGAGCGATGCCACCGATCGTCCCGTCGACGACGACGCGTGGGCGAAGGCCTGCGCCGAGGACCTGGAAGCGGAGAAGGCCCGCCGCAGGGCCCAGCACGGCCCGCCGCCCGGCTCCGCCGCCGAGGAGCTGCGCAAACTGGTCGACGCCGTGGCCGACAAGGTCTCCTCGCTCCAGTCGCCGCTGCTCGGCGCGGCGGCCCAGGGCACCGTGCAGCAGATCATCAGGCAGGCGAAGTCCGCGGTCGAGCCCGTCATCGAGCGCAATCCGGACGTCTTCGACCACATCGCCGCGGCCGGCAGCGAACTCCTCGCCGCCTACCGTTCCGCCGTCGAGGGCCAGGAGCGCCGCTGGACCCAGGGCGCCGAGGGCCCCGGGAAGAAGGCCGACGACCCCTCCGACCCCCGTGACGAGGGCCCCGCCGCGGGCGAGCACATCGACCTGGACTGACCGGCAGCGATGGGCCGGGTCCCCGGCTCGGGTACGGTTGGCCCCAGCGGGGCTCGACCGGAACTGAGGGATTCATGGGACTCACCATCGGCGTCGATATCGGCGGCACGAAGATCGCGGCTGGCGTGGTCGACGAAGAGGGCCACATCCTCTCGACGCACAAGGTGCCGACCCCGCCGACGGCCGAAGGCATCGTGGACGCGATCGCGACGGCCGTGTCCGGCGCGAGCGAGGGCCACCGGATCGATGCCGTCGGCATCGGCGCCGCCGGATACGTCGACGACAAGCGCGCCACCGTGCTGTTCGCGCCGAACATCGACTGGCGGCACGAGCCGCTGAAGGACAAGGTCGAACAGCGCGTCGGCCTCCCCGTCGTCGTGGAGAACGACGCCAACGCCGCGGCCTGGGGCGAATACCGCTTCGGGGCCGGGCAGGGCCACGACGACGTCATCTGCATCACGCTCGGCACCGGCCTCGGCGGCGGCATCATCATCGGCAACAAGCTGCGCCGCGGACGCTTCGGCGTGGCCGCCGAGTTCGGCCACATCCGGGTCGTCCCGGACGGTCTGCTCTGCGGCTGCGGCAGCCAGGGCTGCTGGGAGCAGTACGCCTCCGGACGCGCACTCGTCCGGTACGCCAAGCAGCGGGCCAACGCCACTCCGGAAAACGCCACGATCCTGCTGTCGCTCGGCGACGGCACGGTGGACGGCATCGAGGGCAAGCACATCAGCCAGGCCGCCCGGCAGGGCGACCCGGTGGCGGTGGACTCCTTCCGGGAGCTGGCCCGTTGGGCCGGCGCCGGACTCGCCGACCTCGCGTCGCTCTTCGACCCGTCCGCGTTCATCGTCGGCGGCGGAGTGTCGGACGAGGGCGAGCTCGTGCTCGATCCGATCCGCAAGTCGTTCCGGCGCTGGCTGATCGGCGGGGAATGGCGCCCGCACGCCCAGGTGCTCGCGGCCCAACTGGGCGGCGAGGCCGGGCTGGTGGGCGCGGCGGACCTGGCCCGCCAAGGCTAGGCCCCGTCTTCGAACTGCGGTCGTCCGGCGGCGCTCGGCACGCACGCTCGCCGCGCTGCCGGGATCGCCCCGTACCGGGTGTACGGGGCGAGTGCCCCTGCCGGGCACCGCACGGCAGGCGGTACTTCCGAGACAGGTCCTGGGGCCCATCGCCCCGGACCGGGCCGGACCGCACCGGCCGGACGGATCGGCCGGACGCCCGTCGCGCCCCTGGGGGAGCGGCGGGCGTCCGTCGTATCGTGAGACGCATGGTCCTCACGCCATTGCCCGACTCCCGTACCGAGCCGGACGGTTCGGCCGTCATCCGGGTGCTCAGCTACAACATCCGGTCGATGCGCGACGACCCCGAGGCGCTGGCCCGTGTCATCGGCGCCTGCGCACCCGATCTGGTCTTCGTCCAGGAGGCCCCGCGCTTCTTCCGCTGGCGCAAGCGCGCGGCCTGGCTCGCGGCCCGCACCGACCTGGTCGTCCTCGGCGGCGGCGCCACGGCGGCCGGGCCGCTGCTGCTCTGCTCGCTGCGGGCCACCGTGGAGCGGACCGAGGACGTCCTGCTGCCGCGCACCCCCGGACTGCACCGCAGGGGCTTCGCCACGTCGGTGGTGCGGATCGCGGGCACCCGGATCGGTCTGCTGAGCTTCCATCTGAGCCTCCAGCGGGACGAACGCCTGGCCCAGACCGGGATGCTGCTGGAACGGCTGGACGAGATGGGCGTCGAGCACGCCATCGCGGCCGGCGACCTCAACGACGTACCGACCGGGAGCGCGTTCGACCGGCTGGCCGGGCGGCTCCAGGACTGCTGGGCGGTCCGGCCCTGGGGCGGGGAGCACACCTTCGCGCCGGACCACCCGCGCCGCCGCATCGACGCGGTCTTCGCGACGGACGGGATCGAGGTGCTCGGCTGCGGCGTCCCCGCCGGGCTGCCCGGGGTCACGGAGGCGGACCTGAAGGCGGCCACCGATCATCTGCCGGTGCTGGCGGCGCTACGGGTGCCCGCGATCAGGCCCTGAGCGGCCGCGGCGGAGGCCCGCCGCGGCGCCCCGGCCTCAGACCACCGCCCCGCGCCCGGGGTCGTCGCCGTCCTCGTCGTCGTCGCTCATCCGCGCCACCAGCGTGACGAAACCGCCCAGGAAGCCGCCGACGCAGACCGTCGTGAGCCACCAGGTCATCTCCCAGCGCAGCAGCACCGCGAGCAGCATCAGCACCGGACCGCCGACGACCGCGAGCCAGGCGAACTTCGCCGTGACATCGGCCTCCGGCAGCGGCGGCGGCTCCGGCGGGACGAAATGGCCCTCGTCGCTGTCGTCGAGATCGTCGTCCTTGGGCTCCGCCGGCTCGTAGTCGCGCGGCCCCATGACACCGGGGGCGAACACGATGGAGCTGCCGAGCGGCTTCTCCGGCGGCTTCACGGACTTCTTCCCGAGCCCCTTGTCCGGATCCAGGACGCCGGGCTGGTCGTCCTCCAGCAGCGCGAGGTCCTCGACCGACCGGAACGGCTTGGTGCCCGGCGGGTCCGGCGGCTCCTCGCCGTACCCCGCGACGATCGCCCGCCACGCGGCGTCCTCGTCGACCGACGGCCCGGACCGGCCGTCGTCGGCGCCCGGCACCGCCTCCCGGGCCGCGGTGTCCTGCGTGCCCGCGCCGTCGTCGGGCGCCGCCGCTCCCTCGGCGGGAAGTGGCTCGCGCTCCTCCTCGCTGCCCGCGCGTTCCGCGTCGTGCTCAGCCACCTGACGTGCTCCCCTTCTTTCCGACGCTCGGGGCGAGGCGGCCGATGAACCGGTGGCTCTCCTCGAAGATCCGCTCCGCATCGTGGTCCAACGTCGCGACGTGGTAGCTCTGTTCCAGCAGGATCTCCTCGACGTCCGTCGACGACACCCGGCTGAGGATGCGGGCCGAGTCGGCGGGCGGCACCACATGGTCCTGCGGGCTGTGCAGCAGCACGATCGGCTGGGTGACCTGGGGCAGCTCGGCGTCGACCAGCCGGAAGAACTTCCGCAGCGAATGCGCCGCGTGCAACGGCACCCGGTCGTACCCCACCTCGTCGGAGCCCGGCAGGGCGATGTCGCTCGCCAGCCCCTTCGTCGTCCGCACCAGATGGCGGGCGACCGGCAGCGCGTACGCCGACAGGCCGTGCACCTTGTTCGCCGGGTTGACGAGCACCAGACCGCTGATCGCGTCCCCGTGCTTCGCCGCCAGCCGCAGCGTCAGCGCGCCGCCCATGGACAGCCCGAAGACGAAGACCCGCTCGCACCGCTCCAGCAGGGCGCGCAGCTCCCGGTCGACCTCCGCGTACCAGTCCTGCCAGCCGGTGAGCTGCATGTCCTCCCAGCGGGTGCCGTGCCCCGGCAGCAGCGGCAGCGAGACGGTGAGCCCGCGCTCCGCCAGATACCGCGCCCAGGGGCGCAGCGACTGCGGGGAACCGGTGAATCCGTGGCAGAGAAGGACGCCGACCTCTCCGCCCTCGTGGCGGAACGGCTCGGCTCCAGGAAGGACCGGCACCGGGGTCTCCTGTTCGTGAGGCTCGAAAGGGGAGCGAAAGGGGGAGTGCAGAAGGATGACTTCACCGTACGCGACCGGGCTGACACCGACCAGGGTCGTCACCTGCTCCGGCCGCCGCACGGGCTCCGTGCCGGGCGGCGGGGCGGGCGCCACGGGTTAAGGTCTGTCGGACAGAAGTCCACAGGAGGCACCCGAGTTGATCTACGGCGCAATGAAGTTCTCCATCGGCGGCTCGCTGAAGCTCGCCTTCCGGCCATGGGTGGAGGGCCTGGAGAACATTCCCGCGCAGGGACCGGCGATCCTCGCGAGCAACCACCTGTCCTTCTCCGACTCCTTCTTCCTGCCGGCGGTCCTGGACCGCAAGGTCACCTTCATCGCCAAGTCCGAGTACTTCACCGCACCCGGTGTGAAGGGCAAGCTGACCGCCGCCTTCTTCAAGGGCGTCGGCCAGCTCCCGGTGGACCGCTCGGGCGCCCGGGGCGCCGGTGAGGCGGCCATCAAGGCGGGCATCGAGGTCATCGAGAGCGGCGGCCTGTTCGGCATCTACCCGGAGGGCACCCGCTCTCCCGACGGCCGGCTCTACCGCGGCAAGCCCGGCGGGCTCGCCAGGGTGGCGCTGGCGACCGGCGCGCCCGTCATCCCGGTCGCGATGATCGACACGGAGAAGATCCAGCCGCCCGGCCAGGTGGTGCCCAAGCTGATGCGCCCGGGGATCAGGATCGGCAAGCCGCTCGACTTCAGCCGCTACCACGGCATGGACGGGGACCGCTTCATCCTGCGCTCGGTCACCGACGAGGTGATGTACGAGATCATGAAGCTCTCCGGCCAGGAGTACGTCGACATCTACGCGACGGCGGCCAAGCGCCAGATCGCGGACGAGGCGAAGCGCCGCGCCGAGGCGCAGAAGCTCGGGAACGACGAGTCCGGGACACAGGGCTGAGGGAACGGTACGGCGCGCCCGCGCGCCGCTGCCGTCCGGGGGGTGGGGGAAGTGGCCAGGCGCGAGCGCGTCGTACGGATGTCGGTCGAGCAGCCGCTGTGGCGTGCGCTGACGGCGTACCGCGTCATCACGATGCTGTACGCGGTGCTGCTCTCCGTCTTCGGCCGGGAGAAGTACGACCGGCCCTGGGTGGCCGTCGCCTTCCTGGTGGTGATGGTGGTCTGGACGCTCGTCACCCTTCCGAAGGTCTCGGGCGCCGCCGCCTGCACCAAACGCTTCCTCGGCGCCGATCTGACCGTCGCGCTGGCCGGGATACTCCTCACCCCGCTCGCCGATTTCGAGGCCCAGCAGGTCGACGGTCCGACGCTGTCGTCCATCTGGACCGCCGGTGCCGTGCTGGCCTACGCCATCAAGGGCGGCTGGCGCTGGGCCGCCTTCGCCTCCACCTTCGTCGCCGTCGCCAACATCATCGAGCGCGGGCACCCCAGCCGGGACACCTTCCACAACGTGCTGCTGGTCTGGGTCGCCTCCATCGCGATCGGGTACGTCGTCGAGGTCGCCAGGGCCAGTGAGCGCACCCTCGCCCGTGCCCTGGAGATCGAGGCCGCCACCCGGGAGCGGGAACGCCTGGCCAGGGACATCCACGACAGCGTGCTCCAGGTCCTCGCGATGGTGCAGCGGCGCGGCACCGCGATCGGCGGGGAGGCGGCCGAGCTGGGCCGGATGGCGGGGGAGCAGGAGGTCGCCCTGCGCACCCTGGTCTCCAGCGGACTGGTGCCCGCCACCCGGGTCTCCGAGGACGCCGCCGAGGGCGCCGTGGTCCGCAGCGTGGAGGTCGACGACGAGCCGTCCGGCCGGGCCGACGATCTGCGCTCCCTGCTCGCCCCGCACGCCGGCTCCCGGGTCAGCTTCGCGGAGCCGGGCGCTCCGGTGCTGCTGGCCCCGGCGGCCGCGCGGGAGCTGGCGGCCGCTGTCAGTGCAGCCCTGGACAATGTCAGGGTGCACGCGGGGGAGAATGCCCAGGCGTGGATCCTCGTCGAGGACTGGCCGGACGAGGTGATCGTGACGGTCCGGGACGACGGCCCCGGAATCCCGGAGGGGCGGCTCGCCCAGGCCGAGGGGGAGGGGCGGATGGGGGTGGCCCTGTCGATCCGGGGGCGGCTGCGCGACCTGGGCGGCACGGCGGAGTTGATCTCGGTGCCCGGCCAGGGGACCGAGGTCGAGTTGAAGGTTCCGAAGGTTTCACGGGGGAAGGCGGGATCAGCGAGATGAGCACGGAGAACACCCAGGGCACCGAGGAGCGGGTCATCAGGGTGATGGTGGTGGACGACCACCCGATGTGGCGCGACGCCGTCGCCCGCGACCTCTCCGAGTCGGGCTTCGACGTGGTGGCGACGGCCGGTGACGGACCGCAGGCGGTCCGCCGGGCGAAGGCCGCCACCCCGGACGTCCTGGTACTCGACCTCAACCTGCCCGGCATGCCCGGTGTCCAGGTCTGCAAGGAGCTCGTCGGCTCCCATCCGGGGCTGCGGGTGCTGGTGCTCTCCGCGAGCGGTGAGCACGCCGATGTGCTGGAGGCGGTCAAGTCCGGCGCCACCGGCTATCTGCTCAAGTCGGCCAGCACCCAGGAGCTGACCGAGGCCGTGCGGTCCACCGCCGTGGGCGACCCCGTCTTCACGCCGGGCCTGGCCGGACTGGTCCTCGGCGAGTACCGCAGGCTCGCCTCCGACCCCACGCCCGTCGCCTCCGACGAGCCCAAGGCCCCGCAGCTCACCGAGCGCGAGACCGAGGTGCTGCGGCTGGTCGCCAAGGGGCTCTCGTACAAGCAGATCGCCGAGCGGCTGGTCATCTCGCACCGCACGGTGCAGAACCATGTGCAGAACACCCTGGGCAAGCTCCAGCTGCACAACCGGGTGGAGCTCGTGCGGTACGCGATCGAGCGCGGTCTCGACGACGCCTGAGCGGCACGGACCCGGCCGCCCGGCCGTCCCGTCCCGCACGCGACCGAGGCGCAGCGGTGCGGCACGGCACGGCCGGGCGGCGGGGCAGGGGCGGGGGCCGTATATTCGCGATATCGGCGACGACCGGCCCGAGCCCCTGACCTGCCGATCCGCGACCTGCCGATCGATGATCCGCCGATCAGGGACCTGCCGACCAGAGCTCTGCCGACCAGAGCCCTGCCGGTCCGTGATCCGCTGATTCGCGCGACGAACGGGAGACGCCGTGGAGATCCTGGCCTTCGGTGTGCAGTCCGACGAGAAGCCGCTGATCGAGAAGGCCTTCGCCGGACAGCACGACGTCCGCTGCCTGGACGTCTTCCTGAACAAGGACACCGCCCCCATCGCGGCGGGCTACGAGGCCATCTCCACCAGCGTCAACGCGGACCTGGGCGCCGGTGTCCTCCAGACCCTGGCGGCGGGCGGCACCCAGCTGATCGCCCAGCGCTCCACCGGCTTCAACAACATCGACCTCGACGTCGCCGAACGCCTCGCCCTGCGGGTCGCCCGGGTCTCGTACTACTCCCCGTACTCGGTCGCCGAGTTCGCCTGGACCCTCGCGATGGCCGTCAACCGCCGGATCATCCGGGCGGCGAGCCGCACCCGCGACTTCGACTTCCGGCTCGACGGACTCCTCGGCCGCGACATGCGCGGCCGCACCGCGGGCGTGATCGGCACCGGCAAGATCGGTGAGGCCTTCACCCGTATCGCCCACGGCTTCGGCATGGAACTGCTCGGCTGGGACATCGCCGAGAACCCCGCCTGCACCGCGCTCGGCATGACGTACGTGGACAAGGAGCGGCTGCTCGCGGAGTCCGACCTGATCAGCCTGCACGTCCCGCTGCTGCCCGAGACCCACCACATCATCGACGCGGACGCCCTGACCCGGATGAAGGACGACGCGATCCTGATCAACTCCAGCCGCGGCGGACTCATCGACACCACGGCACTGGTCACCGAACTGCGCGCGGGCCGCTTCCTGGGCGTCGGACTCGACGTGTACGAGGCGGAGGCCGGGCTCTTCTTCCTCGACAAGTCGCTGGAGGGCGTCGACGACGACACCCTGGCCCGGCTCGTCACCTTCCCCAACGTCATCGTCACCTCGCACCAGGCGTACTACACCGAGGACGCGGTGGGGCAGATCATCGACGCCACCGTGCGGAACGTCGCCGACTACCTGGCCGGCCGCCGCAGCGAGAACGTCCTGGTCCCGGCGCACCCGGCGCGCTGAGGCCCCGGATCGTCCCGGGGCCCGTACGCCTCCTTCAGCCGGCCACCGGCAGCCCCGCCAGCAGCTCCGTCACGATCGCCGCGCCGCGCAGCGTCAGCACCGACTCCGGATGGAACTGCACCGAGGCGAAGCCCGGCCCGCGCAGCGCGTGCAGCTCGCCCGTGGCCGGGTCGACGCTCGCCCCGATCCCGTGCGCCGCCAGCTCGTCGGCCGCGGCCTCGTCGCAGCGCGCGGTGAAGCTGTTGTAGAAGCCGACCGTCTCCGGCCGCCCGAACAGCTCGATCCGGGTCTGCGCCCCCTGGTACGGCACGGTCCTGCGGACGATCTCCAGACCCAGCTCGGCCGCGATCAGCTCATGGCCGAGGCAGACCCCCAGCAGACCGTGCCGGTGATCACGGACCAACTCCGCGGCGAGCCCGCGCAGCAGCCGCATCTTCGGATCGCCGGTGTCGCCCGGATTCCCCGGCCCGGGACCCAGCACGACCGGACCCTCGTGCGCCCGAGCCAGCGCGCGGAGCCCCGGCTCGTCGTAGCGGTGCACCGACACGTCGAGGCCCGAGGAGCGCAGCAGATGGGCCAGCATCGCGGTGAAGGTGTCCTCCCCGTCGATCACCAGCGCCCGGCCGGACAGCTCGTGGGTACGCTCCTGCATCCGCAGCCAGAACGGGGCGAGACCGTCCCGCCGGGCGTCCAGCGCCGCCCGCACCCGCGGATCGCCCGCCAGCCGGGGCCGGGCCGCCTCCTCCGCCGGCCGGCCCGGCCGCACCCCGAGCGCGGTGAGCACCCCGGCCGCCTTCGCGTGGGTCTCGGCGACCTCGCCCTCCGGATCGGAGTGACGCACCAGCGTCGCCCCCACCGGAACCCGCAGCTCGCCGTCGGCCGAGATGTCGGCGGTACGGATCAGGATCGGTGAGTCCAGGCTCTGCGCCCCGCCCGGTTCCTGCCGCAGCAGCGCCAGCGCCCCCGCGTAGTAGCCCCGTCCGCCGGACTCGTACCGCTCGATGACCCGGCAGGCGTTCTGCACCGGGGAGCCGGTGACCGTGGCCGCGAACATGGTCTCCTTCAGCACCTCCCGCACATCCAGCGAGGAACGCCCGCGCAGCTCGTACTCCGTGTGCGCGAGATGGGCCATCTCCTTGAGCCGCGGTCCGACCACCACCCCGCCCATGTCGCCGACCGTGCACATCATCTTCAGCTCCTCGTCGACCACCATGGAGAGCTCCTCGGTCTCCTTGCGGTCGGCGAGGAAGGCCAGCAGGCTCTGCGCGGTGGGGCCCCCGGCGGGGTAGCGGTACGTACCGCTGATCGGGTTCATCACCACCGTCCCGCCGGACATCCGCACATGGACCTCGGGGCTGGCGCCGACCAGCGTCCTGTCGCCCGTGTGCACGACGAAGGTCCAGTACGCGCCGCGCTCACCGGCCAGCAGCCGCCGGAAGAGGGCCAGCGCGTCGGCCCGGCCGAAGCCGGGGATCTCGCCGCGGAAGGTCCGCCGGACGACGAAGTTCGCGCCCTCGCCCTGCCCGATCTCGTCCTCGATCACCCGCCGGACGATCCCCGCGTACTCCTCGTCCCCGACGTCGAACGCACCGCCCTCGACCCGCACGTCCCGGACCGGCAGCCGGTCCAGCACCTCGGCGAGCGGCAGCTCGTACGTCTCGTCCGCGACCAGCACGGACAGCGGTGTCCCGTCGTCGCGCACATCGAAACCGCGCTCGGCGATCTGCCGGAACGGCACCAGGGCGAGCGAGGGCAGCTCACCGACGGGGAGGTCGGCGAGCCGGTCCGCCTCGCGCACCCGGCCGATCAGCACCTCGACGGTGTCCTGGTCGTGGCCGGGGGTGCGCCTGCGCAGCAGCGCGAACGGCGGGCAGTCGTCGCCCAGGAGCCGGTCGACGACGGCATCGGTGCGGTGAGGCATGGAGGTGTTCCTTCCGGATGGAGGAACGGCTCCCGAAAACGCGGAGAAGGCCGCCCCTCGGGCGGCCTTCGCGTGGTCTGTCGCGCGCGATTGTCAGTGGGCCGCCGGATGAGCGGTCCACCACCAGTTCTGGTTTGTCTGCGCGAACATGTCCAGAACCTTAACCGACGCGGCACGGTCCGGGCGCGCGTCTCATCTGTTGAGCCTGCGGATGGACCTCTCGCCGGACCCCGTAATGTTGGGGTTGTGACCGTGAACGCCAATACCTCCGTCGCCGGTGGCCACACCTGGCGAGACCTTCCCGCGGCGCAGCAGCCCGAGTACCCCGATGCCGAGGCTCTGCGCGATGTACTCGCGGACCTCGCGTCGTATCCGCCCCTCGTGTTCGCGGGCGAGTGCGACCAGCTGCGCGCCCGCATGGGAGCCGTCGCCAAGGGCGAGGCGTTCCTGTTGCAGGGCGGTGACTGCGCCGAGGCCTTCGACGCCGTGTCGGCCGACCACATCCGGGCCAAGCTGAAGACGCTGCTCCAGATGAGCGCCGTCCTGACGTACGCGGCCTCGGTGCCCGTCGTCAAGGTGGGCCGGATCGCCGGGCAGTACTCCAAGCCGCGCTCCAAGCCGACCGAGACCCGCGACGGCGTCACCCTGCCGACCTACCGCGGCGACTCCGTCAACGGCTTCGCCTTCACCGAGAAGGACCGGGTCCCGGACCCGGACCGGCTGAAGCAGATGTACCACGCCTCCGCCTCCACGCTGAACCTGGTGCGCGCCTTCACCACCGGCGGTTACGCCGACCTGCGCCAGGTGCACGCCTGGAACCAGGACTTCGTGAAGTCGTCCCCGTCCGGCCAGCGCTACGAGGCGCTCGCCCGCGAGATCGACAACGCGCTGAACTTCATGAAGGCGTGCGGCACGGACCCGGCCGAGTTCAAGGCGGTCGAGTTCTACGCCTCGCACGAGGGCCTGCTGCTGGACTACGAGTCGGCGCTGACCCGCACCGACTCGCGCACCGGAGAGCTGTACGACACCTCGGGCCACATGGTCTGGATCGGTGAGCGCACCCGCCAGATGGACGGCGCGCACATCGAGTTCGCCTCGAAGATCCGCAACCCCATCGGCATCAAGCTCGGCCCGACGACCACGGTCGACGAGGCGCTCGGCTACATCGACCGGCTCGACCCCGAGCGCGAGCCCGGCCGGCTGACGTTCATCGTCCGCATGGGCGCCGACAAGGTCCGCGACAAGCTCCCGGCCCTGGTCGAGAAGGTCACCGCCTCCGGTGCCACCGTGGCGTGGGTGACCGACCCGATGCACGGCAACACCTTCGAGGCCGCCTCCGGCCACAAGACCCGTCGCTTCGACGACGTCCTGGACGAGGTCAAGGGCTTCTTCGAGGTGCACAAGGGCCTCGGCACGCACCCGGGCGGCATCCACGTCGAGCTCACCGGCGACGACGTCACCGAGTGCGTCGGCGGCGGACACGAGATCTTCGTGGACGATCTGCACCAGCGCTACGAGACGGCCTGCGACCCGCGGCTCAACCGCAGCCAGTCCCTGGACCTGGCGTTCCTGGTCGCCGAGATGTACCGGGACCAGTAGGCGTCACCGAGGGAAACGCGCGGACGACTGTGGGGCACGGATCGATGTGATCCGTGCCCCACAGGGCGTTCGGAGGCTTTCCGCACCTTTGGGCGCCGGGTAAGGTTAGGTTAGCCTCACCGACAGACGGGGTGGCTGTGAACGACCGATCCCGCCGGGAGGTGAACCGCGTGTACGTCTGCTCGTGCTTCGGCATCACGGAGAAGCAGGTCAAGGAGCACGCGGACGCGGGAGCCTGCACGCCCCGGCAGATCGCCTCCGCCTGCAAGGCGGGCACCGACTGCGGCGGTTGCGTCCGGGCCATCCAGGCCGTGCTGGGCCGCGGCGCCTGCCCGCGCCGCGAGCTGCTCGACCGGAAGCGGACGGCTGGCACCGCGGTCGGCACCACCACGGACGCCGTACCCGGCGCGGACCCGGGCGTGGCGCCGGAAGTCCCGCTCCCCGACGCGGCCTGACCATTTCCGGGCCGGGGTCCAGGGCCCCCGTCCGGGTCATGCCGGGCGGACGGGACCTTCGATGCGCGGCCCTGTCCGCTCCCTAGCTGTCCGGCTGCTCGATCTGCTGGGCGATGTAGAGCGGCTCGCCGAGCTTCTCGACCAGTTCCAGCTGGGTGTCGAGGTAGTCGATGTGGTGCTCCTCGTCCTCCAGGATCGACTCGAAGATGTTCGCGGACGTGATGTCGCCCTTGCCGCGCATCAGCTCGATCCCGCGCTTGAGACGGTCGATCGCCTCCACCTCGACCTGGCGGTCGGCCTGGAACATCTCGGTGACGGTCTGGCCCACCCGCACATGGAAGAGCCGCTGGTAGTTGGGCAGCCCGTCAAGGAAGAGGATGCGGTCCGTGAGGATCTCGGCGTGCTTCATCTCGTCGAACGACTCGGAGCGGGTGTACTTCGCGAGCTTCGTCCAGCCGAAGTTGTCCTGCATCTTGGCGTGCAGGAAGTACTGGTTGATGGCAGTCAATTCTGCGGTCAGCTGCTCATTCAGGAACTCGAGGACCTCGGGGTCGCCCTGCATCGCAGAGGCTCCTTCCAACCGGTGAACTGGGCAAGTTGGCCGCATCCTGTCATCGCGCCCGATGGTCGTCCAGTAAGTACAGGCTTACTGCGTCTTGTCGGAATTGCCCCCCATCCTGGTCGGGACCACCCCTGCCTGTCTGTCACCATGGAGGCATGGGTCAGCCGGAAAGCCGGGAACACCGCGCGTCAGAGCAGTCCGAGCTTCCGCCGGGACAGCGACTGCAGCGTGGGTGGCCGGTTACCCACTATGGGCCCGTACCCAAGTTCAAGCCCGACCGCTGGGAGTTCCGGGTCTTCGGGGCCACCGCCGATGGCGAGAAGCACTGCTGGAACCACCAGGAATTCTCGGTGCTGCCGTTCGCCTCGGTCGTCGCCGACCTCCACTGCGTCACGAAATTCAGCATGATCGGTGCCGAATGGGGCGGTGTGCCGGCCCGCACGGTCCTGGAACTCGCGCCGCCCGCGCCGAACGTCACCCATGTGATGGTCTGGGCCGAGTACGGATTCAGCTCCAATCTGAGGCTCTCCGACTTCGCCTCGGACCGAACACTTTTCGCCACCCACAAGGGCGGGGAACTGCTGACCGCCGAGCACGGTTTCCCGCTCCGCCTCGTCGTGCCGCATCTCTATGCCTGGAAGGGGCCCAAATGGGTGAGGGGCGTCGAGTACATGACGGCCGACCGCCGGGGCTTCTGGGAGGAGCGCGGCTATCACAACATCGGCGACCCCTGGAGCGAGCAGCGCTACTCCTACCAGGAGGAGCCCGGGGACGGCCCCGAGCTCTGAACTGACGGCTCCCGGCCGCTGCGGTCCGTTCCTCAGCGGTGGTACTGGTGGACCACCGCGTGTCCCTTGCCCCGGCCGATCATCCACCTGTTGACCGGTGTGGTGACGACGAAGGCGATGGCGAGCGAGAGTACGAGCGTGCCCCAGAACAGCGTGTCGGAGAGCGTCGCGTCCATGGCGCCCGGCCACAGCGCGATCACGCCGTTGTCGATCAGCTCCATCACGGCGATGGACAGGGTGTCGGCGGCGAAGGCGACCCTCAGGGCCGTATGGAGGTCGACGCCGGCCCCGACGACGGAGCGCAGGGTCAGCGAGTAGCCGAAGAAGAAGGCCAGGACGATGGCGAGCACCATCGTCGCCATGTTGCCCCAGCCGAGCGCCGTGCCGATCACCATGCCGAGGATCTCGCCGATGGCGCATCCGGTGAGGCAGTGCAGCGTGGCCCGCGAGGCCATGCCCCAGCTCACCCCGCCCGGCTGATGGTCGGAGTGGCCGGAGTGACCGGAGTGGCCGGAATGCTCCGCGTGGCCCGCGTGGCCCGCGTGGCCCGCGTGGCTCGCCTGCTCCGCGTGATCCGGATGGCTCGCCTGCTCCGCGGGTTCCGTGTGGTGGTCGTGCTGACCGTGGTGCGTCTCGTGCTGCATGACGATTCCCCCATGCCGGATAGCGGTCCCTGTCGATGACAGGAACCGTATACCCCCCTGGGGTATTCCTCGACGGGGAATCAGTTGTCGCGCAGCCCCTTCAGCCGGGCCACGTCCGCCGCGTGCCCCTCCTTGCCGCCGGGGGTCTCGATGATCAGCGGTACGCCCTCGGTCGCCGGGTGCGCGAACAGCTCACGGAACGGCTCCTCGCCGATGTGCCCGGCGCCGATGTTCTCGTGCCGGTCCTTGTGGGCTCCCACCACGTCCTTGGAGTCATTGGCGTGGATCAGTTTCAGCCGGCCCTCGCCGACCGTCTCCACCAGCAGATCCAGGGTCTGCCGCATGCCCGCCGGACCGGTCAGGTCGTGGCCCGCCGCGTAGATGTGGCAGGTGTCGAGGCAGATGCCCAGCTTGGGGTGGGCGTCCAGGGCGTCGAAGTACGGGCCGAAGTCCCAGGTCCGCGAGCAGAGCGAGAAGCCCTGTCCGGCGGTCGACTCCAGCAGCAGATACGGATCGTCGTCGTGCGTCAGCTCGTCCAGCAGCGGCCGCATGTGCGTGCGCACCTGCGCCAGGGCCTGCTCGCGCGGCCGGCCGCCGGTCGCCGAGCCGGTGTGCACCACGACGCCCAGGGCGCCGATCTCACGGGCCCTGCGCAGCGAGTGGCGCAGCGACTCCACGGACTTCTCGACCGTCGCCTCGGTGTGCGACCCGAAGTTGATCAGATACGGGGCGTGGACGTACGCGGGCAGGGAAGCGGCGGCGCACTCGGCGCGGAACCGCTCGTCCTGGGCCGGGTCGCCGACGGGGGTCGCCCAGCCGCGCGGATTGGCGACGAAGACCTGGACGGCCTCCGCCCCCATCTCGCGGGCGTAGGGGAGGCCGACCTTGGCGAGGCCGCCGGCCACCGGAACATGGCCGCCGACTGGGTTGCGCATATGGATCTAGAGTCCCTTGGTCTTGATGGTGATGGTGCTGCCTTCGGGGGCCTGTTCGCCGCCGTCGACGGACTGGCTCGCGATGGTGTCGCTGAAGGACAGGAACGGGCGGTCGACCTTGACCTCGAAACCCGCGCCCTTCAGCGTGCTGGTGGCCTCGTCGACGTCCTTGCCGGTGACGTCGGGGACGTCGACCATGCGGGGGCCCTCGGAGACCGTCAGCTCGATGGTGTCGCCCTCGGCGGCCTCGGTGCCCTCGCCCGGCGACTGACGGGCGATGTCGCCCGCGTCCTCGGACGAATGGACCCGGTCGGGCAGCACCTTCGCCTTCAGCCCCTCGTCCTCCAGCGCGGAGGTGGCGTCCTCGACGGACAGCCCGGTGACATCGGGGACGTCCACCGGGGCGCCCTTGCTGATGACGAGCGCGACCGCCGAGTCGGGGTGGCGCCCGGTGCCCGCCGCGGGCTCGGTGCGGATCACGTCGCCCCGGTCCGTCTCCTCGCTGAACTCCTCGGTGACCATGCCGGGCACCAGGCCGGCCTTCTTCAGCTCCCGCCCGGCATCGGCGCGCGAGAGGTCCCGGACGTCGGGCACCTTCACGATCTCGGGACCGCGCGAGACCACGAGCGTCACCGCGGCGTTGCCCCTGACACGGGCGCCGGACGCAGGGTCGCTGCTGATGACCTTGCCGCGCTCCACGGTGTCGCTGTAGGACCGCTTGACGCCCTTGAGCTCCAGACCGGCGTCCGAGAGCCGCTTCTCGGCGTCCTTCTGGGTCTGGCCGAGCAGCGAGGGGACCCGGGTGAACTGCCCGGAGTTGATGTACCAGACGCCGGTGCCGATCCCCAGCGCCAGCAGCACGGCGACGACCACGGCGATGACGGAGCGCCGCGGCCCGCGGCGCGGCAGGCCCCCCGGACCCGACCCCGTCCGCGGCGGCGGGGGCGGCGGCATCTCCAGCCGGCTGGTGTGGTGCGAGACGCCCTGCCCGGCCGGGAGCAGCCGCGGGATCACGCTGGTGCGGTCCTCGGCGGCGTCGTGCGCCTCGGCGGTGGCCTGCGGCGGTACGGCGTCCAGCTGGGCGTCGGTGAGGCCGGATCGGGCCTCCCTGGTCTCGGCGAGCAGCGCCACCGCGTCGTACGGGCGCAGCTCCGGATCACGGGCGGTGGCGCTCGCCACCAGGTCGTCGAGGGACGGCGGGAGCCCGGGGACGGCGGCCGACGGCGGCGGGACGGCCGCGTTGAGGTGCTGGTAGATGACCTGGGCCGGGGTGTCGCCGCCGTGCGGCTTGGACCCGGTCAGCATCTCGTACAGGACGACACCGCAGGCGTACACGTCGGTGCGGGTGTCCGCCGTGCCGTCCTCGATCTGCTCGGGGGCGAGATAGGAGACCGTGCCCAGCACGGACCCGGTGGTGTCGGTGACGGTGCCCACCGCCCGTACGAGTCCGAAGTCGGCGACCTTGACCCGGCCGTCGTCCCCTATCAGGACGTTCTCCGGCTTCATGTCGCGGTGCACGAAGCCCGCCCGGTGCGCCGCGCCGAGGGCGGCGAGCACCGGCTCCAGGATGTCCAGGGCGGCCCTCGGCTGGAGCGCGCCGCGGTCGCGCAGCACGTCGCGCAGGGTGCAGCCCGCGACGTACTCCATCGCCAGGTAGACGTACTGCCCCTGGGCGCCCTGGTCGAAGACCGCGACCACATTGGGGTGCGCGAGCCGGGCCACGGACTTGGCCTCGCGGATGAAGCGCTCGACGAACGAGGCGTCGGTCGCCAGCGCCGGGTGCATCACCTTGAGGGCGAGCACCCGGTCGAGCCGGGTGTCCATGGCCCGGTAGACCGTGGCCATGCCGCCCACGGCGATGCGGGCATCGACGCGGTAGCGGCCGTCGAGCAGCTGCCCGACGAGGGGGTCCTGGAGGGTCGTATCCACCAGGCGAGTCTACGAGCCGCCACGGACACGACCCACGGGCCGGGGCGGTCCCGGGGCCGTACTGCAGCCGAGCCGTGACAGGGACGTGCGCCGCGCGCCGTACCGGCGGCTCAGAACGCCGGGCGCTCCGGGTCCAGCGCCGCGCGCCCCTCCACCGGTGAGGACGCCTCGGCGAAGTGGCGGCGCGGAATCCGGCCGGCCCGGTACGCCAGCCGCCCGCCCTCCACCGCGTGCCGCATCGCCGCGGCCATCAGCTCGGGCTCCTGGGCCCGGGTCACGGCGGAGGCCAGCATCACCGCCGCGCACCCCAGCTCCATCGCCAGCGCCACGTCGGAGGCCGTCCCGGCGCCCGCGTCGAGGATCACCGGCACCCGGGCCCGCTCGGTGATCAGCCGGAAGTTGTGCGGGTTGCGGATGCCGAGCCCGGAGCCGATGGGGGAGCCGAGCGGCATGACCGCCGCGCACCCCACGTCCTCCAGCTTCCGGGCCAGCACCGGGTCGTCATTGGTGTACGGCAGCACGGTGAAACCGTCGTCCACCAGGATCTCCGCGGCCTCCAGCAACTCGACCGGGTCGGGCAGCAGGGTCCTTTCGTCGGCCACCACTTCCAGCTTGATCCAGTCGGTGCCGAGCGCCTCGCGGGCCAGCCGGGCGGTGAGCACGGCCTCGCCCGCGGTGAAGCAGCCCGCCGTGTTGGGCAGCACCCGGATGCCGAGCCGCCGCAGGACGGAGAGCACCGAGCCCTGCACGGTCGGGTCGAGACGGCGCATCGCGACGGTGGTCAGCTCGGTGCCGGAGGCGGTCAGCGAGCGTTCCAGCACATCGAGGCCGGCCGCCCCGCCCGTGCCCATGATCAGCCGGGAGCCGAACGTGGTCCCGCCGAGGACGAAGGGGTCGTCGGACATGGTCAGCCTCCCTGGACCGCGGTCAGGACCTCGACACGGTCACCGTCGGCCAGCACGGTGGCGGACCAGCGGCCGCGCGGTACGACCGTCTCGTTGACGGCGGCCGCGACGCCGGAGTTCGCGGCGGTCAGGGCGGCGACCAGGGCGTCCAGCGCGGTGCCCGCGGCGAGGCTCCGGACCTCGCCGTTCACGGACACGGACAGGGTGTGGGGTACGGGCTCGGCGGTCATACGGGCTGCTCCTGACGTACGGGGGCGGCGGAGGACGGGAAACGGCGGGGGGTGAAAGGGGCGGCCTGCTCGGGCGGCTCGCCGCCGGTGAGGAACTCCGCCATGACGTCACCGGTGAGGGGGGTGAGCAGCACCCCGTTGCGGTGGTGGCCGGTGGCGAGGAGGAGGCCGGGCAGGGCGGTGGGGCCGAGCAGCGGGGCGTTGTCGGGGGAGGCGGGGCGCAGCCCGGCCAGGGTCTCGGTGAGCGGCAGCTCGGTGATGCCGGGTACCAGCTCGTGGGCGTCCCGCAGCAGCTCGTAGACGCCGCCCGCGGTGACGGTGGTGTCCCAGCCCTGCTCCTCGCTGGTGGCGCCCACGACCAGCTCGCCGTTCTCGCGCGGTACGAGATAGACATGGCTGCCCCGGACCACCGCCCGGACGGTCCGGCTCAGGAACGGCGCGTACGGCGCGGGCACGGTCAGCCGCAGCACCTGGCCCTTCACCGGCCGGACCGGCGGCACGACCTCCTCGGGCAGCCCCGGCAGCCGGCCGCTGAGGCTGCCCGCGGCGAGCACGACCTGGTCGGCCGCGAGCTCCGTACCTCCGGCGAGCACCGCCCCGGCGGCCCGGTCGCCCACCACACCCAGGCGCTCCACCCGGTCGCGGTGGAAGACCACCCCGGCCCGTTCGCAGGCGGTCAGCAGGGCGGCCGCCAGCCGACGGGGATCGATCTGGTGGTCGCCGTCCACCCGCAGACCGCCGCGCACGCCCGGCGCGAGCATCGGCTCCAGCCGACGGCACTCACGGCCGGTGAGCCACTCCGACTCCAGACCCGAACGCCGCTGGAGGGCGTGCAGATCCCGCAGCTGGGCGCGGTCGTCGGCGTCCAGCGCGACGGCCAGGGTGCCGCAGGTCCGGAATCCGGTCTCCCGCCCGCTCGCCGCCTCCAGCTCGGCCACGAAGGCCGGATAGCGGGCGGCGGAGGCGAGATTGAGGCCCAGCAGCAGCTGTTCGCCGTAGTGGAGCTCGGTGACGGCGGCCAGCATTCCGGCCGCCACCCGGGCCGCCCCGCCGCCCGGCCCGGGGTCGGCGACCGCCGTGCGCAGTCCGCGCTGCGCGGCCCGCCAGGCGGTCACCAGGCCGATGATCCCGCCCCCGATGACGAGCACGTCGGATCCGTTTCCGTTCCGAGAAGAACGCATGGGCTTCCAGCCCCTCCCTTCGCCGGCATGACCCGGATCAGGTTCGTACGGTCGGAGGCCGCCCAGCCTCCCTCTCAGCCCGGTGCGTCCGGGCTCCCGCGAGTGCTTTACGTCGGCCACCCTAAACCCCGTCCCCCGGGCCCGGTAAGGGCGTGGCCGCCGCGTTCCCTCCGCCGCGGGCCCCGTCGGAGCCCCGGGAGAACGGCGGGACGGGTGCGGCCGGAGCACTCGCCCTTTTCTGATGATCTATCAGGTGCTTAAGGTGTACGGGTGAGCGAGCAGCAGCAGTCGGAGCAGCCGGAACGGCGGGCAGGACGCCGCGTCGTCATCGTCGGTGCGGGCATGGCCGGGGTGCAGACCGCGGTGGCCCTGCGGGAGCAGGGCTTCACCGGCCCCGTCACCCTGATCGGCGCCGAACCCCACCAGCCCTACGACCGGCCCCCGTTGTCCAAGGCGGTGCTGCTCGGCAAGGCCGAGGACTCCGCCTTCGACATCGACTTCGAGGCGCTGGAGATCGATCTCCGGCTGGGCCGCGAGGTCACCGGAGTGCGGCCCTCGGCGCACGAGCTGGACACCGGGTCGGGGCCCGTCCCCTACGACGTCCTGGTGATCGCGACCGGCGCCGAACCGGTCGTCCTGCCCGGGGCCGAGGGCGTTCCCGGCGTCCATCTGCTGCGCACCCTCGACGACGCGGCACGGCTGCGCCCGGTCCTGGACGAGCGGCACGGCGTCGTGGTCGTCGGCGCGGGCTGGATCGGCGCCGAGTTCGCCACCGCGGCCCGCTCCGCGGGCTGCGCGGTCACCGTGGTCGAGGCCGCCGACCGGCCCCTCGCCGGCGCGGTGCCCGCGGAGGTCGCCGCCCCGATGGCCGCCTGGTACGCGGCGAGCGGCGCCGAACTCCTCACCGGAGCCCGGGTCGCCCGCGTCGAGCCGGGCCGGGTGGTCCTCGCGGACGGCCGCACCGTCCCGGCCGGGGCGGTCGTCGTCGGCATCGGCGCACGGCCCGCCACCGGCTGGCTGGCCGGTTCCGGCATCGCCCTCGGCCCGGACGGATCGGTGACCGCCGACGCGTCGCTGCGCACCTCGCAGCCCGATGTGTACGCGGTCGGCGACTGCGCCTCCTTCCCCTCCGCCCGGTACGGCGAGCGCCTGCTCGTCCACCACTGGGACAACGCGCTCCAGGGGCCGCGCACCGCCGCCGCCAACATCATCGGGGCGGCCGCCGGTGACGGCGCGGCTCCGGCGGTCTACGACCCCGTGCCGTACTTCTGGTCGGAGCAGTTCGACCGGTTCGTGCAGTACGCGGGCCACCACGGCGCCGCCGACACCCTGCTGTGGCGCGGCGACCCGGCCGAGCCCGCCTGGTCGGTGGTCTGGCTGCGCGACGGCGTCCTGGTCGCGGTGCTCGCGGTCGGCAGGCCGCGCGATCTGGCGCAGGGGCGCAAGCTCATCGAGGCGGGGGCACGGCTCGATCCGGCGCGGGCCGCCGACGCCTCCGTACCGCTGAAGTCGGCGGTCCGTCCGTAGCGCGCCGCCGGGCGAGGGGCGTCCGGAACGCGGGCGGCCCCCAGGACCTGTCGTGGAAGTGCCTCCTGGAAGTGCCTCCTGCCGTGCGATGTCCGGCACGCACGCTCGCCGCGTGGTCGGGACCGTCCCCGTACAGCCGGTACGGGGACGGCCCTCCGCCTCGCGCTCGCACGCACCGGACGCCGCACGGCCCGGCCTCCGGCCGGACGACGGCACTTCGACGACAGGCCCTGGGGCGGCGGCCCGATCCGATGCATCGTGCGCCCTTCGGATCACCCGTCCGCTCCGGTCCCGGATCACCCGTCCGCTCCGGTTCCGGATCACCCGTCCGCTCCGGAAGGAAGTACGTGTCCCGGCACGGAGGGGTCCGCGCCCTGTGCCGGATCGCGGTGGCCGCGGCCTCGATCGCGCCGGCCGGTGGTGTGCTCGCCGCCCCGGTGCACGCGGGCACCGCCCCGAAGCCCGGCTCCGACCCGGCCGTCGGCCACCAGGACCCGGCCGACGCGCTGCCGCCGGTCTCCCAGCCCGGCGGCACCGGGCACTGTGCGGTGACGGCCGTCGACCACGACTTCGGCAACACCTTCGGCACGCCCCCCGTACACCACCACGCTCACCCGGACGTACAGGGGCACCACCGACACCGGAGCCCGCTGCGCGCGCTCCCCGGCCACCGCGCACGGCCGGGTCGCCGACGACCGGCAGGGCCGCTGCCGCACCGCCGACGTGGTCCGCGGGGCCCTGAAGGGCTGAGTCCGGGTATCGGCTGTCAGTGCGGGATGGCAGGCTTGTCCCCGTGACCGAGATTGACGCAAAGATCGATGCTCTCGTCCCCGCCTGGCTCCACCTGCCCGATATCGCCGAAATGCTCGATGTCGAGGTGACGCGCGTGCGGCAGCTGGTCAAGGAGGGCCAGCTGATCGCCGTGCGCCGTGGTGAGAACCGGACGCTTCAGGTGCCTGCCGCCTTCATCGACGGCGACAAGGTGGTCAAGGGCCTCTCCGGCACCCTGACGCTCCTGAAGGACGACGGCTACAACGACGAAGAGATGCTGGAGTGGCTCTTCACCCCCGACCCGACCCTGCCGGGCACCCCGGCCCAGGCACTGAGCGAGAATCGCGGCACGGAGGTGAAGCGCCGCGCCCAGGCGCTCGCCGTCTGACCGCCGGCCGTAGGTGAGGGGCGGGCCGCGCGCACCGCGCGGCCCGTGCCCCGCCCCGCCCGGCGGCAACCGCTCCGCAACGCTCTCCCAGGGGGGAACCGCACCATGTCCACGCCTCGCGCGCCGCTGTCCGACGCCCGTCTCTATCTGTGCACGGACGCCCGCAGGCGCCAGGGCGATCTCCCCGCCTTCCTCGACGCCGTCCTCGCCTCCGGGGTCGACATCGTCCAGCTCCGCGACAAGGGCATGGAGGCCGCCGAGGAACTCGACCACCTGGCCGTCCTCGCCGAGGCCTGCCGCCGCCACGGCAAGCTCCTCGCGGTGAACGACCGGGCCGACGTCGCCCATGCCATCGGCACCGATGTGCTCCACCTCGGCCAGGGAGACCTGCCGGTGCCCGCCGCCCGCGCCATCATCGGCGAGGACGTGGTGATCGGCCGCTCCACCCACGCCCGGTCCGAGGTCGACGCGGCCGTCGCCGAGCCCGGGGTGGACTACTTCTGCACCGGCCCCTGCTGGCCCACCCCGACCAAGCCCGGCCGGCACGCCCCGGGCCTGGACCTGGTGCGTTACGCGGCCTCGCTCGACCAGCCGCGCCCCTGGTTCGCCATCGGCGGGATCGACGCGGCCAATCTCGACGAGGTGCTGGACGCCGGAGCCCGCCGGGTGGTCGTCGTACGGGCGATCACCGAGGCCGCCGATCCGGCCGCCGCCACCGCCGAGCTGGCCGGGAGGATCCGGGCGCGCACCACGGCGTGATCAGGCCAAGTGTCCGGTGGATGGACAAACAACCAGTCAATTCGGGCAATTCATGCTGGTCTGGTCCATCGGCCGCTGTGCTCTGGTTAACCTGCCCGTATGGCCCTTGGCACACCATCCACCAGGACAGATCACGCGCGCACGGTGCGTGAACTCCTTGCGACCGGCAAGACCTCGTACTCGTTCGAGTTCTGGGCGCCCAAGACCGAGAAGGGCGAGCGCAACCTCTGGAACGCGCTGCGCCGGGTCGAGGCGGTGCGGCCGAGCTTCGTCTCCGTGACCTACGGGGCCGGTGGTTCCACCCGGGCCGGGACGGTCCGGGCCACGGAGCAGATCGCGGCCGACTCCACCCTCACCCCCGTCGCTCACCTCACGGCGGTCAACCACTCCGTCGCCGAACTGCGCAACATGGTCGGCCAGTACGCGGACGCCGGCATCCGGAACATCCTCGCCGTGCGCGGTGACCCGCCGGGCGACCCGATGGGCCCCTGGGTCGAGCACCCGCAGGGCGTGCGGTACGCGGCCGATCTCGTCCGGCTCATCAAGGAATCCGGCGATTTCTGTGTCGGCGTCGCGGCATTTCCCGAGATGCACCCGCGCTCGACCGACTGGGACACCGACATCCGGCATTTCGTGGACAAGTGCCGTGCCGGCGCCGATTACGCGATCACGCAGATGTTCTTCAATCCGGAAGACTATTTGCGTATGCGTGACCGAGTGGTCGCTGCGGGTTGCGAAACCCCGATCATCCCCGAGGTCATGCCGTTGACCAGTGTGAAGCAGTTGGAAAGATTCGCGCAGCTCAGCAACGCTTCTTTCCCCTCGTCCCTGAAAGAACGCATCCTCGCCGCCAAGGACGATCCCGCCGCTGTACGCTCCATTGGCATCGACTTCGCAACGCGGTTCTGCGCGAGGCTGCGATCCGAGGGTGTGCCCGGACTGCACTTCATCACGCTCAACAACTCGACGGCGACGCTCGAAATCTACGAGAATCTCGGACTGCACAAGCAGTCGTGACCGGCCGTACCCGCCACGACCCGGGGCGGTGGCCGTAGAAGGGGGCGGGCATGGGCTGGACGGTCCTCTACATCGCGTTCGGAATCGTCGCGCTGTGGCTGCTCGGCGAGGTGCTTCTGCAGTACAAGGCGCGCCTTCGCTGGCGTCTGCTCGCCTTCGGCGGCTTCGGCTGCGTGGTCGTCGGCGTGCTGATCCCGTCGGTGTTCGTCATCGTCCTCGGCACGATCGCCTTCGCGACCGGCCAGACGTACGTCACGCTCTCCTTCCGGCGCGGGTTCTCCACCGGCTGGGCCATAGGGGGCAGGCCCGGTGAGAGCCGTCGTCGCCGGGGCGGCGGCGAGCGGGAGCGCCGGGAGCCCACGCTCCAGGTGTCGGACCTGGAGATGACGCGGGACGAACAGGCCGCGCAGCCCGTGGACGCCATGGCTCCGGCGGCCACCGCCGTCTACGAACCCGAGCCGCTGCCGGACGACACCGGGCAGTACGGCGTCTACTCCGACCACCACCGGTCGCAGCAGGGCCCCGGCGACGAGGCGCAGCCGCAGCAGCAGCCGCAGTACGCCGCGTACGACGGCTATGCCGACCCCACCGCGTACGGTGCGCAGGGCGGCCAGGGCGCCTACGCGGGCCAGGACCCGCTCACCGGTCAGTACGACTACGGCACCGAGCAGCAGTACGCCGCGTACTCCGACCCGTACATCGGGACCGGCACGACCGGCGGCGCCCCGCAGTACGACGCCTACGACAGCTTCGGCAACGGCTACGACAGCTTCGGCGGCCGGCAGCAGTACGCCGACGACCCGTACGCCCAGCAGTACGCCCCCGAGACGCCGCCCGGCGGTGTCTGGGTGCCGCAGCAGCGCGAGGGCGAGCAGTACCCCGTCGCACCGCCGGAGCAGCCCACGCAGCCCGCCCCGTTCCCCAACGGCTACAACAACGGCAACGGCTACGACGAGCAGCAGTACCGCTACTGACGACGGGCGGTACCGCTCCGCCGCCGGAGACGGGCGGGCCGCCGGAGCGCCGAGTGGCCCGGCGGGCCGCCCGCCCGGCCGGCCCGCCCGGTCACTGCGAGCCCCGGAAGCCGTCACCCTCCACGATCAGCCCGGCGACCAGCGCTCCCGACATGCCCGCGTGGGCGAGCCCGCCGCCCGGATGCGACCAGCCGCCCGCGGCGTAGAGCCCCGGAAGCCGGGTGCGGTTGCCCGGATGCAGATACGCGCCGCCCGCCCCGGCCAGCGCGGGCGGGGGCACCGAACCGCCCTCGGCGCCGGTCTCGGCGGCCGTCTCGGCCGGGGTCCGCACCTCGGCGTGGAGCAGCCGTTCCCGAAGCCCGGGGACGGCCGCGGACGCCGCCTCGATCAGCACGTCGGCGTACCGCTCGCGCACCGCGGGGGCCGTCCAGTCCACCGCCCCGTGCGGGGCGACCGTCGCCGTCAGCGTCACCGCCTCGTGGGCGTCGTCGGGGCGGGTCGAGGGATCGTCCGGGCGCAGCACCGTGACCGTGGGACGGTCGGCGAGCCCCCCGCCGAACACGGCCGCGCACTCCGCCGCGCCGTCCGCCGGGTGCACCAGCGTCCGGTGCACGGCGTCCGAGGACCGGGCGCCGCGCAACGCGAGCAGGACCGAGAACCGGCCGGGCACCACCTCCCGCTCCGGCCGGGGCCGCACCGCCACGTCGCCGTCCCGCCAGAGCTCCTGGCCCGGCAGCAGCCCCGGCTGCGGCCGGGCTCCCAGCACCACGTGGCCGGCCTCGGCGACCGTCCCGTCCGCCAGCTCGACGCCCGCCGCGCGGCCGTCCTTCTCGACGATCCGGGCGACCTCGGCGCCGAAGACGAACTCCACCTTCCGGGCCAGGCACCGCTCGTACACCGCCTGGGCCAGGGCCCGTATCCCGCCGGAGACGTACCAGCTGCCGAAGGTCTCCTCCATGTACGGCAGCAGGGCGGCGGCCGCCGGGGCGCGCGAGGGGTCGAGCCCGTACGACAGGGCGTAGCCGTCGAGCAGCGCGGCCAGCCGGGGGTCCGCCAGCTCCAGGGCGCCGATCTCCGCGACCGTGCCCGCCTGCCGGGCGGGACGCAGCAGGCGGCGCTGCCGGAGCGCGGGATACGGATCACGGCCGAGCACCTGCCAGTCGGCGCGCAGCGGCTCCTCCAGGAGCGGCCGCCGGGACCGGTCCCAGGCATCGCGCGCGCGGTCCAGGAAAGCGCCCCAGGCCGCACCGGCACCGCCGCCGAGCGCGCCGTCCAGCGCGGAGACGACCCCCGCCCGTGAGGCATTGGGCAGCGAGACCGCCGTGCCGTCGGCGAACAGATGGCGGCTCGCCGGATCGACCTGCGTCATGGTGACGCACCGCTCCAGCGGCTCCTTGCCGGTCTTCACGAACAGGTCGCGGTAGACGGCCGGCAGATGCAGCAGCGCCGGGCCGGTGTCGAAGGCGAAGCCCTCGTGGACATACCGGCCCACCGAGCCGCCGAAGGTCTCCGACCGCTCGTACACCGTCACCCGGTGGCCTGCCACCGCGAGCCGGGCGGCCGCCGCCATCGCGCCCATCCCGGCGCCGATCACCGCAATACGTGCCATGCCAGTGACCTTAACGGCCGCCACCGACAGTCACTCCGGTGGCCAGGGCGAACCCGTCGCGGCCAGGCGCCGTTCCTCCCGGCGCCGGGCCCTGCGGCGCAGGAACCGGCGGATCCTGGAGGCCAGGAAGGCCACGGTCACGATGCCGAGCAGCAGCAGCGTCCCCGCGAAGACCGCGGCCACCACCGGATGGAATATCGCGAAGGTGACGACCCCGGCGACGCCCAGGTCCTCCACGATGCTCAGCACGATGTTGCTGAACGGCTCGGGGGAGGAGTTGACCGCCATCCTGGTGCCCGCCTTCACCAGATGGCTCATCAGCGCGGTGGAGCCGCCCACCGCCGCGGCCGCGAGCTGCGGCAGCGAACCGCTCTCACCGGCCAGCAGCGCCGCCACGACGGCACCGGCGACCGGCCGGACGACGGTGTGCACCGCGTCCCAGACCGAATCGACGTACGGGACCTTGTCCGCCACCACCTCGCACAGGAAGAGCACGGCGGCCACCACGAGGACGTCGGTGCGCTGCAACGACGCGGGCACCTCGTCGGTCAGACCGGTCGTGCCGAAGACACCGAGCAGCAGGACCACCGCGTAGGCGTTGATCCCGCTCGCCCAGCCGCTCGTGAACACCAGGGGAAGTACGGACACGCACGCGATCGTAACCAGATGGCGCAACGTCCGGGGCGGCTTCCGGTACGCAGCTCTGAGTATCCGTACCTAGGTGAGGAGATGAGTAGGTACGCGGATGGGCTCCCGCCCCCGGGGACGGGAGAGTGGAGCCCACGGAAAGGGGCGCGGCTCCGGTACCGCCGGCACGGGGCGGCGGAACGGTCGCGGCGCTCCCTCCGGAACGGGGGAGCACGAAGGGGAGTCCGGGGCCACGGGGGAACGAGGCCACGGGGAAGACTCTCCGGCAGCAAGGAAGACGCCGGTCCGGCGCAGGCTCGGGGGGATCGAGCCTCACCGGACCGGCGTCTTCCGTGTGCCACCGTGCGGCGGCCGGGCCGATCAGCGCCCGCTGACCCGCCCGTGCAGGAGCAGCGACAGCGCCGAGTGCACATCGTCGATCGAACGCTCGGGCTGGAACGCCTGCCAGTCCAGGGCGGCCACCAGCACCATGCCGACCAGCGCGGCGGCCGTGAGCGGGATGTCGATCTCCTCGCTCAGCTCACCGTTGCCCACGCCCTCGCGCAGCACCCCCTCGACCACCGCGACGGCCTCCTGACGCACCACCAGCAGGGTGCCCTGCCAGGCACGGTTGGTGCGCCACAGCTCCGCGACGTACAGCTGGGTGAAGGCCGGGTAGCGGTCGATGAAGACCAGACCGGCCCGGATCATCGCGTCCAGGGCCTCGACCCGGGTGCCGCCGCGCTCCCCGGTCTCCTCGGCCGCGGTGCGCAGCGAGGCGGTGAGCAGTCCGACGCCGTGGCGCAGCAGCTCCTCGAAGAGCTCGGTCTTGCTCTTGAAGTTGTAGTAGACCGTGCCCTTGGCGACCCCGGCGCGCTCGGCGATCTCGTCCACCGTGGTCGCCGAGAAGCCCTTCTCCGCGATGAGGGTCACGGCCGCTTCGTAGAGCTTCTGCCGGGTGGCCCGGCGACGCGTGGTGCTGCTGCTTTCCATGTCCCCGATTCTCACAGGTTCCGGCGTGCTCACAGGCTCAGCTCCGGGTGGAGCCGGTCCAGCGTCCACACCTGCTTGCGGCGTGCGGCGACCGCGGTCAGGGCGAGCGCCCCCGCCGTGAAGGCCAGCAGCACCGCACTGCCCTGCCAGACCGGGCCCAGCCCGCCGCCCGTGATCAGCCGGCGCAGCCCCTCGACGATGTAGCTCATCGGCAGATAGGGGTGGATCGCGTTGAAGAACCCGGGGCTGGTCTGGACGGGATACGTTCCGCCGGCCGAGGTCAGCTGGAGCATCAGCACCGCCAGGACGAGAATCCGGCCCGCGGCTCCGAACCGGGCGTTCAGCCACTGCACGATGGCGGCGAAGCAGCAGGTCACCAGCGCCAGGAAGCCGACCGTGCCGGCGGCGCGGGCCATCTGCAGACCGAGGCCCCAGTGCAGTACGGACATCAGGGCGGCCACCTGGAGCAGACCGATCGCGGCCACCGGAAGCCAGCCCGCGAAGGCGATCCGCCAGGCGGATGCCCCGGCGGCGAGCGCGCGCCGGTTGAGCGGCTGGATCAGCATGTAGGCCACCATCGCGCCGACCCAGAGGGAGAGCGGAATGAAGTAGGGCGCGAAACCGGTGCCGTAGTTGGGGGCGGCGTGCAGCGACTGGGAGGCCAGCTGCACCGGGTCGGCCATGACCCCCGTACGGGCGTCGCGGTCCTTCTTGTCGTAGTCGGGGATCTTGCCGACGCCGTCGTTGAGCCCCTGGGCGAGGGTGGCCGAGCCGTCGCCGAGCCGGATCAGCCCGCCGTCCAGATTGGTCGCGCCCTTCTTGAGATTGCCCACGCCGGTGTCCAGGTCGGCGGAGCCGGTCCGGGCGGTGACCAGGCCGGTGTGCAGGTCGTCGGCGCCCTTCGCGACCTTGTGGGCACCGGTGTTGAGCGCGTTGACCTTCTTGACGGCGGACTCCAGGTCCTCGTCCAGGCGCGGCGCGTGCTCGGCGAGGTCGTCGGCCTGCCGCTGAAGGGTGGTCAGCTGGGCACTCAGCTTCTTCAGGTCGCCGTTCTGGTTCGTGACCAGCACGTTCACATCGTCGGCGACCGCGGCGACATCGGCCGCCGTGATCTTGGCGCGCTTCAGTGGCGGGCAGACGGCCGGGTCGTCGGGCTGCTGGTCCACGCAGCTGGTGCGGTAGATCCCGGCCAGGTCGTCGGAGGCCGTGTGGGCGTCGGCGGCCGCGGTGGGTGCCGCCTTCACCAGCAGGTCGAGGTTGTGCCGCACGGCCTTCGAGGAGTCGGAGACCAGCCGGGCGGTGTCGCCGATCGACTTGCCGTTGTCCTTCAGGAAGGGGCGGACGTCGGCCGCCACCCCGTTCACCTTGTCGGCGAGCTGCTGGGTGCCTTCGGCCACCTGCCGGGAGCCGGTCTCCAGGTCGCCGGCGCCCTTGTTCAGCTTGACGATCCCGCCGGCCAGCCGGTCGCTGCCGGCCTTGGCGTCCTTCAGGCCGTCCGCGAGATCCTGCGATCCCTTCTTGGCCTTGCCGATGCCGCCCTTGAGATCGTCGGCGCCCTTGGCGGCCTTCGCCGTCGCCTCGTGGAGGTCGGAGAAGTTGATGAAGATCCGGTCGTAGAAGCCGCGTGAGGCGTTGGTCGACGCGGCGGTGCGCACCTCGGAGAAGACCGAGCGGGAGATCTGCCCGACGATGTAGTTGTTGGCGTCGTTGGTCCGCACCTGGAGGGCGCCGGCCTCGGGGGAGTCGCCCGAGCTGGACGCGATCCGCTTGCTGAAGTCCGACGGCATGGTGAGCGAGAGGTAGTACGTGCCGTCCTCGACGCCCTTGTGGGCCTCGGCGGAGCTCACCTCGTGCCAGTCGAAGACCTTGGAGTCCAGGAGCTTGCCGGTGATCTCGTCACCGGCCGCGACGCGCTTGCCGGCCGCGGTGGCGCCCTTGTCGTTGTTGACCAGCGCGACGGGGATCTTGTCGAGGCGGCCGTACGGGTCCCAGAAGGACCACAGGTACAGGGCGCCGTACAGCAGGGGCAGGAGCAGCAGGGCCACCAGGGCGGCGCGCGGCAGCTTCCCCCTGCCGAACCGCTTGAGCTCAAGCGCGGCCAGTCTCGGCGAACGCATCGGCCGTTCCTTCCTCGGTCGTGGTGTCCCCGGTCGCGGTCTTCTCGCTCGCGGCTTCTCCGGTCGCGGGCCGTGCGGCCGTGCCGTGTGTGCTGCCTGTGCTGTCCGTACGCAGGGTGATCGCGCCCTCGGGCGCCTGGCTGCACACGGCGAGCACGGTCGTGCCGCTGTCCGCGACGGACCGCAGCAGGTCCCAGGCCTCGGCGCGCTCGGCGTCGGAGAGCTTGAGGTCGGTGTCGTCCACCGCGAGCAGCCGGGGACCGCCGATCAGCGCGAGGGCGATGGAGAGCCGCAGCGCCTCCAGCCGCTCCAGGTCCCGTACGGAGGTGCGCCCCGCCTTGGGCAGGGTCTCCGGGTCGAGTCCGGCGGCGTCCAGCGCCGCGTCGATCCGCGCCTGGGCGGTGGCTGTCCGCTCGGCGCGCGGGCGCAGCAGGGCGCGCAGCGAACCGTCGAAGCGGCGCTGGAGCAGGGCCCGTTCGCGCAGGTGCTCGGCGACGGTGAAGGCCGGATCGAGCTCGCTGACGCCGGGGACCGGGCCCAGCGCGGCGATGCGGCGCACGGCGGCCATCTTGCGGGGCAGCCGCAGTCCGCCGACCTTCGCCTGGCCCTCGGTGGGGCGCATCCGGCCGGTGAGGGCGAGCAGCAGGCAGGTGCGGCCGGAGCCGGACGGACCCTCGATCGCCACCAGCGAGCCGGGTCCGGCATCGATGTCCAGGCCCCGGAAGGCCCATCCGCGCGGCCCCTTGAGGCCGAGGTTCTCGGCGGTGACGGATGCCCCGTGCGGGCTGTCCACAGGCCCTCCCCCTTCTTTTGAACTGACCGGTCAGTTCAAAAGGTAGCCCGAACTTGCGAACGAAGCAAAAGCACAGGTCAGGGCGGGGTCGAGGCCGATTGTCAGTGGTGCCCGCCACGATGGATGCATACGGCCACGGAGCCGTTACACGAGACAGGAGGTTTCGTCATGGCCCACTCGTCCGCAGCAGCCGCACCCCGGCGCCGCGCAGACGGCCCTGCCCCCTCACTGACCGGCCCGGCAAGCGATGTCCACCCCGTTCCGCGCCGCACCACGGCGCCGCCCGCCGCCCTCGATCTGCTCGCCCAGGCCCGCACCGGCCTCGACGAGGCCGCCGTTCTCGATGTGCCGAACGAGCGGTACGCCACCGCCCATCTCGCTGCGCTGCGCACCGCGGCCGCGGTCCTCGCCGCGCGGGCCCGCCCGGAGACGTCCAGGCGGCGCCGGGAGCGCATCCGCAGCGCCTGGGAGATCCTGCCCGAAATCGCCCCCGAGCTGACCGAATGGAGCGCGCTGTTCGCCTCCGGAGCCCCCCGCCGGGCCCGTGCGGAGGCCGGGATCCCCGGTGCGGCCAGCCGGCGCGACGCCGACGACCTGGTGCGCGACGCGGCGATGTTCCTGCGTCTGGTCGAGCGCCTGCTGGTGCTCCAGCCGGTGCTCCCGCAGGCCAGGAGGGGGCGGCCCGACGCGGGATGAGGGCGGCGGCGGCGCGAGGCAATAGGGTGGAGACCGCTCGTACCACCTGCACTGTTCACGCTCCGCCGTCCCAGGCGGCACCGTGCCGAGGAGTCATCTGCCGTGTCGGACCAGCTGCGCCCCCGCGCCTCCCTCCGTACCGCCGTGGTCTGGGAGGTCCTCAAGGACGCCCTCGACCACCGGGTGAAGGCGACCGGCAGGGACGCCCTGGACGTCCTGGACACCGGCGGCGGCACCGGCAACTTCGCGGTGCCGGTCGCCCGGCTCGGCCACCGCGTCACCGTCGTCGACCCCAGCCCCAACGCGCTCTTCGCGCTGGAGCGCCGCGCCGCCGAGGCCGGGGTCGCCGACCGGGTCCGCGGCGTCCAGGGCGACATCCACGGGCTGTTCGAGGTCGTGGAGCGCGAGGGGTACGACGCGGTGCTGTGCCACGGCGTCCTGGAGTACGTGGACGACCCCGCCGAGGGCGTACGCAACGCCGTGGCGGCGCTCCGGCCGTCCGGTGCGCTCAGCCTGCTCGCGGCCGGGCTCGGCGGCGCCGTCCTGGCGCGGGCGCTCGCCGGTCATTTCACGGAGGCCCGGCAGGCGCTCGGCGACCCGGCGGGCCGCTGGGGCGAGGGCGACCCGGTGCCCCGGCGCTACACCGCGGACCAGCTCACCGAGCTGGTCTCCGGGGCCGACGTCGAGGTCGGGGCCGTCCACGGGGTGCGGGTCTTCGCCGATCTGGTGCCGGGTGTGCTGGTGGACACGGAGCCCGGTGCCATGGAGGCCCTGCTCAAGCTGGAGTCCGCCGCGGCCGAACTCCCCGCCTTCCACTCCGTCGCGACGCAGCTGCACGTTCTGGGCACGAAGCGCGGCTGAGCGCGGTCCGGTCCGGCGACGGCCCGGCCGCAGCGCGGCTGATCAGCGACGCAGCGGCAGACGGAGTACGCACCAGGCCCCCCGATCGGGGGCTTCGCCCCGTATGATCGGGGGACACCATCCGGCATGACGGATCGGAGGTCGGGGAATCAACGCCTCAACAGCCGAGCCGTCGTGGCGGCCCGGACTGGCTGATGGGCAAGAAGGCGGGTTTCACGGGGGCGATTCCCTGCCTATCCTGGAAGGGCCGCATACCGGCCGCCCCCGCGGCCGACGACGAGGAGGACTCCGTGCCGCTCTCGGAGCACGAGCAGCGAATGCTCGAGCAAATGGAGCGAGCGCTGTACGCCGAAGATCCCAAGTTCGCGACAGCGCTCGAGGGAAGCGGGCTGCGTACGTACACCCGGCGACGGGTCTACCAGGCGATCGCAGGCTTCCTGGTGGGTATCGCGCTCCTCATGGTCGGGATGGTCGCCCAGCAGATCTGGATGATCAGCGTGGTGGGTTTTCTCGTCATGCTGGGCTGCGCGGTCCTTGCGATCAGGGGCTGGCGCAAGGCGCCCAAACCCGGTGAGCATCCGGCAGCAGGCGGCGGTGGTGGCGAGCGCAGCCGACCCAGACAACGCCGCACTGTGATGAACCGCATCGAACAGCGGTGGCAGCGCCGCCGCGACGAGCAGGGTCAGTAGACCCTCGGACAACTTGGATGAGGGGCGGCCGCACTTTCGCGGCCGCCCCTCATGCGTGCCCGGAGCCTTCCGGAGCGGGCGACCTCCGGACCGGCTCACGAGCGGGCCGCCCGTCGCCCCACTTCCACGCGGACGGGCCTTCACCCGCCCGTCCCGGGACCCGTCGGACGGCCGGAAGACCGCCGGAAGGGCTGGCCACCTCGGGGATGGCCGCGCGTCCGTTGAACCGAGGCCGGACGGCCGCACGCCCGTCGGACCGCGGCTGGACGGCCGCCCGTACGACGAAACGCGCTACGCCTGGACGGGTGGTCGTACGGGGGGCGGGGCCGGTGCGCCCCGGGGCGTTGGCGGAGGGTGTGCCCCGGCGGGGCCGTGGCGCGAGGCCGCCGGATCAGCCGTTGGGCCGGGGCCCGCGCCGGTCCCTGGCCCTGGACCGGGCCCCGGGCCTTGGAGCGGTCCCCTGGCCTTGAAGCGGCCGAGGCCCGCGCTCGGCCCCGGCCCGTACCAGGCCCGCGCTCAGACCCCCGCCCCGAAGCAGCCCGGCCCCGAACCAGCCCGGCCCCAAGCCTGGTCCCGAACCAACCCGGCCCCGAACCAGCGCTGCCCCGAAGCAGCCCGGCCCCGAAGCAGCCCGGCCCCGAAGCAGCCTGGCCTCCAACCAGCGCTGCCCCGAAGCGGCCCGGCCCCAAGCCTGGTCCCGAACCGACCTGGCCCCGAAGCAGCGCCGCTCCAAAGCAGCCCGGCCCGTACCAGGCCCGCGCTCAGGCCCCCGCCCCGAAGCAGCCCGGCCCCAAGCCTGGTCCCGAACCAACCTGGCCCCGCACCAGCGCCGCTCCATAGCAGCCCGGCCCCAAGCCCGGCCCCGAACCGACCCACCCCCGAACCGGCCCCCGGTCAGCCCTGTCCGCGTGACGGGCGCCGTAGCCATGCCGCCCATCGGTCCCGGCCCCACAGCGCCGTCCACCGTTCGGTGACCGTTGCCCAGCGGTCCGAGGCCGCCCAGATCACCCGAACGGCCGAGCGCGGTGCCACGACCGCCCGGATCCGGGTGATCCGTCCGGCGGAGGCCCGCAGACCGGCGCGTACCGTCTCCACGTCCTCGGCCAGCCCGGTGCTCGCCCGGGGCTGCGGGGCGTAGAGGACCTGCTCCACCGCCCCGGCGACCCGGTGCACCGCGGCGGCCGCCTCGGGCTCCAGCCGCCCCAGCCGCACCACCCGGGCCGCCGCCTTGCGCGGGGTCCGGGATTCGTCCGGCTCGATGCCGTGGTCCCAGGCCGTGTCGGTGATCTCCCGCCAGGCCGCGAGCGTGCCGGTCGTCTCGTGCGCCGGTGCGCGGCCGGTACCGCCGGCGCGGCCCGCCCCGGGGGAGGTGACGCCGCGTCCCGCGCCCGGCGTGCGCCCGGTCGAGAGGCCCAGCCTTCGCCTGCGTGTCCGGAGCCGCCAGAGCAGCGGCAGCAGGGGCAGCGCGAGGACCGCGGCGGCGAGCAGGACCAGGCCGACGACGGTGCCCGCAGGCGTCCCGGAATCCGTCGGAGGTGCCACCCCCGGAGCCGCCGCGCTGTCGCACTCGCCCTGCTTGCGCAGCTGTGCCGGGCAGCTGTCCGGCGCGGACGGCGCGACCGAGGGAGCCGCAGAGGCGCCCTTCTCGGGCCGGGCCGGGACCTCCGTGTCACCCGTGGGGGTCTCCTCCTGGGCGTACGTCGGTGTGCTGCCCCGCGTCGGAGTCGGCTCGAACCGGGTCCAACCGGCGCCCTCGAAGTACAGCTCGGGCCAGGCGTGCGCGTCGCGCAGCCCCACCGAGACGGACCCGTCCGACTGCCCGGTGCCGGGGGTGAAGCCCACCGCGACCCGGGCCGGAATGCCCAGCGTCCGGGCCATCGCCGCCATCGCGAAGGAGAAGTGGACGCAGAAGCCCTTCCGGTCCTTCAGGAACCGGCTGATCGCCGCGCTCCCGGTGCCCGAGTTCACCGAGGTGTCGTAGGTGAAGCCGCCGTCCAGGGCGAAGTAGTCCTGGAGCTTCACCGCCCGCTCGTAATCGTTGGCGGCACCCTTGGTCACCTTCTGCGCGGTCTCCTCGACCACCTTCGGCAGGGAGCCCGGGACACGGGTGTACTCGCGTCGCAGAGCGGCCGGGGCGGGGCTCGCCGCGGCGAGCTGCTCGGCGGTCGGCTCGACCACCAGACTGGTGACCTGGTACTGGGCGCCGCGGGTCGTCTCCCCGCGGTCACCGACGAGCGTCCGCCCCTCCGGTTCGTACCGCCAGCGCCCGTCGATCCTGACCTCGGTCGCCGGGTAGGGGAGCGGCAGATAGGTCTGCCGGTAGGAGCCGGAGGCGGAGATGTTCGTCCTGATCTCCGTGACCGCCACGTCCGGACCGAGGCCCGCCGGGGCCGGGAGCCGCTTCGGTACGTCCTTCAGACGGCGGGTGGAGGGCCGCCACTTGCTCCCGTTGAACTGGTCCAGGGCCAGGATCCGCAGATAGAAGTCCTGCGGGGCGCCGGAATTGGTGCGGTAGGACATCACCTGCCGGTTCTCCGGCTGGTTCAGATTGTCCTGGAGCGAGACCAGCGGGTTCACCGCGGAGATGGTGCCGCCGCCCCCCTTGCCGGCCCCGTCGCCGCCCGCACCGGCCAGCAGCCCGCCGTCGAGCCCCGGCAGCACCGCCGGGACGACCAGCGAGACGCCCAGGGCCAGCGCGCCGATGCGGCGACCGGTGCGGACCGGGGCCGTCGGCCGCCCGCCCGACAGCGCCGCACCGACCGCAGACCCCCCGGGGGACCTGGCGGCCGCGCCGCTGAAGACCCGCCCCCACTGCGAGAGCCGGTCCCGGCCCTCGGCCAGCAGGAGCAGCAGATAGCCGCCGGCCGCCAGCAGGAACCAGAGCCAGTCGGCCCCGCCCTCGGACAGCCCGGCGGCCACCGAGTAGAGCGCGAGCAGCGGCAGACCGGCCGGGGCCGCGCTGCGGAACGTCACGGCGAGGGCGTCCACGGCCAGTCCGACCAGCAGCACACCGCCGATCAGCATCAGCCGGATGCCGTCCGTCACCGGAGCCGGAGCGGCGTACTTGCCCACGTCCTCGGCGCCCGCGGCCAGCAGGTGCCCGAGGCGCTGGACGGCCTCCGGGCCGGGCAGCAGACCGGCCACCGCCTGCTGCCTGGCGAACACCACGGTCAGCACGACCAGCGTGACCACCGCCTGCGCCATGAGGACCAGCGCGCGGGGCACGGGCGCCCGGCGGACGAGCAGTCCCGTCCCGCTCTGGACCGCCAGCAGGAACGTGGCCTGCACGATCCATCCGGCCGGCTCCACCAGCGGCAGCATCGAGGCCGCCGCCATCAGCGTCGCCGCGAAGGCGCACAGCGCCAGCCGACCACGACCGCTCATGACCATCCCCCGGAGAATCCCGTCGTCCCGCCCGTCGCGGCCGACCGCGCCGCCTCGCCCTGGTGCCCCGCCTGCTGCCAGCAGTGGGCAAGACCGGCCCCCGGCGGCACCGCCACCACCGTCCAGCCCGATTCACGCAGCAGCCTCAGCCGTCGTTCGGACGCCGCCTCCGCCCCCGGCGGAGGGACATCCCCCTGCTCCCAGTCCGCGCTGTCCAGGACGAACGCGACGGCCCCGCCGCTGCGCTGCCGCATCCGGGCCGCCACCGCCGCCTGCTCCTCGTCCAGATCGCCGAAGAACGCGATCAGCAGCCCCTCGTTGCCACCGCGCAGCACGTCGTACGCGCGCGACAGACCACTGCCGTCGGAGTGGTCGACCATCGCCAGGGTGTCGAGCATCAGCCCCGCCGAGTCGGCGGACTCCTGCGTCGATCCGGCGAAGCCGCCCGCCCCCTCGCCCGGCACCGCGCTCCCGTCGTCGGTCAGCAGCCGTACGGCGAAACCGCGCTCCAGCATGTGCGTCAGCACGGACGCGGCCCCGGACACCGCCCACTCGAAGGCGGAGTCCGGCCCCGTCCCCCGGTAGCCGACCCGTCGGGTGTCCAGCAGCACCGTGCACCTGGCCCGCTGCGGCTGCTCCTCGCGGCGCACCATCAGTTCGCCGTAGCGCGCGGTCGAGCGCCAGTGGACCCGGCGCAGATCGTCACCGTGCCGGTAGCCGCGCGGGATCACGTCGTCGTCACCGGCCAGCGCCAGCGAGCGCTGCCGCCCCTCGCCGTACCCCGTGGCCTCGCCCGCCAGCCGCACCGGCGGCAGCGGCTCGGTCCGCGGAATCACGACGAGGGTGTCGTACGCGCTGAACGAACGGGTCAGCTCGCACATCCCGAAGGGGTCGCTCAGCCGCAGTTGCAACGGCCCGAGCGGATAGCAGCCGCGCAGATCCGACCGCACCCGGTAGGACACCTCGCGACGGCCGCCCGTCTCCACCCGGTCCAGCACGAACCGGGGTCGCGGCCCGAGCACGTAGGGCACCCGGTCCTGGAGCATCAGCAGCCCGGTGGGCATCCGCGACACGTTGTCCATCCGCAGGTGGACGCGCGCCTCCGAGCCCGCCGGGACCCGGGACGGCGTGAGCCGCCGGGTCCCCGCGACCCGGTACCGCGTGCGCACGAGCACCACCGCGCAGACCAGCGGCAGCGCGGCCAGCAGCAGTCCGACCCGCAGCAAATCCGCCTGCCCGAGCACATAGGCGCAGACCGCCGCGGCGACTCCGGCCGCCAGAAAGGACCGTCCGCGCGTGGTCAGCCCGCTCAGGGCATCCCGCAGACCGCCCTTCTCGTCACCGTCGTCCATCGCGGCCGGCCCCCCGGCGGCCATCACGCCCGCCGTGCGCCGGGCTGCCGGCGCCCGTACGCCGGACGGTCCGGCTGCGGGGGCCGCGGCTGGGCGACACCGCCGTCGGCGGTGGGGACCGGTGTCTGCTGGAGGATCTCCAGGACGACCTGTTCGGCGGTACGGCGGTTCAGCTGGGCCTGGGCCGTCGGCAGCAGCCGGTGCGCGAGCACCGCGACCGCCAGCGCCTGCACGTCGTCGGGGAGGCAGTAGTCGCGGCCGCTCAGCGCCGCGGAGGCCTTCGCCGCGCGCAGCAGATGCAGGGTGGCCCGGGGCGAGGCACCGAGCCGGAGATCGGGATGGTCGCGGGTGGCCCCGACCAGCTCCACCGCGTACCGCCGTACGGCGTCGGCCACATGGACCGTGCGCACCGCGTCTATCAGCTTCACCACGTCGTGCGCGTGTGCCACCGGCTGGAGGTCGTCGAGCGGCGAGAGGCCGCCGTGCACGTCGAGCATCCGCAGTTCGGCGTCGGCACTCGGATAGCCGATCGACACCCGCGCCATGAACCGGTCGCGCTGGGCCTCGGGCAGCGGATAGGTGCCCTCCATCTCCACCGGGTTCTGGGTGGCCACCACCATGAACGGATCGGGCAGCTCGTAGCTGTGCCCGTCGATGGTGACCTGGCGCTCCTCCATGGACTCCAGCAGCGCCGACTGGGTCTTCGGCGAGGCGCGGTTGATCTCGTCGCCGATCACGACCTGGGCGAAGATCGCGCCCGGCTTGAACTCGAAGTCGCGCCGCTGCTGGTCGAAGACGGACACACCGGTGATGTCCGACGGCAGCAGGTCCGGCGTGAACTGGATGCGCCGCACCGAGCAGTCGATGGACCGGGCCAGCGCCTTGGCCAGCATCGTCTTGCCGACCCCGGGGACGTCCTCGATGAGGAGGTGCCCCTCCGCCAGCAGCACGGTCAGAGAAAGCCGTACGACCTCGGGCTTGCCCTCGATCACGCTCTCCACCGACCTGCGCACCCGCTCCGCAGTCGTGGTCAGATCTGTGAGGCTCGCTCGATCGTCATAGGTCGTCACCCGGCCCTCCTCGGCCCTGCCCCGTGCTCGCAAGAAGCAGGGGATACCCCATTCACGGGCCGACGCGCGCAGCGGTCCGGCCCACCCCGAAACACGGACACCCCATCCGGAAACGTCCGGCGGGATGTCACATGCGCATTCTTGTTGCCGTTACCGCTTCGTGTCACTTGCCTGTGGACAAACGAGGGCGATATGCCGGTTTCGGTGGGGTTTTCGGTTCCGGGAGGGCGGCATTCGGCCGGTCAGGAGGTGGGAAGGATCTCCCGCAGCAGACCGGTGGTCACATCGAAGACGAAGCCGCGGACGTCATCGGTGTGGAGCAGGAAGGGAGAGGTGCGCACCCGCTGCATCGACTGCCGTACGTCCTGGTCGGCGTCCTTGTACGCCTCGACCGCCCAGACCGGACGCTGGCCGACCTCGGCCTCCAGCTCCTGGCGGAATTCCTCGGTGATCGACTCCAGACCGCAGTTGGTGTGGTGGATCAGTATGACGCTGCGGGTGCCGAGGGCCCGCTGGCTGATGGTCAGCGAACGGATCACGTCGTCGGTGACCACGCCGCCCGCGTTGCGGATGGTGTGGCAGTCGCCGAGGGACAGGCCGAGGGCGTCGTGCAGGTCGAGCCGGGCGTCCATGCAGGCGACCACGGCCACGCGCAGCACGGGCTTGGCGTCCATGCCCGGGTCCTCGAATCCGGCGGCGTACCGGACGTTCGCCTCGACGAGGTCGTCGGTGACCGTGCTCCCGGTGAGCGTCCGGTCGGTCGTGGAGGGGCCGGCGGTGGAGTGCGCAGAAGTCGACATGGCTATGACGTTAGCTCCCGCACCTCCTCCCGTCGTGCTGTGGGAAGGGACAAAGAACGTCATCGGGTCTTGTTGTGAGGCAACCCACAAGCCTCGCAGCACTGGTTCGAGCGGGTGAACAGGGGGCGGGGCGACGCGCAGCCGGGTTGATTGATCGGGAATCGATCGAATGGCAGGGTGGACTAAAGTGACGGGAAGTTACCGACACCCTGCACATTCCGAAGATTTCCCCTGTGTGTGCGGCGTACGTACGGGCCCGGCCCTCTCCCGCTCGCCGGTCGGCCGGCGCCCCTTCCCCGGCGCCTGTCGACCTCCCCTTCTGAGCGGGCGGGGACCAGGCCGTACGTGCGGCCACACGGGACCTGAGCCTGAGAGGGCGCATGAGCCAGACCCGACACGTCCCGGTGATGCTCCAGCGGTGCCTGGACCTGTTGGCCCCGGCTCTGGAGGCGCCGGGGCCGCAGGCGCCCGTGGTCGTCGACTGCACCCTCGGCCTCGGCGGGCACAGCGAGGCGCTGCTCTCCGCCTTCCCGTCCGCGCGCCTGATCGCGCTGGACCGGGACAAGGAGGCGCTGCGGCTCTCCGGCGAGCGGCTCGCCCCGTACGGCGACCGGGCCACCCTGGTGCACGCCGTCTACGACGAGCTGCCCGAGGTGCTCGACAGGCTCGGCACCCCGAAGGTCCAGGGCGTCCTGTTCGACCTCGGTGTCTCCTCCATGCAGCTGGACGAGGCGGACCGCGGATTCGCTTACGCCCAGGACGCCCCGCTCGACATGCGGATGGACCAGACGACCGGCATCGGCGCGGCCGAGGTGCTCAACACCTATCCGCCCGGCGAGCTGGTCCGGATCCTGCGGGCGTACGGCGAGGAGAAGCAGGCCAAACGGATCGTCTCCGCGATCGTGCGCGAGCGCGAGAAGGAGCCGTTCAGCAACAGCGCCCGGCTCGTCGAGCTGATCCGCGACTCGCTGCCCCAGGCCGCCAAGCGCACCGGCGGCAACCCCGCCAAGCGGACCTTCCAGGCGCTGCGCATCGAGGTCAACGGCGAGCTCACCGTCCTGGAGCGGGCCATTCCGGCCGCCGTGCGGAGCCTCGCGGTCGGCGGCCGCATCGCCGTCCTCTCGTACCACTCGCTGGAGGACCGGCTGGTCAAGCAGGTGTTCGCGGCGGGCGCCGCCACCACGGCGCCGCCCGGCCTGCCGGTCGTCCCCGAGCGCTACCAGCCCCGGCTGAAGCTGCTGACCCGCGGCGCGGAGCTGCCCACGGAGGAGGAGGTCGCCGAGAACCGGCGCGCCGCCCCCGCCCGGCTGCGCGGTGCCCAGCGGATCCGCGAGGAGGAGCGATGAGCGTCGCGCGACCGGAGGGCCGGACACCGATGACGAGGCACGGGGCGGCGCGGTGAGAGGACCGGCCGGACAGCTGAGAGGACGCGCCGCGCGGCTCGTCCGGCTGATGCCGTCCGGGCCCAGCAACGCGGCCCGTACGCCCTTCGTCCTGCTGGTCGTGGTGCTGCTCGGCGGCGGCCTGATCACGCTCCTGGTGCTCAACTCGGCCCTCAACGAAGGGTCGTTCAGGCTGAGCGAGCTGAAGAAGCGGACCACCGGGCTCACCGACGAGCAACAGGCCCTCCAGCACGACGTCGACAACTTCTCCAAGCCGGACGCCCTGGAGCGGCGGGCCCGCGAACTGGGCATGGTGCCCGGCGGCAGCCCCGCCTTCCTGAATCCGGACGGCACGGTCCGGGGCGTACCCGCCGAGACCACGGCCGAGCCGACCCCGACCCCCACCCCGCCGCAGCCGAAGAGCAGCCCACCGGCGGCGCCCGGCGCGACCGCGTCCACGGCGGCCACGCCCACCACGACCGCCACCGCGTCCGCCACCGGCGCCCCGCCCCCGGTCACCACCCAGGTCGCACCCTCTCCGGCAGCGATGGATCCGGCCTCGGCGCCCTCGTTCGGCCGGCCGGGCGCCGCCGCGCAGCCCAGCACCTTCACGCCCCCGCCCGCCGGGGCGCTCACCCCGGCAGACACGCCCTCGACGAGCCCCGGCAGGTGACGCAGTGCCGCCCAAGGATCCACCGCGCCGCCGAGTCCCCGGCCCCGCGCGCCCCCGCGGCGCCGGCGGCGGCCAGGGGCGCCCGAGGCCCGCTGCCCGCCGCGGGTCCTCCCCGGCACCACGCCCCCGCCCGGCGGGCGGCCGGGGCCCGAACCGGCTGCGGCTCGGCAGCCCGCGGCCCCGGCTCCGGCTGGTCGGCCTCGCGCTGACGCTGGTCATGCTGACCTTCGTCGTCCGGCTGCTCCAGGTCCAGGCCGTCGACGCCAGCGCGTACGCGGCCAAGGCCAAGGAGAACCGCTACCTCAGCTACACGATCTCCGCCGAGCGCGGCGAGATCACCGACCGCAGCGGAATCGCCCTGGCCACCAGCGTCGACGCGTACAACATCACCGCCGACCCCTCGATGTTCACGCCCGGCTTCAGCAAGGCCCCCGACGCGCCCCGGCAGGCGGCGGCGCTCCTCGCCCCGATCCTCCGTACGGACGCCGCCGAGCTGACCCGGAAGCTGTCCGGGAAGGGCCGATACGTCGTCCTGGCCCGCCGCCGGACCCCGCAGGTCTGGAACCAGATCAAGGACCTGAAGTCCGTCTTCGCCGAGAAGGCGGCCAAGGACCGGGCGGGCGGCGGCGCCGGAGCCAATGTGCTGGCCGGGGTCTTCCAGGAGGCGACCACCAAACGGGTCTACCCCAACGGAGGTCTCGCCGCCGGGATACTGGGTTACGTCAACGCCGACGGCAAGGGCGCGGGCGGCCTCGAATCGCAGCTGGACAAGGAGCTCGCGGGCGAGGACGGCAAGATCAGGTACGCCCAGGCGGGCGGCCGGCGGGTGCCCACCGCGGGCACCAAGGAGGTCCCGGCCGTCCCCGGGGCCGACATCGAGCTGACCATCGACCGCGACATCCAGTGGGCCGCCCAGCAGGCCATCGCCGACCAGGTGAAGAAGTCCAAGGCCGACCGCGGCTATGTGATCGTCCAGAACACCAGGACCGGCGAGGTGCTCGCCATGGCCAACGCGCCCGGATTCGACCCCAACGACCTCTCGCAGGCCGACGCCGCCTCCCTGGGCAACGCGGCCCTCCAGGACGTCTACGAGCCCGGCTCCACCAGCAAGGTCATGTCCATGGCCGCGGTGCTGGAGGAGGGGGCCGCCACCCCGGGCACCCATGTCACCGTCCCCAACCGGCTGCACCGCGGCGACCGGCTCTTCAAGGACGACATCGACCACGCCACCTGGTACCTGACGCTCAACGGCGTACTCGCCAAGTCCAGCAACATCGGCACCATCCTGGCCACCGGCGAACTGGGCAAGACGCAGGCCCAGGCCAACAAGGTCCTCTACTCCTACCTGCGCAAGTTCGGGATCGGCTCCCCGACCGGACTCGGCTACCCGGGCGAGACCCCCGGCATCCTCGCCAAGCCCGGGGACTGGTCGACCTCGCAGCAGTACACGATCCCCTTCGGCCAGGGCCTCTCGCTCAACGCCATGCAGGCCGCCTCCATCTACTCCACGATCGCCAACGACGGGGTCCGCGTCACGCCCACGCTGGTACGCGGCACCCGGGGCGCCGACGGCCGCTTCGAGGCCGCCGCACCGCCCGAACGGACCAGGGTGGTCAGCGCCAGGACCGCCAAGACGCTCGCCTCCATGCTGGAGTCGGTGGTCGGCGACGAGGAGGGCACCGGGACGAAGGCCAAGATCCCGGGCTACCGGGTGGCGGGCAAGACCGGTACGGCCAACCGGGTCGACCCGGTGCGCGGCGGCTACCACGGCTACACCGCGTCCTTCGCGGGCTTCGCCCCCGCCGACGACCCGCAGATCACCGTCTACTGCGCGATCCAGAACCCGACCAAGGGCAGCTACTTCGGCGGCCAGATCTGCGGACCGATCTACAAGCAGGTCATGGAGTTCGCGCTCAAGACCCTCCAGACCCCACCGTCCGGCAGCGAGCCAGCCCGGCTGCCGGTGTCCTTCAAGCCCGGCGAGTGAACTCGGGGAAACCATCCAGTGACAACCATCACGCCCGATCCCGGGAACCGGAACGAGAACCACCGGAACCCCGGCCCCTCACTTCGCGAGAGGCCGGGTGCGCCCGGTACGCTCACCGCCGTGCCCCACGCTGATCACTCCCGAACCACCCAGAAGGCCGCCCCCGTGAACTACCCGGGAGCGCCCCGTCCGGACCGGATCGAGCCCACCGCGCTCGGTGAACTGGCAGCCCGGCTGGGAGTCGAGCCGCCGGGAACCGGCGAGGTCACCGGCATCACCCACGACTCACGGGCGGTACGCCCCGGCGACGTCTACGCGGCCCTGCCGGGCGCCCGCTTCCACGGCGCCGACTTCGCCGCCCAGGCCGCCGACCTCGGCGCCGCGGCGATCCTCACCGACCCGGCGGGCGCCGAACGCGCCGCCGCCACCGGGCTCCCGGTGCTGGTCATCGAGGACCCGCGCGGCCGGATGGGTGAGCTCGCCGCCGAGATCTACGGACGGCCCGGTGCCGACCTCCTCCGGATCGGCATCACCGGAACGTCCGGCAAGACCACCACCGCCTATCTGATCGAGGGAGGATTCCGCGGCGCGGGCCGCGCCACCGGGCTCATCGGCACGGTGGAGACGCGGATCGGCGACGAGCGCATCAAGTCCGAGCGCACCACCCCCGAAGCCACCGATCTCCAGGCCCTGTTCGCCGTCATGCGCGAGCGCGGCGTCGACTCGGTGACCATGGAGGTCTCCAGCCATGCCCTGGTGCTCGGCCGGGTCGACGGCTGCGTCTTCGACGTCGCGGTCTTCAACAACCTCAGCCCGGAACACATGGAGTTCCACTCCGGGATGGAGGACTACTTCCAGGCCAAGGCACAGCTCTTCACCCCCCGGCGCAGCCGGCAGGGCGTCGTCAACTTCGACGACGCGTACGGCCGCAGGCTGATCACCGAGGCATCCGTCCCGGTCGTCACCTTCTCCGCCGAGGGCCACCCGGACGCCGACTGGCGCGCCGAGGACGTCGAGGTCGGGCCGCTCGGCTCCACCTTCACCGTCGTCGGCCCCAAGGGCGAGCGGATCGACGCCAGGGCCCCGCTGCCCGGCCCGTTCAACGTCGCCAACACCCTGGCCGCGATCGTCACGCTCGCCGTCGCGGGCATCGACCCGCAGACCGGGGCCGACGGGGTCGCGGCCGTGCCGGGCGTGCCCGGACGCCTGGAGCGGGTCGACGCCGGACAGCCGTACCTCGCGGTCGTCGACTACGCGCACAAGACCGACGCCGTCGAATCCGTGCTGCGCTCCCTGCGGAAGGTCACCGAGGGCAGCCTGCACATCGTCCTCGGCTGCGGGGGCGACCGCGACACCACCAAGCGCGGCCCGATGGGCGCCGCCGCGGCCCGCCTCGCCGACACCGCCGTACTGACCTCGGACAACCCCCGTTCCGAGGACCCCCTCGGAATCCTCGCCACCATGCTCGCGGGCGCCGCCGAGGTGCCCGTCCACGAGCGGGGCGACGTCCTGGTCGACGCCGACCGGGCCGCCGCCATCGCCGCCGCGGTGGCCCGCGCCGAGCCCGGTGACACCGTGCTCGTCGCCGGCAAGGGCCACGAGCAGGGCCAGGACATCCACGGCGTGGTACGCCCCTTCGACGACCGCGTGGTCCTGCGCGCGGCCATCGAGCAGTCCCTGGGGCACCGGCGCACCGAGAGTGCCGGTCACCGCGCCCACACCCACGAGAACAACAGTCAGGGATGACCGAGTGATCACCCTTTCCCTCGCCGAGATCGCCGAAATCGTCGGCGGGCAGACGCACGACATACCCGATCCGGCGGCAACCGTCAGCGGGCCCGTCGTCATCGACTCCCGAAAGGTGGAACAAGGCAGTCTGTTCGTCGCCTTCGCCGGCGAGCGCGTCGACGGACACGACTACGCCCAGCGCGCCGTCGAGGCGGGTGCCGCAGCCGTGCTGGCCACCCGCCCCGTCGGTGTTCCCGCGATCGTCGTCGACGACGTCGTGGCCGCGCTCGGCGCGCTCGCCCGCACCGTCACCGGCCGCCTCGGCACCGCCGTCGTCGCCCTCACCGGCTCCGCGGGCAAGACCTCCACCAAGGACCTCATCGCCCAGCTCCTCGAACGCAAGGGGCCCACCGTCTACCCGGCGGGCAACCTCAACAACGAGATCGGCCTGCCGCTCACCGCGCTGCGCGCCGCCGAGGACACCCGTCACCTCGTCCTCGAAATGGGTGCACGGTACATCGGGGACATCCGCTACCTCACCGGTCTCGTCCCGCCCCGCGTCGGTCTGGTCCTCAACGTCGGCACCGCCCACATCGGCGAGTTCGGCGGCCGGGAGCAGATCGCCCAGGCCAAGGGCGAGATGGTCGAGTCGCTGCCCGAGGACGGCGTCGCCGTGCTCAACGCCGACGACCCGCTCGTACGCGCGATGTCCTCCCGTACGAAGGCCCGCGTGCTGCTCTTCGGGGAAGCCGCGGAAGCGGACGTACGGGGCGAGAAGGTCCGTCTCACCGAGGACGGACGCCCCGCTTTCCAGCTCCACACACCCACCGGGTGCAGCGACGTGACCATGCGCCTGTACGGTGAGCACCACGTGTCGAACGCGCTCGCCGCGGCCGCCGTCGCCCATGAGTTGGGCCTGTCCGCAGACGAGATCGCCGAAGGGCTCTCCGAGGCGGGCACCCTCTCCCGCTGGCGCATGGAGGTCACCGAGCGTCCGGACGGCGTGACGTTCGTCAATGACGCCTACAACGCGAACCCCGAATCCATGAAAGCCGCGCTGCGCGCGCTGGTCGCCATGGGGAAGGGCCGTCGCACGTGGGCGGTGCTCGGCCAGATGGCCGAGCTCGGCGACGCCTCGCTCGCCGAGCACGACGCGGTCGGACGGCTCGCCGTCCGGCTCAACGTCAGCAAGCTCGTCGCGGTCGGGGGCAGAGAGGCCTCCTGGCTGCAACTGGGCGCATACAACGAGGGTTCGTGGGGTGAGGAGTCGGTGCACGTGTCCGACGCACAGGCCGCGGTCGACCTGTTGCGCAGTGAACTGCGCCCGGGAGACGTCGTGCTGGTGAAGGCGTCCCGGTCGGTCGGCCTGGAGCAGGTCGCCATGGCACTGCTGGAGAACGCGTCCGAGGGCGAGGTCGCCGGCCGATGAGGCAGATCCTCTTCGCGGGGGCCATCGGGCTCTTTCTGACCCTGGTCGGAACTCCGCTGCTGATCAAGCTGCTGGCCCGCAAGGGATACGGGCAGTTCATCCGGGACGACGGCCCGCGTACCCACGGGTCGAAGAAGGGCACGCCCACCATGGGCGGCATCGCCTTCATCCTGGCGACGATCATCGCGTACGTCGCGGCGAAGCTGATCACCGGCGAGGAGATGCGATTCTCCGGCGTGCTGGTGCTCTTCCTGATGGCCGGCATGGGCCTGGTGGGCTTCCTCGACGACTACATCAAGATCGTCAAGCAGCGTTCGCTGGGTCTGCGGGCCAAGGCGAAGATGGCGGGCCAGCTGATCGTGGGCATCGCCTTCGCGGTGCTCTCGCTCCAGTTCGCGGACAAGCACGGCAACACCCCGGCCTCCGACAGGCTGTCGTTCGTCGCGGACTTCGGCTGGTCGATCGGCCCGGTGCTGTTCGTCGTCTGGGCGCTGTTCATGATCCTGGCCATGTCCAACGGCGTGAACCTGACGGACGGTCTGGACGGTCTGGCCACCGGCGCCTCGGTGATGGTCTTCGGCGCGTACACCTTCATCGGGCTGTGGCAGTTCCAGGAGTCCTGCGTCAACGCGGAGACCCTGACCAACCCCAACGCCTGTTTCCAGGTACGCGATCCACTCGACCTCGCGGTCGTCGCCTCGGCGTTGATGGGGGCCTGCTTCGGCTTCCTGTGGTGGAACACCTCGCCCGCCAAGATCTTCATGGGTGACACCGGTTCGCTCGCCCTCGGCGGCGCCCTCGCCGGTCTGGCGATCTGCTCCCGCACCGAGTTCCTGATGGCCATCCTCGGCGGCCTCTTCGTGATGATCACCATGTCCGTGGTCATCCAGGTCGGTTCCTTCAAGATGACCGGCAAGCGGGTCTTCCGCATGGCGCCGCTCCAGCACCACTTCGAACTCAAGGGGTGGTCCGAAGTCCTTGTGGTGGTCCGCTTCTGGATCATCCAGGGCATGTGCGTGATCGTCGGCCTCGGACTCTTCTACGCGGGATGGGCAGCCGAGAAGTGAGCAACCAGGACTGGCAGGGCAAGCACGTCACCGTCGCGGGACTCGGGGTCTCCGGAATCCCCGCGGCCAAGGTGCTGCGCGGCCTCGGGGCCGTCGTCACGGTGGTCGACGACGGGGACGACGAACGTTCCCGTACGCAGGCCGCGGAGCTGGAGGCGCAGGGGATCACCGTGCGCCTCGGCGACGGGGCGACCCTGCCCGAGTCCACCGAGCTCGTCGTCACCGCGCCGGGCTGGCAGCCCGACAAGCCGCTCTTCGCCGCAGCCGCCGCGGCGGGCGTCCCCGTCTGGGGCGACGTCGAACTCGCCTGGCGGCTGCGGGGGCCCGGCGCGGCCCCGTGGCTCGCGGTCACCGGCACCAACGGCAAGACCACGACGGTACGGATGCTCGCCTCGATCCTGGAGGCGGCCGGACTGCGCACCGCGGCCGTCGGCAACATCGGCGTCTCGCTCCTGGACGCCGTCCTCGGCGACCAGGAGTACGACGTGCTCGCCGTCGAGCTGTCCAGCTACCAGCTGCACTGGGCGCCCTCGCTGCGCGCCGACTCCGCCGCCGTCCTCAACCTGGCACCGGACCATCTCGACTGGCACGGTTCCATGCAGGCGTACGCCGCCGACAAGGGCCGGGTCTACGAGGGCAACCGGGTCGCCTGCGTGTACAACGCGGCCGACCCGGCGACCGAGGAGCTGGTCCGCGAGGCCGACGTCGAGGAGGGCTGCCGGGCCATCGGCTTCACCCTGGGCACCCCGGGCCCGTCCCAGCTGGGTGTCGTCGACGGCATCCTCGTCGACCGCGCCTTCGTGGCGAACCGGCAGAAGCAGGCCCAGGAGCTCGCCGAGGTCGAGGACATCGACCCGCCGGCCCCGCACAACATCGCCAACGCCCTCGCGGCGGCGGCCCTGGCCCGCGCCTTCGGCGTCGAGCCCGCAGCCGTGCGCGACGGGCTGCGGGCCTTCCGCCCCGACCCGCACCGCATCGAGAAGGTCGCGGACGTCGCCGGGGTCGCGTACGTCGACGACTCCAAGGCCACCAACACCCACGCCGCCGAAGCCTCCCTGGCGGCGTACGACCCGGTCGTCTGGATCGCCGGCGGCCTCGCCAAGGGCGCCACCTTCGACGAGCTGGTGACCGGGGCCGCCGGGCGGCTGCGGGGCGCCGTCCTGATCGGCCGGGACCGGGAACTGATCCGCGAAGCCCTCGCGCGACACGCCCCCGAGGTCCCGGTCGTCGACCTCGACCGGACCGACACTGGGGCGATGGCCGAGGCGGTCCGCGAGGCGGCACGGCTCGCCAGGCCGGGAGACACCGTACTGATGGCCCCGGCCTGCGCCTCGATGGACATGTTCGTCAACTACAACAAGCGGGGCGAGGCGTTCGCGGACGCGGTCCGCGCACTCACCGCCGAGAGCGCCTGACGGGCCCGGCCCCCGCGCCGTACCGTCACGGCCGTCGGCCCTCGGCGGCGGTCCCGGGTACGAGCAGTGGAGGGGACAGCGACAATGCCGGCCGAAGAGAGCTCCGCCCGGCCCCGTGAGGTCCGCTCACGGGCCGCCGAGGCGATCAGCCGGGCACTCGCCCCGCCCCTGCTCGCGGGGGCGGGCGCGGGCGCCCCGGTGCCGCTCGGCGCCGCCCTCAGGGTCCGCTCGGCCGCCGGCTCCCGGCGCCCCGCGGCCCCGCGCTCCGAGGGCCGCGCCGCGGGCGGTGGCCCGCGCGCTCCCCGGGGCGGTGCGCGGCGGCTCCAGGAACGGATGCGCAGGGCCTGGGACCGCCCTCTGACCGCGTACTACCTGATCCTGGGCGCGGGCCTGCTGATCACCGTGCTCGGCCTGGTGATGGTCTACTCCGCCTCGATGATCAAGGCCCTGGAGCTGGACAAACCGGGCACCTACTTCTTCCGTAAACAGTTCCTCGCCGCCGTCATCGGCGCCGGACTGATGGCGCTCGCCGCCCGGATGCCCGCCAGACTGCACCGGGCGTTCGCCTACCCGATGCTCATGGGAACCGTCTTCCTGATGGTGCTGGTCCAGGTGCCGGGGATAGGGATGTCGGTCAACGGCAACCGGAACTGGCTCTACCTGGGCGGCCCCTTCCAGCTCCAGCCCAGCGAGTTCGGCAAGCTCGCCCTGGTCCTGTGGGGCGCGGACCTGCTCGCCCGCAAACAGGACAAGCGGCTGCTGACGCAGTGGAAACACCTGCTCGTCCCGCTCGTCCCGGTGGCCTTCATGCTCCTCGGGCTGATCATGCTCGGCGGCGACATGGGCACTGCGATCATTCTCACCGCGATCCTGTTCGGACTGCTCTGGCTGGCCGGTGCGCCCACCCGGCTCTTCGGCGGGGTGCTCGGCTTCGCCGCGCTGATCGCCTTCCTGCTGATCAAGACCAGTCCGAACCGGATGTCCAGGCTCGCCTGCATCGGCGCCAGCGAGCCGGGTCCGGGGGACTCCTGCTGGCAGGCGGTGCACGGCATCTATGCTCTGGCATCCGGCGGATGGTTCGGTTCCGGGCTCGGTGCGAGTGTGGAAAAATGGGGTCAACTGCCTGAACCGCACACCGACTTCATCTTCGCCATCACCGGGGAGGAACTGGGGTTGGCGGGGACGCTGTCGGTACTCGCCCTCTTCGCGGCTCTAGGCTATGCGGGTATCCGCGTGGCCGGACGCACGGAGGACCCCTTCGTGAGGTACGCCGCGGGAGGTGTGACCACCTGGATCACGGTGCAGGCCGTGATCAACATCGGTGCGGTGCTCGGCCTGCTGCCGATCGCCGGTGTCCCGCTCCCGCTGTTCTCCTACGGAGGATCGGCCCTGCTGCCGGCCATGTTCGCCGTCGGGCTGCTGATCGCGTTCGCGCGAGAGGATCCCGCGGCGAAGGCGGCCCTGGCCGTGCGGAGACCCGGGGTGAGATGGAAGACGATGAGACGGCGCGTCAAGAAGCGTCCGTCCGGAGAGCGGTGAATTTCGGTGCATGTCGTACTCGCAGGTGGGGGGACCGCCGGCCACATCGAGCCCGCGCTTGCCCTCGCGGACGCCCTGCGCAGGCAGGACCCGACCGTGGGAATCACTGCCCTCGGCACGGAGCGCGGACTGGAGACCAGGCTCGTACCCGAGCGGGGGTACGAACTCGCCCTGATCCCGGCCGTGCCGCTGCCGCGCAAGCCCACCCCGGAGCTGATCACCGTGCCGGGACGGCTGCGCGGCACCATCAAGGCCGCCGAGCAGATCCTCGAACGCACCAAGGCGGACTGCGTCGTCGGCTTCGGCGGCTATGTCGCCCTGCCCGGCTACCTCGCCGCCAAGCGCGCCGGGGTGCCGATCGTCGTCCATGAGGCCAACGCCCGCCCCGGCCTGGCCAACAAGATCGGCTCGCGGTACGCCCACGGCGTCGCCGTCTCCACCCCCGACAGCAAGCTGCGCGGCGCCCGCTACATCGGCATCCCGCTGCGCCGCACCATCGCCACCCTGGACCGGGCCCGGGTCCGCCCCGAGGCGCGCGCCACGTTCGGCCTCGACCCCAACCTGCCGACGCTGCTGGTCTCCGGCGGCTCGCAGGGCGCCCGGCACCTCAACGAGGTGGTCCAGCGGGTCGCGCCGCTGCTCCAGCGCTCCGGCATCCAGATCCTGCACGTGGTCGGACCGAAGAACGAATTGCCGCGTGTCGACAACATGCCCGGGATGCCGCCCTACATCCCGGTACCGTACGTGGACCGGATGGATCTCGCGTACGCCGCGGCCGACATGATGCTCTGCCGCGCCGGCGCGATGACCGTCGCCGAACTCTCCGCCGTCGGGCTGCCCGCCGCATATGTCCCGTTGCCCATCGGCAACGGCGAACAGCGGCTCAACGCCCAGCCGGTGGTCAACGCCGGCGGCGGTCTGCTGGTGGACGACGCGGCGCTCACCCCCGAGTGGGTGCAGGGCAACGTCCTCCCGGTGCTCGCGGATCCGCACCGGCTGTACGAGATGTCCCGCGCCGCCGCCGAGTTCGGCCGCCGGGACGCCGACGACCTGCTCGTCGGCATGGTGTACGAGGCGATTTCCGCACGCCGAGGCGCGTGAGGCGGACGGGTCCGGGGGCGGCGCCCCCGGACCCGGCATAAGGAGCGAGCGTGGCCGGACCGACGACCGCCCAGCGCGGAGCAGGGCAGCAGCAGGACTCCCCGGCCCGCCCGCCGCGCCCGCGCCCCGAGGGGCGCAAACTGCCCAGTCGCAGAACGCTGATCGTGAGCGGCGTGCTCACGCTGCTGCTCGCCTCCGGCGCCGTGTGGGCGCTCTACGGCTCCTCCTGGCTCCGGGCCGAACGCGTCGGGGTCACCGGCGTCGACGTACTGACCCCGGGCGAGGTGGAGGACGCCGCGGCGGTCCCGATCGGGGCGCCGCTGATCTCCGTGGACACCGACGCGATCGCGTCCCGATTGCGCCAGAAGTTGCCTCGTATCGATTCCGTGGATGTCGTACGGTCATGGCCGCACGGAATCGGACTTAAGGTGACCGAACGACAGCCGGTCCTGCTGATCAAAAAGGGTGCGAAGTTCATTGAAGTGGACGCGAAAGGCGTGCGTTTCGCAACAGTGGACAAATCGCCCGGACGCGTGCCTCTGCTGGAACTGAAACCTGATCAGTCCGCGAGTCTGCGCCGCTTCGGCAGTGCCCGGTTGGTGCGGGAAGCGGTCCGGGTCGCGGGCGAACTCCCGGGCGGCGTCGCCAAGGACACCAGAATCGTGCGGGTCACCTCGTACGACTCGATCTCCCTGGAACTCACCCGGGGGCGCACGGTGGTCTGGGGGAGCGGCGAAGCGGGTCCGGTGAAGGCGAAAGTCCTCACCGCTCTCATGAAAGCCGCTCCCAAAGCGGGACACTTCGACGTGAGTGCACCCACCGCCCCTGCCGCGTCGGGCAGTTGACGCACATTTGGCCTGGCCAGCACCCTGGTTGGTCAGCGCTACGGGTGATCACATAGGGTGAAAAGAAAAACGGGAGGTTCGGCGTGTTCGTTGAACGTGCGCCACTTGTCGACTTAGTGTCCTGTTCGGAAGAGTCCATGAAGCAGACACACTGGTAACCCTAAACTTGAACGTTAGGGTTTGGGTCGGCGTTCGGACCGTCCCAATCGGCATCCGTCGTCGCGGCGGGATCACCGCCAAGCGACGACACGTAACTCGAGGCGAGAGGCCTTCGACGTGGCAGCACCGCAGAACTACCTCGCAGTCATCAAGGTCATCGGTGTCGGCGGCGGTGGTGTCAATGCCATCAACCGAATGATCGAGGTCGGTCTCAAGGGCGTCGAGTTCATCGCGATCAACACTGATGCGCAAGCCCTGTTGATGAGCGACGCCGACGTCAAGCTCGACGTCGGCCGCGAACTCACCCGCGGCCTTGGCGCCGGCGCCAACCCGGCAGTCGGTCGCAAGGCGGCAGAGGACCACCGTGAGGAGATCGAGGAGGTCCTCAAGGGGGCCGACATGGTCTTCGTCACCGCCGGAGAAGGCGGCGGCACCGGCACCGGCGGCGCACCCGTCGTCGCCAACATCGCGCGCTCGCTCGGCGCCCTCACGATCGGCGTGGTCACCCGCCCGTTCACCTTCGAGGGCCGACGACGCGCGAACCAGGCGGAGGACGGCATCGCCGAGCTCCGCGAAGAGGTCGACACCCTCATCGTCATCCCCAACGACCGGCTGCTGTCCATCTCGGACCGCCAGGTCAGCGTGCTCGACGCGTTCAAGTCGGCCGACCAGGTACTGCTCTCGGGCGTCCAGGGCATCACCGACCTGATCACCACGCCGGGTCTGATCAACCTCGACTTCGCCGACGTCAAGTCGGTCATGTCCGAGGCCGGATCGGCGCTCATGGGCATCGGCTCGGCCCGGGGCGACGACCGTGCGGTGGCCGCCGCGGAGATGGCGATCTCCTCGCCGCTCCTGGAGGCGTCCATCGACGGCGCCCGCGGTGTCCTGCTCTCCATCTCCGGCGGCAGCGACCTCGGTCTCTTCGAGATCAACGAGGCCGCCCAGCTGGTGAGCGAGGCGGCGCACCCCGAGGCGAACATCATCTTCGGCGCGGTCATCGACGACGCGCTGGGCGACGAGGTGCGCGTCACCGTGATCGCCGCGGGCTTCGACGGCGGACAGCCGCCGGCCCGCCGGGAGAACGTCCTGGGCGCCAACTCCGCCAAGCGCGAGGAGCCGGCCGCCCCGGTCCGGACCCCCGAGCCCGTGCGTCAGACCGGTGGGCTGGGCTCCGTGCCCACCCGCGAGGAGCCGCCGGCCCAGGCGGAGTCCGTACCGGTGGTGAGCGAGAGCCACCTGCCGCCGGTCGCTTCGCCGCACGTCCCGCCGGCCCGTCCCGCGTACCAGGACTCCCAGGCCGAAGAGCTGGATGTTCCGGACTTCTTGAAGTGATAGCTCAGCACGACGCACTGTCCTCGGCGGGCGGCGCCCACTTCTCCTTCACCGACCGGTGGGGCGGAGTGAGCGCCGCTCCGTACGCGGAGCTCAACCTCGGCGGCGCGGTCGGAGACGACCCCGCCGCCGTTCTGGCCAATCGCGAGCGCGCCGCCCGGGGCCTCGGCCTCGACCCGGCGCGGGTCGTCTGGATGAACCAGGTGCACGGGCGGGATGTCGCGGTCGTCGACGGGCCGTGGGGCGACGCCTCGCGGATCCCCGCGGTGGACGCGGTGGTGACCGCCCGGCGCGGGCTTCCGCTCGCCGTGCTCACCGCCGACTGCACCCCCGTACTGCTCGCCGATCCGGTCGCCGGTATCGCGGCGGCGGCGCACGCGGGCCGTCCGGGGCTGGTCGCCGGGGTCGTCCCCGCCGTGGTCGAGGCCATGACCGGGCTCGGCGCCGACACCTCCCGGATCGTCGCCCGTACCGGGCCGGCGGTCTGCGGGCGGTGCTACGAGGTCCCGGCCGACATGCGCGACGAGGTCGCGCGCGAGGTCCCGGCCGCCTGGTCCGAGACCAATTGGGGCACTCCGGCCGTGGATGTCACCGCCGGGGTCCACGCCCAGCTCGAAGCGCTCGGGGTCGTGGACCGGCGGGCCTCCTCGGTCTGCACCCTCGAATCGCGTGACCACTTCTCGTACCGCCGCGACCGCACCACCGGGCGGCTCGCCGGATATGTCTGGTTGGACTGATAGGGCATGACGGAACGCAAGGCTCAACTCGCCGCAAACCTGGCGCGGGTGGAGGAACGTATCGCCTCCGCCTGTGCCGCCGCCGGACGCCCCCGGGACGAGGTGACCCTCATCGTGGTCACCAAGACCTACCCCGCGAGTGATGTGCGGATTCTGCATGAACTGGGTGTGCGTCATGTCGCGGAGAATCGTGACCAGGACGCCGCTCCCAAGGCAGCCGAATGCGCGGATCTGTCGCTCACCTGGCACTTTGTCGGTCAATTGCAGACGAATAAGGTTCGTTCTGTGACGAGTTATGCCGATGTTGTGCAGTCGGTGGACCGAGTCAGACTGGTCACCGCACTCTCGGCGGCCGCCGTGCGCGAAGACCGTGAACTCGGCTGCCTCATTCAGGTGGCACTCGACGCGGAGAGCGGCGAGCGGGGCGACCGGGGCGGCGTCGCGCCGGACGGGATCGAGGAGTTGGCCGCCGCGGTCGATTCCGCGCCGGGGCTGCGGCTCGACGGTCTGATGACCGTCGCACCGCTCGCCGGACCGTACGCGGGACGGCAACGGGCCGCCTTCGACCGGCTGATGGAATTCTCATCCCGCCTGCGCGGGAACCATCCTGCTGCGAACATGGTCTCCGCGGGGATGAGCGCGGACCTCGAGGACGCGGTCGCGGCCGGGGCGACACATGTGCGCGTCGGTACGGCGGTACTCGGAGTCCGACCCGGGCTCGGGTAACGTCGCCAAGCAGGTCGGACCACAGCAGAAAATATGGTCATTCCCGCCTATGGCGGGCAGACCTCAGTGGATCGCGGGGCACTTGGTGACAGATGCCGATCCACCACAGAGCGGAGGACTCGGAGCATGGCCGGCGCGATGCGCAAGATGGCGGTCTACCTCGGCCTCGTGGAGGACGATGGGTACGACGGTCCGGGGTTCGACCCCGACGACGAATTCGAACCCGAGCCGGAGCCGGAGCGCGACCGGCGGCGGCACCAGCCCGCACATCAGGTGGAGCGGGACCGGGAACGGGACGAACCGGTACGAGCGGTGCAGCCTCCCGCGCAGCGGGAGCCGGTTCAGATCCCGGCGGAAAGAGAACGACCCGCCCGGATCGCACCCGTGGCATCCATCACACCTGAACGCCCGAACATGGAGAAGAACGCACCGGTGATCATGCCCAAGGTCGTGTCCGAGCGGGAGCCCTACCGCATCACCACGTTGCACCCCCGGACGTACAACGAGGCCCGTACCATCGGGGAACACTTCCGTGAGGGCACTCCGGTGATCATGAATCTCACGGAGATGGACGATACGGATGCAAAGCGACTTGTCGACTTTGCCGCAGGACTCGTCTTCGGGCTCCATGGCAGCATTGAGCGTGTGACGCAGAAGGTGTTCCTGTTGTCGCCTGCTAACGTCGATGTCACGGCGGAGGACAAGGCCCGTATCGCTGAGGGCGGATTCTTCAACCAGAGCTGAGAACACGACACCGGGAACAACCCGGCCGCGAGGCCGGAGCTACGAGAGCCAGGGGAGAGGGAAGCGCGAAATGGGCGTCGCAGTGCAGGTTGTCTATATCGCGCTGATGTGTTTCCTCATCGTGCTGATCTTCCGGCTGGTCATGGACTACGTCTTCCAGTTCGCACGTTCATGGCAGCCCGGCAAGCCGATGGTGGTCATACTTGAGGCCACCTACACTGTCACCGATCCACCGCTCAAGCTTCTGCGGCGGTTCATTCCGCCGCTGCGTCTCGGGGGCGTGGCACTCGACCTGTCCTTCTTCGTTCTGATGATCATCGTCTACATCCTGATCGGCATCGTGATCAGGCTGTGAGCGATACGGTCTTGCCGACTGCCGACGACTACGTAGAGGTGAAGAAGAGATGCCGCTGACTCCTGAGGACGTGCGGAACAAGCAGTTCACGACCGTCCGCCTCCGAGAAGGCTATGACGAGGACGAGGTCGATGCCTTCCTCGACGAGGTCGAGTCCGAGCTGACCCGCCTGCTCCGTGAGAACGAGGATCTGCGCGCGAAGCTGGCCGCCGCAACGCGTGCCGCCGCGCAGAACCAGCAGCAGGGCATGCGCAAGCCGGAGCCGCAGGACCGGCCCGGGGCGCCTGTGCCCGCCGCCATATCGGGTCCGCCGGTCCAGCAGCAGCAGCCGCCGCAGATGGGTCCGCCCCAGCTGCCCGGTGGTGCTCCGCAGCTGCCCGCCGGTCCCAGCGGTCACGGTCCTGGTCCCCAGGGCCCGCACGGCCCCGGTCCGCAGGGCCCGCACGGCCCCGGCCCGATGCAGGGCGGCCCCATGGGGGGCCCGATGGGTGGCCCCATGGGTGGTCACGCCCCGCAGCAGCAGATGCAGCAGATGCAGCAGCCGCAGATGCAGCAGCCCGGTCAGGGCCCCGGTGGCGACAGCGCCGCCCGTGTCCTCTCGCTCGCGCAGCAGACCGCCGACCAGGCGATCGCGGAGGCCCGTTCCGAGGCCAACAAGATCGTCGGCGAGGCGCGCAGCCGCGCCGAGGGCCTGGAGCGGGACGCCCGTGCCAAGGCGGACGCCCTGGAGCGGGACGCGCAGGAGAAGCACCGCGTGGCGATGGGCTCGCTGGAGTCGGCCCGCGCGACGCTGGAGCGCAAGGTCGAGGACCTGCGCGGCTTCGAGCGCGAGTACCGGACCCGTCTGAAGTCGTACCTGGAGAGCCAGCTGCGTCAGCTGGAGACCCAGGCGGACGACTCGCTGGCTCCGCCGCGGACCCCGGCGACCGCTTCGCTGCCGCCGTCGCCCTCGCTGGCTCCGGCCGGTGCGGGTGCCATGGGGCACTCCATGGGCGGCAGCCACGGCAACCAGCCGATGGGCGGCAACCCGTCCATGGGCGGTGGGCCCTCGTACGGCGGCCAGCAGCAGATGTCGCCGGCGATGACCCAGCCGATGGCGCCGGTGCGGCCGCAGGCGCCGCAGCCGATGCAGCAGGCTCCTTCGCCGATGCGCGGGTTCCTGATCGACGAGGACGACAACTGAGCCGGGTGCGCGCGTTGAGCGCGTAGCCGTCGGCAGGCTGAGGGCCGGGCCCCGGGGTTTCCCCGGGGCCCGGCCCTTTTGCGTCCGGGTGTGGGTGTGGGTGTGGGGCGGGGGTGCGGGTGTGTCGGCGGGGGTGGTGTGGGCGGTGCGGGGTGGGGGCCGCTGCGCGGGGCTGTTCCCCTACCCGCCCCTTCCCGAAACCGGGGCTCTGCCCCGGACCCCGCTCCTCCATCGCCGGAGGGGCTGGAGGAGCGGGGGGATGGGAGGGGCCGGGGCGGCTGGATGGGGCCGGAGGGGATGGAGGGGACCGGGGCGGTCGGAAAGAGCAGGGGCGGTCGGAGCGGGGCCTGGGCGGAGTTGGGGCGGGGCCCTGAAAGGGGTTGAGGGGAGGCTCGTGGGTCGGGTGAGAACTCGTGGGCCGGGCGCGAAGGCGGGGAACAGGAGGAGGGCCCGTCCGGAATGGTGTCCGGGCGGGCCCTCCTCATTCGGCTTCTCGGGTTACCGCTCCGTCTTGCGGAGGCGGAACACCAGGGACAGGCCCTCGTCCTCGAACGGCTCGCCGTACGTCGTGTCCGCCTCGCCCTGGGCGTAGTCCAGGGCCAGGACCTCGTCCGCGATCAGGGTCGCGTGCTCGGTCAGGGCCTCCGCCGTGGCCGGGGAGGTGGAGGCCCAGCGGACGGCGATGCGGTCGGCCACGTCCAGGCCGCTGTTCTTGCGGGCCTCCTGGATGAGGCGGATCGCGTCACGGGCGAGGCCCGCGCGCCGCAGTTCCGGGGTGATCTCCAGGTCCAGGGCGACCGTCGCGCCCGAGTCGGACGCCACCGACCAGCCCTCGCGCGGGGTCTCCGTGATGATGACCTCGTCGGGGGAGAGGGTGACCGTCTCGCCGTCGACCTCCACCGAGGCCGTGCCCGCCCGCAGGGCCAGCGAGAGGGCCGCCGCGTCGGCGTTCGCGACTGCCTTGGCCACCGCCTGGACGCCCTTGCCGAACCGCTTGCCGAGCGCCCGGAAGTTCGCCTTCGCCGTGGTGTCGACCAGCGAGCCGCCGACCTCCGAGAGGGAGGCCAGCGAGGAGACGTTCAGCTCCTCCGTGATCTGCGCGTGCAGTTCGGGGGAGAGCGACTCGAAGCCGGCCGCCGCGACCAGCGCCCGGGACAGCGGCTGACGGGTCTTCACACCGGACTCGGCACGCGTGGCCCGGCCCAGCTCGACCAGACGGCGGACCAGCGCCATCCGGGTGGAGAGGGTGGGGTCGATCGCCGACGGGTCCGCCTTCGGCCAGCCCGAGAGGTGCACCGACTCGGGGGCGCCCGGCGTGACCGGGACGACCAGGTCCTGCCAGACCCGCTCGGTGATGAACGGGGTGAGCGGGGCCATCAGCCGGGTCACCGTCTCGATGACCTCGTGCAGGGTGCGCAGCGCCGCCTTGTCGCCCTGCCAGAAGCGGCGGCGCGAGCGGCGTACGTACCAGTTGGAGAGGTCGTCGACGAAGGCGGACAGGAGCTTGCCGGCGCGCTGGGTGTCGTAGCCCTCCAGGGCCTGCGTGACCTGGTCCACCAGTGCGTTGAGCTCGCTCAGCAGCCAGCGGTCCAGGACCGTGCGGTCCGCCGGGGCCGGGTCGGCCTCGGAGGGGGCCCAGTCGGACGTACGGGCGTACAGGGCCTGGAAGGCGACCGTGTTCCAGTACGTCAGGAGGGTCTTGCGGACGACCTCCTGGATCGTGTTGTGGCCGACGCGGCGTGCCGCCCAGGGGGAGCCGCCCGCCGCCATGAACCAGCGCACCGCGTCCGCGCCGTGCTGGTCCATGAGGGGGATGGGCTGGAGGATGTTGCCCAGGTGCTTGGACATCTTGCGGCCGTCCTCGGCGAGGATGTGGCCCAGGCAGACCACGTTCTCGTAGGACGACTTGTCGAAGACCAGGGTGCCGACCGCCATCAGCGTGTAGAACCAGCCGCGGGTCTGGTCGATGGCCTCCGAGATGAACTGCGCCGGGTAGCGGCTCTCGAAGACTTCCTTGTTCTTGTACGGGTAGCCCCACTGCGCGAACGGCATCGAACCCGAGTCGTACCAGGCGTCGATGACCTCCGGGACGCGGTACGCCTCCAGCTGGCAGTTCTCGTGCGAGCAGGTGAACGTGATCTCGTCGATGAACGGACGGTGCGGGTCGAGACCGGAGAGGTCGGTGCCGGTGAGCTCGCTCAGCTCGGCGCGCGAACCGACGCAGGTGAGGTGGTCGTCCTCGCAGCGCCAGATCGGCAGCGGGGTGCCCCAGTAGCGGTTGCGGGACAGCGCCCAGTCGACGTTGTTGTTCAGCCAGTCGCCGAAGCGGCCGTTCTTGACCGAGTCCGGGAACCAGTTGGTCTTCTCGTTCTCCTGGAGCAGCCGGTCCTTGATGGCGGTCGTACGGATGTACCAGGACGGCTGCGCGTAGTAGAGCAGCGCGGTGTGGCAGCGCCAGCAGTGCGGGTAGCTGTGCTCGTACGGGACGTGCCGGAAGAGCTTGCCGCGGGCGGCGAGGTCCTCGGTGAGCGTCTCGTCGGCCTTCTTGAAGAAGACCCCGCCGACCAGCGGCACGTCCTCCTCGAAGGTGCCGTCGGGACGGACCGGGTTCACGACCGGCAGTCCGTACGCCTTGCAGACCAGGAGGTCGTCGGCGCCGAACGCGGGGGACTGGTGGACCAGACCCGTACCGTCCTCGGTCGTCACGTACTCGGCGTTGACCACGTAGTGCGCCTCGGCCGGGAAGTCCACCAGGGTGAACGGGCGCTCGTAGGTCCAGCGCTCCATCTCGCGGCCGGTGAAGCTCTCGCCGGTGAGCTCCCAGCCCTCGCCCAGCGCCTTCTCGACGAGCGGCCGGGCGACGACGAGCTTCTCGTCGCCGTTCGTCGCGACGACGTAGCTGACGTCGGGGTGCGCGGCGACGGCGGTGTTGGAGACCAGGGTCCAGGGGGTCGTCGTCCAGACGAGCAGGGACGCCTCGCCGGCCAGCGGGCCGGAGGTGAGCGGGAAGCGGACGAAGACCGAGGGGTCGACGACGGTCTCGTAGCCCTGGGCCAGCTCGTGGTCGGAGAGGCCGGTGCCGCAGCGCGGGCACCAGGGGGCGACGCGGTGGTCCTGGACCAGGAGGCCCTTGCCGAAGATCTCCTTCAGCGACCACCAGACCGACTCGACGTACTCGGGGTCCATCGTGCGGTACGCGTCGTCGAGGTCGACCCAGTAGCCCATACGGGTCGTGAGCTCGGCGAACGCGTCGGTGTGGCGGGTCACGGACTCGCGGCACCTGGCGTTGAACTCGGCGATGCCGTACGCCTCGATGTCCTTCTTGCCGTTGAAGCCCAGCTCCTTCTCGACCGCGAGCTCGACCGGCAGTCCGTGGCAGTCCCAGCCGGCCTTGCGACCGACGTGGTAGCCCTGCATGGTCCGGAAGCGGGGGAAGACGTCCTTGAAGACGCGGGCCTCGATGTGATGGGCGCCGGGCATGCCGTTGGCGGTGGGCGGGCCCTCGTAGAAGACCCACTCGGGGCGGCCCTCGGACTGTTCGAGGCTCTTGGCGAAGACCTTGCTGTCACGCCAGAAATCGAGCACGGCGTGTTCCAGTGCGGGCAGGTCGACCTGGGCGGGTACCTGGCGGTACTGCGGCGATGTCATGGGCGGACTTCCTCCGGCGGACGTTTTCCACTTCCGTCGGAGGGACGAGGGCCTCGTCGGCTCCCGCGGTACCACCCTCCTTGGCCCCGGGCGTGCGCCCGTGACCCCCTCATTGGGATCGCGATGCCGGGTCTACTCGCCTCGGGCCGGTGGGCGGGGCCCATGGTCCACGGCTTTCTTCCGACGGCTCCGGGTGATCTTCACGACGCGCTCGCCCCCGGGCTTCCACCGTCCCCGGGTCGCTCCTGGCTGCGTACGACGCTACTCGTCCCATCCACGCCTCTCGCTGGGCCCAGTGTACGGGCCCGTACGGGCGACGGCCGACCGGTTTAACCCGGGGGGCGGGGCGTGACCCGAATGGGCAGACGGCGGGGCGCGGACCGAGGGGCGAGGGCGGGGAGGCGGATTACCGGGCGGTGAGCTGGGCACAACCGATGCAGGCAGGTCGGTGTCCGGACGCGGGGAGGGGCGATTCGGCGGCGTGCCCCGTTGCCGCGGGGCTGGGGTCGATTTATCGTCCCAGCACGATTCGCGTGCAAGATCACAATATGTGAAGGGGCCGCGGCCATGGTGGCGAAGAAGACCGCCGCAAAGAAGACGGCGTCGGCCGGATCCACGGGCCCGGCGGCCGGGGAGACGGGCGGCGACGCGGGTATGGAGACCGTCCCGGAGGCCGGTGCGACGAAGGCCGCGGTGAAGAAGACCGCCGGGAGGAAGTCCGTGGCGAAGAAGAGCGCGGCGAAGAAGTCCCCGGCCGGTACGGGGGCGGCGTCCGCCGAGCCCGTGGACGCCGGGCACGGCGTGCCGGCCAGGAAGGCACCCGCGAAGAAGAGCGTGGCCAAGAAGGCGTCGAAGAAGGCCGCGTCCGCGGCCGAGGGGGCGGCCGAGGCCGCCGGGAAGACGGGAGACCACACGGTGGCAGCCAAGAAGAGCGCGGCCCGGACCCGCACGGCCGGCACGGGCGCGGCGCCCGTGCCCCCGGCCCGCGGTGTCGCCACGACGGACCCCGGCGAGCTGGCGGTCCGGCCGGGCGAGGAGCCCTGGACCCCGGAGGAGGTGGCAGAGGCCCGCGCCGAGCTGAGCAGCGAGACCATGCGGCTGCGCAGCGAGCTGGAGACCGCGAGCGCCGCGCTCGCCGGGCTGATGCGGGACTCCGGTGACGGCGCCGGTGACGACGAGGCGGACACCGGCACCAAGAACATCACCCGCGAGCACGAGATGTCGCTCGCCGCCAACGCCCAGGAGATGCTGGACCAGACCGAGCGGGCCCTGGCCCGGCTCGACGCCGGGACCTACGGACTCTGCGAGATCTGCGGCAAGCCGATCGGCAAGGCGCGGATGCAGGCGTTCCCGCGCGCCACGCTCTGTGTGGAGGACAAACAGAAGCAGGAGCGACGCGGCTGATCCCCGGTGGCGTGTCGTACCCTCGTTCTCAGTCAGGAACCTAGGTTGAGGGATTCACGTGGCAGAGGCGGAGAGCATCATCGGTACGCCGGACATCCCCGATGCCGAGGGGACCGCAGAGGACGGGGCCGCGGACCGGGCCGATGACCGGGGCGGGGAGACCGCGCCGGGGCGGGGCAAGCGAAGGATCATGGTGCTCTTCGCCGTGGCCGTGTTCGCCTACCTCCTCGACCTGATCAGCAAGATGCTCGTGGTCGCGAAGCTGGAGCACCACGCTCCGGTGCAGCTCCTCGGCGACTGGCTGCAACTCAGCGCGATCCGCAACGCCGGTGCCGCGTTCGGCATCGGCGAGGCGTACACCGTCATCTTCACGTGCATCGCGGCGACCGTCATCGTCGTGATCACCCGGCTCGCCCGCAAGCTCTACAGCCTGCCCTGGGCCATCGCGCTCGGTCTGCTGCTCGGCGGTGCGCTCGGCAACCTCACCGACCGCGTCTTCCGGGCGCCGGGCACCTTCCAGGGCGCGGTGGTCGACTTCATCGCGCCCGCGCACTTCGCCGTGTTCAACCTCGCCGACTCCGCGATCTGCTGCGGCGGCGTCCTGATCGTGATCCTTTCCTTCAAGGGCCTGGACCCCGACGGCACCGTGCACAAGGACTAGATCCCGCAAGGCATACTCGAACGGTGAGTACGTATCCCGAGGTCCGCAACCTGCCCGTACCCGACGGTCTGGAGGGCGAGCGCGTCGACGCCGCCATTTCCCGGATGTTCGGTTTCTCCCGCACCAAGGCCGCCGAGCTCGCGGCCGCCGGGAAGGTGCAGGTGGACGGCTCGGTGGTCGGCAAGTCCGAGCGGGTCCGGGGCGGTGCCTGGCTGGAGGTGGAGATGCCGCAGGCGCCCGCTCCGGTGCAGATCGTCGCCGAGCCCGTCGAGGGCATGGAGATCGTGCACGACGACGACGACATCGTCGTGATCGTGAAGCCGGTCGGGGTCGCCGCCCACCCGAGCCCCGGCTGGACCGGGACGACCGTCATCGGGGGCCTCGCCGCCGCCGGGTACCGGATCTCGACATCCGGCGCCGCCGAGCGCCAGGGCATCGTCCACCGTCTCGACGTCGGCACCTCCGGCCTGATGGTCGTCGCCAAGTCCGAGCGGGCCTACACCCTGCTGAAGGCGCAGTTCCGCGACCGGGTCGTCGAGAAGAAGTACAACGCGCTGGTGCAGGGCCACCCGGACCCGATGAGCGGCACCATCGACGCCCCCATCGGGCGCCACCCCAACCACGACTACAAGTGGGCCGTCACCGCCGAGGGCAAGCCCTCGGTGACGCATTACGACCTCATCGAGGCCTACCGCTCCGCCAGCCTCCTGGACATCAAGCTGGAGACGGGCCGTACGCACCAGATCCGGGTGCACATGTCCGCCCACCGCCACCCCTGCGTCGGTGACCTCACCTACGGCGCCGACCCGACGATGGCCAAGCGCCTCGGTCTGACCCGGCAGTGGCTGCACGCCGTCCGGCTCGGCTTCGAGCACCCCTCCGACGGCAGCTGGGTGGAGTTCACCAGCGGCTACCCGGACGACCTCCAGCAGGCCCTGGACAAGATCGCGGCGGAGAGCGAATGACCGGGACGCCCGCCCCGTACACCACGCGTACCGCCGCCGACGAGCAGGACCTCGCGGCCTGCTTCCTGGTCCGCAAGGCCGTCTTCGTCGGTGAGCAGGGCGTGTCCGAGGAGATCGAGTACGACGAGTTCGACGCGGTCGCGCTGCACGTCCTCGCGATCGCGGCGGACGGGTCGGCGCTGGGCACCGGGCGGCTGCTGCACGGTCCGGCCGCCGCCGACAGGACCGGCGGCGATCCGGCCGTGGGTTCGCTCGGCAGGCTCGCGGTGACCAGGGAGGCGCGCGGCCTCGGGGTCGGTGCCGCGCTGGTACGGGCCATCGAGGACGCGGCCCGCGGGCTGGGCCTGGACGCCGTCGACCTGCACGCCCAGACCCATGCCACGGGCTTCTACGAGCGCCTGGGCTATGTGGCGTACGGCCCCGAGTTCCCGGACGCGGGCATCCCGCACCGGGCGATGCGCCGCGCCCTGCGGGACTGAGGTGCTGCGGGGCTGAGGCCCTGCGGGACTGAGACCGGGGGCCGCCGGACCGGGCCCGGCCGGCTTGGTCCGGCGGCCCTCTGCGGGGCCACGTGCTGCCCGGACCGGCTCGGTCCGGTGGCCCTCTGCGGGGCCACGCGCCGCCCGTACCGGCTCGGTCCGGTGGCCCTCTGCGGGTCCACGTGCTGCCCGGACTCGCCCGTACCCGTCCGGGCCCGCTCAGTCCGGCAGGCCCCAGCGGGTCCATGCGCCGTTCGACGGCACATCGCGTGGGGCCGTCCGCGCCGGGCGCGAACCGTGCGGGGTGACCACCGCCGTGGAGCCGCGCGGCAGGGCGACCGTGATCCGGCCCGGTCCGGTCTCCCGCCAGCGCAGCGGGCGCCCGTGCGCGTCCCGCACCTCGACCCGGCCCGTGATCGAGTGGTCCAGGGTCAGCGGCGCGCCCGCCTCGCTGTGCACCCGTACCCAGCGCGTCGCGCCGCCCGAGCGGTCCGCGTCCACCAGGAAGGCGCCCTGGGTCCGCAGCGAGGCGATCGACGCGTCCGCCCAGCGCTCCGAGACGGACGGGAAGACCTTCACCACCCCCTCGTGCCCCTGCACCACCATGTCCAGCATCGACTGGGCGGCCGACAGCGGGCTCTCCAGGGCGAGGTTCCTGCCCTCCCGGTACATCGTGTTGACCGTCATCGCGCAGTCCGCGACCACGTTCAGATCGGTGAAGAAGGTCAGGAAGTCCAGGGCCTTCTCCGGCTCGTCCATCACCGCGTACATGGAGGAGGCGGTGGCGTAGCTGTAGCCGTGCCACAGCTCCCGCATGGAGACCCAGTGGTCCATGGAGCGCCGCATCACCGCGCGGTCCCCAGTGCGGTCCCAGCTACGTTCGCGCAGCGGGTAGAGCCAGAGCAGGTGCGAGTGGTGCCGGTGCGAGTCGGCGAGCGGGACGGCCTTGCCGATCATCACACCGGCCGCCGGGTCCTCGGCGTACGGGGTGAGCCGCCGGTCGATGTCCCGCCAGCGCCCGAGCCGCGGGTCGTCGTTCCGCAGCAGTGCCGCCGAGGCGATCAGGGTGCGCACGCCCCAGCGGATCAGCGACAGGTCGTAGGTGCAGTCCACGGCGTTCGCGTACTCGGGGGAGCGGGTCTCCGGCAGATGCAGCCGGCCGTCCGGGCCCTCGTGCAGGAAGTGCGCGTAGAAGTGGATGGCCCTCGCGAGGATCGGGTACACCACGTCGCGCAGGACCGAGGGGTCCATCGAGTGCCGGTAGGACTGCCAGACGTTGTGCAGCGCCCAGGTGAGATTGCCGAAGTTGTCGGAGACATGGGCCGAGCCGGGGGCGCCGACGTCGTAGGTGTCGCCCGCGCGCAGCTGCCAGTCGGAGGGGTGGCCCAGGGCGTAGCTCTCGCCGTCGCGGTACTCGGCCGGGACCGAGGCGGGGAGATGGTGCTCGAAGCGGCGGAAGGCGCCGGTCACCGAGTCCAGTTCGGGATGGTTGGAGCCGTGGACGGGGGCCATGCCGATCTGGACGTTGAGGTTCCACCAGACCGCGGTCCAGTTGTTGCCGACCTCGGGGAACCACGGGCCCCATTCGGAGATCGTCGGGCCGTCGGCCCTGGTCGACGCGGCGAGCTTGTAGAGCTGGAGGAGGTAGAAGCTCTGCAGCCGCTTGTCCGGCACGGAGAGGAAGCTGCGCCGGTAGTACGCGTGCCACCAGCGGCGGTGCCGCTCCACCAGCCGGTCCGGTTCGGTGGCGAGGGTGCGGTCCACGGCCCGCAGCGCTTCGGCGGTCGCCTCGGAGACCCGGCCGGGGAAGCGGTACACGAGGTGCGCGGCGAGCAGTCTGCCGGTGCCCTCGCGCCGTTCGCGCCAGGCGGTGGTCCAGCCGCCGCCCGCCAGGAGCGGCTGCTCGACGAAGCCGTCGCCGGTCCGGGGGTCCGGATTGGGCGTGTAGTCCTCGGGCTTGCCGCTGGTGCGGGTGGTGGCGGCCCGGAGCCACTGGAAGGACCAGGCCGCGGGCTCCTCGCCGGGGGTGGGCCGGGTGGACACCAGCAGGGCGCCGGTGTCGTTCTGGACGAGGGCGGAGAAGGCCAGGGAGCCGCGGGTGGTGGTGACGGTGCCGCGCAACTCGGCGTCGTACGGGTCCAGGGTCCAGTCGACGGCGGTGATCTCCCCGGCGAGGGCCAGGGTGAAATGGCCGATGGGCAGGCGGGAGAAGCCGATGCCGCCGCGCCACTGGCCGCGCTGGTCCTGCACCTCGCTGTGACTGAGCATCAGCTTCAGGGTGTTGGCGGTGCTTCCGGCGTAGAGCTGGGCCCCCAGGCGGCCGTTGGCGAGGAACGGGGCCTCCTGCCAGCCGGCGGGGAGCGTGCGCCAGGTCATCGCGGCGCCTCGGACGGTCTTCTCGTGGACGTCGACGGCCGGGCGCCCCACCGGTCCGGGGGCGGGCGCCGCCCATGAGGTACGGGATCCGGCGAGCCAGAGCGCGGAGGTTCCGGCAGCGGCGGTGGAGACGAAGTGCCTTCGGGAGAACGCGGTCACGTGGCTTCTCCAACCAGTCATGTATGTGGTGAAGGTTCCTGTCCTTGAATCACGCACGCCGCATACTGCCGGTCCCGCGAGGGCAGCGGAAGGGGGCCGACCGTGTAGACATCGGAGGAATGCCGGTCCCAGGGGCGGGAATCAGGGGGTGTTGTCTGGATTGCGGACCCCGCATGGCAGGCTTTCCGGTGAGATCAGCCGATCACGGAGATCGGCGTCCCGCGCTCCGGAAGGCACCCCGTGGATCAAATGGCACTGCTCCTCCTGCTGTTGCTCGGGGCTGTGGTCACGGTCCCGCTGGGTGAGCGTCTCGGGCTCCCCGCGCCGGTGCTGATGACGCTCGCCGGGGTCGGCATGGCGTTCCTCAGCTTCGTGCCCAATGTGGACATCCCGCCCGAGATCATCCTTCCGGCGCTGCTTCCGCCGCTGCTCTACGCCTCCGTGCAGCGAACCTCCTGGCGGCAGTTCGCCGCCAATAAACGACCGATCTTTCTGCTGGCCGTGGCGCTGGTCTTCGTCACGACGGCCGCCGTCGCCGCGGTCGCCAACGCGATCGTCCCCGGACTGCCCATCGCCGCCGCCGTGGCGCTGGGCGCGCTCGTCGCGCCGCCCGACCCGGTCGCGGCGACGGCGGTCGCCGGTTCGGTCGGGCTGCCGCGCAGGCTCGTCTCCATCCTGGAGGGCGAGGGGCTCTTCAACGACGTGACCGCGATCGTGCTGTACCACGTGGCCATCGCCGCCGCGGTCAGCGGAAGCTTCTCGCTGCCGGAGGCCTTCGGGCTGCTGATCCTCTCCGCGGTGGTCGCCGTGGTGGTGGGCCTGGTGCTCGGCTGGCTCACCATCAAGCTCATGGGCCTGCTCGGCGACGCCACGCTCCAGGTCGGCCTCACCCTGCTGGTGCCGTTCGTGAGCTACGTGCTCGCGGAGGAGCTGATGGGATCGGGCGTCCTCGCCGTCCTGACCACCGCGCTCTTCCTCGCCGAGCACACCGCCGACGCCGACGACGTCCTCGGCCGGCTCACCGGCCGTACCTTCTGGGAGATCGTCGACACCCTCGTCACCGGGGTCGCCTTCGGGCTGATCGGCCTCGAACTCCACAACGTCTTCGGGACCGCCGACGGACGCGAACTCCAGATGCTGGGCTGGGGACTCGCCGTGGTCGTGGTCGTCGTCGGGGTGCGGCTGCTGTATCTGCTGCCCGCCACCTGGCTCGCCAAGCGGCTGCACACCCGGCGCGACGTCAGCGAGGAGATCCCCACCAGCTGGCGGGAGACCGTCGTCATGTGGTGGGCCGGGATGCGCGGTGTGGCCTCGGTCGCGCTGGCGCTGGCGATCCCGCTGAAGACCGACGACGGGAAGCCGTTCCCGGGCCGCGACGAGATCGTCTTCATCGCCTTCGCCGTGATCATGGCCACGCTCGTCATCCAGGGACTCACCCTGCCGTGGCTGGTGCGCAAGCTCCGGGTCAAGGCGGACACGGACGCCGAGGAGGCGCTGGAGAAGGACCTCGCCATCCGGGCCGCGAAGGCCGCGAAGCAGCGCCTCAAGGAGATCCAGGAGGTCGAGGAGTTCCCGGACGAGGTCGCCGAGCGGCTCCAGCGGCTGGCGTACGACGTGGGGGCGCGGATCAGCCCCGACATGGTCGACGACGAGCGCCGCGAGGCGTACGCCCAGCGGGCCGAGCGCTTCAAGGCGGTCAGCCGCATCCAGCGCGAGATGATGTCGGCCGCCCGCCACGCGGTGCTGTCCGCCCGCAACGAGGCGGGCGCGGACCCGGAGATCGTCGACCGGGTCCTGCGCCAGCTGGACGTCCGCAGCCTGCGGTGAGGCGGGCGGGTGCCCGCCCGCAACGAAGCGGTGGCCGCGCCTTCGCCCGCCGCCCCGTCGGCAGCGTCTTCGTCTTCGCCGCCGCCCCGTCAGCCGCGCCCCGTGCGCGGCGTCCTGTCCAGGTCCGCGGGCCGCTCGTGCGCCGGGCCGACCGGATACGGCCACGCCTCGGGCACGGACGCCGCGGGGGACGTCGCGATCCTCGGCAGCGCGTACGGATGGTGCTCGCGCAGCCAGCCGATGAGCTGCTCCCGTACGGCGCAGCGCACCGTCCAGATGTCGGACGAGTCCTTCGCCGTGACCACCGCGCGGACCAGGATCGTCGACGGCGTGGTGTCCGTGACGGCGAGGGACCAGTCGCGGCCGTCCCAGGCGGCGCACTCGCCCAGGATGTCCCGCAGCTGCTCGCGCATCGCGGCGACCGGCGCCGAGTGGTCGAGGTGGAAGAAGACCGAGCCGGTCATCTGGGAGCCGCCGCGCGACCAGTTCTCGAACGGCTTGCTGGTGAAGTACGAGACCGGCATCGTGATCCGCCGCTCGTCCCAGGTCCGTACCGCGAGGAAGGTCAGCGTGATCTCCTCGATCGTGCCCCACTCGCCGTCCACCACCACCGTGTCGCCGATGCGCACCATGTCGCCGAACGCGATCTGCAGCCCCGCGAAGAGATTGCCGAGCGTCGACTGGGCGGCCACGCCCGCGACGATGCCGAGCACACCGGCCGAGGCCAGCATCGAGGTGCCGAAGGTCCGCATCGCGGGGAACGTCAGCAGCATCGCGCCGATGGCGACCACCGCCACGATCGCGGTGACCACCCGCTGGATCAGCGTCACCTGGGTGCGGACCCGCCGCACCCGCGCCGGATCGGGGGTGTTCGCCGCGTACCGCGCGTAGAGGGAATCGACGACGGCCGTCGCGATCCGTACCACCAGCCAGGCCGACGCCCCGATCAGCACCAGGCTCAGGACCTGGCCGATACCGGTCTGGTGGTCCCTGATCACCGCGAGCCGGGTGTGGGTGTACGAGCCCCGCAGCAGCGCCGTGCACAGCGTCAGCTGGAGCGGGATCCGGCAGCGGCGCAGCAGCCCCCACAGCGGGGTGTCGGGGTGCCGGCCGTCGGCCCGTCTCAGCAGCAGGTCCACCATGGCGCCGACCAGCAGCGTGATGACGACCGAGCCGCCGACGACGACCAGCGGCCGCAGTATGTTCTCCATCCCGTCGTTCTCCATGCTTCCGACCGTAACTGGCACCATGGGTCCCATGAACATCATGCTTTTCCACTCGACGTACGGTCTTCGCCCCGCGGTGCACGCGGCGGCCGACCGGCTTCGTGCCGCCGGGCACGAAGTGCAGGTGCCCGATCTCTTCGAGGGGCACACGTTCGACACCGTCGAGGCGGGCCTGGCCTTCAAGGAAGAGGTGGGCAAGGACGAGCTGCTCAGGAGGGCGGTGCTGGCCGCGGCCCCGTACTCCGACCGGGGCCTGGTGTACGCGGGCTTCTCGTTCGGCGCCTCGACCGCGCAGACCCTGGCGCTCGGTGACGAGAAGGCCCGCGGCCTGCTGATGTTCCACGGCACTTCGGACATCGCCGAGAACGCCTCCGTGGACGAGCTGCCCGTACAGCTGCACGTCGCCGACCCGGACCCGTTCGAGACGCACGACTGGCTGAACTCCTGGTACCTGCAGATGCAGCGGACCGGCGCCGATGTCGAGATCTACCGCTACCCGGGTGCGGGCCACCTCTTCACCGACGCCGAACTGCCCGACTTCGACCAGGCGTCGGCCGAGCTGGCCTGGAAGGTCGCGCTGGGCTTCCTCGCCACGCTGTGACCGCGCGCGGCCCCGCACGCGCGGGGCCACGCGGCGCCCCCGGACGGGGGAGACGAAACCTCAGCGCACCGGGCGGTCCACCCGCTCGACCTTCTGCGTCCCGCTGAGCGTCCGGTACGAACGCGTCCAGGCGGAGGTCGCGTCCCGCTTCGTCCGGTCGGAGACGGCGTAGTAGTCCATCTGCGAGCGCTCGGCGGTCACGTCGAGGACGCCGTAGCCGTGCGAGTCCATGTCCACCCACTTCACATGGCGGTTGGCGGCCCTGACCGCGGCGGCCGCGACCACCGAGACCGTCTGCGGCGCCACGTGCAGGATGTCGTCGATGTTGTCCGAGGTCACCGACGTCACCACGAACTCGGTGGCGGCCGAGGCGGAGAGCGGATACGTGGCCGCCTTCACCGGCACGTCGTTGGCCCACGCCATGTGGATGTCGCCGGTCAGGAAGACCGTGTTGGTGATCGACCGGTCCCGCAGGTGCGCGATCAGCTCCTTGCGGTCGTCGGTGTAGCCGTCCCACTGGTCGACGTTGACCGCCAGGCCCTCCTCGGGCAGCCCCAGCAACTCGGCCAGCGGCCCCAGCAGATGGGCCGGGACGGCGCCGAACGCGACCGGCGAGATCATCACCGAGGTGCCGACCAGCTGCCAGGTGGCGTCCGAGCCGGACAGCCCCGCCTTCAGCCAGTCCAGCTGCGCCCGGCCGGTGATGGTGCGCTCCGGGTCGTCGACCGCGCCGCTGCCGACCGAGGCCTGCTGGGAGCGGAAGGTACGCAGGTCCAGGAGGTGGAGATCGGCCAGGTCGCCGAAGCGCAGCCGCCGGTAGACGGTCCCCTCGGTGGAGGCGCGGACCGGCATCCACTCGAAGTACGCCTGCTTGGCGCCCGCCGCCCGGTCCGCCCAGGAACCCTCCGTGCCCGGGGTGTGGTTCTCGGCCCCGCCCGACCAGGCGTCGTTGGCGAACTCGTGGTCGTCCCAGATCGCGATCACCGGGTGGGTGGCGTGCAGGGTCTGGAGGTCGGCGTCCGTCTTGTACGTGGCGTGCCGGGTGCGGTAGTCGGCGAGCGTGAGGATCTCGTGCCTCGGCTCGTGCGGCCGGACGGTGTACTTCGCGGCCGGGTAACCGCCCGAGGCGTACTCGTAGATGTAGTCCCCGAGGTGCAGGACCGCGTCCAGGTCGGTGCGGGCGGCGAGATGGCGGTACGGGGAGAAGTACCCGGCCTCCCAGTTGGCGCACGAGACCACCCCGAACCGCACACCGGGCGTGGCGGCCCCGGCCGCCGGTGCCGTCCGGGTGCGGCCGACCGGCGAGACGGTCCGGGCGCCCTCCCCCGCCGAGAAGCGGAACCAGTACGTGGTGGCGGGGGACAGGCCTCGCACATCGGCCTTGACCGTGTGGTCGGAGGCGGCCGCGGCGACGGTCGTGCCCTGGGCGACGACCCGGGCGAACCCCTTGTCCTCGGCGATCTCCCAGCGCACCGCCGTATCGGCGCCGCGGCCCGAACCCGGCACCGCGTCGGGGGCCGGGGTGACCCGGGTCCAGAGGAGGATGCCGTCGGGGAGCGGGTCGCCGGAGGCGACGCCGTGCAGGAAGGCGGGCCCGTCCGCGGCGCGCGCGGAGGCGGCGGAGCCCAGCACCGGGGCCACGACGGCGGTGGCGGCGGCGGCCTTGACGACCGTGCGGCGGCTGGGGGCGGAGAGCGGCGGGGAAAGGCGTCGACTGGTCACGGAGCAGCACCCTACTGACCGGTAAGCCGAACGGGCAGGCGAACGAAGGAAGTTCGCCTGCCCGTCGGGAAACCGCTGCCGGGACGTCGCCGGCCGTCAGCCCTTCAGCGCGGCCGTGACCGCGGTGTTGAAGTCGTCCACCGTCATCGGAGCGTTCTCGCTCTTCCCGTCGGTGAGCGCCTTGCCGTTCATCTTCAGCGTCGGGGTGCCCCGCACGCCGCTGTCGTCGAACTTCGCCGACATCTTCATCGCCCAGCCGTCGAACGTGCCGTCCTTGACGTTCTTCTGGAAGGCGGCGTTGCCCTTCAGGGCGTCCACCGAGTCGGCGACCTTGATCAGGTAGGAGTCGTCCTTGAACTTGTCGACGGTCTCCTCCGGGTGGAACTTCGCGGAGTAGAGCGCGTACTTGTAGTCGAGGAAGGCCTCGGGGCTGACGTCGAGCGCGGCACCGAGCGCGCTGAGCGCGTTCTTCGAGCCCTCGCCGCCGGCGCCGCCGTCGATGAAGGTGGCGCCGATGTACTGGATCTTGTACTTGCCGGCGTCGATGTCCTTGTGCACCGTCTCACCGACGGTCTGCTCGAACGTGGCGCAGACCGGGCAGCGCGAGTCCTCGTACAGCTCCAGGGTCTTCTTGGCGCTCGACTTGCCGATGACGACCGTGGTGCCGTTCTCGCCCGAGGTGTTCTTGGGCGCGGTCACCTTCTTCTCGTCCTTGGCCGCCTCCCAGTGGGAGGGCTTGCTCATCTCCATGATGCCCCAGGTACCGGCGCCCACGACGGCCAGGACACCGACGATCGAGAGGCCGACGATGATCTGCCGGCGGGCCTTGTCCTTCTTCGCCTGGCGCTCGCGCTCGGCGCGCAGCCGCTCGCGGGCCGCGGACTTGTTGGCCTGGCTGTTGCGCTTGCTCATGTCTGTGTCTCCTGCGGTGAGGGGTATGTCGTCGGGGATGTGCGTGCTCAGGCGATGGCGCAGGCCGAGCGCGGCGGTCCCCTCCGTCCCACGGAGTGCACGAGCAGACGGGCGTGTACGAGCAGATGCGGGCCGTGTCCGGCGGGCCGCGGCCGGCGGAGCACCGTGCGGCGGGCCGTACCGGCGGCGGCGACCGCGACCAGCAGCGGGCGGAACGCCAGCAGGGCGGCCGCCTCCAGCAGACCGGCCAGCGCGGACTCGCCCCGCCGGAGCCAGGCCGCCGCGAGCAGGCCGACCGACACATGGGCGGCGAGCAGCAGCCAGGGCACCGCGGGGCCGGGCGAGGCCAGCAGTGCGGCCGTGGTGTGTCCGGCGTCGGTCACCGAGGCGAGCGGGATGACCCCGGACCCGGCCCGTGCCGCACCGGTGCCGACCATCCCGCCGCACAGCACGTCGACGCCGACCGAGCGCAGCGGCCCCGTGATCGGGCCGCCGGCCGCGCCGTAACAGACGTGCTGACCGGTGGTGAAGACGGTGTCGGCGGCGAGCTCCAGCGGGACCAGCAGCCCGGCGATGGCCCCGAAGCCGCGCTCGCGGCCGGCCAGCGCGTACGCCACGGCGAACACGGCGCCGGCCAGCAGGGCGACGGCGGCCAGCGGCAGGGGGACCCGGGAGAGCAGCACATGGGACGCGGTGGAGAGCGTCACGACCAGCGCTGTGAAGAGCGCCGCGCGAACGACTCTGAGCTGCGTCCCGGATATGTCCATCGTCGAGGAGTGTCGCATGTGCGGCTGTGGACGGACCCCGAAGGGTGCCGATCGGCCGCCGCGGGCCGGGCCGGACACCCTGGAGGCGCGGGAGCGGGAGGCCCCCCGGGGGCGGGTACGACCCACCCTCCGGAGGTTCAGGACCTGCCCGCAGGCACTACCGCGCGTCGGCTCGGTCAGCCGCAGGGCGGGGTGGCGGCCGGGGTCTCGAAGGTCCCCTGGCCCTGGACCTTGATCAGCCCCACGTACTTCTTGCCACAGGGGTAGCTCATGTTCCAGGTGGCGACGGCGCGCTCACCGGTGCTGATGGTCTTCAGCGGGCTCCAGGACGTGCCGTTCTGGCGGAACCCGAGGTTCGCCTTGATGGTCGAGCCGCCGCTCTTGGTGTAGATGATCTCGATGCGCGAGGGGCTCGTGTTCAGGGAGATACAGAGCTGTCCGTTGCTCAGGCTGGTGCACTTGACCCGGTCGCTGCTCATGACCGAAACGTTCTGCGACGCCTTCGTGGACGTGTCGCGCTCGGCCGCGTGGGCGGGTGCGGCGAGAAGTGAAGCTCCAGCGGCTATGCAGGCGGCAACGGTCAGCGTGGCTCGACGATTCACGGATTCCTCCTTGATGATTCGGTCAAGATCAACGCAAGTGAAGGTACAAGGAAGCCATCCGCAGTGCCAAGGGACTTTATCTGCGCAGTCGGATAGGGCGAAATCCAGCCATGCGCCCGGCGGTTGCCGCCGGGACGCGTGGGCCGGACGCCCCGCTACAGACCCGGGATCCGCCCGTTGCGGAAGAGGTCCACGAAGATCTGGTGGTCGGCGCGGGCGCGGGCGCCGTAGCTGTGGGCGAAGTCCACCAGGAGACCGGCGAAACCCTCCTCGTCGGCCGCGATCGCCGCGTCGATGGCCCGCTCGGTGGAGAACGGCACCAGTGAGTGGCCGCTCTCGTCGTCCGCGGCGGAGTGCATCGTCGCCGTCGCCCGGCCGAGATCGGCGACGACCGCCGCGATCTCCTCCGGCTCGTCGATGTCGGACCAGTCCAGATCGACCGCGTACGGGGACACCTCGGCGACCAGCTGACCTGTCCCGTCCAGCTCGGTCCAGCCGAGCCACGGGTCGGCGTGCGCCTGGAGGGCGCGCTGCGAGATCACCGTGCGGTGGCCCTCGTGCTGGAAGTACGCGCGCACGGACGCGTCGGTGATGTGCCGGGAGACCGCCGGGGTCTGGGCCTGCTTGAGGTAGATCACCACATCGTTCTCCAGGGCGTCGCTGTTGCCCTCCAGAAGGATGTTGTACGAGGGCAGCCCGGCCGAGCCGATGCCGATGCCGCGACGGCCGACGACGTCCTTCACCCGGTACGAGTCGGGCCGGGTCAGGCTCGACTCCGGCAGCGTCTCCAGATAGCCGTCGAAGGCCGCCAGCACCTTGTAGCGCGTCGCCGCGTCCAGATCGACGGCCCCGCCGCCCGGGGCGAACCGGCGCTCGAAGTCCCGGATCTCCGTCATCGAGTCCAGCAGCGAGAACCGGGTCAGCGAGCGGGCGTCACGCAGCGCGTCCAACAGCGGACCCTCGGCGGTGTCCAGCGTGAACGGCGGCAGCTCGTCGTTCTTCGCGCCCGTCGCCAGCGCGTGGATCCGCTCCCGGTAGGCGGCGGCGTAGACCCGCACCAGTCCGCTGATCTGGTCGTCGCCCAGCGCCTTCGCGTAGCCGATCAGGGCGACGGAGGCGGCGAACCGCTTGAGGTCCCAGGTGAACGGGCCGACGTACGCCTCGTCGAAGTCGTTCACGTTGAAGATCAGCCGGCCGTTGGCGTCCATGTACGTGCCGAAGTTCTCCGCGTGCAGATCGCCGTGGATCCACACCCGGCCGGTCCGCTCGTCCAGATAGGGGCCGCCGTGCCGCTCCCGCTCCAGGTCGTCGTAGAACAGACACGCCGTGCCCCGGTAGAAGGCGAACGCCGAGCCCGCCATCTTGCGGAACTTGACCCGGAAGGCGGCCGGATCGGCGGCCAGCAGCTCCCCGAACGCGGTGTCGAAGACCTCAAGAATCTGCTCCCCGCGCTGCGCCGCGCCGGTCTGCGCTTCCGACATCTCTGGGTGCCTCCTGGTACCTGACGTGCATGACGACGTACATGACAAATCGGACGGGTGTTCCCGCCCTTCCAACGCGTGACCGTATCCGGGAGTGCCCGTCGATCGTCGCCCCGGAGACGTAGACTTCCACGCTGTCCCCCCAGTCAGTCCCCGCCCGTTTCCCGGAGGCACAGCGCCGTGACCAAGCCGCCCTTCACGCACCTGCACGTCCACACCCAGTACTCGCTGCTGGACGGTGCCGCGCGGCTCAAGGACATGTTCGCGGCCTGCAACGACATGGGCATGTCGCACATCGCGATGACCGACCACGGCAACCTCCACGGGGCGTACGACTTCTTCCACTCGGCGCAGAAGGCGGGCGTCACGCCGATCATCGGGATCGAGGCGTATGTCGCCCCCGAGTCGCGCAAGCACAAGCGGAAGATCCAGTGGGGCCAGCCGCACCAGAAGCGCGACGACGTGTCCGGTTCGGGCGGTTACACCCACAAGACGATCTGGGCGTCGAACGCGAAGGGACTGCACAACCTCTTCAAGCTCTCCTCGGACGCGTACGCCGAGGGCTGGCTCCAGAAGTGGCCGCGCATGGACAAGGAGACCATCGCCCAGTGGTCCGAGGGCCTGATCGCGTCCACCGGCTGCCCCTCGGGCGAGGTGCAGACCCGGCTGCGGCTGGGCCAGTTCGACGAGGCCGTCCAGGCCGCCTCCGACTACAAGGACATCTTCGGCGAGGGCAAGTACTTCCTGGAGCTGATGGACCACGGCATCGAGATCGAGCGCCGGGTCCGTGACGGGCTCCTCGAAATCGGCAAGAAGCTGAACATCCCGCCGCTGGTGACCAACGACTCGCACTACACCTACGCGCACGAGGCCACCGCGCACGACGCCCTGCTCTGCATCCAGACCGGCAAGAACCTCTCCGACCCGGACCGCTTCCGCTTCGACGGCACCGGCTACTACCTCAAGACGACCGACGAGATGTACGCCGTCGACTCCTCCGACGCCTGGCAGGAGGGCTGCGCCAACACCCTGCTGGTCGCGCAGCAGATCGACACCACCGGCATGTTCGAGAAGCGCGACCTGATGCCGAAGTTCGAGATCCCGGACGGCTTCACGGAGATCACCTGGTTCCAGGAGGAGGTCCGCGTCGGCATGGACCGGCGCTTCCCGGGCGGTGTCCCCGAGGACCGGCAGAAGCAGGTCGAGTACGAGATGGACATCATCATCCAGATGGGGTTCCCGGGGTACTTCCTGGTCGTCGCCGACTTCATCATGTGGGCGAAGAACAACGGCATCGCGGTCGGCCCCGGCCGAGGCTCCGCCGCCGGCTCGATCGTGGCGTACGCGATGGGCATCACCGACCTCGACCCGATCGAGCACGGACTGATCTTCGAGCGGTTCCTCAACCCCGAGCGCGTCTCCATGCCCGACGTCGACATCGACTTCGACGAGCGTCGGCGCGTCGAGGTGATCAGGTACGTGACCGAGAAGTACGGCGCCGACAAGGTCGCCATGATCGGCACCTACGGAAAGATCAAGGCGAAGAACGCCATCAAGGACTCCGCCCGGGTCCTCGGCTACCCGTACGCGATGGGCGACCGGCTCACCAAGGCCATGCCCGCCGACGTCCTCGGCAAGGGCATCGACCTCAACGGCATCACCGACCCCAAGCACCCGCGCTACAGCGAGGCGGGCGAGATCCGGGGGATGTACGAGAACGAGCCGGACGTCAAGAAGGTCATCGACACCGCGAAGGGCGTCGAGGGCCTGGTCCGGCAGATGGGCGTGCACGCCGCCGGCGTCATCATGTCCAGCGAGCCGATCGTCGACCATGCCCCGATCTGGGTGCGGCACACCGACGGCGTCACCATCACGCAGTGGGACTACCCCCAGTGCGAGTCGCTCGGCCTGCTGAAGATGGACTTCCTGGGCCTGCGCAACCTCACCATCATGGACGACGCCGTGAAGATGGTGGAGTCCAACAAGGGCATCAAGCTGGACCTGCTCGCCCTCCCGCTGGACGACCCCAAGACCTACGAGATGCTCTGCCGCGGTGACACGCTCGGCGTGTTCCAGTTCGACGGCGGGCCGATGCGCTCCCTGCTGCGCCAGATGCAGCCCGACAACTTCGAGGACATCTCCGCCGTCTCGGCCCTCTACCGGCCGGGCCCGATGGGCATGAACTCGCACACGAACTACGCCGAGCGCAAGAACGGCCGCCAGGAGATCACCCCGATCCACCCGGAGCTGGAGGAGCCCCTCAAGGACGTCCTCGGCCTCACCTACGGCCTGATCGTGTACCAGGAGCAGGTGCAGAAGGCCGCCCAGATCGTCGCCGGCTACTCGCTCGGCGAGGCCGACATCCTGCGCCGCGTGATGGGCAAGAAGAAGCCCGAGGAGCTGGCGAAGAACTTCGTCCTCTTCGAGGCGGGGGCCAAGGAGAAGGGCTTCTCCGACGCCGCGATCAAGGCCCTGTGGGACGTGCTGGTCCCGTTCGCCGGGTACGCGTTCAACAAGGCGCACTCCTCCGCGTACGGCCTGGTCACCTACTGGACCGCGTACCTCAAGGCGAACTACCCCGCCGAGTACATGGCGGCGCTGCTGACCTCGGTCAAGGACGACAAGGACAAGTCGGCCGTCTACCTCAACGAGTGCCGCCGCATGGGCATCAAGGTGCTGCCGCCCAATGTGAACGAGTCCCTGTCGAACTTCGCCGCCCAGGGCGACGACGTGATCCTCTTCGGCCTCACCGCCGTGCGCAACGTCGGCCAGAACGTCGTCGACTCGATCATCCGGTGCCGCAAGGCGAAGGGGAAGTACAGCACCTTCCCCGACTTCCTGGACAAGGTCGAAGCGGTCGTCTGCAACAAGCGCACCGTCGAATCGCTGATCAAGGCCGGCGCCTTCGACGAGATGGGCCACACCCGCAAGGGCCTGGTGGCCCACCACGAACCGATGATCGACAACGTGGTGCAGGTCAAGCGCAAGGAGGCCGAGGGACAGTTCGACCTCTTCGGCGGCATGGGCGAGGAGGAGAGCGACGAGCCGGGCTTCGGGCTCGACGTGGAGTTCTCCGACGTCGAGTGGGAGAAGTCCTACCTGCTGGCCCAGGAACGCGAGATGCTCGGCCTGTACGTCTCCGACCACCCGCTCTTCGGCCTGGAGCACGTGCTGTCCGACAAGGCGGACTCCTCGATCTCCCAGCTGACCGGCGGCGAGCACGCCGACGGCGCCATCGTCACCGTCGGCGGCATCATCTCCGGCCTCCAGCGCAAGATGACCAAGCAGGGCAACGCCTGGGCCATCGCCACCGTCGAGGACCTGGCCGGTTCCATCGAGTGCATGTTCTTCCCGGCCACCTACCAGCTGGTCTCCACCCAGCTCGTCGAGGACACCGTCGTCTTCGTCAAGGGCCGCCTGGACAAGCGCGAGGACGTGCCCCGGCTGGTCGCCATGGAGATGCAGGTCCCCGACATCTCCAACGCAGGGACCAACGCCCCCGTGGTGCTGACCATCCCCACCGTCAAGATCACCCCGCCCATGGTCAGCCGCCTCGGCGAGGTCCTCAGCAGCCACCGGGGCGACACCGAGGTACGCATCAGGCTCCAGGGCCCCCGCAAGACCACGGTGCTCCGGCTCGACCGGCACCGGGTCAAGCCCGATCCGGCGCTCTTCGGCGACCTGAAGGTGCTGCTCGGCCCGTCCTGCCTGGCGGGCTGAGCCCCCGGCCGACGTACGGGAGGGGCGCCCCCGCGAAAGCGGATGCGCCCCTTTGGACCGTCCGGCCCGCGGCCGGACCGCGGACGTCCGCGGTCAGTTGTGGCCGAAGCGCCGCTGGTGCTTACGAGCAACATCGGCAGGGCTGCCCTGGGCCTGCGACTGCGGCTGTATCTGCGACTCGTACCCGGTCGTGCGGCCTTCTTCCGCGCCGTGCTCGGGACCGGTCGCGCGGTTCTGCCGGCTGCCCTGCTTGCGGTTCTTGTTCTTGGCCATGGTCTTCCTCCTGTGGGAGCTCTCGGGGCCAGGACGCGTTCAGATTCACATAGTGGGACATGCCGCGCATATTGGATCATTACCGTGCGTAGTGGGGGCGCGTGAGGCGTCGTTCACCCGATCCGCCACGCCGATGATCGAGTTCCGGACGTCAAGCCCCGCGCGGTCGGGCAGACTCGAAGGAAACCCTGGGCAAGGACCACACCCGAACTTCTGGAAGAGGGTGGATCGCGTGGACCGTTGCGTCGTCCTGGTGGACGCCGGCTATCTGCTGGGCGCAGCCGCGAGCCTGCTGGCGGGGGAGCCCGCCCGTTCCCGCATCACGGTCGACCACGCGGCCCTCATCCGGGGCCTGCGCGAGCGCGCCGAGGCCGATACGCAGCAGCCGCTGCTGCGGATCTACTGGTTCGACGGCGCCCCGGACCGCGTCCCCCAGCCCGAGCACCGGAGACTGCGCGTGATGCCCCGGGTGACCGTCCGGCTCGGCGCCCTCACCCGAAGCGACGGGCGCTGGGCGCAGAAGGGCGTCGACGCCGCGATGCACGCCGAACTCACCGAACTGGCCAGGAACCGGGCCTGCTCCGACGTGGTGCTGGTGACCGGCGACGGGGACCTGCTGCCCGGCCTGATGTCCGCCAAGGAACACGGCGTCGCCGTCCATCTCTGGGCCGTCCAGGCCGCCGACGGCGACTACAACCAGTCCGAGGACCTGGTGGCCGAGGCCGATGAACGCCGGGTGCTCGACCGGGCCTGGATCACCCAGGCCGTACAGCCCCGGGAGACCGGCGGCGTCTGCGCCCCGCCGCCCGTGCCCCGCCCGGAGATCGCCGCGATTCTTTCCGCGCCGCTGCCCGAGGCCGCCCTCGCGGCCTCCGCCGAGCGGGCCTCCGAGGCCAGGGCGGCGGAGGCGGCGGACGGCCCCCCGGCACCGCCCGAGGAGAGCGCCGCCACCGACCGGCCCGCGCACGGCGGCAGGGCCGTCCCCACCCCCAAGGACCTGGCGGGCAGCCTGCGCGGCCCCGGCGTCCAGCCCGAGCGCCACCTCCCGCAGCCGTCGCCCGCCGCGACCCTGCGCTGGTCCTCCGACAAGAGCTGGGCCGAGCGCGGCGGACCGCTCGGAGAGCCCGCCGAGACCGCCTCCCTGCCGACGCTGGCCCAGCTCACCTCCGCTGAGCAGCGCTGGGCGGACCGCGAGGAGGACATCACCACCGTCGGCGGTGACCCCTTCGAGGTCGGCCAGGTCTTCGCCCGTCGCTGGATGGAGCGACTCCCGGAGACCGTCCATCTGCAGAAGCTGTCGACGATGTACCCGCGCATCCCGCACCGCATCGACGGCGAGCTGCTGCGCTACGCGGCACGGTTCGGCCTGCTCGCCCACAAGGACGACCAGATCGACGAGCACGACCGCTACGCGATCCGGGCGGGATTCTGGCGGGAGATCGATGTACGCGCCGCGGCCGAGCACAGCCCCGCGGCGGAGCGCACCGCCCCGTCCGCGGGCTGACGGCCGGGCGGGACGACGGGCGGCGGCCCCGCCGCCGGTCACCGCGCCGACGCCCGGCCGGTGTGGCCCCGGGCGCAATCCGGGGCATCCGACCCCGTACCCTCGTACCTCGTGAGTACGGGCACAGCACAGGCGCAGACGGCGACCGGGACCGTGTGCGCGGTGCGTGATCTGGTCAAGACCTATCCCGCCGTCCGCGGCCGCCGCGGGACACCCGCCGCACCCGAGGTGCGCGCCACCGACGGGATCAGCCTGGAGGTGCGGCGCGGCGAGATCTTCGGCCTCCTCGGCCCCAACGGCGCCGGGAAGTCCAGCCTGGTCCGGCAGCTCACCGGGCTGATGCGCCCCGACTCCGGCAGCGTCACCGTGCTGGGCCACGACCTCGTACGCCATCCCGAACGGGCCTCCCGGCTGATCGGCTACCTCGGGCAGGAGTCCACCGCGCTCGACGAGCTGACCGTGTCGCTCGCCGCCGAGACCACCGGACGGCTGCGCGGCCTCACGGCGGCGGACGCCCGCGCCGAGCGCGACGCCGTCCTCGGCGAGCTGGGCCTCACCGAGATCGCGGGACGCCCCCTGAAGCGGCTCTCCGGGGGACAGCGGCGGCTCGCCTGCTTCGCGGCCGCGCTGGTCGGCGAGCGGCCGGTACTGGTGCTGGACGAGCCGACGACCGGCATGGACCCCGTCGCCCGGCGGGCCGTCTGGGCCGCCGTGGACCGGCGCCGGGCCGAGCGCGGCACCACGGTGCTGCTGGTCACCCACAACGTCATCGAGGCCGAGACGGTCCTCGACCGGGTCGCCGTGATCGAACGCGGCCGGGTCATCGCCTGCGACACCCCGACCGGGCTCAAGGAGCGTGTCGCGGGCGAGGTCCGGGTGGAGCTGGTGTGGCGCGAACGGGCTCCCCTGGACGTGCCCGAGGTGGCCGCGCTGCGCGGCTCGGCCCAGGAGTCCGGGCGGCGCTGGATACTGCGGCTCGGCCCCGACGAGGCACGGGCGGCGGTCGCCGCGGTGACCGGCGGCGCGGCCTTCGCCGCGCTCGACGACTTCACGCTGGCGACGCCCAGCCTGGAGGACGTCTATCTCGCGCTCGGCGGGGACGCGACCAAGGGGCTGGTGAAGTCATGACCGCGGTGAGCGGGACGACCGGGCGCGGACGCGCGGTCGGGCAGGGAGCGAACAGGAGCAGCGCCAGGTGACGAGCATCGTTCCCGCGCAGACGGTGACCGGACCCGTCCGGGCCCGGGAGGACGGCCGCGCCGGGCCCCCCGGCGACGGCTCCGGGGACACGGGGGAGCCCGCGCCGCTCGCGCCGCGGGCCCGGCTGTTCCCCTCCCTCGCGGCCGTCTACCGCGCCCAGCTGTCCCGGGCCAGGGTCGCCCGCATCCCGCTGCTCTTCGTCGCGACCTTCCAGTCCGTCGGCATCATGGTGCTGATGCGCGGGGTCGTCGACGGCGGCTCCGAGGCGCGGGCCGTCGTCGCCGGTTCCAGCGTCCTCGTCGTGGCCTTCGTGGCGCTCAATCTCCTCGCCCAGTACTTCGGGCAGCTGCGGGCCGGGGGCGGGCTCGACCACTACGCCACCCTGCCGGTGCCGCCCGCCGCGGTGGTGCTCGGCGCGGCGGGGGCGTACGCCTCCTTCACCGTGCCCGGCACGATCGTCACGGCCGTGGCGGGGAGCGTGCTCTTCGGGCTGCCGCTGACGCATCTGTGGGTGCTGGTCGCCGTCATCCCGCTCTCCGGGGCGGCGCTCTCCGGGCTGGGCGCGGCGCTGGGGCTGCTCGCGCCCCGGCAGGAGCTGGCCACGCTCCTCGGGCAGCTGGGCATGTCGGCGGCGCTGCTGCTCGGCGTGCTCCCGGCCGACCGGCTGCCCGCCCCGGTCGGCTGGGCGCGCGATCTGCTGCCCTCGACCTACGGGGTCGAGGCCCTTTCGCGGTCCTTCGACGCCCGTCCGGACTGGGCGGTCGTCGCGCTGGACCTCGCCGTCTGCGCGGTGGTCGGCCTTCTCTCGCTGGCCGTGGCGACCTGGGCGTACCGCAGGGCAGCGGTCCGGTGAGGCGCGGTACGGGAGCGCCTGGCACGATGGCACGGTGACCGCACCTCTGACGCCGCCTCACCAGCCCTCGTCCAACGACCCCTGGCAGACCCCGCCGAGCGCGGGCGGCCCGGGGGGCTCGCACCTGATCGGTGCGCACGGGCCGGGAGGGCTGCCGGGAGCGCCCGAGGAGAAGGCGCTCGCGCCGGAACTGCGCCCGGCCGCGCTCGTCGCCCTGCTGGTCACCGTCTCCGGTGTGGCACTCGGACTCCTCTGGCTGTGGCTGGCGCCGAGGGTCCCGCTGATCTCCGACAGCACCGCGGTCTTCCTGAACGACAGCGAGGGCGAGGAGGCGATCGGCGCCGACGGTACGTTCGTGCTGCTGGGCCTGGCCTTCGGGGCGGTCTCCGCGGCGCTGGTCTTCTGGTTCCGGCGGCGCGGCGGGATCGCCCTGGTGGTGGCGCTCGCGCTGGGCGGGCTGCTGGGCTCGCTGCTGGCGTGGCGGCTGGGGGTGTGGCTCGGCCCGACCCAGGACGTGGTCGCGCACGCGCGGGCGGTCGGCAAGGGCGTGGTCTTCGACGCACCGCTCCAGCTGCGGGCGAAGGGGGCGTTGCTGGCGTGGCCGCTGGGGGCGATGGCGGTCCATCTCGCGTTGACCGCGCTGTTCGGGCCGCGCGATCCGGAGCCGGAGTGGGGCGTGTTCCCGGGTGGGCCGTGGGCGCCGGGGGCGGCCGTGTTCGGTGGGCCGGGCGCGGGGACGCCCGGTGCGCCTGACGCCGGTGGCTCGGGCGGCTCCGGGACGGCGGGGGAGCCCGGGGCCGGTGGGCCCGCGGGCGGGGGTGTGCCGCCGACGCGGCCGTAGTTCTGGGGGCGGGGTGCGTGCGGGGCGCGGGGTGCGGTGGGCCCGGTGGGCGGGCCGCCGCGCGGGGCTTGTCCCCTACCCGCCCCTTCCCTGAACCGGGGCTCCGCCCCGGACCCCGGTCCTCGAACGCCGGACGGGCCGACATGGGCCGGTGAGCTCGATGGCCGTGACGGCGGGGGCAGGGCAGGTACGGCGAGGTGGTGCCGGACGGGGCGGACGCGTCTGGGCAACGCCGGTCAGACCAGCGGGGCCGACGACGTCGGACGGGCCGGGCGGTTCCGGACGAGGGTCGGGCGGGGACCAGCGGCACCGGGCTACGCCGGGCTACGCCGGGCTACGCCGGGCGAAGGTCGAGCCACGGCTGGCCAGGGACAGCCGGGCGCACACGGGCGGAAAGCGCCGGGTGGAGCGAGCACAGATGGTCAACGCCCCCGGCGGGGCGCGTACGGGCGGTCGGCGTCCCGGGCAGGGCGGGGTGCGGGCGGTCAACGCCCCCGGCGGGGCGCGTACGGGCGGTCAACGTCCTGGGCAGGGCGAGTGCGGGCGGTCGACCGCCCCGGCCGGAGGGCCGTTGTCCTCCGCCGATCTCGGCTCAGCCTCTGCCGATCTCCGCGAACACCGCGTCCGTCAGCGTTGCCAGGTCGTCCGGGGAGAGTTCGACCTCCAGGCCGCGGCGGCCCGCCGAGACGCAGATCGTTTCGTGGGAGCGTGCCGACGCGTCCAGGACCGTGCGCAGCCGTTTGCGCTGGCCCAGGGGGGAGATGCCGCCGCGTACGTAGCCGGTGGTGCGTTCCGCGGCCGCCGGGTCGGCCATGGTGGCCCGTTTGCCGCCCACCGCGGAGGCCAGGGACTTGAGGTCCAGGGTGCCGGCCACCGGGACGACCGCCACGGTCAGGGTGCCGTCGACGTCCGCGACCAGGGTCTTGAAGACCCGGTCGGGGGAGACGCCCAGCGCCGTCGCCGCCTCCTCGCCGTAGGAGGACGAGGCCGGGTCGTGGTCGTAGGAGTGGACGGTGAACGCCGTGCCGGACGCGGTCAGGGCGACCGTTGCCGGGGTGCCGCCGGACTGGTGCTGCTTCTTCGGCTTCTTCGCCACGGGGAGACGGTCCTCGGTCGGATCAGTTGGGGTGGGTCGGGGCGCGGGTCAGGTCCACCGCGGGCAGGGACGGCAGATGGCGGATGACGGCGGTCTCGGAGCGCAGCAGCGTCAGTTCCTCGCGCAGCCGGGCCGCCGAGTCGGGTGCCTGGAGCAGCCGCTGTTTGGTCGGTACGTCGAACACCGCCGCCGCCGCGACCAGATACGAGACGACCTTGGGGTCGTCGGGCAGATCGGCGCCGGTCGTGAGAGAGCGTTCGCTCGCCCCGGCCAGCCGTTTCTGGTAGGCGCGGAAGGCCCGCAGCACGCCCTCGGCGAGTGCCCCGGCCTCCTCCCCGGTCTCCTCGTCCAGCTCTTCGAGCTCGGCCGTCAGACAGGGGCCGCTCGCGTCGACGGAGAGCAGCCTGACCCGGGTCGTGCCGGTCGCCAGGACCTCGAAGCTGCCGTCCGGCCGCTCCCGGATCTTCGCCGCGTCGGCGACGCAGCCGACCTCGTGGAAGCTCCGGATCGGGTCGGGGCCGAAGCCGTCCGCGGGGCCGCGTTCGGCGGGGGTGTCCACCGCGTTCGGCATTCCGGAGCCCGTCGGGGCGGTCTCGTGGCCGTCGCGGACCGCGACCACGGCGAAGCGGCGGGGTTCGTCCTCGTCGGTCTTCAGGAGCTCGCGCATCATGGCGCGATATCGCTCCTCGAAGACGTTCAGCGGCAGCACGAGGCCGGGGAAAAGCACCGCGTTCAGCGGGAACAGAGGCAGGCGAGCGGTGGTCACAACGGTCAAGCGTAATGGCCGCCGGGCCGGCCGCGGTCGGCCCGTCCCGGGATCGGTGGTGCGCAGGCCGCCCGGAGCCGGGTGTCGTCCCGCGCCTTCAGGAACCGGCCGAGCGGGTCGTCGGAGACCGACGACCACGGGAACGACGCCGCGAGCGGCCCGATCCGCCGGAACTGTTCCAGCGCTTCCTCCCAGCGGCCCCGGGTGACCAGCACGAACGCCAGCAGGTTGCGGACCTCGGCGGGCCAGGGGTCGCCCGGAATGAACGAAGCGGACAGCTCGATGGCCAGATCCGCCGCCGCGTCGATCCGCTCCTCCTGCACCGAGGTGGTCCGCGCGCCGGGCCCCTCCATCAAGAGGGCGAAGGCGGCCCGCAGCGGCAGTGCCTGCACCAGCGAGCCGGGCAGCGCGTCCTCGGCGGCCCGCTCGGCGAAGTCGAAGCACTCGCGGTGCGAGCCGTACCAGGCGGCGGAGAGGTAGCGCAGCGCCGCGACATGGCAGCCGTAGTGGTGCGAGGAGCGCCGTACCGCCTGTTCCCACAGCGCCTCGAACATGGTGTGCGTGGCGTGGGTGCCGCGCGCGTGGTCGAGCGCGAGGCGCCAGGGAACCGGATCGCGCGGATCGCTCTCGGCCGCCGCCGTGATCAGCGGCCCCACCTCGCGCAGCTGCTCGGCCCGTACGGGTGACTCCCAGGCCCGGCGGACCGCCAGCTCGGCCTTGACGAGCAGCGCGTCCGGGTCGTGCGGGGCGGCGGCGAGCCAGTCGGTCAGCCAGCCGTCGCGGCTGCGGGCGAAGGTGACGAGCCGCCCGAGGTAGCGGTCGCGGTTCTCCCACTCGGCGTCGTCCCGGGTGGCGGCGAGGAGTTTCGCGGCCGGTCCGTACTCCCCGAGGGCGGCGGCGACGAGCGCCGGGGAGAGCCGCTCGTCGGGGGCGTCGAGCAGCACCTCCTCGTCCGCGGGCAGCCCGGCGGGGCGCTGGGAGCGGCGCCGGACCGTGCACGCGGCACGGAGCAGAACACGAAGGATTGGCATGGTGCAGACCATTGAAAAGCGCTGGTCGGGGCGGCGCCAGGGGTGCGCTGTGAAGCTTTGGTGCCGAGTGAAGGGGTTGTACCGGGCCGAGTCAAGAAGAAGTAAAGGAAAGCGTGGAATCTGGCTTGTTCCTGACGCCCCGGCCGAGGGCGTCCGGCCGTTCGGACGCGGCTCGGGCTGCCGTTCGACCACGGCTCACGGGGCCGCGTCGACCGTTCGGAGGTACGTGCTCCGAACGGTCCGGCGCCCCGTCGCCCGGCCGGCCGTGGCCGGATCCGGTCAGCCCCGGCGCAGCAGCCGCGAGGCGCCCGCCGCGACGGTGGTGGCCAGTATCCAGCCGAGCAGGACGAGCACCGCCGCCGCCCACTGCCAGCCGCCCTCCATCCGCCAGTAGCCGTCCTGGCCCAGATTGATCACCGGGATCAGCAGATCCAGCGCGTACAGCGCCGGATTCCACTGCGGGGCCTCGTCCCCCTTGATCGCCTGCGGCACATGCTGGGCGAAGGCCAGCGTCCCCGCCGCCCACAGCAGCGCCATCCACACCGCGGCCCGCCCCGGCCGGTAGCCGTACGCCACCGTCCAGTCCTGGAGGAAGCCCCAGAGCTTCGCGGCGAGCGGCAGCGTCTCGCGCCGCCGCCGCTGCTTGGCCAGCAGCACCTCCCGGGCGTCCGCGTCCTCCCCGCAGTTGCGCAGCACCGTCGCGAGGCGCTCGTACGGCTCCGGCACATACTCCGGAGTCGCCGCAGCCACCCACTCCAGGCGCCGGGAGAGCGGGAAGTGTCCGTACGGGACGAGGTTCTCGTACACGAAACCGCCCATCGCCAGCCCGCCGGGCCCCGGCCAGCTGGTCGACACGTCGATCAGCGTGACGACCCTCGCGCCGTTCAGCACGACCCGGCCCTCCTCCGGCCGCTCCGCGTTGAACCGCAGCTCCGGGGTGACGATCCGGCGCAGCGACAACTCCTCGTACCGGCCCAGCACGAACCGCGCCTTGTGCAGATCGACCGCGTCGCCGAACCGCCCGTCGTCCAGCCGCACCCCGCCGCGGCACTCGAAGGTCTGCGAACGCGTGCCGCTCGCCGGGGTCGACGCCATGACCACGCCGAACGGGGGAGTGGTGCCCTGGATGCCCGTGTCGACGCTCACCCACGCCTCGCTCATGTACAGCGTCCGCTCCACGGTCAGCTGCGGGGCGTTGAGCGCGCGCCGCCCCTCGCTGTGGCGCAGCCGGCTGCCCCGCAGGCTCAGCGAACCGCCGACCTTCGCCCCGCGCAGACTCAGTTCGCCGCGCGCCTCGACCAGCTCCGCCTGGAGGTCCTGGGCCACCGCCAGACCGTCACCGGCCAGCGCCCGCCCGCTCCGGTCCGCGCCGATCTCGATCTGGTTGATCAGCAGATCGGTGCCGATCTGGGCGTCGGTGAGCCGGATCCCGCGCGGGATCCGGCAGCGCGGCAGATGCAGATCGCCCTCGGTGCGCAGCCGGGCCGCCTCCAGCCGCGGCATCGCGCAGCCGACGATCCGCAACGTCGTGAAATGGCATTCCGGCAGCACCACCTCGTTCTCGAAGCGGCAGCCGGTCATCTCGACGTACGGAGCGACGCGCCCGCCCGCGAGATCGAGCGTTCCGGTGATCCGTACGCCCCGGAGCTTCAGCGCCGCGACCCGGCCGGGCCGCGGCGGCGGACCCGAGAGCAGCAGACGGGCGACGACGCGCCCGTCCACACTGCGCTCCGGTCCCCAGACGCGCGGCGCGAACGGATCGTCCCGCGCCGGGTCGCGGGCGCGCAGATCGTAGGTACTGCCGTTCCGGAAGGCCTGCCACATGCCCAGCTCGGCCGCGCTCAGACCGTCCGGAAAATCGCCGTCGTGCGGTTCGGTCACGGGTGCCCCTTCCGCTCGGAGCTGTTCTTCCCTCTGAGTGACCATGTGAAAGCTATTGGTCAGCAGTGACGTCCGGGACATGTATCAGCCAGTGATACGGGCGACCGGGCGCCGCGGGCGGTCTGCGAGAATTGCGGTGTGATCTCTCGAATCGATCTGCGCGGCGCCACCCTCCCCGAGGGCGGAGCCCTGCGCGACCTGCTGCCCCGTGCCGAGTTCGACGTGGAAGCCGCCCTGGAGACGGTGCGGCCCATCTGCGAGGACGTGCGCCATCGTGGCTCCGCGGCAGTGATCGAGTGGGGGGAGAAGTTCGACGGCGTACGGATCGAATCGACCCGGGTCCCGGCCGAGGCGATCGCCGAGGCCGTCGAGCGGCTCGATCCGGCCGTGCGGGCCGCCCTGGAGGAGTCGATCCGCCGCGCCCGTCCCGTCCACCGCGAGCAGCGCCGCACCACGCACACCACCCAGGTCGTCCCCGGCGGCACCGTCACCGAGAAGTGGGTACCGGTCGAGCGCGTCGGGCTCTACGTCCCCGGCGGACGCTCCGTCTACCCCTCCTCCGTGGTCATGAACGTCGTCCCGGCCCAGGAGGCGGGCGTCGAGGGCATCGCCGTCGCCTCCCCGCCGCAGAAGGAGTTCGGCGGCCTGCCGCACCCCACCATCCTCGCCGCCTGCGCCCTGCTCGGCGTCGACGAGGTGTACGCGGCCGGGGGAGCCCAGGCGATCGCCATGTTCGCCTACGGGACGGACGAGTGCCGCCCGGTCAACCTCGTCACCGGCCCCGGCAACATCTACGTCGCCGCCGCCAAGCGCCTCCTCAAGGGCCGCATCGGCATCGACGCCGAGGCCGGCCCCACCGAGATCGCGATCCTCGCGGACTCCACCGCCGACCCGGTGCACGTCGCCGCCGACCTGATCAGCCAGGCCGAGCACGACCCCATGGCCGCCGCCGTCCTGGTCACCGACTCCGCCGAGCTGGCCGCCGCCACCGAGGCCGAGCTGGCCCCGCAGGTCGCCGCGACCAAGCACGTCACCGACCGGATCGAACCCGCGCTGGCCGGCCGCCAGTCCGCGATCGTCCTGGTCGACGACCTGGAGGACGGCCTGAAGGTCGTCGACGCGTACGCGGCCGAGCACCTGGAGATCCAGACCGCCGACGCCGCCGCCGTCGCCGACCGGGTCCGCAACGCCGGCGCGATCTTCGTCGGCCCCTGGTCCCCGGTCTCGCTCGGCGACTACTGCGCCGGCTCCAACCACGTCCTGCCCACCGGCGGCTGCGCCTGCCACTCCTCGGGCCTCTCCGTGCAGTCCTTCCTGCGCGGCATCCACGTCGTCGACTACACCCGCGACGCGCTCGCCGAGGTCACCCACCACGTGGTCACCCTCGCCGAGGCGGAGGACCTCCCCGCCCACGGCGCCGCGCTCAAGGCCAGGTTCGACTGGAAGGTCCCGCAGCAGTGACGCAGAGCGACACCCCCCGCACGACCACGCGCCTCGACGATCTCCCGATCCGCGACGAACTGCGCGGCAAGTCCCCGTACGGGGCGCCGCAGCTCGACGTGCCCGTGCGGCTGAACACCAACGAGAACCCCTACCCGCTGCCCGAGGCGCTCGTCGACCGGATCGCCGAGCGGGTCCGCGAGGCCGCGCGCGACCTCAACCGCTACCCCGACCGGGACGCCGTCGAGCTCCGTACCGAACTGGCCCGCTACCTCACCCGCACCGCCGGGCACACGGTCACGGCCGCCCACGTATGGGCCGCCAACGGCTCCAACGAGGTCCTCCAGCAGCTGTTGCAGACCTTCGGCGGGCCCGGCCGCACCGCGATCGGCTTCGAGCCCTCGTACTCCATGCACGCCCTCATCGCCCGGTCCACCGGCACCGACTGGGTCTCCGGACCCCGCAACGAGGACTTCACCATCGACGTCGAGGCCGCCCGCGCGGCCATCGCCGGACTCCGCCCCGACGTCGTCTTCATCACCTCCCCCAACAACCCCACCGGCACCGCCGTCGACGCGGAGACCGTGCTCGCGCTGTACGACGCCGCCCAGGCCGCCAAGCCGTCGATGGTCGTCATCGACGAGGCGTACGGCGAGTTCAGCCACCACCCCTCGCTGCTCCCGCTGATCGAGGGCCGGCCGAACATGGTGCTCTCGCGCACCATGTCGAAGGCGTTCGGCGCCGCCGGACTGCGCCTGGGCTACCTCGCCGCCGACCCGGCCGTCGTCGACGCGGTCCAGCTGGTCCGGCTGCCGTACCACCTCTCCTCCATCACCCAGGCCACCGCGCTCGCCGCCCTGGAGCACACCGATACGCTGCTCGGATACGTCGGCCGGCTCAAGAGCGAACGCGACCGGATCGTCACGGAGCTGCGCGCGCTCGGCTACGACGTCACCGACTCGGACGCCAACTTCGTCCAGTTCGGCCGCTTCGCCGACAGCCGCACGGCCTGGCAGCGGATCCTCGACCGGGGCGTCCTGGTCCGGGACAACGGCGTACCGGGATGGCTGCGGGTCTCCGCGGGCACCCCGGCGGAGAACGACGCGTTCCTCGACGCGGCACGCGAACTCAAGAAGGAGTACGACGCATGAGCCCCCGCGCGGGCCGCGTACCGCACTTCCCGGGGAACGACCCCCGCAACCCCAGCCGGCACGGGGCCGACCGCGGTCCGGCCCGGCGAGGCGAGCACGATCAAGGAGCAAGCGCATGAGCCCCCGCGTAGGCCGCGTGGAACGCACCACCAAGGAAACCTCGGTGCTCGTCGAGATAAATCTCGACGGCACCGGCGAGGTCGACGTGTCGACCGGAGTCGGCTTCTACGACCACATGCTCGACCAGCTCGGCCGGCACGGCCTCTTCGACCTCACGGTCAAGACCGACGGCGACCTGCACATCGACTCGCACCACACCATCGAGGACACCGCCCTCGCCCTCGGTGCCGCGTTCAAGCAGGCCCTCGGCGACAAGGTCGGCATCTACCGCTTCGGCAACTGCACCGTCCCGCTGGACGAGTCGCTCGCCCAGGTCACCGTCGACCTCTCCGGCCGCCCCTACCTGGTGCACACCGAGCCGGAGAACATGGCGCCGATGATCGGCGCGTACGACACCACGATGACCCGGCACATCCTGGAGTCCTTCGTCGCACAGGCCCAGATCGCCCTGCACGTCCACGTGCCGTACGGGCGCAACGCCCACCACATCGTGGAGTGCCAGTTCAAGGCGCTCGCCCGCGCGCTGCGCTACGCCAGTGAGCGCGACCCGCGCGCCGCGGGCATCCTTCCCTCCACGAAGGGCGCCCTGTGACCGGCCTCAACACCATCCTGATCGTCCTCGGCCTCTTCCTGGCCGGGGGCGTCTACTCCTTCTCGAAGCAGGGCATGCCCAAGGGCGTCATCGTCCTGCTCTCGATCGCCTCCGTGATGTGCCTGGTGGCAGGCATCCTGCGGATCCAGGGACTCTGGGACTGAGGAACGAGCTGTGAGCGACAACAAGAAGGTCGTCGTCTTCGACTACGGCTTCGGGAACGTCCGCTCCGCCGAGCGGGCCCTGGCCCATGTCGGCGCGGACGTCGAGATCACCCGCGACTTCGACACGGCGATGAACGCGGACGGACTGCTGGTGCCCGGCGTCGGCGCCTTCTCCGCCTGCATGGACGGGCTGAAGAAGGCCCGCGGCGAATGGATCATCGGCCGCAGGCTCTCCGGCGGCCGCCCGGTCATGGGCATCTGCGTCGGTATGCAGATCCTCTTCGAGCGCGGCATCGAGCACGGCGTGGAGACGGACGGCCTGGACGAATGGCCCGGCACCGTGGCCCCGCTGAAGGCCCCGGTCGTCCCGCACATGGGCTGGAACACCGTGCGGGCCCCCGAGGACTCCCAGCTCTTCGCCGGTCTCGACCCCGAGGCCCGGTTCTACTTCGTGCACTCCTACGCGGTGCACGACTGGAGCCTGGAAGTCACCAACCCCAAGATCCGCGCCCCCCGGGTCACCTGGGCCACCCATGGCGAGCCGTTCGTCGCCGCCGTGGAGAACGGCGCCCTGTGGGCCACCCAGTTCCACCCCGAGAAGTCCGGCGATGCCGGCGCCCAGCTGCTGACCAACTGGATCGAGACGCTGTAATGCCGAAGCTTGAACTGCTCCCCGCCGTCGACGTCCGCGACGGCCAGGCCGTCCGCCTCGTCCACGGCGAGTCCGGCTCCGAGACCTCCTACGGCTCCCCGCTGGAGGCGGCCCTCGCCTGGCAGCGCGCCGGGGCCGAGTGGCTCCACCTGGTCGACCTCGACGCCGCCTTCGGCACCGGTGACAACCGGGCGCTGATCGCCGAGGTGGCCGGTGCCATGGACATCAAGGTCGAGCTGTCCGGCGGCATCCGCGACGACGCCTCGCTCGCCGCCGCCCTCGCCACCGGCTGCCGCCGCGTCAACCTCGGCACCGCCGCCCTGGAGACCCCGGAATGGGTCGCCAAGGTCATCGCCGAGCACGGCGACCAGATCGCCGTCGGCCTCGACGTGCGCGGCACCACGCTGCGCGGCCGCGGCTGGACCCGCGACGGCGGCGACCTCTACGAGACGCTCGCCCGCCTCGACTCCGAGGGCTGCGCCCGCTACGTCGTCACCGACATCGCCAAGGACGGCACGCTCCAGGGCCCCAACCTGGAGCTCCTGAAGAACGTCTGCGCCGCCACCGACAAGCCCGTCGTGGCCTCCGGCGGCGTCTCCTCGCTGGAGGACCTGCGGGCCATCGCCTCGCTCGTCCCGGACGGTGTCGAGGGCGCGATCGTCGGCAAGGCGCTGTACGCGAAGGCGTTCACCCTCGAAGAAGCGCTCCAGGAGGTCTCCGGATGAGCGACTCCGTCGACCGCGTCTCCTCCGGCGCCCCCTGGGAGGAGAGGTTCGGCTACTCCCGCGCGGTGGAGCTGCCGAACGGGCTCGTCCTGGTGGCCGGCTGCACCTCGGTGGAGAACGGCCAGATCTCCGCGGGCGGTCCCTACGAGCAGGCCGTCACCTCCTTCAAGGTCGCCTTCGACGCGCTGAAGCAGCTGGGCCTGGGCCGCGAGGACGTCGTCCGCACCCGGATGTACCTCACGCACGCCCGGGACGTCGACGAGGTCGGCCGCGCCCACAAGGAGCTCTTCGACGACGTCCGGCCCGCCGCCTCGATGATCGTCGTGGCCGGTCTCGTGGACCCGAGCCTGGTCGTCGAGGTCGAGGTCGAGGCGTACCGGGCGGGTGCGCGATGAGCCTCGCCGTGCGCGTCATCCCCTGCCTGGACGTCGACGGCGGCCGGGTCGTCAAGGGCGTCAACTTCCAGAACCTGCGCGACGCGGGCGACCCCGTCGAGATGGCGAAGCTGTACGACGCCGAGGGCGCCGACGAGCTGACCTTCCTGGACATCACCGCGTCCAGCGGCGACCGGGAGACCACCTACGACGTGGTGCGCCGCACCGCCGAGCAGGTCTTCATCCCGCTCACGGTCGGCGGCGGCGTCCGCACCGCGGACGACGTCGACAAGCTGCTGCGGGCCGGCGCGGACAAGGTCGGCGTCAACACCGCCGCCATCGCCCGCCCCGACCTCATCCGGGAGATCGCCGAGCGCTTCGGCCGCCAGGTCCTGGTGCTCTCCGTGGACGCCCGGCGCACCCCCGGGGGCAGCACCTTCGAGGTCACCACGCACGGCGGCCGCCAGGGCACCGGCATCGACGCCGTCGAATGGGCGCACCGCGCCGCCGAGCTGGGCGCGGGCGAGATCCTGCTCAACTCGATGGACGCGGACGGCACCAAGGACGGCTACGACACCGAGATGATCACGGCGGTACGGAAGCACGTGACCGTCCCCGTCATCGCCTCCGGCGGCGCCGGCCGGCTCGCCCACTTCGCCCCCGCCGTCGAGGCGGGCGCCGACGCGGTGCTCGCCGCCTCCGTCTTCCACTTCGGCGATCTGCGGATCTCCGAGGTCAAGGGCGCGCTCAGGGAGGCCGGACACCCGGTCCGCTGAGCCGCCGCACGTACCAGCCCGACGCCGGGCGGAGCCGGGAGACCGGCCCCGCCCGGCGTCGGGCTTTTCCACGGCCCGCTCCCTCCGCGCGGGTTCCGCAGCTTTTATTGCGCAAGAAACATTGCGCAAGTTTCCTTTTCCATCTACGGTCGGGGACATGGCAAGCAAGGAATCACGCCGGGTCTCGGACCTGGAGACCCTGAAGGCGTTCGGGCACCCACTGCGGATGCGGCTCTACCGGGCGCTCTACATCGCCCGCACGGCCACCGCCTCCCAACTGGCCGACCAGGTCGACGAGGCGGTGTCACTGGTCAGCTACCACCTGCGCAAGCTCGCCGACCACGGCCTGATCGAGGAGGCCGAACAGCAGGGCACGGACGGCCGCGAACGCTGGTGGCAGCCCGCGTCCAAGGGGCTCAACTTCCACGAGGAGGACTTCGACGACGCCCCCGAGAAGGCCGCCACGCACGCCGCCGTCGGCCGGCTCTCCTTCGACCAGCACATCGAGCTGTACCGCCGCTACCTCGACTCCGCCCGCAGCTGGCCGCTCCAGTGGCGCCGCGCCGCCTCCAGCTCCGAGTACCTGGCCCGGCTCACCGCCGAGGAACTCGCCGCGCTCACCCGCGAGATGCACGAGGTGGTCGACCGGTACGAGAGCCTCGGCCGCGCCCGCGAGGAAGCCGGGGAGACGGAGGGCCGCGAGAACGTCGCCGTGCACCTGTACACCTTCCCGTTCCGCTCCTGACCCGCCGTCCCGGGAGGCCGACCCCATGACCGTCACCGAAGCCGGAGCCCCCGCGCCGGCCGCCGAACGCCCCGCCCACCGCGACCCCGACGTCCTGCGCTGGCTCGGCGCCTACACCGCCTCGATGATCGGCGACAGCGTCTACTACATGGCGCTCGCCTGGGCCGCCGCCCGCACCGGCGGCGACGCCCAGACCGGGATCGTCCTCGCCGTCGGCTCCATACCCCGGGCCGCGCTGATGCTCGGCGGGGGAGTGCTCGCCGACCGGATCGGCCCGCGCCGCGTCGTCATCGGCAGCGACGCCGTCCGCTGCCTGGTCGTCCTCGGCCTGGCCGGTGCGCTGCTGCTCACCTCGCCCGCCTTATGGATGCTGATCGCCGTCGCGCTCGTCTTCGGCGTGGTCGACGCCCTCTTCCTGCCCGCTGTCGGCGCCCTGCCGCCCCGGGTCACCGCCCCCGGCCAGCTCGCCCGCGTCCAGGGCATGCGCGGCCTCGCCACGCGCCTCGCCAATGTCGTCGGCGCCCCGCTCGGCGGCGTCGCGGTGGCCCTCGGCGGACCGACGCTCGCGTTCGCCGCGGCCGGGGTGCTCTTCGCCGTGTCGCTGCCCCTGCTGCTGTCCCTGCGGATCCGCCCGCTGCCCGGCGACCGCGGCGCCGAACCGTCCGGCACCGCCTGGCACGACCTGGCCGACGGGCTGCGCCACATCCGCCGCCACCCGCTGCTCGGGCCGCTGATGATCGTCGTCGCCGTCAGCGAGCTGGGCTTCGTCGGGCCGCTCAACCTCGGCCTGATCCTGCTCGCCGAGGAACGCCACTGGGGCGCCTCCGGCATGGGCTGGATCATCGCCGCCTTCGGGACCGGCGCCGGAGCCACGGCCCTGCTGCTCGCCGTGCGCGGCCGGGTGCCGCGTGCCGGACTGGTGATGTGCCTGGCCGTGCTGGTCGGCGCGGCCGCCATCGGCACCCTGGCCCAACTGCCCTCGGTGGCCCTCGCTGCCACCGCGGCGGTCTGCGTCGGACTCTTCGCCGGCCTCGGCGGCTCCCTGTGCGGGGCCCTGATCCAGACCGTCACCGAACCCGCCTACCTCGGCCGGGTCACCTCGGTCTCGACGCTCTTCACCCACGCGATCGCCCCGCTCAGCTACCCGGTCACGGGAGCCGCCGTCGCCGCCTGGGGGACCGGCCCGGTCTTCGCCGCCAGCGCCTCGCTGTGCGCCGCCGGGGCGCTGACGGGCCTGGCCTTCACCCGGCTGCGCCGCGCGGAACTCCCGGGCTGAGCCCGCCCCCGTACGCCCCGGACGGGCCTACATCCCCAGCTCCGCCGTACGCAGCCGGTCCACCGCCTCCGTGTCGCCCTCCACGCCGACCGTCGCCGCGTCCTGCCGCCCGAACGCGAAGAGCAGCAGCTCGCCCGGCTCGCCGGTGACCGTCACCACCGGAGTGCCCTTGTGCGCCACCGCCGTCTGGCCGTCCGGGCGGCGCAGCACCAGCCCCACCGGCGACCTGCGGCCCAGCAGCCGGGCCGTCCGCTCGGCCCGCGACCACAGCACATCCGCGAAGACCGGGTCCAGCTCCCGCCGCGACCAGTCCGGCTGGGCCCGGCGGACGTCCTCCGTATGGATGTAGAACTCCACGGTGTTGGCGGCCTCGTCGATCTGCTTCAGACCGAACGGGGACATCCTCGGCGGCCCGGTACGGATCAGCTGGATCAGCTCCTCGTACGGCTTCGCCGCGTACTCCGCCTGCACCCGGTCCAGGCGGTTCCTCAGCACACCGAGCACCACCCCGCCCGCCGCGTCCGGCCGCCGCTCCCGGACCACCACATGGGCGGCCAGGTCCCGGGCCGTCCAGCCTTGGCACAGGGTCGGTGCCTCCGGTCCCGCCGCCTCCAACAGATCGGCGAGCAGAAGTCGTTCGCGCTTCGCATGGGTCGACATGGTCGCCAGCGTACGACCGACGCCCGCGGTCCGCCCAGTGGACGCCGCACGGGAAGGCCCCCGCGGCCACGGCACAATGGGCGCATGACCAGCGCGCCCACGCCCAGCACTCCGCCGCCGTCCGGCAACCTCGACCCGGCCATCGCGGCCCGCCTCAAGCGCGGTGCCGACGGCCTCGTCCCGGCCATCGCCCAGCAGTACGACACCGGCGAGGTGCTGATGCTCGGCTGGATGGACGACGAGGCCCTGCACCGCACCCTCACCACCGGCCGCTGCACCTACTGGTCCCGCAGCCGCCAGGAGTACTGGGTCAAGGGCGACACCTCCGGCCACATCCAGCAGGTCAAGTCCGTCGCCCTCGACTGTGACGCCGACACCGTCCTCGTCCGCGTCGACCAGACGGGTGCCGCCTGCCACACCGGCGACCGCACCTGCTTCGACGCCGACGTCCTCCCGCTCGCGCAGTAAAGGGCCAGCCGCCATGGATCTCGACACCTTCCGCGCACTCGCCGTCGACCGGCGCGTCATCCCCGTCAGCCGCAGGCTCCTCGCGGACGGCGACACCCCGGTCGGGCTCTACCGCAAACTCGCGGGCGAGCGCAGCGGCACCTTCCTCCTGGAGTCCGCGGAGAACGGCCGCACCTGGTCGCGCTACTCCTTCATCGGGGTACGCAGCGCCGCCACCCTCACCGTCCGCGACGGACAGGCCCACTGGCTGGGCGTCCCGCCCGTCGGGGTCCCCGTGGACGGGGACCCGCTCCAGGCCCTGCGCGCCACCATCGAGACCCTGCACACCCCGCGCGACCTGGTCGCCGACGACGGACTGCCCCCGTTCACCGGCGGCATGGTCGGCTACCTCGGCTACGACGTGGTGCGCCGCCTGGAGAAGATCGGCGACAGCGGCGAGGACGACCTGCGCGTACCCGAACTGACCATGCTGCTCACCTCGGACCTGGCCGTCCTCGACCACGGGGACGGCAGCGTCCTGCTGATCGCCAACGCGATCAACCACAACGACCTCGCGACCGGCGTCGACGAGGCGTACGCGGACGCCGTGGCCCGCCTCGACGCCATGGAACGGGACCTCTCCCGCCCCGTCGAGAACGCCCCCGCCGCCCTCCCGCCGTCCGAGCTGCCCCCGTACACCGCGCTGTGGGGCGGCGCGGCGTACCAGGACGCCGTCGAGGACGTGAAGGAACGCGTCAGGGCCGGCGAGGCCTTCCAGGTCGTCCCCTCCCAGCGCTTCGAAACCCCGTGCACGGCAAGCGCGTTGGACGTCTACCGGGTCCTGCGCGCCACCAACCCGTCGCCGTACATGTACCTCTTCCGGTTCGACGGCTTCGACGTCGCCGGCTCCAGCCCGGAGGCCCTCGTCAAGGTCGAGGACGGACACGCCATGGTCCACCCGATCGCCGGGACCAGGCACCGCGGCGCCACCCCGCAGGAGGACCAGGCGCTCGCCGACGAACTCCTCGCCGACCCCAAGGAACGCGCCGAACACCTGATGCTGGTCGACCTCGGCCGCAACGACCTGGGGCGGGTCTGCGCACCCGGCTCCGTCGAGGTCGTCGACTTCATGTCGATCGAGCGGTACTCGCACGTGATGCACATCGTCTCCACCGTCACCGGCCGCGTCGCCGAGGGCCGCACCGCCTTCGACGTCCTCACCGCGTGCTTCCCGGCGGGCACCCTCTCCGGCGCCCCCAAGCCCCGCGCGATGCAGATCATCGAGGAGCTCGAACCGACCCGCCGCGGTCTGTACGGCGGCTGTGTCGGCTATCTCGACTTCGCGGGGGACTCCGACACCGCCATCGCCATCCGCACCGCCCTGCTCCGCGACGGCACGGCGTACGTCCAGGCCGGGGCCGGTGTCGTCGCCGACTCCGACCCGGTCGCCGAGGACACCGAATGCCGCAACAAGGCCGCGGCGGTGCTCCGCGCGGTGCACACGGCCAACCGGCTCGGCGGCGTGTGAGAGCGGCGGCCGGGGGCCGCCCCGCGCCCCCGGCCCCGCGACGCCGCACCCCGATCACCGGCGGGTCCGGGGCGGTAGGGGATAGTGGAGTACGTGAGTGCTGTCCCCGTACCCCAGCCCCGTGCCCGAGCCGTCACCGCGTCCGACGCCTCGGGAAGCCGCCGCAGCCTGGCCGCCGGTCTGCTCCTCGGGGCGGCCGGTGCCACCGTCGTCCTGCTCGCCTCCGGCCAGACCTGGGCCGAGGGCGAGGCGTCCGTCGGCGGCGGCTCGCTGCCGCTGACCGCCGACGGCCAGGACGTCACCGGCCTCCCGGCGGCCCTCGCCATAGTGGGCCTGGCCGCGCTGGTCGCCGTCTTCGCCGTCCGCGGCGCCTCCCGGCTGCTCGTCGCCGGGCTCCTCGCCCTCAGCGGCCTCGGCGCCGCGCTGAGCGCCTGCCTCGGCGCCGCCGACAGCGCGGCCCTGGACGAGAAGGCCGCGCAGTCCACCGGCGACGCCTCCGCGACCATCGGCGCCCTCGCCCACACCGCGTGGCCCTACGTCACCGCGGCCGGCGGCCTGCTGATCCTGCTCGCCGGACTGCTCGCCCTGCGGTACGGGAAGCTCTGGCCCACCATGTCGGGACGGTACGAGCGGGACGGCACGCCCCGCCCCCGCAAGGCCGCCCCCGCCACCGTGGACCCGGACCGGCCCGAGGACCTCTGGAAGGCCCTGGACCGCGGCGAGGACCCGACACGCTAGGGGCCGCGCCGAAAGCCCCGCCCGGCACGCACGCGCGCCGCGCTGTCGGGTCGCACGCACCGGACACCGCCGGGCCCGCCCCTCGGGCAGACGGCGCCACTTCCGGCACACGCCCCGGATTCCCCCGTTCGGACCGGGCCGGATCGGGCACCCGGGCACGCGCGCCCGGCATGATCCGAACGAGCGGCACCAGGTGTGACCCCCAGCTCACGTCCTACCCGTACGTACGGGACAATGGAGCCGAGCTCGCAGCACAGCGGCACCAGCTTTGCGTACAGCGATACCACCAGCGCAACACCAACAAGGAGCAACTCATGGCGGGCAGCAGCCACGGACACACCCCGGCCGCCTGGACCGGTGTCATCATCTCCTTCATCGGCTTCTGCGTCGCAGGCGTCTTCATGGTCGCGGCCAACCCCGTCGGCTTCTGGGCCGGACTCGCCGTCGTCTTCCTCGGCGGGATCGTCGGCCTCGCGATGAAGGCCGCGGGTCTCGGCATGCCGAAGGAGTCGGCGGAGATGGCCCAGGCGCGGGCCCGCGCCGCACAGGCCCAGGTCTCCTGACGCCGCGCGACACCCGTTCGCACGCGAGGCGCAGCCCCGAACGGGCTGCGCCTTTCCGCGTCAGCGGGGACAATCACCGGGTGGACGCCTCGCCTACCCCCGCAGCCGCAGCGCCGGCCCCGCCCCCCGGGCGGCCGCCGGTCTTCCCCCCGGCCCCCGTGCCCGCCTCGCGCATCCGGCGGCTGGCCACGCCGGTGGGCGTCATGGCCGCCGTCGTCGGCGCGTTCGGCTACGTCGGGGCAGTGGACCCCAACCAGCCCGGCCACTACCCGGTCTGCCCGCTGCTCCGGTTCACCGGTCTCTACTGTCCGGGCTGCGGAGGGCTGCGCAGCGCCCATGCCGTCGCGCACGGTGACATCGCCGCCGCCCTCGGCTCCAACGCGCTCGCCGTCGCCGGCTACGCGGCCTTCGCCGTCCTCTGGACGCTCTGGACGGTCCGCGCCGCCCGGGGCAGGCCCATGAGCATCGCCGCGAAGCCCGTCGTCTGGTGGGGGATCGGGGCCGTGCTGCTGGTCTTCTCGGTCGTCCGGAATCTACCGTTCGGTTCATTTCTGGCCCCGTGAATGCCCAGGTAGTGGGACATTCACCCGCCGGATTCGAGCCAGTCGCCCTCCTGCGGATAGCATTGACATGGCTGATCCTGTTCCCTCATCACCGTCCCGGAAGGGGGCCGCTCGCGTGAGTGTGCTCGACGAGATCATCGACGGCGTACGCGCCGACCTCGCAGAGCGGCAGGCGCGTGTCAGCCTCGACGAGCTGAAGGAGCGCGCCGCACGCGCCCCCGGAGCCAAGGACGGAGTCGCCGCCCTGCGCGGCGAGGGCGTGACCGTCATCTGCGAGGTCAAGCGTTCCAGTCCCTCCAAGGGGGCCCTGGCCGCGATCGCCGACCCGGCCGCGCTCGCCGCGGACTACGAGGCGGGCGGCGCGTCCGTCATCTCGGTCCTCACCGAGGAGCGCCGCTTCGGCGGTTCCCTCGCCGACCTGGAGGCCGTCCGCGCCAAGGTCGACATCCCGGTCCTGCGCAAGGACTTCATCGTCACCTCGTACCAGCTCTGGGAGGCCCGTGCCTACGGCGCCGACCTCGCCCTGCTGATCGTCGCCGCCCTCGACCAGGAGGCCCTCGTCTCCCTGATCGAGCGCGCCGAGTCCATCGGCCTGACGCCGCTGGTCGAGGTGCACGACGAGGAGGAGGTGGAGCGCGCCGTGGACGCCGGGGCCAAGATCATCGGTGTCAACGCGCGCAACCTCAAGGACCTCAAGGTCGACCGCTCCACCTTCGAGCGCGTCGCCCCCGAGATCCCCGACCGCATCGTCAAGGTCGCCGAGTCCGGCGTCCGCGGTCCGCACGACCTGATCGCGTACGCCAACGCGGGCGCCGACGCGGTGCTCGTGGGCGAGTCGCTGGTCACCGGCCGCGACCCCCGGGCCGCCGTCGCCGACCTGGTCGCCGCCGGCGCCCACCCCGCGCTCCGGCACGGACGGGGCTGACCGCGCCCGTGTCCGCCCACCGTCCCGCGTCCCGTGTCCGGCCGGGCCTGCGCCCCGCCGGTACGACGGCCGCCCGGGACCCGCACGCCCCGCTGGCGCGCGGCTGCCGGCCCCGCGGCTGCCGCGCCCCCGCGCGCCGCGTGCACGGCCGGCGGGTGCGGTACGTGATCGGCGACGAGCCCGGCCAGGTCAACGGCATGCGATGGCGCACGGGGACCGCGCCCTAGCGAGCCCCGGCCGTCGTACCCGCGCCCTTCCCGGCGTACGCACGCCCGCACCCGCCCGACCGAACCCGGCCGCGGCGGCGCTCCGCCCACGGCGCATACGGTGAACCCACCCATTGCGATGTCGAGGAGCACGTCGGATGTCATCTGACTTCTTCATTCCGGACCCGGAGGGTCTGATCCCCAGCGCCGAGGGGTATTTCGGCGCGTTCGGCGGCAAGTTCATCCCGGAGGCGCTCGTCGCCGCCGTGGACGAGGTCGCCGTCGAGTACGACAAGGCCAAGGCCGACCCGGCCTTCGCCGCCGAGCTCAACGAGCTCATGGTGAACTACACCGGCAGGCCCAGCGCGCTGACCGAGGTGCCGCGCTTCGCGGAGCACGCGGGCGGCGCCCGGATCTTCCTCAAGCGCGAGGACCTCAACCACACCGGCTCGCACAAGATCAACAACGTGCTGGGCCAGGCGCTGCTCACCAAGCGCATGGGCAAGACCCGGGTCATCGCCGAGACCGGCGCCGGGCAGCACGGCGTCGCCACCGCGACCGCCTGCGCGCTCTTCGGCCTCGAATGCACCATCTACATGGGTGAGATCGACACCGAGCGCCAGGCGCTGAACGTGGCGCGGATGCGGATGCTCGGCGCCGAGGTCATCGCCGTGAAGTCCGGCTCCAGGACCCTGAAGGACGCCATCAACGAGGCGTTCCGCGACTGGGTCGCCAACGTGGACCGCACGCACTACCTCTTCGGCACCGTCGCGGGACCGCACCCCTTCCCGGCCATGGTCCGCGACTTCCACCGGGTCATCGGCGTCGAGGCCCGCCGCCAGATCCTGGAGCGCGCCGGCCGGCTGCCGGACGCCGCCATCGCCTGCGTCGGCGGCGGCTCCAACGCCATCGGGCTCTTCCACGCCTTCATCCCGGACGCCCATGTGCGGCTGATCGGCTGCGAGCCCGCCGGACACGGCGTGGAGACCGGCGAGCACGCGGCGACCCTGACCGCGGGCGAGCCCGGCATCCTGCACGGCTCGCGCAGCTACGTCCTCCAGGACGACGAGGGCCAGATCACCGAGCCGTACTCCATCTCGGCCGGTCTCGACTACCCGGGCATCGGCCCGGAGCACTCGTACCTCAAGGACATCGGCCGCGGCGAGTACCGCGCGGTCACCGACGACGCGGCCATGCAGTCGCTGCGCCTGCTCTCCCGCACCGAGGGGATCATCCCGGCCATCGAGAGCGCCCACGCGCTGGCCGGCGCCCTGGAGGTCGGCAAGGAGCTCGGCAAGGACGGGCTGATCGTGGTCAACCTGTCCGGCCGCGGCGACAAGGACATGGACACGGCGGCCCGCTACTTCGGGCTGTACGACGGGGCCGACGGCACCGTCGAGGCCGATGTGGCCGACGGCGAAGAGGAGGTCACCAAGTGAGCGGCAACGTGGAGCTGTTGAACACCTCCCTCGCACGGGCGAAGGCGGAGGACCGGGCCGCGCTCATCGCGTACCTCCCGGCCGGATTCCCGACCGTCGACGGCGGGATCGAGGCCGTGAAGGCGGTCGTGGCGGGCGGCGCGGACATCGTCGAGGTGGGGCTGCCGCACAGCGACCCGGTGCTCGACGGGCCGGTCATCCAGACCGCCGACGACATCGCCCTGCGCGGCGGCGTGAAGATCGCCGACGTGCTGCGCACGGTCCGTGAGGCGCACGAGGCCACCGGCGTACCGATCCTCGTCATGACGTACTGGAACCCCATCGACCGCTACGGCGTCGAGCGGTTCACCGCCGAGCTCGCCGAGGCGGGCGGCGCCGGGTGCATCCTGCCCGACCTGCCCGTCCAGGAGTCCGCCCTGTGGCGCGAGCACGCCGGCAAGCACGGTCTCGCGACCGTCTTCGTCGTCGCGCCGAGCAGCAAGGACGAGCGCCTCGCCACCATCACCGCGGCCGGGTCCGGCTTCGTCTACGCGGCCTCGCTGATGGGGGTCACCGGCACCCGCGAGTCGGTCGGCGAGCAGGCCCAGGACCTGGTCACGCGCACCCGCGCCACCACGTCCCTCCCGGTCTGCGTGGGCCTGGGCGTCTCCAACGCCCGGCAGGCCGCCGAGGTGGCGGGCTTCGCCGACGGGGTGATCGTCGGTTCCGCCTTCGTCAAGGCGATGCTGGACGCCCCCGACGAGCAGGCCGGCCTGGCCGCCGTCCGCTTCCTTGCGGGCGAACTCGCCGAAGGCGTTCGAAAGCGCTGAATCGGGTGTCACCCGAACGGGTGGACCTGGACCGGGGAGGCACGCGCGTGCCTCCCCGGTTCGTTGCTGCGGGTGTGAGCGAGAAGAACGAACAGGGAAAAAGGGCCGCGCGAGACCGGCTCGTACAGCAGCGCGAGCGCCAGCGGGCGAGCGAGCGCCGCAGGCGCACGCTGATCGTCGCCGGCGCGGTGGTGGGCGTGCTGGCGCTGGCCGCCGTCGTGGGCGTGATCGCCGCCAATTCGGGCGGCAAGGACAAGAGCGGCGAGGCGGGCCCCGCGGTCGCGCCCTCCGGCGCGACCGGCAAGGACAGCCTGGCCATCCGGGTCGGCGCGGACAACGCCCCGTCCACGCTCACGATCTGGGAGGACTTCCGCTGCCCGGTCTGCGCCCAGTTCGAGAACGCCTTCCGCGACACGGTGCACCGGATGGAGAGCACCGGACAGATCAAGGTCGAATACCACCTCGCCACGATCATCGACGGCAACCTCGGCGGCAGCGGCTCGCTCCGGGCGGCCAACGCGGCGGCCTGCGCGCAGGACGCCGGCAAGTTCTCCGCCTACCACGACGTGCTCTACCGCAACCAGCCGCAGGAGACCGACGACGCCTTCGGCGACAACGCCAGGCTGATCGAGCTCTCGGCGAAGGTCCCCGGGCTCGACACCCCCGGTTTCCGCAGCTGTGTGGAGGACGGCAAGCACGACAGCTGGGTCAAGAAGTCCAACACGGCGTTCCAGAAGGGCGGCTTCCAGGGCACGCCGACCGCGCTGCTCAACGGGGAATCGATCTTCCCGAAGAAGGGCGACGAGCCGATCACCGAGGCGAATCTGAAGAAGTGGGTGGCCGAGGCCAACAAGGGCAAGAAGCCGGGCACGGTCACCCCGGCGCCCTCGGGTTCCTGACCGCTCCGGGGCGTGGACCGGCGGGGAATCGATGACCTGCCCGTTACCCAGACGTTGCCGGGTGGGTTGCCGTATGCCCCGCCCGGCAAGGTAGCGTCGACCTTGCCATGGACCTTGCCTACATTCCCAGCCCGTCGACCGGCGTGATCAATCTCGGCCCGATCCCGCTCCGCGGCTACGCGTTCTGCATCATCATCGGTGTCTTCCTCGCCGTCTGGCTCGGCAACAGGCGCTGGGTCGCCCGGGGTGGCAGACCGGGCACCGTCGCCGACATCGCCGTCTGGGCCGTGCCCTTCGGCCTGGTGGGCGGTCGGCTCTACCACGTCATCACCGATTACCAGCTGTACTTCAGCGAGGGCAAGGACTGGGTCGACGCCTTCAAGATCTGGCAGGGCGGCCTCGGCATCTGGGGCGCGATCGCGCTCGGTGCCGTCGGCGCCTGGATCGGCTGCCGCCGTCGCGGCATCCCGCTGCCCGCCTGGGCCGACGCCCTGGCACCCGGCATCGTCCTGGCCCAGGCGTGCGGCCGCTGGGGCAACTGGTTCAACCAGGAGCTGTACGGCAAGCCGACCGATCTGCCGTGGGCGCTGAAGATCAGCGAGGGACCGAACCGGGTCGCCGGCACCTACCACCCGACGTTCCTCTACGAGTCGCTGTGGTGCGTCGGTGTCGCCCTGCTGGTGATCTGGGCGGACCGCCGCTTCAAGCTGGGACACGGCCGGGCGTTCGCCCTGTACGTCGCCGCGTACTGCGCCGGACGCGTCTGGACCGAGTACCTGCGGGTCGACGAGGCCCACCTCATCCTGGGCCTGCGTCTGAACGTGTGGACCGCGATGTTCGTGTTCGTGCTGGCGGTCGTGTACATGGTGGTCTCGTCGAAGATCAGGCCGGGGCGCGAGGAGATCGTCGAGCCGGGGGCCGCCGAGGAAGCGGCGGCGGCCGAGGAGGCGAAGACCGCCGGGGACGACGCGGCCGCGAAGGACTCCGGGGCCGCCGAGGACGAGAGCCGGAAGGCCGACGGTGACGCCGAGCGCGCCGACGACTCCGCCGACGACCGCACCGCGAAGACGCCGGAGAAGGCCGCGAAGGCACCCGGGAAGACCGGAGCCGCGGAGGCGGCCAAGAACGGCTGAACCGTGTGAACCCGTACGTGGGGCCCCGGACCGACCGGTCCGGGGCCCCACGCATGTCCTCGGCGCCCGCTCCCGCCCGCCGGTCCTCAGCCGACGGGCGGGCCGGTCCCACCGGCCAGCGCCAGCGTCCGCCGGGCCGAGGCCACCACCGCCGCGTCGACGAACCGGCCGTCCGGCAGGGCCAGCGCGCCCTCGTCCGAGGCGGCCGCCGCCACGATCTCCGCCGCCGCCTCGATCTCCCGGGCCGTCGGGCGGAACGCCCGCTCGATGACCGGGAGCTGGCGGGGATGGATCGCCGCCCGGCCCAGGAAGCCCAGCGCCCGGCCGTGCGCGCAGGACGCCCACAGGCCGTCCAGGTCCCGGACGTCCGGGAACACCGACTGGGCGGGCGGGGCGAGCCCGGCCGCGCGGGCGGCGACCACCACCCGGCTGCGCGACCAGTCGAGCCCGGCGTCGTCCCGTACCCCCAGATCGGCCCGGAGGTCCGCCTCGCCCAGGGCGATGGAGCGTACCTGGGGATGGGAGGCGGCGACCGAGTACGCGTGCTCGATGCCGAGCGCCGACTCCAGCAGCGGGCAGAGCGCCACCCCGGGCGCCACGGCCGCGATGTGGTGGACGGACGCCGCGTGGGTGATCTTGGGCAGCCGGAGCCCGGCGAGCCCCGGCAGCCCGGCCAGGGCGAGGATGTCGGCCTCCGTGTGGACCCGGACATGGAGCGGCACGGCCGTCTCCCCGGCCGCCTCGGACAGCAGCTCGACGGTGGCCGACCGCGCGTACTCCTTGCGGTCCGGCGCCACCGCGTCCTCCAGATCCACGATCACCGCGTCCGCCCCCGAGTCCCGCGCCTTGCGCACCACCTCCGGCCGGTCCCCGGGGACGTACAGCCAGGTGAGCGGGACCGACGCGGTCACAGGACCCGCTCCGCGCGCAGCGCGGCGATCTCCGGGGCCGACAGCCCCAGCCCCGTGAGGATCTCCTCGGTGTCCGCGCCGTGCGGGCGGCCCGCCCAGCGGATCGAGCCCGGTGTCGCCGACAGCCGGAACAGCACGTTCTGCATCCTCAGCGGACCCAGCTCCGGGTCGTCGATCTCGGTGACGGAGTCCAGGGCCCGGTACTGCGGGTCCTCCATCACGTCCTGGACGTCATGGATCGGCGCGATGGCCGCCTCCGCCTTCTCGAAGGCCGAGACCGCCTCCTCCCGGGTGTGCCGGGCGATCCAGTCGCCGACCGCCTCGTCGAGCTCGTCGGCGTGCTCGGCACGGGTGGTGCCGGCGGCGAACCAGGGCTCCTCGATCAGCTCCGCCCGGCCGACCAGGCACATCACCCGCTCGGCGATGGACTGCGCCGAGGTGGAGACCGCGACCCAGTGCCCGTCCGAGGTGCGGTACGTGTTGCGCGGGGCGTTGTTCCGGGAGCGGTTGCCGGTGCGCGGCTGCACGTAACCGAGCTGGTCGTACCAGAGGGGCTGCGGCCCGAGCACGGTCAGGATCGGCTCGATGATCGCCATGTCGACGACCTGCCCCAGACCGGTGTGCGCGCGCCCGGCGAGCGCGGTCATCACCGCGTACGAGGTGGCCAGCGCCGCGATCGAGTCGGCGAGCCCGAACGGCGGCAGGGTGGGCGGCCCGTCCGGCTCCCCGGTGATCGCGGCGAACCCGCTCATCGCCTCGGCCAGGGTGCCGAAGCCGGGGCGGTGCGCGTACGGGCCGAACTGCCCGAAACCGGTGACCCTGACCAGGACCAGCCGGGGGTTGACCGCGTGCAGCTCCGCCCAGCCCAGGCCCCAGCGCTCCAGGGTTCCCGGCCGGAAGTTCTCGATGACCACATCGGTCTCCGCGGCCAGCCGGAGCAGTACGTCACGGCCGCCGGGGGTGGACAGGTCGAGCGTCAGATTGCGCTTGTTGCGGCCGAGCAGCTTCCACCACAGGCCGATGCCCTCCTTCGTGGGGCCGTGCCCGCGCGAGGGGTCGGGCCTGTGCGGATGCTCGACCTTGATCACATCGGCGCCGAAGTCGCCGAGCATGGTGGCGCAGAGGGGACCGGCGAAGAGCGTGGCGAGGTCGACGACCCGCAGCCCGGTCAGCGGGGCCCGCGCGGGCGCGGTCACGCGGCGTCGATCTCGGTGCGGTACGGCATGGAGGTCGAGGCGCCGGGCCGCTGCACGCAGAGCGCGGCGGCCGCCGACGCCCAGGCCAGCGATTCCGGTACCGGCCGCCGCTCGCCGAGCGCCACGGCGAGCGTGCCGACGAAGGTGTCGCCCGCCCCCGTGGTGTCGACGGCGGTGACCTCGGGGGCGGGGAAGAGGACGGGCTCGCCGCCCCGGGCCGCGTACAGGCAGCCCTTGGCGCCGAGGGTGATGACGACGGCGGGGACCTGGCCGAGCAGATGCCGGGCCGCCGCGTGGGGGTCGGTGAAGCCGGAGAGTGCGGCCGCCTCGTGCTCATTGGGGATCAGCAGGTCGACGCAGTCGAGGAGTTCGGACGGCAGCGGCTGGACCGGGGACGGGGTGAGCAGGGTCCGCACCCCCTGGGCACGGGCCGTCCGGGCGCCCTCGACCACCGCGGACATCGGCAGCTCCAGCTGGAGGAGCAGCAGTTCGGCGTGGGCGATGGCGGCCATCTCGCCGGGGCCGAGGGCGGTGACGGTGCCGTTGGCGCCGGGGATCACCACGATGGAGTTGGCCCCCGTGTCGTCGACGACGATGTGCGCGGTGCCGCTGGGGCCCTCGGCGGTGTGCAGGAGATCGGTGTCGACGCCCGCGTGCTCCAGGGTGGAGCGCAGCACCGTGCCGTACTCGTCGTCGCCCACCGCGCCGATCATCATCACCTCGCCGCCCGCGCGGGCCGCCGCGACGGCCTGGTTGGCGCCCTTGCCGCCCGGGACGGTGCGCAACTCCCGCCCGGTGACGGTCTCTCCGCGCCCCGGAGCCCGTTCGACGTAGGCCACGAGGTCCATATTGGTGCTGCCGAGCACCGCGATGCCGGTCATGGGCACAGTGCCTCCTTGGGGGTGAGCCGGTGGGTCTGTTCGGCGAGTTCGTCGAAGCCCACGGAGTCGAAACCGGGGACGGACGAGGCGAGGCGGTTCTTCAGCGGAGCGGTCCAGCGCTCCGGCAGCAGTGCGGGGGACCCGGCCAGCAGCCCGGCGAGCGAGCCCGCGGTGGCGCCGTTGGAATCGGTGTCCCAGCCGCCCGACACCGCACGGCAGACGGAGAGCGAGAAGTCGCCGTCGGCGTGGGTCAGCGCGGCGGCGAGCAGCGCGGCGTTGGGCAGCACATGGACCCAGTGGTACCCGCCGTACTCCGCGTGCAGCCGGTCGGCCACCGTGTCGAAGCAGGCGCCGCCGCGGGCCGCCGCGATGCCGAAGCGCACCGCCCGCGCGAACCTCGAACGCGGCGGCACGACCCGCAGCCCGGTGGCCAGGCACCCGTGCACGTCGCTCTCGCCCCCGGCGGCCTCGGCGAGCGCCGCGGCGGTGAACATCGCCCCGTACACCCCGTTGGCGGTGTGGCTGAGCACGGCGTCCCGGTGCGCCTGCTCCGCCGCGGCCGAGGGGTCGCCCGGATGGGTCCAGCCGTGCACATCGGCCCGGATCTGCGCACCGATCCACTCCCGGAACGGGTTGCGGTACCTGGCGGTGTGCGGGGGCTCGATGCCGTCCAGCAGATTGCGGTACGCGACCCGTTCGGCGGTGAACGTCCGGCCCGCCGGGAGCTCGTCGAGCCAGAGCCTCGCGAGGTCGCCGGTGGTGAAGGACGGGCCGTGCCGCTGGAGCAGCAGCAGGGTGAGCAGGGGGTGGTTGAGGTCGTCGTCCTCGGGCATGCCGTCGATGTTCTCGGCCAGCGAGTTGGGTGCGGAGCGACGGTTCCAGGGGTAGGTGGCGGCCAGCGGGGCGGGCAGCCCCCTGGCGGTGAACCAGGTGGTCAGCGGCCAGTTGCCGGTGGCGCGGGCCAGCGCGCGGATGCCGTCCAGCGGCAGCTTCTCGACGGGTTTGCCGAGCAGACAGCCGGCCGCCCGCCCCAGCCAGGCCGCGTGCAGCCGGTCCCGGTCCACCGACGGCGGGTCGGGCCGGGGCGTCGGCCAGTCGGGGCACACGGCCCGGATCGCGGCCATATCCGTCGGCTCGTCGGTCTCCGACGGCGACTCCAGCAGGGCGAGTTCGTCGAGCAGCCGCTCCGCGAGGGTGCGCAGCTCCGGCGCGGGAGGGGAGGAGGCGCCCGCGCGCTCCGGGGCGGGGGCGCCGCCCGCCTCGTACCACCGGCGCGCGATGGCCTGCGCGTCCCGCCCGTCCTCGGCCGCCTGGCGCAGTTCGTGCCCGACGAGGTCCTCGGGCTGCACCCATGTCACCCGTACGGTCATGGCGTACCCGCCAGCGCGGTGAACGCGGACTCGTGCGCGCGGCGCCGGGCCGTGTCCCGTACGAACACCTCCCGGGTGACGTCCGCCAGGGTCCGCGCGGGTGCGTGCAGATCGAGGCGGCTGGCCTCGGCGACCGTATCCGCCCAGGTCGCGGGGATCGCCCGGGGCCCGTGGAGCGCGCCCGCGACGGCGCCGCCCATGGTGGCGATCGAGTCGCAGTCCCGGCCGTAGTTGACCGAGCCGAGGACCGTCTGCCGGTAGTCGCCGTCCGCGACGAGCAGCATCCCGAGCGCGATCGGCAGCTCCTCGACGGCATGCAGCCGGGACGGTCTGCGGGCGCCGAGGGACGGGGCGCGGTAGTCGGGGCCGACCGTGTCGAAGGGGGCGACGGCGGCGCGCAGCGGGGCCAGCGCCGACTCGAAGTCGCTGTAACGGACGGCGACTTCGCATACCGCCTCGATCGCCGAGCGGGTGCCGTCCTTGGCGAGCGACAGACAGGTCCCGACGACGTCGGCGGGTGTCGCGCCCGGGGCGCAGGCGGCGGCGACGGCCGCCGCGAAGACCCCGGCCGCCTCCCTCCCGTAACTCGACTGGTGGGCACCGGCGACATCCAGCGCCTCGGCGTACGCGGCCTCCGGATGGGCGGCGTTCACCAGGCCGACCGGGGCCATGTACATCGCGGCACCGCAGTTGACGATGTTCCCGCTGCCCGCCTCGCGCGGATCGACGTGGCCGTAGTGCAGCCGGGCCACGATCCACTTCTCGGCGAGGAAGATCCGCTGGAGCGGCAGCGCCTCGGCCTCCAGCTCGGGGATCCAGCGGGGGCGGGCGATCAGCTCGGGCACGAGGTGCCGGGCGACCGCGTAGGCGTCGATGTGGTCGCGCACGGTGCCGTACACCCGCACCAGCGCATGGGTCATCAAGGTGTCGTCGGTGACGTGCCCGTCGCCCTTGTGGTACGGGGCGATGGGGCGCGCGGTACGCCAGTTCCCGCCGTCCCACGGGCCCACGATCCCGTCGATCCGCCCGCCGTGGCGGGCCATGATCTGCTCGGGGGACCGGCCCTCCACCGGACCGCCGAGCGCGTCGCCGACGGCGGCGCCGACCAGTGCGCCCGTGATCCGTTCATCGAGTGCGAGTGTCGTGGGCCCGGCCTCGGACCGGGTGGGCATCGTGGATGTCATGTCCGAATTGTCCACCAGGGTGCTTCGGTTCCGTGTCTGCCAGCAGCCCGGCGAGTTCGATGAGATCGGTGCCCGCGAGCCGGGGCAGCGCACAGCCCGCGAGGGTGCGGCAGGCCTCGCGCCAGCCGTCCGGGACGGCGCCGACCCCGCCGAGCGCGCCGGTCAGCGCACCGGCCAGGGCGGGCGCGGAGTCGGCCACCCGTGACAGGCAGGCCGCCGCGGGAACGGCCTGGGCGATCTGACCGCGGGCGGCGGTGGCCAGGGCGAGGGCGACCGGAACGGTCTCGGCCGCGGCGATCCCGTAGCTGTAGACGTGGTCGACGATCTGGTGCTCCAGCACCGGTACGAGGGCGAAGGCGCCTGCCGCCTCGCCGACGAAGTCACGGGCGATTCTTACGGCGTGGGCGGCGTTGCGGGCGATCTCGGTGCCGTCGGGGAGCTGGGCGAGCGCGGCGTTCACCGCGGTGTCCACGTCCGCGCCGCCGAGCGCCTCGGCGATCGCCGCCGCCATCGCGCGGGCGCCGTGCACCCCGTCGCCGTCCTGGGTGTAGCGCGCGTCGAACTCGGCGAGGTCGGCGGCGGCGCCGGGGTCCCCGGGGTGGGCGACGGCGAGCACGGCGGCCCGTACGCAGGCCGCGTCGTCGAAGTAGTGCGGGTTGTCGTGGCCGGTGGCGGGCGGGCGCAGTCCGGCGGCGAGATTGCCGAGCCCGGCCCGTACCGAGATCCGGGCGCGCAGGGGGAGCACCGCGGACTCCACCTCGGGGGCGCGGGCGGCGGCCGCGGCGACCTCGGCGGCCAGGGCGTTCCAGGCGACGTCGATGGCGGCCCGCAGCCGGCGTCCGGGGGCGAGCCCGTGCAGCGGACCGGCCGCCGAGGTGAGCACGGTACCGGCGGCGAAGGCCGCCCATTCGGCGTCGTCGGAGGGCCCGAGCCGCAGCGGTTCGGGCGGCTGGTTGAGCGCGATGGGGACGGGCAGCGTGGTGGTGGCGTTCTGCTCGGCGAAGGTGTCGAGCTCCCGGGTGAGCCGCCGGGTCCACTCGGGCATCCGGGCGGCCCGGTGCCGTGCGGCGGGCCATCCGGCGGCGTCCCCGGAGGCGAGCCCGAGCAACAGCCCCTCGATCCGCGCCCGACGCCCGGGGGCGGGACGGGGGCGGAGGCGGGGAACGGGGGAGGCGGCGGGGGCGGCTTCGGTGCTCGTGGACGGGTGGATCCGGGCCCGGTCCGTGTCGGCGAGGGAAGCGCGGGAGGTGTGCGGCGTACGGGTATCCGGGGTTGGCGTGCGTGGCGTGCTGGTGTCTGGGTGGGAGGTGCGGGGCGTACCGGTGTCGGTGGGTGGTGTGGGCGTACCCGTCTCGACGGATGGCGTACGGCGCGGAACCGGGTCCGTGCGTGGGCGGTGCCGGGCCGGGGCCTCGTCGCCGGCGCCGCCGCGCGTGGTGACGTTCTCGTACGCACCGTCGCCCCCGCCCGTCCCGTCGGCACCGCTCCCTCCACGAGCCGCACGATCCCGGCCGGCCGCGCCGGCCCGATCGTCCCCACCAGCTTCACCAGCTTCATCAGGTCCACCAGCTCCACCGCCCTCGCCGGCTCTGTCGGCCCCGCTCCTCCCGCCCCTCCCGCCGGTCGTGTCGGCGTCGTCGGCCTCGTCCGGAGTGAGCAACTCCGCGATGTCCAGGACGTGATGGCCCCGCATGGTCGGCAGGCAGCTCCCCCGGACCGGGCCGATCGCCTCGCCCCAGGACCGCGGAATCGCGGACGCCCCGTGCAGCGCACCGGCCAGGGCCCCCGCCAGCGCGGCCGTGGTGTCCGCGTCGCGGCCCATGTTGACGGCCGTCAGCACCGCCGCCCGGAAGTCGCCGCGCACCGCCGCGAACGCCCCGAAGGCCAGGCCCACCGCCTCGGGCGCCAGGTCCGTCCACGGATAGCCGCCCACCACCACCGCGGAGCGCACCGCGCGTTCCATGGTGAGCCGGTCGGGGTAGGCGCGCTGCGCGGCCGCCACCGCGCGCCGCAGCGAACGCGCCGTCCAGGAGTCCATCGGCACGACCGACAGCGCGGCGGCGATCACCGAGGTGACCCCGGCCCCCACCATCGCGGCGGCCACTCCGGCCGCGACCGCCTGGCCGCCGTAGATGCCCTCCCCGTCATGGCTGACCCGCCCGTCCACCGCGACCAGCCGCGCCGCCTCGTCCGGCCGGCCCGCCGCGAAGACCCCGAACGGCGCCGCCCGCATCGCCAGCCCGTCGCTCCAGGCGTGCCGGTGCTGGGCGGAGATCGGGGCGGCCAGGCCCCGGCGAAGGTTCTCCAGCGTGCCGCGCTCGCTGAACCCGGCACCGCGGAACTGCCCCTCGTCGAGGTCGGCGATCCACAGGTGCCAGGCCCGCTCCACGTGCGTGACGGTCAGCGCCGAACCGTGCCGGGCGAGCAGCAGCCCGGAGAAGATCGCGTACTCCGTGTCGTCCGTGCCCGCGGGGTCGTCGCTCACGAAGCCCTCGATCCGGCCCCAGCGGCGCCGGATCTCGGACGGCCGCATGTTCTCCGCCGGAGCGCCCAGCGCGTCCCCGACCGCGAGACCGAGCAGGGCGCCGCGGGCGCGGTCGGTCAGGGTCGTCCGGGGGACCTCGCCCCGGCCCCCGCCGCCCGTCCGGGGCTCCGCCGGACCTCCGGTGATCAACTCCATGGCGTCGACCCTTCGCTCGCACCGAGCCAGTTCTCGTACTCCCTCGGATCTGTGCCACGCGGAGCCCCGACAGAGGCCGGCAACCCCAACAAAAGGGCCAGTCGGATGACGTGTCAGAAGCAGGAAGGCAGGCCGTACTTACCTGCTCAGGAGGGTGGTAAGTACGGCCTGCCTTGCTGGCGGGAGCCGTTTTTCGTGCGTACTTTCGAGGGTGTCGAGCGGGGGCGGGGCGCATGGATTCCGCCGCCGGAGAAGGGGAGAGCCGTGTCCATCATCGAGACCGACGCCGTACTGCACGAGGCACACCGCGACAACCACACCCACCGCGACGTGAACGGCGGCTGGCTGCGTCCGGCCGTGTTCGGCGCCATGGACGGGCTGGTCTCCAACCTCGCGCTGATGACCGGTGTCGCGGGTGGCGCGGTCTCCCAGCAGACGATCGTGATCACCGGTCTGGCGGGCCTGGCCGCCGGCGCGTTCTCCATGGCCGCCGGCGAATACACCTCCGTGGCCTCGCAGCGCGAGCTGGTCGAGGCCGAACTGGACGTCGAGCGACGGGAGTTGCGCAAGCACCCCAAGGACGAGGAGCGGGAGCTCGCCGAGCTCTACGAATCCCGGGGCGTCGACGCCGCACTCGCCCGCGAGGTCGCCCGGCAGCTGTCGCGCGACCCGGAGCAGGCCCTGGAGATACACGCCCGCGAGGAGCTGGGCATCGACCCGGGCGATCTGCCCTCGCCGCTCGTAGCCGCCGTGTCGTCGTTCGGCGCGTTCGCGCTGGGCGCCCTGCTGCCCGTGCTGCCCTATCTGCTCGGCGCGAGCGCGCTGTGGCCGGCCGTGCTGCTCGCGCTGGTCGGACTGTTCGCCTGCGGCGCGGTCGTCGCCCGGGTGACGGCCCGCAACTGGCTGTACAGCGGACTGCGCCAGCTGGTGCTGGGCGGTGCCGCGGCGGCCATCACCTACGGGCTGGGCACGCTGTTCGGCGTGGCCGTCGGGAGCTGATCCGACGAAGGTCCGGGCAGGCGCACCGAGGAGGTGTGCCTGCCCGGAGCCATGTCCGCCACCCGTGTGACGTACGTCTTGGTGACCGCCCCTGGGCGGAACGGCCGCCGCGGGCGTAAAATGAGTCCCTATGCAGGGCTGCACATAAGTAGCCACTACCCGGCGGTTTCATTTTCTTCGCCACCGGGCAAGAGCCGTAGACACCGCGGGCAACGACGCCTGCTCTCTGCGGCCCCCCGGGCGCCGATCCTCCGACTGCGACCCACCCCCACCGTCTCGGGCGGTGTCCGTATGTTGGAACGAGCTATCCGCTTTTTGAGAAGCGTCCCATCATGTAACCTGCACCAAATTTCGCAGAGGGCCAACGTCGTCCCTCGGCACTGCATATGCCACGACGACGACGGGAGAGCCAATGCGTTCCGACGCCTGGTCGCCCATGGACGGTCGCCCCGCCCAGCAGGGGATGTACGACCCCCGTAACGAGCACGACGCCTGCGGTGTCGGGTTCGTGGCCACTCTGACCGGTGTGGCCAGCCATGAGCTGGTCGAGCAGGCGCTGACCGTGCTGCGCAATCTCGAACACCGCGGTGCCACCGGATCCGAGCCCGACTCCGGCGACGGCGCCGGCATCCTCCTCCAGGTGCCGGACGCCTTCCTGCGGGACGAGACCGCCTTCGACCTCCCCGAAGCCGGTGCCTACGCCGTCGGAATCGCCTTCCTGCCCGCCGACGACTCCACCGAGGCCGTCCGCAAGCTGGAGAAGATCTCCGCCGAGGAGGGCCTCAAGGTCCTCGGCTGGCGCCAGGTCCCCGTCACCCCCGACATCCTCGGCAAGGGCGCCCGCGCCACCATGCCCGAGTTCCGGCAGCTCTTCGTCGCGGACGGCGGATCCACCGGCATCGCGCTCGACCGCAAGGCCTTCGTCCTGCGCAAGCGCGCCGAGCGGGAGGCCGGGGTGTACTTCCCCTCGCTCTCCGCCCGCACGATCGTCTACAAGGGCATGCTCACCACCGGGCAGCTGGAGCCGTTCTTCCCCGACCTCTCCGACCGCCGCTTCGCCACCGCGGTCGCCCTGGTCCACTCGCGGTTCTCCACCAACACCTTCCCGAGCTGGCCGCTCGCCCACCCGTACCGCTTCGTCGCGCACAACGGCGAGATCAACACGGTCAAGGGCAACCGCAACTGGATGAAGGCCCGCGAGTCCCAGCTCGCGTCCACCCTCTTCGGCGACGGACAGCTCGACCGGATCTTCCCCGTCTGCACCCCCGACGCCTCCGACTCCGCCTCCTTCGACGAGGTCCTGGAGCTGCTCCACCTCGGCGGCCGCTCGCTGCCGCACTCGGTGCTGATGATGGTCCCCGAGGCGTGGGAGAACCACGCGTCCATGGACCCGGCCCGCCGCGCCTTCTACCAGTACCACTCCACGATGATGGAGCCCTGGGACGGCCCGGCCTGCGTCACCTTCACCGACGGCACCCAGGTCGGCGCGGTCCTGGACCGCAACGGACTGCGACCCGGCCGTTACTGGGTCACCGACGACGGCCTCGTCGTGCTCTCCTCCGAGGTCGGCGTCCTGGACATCGACCCCGCCAAGGTCGTCCGCAAGGGCCGCCTCCAGCCCGGGAAGATGTTCCTCGTCGACACGGCCGAGGGCCGCATCATCGAGGACGACGAGATCAAGGCGTCCCTCGCCGCCGAGCAGCCGTACGAGGACTGGCTGGAGACCGGCGAGATCGAGCTGGAGGACCTCCCCGAGCGGGAACACATCGTGCACACGCACGCCTCCGTCACCCGCCGCCAGCAGACCTTCGGCTACACCGAGGAAGAGCTCCGCGTCATCCTCGCGCCGATGGCCCGCACCGCCGGAGAGCCGCTCGGCTCCATGGGCACGGACTCGCCGATCGCCGCTCTCTCCGAGCGCCCCCGGCTGCTCTTCGACTACTTCACCCAGCTGTTCGCGCAGGTCACCAACCCGCCGCTGGACGCCATCCGCGAGGAACTCGTCACCTCGCTGCGCTCCACGCTCGGCCCGTCCGGCAACCTGCTGGAGCCGACCGCTGCCTCGTGCCGCAGCGTCACCCTGCCGTTCCCGGTGATCGACAACGACGAGCTGGCCAAGCTGATACACATCAACGCCGACGGCGACATGCCGGGCATGAAGGCCGCCACGCTCTCCGGCCTCTACCGGGTCGGCGGCGGCGGCGAAGCCCTCGCCGCACGGATCGAGCAGATCTGCGCCGAGGTCGACGCCGCCATAGAGGACGGCGCCCGGCTGGTCGTCCTCTCCGACCGGCACTCCGACGCCGAGCACGCCCCGATCCCCTCGCTGCTGCTCACCTCGTCCGTCCACCACCACCTCATCCGCACCAAGCAGCGCACCCAGGTGGGGCTGCTGGTCGAGGCCGGGGACGTCCGCGAGGTCCACCACGTCGCCCTGCTCATCGGCTACGGCGCCGCCGCCGTCAACCCGTACCTCGCGATGGAATCCGTCGAGGACCTGGTCCGCGCCGGCACGTTCATCGAGGGCATCGAGTCCGAGCAGGCCATCCGCAACCTCATCCACGCGCTCGGCAAGGGCGTCCTGAAGGTCATGTCCAAGATGGGCATCTCCACGGTCGCCTCCTACCGGGGCGCCCAGGTCTTCGAGGCCGTCGGCCTGGACGAGGCCTTCGTCGCGAAGTACTTCAACGGCACCGCCACCAAGATCGGCGGCGCGGGCCTCGGCGTCATCGCCGACGAGGTCGCCGCCCGGCACGCCAAGGGCTACCCCGCCACCGGCATCTCCGCCTCGCACCGCGCGCTGGAGATCGGCGGCGAGTACCAGTGGCGCCGCGAGGGCGAACCGCACCTCTTCGACCCGGAGACCGTGTTCCGCCTCCAGCACGCCACGCGCAACAAGCGCTACGACATCTTCAAGAAGTACACCGACCGGGTGAACGAGCAGTCCGAGCGGCTGATGACGCTCCGTGGCCTCTTCGGCTTCAGGAGCGACCGCCAGGCGATCGACATCGACGAGGTCGAGTCCGTCTCCGACATCGTCAAGCGCTTCTCCACCGGCGCCATGTCGTACGGCTCCATCTCCCGCGAGGCCCACGAGACCCTCGCCATCGCCATGAACCAGCTGGGCGGCAAGTCCAACACCGGCGAGGGCGGCGAGGACGCCGACCGGCTCTACGACCCGGCCCGCCGCTCGTCCATCAAGCAGGTCGCCTCCGGCCGCTTCGGTGTGACCAGCGAGTACCTCGTCAACGCGGACGACATCCAGATCAAGATGGCGCAGGGCGCCAAGCCCGGCGAGGGCGGCCAGCTGCCCGGCCACAAGGTCTACCCGTGGGTCGCCAGGACCCGGCACTCCACCCCGGGCGTCGGCCTGATCTCCCCGCCGCCGCACCACGACATCTACTCCATCGAGGACCTGGCCCAGCTGATCCACGACCTCAAGAACGCCAACCCGGCGGCCCGCATCCACGTGAAGCTGGTCTCCGAGGTCGGCGTCGGCACGGTCGCCGCCGGAGTCTCCAAGGCGCACGCGGACGTCGTCCTGATCTCCGGCCACGACGGCGGAACCGGCGCCTCCCCGCTCACCTCCCTCAAGCACGCCGGCGGACCCTGGGAGCTCGGCCTCGCCGAGACCCAGCAGACCCTGCTGCTCAACGGCCTGCGCGACCGCATCGTCGTCCAGACCGACGGCCAGCTGAAGACCGGCCGCGACGTCGTCATCGCCGCACTGCTGGGCGCCGAGGAGTTCGGTTTCGCGACCGCGCCGCTCGTCGTCTCCGGCTGCGTCATGATGCGCGTCTGCCACCTCGACACCTGCCCGGTCGGCATCGCCACCCAGAACCCGGTCCTGCGCGACCGGTTCTCCGGCAAGGCCGAGTACGTCGTCAACTTCTTCGAGTTCATCGCCCAGGAAGTCCGCGAACTCCTCGCCGAGCTCGGCTTCCGTACGATCGAAGAGGCCGTCGGCCACGCCGAGCTGCTCGACACCGACCGCGCGATCACGCACTGGAAGGCACAGGGCCTCGACCTCAAGCCGCTGTTCCACGTCCCCGAACTGCCCGAGGGCGCGGTCCGCCACCAGCGGACCGAACAGGACCACGGCCTGTCCCGGGCCCTCGACAACGAGCTGATCAGGCTCGCCGCCGACGCCCTCGGCGCCGACAGCGCCGAGACCGCCCAGCCGGTCCGGGCCCAGATCGCGATCCGCAACATCAACCGCACCGTCGGCACCATGCTCGGCCACGAGGTGACGAAGAAGTTCGGCGGCGCCGGACTGCCGCAGGACACCATCGACATCACCTTCACCGGCTCCGCGGGCCAGTCCTTCGGCGCCTTCGTACCGAGCGGAGTGACGCTGCGCCTGGAGGGCGACGCCAACGACTACGTCGGCAAGGGCCTCTCCGGCGGCCGGATCGTCGTCCGCCCGGACCGCGGCGCCGACCACCTCGCCGAGTACTCCACCATCGCGGGCAACACCATCGCCTACGGCGCCACCGGCGGCGAACTCTTCCTGCGCGGCCGCACCGGCGAACGGTTCTGCGTCCGCAACTCCGGCGCCACCGTCGTCTCCGAAGGCGTGGGCGACCACGGCTGCGAGTACATGACCGGCGGCCACGCCGTGGTCCTCGGCGAGACCGGACGCAACTTCGCGGCCGGCATGTCCGGCGGCGTCGCGTACGTCCTCGACCTCGACCGCGACCACGTCAACGCGGGCAACCTCGGCGCGGTCGAGGAACTCTCCGACTCCGACAAGCGGTGGCTGCACGACGTCGTGCGCCGCCACCAGGAGGAGACCGGCTCCACCGTCGCCGAGAAGCTCCTCGCCGAGTGGGACACCGCCGTGGCCCGCTTCAGCAAGATCATCCCGTCCACCTACAAGGCAGTGCTCGCCGCCAAGGACGCCGCTGAGCTCGCCGGTCTCTCCGAGCAGGAGACCACCGAGAAGATGATGGAGGCGGCGACCCATGGCTGACCCCAAGGGCTTCCTGACCACCGGGCGCGAGGTCGCCCAGACCCGCCCCGTCGGCGAGCGCGTCAAGGACTGGAACGAGGTCTACGTTCCGGGCTCGCTGCTCCCGATCATCAGCAAGCAGGCCGGCCGCTGCATGGACTGCGGCATCCCGTTCTGCCACAACGGCTGCCCGCTCGGAAACCTCATCCCCGAGTGGAACGACTACGCCTACCGCGAGGACTGGTCGGCCGCGTCGGAGCGCCTGCACGCCACGAACAACTTCCCGGAGTTCACCGGGCGGCTCTGCCCGGCCCCGTGCGAGTCGGCGTGCGTGCTCGGCATCAACCAGCCCGCCGTCACCATCAAGAACGTCGAAGTCTCCATCATCGACAAGGCGTGGGACAGCGGCGACGTCACCCCGCAGCCGCCCGAGCGGCTCTCCGGCAAGACCGTCGCCGTGATCGGCTCGGGCCCGGCCGGTCTCGCCGCCGCCCAGCAGCTGACCCGGGCCGGCCACACCGTCGCCGTCTACGAGCGCGCGGACCGCATCGGGGGACTCCTCCGGTACGGCATCCCCGAGTTCAAGATGGAGAAGTCGCACATCAACCGCCGCATCGAGCAGATGCGCGCGGAAGGCACCAAGTTCCGCACCGAGACGGAGATCGGCCGCGACATCGACGCCGCCAAGCTCCGCCGCCGGTACGACGCGGTCGTCATCGCCGCCGGCGCCACCGTCTCGCGCGACCTGCCCGTCCCGGGCCGTGAGCTCAACGGCGTGCACTTCGCGATGGAGTACCTGCCGCTGGCCAACAAGGTGCAGGAGGGCGACCTGACGGTCTCCCCGATCACCGCCGAGGGCAAGCACGTCGTCGTCATCGGCGGCGGCGACACCGGCGCCGACTGCGTCGGCACCGCCCACCGCCAGGGCGCGCTCTCCGTCACCCAGCTGGAGATCATGCCCAGGCCCGGCGAGGACCGGAACGCCAACCAGCCCTGGCCGACCTTCCCGATGCTCTACAAGGTCACCTCCGCGCACGAGGAGGGCGGCGAGCGGGTGTACTCGGTCTCCACCACCCACTTCGAGGGCGACGAGGACGGCAACGTCCAGGCGCTGCACCTGGTCGAGGTGGAGTTCACGGACGGCAAACTGGAGCAGAAGCCCGGCACCGAGCGGAGCATCCCCGCCCAGCTCGTCACCCTCGCCATGGGCTTCACCGGCACCGACCAGGCCAACGGCCTGGTCCAGCAGTTCGGCCTGGAGCTCGACGAACGCGGCAACGTCGCACGCGACGCGGAGTACGCCACCAACGTCGGCGGAGTCTTCGTCGCCGGTGACGCCGGCCGCGGCCAGTCCCTCATCGTGTGGGCCATCGCCGAGGGCCGCTCCGCGGCCCGCGGAGTGGACCGCTTCCTGACCGGAGCCAGCGCCCTGCCGGCCCCGATCCGCCCGACGGACCGAGCACTGATGGTCTGATCACGGCACACAGAGACGTCCCGCACAACGGCGTGCGGAACTGAACGCGGCGCCTGCCCGTCCCCGACCGGACGATTCGGCAGGCGCCGTGGCGCGTCCGGGGCCCGAGGAGCCCCGCCCCCGGCTCAGCCCGTCAGCGCGGACGTCTTGAGCACCACCAGGAGCACCAGCACCGCCAGCAGCACCACACAGGCGGCGGCCTGGACCGTCGTACGGCGCTTCGCCGGGGCGTAGGCGTACGCGACGGTGACGAGGCCGCCCGTCAGCAGCCCGCCCAGGTGGCCCTGCCACGAGGCGAATCCGGCCGAGATCACCATCCAGAGCAGGAACCCGGCCATGAACCGGTTCACCGCCCGCATGTCACGGCCCAGACGCCGGTTGATGACATAGAACGCCGCCCCGAGACCGAAGATCGCACCCGAGGCGCCCACCGTGGCGTCGAACGGCGCGATCAGACAGACCAGCACCGAACCGCCCAGCGCGGACAGCAGATACAGCGCGAGGTAACGGGCCCGGCCCAGCTGCTCCTCCACGACCCGGCCCAGGTTCCACAGCGCGTACATGTTGAAGCCGATGTGCAGCAACCCGAACGGCACCGAACCCAGCGACGACCCGTCCGGCGGGAGATGCAGGAAGGCCCCGGTCAGCAGCCGGTACCACTCGCCGCCCACCAGACCGACCACGTCGAATCCGGGGAAGTCACCGGCCTGGTAGACATAGGCGCTCCCGTCCGGGCCGTTCAGCCCCGCACCGAGCATCGCGAACCGGTCGACGATCCCCGGGCGGACCAGCTCACCCACGTACGCCGCCATGTTGAGCCCGATCAGCACGTATGTGACCAGCGGCACCGCGGACCTCGGGACCGTGCCGCCGAACACCGTGCGCGCCCGCCGGACCGAACGCTGCCCCTCCTTCACGCACTCCACGCAGTGGTGGCCCACGGCGGCCTCCCGCATGCAGTCGGGGCAGATGAAGCGTTCGCAGCGGGTGCAGCTGACGTACGTCTCGTACGACGGGTGGCGGTAGCAGGTGGTGACCGCGGCGTCCACGGCAGGCTCCTTCACGGGTGGGCGGACACGAGCGGCCGGTGGGGCGGCGGCAGAACAAGATAGCGAACTCCGCCCGGCCGGGGCATATCTGGGTGGCTTACGCTCGGGTCCCGACACGTCGAGGATCGGAGACATCGCATGGCCGGCCCGCCCACCGCCGCACCTGGCCCGGCCATCGGCCTCGACACGGTCGAGCAGACCGCGCCGGCGCTGGTCAGCCTCTACAAGAGCGCCTCGGTCTCCCTGACGAAACACCGCCTGAGCGGCGAGCGGGCCGCGGTCTATCTGGTGCTCGACTACTCCGGCTCCATGCGGGAGTACTACCAGGACGGCAGCGTCCAGGCCCTGGCCGACCGGGTACTGGGACTCTCCGCCCATCTCGACGACGACGGCAGGGTCCCCCTCGTCCTCTTCTCCACGGACGTCGACGCCGTCACCGACATCGCGCTGGACAACCACCGCGGCCGGGTCGACGCCGTCGTGGCGGGCCTCGGACACATGGGGAGGACCAGCTACCACCTGGCCATGGACGCCGTCATCGACCACTACCTCGACAGCGGCTCCACCGCGCCCGCCCTCGTCGTCTTCCAGACGGACGGCGGACCGATCAGCAAACACGCGGCGGAACGTTACCTCTGCAAGGCGGCGAAGCTGCCGCTGTTCTGGCAGTTCATCGGCTTCGGCAACAAGCGGAGCAACCAGTTCGACTTCCTGCGCAGACTCGACGACCTGGCCGTGCCCGCCAAGCGCGCCGTCGACAACGCCGGTTTCTTCCACGCCGGACCCGACCCCCGGAAGGTCCCGGACGCCGAGCTGTACGACCGGCTCGTCGCCGAATTCCCGCACTGGCTGGCCGCGGCCAGGGCCCAGGGGATCGTCAAGTGACGGCGGCGCGGGTGCTGCGGGCGGCCGACCGCACGGCCACGCCCTGGAAGAACGGCGGGGGAGTCACCCGGGAGATCGCGGCGCACCCCGAGGGCGCTCCGCTGGACGACTTCGACTGGCGGGTCAGCCTCGCCGAGGTGACCGAGGACGGCCCCTTCTCCCCGTTCCCCGGCGTCGACCGCACCCTGACCGTCGTCGAGGGCGCCGGGATGGACCTCCTGGTGGACGGCGAGCACCACATCCTCGACGAGCCCTACTGGCCGCACGACTTCCCCGGTGACACGGAGACCCGGGGCGGGCTGCTCGGCGGCCCGGTCGTGAACGTCAACGTGATGTGCCGCAGGGGGCGGACGAGCGCGGCGGTCGCGGTGGTGCGCGGCACCGTCCGGCTGGCGGCGCCCCCGGGCGGGGCGGTCCTGGCCATCGCACTGGAGGACGGCGCGGTGCTCGACGGCACGGACACCCGGCTCGGCCGTTACGACGCCCTGCTGACCGGCGAGGGCACACCCGGCGTGCTCCGGACCCACGGCTGGGCCCTGCTGGTCACCCTGGCGGGGCGCCGGCCGTGACCGGGCCCGCCCGGCGCGCTCCCTCGGGCGCGTCCGGGAACCGGGCCGGGATACCGGACGGAAGATGTCGGGATTCCCCGATTCCATGGGCGCATGACACCGAGTTCCTGGGAAGGGTTCCGGTCGGCGGAGCCCGCCTTCGCCGACACCGTACGGACCCGCTTCGAGCAGTACCCGCACCACGTCCTGGCGACCCTGCGCGAGGACGGATCCCCGCGCGTGAGCGGACTGGAGGCGGACTTCCGCCTCGGTGAGCTGTGGCTCGGCATGATGCCGGACTCGCGCAAGGCGCTGGACCTGCTGCGCGATCCGCGGTTCGCGGTGCACGCCAACCCCGGGCCGGACGCCGCGATGGCCGACGGCGACGTACGGATCTCCGGCCGCGCCCTGCCGGAGAAGGACCCCGCGGTCCTGGCCCGCTACGGCGGGGAGACGGGAACCCCGGAGCCGTTCCACCTCTTCCGTACGCAACTCCGGGAGGTGGTCCGCACATCCGTGGACGCGCGGGAACGGGCGGTCGTGATCCAGGTGTGGCGGCCCGGCGCACCGGTGCGCACGATCCGCAGGTCCTGAGCGCGCCGTTCCGCCCGTCCCGGGCCGTCCCGCCCCGGGACGGGCGCCGCGGAGCCGGCGTCCGGGCGGAGAATGGCCGGGTGCCTACCAAGAAGAAGCCCCAGGCGACCCCCTCGCCCGAGCGGCGCCGGGAACTGCTCGCCACCGCGGCCGAGGTCTTCGCCGCCCAGGGATACAACGCCACCACCGTCCGCAAGATCGCGGACGCGGCCGGGATGCTCGCGGGCAGCCTCTACTACCACTTCGATTCCAAGGAATCGATGATCGACGAGATCCTCTCGACCTTCCTCGGCGAACTCTGGGAGGGGTACGACGCGGTCCTCGCCGCCGGACTGGCCCCCAGGCAGACCATCGAGGCGCTCGTCACCGAGTCCTTCCGGGAGATCGACCGGCACCGCGACGCGGTCGCCATCTACCAGAAGGAGGCCCGGCACCTGGCGGCCCAGCCGCGCTTCCAGTACCTCGTCGACTCCCAGCAGAGATTCGAGACGGCCTGGCTCGGCACGCTGGAACGCGGCGTCGCCGACCACAGCTTCCGCGCCGACCTCGACATCCGTCTCACCTACCGCTTCGTGCGCGACACCGTCTGGGTCGCGGCGTCCTGGTACCGGCCGGGCGGCCGGCACAGCCCCGAGGAGATCGCCCGCCAGTACCTCTCGATGGTCCTGGACGGCATCGCCCTCGACACCTGAGCCCGCGCACTGAGCCCGCGCACTGAGCCCGCGCACTGAGCCCGCGCACTGAGCCCGCGCACCCCGATCCGCCGCCCCGGAGGGCCCCGGTCACCCGCTCGGCGCAAACCGGAGCGGCAATCGGCGACCGCGCCCCCGCACGGGCCGGAGCCGGCCGCCGGTCGCGGCGGGGCGGTGGCCCTGCCCGGACCCGGCGGCCGGGTGAACGCGCCGCCCGCGGGCGGACCCGCCCACGGACCCCGCGCGACCCGCCGGCGAACCGCCCCGACACCGGGCGCGCCAACGATTTCTCCGTGTTCCGTGGCCGCCCCCGGCCAGTTACCGCAAGGGCCGGGAAGGAATCCGCCGACCGGCGCCCCGGTGTGTTCCCACCGCGGACCGGCGGAACGTGCTACGGTTGCCGAGTTGCAGTTTTGGTACCCATGAACTTTATGTGCGCCTGACGGGAATGCTTCCTCAGGCGCATTATTGTTTTCCGGCTTTCTCCGGATGGGGCTCAATGCGGCGACTTGAAATTCGTAAAGTGCGGATTTCCGGCACTGCACCTCTTTTAGGAGAATGACATGGCTACTGGAACCGTGAAGTGGTTCAACTCGGAAAAGGGCTTCGGCTTCATCGAGCAGGACGGCGGCGGCGCCGACGTCTTCGCCCACTACTCCAACATCGCCACCTCGGGCTTCCGTGAGCTCCAGGAGGGCCAGAAGGTCTCCTTCGACGTCACGCAGGGCCAGAAGGGCCCGCAGGCGGAGAACATCGTCCCGGCCTGATCGCCGGACGCGTACCTCGCAGCCGGGGCCCGCACCGTGAAGGTGCGGGTCCCGGCTTGTGCTGTCCCCGGGACATGGCGAACGAGCCCGTCCGGCCGCAGCACCCCGCAGCAGACCCACGCAGTTCTCAGGAACCCCTGGGACCTGACTTCGAAGTGCCGCCCGCGTGCGCTGCCCGGCACGCTCGACGCGTGGTCGGAGTTCCCGTGCATCCGGTACGGGGACGGTCCTCCGCCTCGCGCCCGCACGCACCGGACACCGCACGGCCCGGCCTCCGGCCGGACGACGGCACTTCGAAGACAGGCCCCAGGACTCCTCAGGAATCCCCCAGGAGGGCAATTCCGTATGACCCGCTCCGAACGCCAGGACCGACCCGCCCGCAACCGCCCGTCCAGGGGGCGCGGCACGGCCCCGGCAAAGGCAACCGCTAAGGGTTCCGGCAAGGGATCCGGCAAGGCGTCGCCCCGTCGCAGGGCCACGCCGCCGCAGGGCGAATTCGCCCTGCCGGAAACCATGACCCCCGCACTGCCCGCCGTAGAGGCGTTCGCCGAGCTGGACATGTCCGCAGCCCTGCTGAAAACCCTTGCCGCGCAGGGCGTCACCGACCCGTTCCCGATCCAGGGCGCCACCCTGCCGAACTCGCTCGCAGGCCGGGACATCCTCGGCCGCGGCCGTACCGGCTCCGGCAAGACCCTCGCCTTCGGCCTCGCCCTGCTGGCCCGCACCGCCGGACGGCGCGCCGAGCCGAAGGCGCCGCTGGCGCTCGTCCTCGTCCCGACCCGCGAGCTCGCCCAGCAGGTCACCGACGCGCTGACGCCGTACGCGACATCCGTGAACCTGCGCCTGGCCACCGTCGTCGGCGGCATGTCGATCACCAAGCAGTCCGGCACGCTGCGCCGCGGCGCCGAGGTGCTCGTCGCCACGCCCGGCCGGCTGAAGGACCTCATCGAGCGCGGCGACTGCCGTCTCGACCAGGTCGCCATCACCGTCCTCGACGAGGCCGACCAGATGGCCGACATGGGCTTCATGCCGCAGGTCGTCGCCCTGCTCAAGCAGGTCGAGCCGGACGGACAGCGGATGCTGTTCTCCGCGACGCTCGACAAGAACATCGACCGGCTGGTCAAGATGTTCCTGACCGACCCCGTCGTGCACTCCGTCGACCCCTCCGCGGGCGCGGTCACCACGATGGAGCACCACGTCCTGCACGTGGCCGACGAGACCGACAAGAAGGCCGTCGCCACCAGGATCGCCGCCCGCGACGGCCGGGTGATCATGTTCGTGGACACCAAGCGCGCCGCCGACCGGTTCGCCAAGCGGCTGCTCGCCAGCGGTGTACGGGCCGCCGCCCTGCACGGCGGGCGTTCCCAGCCGCAGCGCAACCGGACCCTGGAACAGTTCAAGAACGGCCAGGTCACCGCGCTCGTGGCGACGAACGTGGCGGCTCGCGGCATCCATGTCGACGATCTCGACCTGGTCGTGAACGTGGACCCGCCGACCGACCACAAGGACTACCTCCACCGCGGCGGGCGCACCGCGCGCGCCGGTGAGTCCGGCAGCGTCGTCACCCTGGTGCTGCCCGAGGAGAAGCGGGAGATGACCCGGCTGATGGCCGACGCGGGCATCGCTCCGCGGACCACCCGGATCAAGTCCAGCGACGAGGAGCTCACCCGGCTCACCGGGGCCCGTGAGCCGTCCGGTGTCGCGATCGTCATCGAGGTCCCGCAGCCGACCCCGCCGAAGCAGCGCACCCGCTCGGGCGGTGCCGGGGCGGGCGGCACCGGCTTCCGTTCGGGCAGCCGGGGCCGGGGCCGCCGCGGCGGTGCCGGACAGGGCGGCGGCGAGAGCCGCGGCACGGGCGGCGCTTCCCGCACCGCGGGTGCCGGCGCGGGCGGCGGCCGGGGCGGCGACTCGCGCGGCGCGGGTACCGGGCGCTCCGGCGCCGGGCGCGGCGGCGCGGCGGCGGGACGCGGTCGCAGGGCCGCGTAAGCGCCCGTACGCGACACGCGGCGAACGACGAGGGGCGCCCGGATCCGGTCCGGGCGCCCCTTCGCGTGTCCGTTCCCTCACGGGCGGCGGAGCCCGTCGATGAGGGGGAGGAGCTGGACGAGGAGCCCCACGTGGTCGGGGCCGAGCCGGGCGGCCACCGCGTCCTGCGAGAGCAGCCGCACCTGCTCGACCGGGTCGTTCAGCCGCAGCAGGAGGAAGGGCACCGCGAAGGGGTCCTCGGTGCCGGTGAGCCGTGCGACGCCGGCCTCCCGCAGATGGCCCGAGCGGTCGAACGACATCAGGGCGGCCAGGGCCATGCCGCCCCGGCCGTCGGTCCCGTCGGCCCGAATACCGTCTGCCCGAGTCCTGTCCGTCTGCGTCCCGTGGGCCTGAGTCCTGTCCGTCTGCGTCCCGTGAACCTGAGTCCCGCCCATCTGGGCCCTGTTCGTCTGCGTCCCGTGGGCCTGAGTCCCGTCCGTCTGGGCCCTGTCCGTCTGCGGCCCGTCGCCCGGCGTCCGGTCTCCGGCCAGGGCGTCGCGGCCGAGTGCGCCGAGGCTGTAGCGCCGGTTCCGGTAGGCCGATTCGAGGTGGATCAGTTCGTGCGGAGTCACCGTCCGGAGCGCGCTGTCGAGCCGGTGGCCCGCCGGTCCGGGCCCCTCGTCCCAGGAGAGGATCACGCGGGCGATGTGGTCCAGAAGCCACTCGTGCCGACCGGCCCCGTACACGGTCATCCCGCCTTCCCCGCATCCGTTGGTGCGGCCTCCCGGCCGCTCGGAATGCTACGTGGCGGGCTCCGTCGCCCGGCGGGCGGTCGGGCGGCTCAGGTGTCGCAGTCCAGGACCGTCCGGCACAGCCCGCACCGGGCCCGCACCCGGCCGCGTACCGGGACACGGATGCGCTGGTGGCAGGTGGGACACGCGAAGGAGACCGCCGGTCCGGCCGGGCCGCTCCCGAAGGCGTACGGAGCGCCGGGGGAGGCGGGGGCGCCCGGATCGTTCCTGGCGTGCCGCCGGTCCCTCGCGTAACGGCGGCGGTCCGCCCGGCCGGCCGCCGCGAGCGGTGGCTGTCGGAGGTCCCGCAGGGCCCGTTGCCGCCCCGCCGTGAACGCCTCGTAGGCCTGCGGGCTGGTGAACCACGGCGAGGGGTCCTCGTCGAAGGCGAACGCCCGCTTGGCGAGGACGTATCCGAACTCCTCGGGGGTGAGATAGCCGAGCTTCTGGCTGGAGACCGCGTCCTCGCGGAACGCGTCGAGCAGCAGCCAGCCCGCGCCGAGGTACGTGGTCACGGTGTCGGTGAGGATCTCGTTGTCGCGCGTTCCGGGGAACTCCAGGCCGAGGCGGTGCAGCAGCACATGGGTGACCTCGTGGGCGAGCGCGGCGCCGATGTCCCTGCGGTGGGTGCGGAAGCGGTCGTTGAGTTCGACGAAGTACTCCGGCCCCGCGGCCAGTTCGACACTGGCGGCGTGCTCCATCGCCCGGAAGCCGACGATCATCCGGGCCTCCGGCAGACGCAGGTGCCGGACCACCGACCGGGCCACCCGCTGGGCGCCGAGATGCAGATCCTCCTGGTCGGAGAAGGCCGCGTCGACGGGGGCGAGGCTCGTGGCGTAGCCGCGGACACCGTCGTACGAGAGCCGCCGGTACAGCGCCGTGATCGCGGACCTTACCGTTTCGAGGTGCGGGAAGCCGTGGACCACCGGGCTGTCGGTGCTCCGGGCGCGGTTCCGGCCGCCGTCCGCCATGTCCCTCCCCGTCCCGAGGATCGACCGGATCCCACTGTAGCCGCCGCACTGTGGATGATCTTGGCCGGAAAGTGATCCTTGTGGGGCGCGTGATCATTTCCCGATAATCCCAACCATGCCTTTGTCGGGGGCATGACCAACGTACGGTGCCGTGCCGTCCTCGGTCAGAACCCGACCCGGGCACAGGTACTCCCCACACGTACCCCCCACAAGCACCCCCCACGAAAGAAGGCAGTCCCTTGAAGCAGCTTCTGCGCGCAGTGAAGAGATGTTCCGTCATAGCCGCCGTCGTCCTCGCGGCCGTCAGCCTCCAGCCCGCCGGAGCATCCGCGGCCCCCCAGCCGGTCGTCGGCGGAACCCGCGCCGCCCAGGGCGAATTCCCCTTCATGGTCCGGCTCTCCATGGGCTGCGGCGGCGCCCTCTACGCCAAGGACATCGTCCTCACCGCCGCGCACTGCGTGGACGGCTCGGGCAACAACACCTCCATCACCGCCACCGCGGGCGTCGTCGACCTGCAGTCCTCCAGCGCCGTCAAGGTCAAGTCGACCAAGGTCCTCCAGGCCCCCGGCTACACCGGCGCGGGCAAGGACTGGGCACTCATCAAGCTCGCCAAGCCCATCGACCAGCCCACCCTGAAGATCGCCACCAACACCGCGTACAACAACGGCACCTTCACCATCGCCGGCTGGGGCGCGGCCACCGAAGGCGGCGCACAGCAGCGCTACCTCCTCAAGGCCACCGTGCCGTTCGTCTCCGACGCCGACTGCCAGGCCGCCTACGGCAGCGACCTCGTCCCCGGCGACGAGATCTGCGCCGGACTGATCGACACCGGCGGCGTCGACACCTGCCAGGGCGACTCCGGCGGCCCCATGTTCCGCAAGGACAACGCCGGAGCCTGGATCCAGGTCGGCATCGTCAGCTGGGGCCAGGGCTGCGCCGAACCCGGCTACCCCGGCGTCTACAGCGAGGTCTCGACGTTCGCCGCCAACATCGCGGCCGCCGCGGCCACGCTCTGACCCCGGGCCCGGCCGGGGCACCAGCCCCGGCCGGCACCCCGCCTCACACCCCGACATCCCCGGGGGTGCCCGTCCGCACGGGCACCCCCGGACCCAGCTCCACACACGGCGCGCCCGCACCCTCCAGCTCCAGCACCCACACCTCGTTCGTCCCCTCCCGCAGCACCGGACCCGGCACGTACAGCGTCCGCTGCGCACCCACCGACCAGTAGCGCCCCAGACAGAACCCGTTCACCCACACGAACCCACGCGTCCAGCCCGGCAGTTCCAACCCCGCGTGATCCGTGCCGTCCACCCCGGCGACCTCGAACGTCCCCCGGAAGAGCCCGGTGGACCCGGCACCCTCGACCCCGCCGAACCCCACCCCCGCCACCGCGCCCGGCTCCTCGAACGCGTCCAGCCGCAGCGCCCGCGCCCGCACCCCGTGCAGATACTGGCGCTCGTGCCGCACCCCGCCCGTGATCCCCTTGGACTCACCCAGCCGCGGCCCGTAATTGACCCGCCCCAGCGACTCCACCCACAGCTCGACCTCCGCGGGCCCGGCCACCGGCTCGCCCAGAGTGCTGTCCTCCTCGGTCAGCACACCCGCCCGGACCCCGTCCACCAGCACCACCGCCCGGTCCCGGAGCCCCGCCACAGTCAGCTCGTACGGCCGGCGCGGACCGGGCACACCCACCCGGTAACGCACCACACCCCGGTCCACCCCCAGCTCCTCGAACGTCGGCGGAACACCCGACGGCGCCGCCTCCTCATCACCCAGCACCTCCAGCACGGCATCCAGCGACGCCCACTCCGTCAGCTCCGCCCGCACGGGAACCGCAAGCCCCACCGGCTCCGGCGGGAGCTCCGGAAGCGGCCCGTCCGCATACTCCGCCAGCACCTCACGGAACAACCAGAACTTCTCCGTGGCCCGGCCGTACTCATCGACCGGCGCGTCGTAGTCGTACGACGTCACCGTCGGCAGGAAATCCTCGTCCTGGATCCGGCCCGACCGGTTCGCCCCCGCCCACCCGGCGAAATTCGTCCCCCCGTGCGCCATGTAGATGTTCACCGAGGCCCCGCACTCCAGGACCTCCCGCAACGCCTCCGTGGCCTGCGCCGGCTTCCGTACGATCGGCTCGGCACCCCAGTGCTCGAACCACCCGCACCAGAACTCCATGCACATCAACGGCCCCTTCGGCTGATGGCGGCGCAACACCTCGAACGCCTCCCGTGCACCCGACCCGAAGTTCGCCGTCGCCAGCAACCCCGGCACCGAACCACCCGTGAGCATGTGGTCCTCCGGCCCGTCCGACGTGAACAACGGCACCGTCACCCCCCGCTCACGCAGCATCCCGGCCACCCGCCGGAGATACACCTGATCGGAACCGAAACTCCCGTACTCGTTCTCCGCCTGAACCATGATCACCGGCCCGCCGCGCCCGATCTGCCGCTGCACCACCTGCGGCAGCAACGCCGAGAACCACCGCTCCACCGCACCCAGATACTCCGCGTCACGCGACCGCACCCGCCGGCCGAACCGCCCCGTCACCCAGACCGGCAGACCACCGTTCTCCCACTCCGCACAGATGTACGGACCCGGACGCACGATCGCCCACAGCCCGGCCCGCTGCGCCGCGTCCAGGAACCGGCCGAGCGCCGCCACGTCCCGGAACCGGCCCGGCCGCGGCTCGTGCAGATTCCACGGCACATACGTCTCGACACAGTTCAGCCCCATCGCACGCAGCATCGACAGCCGGTGATCCCACTGCGCCTCGTGCACCCGGAAATAGTGCAGGGCCCCGGACAGCAGCCGTACGGGCTTCCCGTCGAGCCGGAAGTGATCGTCCCCCACGGTGAAGTCAGCCATCGTGCTCGTACTCTCCTGTGCGCGCGGACCCCCGGAACCACACGACCCCGGGACCGTACGACGGCACGCACCACGGAGCGGGCGAACCCGGGAGGAATGTTGCCACCAGCCTCACCCCCTGGCGCCCGGCCGGTCCATGGACAAAGATCACTGCTGTTTGGACACAATTGTTCGGACCAATTCCGGACCGACACGAAGAAGGGGAGGAAGGAAAGCCGATGTACCACACCTGGATGCGTTTCTTCACCCCCAGCCCGCTCCACCACCGGCTGGGCCTCGTCTGCCTGGGCGTAGGACTCCAGCACGGCGCACTGCCCACCGTCGGCCCACGCACCCTGGACCACCACGTGGCCGTCGTCATCCACTCCGGCAGCGGCTGGTTCACCGGCCCCGACGGCCGCCGGACACCCGTCACCGCACCCAGCCTGATCTGGCTCACCCCCGGCACCCCGCACCACTACGGAGCCGACCCCGGCACCGGCTGGGACGAGAGCTTCGTCGACTTCACCGGCCCCGCCACCACCACCTACACCGAACTCGGCTACATCGAGCCCGACCGCCCACTCGTCCCCCTCGCCGACACCGCCGCCCCACGCGCCGCGATCGGCCGGATCGTACGCGCCGCCCGACGCGGCAACCCGCTGCTGGAAGTCGAGACCGGCGCCGCCGTCCACGAACTCCTCGTCGCCCTGCGCCGCGCCCGCGCCGACGTCAGCCCCGACGGCGACCCCGTCCTCCACGCCCTGGCCCGCGACGCCTTCCAGTCCCTGTCCGTCGCCGAACACGCCGCCCGGCACGGCATGACACCCGCCGAACTCCGCACCGCCGTACGACGCGGCGCCGGATGCAGCCCCAAGGACTACCTCCTCACCATCCGGCTCGGCCGCGCCAAGGAACTCCTCGCCGCCACGGACCTGCCGGTCGCCGCCGTCGCCCGCCGCGTCGGCTACGACGACCCGGCCTACTTCTCCCGCCTCTTCGCCCGCCGCGTCGGCACAGCCCCCGTCCGCTTCCGCGAACAACAGGGCCGCAACGTCCCCGGCGGCTGGAGCGACCAGGTCCCCGACCCCGAGAACCCACCGACGATCACCCCGCCGGGCCCGGCCGTCTAAGCTCGCTGACCATGACGACGAGGGACATCGACGAGTCCGTGAACGCGGAACTGAACCGACTGCGCGAAAGCATCGACAACATCGACGCCGCTGTTGTCCACATGCTCGCCGAACGCTTCAAATGCACCCAGCAGGTCGGCCACCTCAAGGCCGCCCACCACCTCCCCCCGGCCGACCCCGCCCGCGAGAGCAGGCAGATCACCCGGCTGCGACAACTCGCCGAGAGCGCCCACCTGGACCCGGCGTTCGCCGAGAAACTGCTCAACTTCATCGTCGCCGAGGTGATCAGGCACCACGAACGGATCGCGGAGGAATCAGCCACGAACACCGGGACATGACACCCCCCGCCCCCACGGACACACCACCGGCCGGCCCCGGACCGTCAGAGGCCCCGCCTATGGTCCAGCCATGCCGAACACCGAGAAGGACACCGAGAAGAACACCCCCACCCCCCACCCCTGGCGCGAGCTGCTCCAACGCTGGAGCGACGAATGGCTCGACCCCATCCGCCACGAACAGGAGAGACACGAACCCTTCCCCGCCGCGATACGCGCCGCCCGATGGCTCGGCGCACCCGGCGCCACACCGGAAGAACTGACAGCGCTGGAGCAACGCCTCCACACCGCACTCCCGCCCAGCTACCGGGAATTCCTGCGCACCACCGACGGATGGCTCGACACCACCACCGACATCGCACGCCTCCTCCCCACCCGGGAAATCGGCTGGCTCAGAGACCTCGCCCCGGAGCTCATCGGCGACGACGAGCCCGACGACATCCCCGACGAGCAGTACGACGTCTACGGCGACCAGCAACAGCCCTGGGCCATCCGCACCGCGTACCTGAACGACATGCTCAAGATCAGCCACACCCCGGACAGCGGCGACGTCTACCTCCTCAACCCCCACATCCGCACACCCGACGGCGAATGGGAAGCCTGGTACCTCGCCCACTGGCTGCCCGGAGCCGTCCGGTACCGCTCCTTCTGGGACCTCATGAACGACGAGTACCGCACCTTCCGCGGCGACCAGGACTGAACACCCCCACCCGCCCCCGGACCGTCGCAGAACCCGCCTGCGGCCCGCCCACCCCATGCGGCAGCATGGACGCATGTCCGTACTGACGCGCGACGAAGCGCAGACCCGAGCCCAGTTCCTCGACGTACACCGGTACACGATCGACCTCGATCTGACCACGGGGGAGGAGACCTTCGACTCCCGCACCGTCATCCAGTTCACCGCAACCGCGGCCGGAGACACCTTCGTCGAACTCAAGCCGGCCACCCTGCGCTCCATCAGCCTCGACGGACACCCCCTCGACCCCGCCGGCCTCACCGACAACCGCTACCCCCTCACCGCACTCACCCCCGGCACCCACGAACTGCGCGTCGACGCCGCCATGAACTACTCCCGCACCGGCGAAGGCATGCACCGCTTCACCGACCCCACCGACGGCGAGACCTACCTCTACACCCAGCTCTGCCTCGACGACGCCCAACGCGTCTTCGCCGCATTCGACCAGCCCGACCTCAAATCCGTCTTCGCCCTCACCGTCACCGCCCCCGAAGGCTGGACCGTCCTCGGCAACGGCATCGCCGACCACCACGGCACCGGCCACTGGACCCTCGCCACCACCCCCGTCATCTCCACCTACCTCGTCGCCGTCGCCGCAGGCCCCTGGCACTCCGTGACCACCGAACACGCCGGACTGCCCTTCGGCATCCACTGCCGCCGCTCACTCGCCCCCCACCTCGACACCGACGCCGACGAGATCCTCGACATCACCCGCGCCTGCTTCGACCGCTTCCACGAGAAATTCGACGAGCCCTACCCCTTCGACTCCTACGACCAGGCCTTCGTCCCCGAATTCAACGCCGGCGCCATGGAGAACCCCGGACTCGTCACCTTCCGCGACGAATTCGTCTACCGCTCCGCCGTCACCGACACCGAACGCCAGACCCGCGGCATGGTCATCGCCCACGAAATGGCCCACATGTGGTTCGGCGACCTCGTCACCCTCGCCTGGTGGGACGACATCTGGCTCAACGAGTCCTTCGCCGAATACATGGGCTACCAGACCCTCGCCGAAGCCACCCGCTTCACCGACACCTGGGTCGACTTCGGCGTCGCCCGCAAGGGCTGGGGCTACGACGCCGACCTGCGCCCCTCCACCCACCCCGTCGCCCCCGCCCCCGACGCCGTCCCCGACACCGCCTCCGCGATGCTCAACTTCGACGGCATCTCCTACGCCAAGGGCGCATCCGTAATCCGCCAACTCGTCGCCTGGCTCGGCGAGAAGGACTTCCTCGCCGGAATCAACACCCACTTCGCCCGCCACAAATTCGCCAACGCCACCCTCGCCGACTTCATCGACAACCTCGCCTCCGCCACCGACCGCGACGTCCACGCCTGGGCCGACGCCTGGCTCCGCACCACCGGAGTCGACACCCTCACCTCCCACGTCGAAGAAACCGACCACACCTGGACCCTCACCGTCGACCACCACGGCAACCGCCCCCACCGCATCGCCGTCGGCGCCTACGACCACGCCCCCGACACCGAACGCCTCGTCCTGCGCGACCGCTACGAAATCGACATCCCCCCGACCACCACCCCCACCCCCAACCCCGGCCGACGCCCCGCCCTCCTCGTCCTCAACGACAACGACCTCAGCTACGCCAAGATCCGCCTCGACGCCCACTCCTGGAACACCGCCGTCACCAGCCTCTCCGGCATCCCCGACGCCCTCACCCGCGCCGTCATCTGGAACGCCGCCCGCGACATGGTCCGCGACGGCCAACTCGACCCCACCACCTACCTCGAAGCGGCCCGCACCCACCTCCCCCACGAAACCGACCTCGCCCTCACCCAAGGCGTACTCACCTTCGCCGCCACCCACATCGCCCGCCGCTACCTCGCCCCCGAACACCGCCCCGCAGCCCTCACCACCCTCACCGCACTCTGCCGCGACCTCATCCGCCGCACCGAGGACGGCCACAACCCCGGCCTCCGCCTCACCGCCGTACGCCACCTCATCGACGCCGCCACCCAGCCCGACACCATCCAGGACTGGCTCACCAACGGCACCGTCCCCGGCGGACCCGAACTCGACCCCGAACTCAACTGGCGCATCCTCACCCGCCTCGCCGTCCTCGGCGCCATCGACGAAACCACCATCGCCACCGCACTCGAACAGGACCCCAGCGCCACCGGACAGGAAGGCGCCGCCCGCTGCCGTGCCGCCCTCCCCACCCCCGAAGCCAAAGCCACCGCCTGGAACACCCTGTTCAACGACGACACCGTCTCCAACTACCTCTTCATCGCCACCGCCCAGGGCTTCTGGCAACCCGAACAGGCCGACCTCGTACACCAGTACGTACCCCGCTACTACCCCGAAGCCACCACACTCGCCACCCGCCGCGGCCCCGCCATCGCCGACGCCGCCGGACACTACGCCTTCCCCGCGTACGCCGTCGACCACGACAGCCTCCACCTCGGCGAACAAGCCCTGAACGACAAGACCCTCACCCCCACCCTCCACCGCAGGCTCGCCGACCAGATCGACGACCTCCGCCGCGCCCTCGTCGTACGCAACGCTCACTGACCCACCACCCCGCCCCCGCACCACCCGTGCCCGGCGCCACCCCGACCCAGGGGAGACGCCGGGCACACCCATGTCCGCCCCCGCACCACCCCCGAACCCCCATACCACCCGAACTCACCCCCACACCACCACACATCCCCCTTTCGAGTTCACCTCACCCCACTCCACGACCCCACCCACGAAAACCCGGACAAGCTGACACGTCGACCCATGCCCCGCCCCACACACCCGAAGGACCCCCACCACCATGCCCACCCCACCCCCGCCCCTCGCCGGAACCACCACCGGCCCCACCGCCCTACGCCCCCTCATCGACACCGTCCTCACCGCACTCCACGACGGAGCCCACCGACGCGACGGCCCCCTCCCCGCAGGCGGCCCCGACGCCATCACCCCACGCACCCGCACCGCCACCCACCCCCTCATCCCCGACCACGGCACCGGCCCCCACCACGCCCTGCGCACCCTCGTCACCGCCCTCACCGAAGGCGCCGCCGACCCCGCAGACCCCCTCTGCACCGCCCACCTCCACACCCCACCCCTCGCCCTCGCCACCGCAGCCGACCTCGCCGCCTCCGCCCTCAACCCCTCCATGGACTCCTGGGACCAAGCCCCCGCCGCCTCCGCCCTCGAAGCCGACACCACCGCCGCCCTCGCCGCCGAGATCTACCCCCACCAACCCACCCCCGACGCCCTCATCACCACCGGCGGCACCGAAGCCAACCAACTCGCCCTCCTCCTCGCCCGCGAACGCCACGGCCCCGTACAAACCATCTGCGCCACCAACGCCCACCACAGCATCACCCGCGCCGCCTGGCTCCTCGGCCTCCCCACCCCCCTCACCATCCCCGCCCCCACCGGCGTCATGGACCTCACCGCACTCCACCAAGCCCTCACCCACCACCGCCACCAACCCCTCCTCGTCACCGCCACCGCAGGCACCACCGACACCGGCCAGATCGACCCACTCACCGCCATCGCCGACCTCTGCACCACCCACGGCGCCGAACTCCACATCGACGCCGCCTACGGCGGACCCCTCCTCTTCAGCCCCACCCACCGCAACAAGATCCACGGACTCGACCGCGCCCACAGCGTCACCCTCGACCTCCACAAACTCGGCTGGCAACCCGCCCCCGCAGGCATCCTCGCCGTCCCCCACCACAACCACCTCACCCCACTCCACCACCAAGCCCCCTACCTCAACGCCCACGACGACACCGAAGCCGGCCTCCCCGACCTCCTCGGCCGCTCCCTACGCACCACCCGCCGCCCCGACGCCCTCAAAATCGCCGTCACCCTCCAAGCACTCGGCCGCACCGGACTCGCCGACCTCATCGACCGCACCCTCACCACCGCCCACCACCTCGCCGACCTCATCCACAAAACCCCCACCCTCGACCTCTACGACCACCCCACCATCAGCACCGTCCTCTTCCGCCCCACCCACGCCACCGACACCACCGTCGCCACCATCCGCCGCACCCTCCTCACCCGAGGCCAAGCCGTCCTCGGCCGCGCCCACGCCGACAACCGCCTCTGGCTCAAAGCCACCCTCCTCAACCCCCACACCACCCCCCACCACCTCCACACACTCCTCGACCTCGTCAACCAACTCACCCACGACCTCGCGAAAGGCAACACCCCCCGATGACCGACCTGCCCACCCCCGACACCGACCAGCCACACGACCTCATCGGCATCGGCATCGGCCCCTTCAACCTCTCCCTCGCCGCCCTCGCCCACGCCACCCCCACCACCCGCCCCCTCACCACCACCTTCTACGAACAACGCCCCGCCTTCCACTGGCACCCCGGCCTCCTCATCGACGGAGCCAGCCTCCAAGTCCCCTTCCTCGCCGACCTCGTCACCCTCGCCGACCCCACCAACCCCTGGACCTTCCTCAACTACCTACGCAGCCGCAACCGGCTCTTCCCCTTCTACTTCGCCGAACGCTTCCACATCCAACGCGCCGAATACGACGCCTACTGCCGCTGGGTCACCACCCAACTCCCCAACCTCCACTTCAGCCACCAAGTCGACGCCATCCGCTGGAACAACCAACGCCACCTCTTCGAAATCGACTTCACCCAACTCGACAACGACGGCGAAGCCGAAGCACTCGGCCGCGCCCACGCCCGCCACATCGCCCTCGGCATCGGCACCGAACCCCACATCCCCGAACCCCTCAAACCACTCACCGAAGCCGACAACACCCCCGTCATCCACTCCGCCGACTACCTCCACCACCGCCAACGACTCCTCCAAGCCGACCACATCACCGTCATCGGCTCAGGACAATCCGGCGCCGAAATCTTCCTCGACCTCCTCCGCGCCCGCCCCACCGGACACGAAAACCTCCACTGGCTCGCCCGCACCCAAGCCTTCGCGCCCATGGAGTACTCCAAACTCGGCCTCGAACACTTCACCCCCGACTACAGCCGCTACTTCCACGCCCTCCCCGAATCCGTACGCGACGAACTCGTCCCCCACCAATGGCAACTCCACAAAGGCATCGACGCCGACACCATCGCCGCCATCCACGACGAGCTCTACCGCCGCACCCTCCACGGCGGCTGGCCCGACACCACCCTCACCCCCGGCGTCCACGTACGCACCGCAGGACGCCTCACCAACAACCGCATCGAACTCCACCTCGAACACACCCAACAAAACACCCGCACCCGACTCACCACCGACGCCGTCATCCTCGCCACCGGCTACCGCGAACGCCCCCTCGACCGCATCCTCACCGCCCTCCACCCCCACATGCGCCGCGACAACTCCCAACGCCCCCGCATCGACGAACACTTCCGCCTCGACCTCGACCCCACCATCACCGGCAACATCTACGTACAGAACGCCGAACGCCACACCCACGGCGTAGGCGCCCCCGACCTCGGACTCGCCGCCTGGCGCAGCGCCACCATCCTCAACAACCTCACCGGCACCAACCCCTACCCACTCCCCGAACGCACCGCCTTCACCACCTTCGGCCTCACCCCCCACACCCCCCACCTCCCCACCCAGGACTCCGACCTCATCCCCCTCACCCAGAACAACTGACCCCCACCACACAAAAAGGCGGCCGCCCCCTCCACAGAAGAGAGAACGGCCGCCCACCACACCGCCTAGAACACCGGCGTACCCTCACGCGTCAGACGCCAGTCCACCGAAGCGAACTGCGCACCATCCACCGAACCCTTCGCCTGCACCCAAGCAATGATCGTGTTCCGAATCTCCTCCGAATTCGCCCACAACTGCTTGGCACCCGCCACATGCGGGAAGTTCCCACCACCACTGGCCCGATAATTATTCACCGCCAGCACAAACTCCGCCGCCCCATCGATCGGCTTCCCCTCGAACGCCAGATTCACGATCCGCGAACCATTCGGCTTCGCGATATCGATCTCATACGTCAGACCCGACACCGCATCATAGTTGTAATCCGGAGTATTGTCCGCATTCGTCAACTTCGCCGTGTCCACCGGCACACCCGCCGCCGTCTGCACGTAATACCTCGCCGAGAACTCCAGATAATCCTTCAGCTGCGCACCCGTCAGCAGCCGAGCCTCCAGCGTGTTCTCGAACGGATACAGACCCGCCGCATCCTTGATCGTCACATCGCCGGCCGGAATCTGCGCCGTACGCGAGAAACACGACGCCTGCGACAGCACCGGAAGCGACGCATACGCGCCACCCGCCAACGCCGCCTTCACCGTCTCCGCCTGGACGACATTGATCAGATCGATGATCGGCTCGTCCTTCCAGGCCGCCTCCGCCGTCGTCATCGCCGCCGTCGACGTACCGATCACCTGATTGACGTACGCCACAACCTTCTTGTGCTCGTCCGCCAGCAGCCTCGTGATCTTCGGATCCTCCGCCACCGTGTTGGAGTTCAACACCTGCGAACCCGCCCGCTCCACCACCCAGCGGCCCTTCTCCCACACCAGATCGAAGTCGAACAGCGTCAGCCGCTGCCCCCACTTCAACGGCTCGGAGAGCACCACCTTCTTGCCCGTCTGCTTGTTCTCCACGAAATACTCGGGGATCTCCAGATGCGCATGACCCACCAGAATCGCATCAATACCCGGCACCTGCTCCGCCACCAGACCCGCCGCATTCTCCACATACGGAATCTGATCACCGTACGACGACGTCCCGCTGTTCCCCGAATGCGCCGAAACAATCACCACATCCGCACCCATCGAACGAAGCCGCGGCACAAACTTCGCCGCCTGCTCCTCCAGACCCGGGAACACCATCTTCCCGCTCACATTCGCCTTGTCCCAGATCGCGATACCCGGATTCGTCAGCCCCAGGATCGCCACCTTCACATCCGGACCATGCGGAGTACGCATCTTCTTGATCACATACGGAGCGAACGCCGGCCGCAACGTCTTCGCATCCAGCGCATTCGCACCCAGCAGCGGGAAATCACACTGCTCCTCGAACTTCCGCAGCACCGGAATACCGTAATTGAACTCATGGTTACCCAGCGCCGCCGCGTCATAACCGATCGCATTCATCGCCTGCGCCATCGGATGCACCGGACCACGCTTCGCCGTGATCGGATCGATCTTCGCGTAGTAGTACGACAACTGCGTGCCCTGGATCGTGTCACCCGCATCGATCATCAGCGTGTTGGCGCGGCCCTTCTCCCGGCGCACCTGGTTCACCAGAGTCGAGATCTTCGCCAGACCGACATCATTGTGATCCTTGTCGTCGAACTCCTTGTCGGTGAAATAGTCCCAGTTGAAGACATTCCCATGCAGATCCGTCGTCCCCATCACCGTGAACGAGTACCGCTTCGGCGGACGCCCATGGCCATGCCCATGCCCATGCCCGTGCCCATGAGCCGCAGCCGGCACCGCGGAACCGCCCGCGATCGCCACACCCGCACCGGCGGCCGCCGATGTGCCCAGGAACGTCCTACGGTTCAGCGGCATTTCGTCTCCCACATCTCAGTTCTCACACGACTCGGTTCTCGCACGGCACGGCACCCCGACAGCAAGGACCACCGCACACAACGCGCGTAGATAATGACCCAGGAGCCACACCCCGCAACACCCCCCGCGGGTTTCGATCTGATGACCACCCGCTGTCCCACCCGGACGACAACGCTCATCCGAGCACCCCGCCGCACACATTCAACACTTGTCAACAACCCTTCATCCAAAGGTCGTTGAGCAGTCACGGCACACCAATCAACTACCCGTAGGTAAGGTCTAGGGTCGAACCATGCGCCGAGCAAAAATCGTCTGCACCCTGGGCCCCGCCGTCGACACATATGACCAGATCAAGGCACTGGTCGAAGCCGGAATGGACGTCGCCCGCCTCAACCTCAGCCACGGCACCTACGCCGAACACGAAGAGCGATACCACCACGTACGCAAAGCATCCGACGAGAACGGACACAGCGTCGGCATCCTCGCCGACCTCCAAGGCCCGAAGATCCGCCTCGGACGCTTCCGCGAAGGCCCCGTACTCCTTGAACGCGGCGACACCTTCACCATCACCGTCGAACCCGTCGAAGGCGACCGCCACACCTGCGGCACCACCTACGACGGCCTCGCCGCCGACGTCACCCCCGGCGAACGCATCCTCGTCGACGACGGCCGCGTCACCCTCGAAGTCACCGAAGTCGACGGCCCCCGCGTCCACACCACCGTCATCGAAGGCGGCATGGTCTCCGACCACAAGGGCCTCAACCTCCCCGGCGTCGCCGTCTCCGTCCCCGCACTCTCCGAGAAGGACATCGAAGACCTCCGCTGGGCCCTGCGCACCGGCGCCGACATCATCGCCCTCTCCTTCGTACGCAGCGGACGCGACATCGAGGACGTCCACCGCATCATGGACGAGGAAGGCCGCCGCCTCCCCGTCATCGCCAAGGTGGAGAAACCCCAGGCCGTCGAGAACATCGACAGCATCGTCGCCGCCTTCGACGGCATCATGGTCGCCCGGGGCGACCTCGGCGTCGAAATGCCACTGGAACAGGTACCGATCGTCCAGAAGCGCGCCATCAAACTCGCCAGGCGCAACGCCAAGCCGGTCATCGTCGCCACCCAGATGCTCGACTCGATGATCGACAACTCCCGCCCCACCCGCGCCGAGGCCTCCGACGTCGCCAACGCCGTCATCGACGGCACGGACGCGGTGATGCTCTCCGGCGAGACCAGCGTGGGCAAGTACCCGATCGAGACGGTCCGCACGATGTCCCGCATCGTCGAGGCGGCCGAGGAGGACATCCTCGCCAAGGGCCTCCCGCCCCTGACCGACCGCAACAAGCCCCGCACCCAGGGCGGCGCGGTGGCCCGCGCGGCGGCCGAGATGGGCGACTTCCTCGGCGCGAAGTTCCTGGTGGCCTTCACCCAGAGCGGTGACACCGTCCGGCGCCTCTCCCGCTACCGGTCACCCATCCCGCTCCTGGCCTTTACTCCGGACCCGGCCACCCGTTCCCAGCTGAGCCTGACCTGGGGCGTCGAGACCTTCCTCGGCCCACAGGTGGACTCGACGGACGCGATGGTCGCCCAGGTCGACGAGGAGCTGCTGAAGATCGGCCGCTGCCGGAAGGGCGACATCGTGGTCATCACGGCCGGCTCCCCGCCGGGCGTCCCGGGCTCGACGAACCTGGTGCGGGTGCACCACATCGGCGAGGACGACAGCCCGAAGTAGGCCGGTCGTCAGTACTTCGGCCCGACGTGGGCGTCCATCAGCGCGACGGACGCCCGTCGGGCGACGGAGATGTTGAACGGGTCGCTGCCGCGCGCGAGGACCGTCCACTCGACTCCGACCTTGTCGAGAGTGTCGGAGAGGAGCTTGCGGATGTCGTCGGACCTGTTGGCGAAGAAATAGCGTGGGTACTCGTAGCGCTTCCGCTCCCCGCCGACGAGGCGCGTGGTCCAGTTGGTGATGCGACATCCGTCGGAGTGGATCAGGCCACGGATGAACATCCAGGGGTGTGCGTCCACGATCTCCCACTGCCAGGCTTCGAGGATGATCCGGCGCTGGTGCTTCTTGCCTGGTCCGTGCTGGGGGAAGAGGCACCAGAGGTGCTTCGAGTACATCTTCACTTGATGGCACCCTTTCCTGCGGACTCTGCATACGGAGTTCTCAGGGAAGACGGCGCGCATAGCGTCCTCGCAGAGTTCCATCAGCCCAGGCCAGGAATCTGCGCAGGCGATCGACAGGCTGGGCGTGTGCATCGCTTGGTTCTGGACTATGTGTCCGTCGCCGAGGTAGAGGCCCAGGAGGTAGGCGTACGCCGACCGGTCCAGCTCCCCTTCGCACCGGGGGCAGTACGAACGATGGGCTCCCGGACACTCGCCACGCTTGGCACGGTCCATGTGTTTCCAGTAGCTGATCGTGCCTGCGGGGACATTGAGCCTCCGTGCCACGTCTGCGTTCCTTGCGCCGCCACGAAGCAGCGTGAGTGCCCTCTGCCGTAACTCGGGGCCGTGAAAGTTCATGTGAACACTATGAGTGACCATGTGCTACTGCATGCAGCAGAAAGCGGATGTTCACGAGAACGTGAACATCCGCTTTATCTTGTGTGCCGAGTGCGGGATTCGAACCCGCAAGCCCTTTCGGGCAGATGTGTTTGAGACATCCGTGTATGCCATTCCACCAACCCGGCGAGGCTGCTGCCGGAAAGTGTACCGGGTGACATGTCCGCTCCGCTGCTAGGTAGGCTCATAGAAGCTATGCCTGCCCTTGAAACGAGGAGCCCCGTGACCACCCCCGAGTCGCCCCAGCCCGCCGACGACGACAAGTCGCACGTTCCGCCGCTGACGACCCGCGTCGTCATCGCCGAGGACGAGGCGCTCATCCGTCTCGATCTCAAAGAGATGCTGGAGGAAGAGGGCTACGCGGTCGTCGGCGAGGCCGGGGACGGGCAGCGGGCCGTGGAGTTGGCGCGGGAGCACCGGCCGGATCTGGTCATCCTCGATGTGAAGATGCCGGTGCTGGACGGGATCTCCGCCGCCGAGAAGATCGCCGAGGAGTCCATCGCGCCGGTCCTGATGCTGACCGCGTTCTCGCAGCGTGATCTCGTCGAGCGGGCCAGGGACGCCGGGGCGATGGCGTATCTGGTGAAGCCGTTCAGCAAGAGCGATGTGGTGCCGGCCATCGAGATGGCGGTGTCGCGGTTCGCGGAGCTGAAGGCGCTGGAGTCGGAGGTCGCGGATCTCGCGCAGCGGCTGGAGACGCGGAAGCTGGTGGACCGGGCGAAGAGCATTCTGCAGACGGATTACGGGCTGTCCGAGCCTGCCGCATTCCGGTGGATCCAGAAGACGTCGATGGATCGTCGGCTGTCGATGCAGCAGCTGGCGGAGGCGTTGATCGAGGATGCCGAGGAGAAGAAGGCGGCGGAGCAGTAGTCCGTTCCTGGGCATGGAGAAGGCCCGCGTCCCGGTCGGTCCGGGGCGCGGGCCTTTCGCGTACGGGTCAGTCCTCGCCGAGGTAGGCCTTGCGGACGGACTCGTCGTGGAGGAGGTCCGCGCCGGTGCCGGAGAGGACGATCTTGCCGACCTCCATGACGTGGCCGTGGTCCGCGAGGGAGAGTGCGGCCTGGGCGTTCTGCTCGACGAGCAGGATGGTGGTGCCCTGGGCCTTGAGTTCGACGATGGTCTCCATGATCTTCTGCATCATGATCGGGGAGAGGCCCATGGAGGGTTCGTCGAGCATCAGGAGTTTGGGCTGGCACATGAGGGCCCTGCCCATGGCGAGCATCTGCTGTTCGCCGCCCGAGAGGGTTCCGGCGGCCTGCTTGCGGCGTTCCCCGAGGATGGGGAAGAGGTCGTAGGCGCGCTGGATGTCCTTTTCGATGCCTGCCTTGTCGTTGCGGAGGTAGGCGCCGAGCTGGAGGTTCTCGGTGATGGTGAGCCGGGGGAAGATGTGGCGGCCCTCGGGGGAGTGGGCGAGGCCCAGGGAGACGACCTTGTGCGCGGGGACGTCGTTGAGGGGTTTGCCGTCGAAGACGATGCGGCCGCCGACCGGTTTGAGCAGGCCGGAGAGGGTGCGCAGGGTGGTGGTCTTGCCGGCGCCGTTGGTGCCGATGAGGGTGACGACCTGGCCGGCCTCGACGGTGAAGGAGATGCCCTTGACGGCTTCGATCTTGCCGTAGGCGACGCGGAGGTCCTCGACCTCTAGCAGTGCGGTCATCGGGTGTCCTCCTCCTCGGTGCTGGTGTCGGTGTTGCTGTCGGGGGCCGTGGTGGCCGTGGTCTTGGCGGTGCCGGCTTCGGCGGCTTCGACTTCGGCGGCTTCTTCGGCGCCGGGGGCGCCTTCGAAGGGGGTGCCGAGGTAGGCGGCGACGACGCGTTCGTCGCTCTGGACGATGTCGGGGGTGCCTTCGACGAGTTTTTCGCCCTGGACGAGGACGGCGACGCGGTCGCAGAGGTTGAAGATGAACCTCATGTCGTGCTCGATGACGAGGACGGCGATGCCCTGGTCGCGGATGGCGAAGATGAGTTCTTCGGTGACGCGGGTTTCCTGCGGGTTCATGCCGGCGGTGGGCTCGTCGAGGAGGAGGAGTCCGGGGTCGCTGGCGAGTGCGCGGGCGATTTCCAGCTTGCGCTGGTCTCCGTAGGGGAGGTTGCGCGCGAGGTGGTCGGCCTTGTCGGCCAGGCCGATGAACTCCAGGAGTTCCATGGCGCGTTCGCGGCTGGCGTTCTCGGCCTTGGTGAAGCCGGGGAGGCGCAGCAGGGCGGACCAGAGGCCTTCCTTGGTCCTGGTGTGGCGTCCGACGAGGACGTTTTCCAGGACGGACATGTTGGCGAAGAGCCGGATGTTCTGGAAGGTGCGGGCGATGCCTGCCTGGGTGACGAGGTGGGGCTTGGGGGGCAGGACGGTGCCTTTGTAGCTGACCTTGCCTTCGGTGGGGACGTAGAGGCCGGTGAGGCAGTTGAAGAAGGTGGTCTTGCCGGCTCCGTTGGGGCCGATGAGGCCGACGATTTCGCCGGTGTTGACGGTGAGGTCGACGTTTCGTACGGCGGTGAGGCCGCCGAAGCGCATGGTGACGCCGTTGGCGTCGAGGACGGTGGTGGGGGTTGTGGTGGTGGTCATGGTGTTCACGCCCCCGCCTTGGTGATGCCGGCGCCGGTTTCTTCGGGCTGCCGTGGTTCTGGTTCGTCGGGCTGGTCGTTTTCGTGGAATTCGAGTTGTTTCCGGCGGTCGGCGACCAGTCCTTCGGGGCGTACGCGCATCAGGAGGATGAGTGCGATGCCGAAGAGGAAGAGTTGGTAGTCCTGCATGAACTGGAGTTTGGCCGGGATGAGGTAGAGCAGTGCGGCGCCGACGAGGGGTCCGCTGAGGGTTCCCATGCCGCCGAGGATGACGGCGGCGAGGAGGAAGGCGGAGTTGGGGGGTACGGAGCCGGCGAACTGGTACTGCTCGGGTGTGACGGTGTAGTTGACGTGTGCTTGGACGGTTCCGGCGAGTCCGGCGAGGGTGGCGCCGAGGGCGAAGGCGAGCAGTTTGAGCCGGAAGGCGTTGATGCCCATGGCGGTGGCTGCGGTTTCGTCTTCGCGGATGGCGACCCAGGCGCGGCCGATGCGGGATTCTCCGGAGCGGCGGAAGACGAGGACGACGACGGCGGTGAAGACGAGCATCAGCAGGTAGTAGTTGGCGGACCTGCCGAGGTCGAAGCCGAGGATGTCGTGCTTGAGGCCGAAGTCGAATCCGAAGAAGTTGAGGTCGGGGATGCTGGGGATGCCTTGGGAGCCGTTGGTGAGGTCGGGTCCGCTGTTGCCGTTGAGGTTGTTGACGGTGAGGCGGAAGATTTCACCGAAGCCGAGGGTGACGATGGCGAGGTAGTCGCCGCGGAGTCGGAGTGTGGGTGCGCCGATGAGTACGCCGAAGACGAGTGAGGCTCCGGCGCCGGTGAGGACGGCGGCCCAGAAGGGGAATTCGACGCCGATGGCGGACATGGTGGAGCCGGAGACCAGGGCGGCGGCGTAGGCGCCGACGCCGAGGAAGGCGACGTATCCGAGGTCGAGGAGGCCGGCGAGGCCTACGACGACGTTGAGGCCGAGTGCGACGGTGCCGAAGATGAGGATGTTGGCGCCGATGAGGGCGTATTCCTCTTTCTGCTGGGTGAAGGGGAAGCAGACGGCGGCGACGAGGGCTGCGGCGAGGGTGATGTTGCGGTGCTTCGTGGTCAGCGCGGTGAGGCGGGAGATGAGTCCGGCTCGGTGGAGTGCGGTGAAGGCGAAGCCGATGGTGATGAGGAAGCCGATGAAGAGTTCGGTGTAGTCGGTGTCGATGCCGTAGGCGAAGACGTAGAGGCCGATGCCGAACGCGGCGACGATGATGAGGATTTCGGCCCAGGAGGGGAGGGCTTCGGTCCTGGTGGGTTGGGGGGCGGCGAGGCTGTTGCGGAAGCGTTGCCAGGCGCTGTTGGTGGTGGTTCCGGGGGTTGTGGTGGGGGGTTGGTCGGTGGGGAGGCCGAGGGCGGCGATGGTGGCGATGAGTGCGCCGATGCCGCTGACCCAGGCGCCGGGTTCGAGGTTGACGATGCCGCCGAGGTCGTAGGCGATGGCGCCGAGGGTGTAGCCGGTGGTGCCGAGGGTGCCGAGGGCGAGGAGGCGGACGGGGCTGTTGGTGCCGCCGGGGGTGAGCCAGCGCAGGCCTCGGATGCCGTATCCGGAGAGGGTGAGGAGCAGGGTGAGTGCGGCGCTGATGAGGGTGAGGACCTGGAGGCCGCCGGGGTAGCCGGTGACGGTGAGGTCGCCGGGGAATTGGTCGGTCCAGGTCCAGGCGAGGAAGGTGCCGGCGAGGGCGATGGCGGCGCCTGCGGTGGTGCCGATGCGGGCCGCGGGGGCGGGTATCGGCAGGACGGCGGGTGCGGTGGTGTGGTTGGTGGTCATCCGTATCACGCCCGATCCGCGACGCGTTCGCCGAGCAGGCCCTGGGGGCGGAGGAGGAGGACGATGATGAGGAGGACGAAGGCCCATACGTCCTTCCAGGCGCCGCCGCCGAAGAGTTCCATGCCGGGGACGTTGCTCATGTAGCCGGTGGCGAGGGATTCGGCGATGCCGAGTACGACGCCGCCGAGCATGGCTCCGTAGATGTTGCCGATGCCGCCGAGTACGGCTGCGGTGAAGGCTTTGAGGCCCATGATGAAGCCCATTTTGAAGCCGATCTGGCCGTTCTTGAGCCCGTAGGCGACGGCGGCGACGGCGGCGAACGCGGCACCGATGGCGAAGGCCATGACGATGATGCGGTCGGTGTTGATGCCCATGAGTTTGGCGGTGTCGGGGTCCTGGCTGGTGGCTTGCATGCCGCGGCCGGAGCGGGTCTTGGAGACGAAGAGGCCGAGGGCGATCATGCAGATGGGTGCCGTGATGAGGACGAAGAGGTCACCGCGTTGGATGTGGGCGCCGAAGATGTCGATCGCTTCGCCCTTGAACTGGGGGAAGGAGCGGTCCTTCTTGGCGTCGGGGTACCACTTCCAGATGGCCTGCTGGAGTGCGAGGGAGAGTCCGATCGCGGTGATGAGCGGGGCCAGTCTGGGGGCGTTGCGCAGGGGCCGGTAGGCGAAGCGTTCGGCGGCTGTGCTGACGGCGACGGAGCATATGACGCCGCCGATGATCATGAGTGGGATGATTGCGAGGAGGGAGACACCGGCCGGCATCCAGAGGTACACGGTGAGAGCTCCGAAGCCTCCGATCATGAAGATCTCGCCGTGGGCGAAGTTGATGAGCTGGATGATTCCGTAGACCATCGTGTAGCCGATCGCGATGAGTCCGTACATCGCGCCGAGGATGAGTCCATTGGCCAGCTGTTGCGGCAGTTCGTTCACCGCAGGGCCTCCGTGGAGTGGTTCGGATATGGCACCGCGCGGGAGGGCTGGTGGCGCTCCCGCGCGGTCTGGTGCGGGTCAGGCGTGGCCCGGGGGGTGGTTACGGCTTGTAGGCCTCGCTGAGCTTGGAGGTCCACTTGCCGCCGTCGACCTGGTAGGCGGTCATCATGGTGTTGGTGGTGTCGCCGTATTCGTCGAAGGAGACGGGGCCGGTGACGCCGTCGAACTTGACCTTGGCCATGGCTGCGAGGACCTTGGCGCGGGCGTCGTCGCCGGTGGGGAGCTTGCCGCCGTTGTCGGCGACGGCGATCTTGACGGCTTCGATGATGGACCAGGTGGCGTCGTAGGTGCCGCCGCCGTAGGCCTCGTAGGCGTCCTTGTATCCGGCGGTCTTGTAGTCGGCGATGAACTTCTTGGCGGAGTCGAGTTCTTCGACGGGCTTGCCGACGGAGGTGGCGATGTCGCCCTGGGCCTTCTTGTTGAGCTTGATGAAGTCGGCGCTGTACATGCCGTCGCCGCCCATGAGGGGGAGCTGGACGCTGTCCTTGAGCTGCTGGCTCAGGGGGGCGCCGGCGGGGTATTCGCCGCCGTAGTAGACGGCCTTGGCGCCGGACTTCTTGACCTTGGTGACGACGGCGTTGAAGTCGCGGTCGTCGGGGTTGACGTGGTCGGCGCCGACGATCTTGCCGCCGAGGGTGGTGAAGGTGTTCTTGAAGGAGGCGGCGAGGCCGGCTCCGTAGGGCTTCTGGTCGTCGATGAGGTAGACCTGCTTGATCTTCGCGTTGTTGAAGAGGTACTTCGCTGCGAAGGCGCCCTGGATCTGGTCCGTGGTGGCGGTGCGGAAGTAGGTCTTGAAGGGGCGCTTCTTGTCGCCGGTCTTCCAGTTCTCGCCCTGGGTGAGTTCGGTGCCGGTGTTGGCGGGGGAGACCTGGGTGAGGCTGGCGTCGTTGAGGGGCTTCTGCATCGACTGGGAGACGCCGGAGTTCAGGGGGCCGACGACGCCGAGGACGGAGTCGTCGTCGATGAACTTCTGGGCGTTCTGCTGGCCTACGGAGGGCTGGGCCTGGTCGTCGAGGGGCTTGACCTCGAATTTGATGCCGGGGACGGTGTTTTCCTTGTTGGCCGTCTTGGCGGCGAGGTCGGCGGAGTTCTTGATGCCGAGGCCGAGGGCGGAGAGGTCGCCGGTGATGGGGGCGTCGACGCCGATGACGACGGTCTGGGTGCCGCCGCTGTCGCTGCTCTTCTTGTTGTCGTCGCGCGACCCGCAGGCGGTGAGGGTCAGTGCTCCGGTGGTGAGCACGGTGGTGAGTATGAGCAAAGAACGGTGTCGCACGAAAGGTCCTTTCCCTGGCGCGGCCTCCTCTGCTTGAGGTGCCGTGTCGTTCGCCGGGCCGCACTGGTTGGTACAGGGCCGTGCTGCAGTCGCGCCCGGCGGCGCGGTGACTGGCGGTGACTCTAGGCGCAGGTGTGGGGGTCGGGGATGGGTCCGCCGCAGGATGTGACTGTCTTGTTATGCCGTTGAGGAAGGCTTGAGGTGGCTGTGCGGACATGTACGTTTTTTTGCGGGATGGTGAAGTGACCGCATTCTGAGAACGTGCAGCTCTGCTAAGGGGCTTGGGTCGATCTTGGTGCTGTCGCGTGGTGGGGTGCGGGGTGGGGTGTGTGCAGGCCGGTGGGGTGTGCGGTGGTGGTGGGGGGTGGGTCGGCGGGGTGGTGCGGGGGGTGGTGCGGACCGGACGTTGATTACGCAGGGTGACATCGGGGGTGGTGTGGTCGACGCGGTGTTGTGTGTGCGGGGTGCGGGGCGGGTGTGGATCGGGTGCCGGGTGGGGTGCGCAACAGGGTTTTCGGTCAGGGGAGTTGGGGTGTTCGGTTGTCAATCCGTGTGTGTGGGTGGGTGGTTGTGGCTGGATATGGCGCTGCCCGGCCGGATTGTGTTCCGGCCGGGCAGGGGTGTGGTGGTGGGTGTGCGGTGTGTTCCGGGCCGGTCAGGCGGCGTCGGGCCGGGGGGCGTCGCGGAGCAGGCAGGTGAGGCGTGCGGTGCAGACGCGCTTGTCCTGTTCGTCGGTGAGGGCGATCTCGTAGGTGGCGGTCGAGCGGCCGCGGTGTACGGGGGTGGCGATGCCGGTAACGAGTCCGCTGCGGACGCCGCGGTGGTGGGTGCAGTTCAGGTCGACGCCGACGGCGAGTTTGCCCGCGCCGCCGTGGAGCATGGCGCCGATGGAGCCGAGGGTTTCGGCGAGGACGGCGGAGGCGCCGCCGTGGAGGAGTCCGTAGGGCTGGGTGTTGCCCTCGACGGGCATGGTGCCGACGACGCGGTCCGCGGAGGCTTCGACGATGGTGACGCCCATGCGTTCGCCGAGGTGGCCGGCGGAGAAGAGGGCGGGCAGGTCGACGCCGAGTGCGGCGTACTCGTCGATGATCTCCTGGGGGAACTTGGGTGTGGTGTGCTCGCCCATGGGCCGGCTCCGATCGTCTGCGGTGGTTCACGGCTGCGTTGCTGTGTACATCGTTCTTATCAGACGACTGAGCGGACGCTTAGGGCTTGTCCGGGGGAGTGGGGGCCGGCCGGGCCCGGGGGGTGGGGTCAGGCGGCGGTGTTCTCGAACCGGATGACGACGGACTTGCTGGCCGGGGTGTTGCTGGTGTCGGCGGTGGAGCCGAGGGGGACCAGCACATTGGTCTCCGGGTAGTAGGCGGCGGCGCAGCCCCGGGCGGTCGGGTAGTGGACGACGCGGAAGCCGGGGGCGCGGCGTTCCACGCCGTCCTTCCATTCGCCGACGAGGTCGGTGCGGGCGCCGTCGGGCAGGCCGAGGGCGTGGGCGTCTTCGGGGTTGACGAGGACGACGCGGCGGCCGCCCGTGATGCCGCGGTAGCGGTCGTCGAGGCCGTAGATGGTGGTGTTGTACTGGTCGTGGGAGCGCAGGGTCTGCAACAGCAGCCTGCCTGCGGGGAGTTCGGGGTATTCGACGGGGGCGGCGGTGAAGTTGGCCCTGCCGGTGGCGGTGGGGAAGCGGCGTTCGTCGCGCGGGGCGTGCGGGAGGGTGAAGCCGCCGGGGTGTGCGATGCGGGTGTTGAAGTCCTCGAAGCCGGGGACCACGCGGGAGATGCGGTCGCGGATCGTCGCGTAGTCCTTCTCGAACTCCTCCCAGGGGGTGGCCGAGCGGGGGCCGAGGACGGTGCGGGCGAGGCGGGCGATGATGGCGGGTTCGGAGAGCAGGTGGGGGCCGGCGGGGGTGAGGTTGCCGCGTGAGGCGTGGACCATGCTCATGGAGTCCTCGACGGTGACGAACTGTTTGCCGGTGGCCTGGATGTCCTTGTCGGTGCGTCCGAGGGTGGGGAGGATCAGTGCGCGGGTGCCGGTGACGGCGTGCGAGCGGTTGACTTTGGTGGAGACGTGGACGGTGAGGCGGGCGTTGCGCATCGCGGCCTCGGTGACGTCGGTGTCGGGGGTGGCGGCGACGAAGTTGCCGCCCATGGCGAAGAAGACCTTGGCGTCGCCGTCGCGGAGGGCCTGGATGGAGCGGACGACGTCGTAGCCGTGGTGGCGCGGTGAGGTGATCCCGAATTCCCGGTCGAGGGCGTCGAGGAAGGCGGGGGCGGGGCGTTCGAAGATGCCCATGGTGCGGTCGCCCTGCACGTTGGAGTGGCCGCGGACGGGGCAGACGCCGGCGCCGGGGCGGCCGATGTTGCCGCGCAGCAGCAGGAAGTTGACGACTTCGCGGATGGTGGGCACGGAGTGCTTGTGCTGGGTGAGGCCCATGGCCCAGCAGACGATGGTGCGCTTCGAGGCGAGGACCATGGCCAGGGCTTCTTCGATGGCCGTGCGGTCGAGGCCGGTGGCAGTGAGGGTCTCTTCCCAGTCGGCCCGGCGGGCGGCGGCGGCGAATTCCTCGTAGCCGTGGGTGTGGTCGCGTACGAAGGTCTCGTCGACGGCGCCCTCGGTGTCCAGGATCATTTTGTTCAGGAGCCGGAAGAGGGCCTGGTCGCCGCCGATCCGGATCTGGAGGAAGAGGTCGTTGAGCGGGGTGCCCTTGATCATGCCGAGGGGGGTCTGGGGGTTCTTGAACCGTTCCAGGCCGGCCTCGGGGAGCGGGTTGACCGAAATGATCTTCGCGCCGGCGGATTTCGCCTTCTCCAGGGCGGAGAGCATCCGGGGGTGGTTGGTGCCGGGGTTCTGTCCGGCGACGATGATCAGGTCCGCCCGGTGGAGGTCTTCCAGGGAGACGCTGCCCTTGCCGATGCCGATGGTCTCCGTCAGTGCCGAGCCGGAGGACTCGTGGCACATGTTGGAGCAGTCGGGGAGGTTGTTGGTGCCGAATTCGCGGGCGAAGAGCTGGAGCAGGAACGCGGCCTCGTTGCTGGTGCGGCCCGAGGTGTAGAAGAGGGCCTCGTCGGGGGAGGCGAGGGCGTTGAGTTCCTCGGCGATGATGGCGAAGGCGCGCTCCCAGGTCACGGCCTCGTACCGGTCGGCGCCTTCGGGGAGGTACATCGGCTGGGTGATCCGGCCCTGCTGGCCCAGCCAGTACCCGCTGCGGGTGGCGAGGTCGTCGACCGGGTGCGCGGCGAAGAAGTCGGGGGTGACCCGGCGCAGCGTGGCTTCCTCGGCGACGGCCTTGGCGCCGTTCTCGCAGAATTCGGCGGTGTGCCGTGTGTCGCCCTCGGGCCAGGCGCAGCCGGGGCAGTCGAAGCCGTTCTTCTGGTTGACCTTGAGGAGGGTCTGCGCGGTGCGCCGGACGCCCATCTGCTGCTGGGCGATGCGCAGGCTGTGGGCGACGGCGGGCAGTCCGGCGGCGGCGTGCCGGGGCGGCTCGATGTGCGGCGCGTCCTGGGCCGGGTCACCTGTGGGCGGCTTGGTGGCCATGGTGTGCTCCTCCTCGGGCCGGCTGCGTGGTGCGCATCGTGGCTGTCCGTGTTCTTCGTACTTTCCCTCTTCCGCGATCCTGTCACGCGGTGCCGGCGGGCGGGCGGCGAGCCGGGTCGGTCGGGAATGTCAGTGGTCCGTGGCAGGATCGGGGGCGTGGCTGAGACGGCATCGAAGAAGACGGCAGACAACCGACCGCGCCTGCTCCTGATGGACGGGCACTCCCTGGCGTACCGGGCGTTCTTTGCGCTGCCTGCGGAGAATTTCACGACAGGGTCGGGGCAGCCGACGAACGCGGTGTACGGCTTCGCGTCGATGCTCGCGAACACGCTGCGTGACGAGGCGCCGACGCATTTCGCGGTGGCGTTCGACGTGTCCCGCAAGACCTGGCGCGCGCAGGAGTTTCCTGATTACAAGGCGAACCGTTCGAAGACCCCGGACGAGTTCAAGGGGCAGGTCGAGCTGATCGGCGAGCTGCTGGACGCGATGCACGCGGACCGTTTCGCGGTCGATGGTTTCGAGGCGGACGACGTCATCGCGACGCTGGCCACGCAGGCCGAGGCGGCCGGTTTCGAGGTGCTGATCGTCACCGGTGACCGGGATTCGTTCCAGCTGATCACGGACAACGTCACGGTGCTGTACCCGACCAAGGGTGTCTCGGAGCTGACGCGGTTCACCCCGGCGAAGGTCGAGGAGAAGTACGGGCTCACGCCGCAGCAGTATCCGGATTTCGCGGCGCTGCGGGGTGACCCGTCGGACAACCTTCCGGGTATTCCCGGTGTCGGTGAGAAGACGGCCGCGAAGTGGATCAATCAGTTCGGTTCGTTCGACGAGCTGGTCGAGCGCGCCGAGGAGGTCAAGGGCAAGGCGGGCCAGAATTTCCGGGACCACCTGGACGCGGTGCGGCTGAACCGCAGGCTGACCGAGATGGTCCGTGACGTGGAGCTGCCGAAGTCCCCCGAGGACCTGGCGCGCGCGCCGTACGACCGTACGGCGGTGACGGGCGTGCTGGATGTCCTGGAGATCCGTAACCCGAGCCTGCGTGAGCGGCTGCTGGCCGTGGACCCGGGTGCGGCCGAGGAGGAGGCCCCGGCGCCGGCCGCGGGCGTGGAGTTGGACGGTGCGGTGCTGGGCGCGGGTGAGCTGGCGCCCTGGCTGGCCGGGCACGGGGAGCAGCCGCTCGGGGTGGCCACGGTCGACACCTGGGCGGTGGGCAGTGGTGCGGTCACCGAGGTCGCGCTGGCCGCGGCGGACGGTGCGGCGGCCTGGTTCGACCCGGCCCAGCTCGACGAGGGCGACGAGCGGGCGTTCGCCGCCTGGATCGCCGACGCTTCCCGGCCCAAGGTCATGCACAACGCGAAGAGCGCGATGCGGGTCTTCCCCGAGCACGGCTGGCGGGTCGAGGGCGTCACGATGGACACCGCGCTGGCCGCCTATCTGGTCAAGCCGGGCCGTCGTTCCTTCGCGCTGGACGCGCTGGCGGTGGAGTATCTGGGCCGTGAGCTGGCTCCGGCCGCCGCGTCCGACGGGCAGCTGGCCTTCGGGGCGGACGACCAGGCCGAGGCCGAGTCCCTGATGGCGCAGGCTCGCGCCGTCCTGGATCTGGGCGACGCGTTCACCACCCGGCTCGCGGAGGTCGGTGCGGCGGAGCTGCTGCATGACATGGAGCTGCCGACGTCCGCGTTGCTGGCCCGGCTGGAGCGGCATGGCATCGCCGCCGACCGGGCTCATCTGGAGGGCATGGAGCAGCAGTTCGCCGGTGCGGTGCAGCAGGCGGTGAAGGAGGCGCACGCCGCGGTCGGCCGTGAGTTCAACCTCGGTTCGCCCAAGCAGCTCCAGGAGGTCCTCTTCGGTGAGCTGGGCCTTCCCAAGACGAAGAAGACGAAGACCGGGTACACGACGGACGCCGACGCGCTGGCCTGGCTCGCCGCGCAGACCGAGCACGAGCTTCCGGTGATCATGTTGCGCCACCGTGAGCAGGCCAAGCTGCGGGTCACGGTCGAGGGCCTGATCAAGACGATCGCGGCGGACGGCCGTATCCACACCACGTTCAACCAGACGGTGGCGGCGACGGGACGGCTCTCCTCCACCGACCCCAATCTGCAGAACATCCCGGTCCGTACGGACGAGGGCCGGGCCATCCGCCGGGGTTTCGTCGTCGGCGAGGGCTTCGAGACGCTGATGACGGCCGACTACAGCCAGATCGAGCTGCGGGTGATGGCCCATCTCTCCGAGGACGCGGGCCTGATCGAGGCGTTCACCTCCGGCGAGGACCTGCACACCACGGTCGCCTCGCAGGTCTTCGGCGTCGACAAGTCGGCCGTCGACCCGGAGATGCGCCGCAAGATCAAGGCCATGAGCTACGGGCTGGCGTACGGGCTCTCCGCGTTCGGCCTCTCCCAGCAGCTGAACATCGAGGCGGGCGAGGCGCGTGGCCTGATGGACACCTACTTCGAGCGGTTCGGCGGAGTGCGTGACTATCTGCACCGGGTGGTGGAGGAGGCCAGGGCCACGGGATACACGGAGACGGTGTTCGGCCGCCGCCGTTATCTCCCCGACCTCAACAGCGACAACCGCCAGCGTCGTGAGATGGCCGAGCGGATGGCGCTCAATGCGCCGATCCAGGGCACGGCCGCGGACATCGTCAAGGTCGCCATGCTCCATGTCGACCGGGCGCTGACCGAGGCGAAGCTGCGGTCCCGGATGCTGCTCCAGGTCCATGACGAAATCGTGCTGGAGGTCGCCGAGGGCGAGCGGGCGCAGCTGGAGGAGATCCTCCGCCACGAGATGTCCACGGCCGTGCAGTTGCGGGCCCCGCTGGATGTCTCGGTGGGCGTCGGTACGGACTGGGAGTCCGCGGCACACTGACCTGCCGGGGGGCCGGGGGGCCGGGGTGCCGGGGCGCCGGGGCGCCGGGCGGACGGGCAGGGGAGTTGGCCGGGCAAGCCGGGGGCCGGGGGCGAGATGCCCTGCCCCGGCCGCCTCTGGCCGCTTCCGTCTGCGGCCGCTTCCGTCCCTGGCCGCTCCCGTCTGCGGCCGTTCCGTCCCTGGCCGCTCCCGTCTGCGGCCGTACCCGCCCGCTGGCCGTTCCCGCCCGCGGCCGCTTCCGTCTCCGTCCGTTCCCGTCTCTGACTGTTCCCGTTCTCGGCCGAGTGCGCTGTGCGTGCCGGGGCGTCGAGCCCTATTGCCGCTCCGCCCGCTCCGCCCGCTCCGCCCGCTTTGCGGGCGTGGTGGCGGTTGCCGGGCGTGGTCGCCGCAGCCTCATCCAGGCCCCATAGAGCACCAGACCCACCGCCAGCCCCGCCCCCGCGCCGAAACAGGCGGTCGGGATGATGTCCAGCGGGGTGTCGATGTGCCCGAAGTACGCGTACCAGCGTGCGCACCGGTGGACCACGCCGAGCGTCGCGCAGACGCCCAGGAGGACCCCCGCCGACCACCGTCCCCGGCGGTCCAGCACCGGCACGGACGGGGGCGCCGGGCGTGCCCCGGTCCGCCGCAGCCCCGAGGCGGTGAACCCGGCGAGGACGGCCAGCGCCGCTGCCGAACTGCCGTACTGCACCAGTTGGAAGACCGGAAGCCCGCCGACGCTCCCGTCGAGCACCGGCACCAGACGCACCCCCCACCGGTCGTGATGGGTGAAGGCGTCCCAGACGACATGGGTGGCGGCCCCCAAGACCGCCGACAGCACGAACCACACGGCAGCCCGGACACCCCGGCCGGCCGGCCGACCCCGTACGAAGGCGTGCACCCGCCCCTGCCAGGTATCCGGCAGCAGTGCCACCAGGGGTTCGCGCAGCAGCAGCCAGAACGCCACCACGGCCGCGGTGATCAGCACATCGACCGTGAACACGCCCCACACCGAGTGCGTGACCTGCCCGAACTCCATGGCGCCGGGGATCGCGGTGTCCGCGTAGTACGTCATGTCGGGGGCGAACGAGCCCGCTACGAGAGCCGAGGCGAACAGCGGCCCGCGGGCCGTCCCGTCCCGCCGCATCCCGGGGAGAACGGCGGCGGCATGGCTGAGGGTGAACGGCATGGCGGCAAGTATGCGCGAGCGGTCCCAACGCGCCCGGCCACGGCCGTACGACGCTCCTGAGCAATGCCGTGCGGTGCGCCCGGCCACGGCCGTACGACGTCCCGGGCGTCGCCGTCGCAACACCCCCGGCCGCGGCCGTACGACGCTCCCCGCGTCGCCGTATGTCGCCCCCGGCCACGGCCGTGCGGCCATTCTGTTCACCGCCTGACAACTTGCTGTCCGGAACGTGAAAAAGAGGTAAGAACCGGTCAGTGCACGGTGTCCCGGCAGCACAAGTTGCCGTAGGGTCGCCTGAGTCCTGCTGCTGGGGAGCGCGGACAGCCGTCGAAGGGGAGGGGCCAGAGGTTATGGCAGCGCAATTCGGTCGCCGACTTCGCAGGGGGGCGACCACGACCGCTGTGGCCGCCGCCGTCGTGGCGGCGCTCTCCGCTTCGGGAGCCCCCGGCACCTCGCTGGTCAACCAGAGCGGCGACCAGCAGTCCACCGGGACGACACCGCCGCCGGACGACAGCGCGGCCACCGGCAACTCGCCGTACTACACGGACCTGCCCCCGCTGAACACCCCGGACAGGCCGGGCACTTCGACGAACCCGCCCGTCACCGGAAGCGCGGAGTCCGGCATCCCGGCCTCCATCCTGGCCGCGTACAAGAAGGCCGAACAGACCATCGCCGCCGACGACGCCGCCTGCCGGCTGCCCTGGCAGCTGCTCGCCGCGATCGGCAAGGTCGAGTCCGGCCAGGCGCGCGGCGGCCGGGTCGACGCGAACGGCACGACGTTCTCGCCGATCCTCGGCCCGGTCCTCGACGGCCGGGGCTTCGCGATGATCAAGGACACCGACAACGGGGCGTACGACGGGGACTCGACCCACGACCGTGCCGTCGGCCCGATGCAGTTCATCCCGTCCACCTGGGCGACCTGGGGTCAGGACGGCAACGGAGACGGCCGCAAGGACCCCAACAACATCTACGACGCGGCGCTCGCCGCCGGGCGCTATCTCTGCGCCGGCTCCCGTGACCTGTCGCTCGCCGCAGACCTCGACCGGGCGGTCCTGAGCTACAACCACTCGGACGCCTATCTGCGTACCGTCCGCTCGTGGTTCGACTACTACAACCGCGGCACCCACGAGATCCCCGACGGGACCGGCGCCCTCCCGCCCGGCCTCGGCGGAGGTACGGACCCCGGCCCGGACCCGTCCCCCTCGCCGTCCGGAACGCACAAGCCGAAGCCGAGCCCGGACCCGTCGAAGCCGGGTGACGGCGGATCGACCGGCCCGACCCGGCCCACCACGCCTCCGACGACCCCGCCCACGACCCCGCCGGCGCAGACCCTCGCGGGAGTGGAGAACGCCGGCACCGGCACACTGACCGCCACGGCGGGCGACGACTTCGCCGAGCGGATCAAGGTACGGGCCAAGAACGGCCTCGGCGGCCCGCTCGCCGAGGCATCGGTGACCTTCACCGTCTCCGGTGACACCGACGCCGCCTTCGACGGCGGGAAGAAGACGGTCACCCTCCGCACCGGAGCCGATGGCACGGTCACCGCCCCGGTGCTGAAGGCGGGCGAGAAGGCCGGGAAGTTCACGGTGCGGGCCACCGCCACGGGGCGCTCGCTGCCCCCCGTCAACTACGCCGCGACCGTCACCGCGCGGCGGGCCGACGCGATCGCCCTGACCGACGACAAGGCGCTGACCGCGGCGCCCGGCGCCGAGTTCGCCGACACCGTCGAGGTCGAGGCCACGTACAAGGACGCGCCCGCGGCCGGTGTCGCCGTCACCGCCACCATGATCACCGACGCCGACAAGCCTGCCGAGAACGACAAGGGCCCCTACTTCAAGGACGCCGACGGCAAAAGGGTCCGCACCCTCACCGGGCTGAAGACCGGCGCCGACGGCACCCTGAAGCTCCCCGGCATCTACGCCGACGACACCGAGGGCACCTACAAGCTGCGCCTCACCACCGAGGGCGGCGCCACCCTCGTCATCGAGCTGAAGATCGAGACGCCCGACCCGTCCGACCCGTCCGAGACCCCTGGTACCCCCGGGCCGTCGGAGACCCCCGGAACCCCCGAGGCGTCCAAGACCCCCGGGACCCCCGGGGCGTCCAAGGCCCCCAGGACGCCCGCCGGCTGATCCCGCCCGTCCGCCCGCGTCGGAGCAGCCCCTTTGCCACCACCCGGCAGAGGGGCTGTTCTACGTGTTCTCATCTCGCGCCCGCGTTGCTACGGTGCCCCAACCCTGACGACCCATCAGATACGTGCTCTCCGGGAGGACCGGCATGCGTGCTCTCGTCGCCGCCGCCATCGGGCTGGCCGCTGCCCTCGCGCTCGTCCTCACCATCAGCGCGATCGGCGCCCCGCCCGGAGAGACCTCGCCCAAACCCCTGCTGACCACCGTCCCGGGCCCCAAGAACTAGTCGCCGGAAGCAGAAGCCGAGGGAGGGCACCACATGCGCCGCCGAGCCAGCCTCGTACTCCTGGCATTCGCCGTCTTCTTCGCCGCCATGTCGCCACTGCTGCGCTGGTACGCGTTCCCGAGGCTGGCGAAGATCCCGCCCAGCCAGTACCAGGAGACGGTGCTGGAGGCGAAGCCCGCCACCCTCCTCGACTACAACGACAACATGAAGGTGAAGAAGGTCCCCCAGGTCACCATCGTGCAGACCCTCAAGGGCAACGTCGAGGAGTCCGAGAAGATCGAACGCAGCGCCGGCCGTGACGTCGTCGTCTGGGACGCCCTCAGCTATGTGGTCGGCCCGGACGGCAAGATGGTCTCCGAGATCCCCGAGCGCTACATCTTCGACGCCCACAGCCAGGCCCCCGTCCACGCCACCGGCGAATCCGTCGACGGCGACCCGGTCCGGCGCGAGGGCATCGAGTTCAAGTGGCCCTTCCTCACCCAGAAGCGCGACTACGAGTACTTCGACGCCCAGGCCCGCACCAGCTCGCCCATCCACTACAAGGGCACCCGCACCTTCCACGGCATGGACGTCTACTACTTCGAGCAGACCATCCCGTGGACCAAGGTCCCCATGCCGAAGAAGATGCCGATCAAGGGCGTCAGCCCCGAACAGATCGCGAAGACGGGCATGACCCGCTGGTACACCACCAAGCGGATGTTCTGGGTGGACCCCGTCACCGGAGCGCCCGTCAACGGCGAGGAGATCCACAAGGAGGAGCTGCGCGACGCCAAGAAGATGGGGATGCCGCAGGACACCATGACCGTGTTCGCCGGGCACGTGAAGATGCGCCCGGACTACGTCGCGTCGATCGTCGACCTGGTCAAGTCCCAGCGCCTGCTGGTCCTGCTGCTCACCTCGTACCTGCCCTGGGGCTTCCTGGCCCTCGGCCTCGCGCTGCTCGCACTCTCCCTCTGGCTGGAGGCGCGCTCCCGCCGCCCGGCCCCGGAACCTACTCCCGCCTGAGCCGCGCCTTCGTGAACCGGGTCGCCTCCACCGTCGTCGGATCCTCCGGCCACGGATGCTTCGGGTAGCGGCCGCGCAGCTCCGCCCGCACGGCCCGGTAGCCGTCCCGCCAGAACGACGCCAGATCCGCGGTCACGGCCGCGGGGCGGCCCGCCGGGGAGAGGAGATGGACCAGGACCGGCACCCCGGCCACCCTCGGGGTCTCCCGCAGACCGAACAGCTCCTGGAGCTTCACCGCGAGGACCGGCTGCGCCCCGCCGTACTCCACCCGGACCCGGGAGCCGCTCGGCACCTCGATCCGCTCCGGCGCCAGCTCGTCCAGCCGCACCGCCTCGCCCGTCGCCCACGGCAGCAGCCGCCGCAGCGCCTGCCCCGCGTCGATCCGCGCCAGGTCGGAGCGCCGCCGGGCCCGTGAGAGTTCGGGCTCCAGCCACTGCTCGGTACGGTCCAGCAGCGCCTCCTCCGCCACATCGGGCCAGGGCCCGCCCAGCTCGCGGTGGAGAAAGGCGAGCCGCTCCCGCAACTGCGCGCTCTCCCGCGTCCAGCGCAGCAGTCCGAGCCCTTCTCGCCGCAGACCCGCCACCAACGCCTCGCGCACCAGCCCGGGGGGCGGCTGCTTCAGCGGGCGCGCCGACAGCTCGACGGCGCCCAGCCGCTCCACCCGGCGGGCCACCACGTCGCCGTCGGCCCAGTGGACCTCCTCGCCACCGTGCAGCAGATGCCCGGCGGCCGCCCGCGCGGTGTCCTCGTCGACGACGGCGGCCAGGCGTACCCGCGCGGACGCCGCGTGCGCGGGCCGGTCGGCGACCGCGACCGCCAGCCAGGGCGCCCTGCGCAGCGCGGAGCCGTCCCGCAGCTCCGCGCCCGTCCCCGACGCCATCAGGAACGTCCCCTCGCCACGGGCCCGCGCCACCCGCTCCGGGAACGCCAGCGCGACCACCAGCCCGACGGCCCCGTCGTCCGGCCCGGCCCCCGTGCCCGTGCCCGGCGCGGACACAGGACCGGATCCCGGGGCCGCGTCCCGCACCGACGAGGACACCGGGCCGGACCCCCCGCCCGCGTCCGTCACCGACGAGGACAGCCGCCTGACTTCCTGCCGCCACCGTGCCGCGTAGCCGTCCCCGCCCCGGCGCGCGCCGCGCAGCGCGGCCGCCAGGTCGTCCCCGTACTCCCGCGGCGGCTCCTCGCTCAGCAGCGCCACCACCTCGGCCGCCCGGCGCCCGCCCACCTCGGCGGCGCCGTCCAGCAGGGCCCGCGCCAGCCGGGGATGCAGACCGAGGCGCGACATCCGCACGCCCCGGCCGGTCACCCGCCCGTCCGCGTCCACCGCGCCGATCGCCGTCAGCACCTCGCGCGCCGCGCCCATCGCCCCCGCGGGCGGCGGGTCGAGCAGGGCCAGGCCCGAGGCGTCCGGATCGCCCCAGCACGCCGCCTGCAAGGCGAACGCGGCCAGGTCCGCGACCTTGATCTCCGGGGAGGGGAAGCGGGCGAGCCGCCCGTCCTCCGCCTGCGCCCAGCACCGGTACACCGTCCCGGGCGCCTCCCGCCCGGCCCGGCCCGCCCGCTGCCGCCCCGCCGCCTGCGAGGCACGCACGGTGGTGAGCGCGCTCAGCCCCCGCGCGTGATCGGTGCGCGCCTCCCTGGCCAGCCCCGAGTCGACCACGACCCGTACCCCGGGCACGGTGAGGGACGACTCCGCCACCGAGGTCGCCAGCACCACCCGCCGGCCGTCCGACGACCCGGCCAGCACCGCGTCCTGCACCGCCGCGGGGGCCCGCCCGTGCACCTGGAGCACCTCGGCGGCCACCCCGGCCAGCTGCCCCGCCACCCGGCCGATCTCGCCGACGCCCGGCAGGAAGCAGAGCACGTCGCCGTCCCGTTCGGCGAGCGCCCGGCGCACCGTCGCGGCCACGTGGGTCAGCAGCGCCGGATCGACCCGCATCCCGTGCGGCGGGCGCACCGGTGCCGGCGGCGGCGCCCAGACCACCTCCACAGGGTGGGAGACCCCCTGCGCCTCGACCACCGGGGCGTCGCCCAGCAGCCGGGCCCAGCCCTGCGCGTCCGTGGTCGCGGAGGCGGCGACCAGCCGCAGGTCGGGCCGGATCGCCTCCCGCACGTCGAGCAGGAACGCGGCGACCGTGTCGGCGTCCAGATGCCGTTCGTGGCACTCGTCGATGATCACCACGTCGACCCCGGCGAGCTCCTGGTCGCGCTGGAGCCGCTGGAGCAGCACACCGGTGGTCACCACCTCCACCACCGTGTCGCGCCCCACCACCCGCTCCCCGCGGACCGTGAACCCCACCCGGCCGCCGGTCCGCTCGCCGAGCAGCCACGCCATCCGCCGTGCGGCCGCCCGCGCGGCGATCCGCCGCGGCTCGGCGACCACCACCCTGCGCACCGGCCCGCCCCCGGTCAGACCGGCCAGGACCAGCGGTACGAGGGTCGTCTTGCCGGTGCCGGGCGGCGCGCACAGCACCGCGACCCCGTGGTCGTCGAGCGCCCGCTCCAGGGCGGGCACCGCGGTGCGTACGGGCAACTGGTCCAGGGCGTCGGTACGGATCACGCCCCCAGTCTCGTACGGCGCGCCCCCGCCGCCGTAACCCGATGGCGGTACGGGGCCGGTTCCGTACGCGGACGACCGGCCGGTCCCGTTCGCGGGCGGCCGGTCAGTCCCGTTCGCAGACGAAGATCGCCGTGCCGGGGATGAGGTTGCCGCGCAGCGGGGACCAGCCGCCCCACTCCTGGTGGTTCCAGGCGGGCCACTCCGGCTCGACCAGGTCGACCAGCCGGAAGCCGCCGGCCACCACGTCCCGCACCCGGTCGCCCACCGTCCGGTGGTGTTCGACGTACACGGCGTCGCCCCGCTCGTCCTGTTCGACGTAGGGGGTGCGGTCGAAGTAGGAGGCCGCGACCGAGAGCCCCTCCGGTCCCGGCTCGTCCGGGAACGCCCAGCGGACCGGATGCGTCACCGAGAAGACCCAGCGGCCCCCGGGGCGCAGCACCCTGCGGACCTCGCGGAAGACCTGTACGGGGTCGGCGACGAACGGCACCGCGCCGTAGGCGGAGCACGCCAGGTCGAAGGAGCCGTCCCGGAAGGGCAGCACCCCGGCGTCCGCCTCCACCAGCGGGACCCCGCCGCCGATGCGCAGCGCGTGCTGCAACTGCCGGTGGGAGAGGTCCAGGGCCACCGGGCGGGCGCCCTGGGCGGCGAGCCAGCGCGAGCACTGGGCGGCGCCCGCGCCGATCTCCAGGACGTCCAGGCCCCGCAGCGAAGCGGCGGGCCCCAGCAGGCCGGCCTCCGCCTCGTCGAGGCCCTCGGGGCCCCAGACGAAGCGGTCGTCGCCGAGGAAGGCGCCGTGGTCGTTCTGGTACTCGTCGGCGTTCCGGTCCCACCAGCCGCGACTGGCCCGGCTGCTCTCGGCCTCCGACGCGTCGCGGCGGGTCGCCTCGGGTTCGGCCTCGTAGATCTCTTGGCTCATCGTGTCCGTCGTTGTAGTTTGCCTTCACCCCGCCGCACGCGGTACGTACCTGGGGGTACCCGTGGACACGGCTGCCGTGCCCATGGAATGTCTCCCGGGGCCGATCTGGCCTCGGGGAACACGAGTTGTGCCGGATATGGGCCGTTGCGCCCCCGGTGTGCGCCTTCGCGCATTGACCGTGCCCGGCTGCCCCCGTATGCTACAAGTTGCGCTGCGAGCCTGCGCGCCTCAGACCTAGTAGGCCGCGCTCGCATCTGTTGTATGTCCCCTCGGTTCACGAGGCGCCTCCCGTCCGGCGGGTCGGGTGCTTCCCGGGCTGTTCGGCTTCTGCAGAGGTGATACGGGCTCCCGGCGTAGCAGTACCTACGACTCACTGTCCGTACCGGAGCCCTTTCCCACATGACGAGCAGCACCGAGACCACCGCCACCACCCCGCAGGTAGCGGTCAACGACATCGGTAACGAGGAAGCCTTCCTCGCCGCGATCGACGAGACGATCAAGTACTTCAACGACGGCGACATCGTCGACGGCGTCATCGTGAAGGTCGACCGGGACGAGGTCCTGCTCGACATCGGTTACAAGACCGAAGGCGTCATCCCCTCCCGCGAGCTTTCGATCAAGCACGACGTCGACCCGAACGAGGTCGTCAAGGTCGGCGACGAGATCGAGGCCCTGGTTCTCCAGAAGGAGGACAAGGAAGGCCGCCTCATCCTGTCCAAGAAGCGCGCTCAGTACGAGCGTGCCTGGGGCACGATCGAGAAGATCAAGGAAGAGGACGGCATCGTCACCGGTACCGTCATCGAGGTCGTCAAGGGTGGTCTCATCCTCGACATCGGCCTCCGTGGCTTCCTGCCGGCCTCCCTCGTCGAGATGCGCCGTGTCCGCGACCTCCAGCCCTACGTGGGCAAGGAGCTCGAGGCCAAGATCATCGAGCTGGACAAGAACCGCAACAACGTGGTCCTGTCCCGCCGTGCCTGGCTGGAGCAGACCCAGAGCGAGGTCCGCCAGACGTTCCTCACGACCCTGCAGAAGGGTCAGGTCCGCTCCGGCGTCGTCTCCTCGATCGTCAACTTCGGTGCGTTCGTGGACCTCGGCGGCGTCGACGGTCTCGTGCACGTCTCCGAGCTCTCCTGGAAGCACATCGACCACCCCTCCGAGGTTGTCGAGGTCGGCCAGGAAGTCACCGTCGAGGTTCTCGACGTCGACATGGACCGCGAGCGCGTCTCCCTGTCGCTCAAGGCGACGCAGGAAGACCCGTGGCAGCAGTTCGCCCGCACGCACCAGATCGGGCAGGTCGTTCCCGGTAAGGTCACCAAGCTCGTTCCGTTCGGTGCGTTCGTCCGCGTCGACGAGGGCATCGAGGGTCTGGTCCACATCTCCGAGCTGGCCGAGCGCCACGTGGAGATCCCGGAGCAGGTCGTCCAGGTCAACGACGAGATCTTCGTCAAGGTCATCGACATCGACCTCGAGCGCCGTCGCATCAGCCTCTCGCTGAAGCAGGCCAACGAGTCCTTCGGTGCCGACCCGGCCTCGGTCGAGTTCGACCCGACCCTGTACGGCATGGCCGCGTCCTACGACGACCAGGGCAACTACATCTACCCCGAGGGCTTCGACCCCGAGACCAACGACTGGCTCGAGGGCTACGAGACCCAGCGCGAGGCGTGGGAGACGCAGTACGCCGAGGCGCAGCAGCGCTTCGAGCAGCACCAGGCCCAGGTCATCAAGTCCCGCGAGGCCGACGAGGCCGCTGCTGCCGAGGGCGCTGCCGCCCCGGCCGGTGGCGCCCCGGCTGCCTCCGGCGGCAGCGGTGGCGGCTCGTACTCCTCGGAGTCCGCGGACAACTCCGGCGCCCTGGCGTCGGACGAGGCCCTGGCTGCCCTGCGCGAGAAGCTGGCGGGCGGCCAGAGCTGACGCTCTGCACCCCCTCCGGTCGCTGATCGACCGCAGTAGCTGAAAAGTGAGGCCCGCTCCCTCCGGGGGGCGGGCCTCACTCGTTTCCGCGGGGCGGTTACGGGGTGACGGCGATGTTGGTCAGCCCCTTGCCGCCGGTCACCGTGTTGCTGCGGTAGACGGTGGCCGGGCAGCCGGAGCCGTAGTTGGTGACGTTGATCGCGATCTGCTTGTCGCCCCCGGCCCCGGTCAGGTCCGAGATGTTGCCGCGGAAGACGGTGCCGCAGCCCCAGCCGCTCTGCTGGGTGTGGGTCTCGTAGCCGTTGTTGGTCGTACGGGAGCCCTTGTTGTTCTCGACCAGGACGTCGTTGCCCTTCACATCGACCCAGGAGTCGTCGTAGTTGGCGCCGGTCAGGCCGCTGCCGTCGAAGGTGTTGCCGACGATCCGCGCCCCCGTGGTGCCTTCCTTGATATCGACGTTCTCGCCGCCGACGCCCGGACCGATGGTGTTGTCCAGGATCTGGACGCGGTCGCTCCGGTCGGAGAGATCACCGGCCGTGCCGACGTAGACGCCCTCTCCCATGCCGCGGCCGTCGTGCCCGGTGTCGTAGATCCGTGAGTTCCGGATGATGCCGTCCTTGCTGGACTTGCGGAAGTGGACGCCCTCCATGTCCAGGTCGTGCACGGTCACCGAGTCGATGACGACGCCGGTGGCGGTGTCGGCCATGATGCCCTTCTGGCCGCCGGTGACGGTGATGCCCTTGACGGTCCAGTAGGAGGCGCCGTTGAGGTGCAGCCCGTAGCCGCCGCCGGCCGTGAGGACCGCCTTGGCGGAGCCGGTGAGGGTGATCCGGGCCGAGGCGGTGCCGGGGACGTTCGCCTTGAAGTTGCCGGTGTAGGTGCCGTCCGCGAGGTGGATGGTGTCGCCCGGGGCCGCGGCGGTGAGCGCGGACTTGAGCTGGGCGGCGGTGCTCACCTCGATGACCGTCGCCGCGTCCGCCGTGGCGGCGGAGGCGAGGGCGAGGCCGCCGGTGGCGAGCGCGGTGGCCAGCAGGGCCGGGAGCAGCGTGCGGGTGCGCATGGGGGGTGCCTTCCCGTCGAAGGAGTCCGAGGTTCTCGTACATGAATGTGGGGCGAGTCTCTGAACTTGCTGCCCAGTGACGGTAGGGACGCGCTGTGGCCGTGTCAATGTCCGGACCAGTGCCAGGGGCGCGCTGGGGCAAGGCCGTTCGGGCGACTGGCGGGAACCCCCCCTGTGCCGTGCGGGGAGCCGACGGACCGCGCCGCGGGGGCGCTCCGGTGGTCCCGGCCGCAGCGAACTCGACTTTCCCGCCGGGCCGTTCAGCGGCGTGAATGCCAACGGCCGTGTTCCTGGGCTCCGCTGTCGGTGCCCGGGGCGCGCGTGGCGCTCCCCGCCGCTGTTCCCGCGCCCGCGTGCCCGCGCGGGTCCGCGCACGGACCGGCGGGTGTTCCGGCATGAACCGGCGGGTGAAAGGGCACAGTCCGGGAATGCATGTGCCCTGCCGGGCGTTCTTCCCGACGAACACGAGGAGGAGCGGTAACCGTGCCTGATCCGCAGAGTTTGTACGAATGGGAGCCGAAGGGCCTGGCCGTCGTCGACATGGCGCTCGCCCAGGAGTCGGCCGGCCTGGTCATGCTCTACCACTTCGACGGATACATCGACGCGGGCGAGACCGGCGAGCAGATCGTGGACGGTCTGCTCGAAACGCTGCCGCACCAGGTCGTGGCCAGATTCGACCACGACCGGCTCGTCGACTACCGCGCACGGCGCCCGCTGCTGACCTTCCGGCGCGACCGCTGGGCGTCCTTCGAGACCCCGACGCTCGACGTCAGGGTCGTGCAGGACGCCACCGGAGCGCCCTTCCTGCTGCTGTCCGGGCCCGAGCCCGACGTCGAGTGGGAGCGCTTCGCCGCCGCCATCGAGCAGATCGTCGAGCGCCTCGGGGTCCGCCTCGCGGTCAATTTCCACGGGATTCCGATGGGCGTCCCGCACACCCGCCCCGTCGGCATCACCCCCCACGGCAACCGCACCGACCTCATGCCCGGCCACCGCAGCCCCTTCGACGAGGCGCAGGTGCCCGGCTCCGCGGAGTCCCTGGTGGAGTACCGGCTGATGGAGGCCGGACACGACGTCCTGGGTGTCGCCGCGCATGTGCCGCACTACGTGGCCCGCTCCGCGTACCCGGACGCGGCGCTCACCGCGCTGGAGTCGATCACGGCCGCGACCGGCCTGGTGCTGCCGACCGTCGCCCACGCGCTGCGCACGGAGGCGCACCGCACCCAGACCGAGATCGCCCGCCAGGTCGACCAGGGCGACGAGGAGCTCGTCGCGCTGGTCGAGGGCCTTGAGCACCAGTACGACGCGGTCGCCGGGTCCGAGACCCGCGGCAATCTGGTCGCCGAGCCCGTGGACCTGCCGTCCGCCGACGAGATCGGCCTCGAATTCGAGCGGTTCCTCGCCGAGCGTGAGGGCGACGCCTGAGACCCTGCCGGGCGGCCCCGGACCATGTGCGCGCCGGGGCGAGGCCGTCCGAACGGCTCCGGGCCTTCCGTCGCGCCCCGCGCGTACTAGGCTGCCCGGCATGCTGAAAGTGGGCCTGACCGGTGGGATCGGCGCCGGCAAGAGTGAAGTGTCACGGCTGCTGGTCGGATACGGAGCCGTGCTGATCGACGCGGACCGCATCGCCCGTGAGGTTGTCGAGCCGGGGACCCCCGGCCTCGCCGCCGTCGTCGAGGAGTTCGGCGCGGACGTCCTCGCCCCGGACGGCACCCTGGACCGGCCCAGGCTCGGCTCGGTGGTCTTCTCCGACGCCGAGCGGCTCGCCGCCCTCAACGCCATCGTCCACCCGCTGGTCGGAGCCCGCTCCGCCGAGCTGGAGCGGGCGGCGGCGCCCGGCTCCGTCGTCGTCCACGACGTGCCGCTCCTCACCGAGAACGGCCTGGCGCCGCTCTACGACCTGGTCGTGGTGGTCGACGCGAGCCCCGGGACCCAGCTCGACCGGCTGGTACGGCTGCGCGGCATGGCCGAGTCCGAGGCCCGCGCCCGGATGGCCGCCCAGGCCACCCGGGAGCAGCGGCGGGCCGTGGCCGATCTGATCATCGACAACGACGGACCGCTGGAGGACCTGGAACCGCAGGTCCGCAAGGTCTGGTCGGAGCTGACCGCGCGGTCCGCGGCCGGCTGACGCCCGCGCGCGGCCCCGGCCCCTCCGCGCGGAATACCGGACCCCGCCCGGACGTTGAGGACCCGGTGAGGAAGGGAGGGACGAGACCGTGCCCGAGAGGACCCCGGAAACCGACGTCATCGACTTCCGCGCGGCCGAACAGCTGCTGGCGGCGCGCGACCCACGGGGCGCGGTGAAGCTGCTGGACTCGGTGATCGCCGCCCATCCGGAGAACACCGCGGCCCGGCTGCTGCGCGCCCGTGCCTTCTTCGCCGCCGCCCAGCTGCGCCCCGCCGAGCTGGAATTCGAACTCGTCCTGGAGCGCGAACCGGACAACGCCTTCGCGCACTTCGCGCTGGCCCGGACCTTCGAGCGCTCAGGCCGCACCGACCGGGCCGCCCGGCACTTCCGGCTGGCCGCCGCGCTCGACCCGAACCCCGAGTATCTGAGGGCGGCCCGCTTCCCGGTCCAGGACTGAGGTCCGGGCCCGGCGGGCGCGCCCCGGGCGGGGTCAGTGGCCGTATCTGCCGCGCCCGCCGTGGTCGGGCTCGTAGGGCGGGATGTTGCGTCCGGGCTGGTAGTGCGGTCCCTGGTGGATGTGGTGGACGATCACCCCCAGGTCCACCAGGACCAGCAGGAGCAGCACGCCGCAGGCGGCGGCCCAGCCCGGCCGGCCGGCCATCGTGAAGGCGGCCAGGCCGAAGACGGCCCAGACCAGCCCCCATAGACTCAGCCAGAACCGCAGCCGCAGTGGACTGCGGGCAGTCGTCGGTTCATTGCCGGTACGCATGGCGATCGCCTCTCCTACCAGGATGGACCCGCGACGGCGTTTGGTACATGTCGACATCGGATCGAGGGGATCGTTGCGTGAACGGCGCATCGTGGGAGGACCGCACAGGCCGCAGGGCGAGGGTCCGGGGCTGTCTGCTGGGCGGGGCGATCGGGGACGCGCTGGGGAATCCGGTGGAATTCCTGTCCCTGGCCGGTATCCGCCGCGCGCACGGTGAACACGGGGTACAGGGACTCCTCCCGGACGACGAAGGGGTCGTCGGACGGGTCACGGACGATACGCAGATGACCCTGTTCACCGCCGAGGGGCTGATCAGGGCCCACTCCCGGGCCAGGGCGGAGGGCGGCGGCACCGGGGACGGCGGCGCCGGGCCCCGGATCGTGAGGAACGCCTATCTGCGCTGGCTGGACACCCAGAACCACCCCGCGCCGCCCGCCGGGGGCGGCGACAACCCGGTGCGTACCGGCCGGCTCAGGCTGGAGCCCTGGCTGTACGCGCGCCGGGCTCCCGGGAACGCCTGCCTGACCGGGCTCGCGACCGGCCATGTCCCCGAGCCGACCGACCGGCTCGGCGATCCCGGGCCGGTCAACACCGGGTCCAAGGGATGCGGCACGGTGATGCGGTCCGCCCCCTTCGGGCTGGTGGCGCGGGACGCCGAGGAGGGCTTCCGGCTCGCCTACTGGTGTGCGCAGATCACCCACGGCCACCCCACCGGCGCGTACGCGGCCGGGGCCCTCGCGGCGATCGTCGCGTACCTCCTGGAGGGCGACTCGACGGCGGGCGCCGTTCTGCGGGCGATGGAGCTGCTGCGCCGCCACCCGGGCCACGAGGAGACGACGGCGGCGCTGCGGGCGGCCGTGGACCTGGCCGCGCAGGGGGCGCCGACCGGCGAGAAGGTGGAGACGCTGGGCGCGGGCTGGGTCGCCGAGGAGGCTCTCGCCATCGCCGTGTACTGCGCCCTCGTGCTGCCCGGCGCCGACCAGGTGGCCCGGTCGCTGCTGCTCTCGGTCAACCACTCGGGCGACAGCGACTCCACCGGGGCGATCTGCGGCAATCTGCTGGGCGCCCGCCACGGGGACGTGCACCTTCCGCCGTCCTGGCTGGTGGCGACGGAGGGCCGGGGTGTGATCGCCGAGGTGGCCGACGACCTGTGCCTGGAGTTCGCGTACGCGGTCGACTGGCCGGCCGACCGCTACCCGGCGTACTGACGGGCGGGCCCCGCCGCCGGGCGGCGGGGCCGGCGCGGTGCGTCAGTCGGTGAGCAGCTTGGCGCGCAGCGCGGCGACCGTCGCGTCGTCGAGCCGGAGGCCTTCGCGTACGTAGGTGTCGAAGTCGCCGTACAGGTGGTCCACCTCGTCGAACGCCGCGCGCAGCCAGCTCAGTTCGACGGCCTTCGGGTTGCCCAGGTAGTCGTTGCTGGCCAGGAAGTCCGCCTCGACGGTCGCGCGCGGGACGCCGAGCAGGGTGAGCAGGACGGCCGTGCTCCAGCCGGTGCGGTCCTTGCCCGAGCTGCAGTGGTAGACCGTCGCGCCGGAGCCGTTGGACGCGACGGCCGTGACCAGGTCGCGGAAGGCGTAGTCGGCGCCCACGAAGTTGACCATGAACGGGTAGCCGATGGACTGGCCGAGGTCGGACGAGCCGGAGAACAGTCCGGCCGCGATGGCCTCGGCCAGCGTCATCAGCGCCGAGTCGTGGAAGCGGATGCCGTGGCTGAGCGACACCACGTCGGCGACCTGGTACTTCACCCCGGCGGGCACCCGGTCCGGGTCGTCGTGCCGCTCCACGGCGTTGCGCAGGTCCACGTCGAGGGTGAGGCGCTGGGAGAGGAGACGCTGCTGCTCGGCGTCGGTGAGGCTGTTGAGCTTGTTGGAGCGGTAGACCAGACCGGGGCGTACCCAGCGCCCGTCGGTGGTGCGGTAGCCGCCGATGTCGCGGAAGTTGCGGGCGGAGTCGATGCCGAGCGAGCGTTCGGCGACGACGAGCGGGGAGCCGCTGTCCGGCACCAGCCGGAAGTACCAGCGTCCCGCCTCGGCCAGGGTTCCGGCGGGGACGGTCAGCGAGCCGGTGCCGGGGGCGGTGCCCACCGGGGTGCCGGTGGTGGCGTCGGGCGAGGTGACGGCGGTGACGGCCACCGATCCGGCGGCGGAGGACCAGGAGAGCGTGTAGCCGCCGTCCGCGGCGCGCCGGGCGCTCGCCTCGGTGAACGGCACGGCGGCGGCCCGTACGGCCCCGGCGGTCGCCACGGGTGCGCCGGCGGGAGTGGCGGCGAGCGCGGGCGGGACGAGGACCGTACCGGCGAGCAGGACGGCCGCGACGGCTGCCTGGGTGATGCGGTGCGTGCGCATGGTGCTCCTTGTCTGCATCCCTGTCGGGGTGTGGGGGGTGTCAGGAGGTGGGTGCGGCGGTGCACGGCGTGGTGCCGCAGACATTGATGACACGGCCGGTGGTCAGGAAGGTGGCCTTCTGCTGTCGGGCGGCCGACGAGTTGCGGGGGTCCTCGTGCGGGTCGTGGCCGTACTGCGGCCCGGTGGGCGGGGTGTTGGTGAGCGGCGGGGCGGGGGTGCCGCTGTCCCACACGGTCATCGCGGAGCCCCGGTGGGGCAGCCGGTCCGCGGCGACGGTCCCGATGCCCCAGTACGGGACGGTGTCCGGGCTGCGGCCCGGGGCGAGCGCGGGGGTGATCAGCCGGGCGCCGATGGTGCGCGCCTCCACCTCGGCCGCCGCGTTGGCGACCTGGTGGTCCCCGTAGGCGATGTGCATCAGCACCTGGTGGCGGTCGGTGAGGTGGTTGGCGTACGCGTCGGTCTCGCCGCGGTCCCACACCATCTGGAACAGCTGGAGGACGATCTGCTGGCGCAGCTTGTCCGGGTAGGAGGTGTCCAGGACCTGCTGGAACGGGGCGAAGTCGGCGCTGCGGTTCAGGAGCAGGCCGTAGTTCATGCCGGTGACGCCGAGGACTCCGCGCCGGATGTCGGGCGAGGCGGCGAGCAGGGCGCCGCCGAGGATGCCGCCCTGGCTGTTCCCGTCGTAGCCGATGCCGTGCCGGATGTCGACGAGCGGGCGGCCGTGCGCGTCACGGAAGGCCGCGTCGGTGGTCGGTCCGTCGGGGTGGACCAGGGCGCGGGCGAGGAAGAGGGCGTTCAGCATGCCCTGTTCGGTGCGTTCCGGAACGGCGGGGAAGAGGTTCGGGTCGGCGAGGGCGCCGAGCACCACGGGGATGTCCTCCTCGGCCATTCCGATCCAGTCCGTCGCGCAGAACGTGAAGTCGTGCTCCGCCGCCATCGCCTTGACGTTGCCCGCGCCGACCTCGGAGCGGCGGCCCAGGAGGCCGTGCCCGTAGAGGGCCGGGTGCGAGGGGGAGCGGAAGGCGGAGCGCGGTATCTCGCAGCGGAACGTGGCGGCCCGGGTGCTGCCCGGGAGCCGTCGCGGCAGGCCGTCGGGGCCGCGGTGCAGTACGGAGCCGGGCGGGCCGCCGGGCAGGTCCAGATAGCTGGGCACGCTGATCCGGCCGGTCACCTCGCGGGCGATGAGGGGGTCCTGGGCGGCCGTGAAGTCGGTGACATCGGTGACGGCGAACGCGGGCGAACGGCCGCCGAGCCGGCGGAACGCGTCGTCGCGGACGGCGAAGAGGTCGCCGGTGAGGCTGCGGGTGCTCGCGACGGTGAAGTCCCAGGCGAGGTACAGCCCTTCGGACCGCACCCCGGCGCGGTGCAGGGCCCCGAGCGCCGGGCGCAGCCGCTGCTGCCGGGTGCGCAGCGGGTGCCCGGGGGGCAGTGGCTTCCCGGCGACGGCGGCGAACGGCGCGGCGGCCGGGACCGGGTGCCCGGCCCCGTCCTTGAGGTGTCGCAGCGCGACGGCGTAGTGGTGGCCGTCGAGGAGGTTGCGCGCGGGGTGGATGAGCAGGGCCCGGCGCGCGGGGTCGGTGGCGTTGGCGTCCGCTTCCGCCCAGTACGGCCACCGCTCGCCGGTGCGGGTGTCCAGCAGGACGACGGGCGCGTCCGGGGCGAGGGAGCGGCCGATGTCGGTGAGCGGGGCGATGCCGGTCGCCGCCGGGTCGAGCCCCGGGACGTGGGCGATCAGCGTCGAGCCGGGGGAGAAGCCGTCGGACCGGTTCCAGGCCGTCGGATCGACGGGGCGTCCGGTGGCGGGGCGCGGCAGCGTGGCGGTGCCGAAGGAGACCCGGCGGCCGGTGTCGGTGGCCGGGTCGGGCCGGGTGTACCAGTCGTTCGGGAACGGGAGCAGGCATTCGACGGGAGCCAGCGGGTCGCAGCCGGGCCCGGACTCCCCGGCGGCCCGTGCCGAGGGGGAGTGCGGGACGAGCACGGCGGCGGCGCAGAGCGCCGCCGCCGTCAGCCCGCGCAGCAGGCGGTGTCGCAACTCCGGTCAGCTCCCCTGGAGGTGCGCGCCGATGAGGGCGGCGTAGTTGGCCTCACCGTTGCGGTTGGGGTGCAGCGGGGCGGCGGCCGCGGTCGGCACGTAGCCCTCGACCCACTTGTCGGACGGGGCCTGGCAGGAGTCGTGGCCCTTGCTGGGCGTGGCGAGGTCGATGTACTCGGCGCCGTGCGCGGCGCTCTGTTCGGCGATCACCGTGTTCATCCGGTCGACGCTGCCCTGGAGGAAGTCGGCGTCCACCGGGAGGACCGGCTGGAGCGGCCAGCAGCCGCCGGGCTTGATGTAGAGGCCGTACCCCGTGACGATCACCCGGGCATGCGGCGAGCGCTGGTGGATCGAGTCCAGTACGACGCCCAGCTTCGGCGCGAACTCGGCGATGCGCTGCCCCACCTGGTCCACGCCGCCCTCGTTGTACTTCTCCTTGCACGGGGTGGCGTTCGGGTCGAGGGTGGTGCACTTCTGCGCGATGCCGACCAGGCCGGTGTCGTTGCCGCCGATGGTCAGGGTCACCAGGTCGGTGTCCGGGCGCAGCGCGTCGAACTGGGGCGGCGCCGAACCCATCGGGATGTCCAGCAGCGACAGCGACTGCTTCTCGGTCATGTGCTTGGACGCGGCGCCGCTGCAGGTGACGTCGCGCAGTGACGCGCCGATCCGCGAGGCGAGCTCATGGGCGTAGTTGTGGGTCGAGCGGCCGCAGGCCACCGGCCCGGTGATGTCCGGGATGAGCGGTCCGGAGGCCATGGAGTCGCCGAGCGCGACATAGGAGGTGGTGCCGTCCTCGTCGGCGGCGGAGGCCGGGACCGCGCCCGTTCCCACCGCCAGACCGGTCAGGGCGAGCGCGCCCACGATGGTCCTGACGGATCGACAGAAGCCCTTGTGCTGCGGCAGGTTCACGGAATCCTCCGACGGTGGGGGGCGGGACGCGGGATGGCGTGTGACGCCGGTCATCATGCAGACTCAAGTGCCGTCGTTTAACTGGTGGGTAACGCAGACTTCCGCGGGGGAACTTGTGACGCGTGACAAGCGGCCGCTCGTCAGCACGGGGGAACGCGGTGCCCCGGCGGGGCCGCGGGGCCGGCCGCCGGCCATCGCGGGGCGTCCGGTGGCCGCGTACCTGCGGGCCCGGGTCCCCGCCCTGACCGGCCGTGTCGTCGCCCGGCTCCTGGCCGATCTGCCGGTCTACGCCGATCTGCCGCACGAGGAGATCTCCGGCGACATCGCCGACATCGTCCAGCACAACCTGCGCCTCTTCGCGGACGTCGTCGAGCACCGCCGCCCCGCCACGGACGCCGAACTGGCCCAGCAGCGCGACTCGGCGGCCCAGCGCGCCGAGGAGGGCGTGCCGCTGGACGCGATCCTCACGGCCTACCAGGTCGGCACGGCGATGTGCTGGCAGGAGACCGCCCAGGGGGCGCTGCCCGGCGATCTCCCCACCGTCCTGGAGATCATGGACCGCATCATGGTCCTCCAGCAGCAGCTGACCTCCGCCGTCAGCAGCGCCTATCTGGAGGCCCGGCAGATCCTCGACAGCCAGGAACACGGCGGTCGGCACGCGCTGATGGCCGCCCTGCTGACCGGTGAACCCCTGGACCGCTTCACCCACCGCACCGGACTGCGTCCCGCCGCCCGCTATCTGACCATGACGCTCGCGCTGGCCCCGCACCCCGACGAGCTGGGCCAGCCGCCGGGGCCGGGCTCGGGCATCGCGGCCCGGCGCAAGATCCGCCGCGTCCGCACGGCGCTCGACCACTTCGCCGGTACGCCGGCGCTCACCGCCCTCGACGCCTCCGGCGGCACGGTGCTGCTGCCCGCCGCCGAGCCACCGCCGCCGTGGCGCGGGCCCGGTGGTCTGTGCGCGCTGATCGAGGAGGCCGCCCGCGCGGCCGGTGTGCCCATCACGGCAGCCGCGGAGACCGCCGAACCGGAGGCGGTCCCGGCCGCCGTGGCCCGTAACGCCGAGATCGTCGATCTGGTCGCCCGCACCGGACGGCCCCCCGGCCTGTACCGGCTGGCCGACGTCCTGCTGGAGTACCAGCTCAGCCGGCCCAGCGAGGCGCTGCACGGGCTGGCGCAGCTGCTGAGGCCGCTGGAGGTGAAGCCGGAGCTGCTGCGCACCCTGGAGACCTATCTCGAACTGGGCCTGGACCGGCGGGCCACCGCGGCCGCGCTGCACATCCACCCCAACACCGTCGACTACCGCATCCGCCGTATCGACCGGCTGACCGGCCTCTCCCCGGCCCGCCCGGCCGATCTCCAGCACATCAGCGCGGCGCTGGTGGCCCGCCGCTCGGTGTGAGGGCGAACGGTGGCCGGAAGCCGTCGGGTACGGAACCGTCGCCGAGGGCCGTTCGTTCGGTCGTGCGCGAGCGGACGACCGGTGCGCGAGGGCTGTTCAGGGACCGGGCCGGGGGCGATCACGCCCGACGGCCGCGGGGTCGAGCTGTACCGGCGGCTGCCCGTGGGCGACGGACCGGAGGTGACCGCGGCCGCCGTGCCCGCCGGGGCGCGCGTGCTGGAGCCGGGCTGCGGAGCGGGCCGGGTGTCCCGTCCGCTGACCGGGCGCGGCTTCGAGGCCACCGCCGTGGACGGGTCGGCGCGGATGCCGGAGCGCGTCCAAGGCGCCCGCACCGTACGACCGGGTGCGGGACGGGATGCCGCACGCCTGCCGCGCGCACATCTTCGGCGACGCGCGCCGGACCCGGGCCTTCCTGTCGCGGAGGCTGTCGGAGGAACGGTTCGGGGCGCGCCCGGCGGCGGGCCCGACGGTCGGCCTGCGCCCCATGGACGACGGCACCCGGGTGCGCGCGGTGCCCCGCCGAGCGGGCGGGCGGCCCGCGCGGGCTTCAGTGGACCGTGCTGAAGCTCCGCCAGGGCGGGGCGGAGCCCGCGTTGACATCGTTGACCGACCGCGCGACGTATGTCGTGCCCGGACCGGTGCAGTCGGGGGTGCGGTACAGGATGATGTCGACCAGGGTGCCGTTGTTCACTTCCTTGGCGCCGGCGGGGGCGAGCCGGTGGCAGCCCCTCACGAGCGGGCTGTTGACCATGATCACGTCGTCCCGCTCCGTCGTGTAGGTGACCGGCCCGACCGCGGTCCGGCCGAGGCCGGAACAGCCGGCGACGGTGAGGGTCAGGAGCGCGGTCCCGGCTGCGATACCGAGGCGGCGACGGTGGGCGGTCACGGGCATGGGCGGGTCCTCGTCTGTCTCGTCCGGTGTCTCGTCGGGCCCGTGGCGCCGGTACGGGCGGTACGGGGCACGGAGCACGTACGGAGTACGTGCTGACGCTGGTCACCCTGCCCGCTCACCGGCGCCCCGGCATCCGGGGCGCGGCCGGGCGGGCGAGAACCGGGGCGGCGGGAGGCCGGCCCCTGTTCATATCTGGTCGTATCGGGCATACCGTGGTAGTAGCGAGTGATTCATTCGCGACAGGAAGACGCAGGAAGTTTCCGGCTTTCAGGGGGCCGTCATGGTCCAGGAGCTCGTGATCGCGATAGTGGCGGCGGTCTCGGCGTGCGCGCTGTACATGGCAGCGGCGGCCAAGGTCGTCAAGCAGTACGAGCGGGGCGTCGTGCTGAGGCTCGGCAGGCTCCGCAACGATGTACGGGGACCCGGATTCACCATGGTGCTCCCCGGCATCGAGCGACTGCGCAAGGTCAACATGCAGATCGTGACGATGCCGGTCCCGGCCCAGGACGGGATCACCCGGGACAACGTGACGGTACGGGTGGACGCGGTCATCTACTTCAAGGTCGTCGACGCGGCGAGTGCCGTGATCCAGGTGGAGGACTACCGGTTCGCGGTGTCCCAGATGGCGCAGACCTCACTGCGGTCGATCATCGGCAAGAGCGATCTGGACGATCTGCTGTCCAACCGCGAGAAGCTGAACCAGGGCCTCGAACTCATGATTGACAGCCCGGCGGTGGGCTGGGGCGTGCAGATCGACCGGGTGGAGATCAAGGACGTGTCGCTGCCGGAGACGATGAAGCGCTCCATGGCCCGCCAGGCCGAGGCCGACCGTGAGCGGCGTGCCCGGGTCATCAACGCCGACGCCGAACTCCAGGCGTCGAAGAAGCTCGCCGAGGCGGCCGAGCAGATGTCTGCCCAGCCCGCCGCCCTCCAGCTGCGCCTGCTTCAGACGGTGGTGGCGGTCGCGGCGGAGAAGAACTCCACGCTCGTGCTGCCGTTCCCGGTGGAGCTGCTCCGCTTCCTGGAGCGGGCGCAGCAGCCCGCACAGGCGCAGCCCGAGGTACAGCAGCCCGCACAGCCGCGGCCCGCGGTGGAGCAGCAGCCCGTGGAAGAGCGGTCGTCCGCGCAGCGGCAGGCGGCGGAGCCCTCGCAGGCGGTCCGGGCGCGGCAGTCGGCGCAGCAGCCCGGTGCGCAGGCGCCCCGGCCCGCCCCGCGGCCGCGCCCCACGCCACCCCGGCGTCCGGCACCGGCCCCGTCGCAGCAGACGGCGTCGCCCGCGCCCATGCCCGCGCCCCCGGCCGCCGCTCCGGTGCGGCCCACCCGGCCGAATGCGAAGCCCCTGGCCAAGCACTGAGCCGGACCGCGCGTCCAGCGTTTCCCGCCTCGGCCCACAGCACTGGGCCGAGGCGGGAAATAACGTGCCTGACCTGCCGAAACGCAGCCGCGCGACCGACTGTCCGACCCCCCGCCTAGACTCGCAGGAGTCATGAGGGACAAGGCGATCACGAGGATCAGGGCGGGAGGGGAGCGGGACCGATGACCACGGCATCACCTCGGCAGGACACCTCCGTCATCCGCCTTCTGCGCTGCGCCGCCGTGTTCCTGCCCGCCGCGCTGCCGAGGAACGGGAGCGTCGCCTTCTGGGCCCCCGACGGCGGCCCGCTCCCGGAGCCCGGCGAGGTCTGCGGACATCGCCCGGACCCGGTGGATCCGGGCTCCGGCCCGCGTACGGCCGAGATCACCGTCGTCGGTCGCCACGGGCAGGCGGGCGGAGTGCGCCGGCGTACGGTCCCCGCGGTCCTGCTGCCCGTCGCCGACGCGCTGCCGCTGCTGGTGCGCGCCCGGCACCAGGAGTCCGCCCACCCCGCCACGCGGTGCTGGGGCGCCGCCGCGCTCCAGGCGCTCGGTCTGGCGGCGCGCGGCAGGCTCCTGCCCGGTCTGACGGCGGACGACCACGACGCCTGGCGGGCCGGGCCGCGCGACGTCGAGGACATCGCCCATCTGCGCGCGATCGCCGCCGCACTGCCCGCCGAGGGCCACGCGGTCCCGTTGCCGGACCTCACCCCGCTCCGCCTCCCCGACCCCGAGTGGCTGCTCGGATCGTTCCTCGACGCGGTCGCCGACACCCTGCCGCGCACGCCCGCCGCGGCGTACGCGATGGGCGCGCCCTTCGCGGCCCGCGAGGCCCAGCACCTGCCGGGAGCCCGCGCCTGGGCGGTCGAGGTGGCGTCCGGACTCGACGCGGGGGTCCGCGTGTCGCTGCGCCTCGACCTCTCGGCGTACGAACTCTTCGATACGGCCGACGCGGCCGATCCGTACGACGCCGCCGACGCGGCGGACGCCGGCGACGGAGCCGACACGTACGACACCGCCGACGCGGCTGATACGTACGGCAGCTCCGGCACCTCCGATGGCCGCGCCCCGGGCCGGGCCGCGCGGCACGCCGCCGCTGCCATCGCCCAGGTGCACAGCCTCGCCGATCCGACCCATGTCACCGACGCCGCCGCGCTCTGGAACGGCGGGGCGGGCGAGCCGTTCGGCCCGCGGGCCAGGATCGACGCCGTGCTCGCCCTGCGCCGCGCCGCCCGCGTCTGGGCCCCGCTGGAAAGGCTGCTGGACCAGCCGGTGCCCGATGTCCTCGCCCTGACGGAGGACGAGCTGTACGAGCTGCTCGGCGACGCCGGAGCCCGGCTGGCGGCGGCCGGGGTGAGTGTCCACTGGCCCAGGGAGCTGGTCCGTTCGCTCACCGCCTCCGCCGTCGTGCGGCCCGCTCCCGGCTCGGCCACCGACGGCACCTCGTTCTTCGACGCCGAGCAGCTCTTCGCCTTCGACTGGCAGCTGTCGCTGGGCGACGAGCAGCTCACCGAGGCGGAGATGGACCTCCTCGCGGAGGCACACCGGCCGGTGGTGCGGCTGCGCGACCGGTGGGTCGTGGTCGACCCCGCGCTCGTCCGCAAGGCACGTAAGCGGGGGCTCGGCCTGCTCGATCCGGTCGACGCCCTCGCGGTCGCCCTCACCGGCACCGCCGAGGTCGACGGCGAGCAGGTCGAAGCCGTGCCCGTCGGCGCGCTGGCCGCACTCCGCGAGCGCATCACCGCCGAGCACACCACGATCGCCCCGCCGCCCGGCCTCGACGCCACGCTCCGCGACTACCAGCTTCGCGGCCTGGCCTGGCTGGACCGGATGACCTCCCTCGGCCTGGGCGGCTGCCTCGCCGACGACATGGGCCTGGGCAAGACGATCACCCTCATCGCCCTCCATCTGCACCGCGCCCACCCCGCGCCCACCCTGGTGATCTGCCCCGCCTCCCTCCTGGGCAACTGGCACCGGGAGATCAACCGTTTCGCCCCCGGCGTCCCCGTGCGCCGCTTCCACGGCACCGACCGCACGCTCGCCGAGCCCGACGGCGGCTTCGTCCTCACCACCTACGGCACGATGCGTTCCAGCGCGGCGCAACTGGCCGGTCACGGCTGGGGGCTGATCGTCGCCGACGAGGCCCAGCACGTGAAGAACCCCCAGTCCTCCACGGCGAAGGCGCTCCGCACCATCCCCGCCCCGGCCAGGGTCGCCCTCACCGGCACCCCGGTGGAGAACAACCTCTCCGAGCTCTGGGCCCTGCTCGACTGGACCACTCCCGGACTGCTCGGCCCCCTCAAGGCGTTCCGCGCCCGGCACGCCCGTATCGTCGAGAACACCGGTACGGCCGCCGGGCTCGCCAACGACGAGGCGGTCGAACGGCTCTCCCGCCTGGTGCGGCCCTTCCTCCTGCGCCGCAAGAAGTCCGACCCGGGCATCGCGCCCGAACTGCCGCCCAAGACGGAGACCGACCACCCCGTCTTCCTCACCCGCGAGCAGGTCACGCTGTACGAGGCGGCGGTCCGCGAGACCATGGCGTTCATCGAGGCGTCCGAGGGCATCGCCAGGCGCGGGCTGATCATGAAGCTGCTGGCCTCGCTCAAGCAGATCTGCAACCACCCCGCGCAGTACCTGAAGGAGGAGCCGACCCGCCTCGTCGGCCGTTCCGGAAAGCTCGCCCTGCTCGACGAACTCCTCGACACGATCCTCGCCGAGGACGGCTCCGTGCTCATCTTCACCCAGTACGTGACCATGGCCAGGCTGCTCTCCGCCCACCTCGCCTCGCGGGCCGTCCCCTCCCAGCTCCTGCACGGCGGAACGCCGGTCGCCGAGCGGGAGCGGATGGTGGACCGCTTCCAGTCCGGCGAGGTCCCGGTCTTCCTGCTCTCGCTCAAGGCGGCGGGCACCGGCCTCAATCTCACCAGGGCCGCCCACGTCATCCACTACGACCGCTGGTGGAACCCGGCCGTCGAGGAACAGGCCACGGACCGGGCGTACCGCATCGGCCAGACGCAGCCCGTGCAGGTGCACCGGCTGATCGCGGAAGGCACCGTCGAGGACCGGATCGGTGAACTGCTGGAGGCGAAGCGGGCCCTGGCCGACACGGTCCTCGGGACCGGGGAGGCCGCGCTGACCGAGCTCAGCGACCGCGAGCTGGCCGATCTCGTCTCGCTCCGGAGGCCCGCATGAGCCCCCGCCCGCACACCGGCCACGACCCCCGCCCGCACACCGGGCACGACCCTCGCCCGCACACCGGGCACGACCCCCGCCCGGCCGCCCGGCCGCGCCCCGGCCCCGACGACCTGCGGCGCACCTTCGAGGCCGTGCCGCCCCGCACCTCCGTCGGTGACGAGCCCTTCGCGGACAGCTGGTGGGGCCGCGCCTGGGTGGCCGCGCTGGAATCCCTCTCGATGGACGAGGGCCGGCTCGCCCGGGGCCGCGCCTACGCCGACAGCGGCAAGGTCGCCGCGATCACCGTGACCCCCGGCCGGGTCGTCGCCTACGTCCACGGCAGCCGCCCCCGCCCCTACCGCTGCGAACTGCGGCTGCGGGCCCTCACCGACCCGGACTGGGACACCTTTCTCGACGCGGTCGCCGCCCGGCCCGGCCACCTCGCCGCGCTGCTCGCCAAGGAGATGCCGCACTCGCTGGTCGACACGGCGGCCGGGGCCGGTATCGGGCTGCTGCCCGACGCGGGGGACCTCGACCCCGGCTGCACCTGCCCGGACCACGGCTGGCCCTGCAAGCACGTGGCCGCGCTCTGCTACCAGATGGCGCGGCTCCTGGACACCGACCCGTTCGTCCTCCTCCTGCTGCGCGGCCGGGGCGAACGAGAACTCCTCGAAGAGCTGGGCCGCCGCAACGCCGCCCACTCCGCCCGGGAACGCCCCGAGGCTCCCGCCGCCCCCTCCGTACCGGTGCGTGAGGCCCTCGCCGACCGTCGTCTCCCGCCGCTCCCCGCCCCGCTGCCGGTGCTGCCGCACCCCGCGCAGCCGCCCTCGTACCCGAGCCTGCCCGGCGCCCGCGACCCGCTCGCCCTCGACCACCTCGCCACGGACGCCGCAGCCCGCGCGCACGCACTCCTCACCACCGGTACCGACCCGCTCGCCGGGCTCACCCCCTGGCAGGACGCGGTCCGCCTGGCCGCCTCCCGGCCCACCGCCGGGCTCACCGCCACCACCCGGGCGCTCTACCGCGAGCTGGCGTACGCCACCGGCCGCACCACCACCGACCTGGCCCGAGCGGTCGCGGCCTGGCGCCAGGGCGGCGCCGAAGGGCTGGCCGTCCTCGAAACCCCCTGGGACCCCCCGGCCGGCCCTTTCGACCGGGCCCGCCCCGCGCTCTCGGCCGCCGGCTTCCCCCGCTTCCAGCCCCGGCGCAACCACCTCACCCACCCCGGCGGCACGCTCCAGCTCCGCTTCGGCCACGACGGCCGCTGGTACGGCTACGAGTCCGAGCCGGGCGAGGACGACTGGTGGCCCCGGGCCGCCCCGGACACCGACCCGGTGAGCGCGCTCACCGAACTCAGCGGCGGCTGAACGCGACGGGCCAAGGCACCACCCCGCACCCAGGAGCTCCGGAGAGGGACGAAGAGCGCGGCCCCGGGGGACGCGAGACCCGCGCGACCGCCGTACGCCGGAAGCCGGTGCGGGCCGTCGATGACCAGGAACCCGCAGCCGACGACCGGGAACCGGCGGTCGACGACCGGCGCTTCGCGGACGGGTGTCAGAAGTCGGCGCTCGTGCGCTCCTCGATCCGGGCCACCGACTCCTGGGCGTAGGCCTTCTCGTAGGCGTCGCGGATCCGCTCGACCTGGGCGTCGCGCACCCGGGCCTCGGACGCGGGGTAGAGCAGGGTCAGTTCGTAGCTGCGCTCCCGCTCGATGGCCCCGTGGGAGTCGCGCCACTGCCCCCGGCCGTCCTGGATGGTCAGCCCGTTCGGGAAACGCGGGGTGACCTCCTCGTCGATGAAGGCCAGGAACTGCCGGTCCGTCACGGCCGGTCCGCCGTCCGGGCGTTCCGTGCCGAAGAGGAGCCGGGTCTCGATGTAGTCCCTCCCGCGCGAGGCGGCGGCCCGCTCGGCGGAGCGCGAGGCGGCGGGGGCCTCGTCCCCGAGGGTGGCGTACGCGACGGGCGTTCCCACGGCCAGCGCGGCCAGGGCGGCGGTCGTCGCGGTGATCAGGACACGCCTCTTCGGGCCGGTGCGGCGCTCCGGAGCGGTGCGCTCCTTCGAGGTGGTGGGACGCTTCGGGGCGGTGGGGCGGAGGAAGCGGGGCAAGGCGGATACCTTCGTTCGGCGCCTGGGGAAGGCGGTGTCCGGATGCGGGCGAGGGAGCCCGCGAGGGCGGAGGCCGTGCGCGGGCGGAGAGCCCGCGGGCCGGTGGATGCGCGGCCTCACTGTGACAAGCGGCCCCCGCCGGACAGCGGCAAGGACATGGGCGTCCGCGGGAAACCACCCGTACGGTCGGCCCGGCGCGCTGCCGGATATCCCGTCGCGGCCCGGGACCCCGGCTGCCAGAATCGGCTTCATGAGCGCGGAGATCAGCCGTATCGATCCGCCGGAGCTGCACCCCACCCCCGGCTACCACCACATCACCGTCGTGGAGGCGGGCCGGACCGCCCATCTGGCCGGGCAGTGCCCACTCGACCGCTCCGGCACCCTGGTCGGTCCGGGCGATCTCGATGCCCAGATCGACCAGATCGCGGCCAACGCCCTCGTCGCCCTGGCGGCCGTGGGCGCCGGACCGGAACAGGTCGTCCGCTCGGTGATCTACGTGGTCAGCGACGAGGTCCCGAGCCTCGGGGCCGCCTGGCGCCGGCTGACCGGCTCGGTCATCGGCCCCGCGTTCACCAGCGCGAGCACGCTCCTCGGCGTTGCGCGGCTCGGCTTCACCGGACAGCTCGTCGAGGTCGACCTCACCGCGGCGCTGCCCGCACGGGCCACCGGCCCCCGGTCGCCGCACTCCGAGAGTCCGGACAACTGACCACGGAAAAACGTTTGTTCGGCCGATGAGGCGTTGTTAGCTTTCTCGACGTGGCGAAACTCAATCAGATCATCGCAGTCGAGAAGGGCGTCAAGTCCAAGGCTCACCAGGACCTGACGGCGGCGCATCACGGCCTCCAGAAGACCGGTCTGCTCGCCGGGATCTCCCGGACGTACCAGCCGAAGGACGAGGAGGGCGAGCAGCTGCCGCCGGAGTCGACGCTGGTGCAGATCAAGGCCGAGGACGTGCTGCGGGAGACCGCGGCGACCCTGACCCGCCTCTTCGACGTGACCGCCACGAAGGACTGGGCCAACTGCTCGGCCCGCGCGGATGTGAAGGTCGACGGGCGGGTGCTCGTGAGCGAGGTGCCGGTCTCGTACCTGCTCTTCCTGGAGAAGCAGCTGACGGACCTCAACACCTTCGTCCGCAAGCTGCCGGTGCTCGACGCCGCCGAGGCATGGACCCAGGACCCGTCGACGGATTCCTGGAAGACCGAGCCGGTGCGGACGCTCCGCACGAAGAAGGTGCCCCGCAACCATGTGAAGGCGGAGGCCACCGACAAGCACCCGGCGCAGGTCGACGTGTACTACGAGGACGTCCCGATCGGCTACTGGACGACGGTGAAGTTCTCCGGCGCGCTCCCCGCGCGGCGCGTCAACGAGCTGCTGGACCGGGTGGAGAAGCTCCAGCAGGCTGTGAAGTTCGCCCGCGAGGAGGCCAACGGCGTGGATGTCACGGACCAGCGGGTGGGTGATGCGGTATTCGGTTACCTCTTCGGGTGACCGACCATTGATTCCCCGGCCGACCCATTTCGGCCGGGGTGCGCCAGGAGCGCAAGCTGAAACTGAGGCTTGTCGTGACGACGCGGTTCCAGTGGAGGTTCGAGTCCTCCCCCCGGCACTCCGTGCGCCCCGGCGCACGCACGGGCCGGGGTGGCCCAAATGGTAGAGGCAGACCGCGATCAATCTCAGACTCTTGCTCCAGACTCAGCATTCGCCACCCAACGCCGAATCAAACGGACCCGTGCCCATGGGCGTCGAGATGCCGGTTCGACTCCGGCTCGCAGAGCTTCGATCTGCGGTCGTCTAAAGGCAGGACGCGGCGGCATCAACCTGACGCGGGTCCTTAAAAGTGTCGGCGTGCCGTATGGGTGGCACACCAGGGCTCGGGGGTCGGCTACGCCCCCGGGCCCGCTCCTGTTTTCCCCCCCGAGGCACCGCTCAGGCCTTCACCGGCAGTGACACCCCGCGCCCCGCGAAGAAGCGTTCGAAGTCGGTCAGCGCGAGATCCGCGGCCCGGGACCCCGCCGTCGTGCCCGACGGGTTGTGGAAGTGGACGCCCGTGCCGTCGGCCGTACGGGACGTCAGCAGCACCAGGTGGCCGCCGCGCCCCGGGGCCGGCCGCCCCGGATGCCGGATGCCGTAGTGCACCGAGGCCATGACCGTGCGCCCGGCGTCCAGCAGGCCGAGGATCTCCCGTGCCGCGAGATGGCGGTGCACCGTGGCGTCCACGCCGTGCACCTCGCGTGCGTACTCCGCGAAGGGGGCGTAGATCAGGCCCCGGATCTCCCCCTGCGCGTCCTGGGTGTACGCGCCGTAGCGGAGCGCCCCGTCGCGCAGCGCGAACAGGGACGGGGCGCCGGCGCCGAGCGCCATGCGCAGGCAGGTCATTCCGCACAGATGACCCGACCAGCGCGCGTACTCGGCCGGTGAGGCCGCACCCGACTCCGCCCAGGCCGGGTCGGTGGCCGGATCGAGTCCTTCCTCCACGATCGGGCCGACGAGCTCGGGCGAGGCGAACTGGGTGTGGACGGGAACACGGCAGGCGGGGCAGGTCACCGGGGATGTCCGATCACTGGCGGTATCCGGTCAGGAAGCGGCCGATACGGCTGATCGCCGCGTCGAGATCGTCAGCGTACGGGAGCGTGAGGATCCGGAAATGGTCGGGCCGGGGCCAGTTGAAGCCGGTGCCCTGGACGACCTGGATCTTCTCCCGGAGCAGCAGATCCAGCACGAACTTCTCGTCGTCGACGATGCGATGCACCTTGGGGTCGATGCGCGGGAACGCGTACAGCGCGCCCTTCGGCTTCACGCACGACACCCCCGGGATCTCGTTCAGCTTCTCCCAGGCGCGGTTGCGCTGCTCGTACAGCCTGCCCCCCGGCGCGACCAGCTCCCGGATCGACTGCCGGCCGCCGAGCGCCGCCTGGATGGCGTACTGCGCGGGCGCGTTGGGACACAGACGCATGGAGGCGAGCGTGTTCAGCCCCTCCAGATAGCCCCGGGCGTGCTGCTGCGGGCCCGAGACCACCATCCAGCCGGAGCGGAAGCCCGCCACGCGGTACGTCTTCGAGAGCCCGCTGAAGGTGAGGCAGACCAGGTCGGGGGCGAGGGCCGCCACGCCGTGGTGCTCGGCGTCGTCGTACAGGATCTGGTCGTAGATCTCGTCGGCGAAGACCATCAGACCGTGCCTGCGCGCCAGATCGAGGATGCCGTCGAGGATCTCGCGCGGGTAGACGGCGCCGGTCGGGTTGTTCGGGTTGATGATCACGACGGCCTTGGTGCGGTCGGTGATCTTCGCGGCCATGTCGGCGAGGTCGGGGTTCCAGTCCGACGCCTCGTCGCAGGTGTAGTGCACGGGCTTGCCGCCCGCGAGGGTCACCACGGCGGTCCACAACGGGTAGTCGGGGGAGGGCACGAGCACCTCGTCGCCGTCCTCCAGCAGCGCCTGGACGGCCATCGAGATCAGCTCGGAGACACCGTTGCCGAGGAAGATGTCGTCGACCCCGACATCCGGCAGCCCCATCGCCTGGTAGCGCTGCGCCACCGCCCGGCGGGCGGACAGGATGCCGCGCGAATCCGTGTAGCCATGGGCCTGCGGAAGCATCCGGATCATGTCCTGGACGACCTCCTCCGGCGCCTCGAAACCGAAGAGCGCGGGGTTGCCCGTGTTGAGGCGGAGCACGCTGTGGCCCGCCTCCTCCAGGGCGTTGGCGTGCTCGATGACCGGGCCCCGGATCTCGTAACAGACCTCGTCGAGCTTGCTGGACTGCCGGAATTCCATGCGGTGGCCTCCCCGACCTGATTGCGATACTTGGTTTTACCAAGCTCGGGCTTGGAAAGTCCAACAACATGTCTAGACTGCGTCGCATGCCACGTCAGCAACAGCCCGCAACGCGCCCGGCCCGCCGCCGGAGTTACGACCAGTTCTGTGCCGCCGCACGTGCCCTCGACTCCGTGGGTGACCGGTGGACCCTGCTGATTGTCCGTGAACTGCTGGCGGGCCCACGCCGCTACACCGACCTCCACGCCGATCTGCCGGGCGTCAGTACGGACGTGCTCGCCTCCCGGCTCAGGGACATGGAGCAGAGCGGTCTCGCCACCCGCCGCCGGCTTCCGCCGCCCGCCGCCGCCTCGGTCTACGAACTGACCGGCCGGGGCCACGCGCTGATGCCGGTGCTCGCCGCACTCGCCGAGTGGGGTGCGCCCGCGCTCGCCGAACGGCGGCCCACCGACGCGGTCCGGGCCCACTGGTTCGCCCTGCCCCTGCTGCGCGCGCTGGAGGGGCTGAGCCACGCCGGGACCGTCGAAGTGCACCTGGACGAGGGCGAGTTCCATGTGCGGGCCGGTGGTGCGGAGGGCGCGGCGGCCGTCTACGGGGACGGTCCGGCCGACCGCGCCGACGCGCGTATCACCCTCGACGTCGAGGTCTGCCTGGAGCTGGCGCGGGGCGGGCTCACCCTCGCCGAGGCCGTCGGGGGCGGGCGCGCCGAGGTGTCGGGCGACGGGCCGCTCGCCGCCGAGCTGCGTGGGGAGTGACGGACCGGCCGGGGCGCCGAGGGCCGGAGCGGTGTGCTCGCGCGCCGGTGTGCCCGTGGGATGCGCGGTGTCGCCGGGGCGCGAAGGGATACGCGCCGGTGGCCCCGTACGGCACCCGGGTGGTTTCGGGGCACCCGCTCCGCGCGGCCACGGGTGGCGGTCGGCCGGACGTCAGTTGGCGAGCGTCTCCCCGTAAGCCCCGAAGCCGGAGACCACCAGCCCGTCGCGGAAAATCAGCACCTCGCTGACCCGGCCGCCGATCTGGTTGCGGTAGTCGATCACCAGGGCGTGCACGCTGACCCGGACGTCCATCAGCTCGAACCGCAGCTCGGGGATGCGCTCCAGGCCCGTCGCCCAGTACGCGCGCAGCGCCTCCTTGCCGTGTACCGTGCCGGACGCGTCACCGGTCATCTGCGCGATGACGGGCGAACTGAACGTCACATCCTCGTGATAGTGCGTCAGAATGCGTTCCAGATCATGGGAGTTCCAGCCGTCCAGCCACTCGGCGGCGAACGTGCGGGCGAATTCGAGGTCCATGGGAAAGATCGTAGGACGCGAGGCCCCGGGGGAAGAGGCGTTCTCGAACGAGGGAGGCAGCAGCCATGAACGGGGAGGACCGCCGGGCCGCAACGGACGAGGGCGCACTCGATCCGGCACGCCGCGCCGCGTTCGCGCGGGAGCTGAGCCGGGCGCTCACCGCGCACTGCCCGGGTTCGAGGGCGGAGCCGCGAGGCTCGCTCGCCCGGGGGACAGCGGACGCGTACAGCGACATCGACCTCGCCTGGACCGTGCCCGGAGACCGGTTCGACGCCTGTGTCGCCGCGGTCCCGGAAGTGCTCCGAGCGGTACGGCCGCTGGATTCCCTGCGCACGGACCCGGAGTCGCGGAACTCCCGGGAGCGGCGGCTGGTCTTCGCCGCCTTCCGCGGGCTTCCGCTGTTCTGGCGCGTGGACCTGGAGATCGCGGCGACCCCGGCCGCCCCGGGCGAGGGGCGCGCGACCGCGCACGGAGACGACTGGTCGCCGTACGCGAGCGCGCTGGCCAACGCGGTCGCCGCGACGAAGGCCGTACTGCGCGGACAGCCGCAGAACGCCCGGGGGCTGCTGGAGCGCGGCCTCCGGCGCGCCGGAGCGCCGGACGGCCCGACCGGGCGGTGGTTCGACGACATCCGACGGCTCGCCGAGACGGCGGCGGCCCGCGAACCGGGCCTGAGCCCGCTCGCCGACCGGGTGCTGCGCCTGGCCGGGAGCCATCCGGCGGAGTTCCTGTGGTGGACGTTCTCCGCCGAGGTGCGCGAGCGCGTCGACGGACTGGTCGTGGCGGACCGGGCCGTGCAGGCCGTCCACGCCATGCGGGAGAGCGGCGTCGAACCGCGTCCGGGGCTGCACCTGTGCATGGACGTGCTGGCCGGGCGCCACCGTGCGCTCGTGGACCGCGTGGAGCCCCCGCCCCGCCTCGACGTGGACACCCTGGCCGCCGCGGCCGGCGCCCTGCCCCGCGCGCCCGTGGCCGTCGAGGCGGACCGGGACGGTGACACCCGGGGCTGGACCGTGGTGCTGAGCGCCGTGTCGTCGCCGCCGGGGGAGAACGTCGTGCTGGCCCGCTTCCTGATCGGCGCGGCGGGGACCGGCGAGGCGGTGCGGACGGGCCGGGAGCTGGCGGAGCGGCTCGGTATCCCGTTCCGCTTCGCCGTCCCCGACGAACCCGGTGCGGACGCCCCTCGCTGGCGGGACGGCCGGGACTGAGCACGGGCTCCGGCGCGGGCCCGGGAGGATGGTGGCCGGGACCGGGTGCGGGTCACCACCGCACCGCGACATGATGGTGCGGTGCGATTCGAAGCGATCACCTGGGAGCGGCTGGCGGAAGCCTTCGCCGCGCACGCCGACTCCCTCGGACCTGCGGACGGCGGACCCTGGCTGAAGCTCGCGGTCGACGGCGCCCCGGCGGCCCGTACCGGGGAACTGGCCGAGCGGGTCGCACAGGCGCTGCGGGTCCGGGGCCGGGCGGTGCTGGTCGTCCCCACCGAGGGGTTCCTGCGCCCGGCGAGCCTGCGGTACGAGTACGGCAAGGAGGACCCCGACTCGTACTACGACAGCTGGTTCGACACGGGCGCGCTGTGGCGCGAGGTCTTCGGACCGCTGGAGGCAGGAGGGAGCGGGCGGGTGCTGCCCGACCTCTGGGATCCGGTGACCGACCGGGCCACGCGCAGTCCCTACCGGCCGCTGCCCGAGGGCGGGGTACTGGTGGTGCACGGCCCGTTGCTTCTCGGCCACTGGTTCCCGTTCGACCTGAGCGTCCATCTGCGGCTGTCGCCGGGCGCGCTGCGGCGGCGCACCGAGGAGGCCGAGCGCTGGACCCTGCCCGCCTTCGCGCGGTACGAGGAGGAGACCGCGCCCGGCGACCGCGCGGACGCGGTGGTGCGGGCCGACGACCCGCTGCACCCGGCCTGGACCGGATGGTGCGGGCCGACGGCCTGAGGTTCCGGCCGTGGGGCGGGGAATCGTTTCTGCGGTCATGGGCGTGGGACGGGGGGATTGTTCCTGCGGTCGTCGTAGCCGAGGGGTGGGGGATCGTTTCCGCGGTCACGGGTCCGGCGTGTGGTCTCGTGGGCCGGGGCGGCCGCCCATGGTGGTGACCGCCTCGGCCCCCGCCCGGCAGCCCGCCGCCGTGGCCGTGGCGTCGTCCGCCCCCGCCAGGCACGCCGCGAGGAATCCGCCGGTGAATGCGTCGCCCGCCCCGGTCGAGTCCACCGCCCCGCGCACCCGGACGGCCGGAACGCGCCGGGTCACCGCGCCCGCTGTGGCGAGCAGCGCCCCGCCCTTGCCGAGCGTGACCACCACCCGGCCCGCCTGGAGGCTCAACTTGGCGGCGGCGTCGGCCGGTTCGGGCAGCCCGGTGAGCAGCCGGGCCTCGTCCGCGTTGGGCAGCAGCAGATCGGCGCCGTCCACGGCGGTCAGGAACCGGTCGACGCCCAGCTCGGCGAGGAAGCCCGCGGAGGCCGGATCGACACTCACCGGTATCCGTCGCCGCCGCGCCTCCCGCAGGGCGAGCAGGGCCGTCGCGCGGCTCGTCGCGGCGAAGAGGAGGTAGCCGGAGAGATGGAGATGGGCGACGCCGTCCAGCATCGACGGTGACCAGTCGTCGGGAGCCAGACGGAGCACGGCGCCGCTGTCGGTGAGGAAGGTGCGCTCGGCGGCGGAGTCGACGAGCGCGACGACGGTGGCGGTCGGCACGTCGTCGTCCACGGCCAGCAGGGAGCGCACCCCCGCCCGCCGGAGCGCGTCCCGGTGCCAGTCCGCGCTGTCGGCGCCGACCCGGGCCAGCAGCCGTACGTCGGCGCACCCCGAACGGGCCGCCCAGCAGGCGACGTTGGCGCCCGCTCCGCCGGGCAGGGTGCGGATCCGGGCCGGGGTGTCGGTGCCGTGGGCCAGCGCCGTTCCGTGCCGGGCCACCACGTCCGTGACCACGTCCCCGATGACGAGCAGGCCGCCACCGCTCATGCCCCGGCCGCCGGTTCCCGGGACGCGTCGGTCCAGGCGCCGGAGATCCGCGCGGCCAGTGACACGTTTCCGCGTACGGCGGCCAGATTGGCTTCGAGCGAGGCACCCCCGGTGCTCCGCATCAGCCGGTCCAGCAGGAACGGTGTGACGGCCTGGCCGGTCACACCGCGTTCCTGGCACTCCGCCAGGGCCTCGGCCAGCACCCGGTCGTGGAGCGCGGGATCCAACTGGTCGGCCACGGCGACGGGGTTGGCGACGATCAGCGCGGAACCCCCGCCGCCGAGCTCGTCCTGGGCCCGCATCACCGCCGCGACCTCCTCGGGCGTCCGCACCGTCCAGTCGACCGGCTCGCCCGAACTGGCCAGATAGAAACCGGGAAAACGGTCGGTGCCGTAACCGACCACCGGGACCCCCAGCGTCTCCAGCCGTTGCAGCGTCGCCGGGACGTCCAGGACCGACTTCACCCCCGCGCACACCACCGTGATCCCGGTCCGCGCGAGGAGCCGGAGGTCGGCGGACTCGTCCTGCGTCCGGGTCCATTCCCGGTGTACGCCGCCGAGGCCGCCGGTCGCGAAGACGCGTAGACCGGCACGGGCGGCCAGGAACGCCGTCGCGGACACGGTCGTCGCGCCGCTCGCGCCCGCCGCCAGCGCCGGAGCGAGGTCGCGGTGACCCAGCTTCCGCATCGCGGTGTCGCAGGCGACCCGCTCCAGCTGGGTCTTGTCCAGGCCGATGCGGGCCCTTCCGTCGAGCACGGCGATCGTCGCGGGCACCGCGCCCGCGGACCGTACGAGCCCTTCGAGTTCCTCGGCGACCCGCAGATTGCGGGGGCGCGGCAGGCCGTGGGCGATGATCGTCGACTCCAGGGCCACGACGGGGTGGTGCGTGGCGAGGGCCGCCCGTACCTCTGCGGAGAGGACGGGGGCGCAGGGGTGTGCGCCGTGCGACGCGTTCAATGACATGTCCACATCCCTGTCGCGGGTGCGCCCGCCTCAAACGTGCGGGCCGGGACGGCGGAACCACGTGGCCGGGATCGCACGGGTCCCGGGGCTGGTGGCTGAGGGCTCCTGAGCGGGGTAGCCGCCGGGTCCGGGGGCGGGGTGGGGTGATCGTCGGGGCCCCGGTGGGGTGGTCGTCGCCTCTCCGAAGCGGCGGGCCCGGGTTTCCTTCCGGCCGGTCGGGTACGACTCGGCGCATCCTGCCGCAGGGGCGCCTCCGGGCGGTCGCTAAGGTGACCGGCCATGACCACATTTGATCAAGCACCTGCCTCCTTCGCCGTGCACATTCCGGATGCCGAACTCGAACCGGAACCGCTCGACCCCGCGCAGATCGTCTCGGGCGAGCCCGTGGTGACCGGCAAGGTGCTCTGGGAGTCGCCCGACGGCAAGCAACTGCGCGGCATCTGGCAGATCACGCCCGGTGTGGTCACCGACACCGAGGCCAACGAGCTCTTCGTGGTCGTCAGCGGGCGGGCGACCGTGGCGGTCGAGGGCGGCGCGACGCTGGAGATCGGGCCGGGCGACGCCTGCGTGCTGCGGGAGGGCGACCGTACGACGTGGACGGTTCACGAGACACTGCGCAAGGCGTACCACATCAGTCTGTGACGCCCCGGGGCACTCAGACGTCGGGAACCTCGCGGACCTCGCGGACCTCGCGGACCTCGCGCGGAGGCTCGGGTGCGTCGACGGCATCGGCTGGACCGGTGGCGCCAGTGACCTCGGTGGCGCCGGCCGCGTCGCTTGTACCGGCTGTCCCCGTCGCGCCGGTGGCGTCGGTCGTGACGGCTGTACCGGACGCGGCGGGCGCCGCCGGTTCCGTGCGCCGGGAGAGCGCCCGGCGCAGCGCCAGCGCCGCCATCGGCAGCAGCAGACAGGCCCCGGCCACGTTCAGCCAGCCGTAGCTGGCACGGGCCACGACGACCCCGGCGACGGCTCCGCCGATGCCCGCCGCCGTGTTCATGGTCAGATCCGACAGGCCCTGCACGGCGGCGCGGGCCGCCTGCGGCACGGAGTCGGTGAGCAGCGCCGAACCGGCGACCAGCCCCGCCGACCAGCCGAGGCCGAGCGTGAAGAGACCGGCCGCCGTCTGCCCGTGGCTGGAACCGGCGGTTCCGGCGAGCAGCGCGGCACAGGAGAGCAGCCCGACCGCCAGACCGATCACGGCGAGCCGGCCGAAGCGGTCCGACAGCCAGCCCATCACCGGGGAGAACGCGTACATCCCCGCGATGTGGCCGCTGATGACCAGGCCGATCAGCTGGAGCCCGGCGCCGTGATGGCCCAGGTCGACCGGGGTCATCACCATGATCGAGACCATCGCGGTGTGCGAGACGGCCACCGTCACCAGCGCCAGCCGTGCCATCGGCGAGGCCCGGACCGCCGCGACCCCGGCCCGCAGCGAGCGGCCGGCCGGTGACCCGTCGCCCTGCGGTGCCAGCGCCCGCGCTGTGAGCAGCGGGTCCGGCCGCAGCAGCACCCCGACCACCACGGCGGCCAGCAGGAAGATCCCGGCCGCGAAGACGAACGGGCCCGCCTTCTCCGATATCGCGGTGCCGCGGAAGAGACGGCCCACCGGGGCGGCGATGTTCGGCCCGAGGACCGAGCCGATCGTGGTGGCCCAGATGACGGTGGAGATCGCCCGGCCGCGCCGGTCCGGCTCGGCCAGGTCCGCGGCGGCGAACCGGGCCTGCAGATTGGCCGAGGAACCCGCGCCGAACCCGGCCATGCCGAGGAGCAGCAGCGGGAAGCTCTCCACGAGGGTGGACAGGACCACGAGTCCCGCACCGAGCGCACCGATCACATACGCCAGTACGAGACCGGGGCGCCGGCCGCGCGAGGTCATCAGCGCGGCGAGCGGCAGTGAGAGCAGCGCGGTCCCGGTCACGGAGGCGGTCGGGGCCAGTCCGGACAGCGCCTCGGTGCCGCTCACCTCGGTGGCCAGCACGGGCGCCAGGGCGATGCCGATGGGCACGCCGAGGCCGCCGAGTATCTGGCTGCCGATGAGCACCGCGGACGTTCTGCGCCGCAGTGCGGGCAGCCCGTCCGCCGGAACCCGGGCCGCGGGACCGCCGGGCCCGGTGGGGGTGTCAGGTGCGTCGAGGGTGTTGGTCACTGGCGCAGTGTGCCAGCCCGCACACGGGTACGAAACCGGGTCCGGGCCGGGTGGGCCCGGTCCCGTCCCGGCGTGCGAGCGAACCCACCCGGGGCCCGGCGCCTTCGGCCGACCGGCCGGGGCAGCACCGCCCACCTCGTAACGTCGGCAGGGCGGCACCGCCGCAGAGAACGACATCGGCTGGGCGGCACTGCCGTGGAGAACAACAGTGACTGGGCAGCACCGCCATCGGGAACACGACATCGGCTGGGCAGCGCCGCGCAGAGAACGACAACGGCTGGGCAGCACCGCCGTGGAGAACGAGATCGGCTGGGTGGCACCTCCATGCCTCCACGGAGAACGACACCGGCTGGACGCGGCGCCATGAGGAACAACAGCGCCGGGCAGCACCGCCCGTCAGAACAACGGCTGGGGCAGCACGCCCTCCAGGGCCAGCAGCTGCCGCTTGGTCTCCAGGCCTCCGCCGAAACCACCGAGCCCGCCGTCGCTCTCCACCACCCGGTGGCACGGCACCACCACCGGCAGTGGGTTGGACGCCATGGCCACCCCGACCGCCTGGGCGGCCTTCGGCTGTCCCACTCGCCCGGCGAGCTCCCCGTACCCGACGACCGTCCCGTACGGCACCCCGGACGCCAGCTCGCGGAGCACCTGGCGGTTGAAGCCGGATGTCAGCGACCAGTCCAGACCGAGCGAGAATTCCCGCGAGGAGCCCGCGAAGTACGCCGCCAGCTGGCGTATCGGCTCGGCGAGCCGGGCGGAGCCGGGACTCTCCACCGGCTCCGTGCCGAACCGTGCCCTCAGCCTGTCGACCGCCTTCTCCCGTACGTCGGGGCGCGCGTGGAAGACCACGCTCACCAGACCCGACCCGGTGGCGGCAAGGAGCAGCGGGCCGATGTCGCTCCCGACGACGGCCCACTCGACGACCCCGACCCCGTTGCTGTCCATGGGAACCACCGTACGGCCGGGCACTGACAACCGTCCCCGGCCCGTTTCCATTTCGGCCCCGGCCCCGGCCCCGGCCTCGGCCGGTCTCCTCCCCGTCCCGGCTTCCCCGGCCCCGGGTCAGCGCGTGGCTTCGCGCACCACGTCGGGGGTGTTGGTGATGATCCCGTCCACGCCGAGGCCCGCCACCTTCGTGGCGGTCTCCGCGTCGTTGACCGTCCAGGTGTTGACCCGGAGCCTCTTGCCGTGCGGGCCCTTCAGCGCGTGCACCGCGTCCACGTAGTCGGCGGAGACCGAGGTGTGGGCGGGGTTGATCTGGTCGGTGAAGGCCGCGTACGACGGCAGTTCGGCCACCGTCGGGGCGCCGAGGAAGCCGGTCGTGATGTCCGGGCGCAGCTGGTGCACCTTCTTCACGCTGTCCGCGCCGAAGCTCTGGATCACGAGCCGGTTCTTCACGTGGGCGCGGTCGAGCCAGCCCTTCTGGCGCAGCACCCGAAGGGTCTCCTTCTCGATGCCCGGGTAGATCTCCGGGCTCTTGATCTCCAGCAGCAGCTTCTGCCGGTTGCGCTCCACCCGGTCCAGGTACTGCTTGAGCGTGGGCACCCGGGCCCCGGCGAACCGCGGACCGAACCAGCTGCCCGCGTCCAGCCGGGCGATCTCCGCCGCAGTGAAGTCCTTGACCGCCCACGAGGTCCGGTCCGGGAAGACCTCCTCGACGTCCGTGGTCCGCTTCAGATCGGTGTCGTGCACGACCACCAGCACACCGTCCTTGGTGAACTGGACGTCGTTCTCCACCCAGTCGAAGCCGAGCGCGTCGGCCTTGTCGACGGCGGCCAGGGTGTTCTCCGGCGCGTAGGCCGAGGCGCCCCGGTGGGCGAAGACGACGGGCGCGGTCCGCTTCGCGTGCGTGGTCAGGGCGCTCATGGTGCTGACGCCGGTGACCGCGGTGACGTGCCCGGCCCCGGCCCCGGCCCTGTCCGGGGTCCGCGTGTCGGCGGTCGACATCAGGACGGCGCCGGTGCCCATCAGCGCGGCGGCGGCGAGGGCGGCGGTGGCGGTGCGTGCGTACACGGGTACTCCTTGCGTCAGAGTTGCGGACGGGCCGAGAGTGACAGCCGCGACCCAACGGGGGACAGGCGAAGGATGGCCACAACGTGAACGCGGCCGACGACACCGGGTCACGGGCCGGATTCCTGCTCGATAAAATGCAGCTCTTCTGTTTGTTTGCCGGGACTCGCGCCTTAGGGTCACCCCGAACCCGGGCTTCCGCGAAGGGCGTACGAGCATGCAGGGCACGATCGACGGTTTCGGCTACGGAGCGGTGACGCCCGTCGCGGCCTTCCTCATGGCCTGCCTCGGCGCGGCCCTGGGGCTGCGCTGTACGAACCGCTCGCTGCGCACGGAGCGTTCCTTCAAAGCCGGCTGGCTGGCCCTCGGCGCGACCTCCATCGGCTCCGGCATATGGACGATGCACTTCATCGCGATGATGGGCTTCTCCGTCGAGGGCGTGACCGTCCGCTACGACAAGCCGATCACCTTCGCCAGCCTCGCGGTCGCCGTGGGCATGGTCGGCGTCGGCATCTTCATCGTCGGCTACCGCGGCGCCACCAGAATGGCCCTGGTGACGGGCGGGACCATCACCGGACTCGCCATGGCCACCATGCACTACCTGGGTATGGCCGGAATAAGCCTCGAAGGACAGCTCGAATACGACACGCTCACCGTGTCCCTCTCCGTCGTCATCGCCGTGGTGGCCGCCACGACCGCCCTCTGGGCGGCCGTCTCCGTCAAAGGCTTCCTGCCCAGCCTCGGAGCCAGCGTCGTCATGGGCGTCGCGGTGAGCGGCATGCACTACACCGGCATGGCCGCGCTCAGCGTCCATCTGCACCCCGGCGCCCTCCCCGACAACACCGCCGCCGACGGGACGACCGCGCCGCTCGTGCCGCTGCTGATCGGCCCCGGCTGCTTCCTGCTCCTCGCCGCGGTGGTCGTGATGTTCGATCCGCTGATGGTGATGGGCAGCCCGGACTGGAACGACCCCAGGGCCCTGAACGGGACCGGCCGGCCCCCCGGCATCCCGGCCCAGCGGCAGGTGCCGCGGTTCGGCACACACGCCGACCCGGCGTCGTTCCACTCCCGGCCGCGCGACCCCGCGCCGCCGGGAGAACGCTGACCCCGACCCGGCAGACGGCCGATCCGCCCCGGTGGACAGGCCGATCCGGCCCGGCGCGCGGGCCGGGCAGACCCGGTTGTCAGTGGTGGGTCGTACGGTGGTTCCATGCGGCCCGTTTCGAAGATCGAACGTTCGGTGGCGCCTTTCGAGGTCGTCAGTCCCTACCAGCCCAGCGGCGACCAGCCCGCGGCCATCGCCGAGCTGGAGCGGCGCATCCGCGCCGACGAGAAGGACGTCGTCCTGCTCGGAGCGACCGGCACCGGCAAATCGGCGACCACCGCGTGGATGATCGAGAAGCTGCAGCGCCCCACGCTCGTGATGGCGCCCAACAAGACGCTCGCCGCCCAGCTGGCGAACGAGTTCCGCGAGCTGCTGCCCAACAACGCCGTCGAGTACTTCGTCTCGTACTACGACTACTACCAGCCCGAGGCGTACGTCCCGCAGTCGGACACCTACATCGAGAAGGACTCCTCGATCAACGAGGAGGTCGAGCGGCTGCGCCACTCCGCGACGAATTCGCTGCTCACCCGGCGCGATGTCGTCGTGGTCGCCTCCGTCTCCTGCATCTACGGCCTCGGTACGCCCCAGGAGTACGTGGACCGCATGGTCCAGCTCAAGGTCGGCGAGGAGATCGACCGGGACCAGCTGCTGCGCCGCTTCGTCGAGATCCAGTACACCCGCAACGACCTCGCGTTCACCCGCGGCACCTTCCGGGTCCGCGGCGACACCATCGAGATCTTCCCGGTCTACGAGGAGCTCGCCGTCCGCATCGAGATGTTCGGCGACGAGATCGAGGCACTCTCCACCCTCCACCCGCTCACCGGCGAGGTGATCAGCGAGGACCAGTCCCTCCACGTCTTCCCCGCCAGCCACTACGTCGCGGGTCCCGAACGCATGGAGAAGGCGGTCACCGGCATCGAGCAGGAGCTGGAGCAGCGCCTCGCCGAGCTGGAGAAGCAGGGCAAGCTGCTGGAGGCCCAGCGGCTGCGGATGCGCACCACGTACGACATCGAGATGCTCCGCCAGATCGGCACCTGCTCCGGCGTCGAGAACTACTCGATGCACTTCGACGGCCGCTCGCCGGGCACCGCCCCCAACACCCTCCTCGACTACTTCCCCGAGGACTTCCTCCTCGTCCTCGACGAGTCGCACGTCACCGTGCCGCAGATCGGCGCCATGTACGAGGGCGACGCCTCCCGCAAGCGCACCCTCGTCGACCACGGCTTCCGGCTCCCCTCCGCGCTCGACAACCGCCCGCTGAAGTGGGAGGAGTTCCTGAGCCGGATCAACCAGACCGTCTACCTCTCCGCCACCCCCGGGAAGTACGAGCTGTCCCGGGGCGAGGGCTTCGTGGAGCAGATCATCCGCCCCACGGGCCTCGTCGACCCGGAAGTGGTCGTCAAGCCCACCGAGGGCCAGATCGACGACCTGGTCCACGAGATCCGCACCCGCGCCGAGAAGGACGAGCGGGTCCTGGTCACCACCCTCACCAAGAAGATGGCCGAGGACCTCACCGACTACTTCCTGGAGCTCGGCATCCAGGTCCGCTATCTGCACAGCGACGTCGACACGCTGCGCCGCATCGAGCTGCTGCGCGAACTGCGCTCCGGCGAGTACGACGTACTGGTCGGCATCAACCTGCTGCGCGAGGGCCTCGACCTGCCCGAGGTGTCGCTCGTCGCCATCCTCGACGCGGACAAGCAGGGCTTCCTGCGCTCGGGCACGTCCCTGATCCAGACCATCGGCCGTGCCGCCCGTAACGTCTCGGGCCAGGTCCATATGTACGCGGACAAGATCACCCCGGCCATGGCACAGGCCATCGACGAGACCAACCGCCGCCGCGAGAAGCAGATCGCCTACAACACCGAGCGCGGTCTCGACCCGCAGCCGCTGCGGAAGAAGATCAACGACATCGTCGCGACGATCGCCCGCGAGGAGGTCGACACCGAGCAGCTGCTCGGCACCGGCTACCGCCAGGCCAAGGGCGCCAAGGCCCCCGTGCCCGCGCTGGGCACCAAGGCGGCCGGATCCAGGAAGGCCGAGGGAGGCGGCGGAGCGGTCACCGACCGGCCCGCCACCGAACTCGCCGGGATCATCGAGGAGATGACCGACCGGATGCGGGCGGCCGCCGCGGACCTCCAGTTCGAGGTGGCGGCTCGACTGCGCGACGAGGTCGGGGAGTTGAAGAAGGAGCTGCGCCAGATGCGGGAAGCGGGGCTCGCCTGAGCCCGTCGCACCCGGTGTGTTGCAGAACCGACACAAAACGGCCCCGAGCGGTCGCGTCGCCGACGCGACTGCGTAGGGTGCTGGGAAACCGCGCACGGACGGTTGCGGGGAAAGCGGAGAGGGGACAGCGCGTGACGGTCAATATGACCAAGGGTCAGGCCATCAGCCTGCAGAAGAGCGACGGGGGGACCCTGACCGCGGTACGGATGGGGCTCGGCTGGCAGGCGGCACCGCGCCGGGGCCTGTTCGGTTCGCGTACGCGGGAGATCGACCTCGACGCGTCGGCGGTGCTCTTCGCCGACAAGCAGCCGGTCGATGTGGTCTTCTTCCGCCACCTCGTCAGTGACGACGGCTCGGTCAAGCACACCGGGGACAACCTGGTCGGCGGCGCCGGTTCCGGCGGCGACGACGAGGCGATCCTCGTCGACCTGCAGCGGGTGCCGGTCCACATCGACCAGATCGTCTTCACGGTGAACTCCTTCACCGGCCAGACGTTCCAGGAGGTCCAGAACGCCTTCTGCCGCATCGTCGACGAGACCAACGGCCAGGAACTCGCCCGCTACACGCTGGACGGCGGCGGGCAGTACACCGCGCAGATCATGGCGAAGGTGCACCGCTCGGGGAACGCCTGGCAGATGACGGCCCTCGGCAACCCGGCCAACGGCCGCACCTTCCAGGACCTGATGCCGGCGATCCTGCCGCACCTGTAGCCAGGTCCCGGCCACGCCGGTACACATCGGTACGCGCAGCTCCCGGAGGCATCGGCCGCCGGGAGCTGCATCACATCGCGACGCGCATGTCGCACCAGCACCGCAGAGCAGAGCGCAGCAGCGCATCGTCGAGGGGACAGGGCAATGACGGCCGAGCTGGTCCGGGGGCAGAACCACACCTTGCCCCAGACCCGTCTGGAGATCCGGGTATCGGCCGGCACGCCCGTCGTGGCCGGCGCCACGCTGGGGGACGAGAACGGCACGGTGCGCGGCACCGAATGGATCGCCCACCCGGGATCGCCCCGGCTCCCCGGGATCGAGGTGTCCGGGCAGGCAGCCGCCGACCACCGGCTCGCCGTGGACCTCGACGCCCTGCCCGCCCCGGTGCACCGGGTCACGGTCCTGCTGGCCCTGCCGACGGGAGTCGGCGGCCCGGTACGGTTCGGCGCGGTCGCGGCCCCCTTCGTCTCCGTCACCGGACTCGACGGCACCGAGATCGCCACCTTCACCCTCACCGGCCTGGACACCGAATCCGCCGTCGCCGCCCTGGAGCTCTACCGCCGTCAGGGCGCCTGGAAGGTGCGTGCCGTCGGCCAGGGCTACGCGGGCGGCCTCGACGCCATGCTCGCCGACCAGGGCCTCTCCGGCGCCGCCGAGCTGGCCCGCTCCATCCAGGACGCGGTCACCCGGGCGACGGCCCGCTCGGTCACCCCGCCCCCGCCGCGCACCCCGGACGCCGACCGGGTCGGATCCGGCGCCGGTCCCGTACCGCCCCCGGACGTTCCGCGGACCGCGGCACAGCCACCCGAGCCGCTCGCGGAGCCCGCCACCCCGCCGTCCGCCGCCACGTCCGGCGGGCCCATCGACTACGCGCACCCGCGCCGCCGGACCACCGCGCCCCCGCCGCCCCCGCCCACCGCGCCGCCCGCCGAGCCGGGCCGCCCCGCACAGCCCGTCGCCGGGGACGCCACCGGCTGGTCCATGGACGAGCGCCTCTACAACCAGATCTGGGGCATGTTCGAGGACCTGGCCCGCACCACCGCCGCCTACCGCAGCGCCGTCGACTTCGCCGAGTCCCGCATGGAGCAGGAGCTCGAACGCACCCTGTCCGACCCGCGCAGCCGGATCGGCGGCGCGGCGGACCGGGCCCGCGCGCAGGCCCGCACCAAGCGCGACGAGCTGACCACCCGGGCGCGCGAGGCCCTCGACCGCGACCTCGCCCAGCTGGCCGCCGAGGCGGCCGTGGTGGAACCCGCGCTGCCCACCCCGTTCGCGGGCTGGGACAACCCCGTCTGGCACGCCTACCGCGTCCCGATGGAGATCCCCATGGCGCTGCGCATCGGCGACCTCCACCTGCCCGAGAACCCCGGCCTGCGCATCCCGTTGCTGGTCCGGCTGCCGCTGGAGCGCGGGATCTGGGTCGACAGCGGCCGCACGTCCTCGGAGGACGCGGCCCTGACGGACGCCGCCCGGCTGCGCGTCCTCGCCATGGAGACCGCGGTCGCGCACGCGGCCCGGCTGCTGGCGGTCTACCCGGCAGACGAGTTCTCGGTCCATGTCATCGACCCCGCGGGCTCGGCGGCCGGGGCGCTCGCCCCCCTCGTCCGCTCCGGAGCGCTCGCCGGTCCGCCCGCCGCCGGGGCCGGGGGCGTGGCCTCGGTCCTGGCCCGGCTCACCCGGCGCGTCGACCTGGTGCAGATGGCGATCCGGGCGGGCGCCGCCGACTCCCTCCCGCCGGATCTGGACACCGGTGAGCAGCTGCTGATCGTCAACGACTTCCCACACGGCTTCGACGACCGGGCCGTCACCCAGCTGCGCTACCTCGCCGACGAGGGGCCCTCGGTCGGCGTCCACCTGATGATGGTGGCGGACCGGGAGGACGCCAGGGCGTACGGGCCGGTGCTCGATCCGCTGTGGCGTTCGCTGCTGCGGGTCACCCCGGTCGCCGACGACCACCTGGCCGACCCCTGGGTGGGGCACGCCTGGACGTACGAGCCGTCGCGGATACCGCCGGGCAGCCGGGTCCTGGAGCAGGTGCTCGCCCAGGTGGCCGCGGCCCGCCGCCCCCGGCAACCCTGAGCCGGGCGCATCGGCTTCCCCTGTTAACACCCCTCTGGCCTGCGTGTTTGAAAGATCTTTACCCTGCTCTTTACCTTTCCTTGGGATTCCCTGTACTGTTCTTTGAACGGAGGGGAGTACTCCCGTACGCGGCGTTCCCGTCAATACGGACCGTGACCGGTCCCGGGGCGCCGGCCCGAGGCGCACATCCCGTGCGCCCGGGTGGAAGAGACCTCCGGCAGCGACGACGCTGATCAGTAGCCGTAGCGAACTGCCGGAGGCGCAGTGGACGTTTCATGGACCCTCTGGGTGCTGACCATTCTTGGTCTGTCAGCCCTCATCGCCGTCGACTTCTTCATCGGGCGCAAGCCCCATGACGTGACGACCAAGGAAGCCGGAATCTGGACGATCGTCTGGATCGCCCTGGCCGTCCTCTTCGGGCTCGGCCTGCTGCTCTTCGGCGAGAGCCAGGCCTCCGGCGAGTTCTTCGCGGGCTTCATCACCGAGAAGTCGCTCAGCGTCGACAACCTCTTCGTCTTCGTCCTGATCATGGCGAAGTTCTCGGTCCCCTCACACCTCCAGCAGCGGGTGCTGCTGATCGGCGTGCTGATCGCGCTGGTGCTGCGGGCGGTCTTCATCGCCGCCGGCGCCGCCGTGATCGCCAACTTCTCGTGGGTCTTCTACATCTTCGGCGCGTTCCTGATCTACACCGCCTGGAAGCTCATCCAGGAGGCGCGGGCCGACGAGGAAGAGGAGGAGTTCGAGGAGAACCGCCTCCTCAAGACGATCGAGCGCCGCTTCGGGGTGGCCGACCGCTACCACGGCACCAAGCTCTTCATCCGGAACAACGGCAAGCGCGTCCTGACACCGCTGATGGTCGTCATGCTCGCCATCGGCACCACCGATGTGCTGTTCGCCCTGGACTCCATCCCGGCGATCTTCGGCCTGACCCAGGACCCGTACATCGTCTTCACCGCCAACGCCTTCGCCCTGATGGGGCTGCGGCAGCTGTACTTCCTGATCGGCGGACTGCTGAAGAAGCTGGTGCACCTGAGCTACGGACTCTCGGTCATCCTCGGCTTCATCGGCGTGAAGCTGGTGCTGCACGCGCTCCACGAGTCCGGTGTGCACGTTCCCGAGATCTCCATCCCGGTGTCCCTCGGTGTCATCTGCGGCGTGCTGGTGATCACCACGATCACCAGCCTCGTCGCCAACAAGAAGCAGGCCCGGACGGAATCGGACGGGGAGGCGGACAAGGCCGCGGGCAAGGGCGCCGGCATCGACGCCTGACCCCGGCGGACGGCCGGACACCCGGCCGTCCCGCAGGACGGGAACCGGCACCGGCCGGGGGGGGGGGGGGGGGCCCCCCCCCCCCCCCCCCCCGGCGCCCCCCCCCCCCCCCCCCCCCCCCCCCCCCCCGGGGCGCCCCGGGCCGCCCCGCGGCCCC
>NZ_JBHVJA010000001.1:111011-153375 GCF_042799335.1 Streptomyces sp. NPDC057697 | reverse complement strand
GCCTGCCCCCGGGCGTCCGCCCGCCCCCCGCCCCGCCCGCCCGCCGGCCACCCGCCCCGGCCGGGGGGCGCCCCCCCCCGGCCCCCCCCCCCGGCCGGTGCTCCGCGCTCTCACTCCCGGACGGTGGCCCACCGGGCGGCGCCCGTGCCGCGCGCCGGGCCCGGTGCGGCCGGTGTCACCAGCCGCGGGCCCGCCACAGCGGCAGCTGCGGCCGCTCGTCGCCGAGCGTGGTGTCGTGGCCGTGGCCCGGGTAGACCCATGTCTCGTCGGGCAGCTGGTCGAAGAGCTTGGTCTCCACGTCGTGGAGCAGGCTCGCGAAGGCGTCGGGGTCCTTGTGGGTGTTGCCGACCCCGCCGGGGAACAGACAGTCCCCGGTGAACAGGTGCGGGGCGCCGTGCGGGTCGTCGTAGACCAGCGCGATGGAGCCCGGGGTGTGACCGACGAGATGGCGGGCGGTCAGGGCGACCCGGCCCACCCGGACGGTGTCGCCGTCGTCGACGAGGACATCGGTCGGGACCGGGATGCCCTCGGCGTCGTACCGCCCGGCGTGGGTGCGTGCCCCGGTGGCCGCGACCACCTCGGCCAGCGCCTGCCAGTGGTCGCCGTGCCGGTGGGTGGTGACGACGGACGCGATGCCGTCGTCGCCGATCAGCCGCAGCAGCGTCCCCGGCTCGGCGGCCGCGTCGATCAGGAGCTGCTCACCGGTGGCCCGGCAGCGCAGCAGATACGCGTTGTTGTTCATCGCGCCGACGGCGACCTTGGAGATCATCAGATCCGTCAGCTCGTGCACTTCCGCAGGCCCGCCGACCTTGACCGCTCCGCTGTACGTCATACGACTCAGCCTATAGCGGGGGCAGGGCGGGCAGCGGGCCGTTCTCGACGGTCAGCGCGGACCCGTCCCGGCGCCCGCTGAGCCAGCCGAGCAGCTCGGGGGCCGTGCCCCGCACCGCGACCGGGCCGCCCTCCGCGCCGCCGCCCGTCGTCCACACCCGGCCCCGGTCGTCGGTCAGTGCCGTGGAGACCACGTCGGGGTGCCCGCCGAACCGCTCGGCGAGGAAGTCGATCTCCCGCGAGACGAACTCGTCCGGCAGGTCCTCCAGCTCGTAGCCGATTCCCAGATCGACATGGTGCAGCTCGACCTCGGCACGCCGGCGGAAGGGGAGCCGGGAGGCGGAGTCCGAGACTCCGTTGCGCAGGACGACCGTGCGGGACCAGTCGGCCGGGACCGCGGCGGCGGCCTCGAAGCGGTCCGCGCTCCCGGCCAGATCGGCCTGCTGCTCGGCCTGCGACCGCAGCGCGTCGCGCTCGATGTCGCGGTCGCGGGTTTCGCTGTCTGCGTACATGGGCCGGCCCTGGAGAACATTTACGAGCGCGTCGGCGTTACGAGAGAGGTGCGCGACGACATGACCCCGGCTCCAGCCCGGCAGTCGCGACGGTCCGGCGAGCGCGTCGGCGTCAAATTTTCCGGTGGCGCTGAGCAGCCGGTCGGTTGCTTCACGTACGGCGTGCAGGTCGTGCGCATGATCAATCATGAGGCTGAGCCTAGCCTCGCCACTCATTCGGGTGAAGGAGTCCGGCGGCGTCCGTAAATCGAATGTGCGTGCTATACGCTCGGAGTCGAAAGCTTCGTACATCGCTGTGGCGCCCCCCATACCCTGGGACAGGGGCTCAGTTCCCCCATTTCTCTCCAGAAAGGTGCGGACCGGCGTGGCCGACCGTCTCATCGTCCGTGGCGCTCGCGAGCACAACCTCAAGAACGTCTCGCTCGACCTCCCGCGCGACTCCCTGATCGTCTTCACCGGGCTCTCCGGGTCGGGCAAGTCGTCCCTCGCGTTCGACACGATCTTCGCCGAGGGCCAGCGGCGCTACGTGGAGTCCCTGTCCTCGTACGCCCGCCAGTTCCTCGGCCAGATGGACAAGCCGGACGTCGATTTCATCGAGGGCCTCTCGCCCGCCGTCTCCATCGACCAGAAGTCGACCTCGCGAAACCCGCGCTCGACGGTCGGCACCATCACCGAGGTCTACGACTACCTCCGGCTGCTCTTCGCCCGGATCGGCAAGCCGCACTGCCCGGAGTGCGGCCGGCCCATCTCGCGCCAGTCGCCGCAGGCCATCGTCGACAAGGTGCTCGGCCTGCCCGAGGGCAGCCGCTTCCAGGTGCTCTCGCCGCTGGTGCGCGAGCGCAAGGGCGAGTTCGTCGACCTCTTCGCCGATCTGCAGACCAAGGGCTACAGCAGGGCCCGGGTCGACGGCGAGACCATCCAGCTCTCCGAGCCGCCCAAGCTGAAGAAGCAGGAGAAGCACACCATCGAGGTGGTCATCGACCGGCTCACGGTGAAGGACAGCGCCAAGCGCCGGCTGACCGACTCGGTCGAGACCGCGCTCGGCCTCTCCGGCGGCATGGTCGTGCTCGACTTCGTCGACCTCCCGGAGGACGACCCCGAGCGCGAGCGGATGTACTCCGAGCACCTCTACTGCCCGTACGACGACCTCTCCTTCGAGGAGCTCGAACCGCGCTCCTTCTCCTTCAACTCGCCCTTCGGCGCCTGCCCCGACTGCACGGGCATCGGTACGCGGATGGAGGTCGACCCGGAGCTGATCGTTCCCGACGTGGAGAAGTCGCTCGACGAGGGCGCGATCCACCCCTGGTCGCACGGCCACACCAAGGAGTACTTCGGCCGGCAGATCGCCGCGCTCGCCGACGCCCTGGGATTCCGTACGGACATCCCCTGGGCCGGGCTGCCGCAGCGGGCCAAGAAGGCCCTGCTCCACGGCCACAAGATCCAGACCGAGGTCCGCTACCGCAACCGCTACGGGCGGGAGCGCGCGTACACCACCCCGTCCTTCGAGGGCGCGGTGCAGTTCGTCAAGCGGCGGCACTCGGACGCCGAGAGCGACTCCAGCCGGGAGCGCTTCGAGGGCTATATGCGCGAGGTGCCCTGTCCCACCTGTGAGGGCACCCGGCTCAAGCCGATCGTCCTCGCGGTGACGGTGATGGAGAAGTCCATCGCCCAGGTCGCCGCGATGTCGATCAGCGAGTGCGCCGACTTCCTCGGCCGGATGAGGCTCAACGCCCGTGACAAGAAGATCGCCGAGCGGGTGCTGAAGGAGGTCAACGAGCGGCTGAGGTTCCTGGTCGACGTCGGCCTCGACTACCTCTCGCTCAACCGCGCGGCCGGCACCCTGTCCGGCGGCGAGGCCCAGCGCATCCGGCTCGCCACCCAGATCGGCTCCGGCCTGGTCGGTGTGCTGTACGTGCTGGACGAGCCGTCCATCGGCCTGCACCAGCGGGACAACCACCGGCTGATCGAGACCCTGGTCCGCCTCCGCGACATGGGCAACACGCTCATCGTCGTCGAGCACGACGAGGACACCATCAAGGTCGCCGACTGGGTCGTCGACATCGGCCCCGGAGCCGGTGAGCACGGCGGCAAGGTGGTCCACTCCGGATCGCTCAAGGAGCTGCTGGCCAATGGCGAGTCGATCACCGGTCAGTATCTGACCGGCGAGAAGTCGATCCCGATGCCCGACGTCCGGCGCCCCGTCGATCGACAGCGCGTGCTCACGGTGCACGGTGCCCGGGAGAACAACCTCCAGGACATCGACGTCTCCTTCCCGCTCGGCCTGCTCACGGCCGTCACGGGCGTCTCGGGTTCGGGAAAGTCGACGCTGGTCAACGACATCCTCTACACCCACCTGGCGCGCGAGCTGAACGGCGCCAAGTCGGTCCCCGGCCGGCACACCCGGGTCGACGGCGACGACCTGGTCGACAAGGTGGTGCACGTCGACCAGTCGCCCATCGGCCGTACGCCCCGGTCCAACCCGGCCACGTACACCGGCGTCTTCGACCATGTCCGCAAGCTGTTCGCGGAGACGATGGAGGCGAAGGTGCGCGGCTATCTGCCGGGCCGCTTCTCCTTCAACGTCAAGGGCGGCCGCTGCGAGAACTGCTCCGGCGACGGCACCATCAAGATCGAGATGAACTTCCTGCCGGACGTGTACGTCCCGTGCGAGGTCTGCCACGGAGCGCGCTACAACCGGGAGACGCTGGAGGTCCACTACAAGGGCAAGTCCATCGCCGAGGTGCTGGACATGCCGATCGAGGAGGGCCTGGAGTTCTTCGACGCCGTCCCGACCATCGCCCGCCACCTCCGCACGCTCAACGAGGTGGGCCTGGGATATGTGCGGCTCGGCCAGTCCGCGCCGACGCTCTCCGGCGGTGAGGCCCAGCGCGTGAAGCTCGCCAGCGAGCTGCAGAAGCGCTCCACCGGCCGTACGGTCTACGTCCTGGACGAGCCGACCACGGGTCTGCACTTCGAGGACATCAGCAAGCTCATCAAGGTCCTCTCCGGGCTGGTCGACAAGGGCAACTCGGTGATCGTCATCGAGCACAACCTCGATGTGATCAAGACCGCGGACTGGGTCATCGACATGGGCCCCGAAGGAGGCAGCGGCGGCGGTCTGGTCATCGCCGAGGGGACGCCGGAGGAGGTCGCCGGGGTTCCGGCCAGCCACACCGGCAAGTTCCTCCAGGGCATCCTGGACCCGGAGCGGGTGAGCGAGGCCGCGGTGCCCGCGGCCCGCAAGCCGGCGCGGAAGACGGCGGCCAAGAAGGCGGTCGCGGCGAAGTCCGCCCCGGCGCGGAAGACGGCCACGGCCAGGACGGGCGCGGGCAGGGCGGCGAAGTCCACCACCGCCAAGGCGGGCAAGGCCGCCGAGGCGGCCCCGGCGAAGAAGGCGGCGGCGAAGAAGGCCCCGGCGAAGAAGGCGACCCGCGCGCGCAAGGCCTGACCGTATGTGAGCGCAACGGCTGGCCGGTAGCGCGCAGGCGCCCCGCGCGTGCGCGGGCTCGGCAGCTGCGTGCGCAGGGCCTGACACCGCGTGTCGCGGCGGCGGCTCCCGGATCACCGGGGGGCCGCCGCCGTTCCGTTTCCGCCGTTCCACCGCCGCCCTCGCGGCGGGCGGGAGCCGGCCGGTCCGGTCACCGAGGGTGAGCCCGCTCCGCTGACCAGGGACGACCGGCCTCGGGTGGGCCGCCCGCAGGGCCGTCCGTCGCCGCCGGTATCGTCGGTTCTGTCACCGATGGCACCGTTGGGCTCCGGTCCCCGCGGTACTCCTGGTACGCGGTGCTCCAGCCGAGCCCGGTGCCCATCAACCCCTCCGACCAGTGGAGACCGCATGTCCGGCCAGCCCGCCGCCCGCCGCACCGTGCTGAAGGGGGCCGCTCTCGTCGGCGCCGCCGGACTGGGCGTGTCCGCCTGCTCGACCGAGTCGAAGCTCGGCCACGCCGAGACGCCGACGCCCACCGCACCCGTCGAGCTCGGAGCGCCGGACGAGGTCGCGGTCGGTCAGTCCAAGCTCTACCGCGAGGCACGGGTCATCGTGAACTGCCCGGCCAAGGGTCAGTACAAGGCGTTCAGCGCCCAGTGCACCCACGCGGGCTGTCTGCTGGACAAGGTCGAGGACAACGTGGGGAAGTGCCCCTGCCACGGCAGCCACTTCGACACCACGACGGGCAAGGCGATGCACGGCCCGGCGACCGCTCCGCTGCCCTCGGTCCCGGTCCGGGTGGAGAGCGGAAAGCTGGTCGCGGGCCCCGACGCCTGACCGGGCCCCGACGTCTGACCAGGCCCGGCCCCGGTGCCGGACGGGCAGACCAGGCCCCGGCCCCGGTGCCGGACGGGCACAGGACCGGACGGGCACGGCACCGGGAGCGGACGCCGGACACCGGACTGACGCCGGGCTTCGTACAGCGGACACCGGACCGGCACCAGGCACCGTACGCCGGGCACCGGGCACTCCGGGCCGGACACCGGACACCGGATCGACGCCGAGCACGACACACCGGAAACCGGACCGACGTCGGGCCTCGTGCACCGGACCGACGTCGGGCCTCGTACACCGGACACCGGGCCAGCACGGCACGCCGGACACCGGACCGACGCCCGGCCTCGCGCGCCGCACATCGCGCCGGAACCGCCCCCCTGGGCGCCGCGTGGCGGGCCGGTTCACTCCCAGTCCCAGTCGATGCCGACCAGGCCGGGCCGTACCCCCTGTTCGACCAGGTGGGCGGTCCGGTGCCGGCCGGTCAGCGTGAGATCCGTACGGGCGCCGCGCGGCGACCCCGCCGAGACCTGGGCGAAGCGCCGGCACCGTACCGGCAGCGCGCCCTCGTCGAAGGCCACCTGCAGCACGTACTGCCCGCCGCCGAAGCTGAACCCCCGCACGTACTCGCGGCACGGACCTCCCGTGCCGTCGGCGAAGCCGTAGCCGAAGAGGTACGTGTCGCCCGCCCGCAACCGGGTGTCGAAGAGCAGCTCGGCGACGAGCACCCCCGTCCCGCGGTCCCAGCGGACCCGCCCCGTCCGGCAGTTCTCCCCGGCCGTCACCGTCACCCGCTCCGGATCGCAGCCCGGATCGCCCCGGTGGACGGCCAGATAGCGGTCGATGTCGTCCCGGTGGGCGCGCACCACGTGCTGGGACTCGCGCCGCCGCAGCTCCCGCCCCGGACCGATCCGGACCCGCTCGTGGTGCCCCACCGTGTGCAGGCCGCCGTCCACCGGTGACCCCATGGCCGTGAGCAGCCGCTCCACGGTGCCGGACGACTCCAGCAGGGAACGGTACGAACGCGCCGCCGGACGACCCGCCTCCGGGCGGCCCCCCTCGGCCCCCAGCAGCCGCAGCAGCGAATTCCCCGGCAGTTCCAGCACCTCCTCCAGTGCTTTCACGGCCCGCAGGGACTCGGCGCGCTGCGGGCGCCTGGCCCCCTGCTGCCAGTAACTCAGGCTCGTCACCCCGACCTTGACCCCGCGGTGCGCGAGATGGTGCTGCACCCGCTGGAGCGGCAGCCCCCGCACCGAGAACGCGGTGCGCAGGGCCAGATGGAACGGGCCGGTGTGCAGCACCTGCGCCAGCTCGGCCTCGGTGTGCTGCATGGGGTCCTCCAGGTGAACGTTCACGACGCGGCGTGGGAAGACCGCGTCGGTGGGGGCGGTGCCGCAGGTGGCCGGGGGAGGGCCGTTCACGTGTCCGCCACGCCGTTCACACCGCGATGTTCCCCCGCATTGAAGCGTGTTGACCCTCCTCCGACAACGGTTGATGCTCCTCGGACAGCGTCCGGACGCGCTCCCCCGATCCCACACCCCCCGCCTCGGAGGAACGTCATGCGTAACCGAAGAATCCGAAAGGGACGGCTCCCGGCCACGGCCGCCCTGGCCGCCGTACTCCTCGCCGTGCCGACGGCGACCGCCTCGGCGGCCCCGGCACCCGCCATCGGCGTCTCCGCCGCGCGGCCCCCCGCCGCGGCCTCCCCGGCCTCCCCGGCCGGTAACACCATCGCCGCCACACAGCGGCTGAACATCACCATGCAGGCCCAGCAGAAGAACAACTGGTGCTGGGCGGCGGCCGGCAACACCATCGCCACCTGGTTCGGCCGGAACTACTCGCAGAACCAGTTCTGCAATGCCGCCTTCGGCCGTGCGCAGGGCTACGACTGCCCCAACTCACAGGCCTCGCTCGGCAACGTCCAGGACGGTCTGTACTGGGCCGGGATCAACCCCGGTTCGTACGTCACCGGCTGGCTGCGCTACCCCACCGTCCAGGCCGAGATCGCCGCCGGCCGCCCCGTCGAGACCCGGATCCAGTGGTCGGCGGGCGGCGGCCACATGCATGTCCTGTACGGATACGACGACGCGAACAGCTGGGTCTACTGGGGCGATCCCTGGCCCTCCAGCAACCGCTACAACTGGGCCTCGCACGCCTGGTACGTGAACAACAACGAGTTCTCCTGGACCCACTCCCTCTACCGGATCGGGGCGTGACGGGATGAGCCACGACACCGCACGCACCGCACGCCTCATACGGGCCGCAGACACCGCGGGCCCCCGCAGGGCCGCCCGGTCCGCGGCCGCCGCCCTGGCCGGCGCCGGGGTCCTGGCCGGGGCCGCCCTGTTCACCGTCGCGGCCCCCGGGGCCGCCGCCGCCACCGGACCCACCGCCGGACCGGCCGCCCTGGCCGCCGCCCGACAGGCGGCCACCGACCCCGCGACCCTGGACACCCTGGCCCGGTTCTTCTCCCGCGAGGGCCGGGTCACCAGGTCGGCGGCCGCACCGCGCATCGAGGGCACGGCCGTTCCCGTCAACGGCCTCGATCCGGACTTCGTGGCCGGGAAGCCGGGAGCGCCCGTCGCACGGCTGGACTACCTCGCCACCACGGCCGTCTCCTCGGACGGCCAGAAGGCGTCCCTGTGGACCCTTCCGAAGGAAGGGAAGGAGGGCGGCTGGCAGGTGGTGAACATCGCCACCGGCGACGACGAGACGCGGTACGCCGCCGCCGGTGCCCGGAAGCTGCCCGGCGGAACGGTCTTCCGCGAGCCGCAGGTGGACGCCTGGTTCGTCCAGAAGGGGGCCCGGGTGCTCCCGCTGGACCAGGACGCGGTCCGCGCGGTCGGCCCCCGCGGCACCACGCTGGCCGCCTACCGCGCCCGGGTGCGCGCCGCCTACGGCGACAAGCTCCCCGGCTCCGGGTACGCCCGCTCCGGCAAGGCGGGCGGATACGGCCCCTCCACCGCCCCCTCCACCGCCCCGGGCCCCGGCGGCCGGGGGCAGGGCGCGGTCGCCGCGGGCACGGCGTCCGGCCCCGCCGTGGCCGCCGTCCCGGCCACCGCCGGAGCGGGCGCCCTGCTCGTGCTCGCCCTCGGCGGCCTGACGGTCCTGCGCAACCGCCGCCGGCGGGGCCCGGCCGACAGCGCCGGCCACTGACACCGTGCTCCGGGGCGCGCTCCCGCGTTCCGCGCCCCGGAGCACGGCACCACGTCCGGACCGGCCGTACTGTCACTGCCCGCAAGTAGGGTGGGACACATGGCAGACCCCTCCAGCTACCGCCCCAAGCCGGGACAGATCCCCGACTCCCCGGGGGTCTACAAATTCCGTGACGAACACCGCCGGGTGATCTACGTCGGCAAGGCGAAGAACCTGCGCCAGCGCCTGGCCAACTACTTCCAGGACCTGGCCGCGCTCCACCCCCGGACGCGCACGATGGTCACCACGGCCGCCTCGGTGGAGTGGACGGTCGTCTCCACGGAGGTCGAGGCCCTCCAGCTGGAGTACTCCTGGATCAAGGAGTTCGACCCCCGGTTCAACGTCAAGTACCGCGACGACAAGAGCTATCCGTACCTCGCGGTCACGCTCGACGAGGAGTTCCCGCGCGTCCAGGTGATGCGTGGCGCCAAGAAGAAGGGCGTGCGCTACTTCGGCCCCTACGGGCACGCCTGGGCGATCCGCGAGACGGTCGACCTGATGCTCCGGGTCTTCCCGGTGCGCACGTGCTCCGCCGGCGTCTTCAAGAACGCCGCCCGGACCGGCCGCCCGTGCCTCCTCGGCTACATCGGCAAGTGCTCCGCCCCCTGCGTGGGCCGCGTCACCCCCGAGGAACACCGCGAACTGGCCGTCGACTTCTGCGACTTCATGGCCGGCCGCACCGGCACGTACATCCGCCGCCTGGAGAAGGAGATGATGGCGGCCGCGGAGGAGATGGAGTACGAGCGCGCCGCCCGCCTCCGCGACGACGTGGAGGCCCTGAAGCGGGCCATGGAGAAGAGCGCCGTCGTGCTGGCCGACGCCACCGACGCCGACCTGATCGCGGTCGCCGAGGACGAGCTCGAAGCCGCCGTCCAGATCTTCCACGTCCGCGGCGGCCGGGTCCGCGGCCAGCGCGGCTGGGTCACCGACAAGGTGGAGAACGTCGACACCTCGGGCCTGGTCGAGCACGCCCTCCAGCAGCTCTACGGCGAGGAGACGGGCGACTCCGTCCCCAAGGAGGTCCTCGTCCCGGCCCTGCCCGAGGACCCGGACGCGGTCTCCGAGTGGCTCGCCGGCCGCCGGGGCTCCCAGGTCAGCCTGCGCATCCCGCAGCGCGGCGACAAGAAGGACCTGATGGCGACGGTCCAGCGCAACGCCCAGCAGGCCCTGGGACTGCACAAGACCAAGCGCGCCTCCGACCTGACCACCCGCTCCCGCGCCCTGGAGGAGATCGCCGAGGCGCTCGGCCTCGACACCGCCCCGCTGCGCATCGAGTGCTTCGACATCTCGCATCTCCAGGGCGACGACGTGGTCGCCTCCATGGTCGTCTTCGAGGACGGCCTCGCCCGCAAGAGCGAGTACCGTCGCTTCCAGATCAAGGGCTTCGAGGGCCAGGACGACGTCCGGTCCATGCACGAGGTGATCGGCCGCCGCTTCAAGCGGTACCTCCAGGACAAGGAGCGGACGGGGGAGTGGGAGGAGGCCCCGGCACCCACCGGACCGGTCCCGGCCCCGGACGCGGCCCTGGCCTCCGGCGAGGTCCCGGCCTGCTCCGGCGAGGTCCCTGCCCCTGACGCGGCTCCGGCCCCCGGAGCGGACACCGCTGTCCCCGACAGCGCGGCCGTCCCCGGCGGCGCCCCCGATCCGGATGCCGAGCCCCGCGAGGACGACGGGCGGCCCAAGAGGTTCGCCTATCCGCCGCAGCTCGTCGTGGTCGACGGCGGGCAGCCGCAGGTCGCCGCGGCCAAGCGGGCCCTCGACGAGCTGGGGATCGACGACATCGCCGTCTGCGGTCTCGCCAAGCGCCTGGAAGAGGTCTGGCTGCCCGAGGACGACGACCCCGTCGTCCTGCCCCGTTCCAGCGAGGGCCTCTATCTCCTCCAGCGGGTCCGTGACGAGGCCCACCGCTTCGCGATCACGTACCAGCGCGCCAAGCGGGCCAAACGGATCCGGTCCAGCCCCCTGGACGCCGTCGCCGGTCTCGGTGAAACCCGGAAACAGGCGTTGATCAAGCATTTCGGCTCCGTGAAGAAGCTGAGGCAGGCGACAATCGACGAGATCTGCGAGGTTCCGGGGATAGGCCGCAGGACGGCGGAATCAGTGGCAGTCGCCCTCGCCTCGGCCGCCCCGGCCGCGCCCGCCGTGAACACGGCGACAGGAGAGATCATGGAAGAGAACGACGGGGGCAGCACGACATGACCGAGCGTGAGAAGAACGCGCACGAAGCCGAGCGCACGCAAGAAGTCGAGCACGACGGCACCGACCGAACAGACGGAGCAGGACACGTGAGTACGGGCACCACCATCGAGACGAGCGACGGGAACGCGACCATTCCCGAGCTGGTGATCATCTCGGGGATGTCGGGCGCCGGCCGCAGCACGGCCGCCAAGTGCCTGGAGGACCTCGGCTGGTTCGTCGTCGACAACCTCCCGCCCGCCCTGATCCCCACCATGGTCGAGCTCGGCGCCCGCTCGCAGGGCAACGTGGCCCGGATCGCCGTCGTCGTCGACGTCCGGGGACGCCGCTTCTTCGACAACCTCCGCGACTCCCTCGCCGACCTGGAGGCCAAGCACGTCACCCGGCGGATCGTCTTCCTGGAGTCCTCCGACGACGCCCTCGTCCGCCGCTTCGAATCGGTCCGCCGACCGCACCCCCTCCAGGGCGACGGCCGGATCGTCGACGGCATCGCCGCCGAACGCGACCTGCTGCGCGAGCTGCGCGGCGACGCCGACCTGGTGATCGACACCTCCAGCCTCAACGTGCACGAACTGCGCGCCAAGATGGACGCCCAGTTCGCCGGGGACGAGGAGCCGGAGCTCCGCGCCACGGTGATGTCGTTCGGCTTCAAGTACGGCCTGCCGGTCGACGCCGACCTGGTGGTCGACTGCCGCTTCCTGCCCAACCCGCACTGGGTCCCCGAGCTGCGCCCGTTCACCGGGCTCAACGAGGAGGTCTCCGCCTACGTCTTCGACCAGCCCGGCGCCAAGGAGTTCCTCAACCAGTACACGGAGCTGCTCCAGCTCATCGCCGCCGGGTACCGCCGCGAGGGCAAGCGGTACGTGACCATCGCCGTCGGCTGCACGGGCGGCAAGCACCGTTCGGTCGCCATGTCCGAGAAGCTGGCGGCCCGGCTCGCGACCGAAGGCATCGAGACCGTCCTCGTCCACCGGGACATGGGGCGCGAGTGACCAGCCGCAACCTGCGTCTGCGGCGGCTGCGCAGGGCCACCTCCGCGCTGTCCGGCCGCAAGCGCGGCGCGCAGCCCAAGGTCGTCGCCCTCGGCGGCGGCATGGGCCTGTCCGCGTCGCTGACGTCGCTCCGCCGGATCACCGGCGACCTCACCGCCGTGGTCACCGTGGCCGACGACGGCGGCTCCAGCGGCCGGCTCCGCGAGGAGCTCGGCGTCCTGCCCCCCGGCGACCTGCGCAAGGCGCTGGCCGCCCTCTGCGGCGACGACGACTGGGGCCAGACCTGGGCCCGGGTGATCCAGCACCGCTTCCAGTCCAAGGGCGACCTGCACGAGCACGCGGTCGGCAATCTGCTGATCGTCGCCCTCTGGGAGCAGCTCGGCGACCATGTCCAGGCACTCGACCTGGTCGGCCGCCTCCTCGGCGCGCAGGGCAGGGTGCTGCCCATGTCCGCCGTGCCGCTGGAGCTCCAGGCACTCGTCCGGGGACACGACCCGGACCGCCCCGACGACGTGGACACCGTGCGCGGACAGGCCACCGTGGCGCTCACCCCCGGCGAGGTGCAGTCCGTCCACCTCGTCCCGCACGACCCGCCGGCCGTCCCCGAGGCCGTCGCCGCGGTGCTCGACGCGGACTGGGTGGTGCTCGGCCCCGGGTCCTGGTTCTCCTCCGTGATCCCGCACCTGCTCGTCCCCGAACTGCTCGACGCGCTCGTCGAGACCAAGGCCCGCAAGGTCCTCTCGCTCAACCTCGCACCGCAACCCGGTGAAACTGATGGCTTCTCCCCGCAGCGTCATTTGGAGGTTTTGGGACGACACGCCCCTAAACTCGCCCTGGACGTGGTGCTGGCCGACGAAGCCGCTGTGCCCGATCGCGAGTCCCTCGCCGATGCCGCCAAGCGGCTCGGCGCCGCGGTCGAGCTGGCGCCGGTGGCCTCACCCGACGGCGTTCCGATTCATGACCCGGAGCTGTTGGCCGCCGCGTACGACCGTATTTTTCGGATGCATGGAAGGATCGGCCCATGGCGATGACGCCGGCGGTGAAGGACGAAATCTCTCGGCTTCCCGTGACCCGGACCTGCTGCAGGAAGGCAGAAGTCTCGGCGATTCTTCGGTTCGCGGGTGGGCTGCACCTGGTGAGCGGCCGGATCGTGATCGAGGCGGAGCTGGACACCTCGATGGCGGCACGGCGGCTCAAGCGGGACATCCTCGAAATCTTCGGGCACAGCTCGGAGCTCATCGTGATGGCGCCCGGCGGACTGCGCCGCGGCTCGCGCTACGTCGTACGGGTGGTGGCGGGCGGCGACCAGCTGGCCCGCCAGACCGGGCTGGTGGACGGCCGCGGCCGTCCGATCCGCGGACTGCCCCCGCAGGTGGTCTCGGGGGCCACCTGCGACGCAGAGGCCGCCTGGCGCGGGGCCTTCCTGGCCCACGGCTCGCTCACCGAACCGGGCCGCTCCTCCTCGCTGGAGGTGACCTGCCCCGGCCCGGAGGCGGCGCTCGCCCTGGTCGGCGCCGCGCGCCGGCTCTCCATCGCCGCCAAGGCCCGCGAGGTGCGCGGGGTGGACCGGGTCGTCGTCCGCGACGGCGACGCCATCGGCGCCCTGCTCACCCGGCTCGGCGCCCACGACTCGGTGCTGGCCTGGGAGGAACGGCGGATGCGCCGCGAGGTCCGCGCCACCGCCAACCGCCTGGCCAACTTCGACGACGCCAACCTGCGCCGTTCCGCACGGGCCGCGGTCGCCGCGGGCGCCCGGGTGGGGCGCGCGCTGGAGATCCTGGGCGAGGAGGTCCCCGAGCACCTCGCGGCGGCCGGGCGGCTGCGCATGGAGCACAAGCAGGCGTCCCTGGAGGAGCTGGGCGCGCTCGCCGACCCGCCGCTCACCAAGGACGCGGTCGCCGGCCGGATCCGCAGGCTGCTGGCGATGGCCGACAAGCGGGCCCAGGACCTGGGCATCCCGGGCACCGAATCCACCCTCGGCGAGGAGCTCGCGGACGGCCTGGTGGGCTGACCCGGGCAGCGGTGATCCCGGCCGGTTCGGGGCCCCGAGGGGCCTCCCGGAGTGCTGACGCTGCGTAATGGCCGCTGCGTGTGCGGCCGAGCATCCGGAGGCCCGTGCTCCTACCGAGGGGTACGGGCCTCGAAGGTTCTTACGGGCCTGCTCGATGTCACCCCGCGGGCCTCGGAGAGGTAGGGTCGGAGGCGGTCGGGGACATCTCATACAACTCGCCGGGGTGAGAGCCCCGCGTACCTAACGAGGAGATCGGTTCGTGACGATCCGCGTAGGCATCAACGGCTTTGGCCGCATCGGTCGTAACTACTTCCGCGCGCTGCTGGAGCAGGGTGCGGACATCGAGATCGTGGCTGTCAACGACCTGGGTGACACCGCGACCACGGCCCACCTGCTGAAGTACGACACCATCCTGGGTCGTCTCAAGGCAGAGGTCAGCCACACCGCCGACACCATCACCGTCGATGGTCACACGATCAAGGTGCTCTCCGAGCGCAACCCGGCCGACATCCCCTGGGGTGAGCTGGGCGTCGACATCGTCATCGAGTCGACCGGCATCTTCACGAAGAAGGCCGACGCCGAGAAGCACATCGCCGGCGGCGCCAAGAAGGTCCTCATCTCGGCTCCGGCCAAGGGCGAGGACATCACCATCGTGATGGGCGTCAACCAGGACAAGTACGACGCGGCCAACCACCACGTCATCTCCAACGCCTCCTGCACGACCAACTGCGTCGCGCCGATGGCCAAGGTCCTCGACGAGAACTTCGGCATCGTCAAGGGTCTGATGACGACGGTCCACGCGTACACCAACGACCAGCGCATCCTGGACTTCCCGCACTCGGACCTGCGTCGCGCCCGTGCCGCCGCCGAGAACATCATCCCGACGACCACCGGTGCCGCCAAGGCCACCGCCCTGGTGCTCCCGCAGCTCAAGGGCAAGCTGGACGGTATCGCCATGCGCGTCCCGGTCCCGACCGGCTCGGCCACCGACCTGGTCGTGGAGCTCCAGCGCGAGGTCACCAAGGACGAGGTCAACGCCGCGTTCAAGAAGGCCGCCGACGACGGCGACCTCAAGGGCATCCTGTACTACACCGAGGACCCGATCGTGTCCTCGGACATCGTCGGTGACCCGGCGTCCTGCACCTTCGACTCCTCGCTGACCATGGTCCAGGAGGGCAAGTCGGTGAAGATCCTCGGCTGGTACGACAACGAGTGGGGCTACTCCAACCGCCTCGTCGACCTGACCGTCTTCGTCGGCAACCAGCTCTGACCGTCGAACCGGCAGGCACCCAGGGCCTCTCGTTCGGATCATGCCGGGGTCGCGAGGTCCGGCACGCACGCTCGCGGCGTCGCCGCCGGTCGCCGGGGCTCCGCCTCGCGGCCGCACGCACCGGACCCCGCTCCCTCGTCCGGACCGATCCGAACGAAAGACCCACGATGTGAGCACGGGGCTCGAACAGCGCAACGACGCGCTGTTCGGGCCCCGTCGCGTGCTCTCCCGCCCTCCAAGGAGTCCAGCAAGATGAAGACGATCGACGAACTGATCGCCGAAGGGGTCACCGGCAAGCGCGTATTCGTCCGCGCCGACCTCAACGTGCCGCTGAGCGGCACCACCATCACCGACGACGGCCGCATCCGCGCCGTCCAGCCGACCGTGGAGAAGCTCGTCGCGGCCGGTGCGCGAGTCGTCGTCGCCTCGCACCTGGGCCGCCCCAAGGGTGCCCCGGACCCGGCCTTCTCGCTGGCGCCCGCCGCCGCCCGCCTCGGCGAACTCATCGGCGCCGACGTGGCGTTCGCGACCGACACCGTCGGTGAGTCCGCCCGCGCCACGGTCGCCGCGCTGGGCAACGGCGAGGTCGCCGTCATCGAGAACCTCCGGTTCAACCCCGGTGAGACGTCCAAGGACGACGCCGAGCGCGGCGCGTTCGCCGACCAGCTCGCCGAGCTCGCCGACCTGTACGTGGGCGACGGCTTCGGAGCCGTGCACCGCAAGCACGCCTCGGTCTTCGACCTCCCGGCCCGGCTGCCGCACGCCGCCGGTGACCTGATCGCCACCGAGGTCGGCGTACTGAAGAAGCTCACCGAGAACGTCGAGCGTCCGTACGCCGTGGTGCTCGGCGGCTCCAAGGTCTCCGACAAGCTCGGTGTCATCGACCATCTCCTGGAGCGCGCCGACCGCATCCTGATCGGCGGCGGCATGGCGTACACCTTCCTCAAGGCCCAGGGCCACGAGGTCGGCAGCTCCCTCCTCCAGGAGGACCAGATCCCGGCGGTGCTGGAGTACCTCCGGCGCGCCGAGGAGAAGGGCGTGGAGTTCGTGCTCCCCGTCGACGTCGTGGTCTCCGAGCAGTTCCCGGACCTCAAGGCCAAGGCCCCGACCGAGCACCGCACCGTGCCCGCGGACGCCATGCCGGCCGGGTTCATCGGCCTGGACAACGGCCCCGAGACCAACAAGCTGTACGCCTCGAAGCTCGCCGACGCGGCCACCGTCTTCTGGAACGGCCCGATGGGCGTCTTCGAGCACCCCGATTACGCCGAGGGCACCCGGGCCGTCGCCCAGGCCCTCGTCGACTCCTCGGGCTTCAGTGTCGTCGGCGGTGGCGACTCCGCCGCGGCCGTCCGCACCCTGGGCTTCGACGAGAACGCTTTCGGACACATCTCGACCGGTGGCGGTGCCAGCCTCGAATACCTTGAGGGCAAGACGCTCCCCGGCCTCGCCGCACTGGAGGACTGACCTTTCATGACCACGCGTACCCCGCTGATGGCGGGCAACTGGAAGATGAACCTCAACCACCTGGAGGCCATCGCCCACACCCAGAAGCTCGGCTTCGCGCTGACCGAGAAGGACTACGACGCCGTCGAGGTCGCCGTCCTGCCGCCCTTCACCGACCTGCGCTCCGTGCAGACCCTGGTCGAGGGCGACAAGCTGAAGATCAAGTACGGCGCCCAGGACATCTCGGCGCACGACTCCGGCGCGTACACCGGTGAGATCTCCGGCCCGATGCTCGCCAAGCTGCGGTGCACCTACGTCGCGGTCGGTCACAGCGAGCGCCGTCAGTACCACGGCGAGACCGACGAGATCTGCAACGCCAAGGTGAAGGCCGCGTACAAGCACGGCCTGACCCCGATCCTCTGCATCGGCGAGGGCCTGGACGTCCGCAAGGCCGGTGACCAGGTCTCCTACACCCTCGCGCAGCTCGACGGCGGTCTGAAGGACGTCCCGGCCGAGCAGGCCGAGTCCATCGTGATCGCGTACGAGCCGGTCTGGGCCATCGGTACCGGCGAGGTCGCCACCCCCGAGGACGCCCAGGAGGTCTGCGGTGCGATCCGCCGCCGGCTGGCCGAGCTGTACTCGCAGGAGCTGGCCGACGCCGTCCGCATCCAGTACGGCGGCTCGGTGAAGTCCGGCAATGTCGCCGCGATCATGGCGCAGCCCGACGTGGACGGCGCGCTGGTCGGCGGTGCCGCGCTGGACGCCGACGAGTTCGTCAAGATCATCCGCTTCCGCGACCAGTGAGTATGCGGTAGCGCGGATCCGTCGTACCCTTGCGGGGGCCGTGGAGGGTGTAGCCTCCCGGCCCCCGTTGTTCGCACATGCAGTCCAGAGGAATTCCGGAAAGTAGGGACCAGCCGTGATTTTGGCGTTCGAGATCGCCCTGATCGTCTTCAGCCTGCTGCTGATGCTGCTGGTGCTGATGCACAAGGGAAAGGGCGGCGGCCTCTCCGACATGTTCGGCGGCGGCATGCAGTCCTCGGTCGGCGGCTCCTCGGTCGCCGAGCGGAACCTCGACCGGATCACCGTGGTCGTCGGCCTGGCGTGGTTCGCGTGCATTGTTGTGCTTGGTCTGCTGATCAAGCTGGACAACTGACCCGTCGTACGCGATTCCCGGTGACGGTGTAACTCCTTTCACTGGACGCGCGTTGGGCCTTACGTAGACTGGGGCATCTTCGAGCACCATCACGCAGGGAGTTACGACCGTGGCAAGTGGCAACGCGATCCGGGGAAGCCGGGTCGGAGCGGGGCCGATGGGGGAGGCCGAGCGCGGCGAGTCCGCGCCTCGCCTCCGCATCTCCTTCTGGTGCTCGAACGGGCACGAGACGCAGCCGAGCTTCGCCAGTGACGCGCAGGTACCGGAGACTTGGGACTGCCCGCGCTGCGGCTTCCCGGCCGGCCAGGACCGGGACAGCCCCCCGGACCCGCCGCGCACCGAGCCGTACAAGACACACCTCGCGTACGTACGGGAGCGGCGCAGCGACGCGGACGGCGAGGCGATCCTCGCCGAGGCCCTGGCGAAACTCCGGGGCGAAATCTAGAAGTTCACCGGCCGGGCACCCACAGGGTGTCCGGCCGGACCGCTTCCGGGCCGGTCCGGCCCCGATCCGCCGTACGGGCCTTTGCCGTGCCGCGGGTCCGCATTGTCTCGTCGGCCCCTCTGATCAATTAGGTTGGAGACGCAGCGGGGCATCTGCAGGCACGAGAAGAATTGGGCTGATATCCGGGATGAATACACGAAGCCGAACCAGGCTCAACCAGACGCCCGAGTGGACCGCTCTGGGCGAACACCGTGAGCAGCTCGGGACGACACATCTGCGACAGCTCTTCGCGGACGATCCGCGGCGCGGTACCGGATTCACCCTCCGGGTCGGCGAACTCCATGTCGACTACTCCAAGCACCTGGTCACCGACGAGACGCTGCGGCTGCTGCGCGACCTCGCCTCGGCCACCGGGGTGGCCGAGCTGCGGGACGCGATGTTCCGCGGCGAGAAGATCAACACCACCGAGGACCGCGCCGTCCTGCACACCGCGCTGCGTGCCCCGCGCGACGCCGTGATCGAGGTCGACGGCGAGAACGTGGTGCCCGGTGTGCACGCCGTGCTGGACAAGATGGCGGCGTTCTCCGACCGGGTCAGGTCGGGGGAGTGGACCGGTCACACCGGCAGGCCCATCAAGAACGTCGTCAACATCGGCATCGGCGGTTCCGACCTCGGCCCCGCCATGGCGTACGAGGTGCTGCGCTCCTTCACGGACCGCGGGCTGACCGTCCGCTTCGTGTCGAACGTCGACGGCGCCGACCTCCACGAGGCGGTACGCGACCTCGACCCGGCCGAGACGCTCTTCGTCATCGCGTCGAAGACCTTCACCACGATCGAGACCATCACCAACGCCACCTCCGCCCGCAACTGGCTGCTGACCGGCCTGGGCGCCGGGCAGGACGCGGTCGCCAAGCACTTCGTGGCGCTGTCCACGAATGCCGGGAAGGTCGCCGAGTTCGGCATCGACACCGCCAACATGTTCGAGTTCTGGGATTGGGTCGGCGGCCGCTACTCGTACGACTCCGCCATCGGCCTCTCGCTGATGATCGCCATCGGACCGGACCGGTTCCGCGAGATGCTCGACGGCTTCCACCTGGTCGACGAGCACTTCCGCACCGCCCCCGCCGAGGAGAACGTCCCGCTGCTGCTGGGCCTGTTGGGCGTCTGGTACGGGGCGTTCTTCGACGCCCAGTCGCATGCCGTGCTGCCGTACAGCCACTATCTGTCCAAGTTCACCGCGTACTTGCAGCAGCTGGACATGGAGTCCAACGGCAAGTCCGTGGACCGGGACGGCAATCCGGTCGACTGGCAGACCGGGCCGGTCGTCTGGGGCACCCCCGGCACCAACGGTCAGCATGCCTACTATCAGCTGATCCACCAGGGCACCAAGATCATCCCGGCCGACTTCATCGGCTTCGCCGAGCCGGTCGCCGACCTGCTGCCCGGTCTGGTCGCCCAGCACGACCTGCTGATGGCCAACTTCTTCGCCCAGACCCAGGCGCTCGCCTTCGGCAAGACGCCGGACGAGGTCCGCGCCGAGGGGGTCGCCGAGGAACTGGTGCCGCACAAGACCTTCAAGGGCAACCACCCGACGACGACGATCCTCGCCGACCGGCTGACCCCGTCCGTCCTCGGCCAGCTGATCGCGCTGTACGAGCACAAGGTCTTCGTCCAGGGCGCCGTCTGGAACATCGACTCCTTCGACCAGTGGGGCGTCGAGCTCGGCAAGGTCCTCGCCAAGAAGATCGAGCCGGTGCTGACCGGGGACGAGAAGGGCGAGGGGCTGGACAGCTCGACCGCCGCGCTCGTCGAGGCGTACCGCGCCCGCCGGGGGCGCTGAGCCGATGACCACGGGGGAGGGGACGGTGCGGCTGCGGCCGCCGAACAACACGTTGGACCCGAGGGCCGTGGGGTGGTGGCGGTCCCAGTGGCTGCTGCTGACCGCCGCCCCCGTGGTCGTCCTGGCCGTGCTGGGCGCGTTCATCGCGCCCGCCCGGTTCTGGCTGCTGCTGCCCGCCGGGGTCCTCGCGGTCCTCGGCACCGGCTGCGCCGTCCTCCTCCCCGCCTGGTGGTTCCGTACCCACCGCTGGGAGGTCACCGACGAAGCGGTGTACGTCAGGACCGGGGTCTTCCGGCAGGAGTGGCGGATCGCCCCGATGTCCCGGATCCAGACCGTGGACACCGTGCGCGGGCCGCTCGAACAGCTCTACCGGCTCGCCACGGTCACCGTGACCACCGCCTCGGCCAAGGGAGCGGTGCGGATCGAGGGCCTCGACCACGAGACGGCGGCCGAGCTGGCCGAGCGGCTGACCCGGATCACCCAGGACACCCCCGGGGACGCCACATGAGCTCCGGGGCGGCGCTCTCCCCCTCCCCGGACGCCGGGGACGGCCGGGACCGGAGCCACGCCCAGGACCCCGGCACCGCCCCGGCCCCGGCCGACTGGCGGCGGCTGGACCGGCGCACGGTCCTCGCCAGCGCGCTCGTCACCGGCGGAGTGGTGGCCGGAGCGGCCGTGCCCACCACCCTCGGCCTGTCCGGGCGCCTCGGCCTCGGGGCCGCGGTCGCCTGGGTCCTCACCGGCGCCCTCCTGCTGATCGGCTCCGCCGCGGGCGGCGACTACGTACGGTGGCGCCGCACCCGCTACCGCATCGGGGCCGAGCGGGTCGAACTCCACACCGGACTGTTCCTGGTCAAGAAGCGTTCGCTGGCCCGGGAGCGCATCCGCAGCGTCGACCTCACCGCCCATCTGCTGCAACGGATCCTCGGCCTGGTCACCGTCCGCATCGGCACCGGCGAGCACGCCGGCCACGACTCCACCCTGGAGCTCGACCCGGTCACCCGGCCCGAGGGCGAACGGCTGCGCCGCGCCCTGCTCGAACGCGCGGCCACCGACGCCCCCGGCACCCATCGCGAGGGCGAGCTGGCCGCCCTCGACCCGCGCTGGATCCGCTACGCACCGGTCTCGTTCGTCGCCCCCGCGCTCGGCGGCGCCGCAGGCGGCGCGGTGCTCCAGGTCAGCGACTGGTTCGGGGCACAGGGGCAGGTGATCGAGTGGATCGGCGAGCGCTTCCGGGACACCTCGCTGCTCACCATGATCGTGCTCCTCGCCCTCGCCGCCGTGGTCGCCGGGGTCGTCGGCGCGCTCGGTCTCTGGGTCGAGATGTGGTGGAACTACCGGCTGGAGCGCGAGCCCGGCGGCACCCTGCGCATCCGGCGCGGACTGCTGACCTCCCGGTCCGTCACCATCGAGGAGAAGCGGCTGCGCGGGGTCGACCTCGTCGAACCGCTCGGCATCCGGACCTTCGGCGCGGCCCGCGTCGACGCGATCACCACCGGACTGGCCAAGGACGACGAGGAAGAGCACGGCGACCACAACACCCTGCTGCCCGCCGTGCCCAGACGGGTCGCCGACGCGGTGGCCGCGGACGTCCTGCGCGCGGGCGCGTCCCCGACCGGCGCCCCGCTGACCGCACACCCCCTGGCGGCCCGCGGCCGCCGGCTGCGCCGGGCGTGCTGGGCCGTCGGCGCCCCGGTCCTCGTCCTGGCCCTGCTGGGCGCGCTGCTGACCCCGGTCCTGCTCTGGACCGCGCTCGGCTGCGCCGTCGTGGGGCTGCCCCTCGGCCTCCTCCTGGCCCGGGACGCCTACCGCGGCCTCGGACACGCCGTCAGCGGCGACTACCTGGTGGTGAGGGCGGGCACGCTCCGGCGCTCGACCGCGGCGCTGGAGCGGGCCGGGGTCATCGGCTGGACGGTCCGGCAGACGTACTTCCAGCGGCGGTCCGGGGTGCTGAGCGTCACCGCGACGACGGCCGCCGGGGCGGGCGCGTACACGGCGCACGACACCGGGGCGAGCCAGGGGCTCCGCTTCGCCGCCGAGGCCGTGCCCGGCCTGCTGGAGCCCTTCCTGGAGCGTGTCCCGCCCACCGGCTGACCCGGGTCAGCCGTGCGTGGTGTCGATCACGCAGAAGCGATTGCCCTCGGGGTCCGCCAGGACGACGAAGTCCGGGTCGTCCGGGTACAGCTCCCAGTCGACCCGTACCGCGCCCAGCGCGATCAGCCGGTCCACCTCGGCGTCCTGCTCCTCGGTGTAGAGATCGAGGTGGACCCGGGGGACCTCCTGCACGGGCGTGTCGCCGCGCCCCAGGGCCAGCCCGACGCCCGACCCCCCGGCCGGGACCAGCACCACCCAGTCCTCCTCCGCCGGTTCACGCTCGACGAGGCCGAGCGCCGCCTTCCAGAACTGCGCCGCCCGCCGTACGTCCGACGCACCCATCACCACGGTTCCGATCCGCACCATGGGCCGAGTCTTCCACGCGGCAGGCCCGGCCGCTCCGAGGAGCGAACCGGGCCTGCGCGTGGGCATACCGACGGTCGATCAGGGCGAGGCGGGCGGATACAGCGCGCGCGGCAGCCGGGAGGCCGCCGCCGCGTCCAGCAGCCACAGGGTGCGGCTGCGCCCGTAGGCGCCGGCGGCCGGGGCCTGGATCTCCCCGGCACCCGAGAGCGCGATCTCCGCGGCCTCCGCCTTGTCCTCGCCCGCGGCGAGCAGCCACACCTCGCGGGCCGCCCGGATCGCGGGCAGCGTGAGCGAGATACGGGTGGGCGGCGGCTTGGGGGCGCCGTGCACACCGACGACGGTGCGCTCGGTCTCCCGTACCGCGGGCAGCTCCGGGAAGAGCGACGCGACATGGGTGTCCGGGCCGACGCCCAGCATCAGCACGTCGAACGTCGGCACCGGGCCGTGGTCCTCGGGACCGGCCGCGGCGGCCAGCTCCCCGGCGTACGCGGCCGCCGCCGCGTCCGCGTCGTTGCCGTACGGGCCGTCCGAGGCGGGCATCGCGTGCACCCGGGACGGGTCCAGCTCCACCGAGTCCAGCAGGGCCTCGCGGGCCTGCGTGACATTGCGCTCCGGATCGCCCTCCGGGAGGAACCGCTCGTCGCCCCACCACAGATCGAGCCGCGACCAGTCGATCGCGTCCCGGGCGGGCGCGGCGGCGAGCGCGGCCAGCAGGCCGTTGCCGTTGCGCCCGCCGGTGAGGACCACCGAGGCGTAGCCCCGCGCGGCCTGGGCGTCCACGATCCTCGTGATCAGCCGGGCCGCGGCGGCCTGTGCCATCAGCTCCTTGTCGCGGTGCACGACGAGCTGGGGAGCACTCACTTCGACGCCGCCTTCTTGGCCGCGGTCTTCTTCGCGGCGGCCGGGGCGGGCGCGGCGGGCTCCGCGGGCTGCGGCTCCGCCTGTCCGCCGAGCTTCGCCACGCCGAACTTCACCGTCGCCTCGTAGGTGTTGTCCGGGTCCAGACGGCGCAGCTCCTCGGCGAGCAGCTCGGCGGTGTCCCGTCGCTTGAGCGCCACCGCGCGGTCCGGCTGGCCCTGCATCGAGAGCGTGGCCAGCGAGCCGTCGGGGCGGTCCAGGACGATGACGCCGTTCTTGGTCTCCATCCGCACGGCCGTCAGACCGGGCCCGGCGGAGACGGTGCGCTCGACCGGCACCTTGAGCCGGTCCGCGAGCCACATGGCGAGCAGCTCGCAGCTGGGGTTCTCCGACTCGCCCTCGACCGTCGCCGAGACGACGTCCACGTGCTGCTGGTCGAGCGCGGCCGCCAGCATCGAGCGCCACGGCGTGATGCGGGTCCAGGCCAGATCGGTGTCGCCCGGGGTGTAGGAGTCGGCGCGCGTCGCCAGCTCCTGGCCCGGGTGCTCCGCCGAGTACGCGTCCGTGATCCGGCGCTGGGCGAGCGCGCCCAGCGGGTCCTTCGCCGGGTCGACGGGTGCGTCCTCGGGCCACCAGACCACGACCGGGGCGTCCGGCAGCAGCAGCGGCAGGACCACCGACTGGGCGTGGTTGGCCAGCTCGCCGTGGAGGCGCAGCACGACCGTCTCGCCGGTGCCCGCGTCGGAACCGACCCGCACCTCGGCGTCGAGCCGGGCGTCCCGGCGGCTGCGCGGCGAGCGGCTGACCCGCTTGATCACCGCGATGATCCGCGAGGGGTGCTCGCGCGAGGCGTCACCGGCCGACTTGAGCGCGTCGTACGCGTTCTCCTCGTCGGTGACGATGACCAGGGTGAGCACCATGCCGATGGCCGGGGTGCCGATGGCGCGGCGGGCCGAGACCAGCGCCTGGTTGATCTTGCTGGAAGTGGTCTCCGTGAGATCGATCTTCATGGCCGGCGCCAGCTCCGTCCGTCTCGTGCGAGCATCTCGTCGGCCTCGGCCGGGCCCCAGGTGCCCGCCGGGTACTGCGCGGGCTTGCCGTGCTTGTCCCAGTACTCCTCGATCGGATCGAGGATGTTCCAGGACAGCTCGACCTCCTGGTGCCGGGGGAAGAGGTTGGCGTCGCCGAGCAGCACGTCGAGGATGAGCCGCTCGTAGGCCTCCGGGCTGGACTCCGTGAAGGACTCGCCGTACGCGAAGTCCATCGTGACGTCCCGGACCTCCATGGAGGTGCCGGGCACCTTGGAGCCGAACCGCACGGTCACGCCCTCGTCCGGCTGGACCCGGATGACCAGGGCGTTGCCGCCCAGCTCCTCGGTGGCACCGGACTCGAAGGGCAGGTACGGGGCCCGCTTGAAGACGACCGCGATCTCCGTGACCCGGCGGCCGAGCCGCTTTCCGGTACGGAGGTAGAACGGCACGCCCGCCCAGCGGCGGTTGTTGATCGTCAGCTTGATCGCGGCGTAGGTGTCGGTCTTCGACTTGGGGTCGATGCCGTCCTCTTCGAGGTACCCGGGGACCTCCTCGCCGCCCTGCCACGCGTGGGCGTACTGGGCGCGCACGGTGTGCTTGCCCAGGTCCTCCGGCAGCTCCACCGCCGTGAGCACCTTGAGCTTCTCGGCGACCAGGGCCTTCGGGTGGAAGGAGCCGGGCTCCTCCATCGCGGTCAGCGCCAGCAGCTGGAGCAGGTGGTTCTGGATGACGTCACGGGCGGCGCCGATGCCGTCGTAGTAGCCGGCCCGGCCGCCGATGCCGATGTCCTCGGCCATCGTGATCTGGACGTGGTCGACGTAGGACCTGTTCCAGATCGGCTCGAACATCGTGTTGGCGAAGCGCAGCGCCAGGATGTTCTGGACCGTCTCCTTGCCCAGGTAGTGGTCGATCCGGAAGACCTCGTTGGGCGGGAACACGTCGTGCACGATCTGGTTGAGCTCCTGCGCGCTCTTCAGGTCGTGGCCGAAGGGCTTCTCGATGACGGCACGCCGCCAGGAGCCCTCCTTCTGGTCGGCGAGCCCGTGCTTCTTGAGCTGCTGGACGACCTTGGGGAAGAACTTCGGCGGCACGGACAGGTAGAAGGCGAAGTTGCCGCCCGTGCCCTGCGCCTTGTCCAGCTCCTGGATCGTGGTCTTCAGCTGCTCGAAGGCGTCGTCGTCGTCGAAGTTGCCCTGGACGAAGCGCATCCCCTGGATGAGCTGCTGCCAGACCTCCTCGCGGAACGGCGTACGGGCGTGCTGCTTGACGGCATCGTGGACCTCCTGTGCGAAGTCCTCGTCCTGCCATTCGCGGCGGGCGAAACCGATGAGGGAGAAGCCCGGCGGCAACAGGCCGCGGTTGGCCAGGTCGTAGACGGCGGGCATCAGCTTTTTGCGGGACAAATCGCCCGTGACACCGAAGATCACCAGCCCCGACGGCCCCGCGATGCGCGGGAGCCGTCGGTCCTGGGGGTCACGAAGCGGATTGGCTCCGGGAACACCGGACAAGGTGGTCAGCCCTCCGAAGGGGCGAGGCGCTTGAGCTCCGCCTCGGTCGAGTTGAGCAGGTCGATCCAGGCGGCCTCGAACTTCTCGACGCCCTCGTCCTCCAGGAGCTGGACGACGTCGTCGTAGGAGATCCCGAGCTTCGCCACGGCGTCGAGCTCGGCGCGGGCCTGCTCGTAGGTGCCCGCGATGGTGTCGCCGGTGACCTGTCCGTGGTCGGCCGTGGCCTCCAGGGTCGCCTCGGGCATGGTGTTCACCGTGCCGGGGGCGACGAGGTCGACGACGTACAGGGTGTCCTTGTACGCGGGGTCCTTGACGCCGGTCGAGGCCCACAGCGGACGCTGCTTGTTGGCGTGGGCCCGGTCGAGGGCGGCCCAGCGGTCCGAGGAGAAGACCTCCTCGTACGCCTGGTACGCGAGCCGGGCGTTGGCGAGGGCCGCCTTGCCCTTGAGGGCCTTGGCCTCGTCGGTGCCCACGGTGTCCAGGCGCTTGTCGATCTCGGTGTCCACGCGGGACACGAAGAACGAGGCCACCGAGTGGATCAGGGAGAGGTCCAGGCCCGCGGCCTTGGCCTTCTCCAGGCCCGCCAGGTAGGCGTCCATGACCTCGCGGTAGCGCTCCAGCGAGAAGATCAGCGTGACGTTGACGCTGATGCCCTTGCCGATGACCTCGGTGATCGCCGGGAGACCGGCCTTCGTCGCCGGGATCTTGATGAGCGTGTTGGGCCGGTCCACCAGCCAGGCCAGCTGCTTGGCCTCGGCGACGGTGGCCGCGGTGTGGTGGGCCAGGCGCGGGTCGACCTCGATGGAGACCCGGCCGTCCTGGCCGTCCGTGGCGTCGAAGACCGGACGCAGGATGTCCGCGGCGTCCCGTACGTCGGCCGTGGTGATCATGCGGATCGCCTCGTCGACGGTGACCTTGCGGGTGGCGAGGTCGGTGAGCTGCTGCTCGTACCCGTCGCCCGAGGAGATCGCCTTCTGGAAGATCGACGGGTTGGTGGTGACGCCCACGACGTGCTGCTGGTCGATCAGCTCGGCGAGGTTGCCCGAGGTGATCCGCTTGCGCGACAGGTCATCGAGCCAGATCGCCACGCCCTCGTCGGAGAGGCGCTTGAGTGCGTCTGTCATGAGAAATGCATCTCCTACTAGTCGTATAACGGCGTCAGCGCGTGGCTGCCGCGAGAGATTCCCGGGCGGCGGCGGCGACGTGCTCGCCGGTGAAGCCGAACTCACGGAAGAGGACCTTGGCGTCGGCCGAAGCGCCGAAGTGCTCCAGCGAGACGATCCGGCCGGCGTCCCCGACGTAGCGGTACCAGGTCAGGCCGATACCGGCCTCGACGGCGACGCGCGCCTTCACGGACGGCGGCAGAACGCTGTCCTTGTACGCCTGGTCCTGCTCCTCGAACCACTCGACCGACGGCATCGAGACCACCCGGGTCGGGATGCCGGCCGCCTGGAGCTCCTCGCGCGCCTCGACGGCGAGGTGCACCTCGGAGCCCGTGCCGATGAGGAGGACCTGGGGCTCTCCGCCCTCCGCCTCGAAGAGCACGTAGCCGCCCTTGGCCGCGTCCTCGTTCGCCTCGTACGTCGGAACGCCCTGGCGGGTCAGCGCCAGGCCGTGCGGGGCGCCCTTGCCGAACACCTTGGTGTAGCGGCGCAGGATCTCGCGCCAGGCGATGGAGGTCTCGTTGGCGTCGGCCGGGCGGACGATGTTCAGGCCCGGGATGGCACGCAGCGAGGCCAGGTGCTCCACCGGCTGGTGGGTCGGGCCGTCCTCGCCGAGACCGATCGAGTCGTGCGTCCACACGTACGTCACCGGCAGGTGCATCAGCGCGGACAGGCGCACCGCGTTGCGCATGTAGTCGGAGAACACCAGGAAGGTGCCGCCGTAGATGCGGGTGTTGCCGTGCAGCGCGATGCCGTTCATGGCCGCGGCCATGGCGTGCTCACGGATGCCGAAGTGGATCGTGCGGCCGTACGGGTCCGCGCCCGGCAGCGGGTTGCCCACCGGGAGGAACGACGACGTCTTGTCGATCGTGGTGTTGTTCGAGCCCGCGAGGTCGGCGGAGCCGCCCCACAGCTCGGGGATGATCTCGCCGAGCGCCTGGAGCACCTTGCCGGAGGCGGCACGGGTGGCGACGCCCTTGCCCGGCTCGAAGACCGGGAACTTGTCCTCCCAGCCCGCGGGCAGCTCACCGGCGGAGATCCGGTCGAAATCGGCGGCGCGCTCCGGGTTGGCGGTGCGCCACGCGGCGAAGGACTTCTCCCACTCGCCCCGGGCCTCGCGGCCGCGGTCCAGCGCCTCACGGGTGTGGGCGATGACCTCGTCGGCCACCTCGAAGGTCTTCTCCGGGTCGAAGCCCAGGACCCTCTTCGTGGCGGCGACCTCTTCGTCACCGAGCGCCGAGCCGTGCGCGGCCTCGGTGTTCTGGGCGTGCGGCGCGGGCCAGGCGATGATCGAGCGGGCCGCGATGAACGACGGGCGCCCGGTCTCGGCCTTGGCGGCCTGGAGCGCGCGGTAGAGACCCGCCGGGTCCAGGTCGCCGCTGGGCAGCGGCTCGACGCGCTGGACGTGCCAGCCGTACGCCTCGTAGCGCTTCAGGGTGTCCTCGGAGACCGCGGTCTCCGTGTCGCCCTCGATGGAGATGTGGTTGTCGTCCCAGAGCAGGACCAGATTGCCCAGCTTCTGGTGGCCGGCCAGCGAGGACGCCTCCGCGGAGATGCCCTCCTGGAGGCAGCCGTCACCGGCGACGGCCCAGATCATGTGGTCGAACGGGGAGGTGCCGGGGGCGGCCTCCGGGTCGAACAGGCCGCGCTCGTAGCGGGAGGCCATCGCCATGCCCACGGCGTTGGCGACACCCTGGCCCAGCGGGCCGGTGGTGGTCTCGACACCGGTGGTGTGGCCGTACTCCGGGTGACCGGGGGTCTTCGAGCCCCAGGTACGGAACGCCTTGAGGTCGTCGAGCTCCAGGCCGTACCCGGCCAGGTAGAGCTGGATGTAGAGGGTCAGGCTGGTGTGACCGGCCGAGAGCACGAACCGGTCGCGTCCGGTCCAGTCGGCGTCGGCGGGGTCGTGGCGCATCACCTTCTGGAAGAGGGTGTACGCGGCGGGAGCGAGGCTCATGGCCGTACCAGGGTGGCCGTTTCCGACCTTCTGTACGGCGTCCGCGGCGAGGACACGGACGGTGTCCACGGCCCGCTGGTCCAATTCGGTCCACTGGAGGTCTGTGGTGGTCGGCTTGGTGCTCACCCTGAGTCAGGGCTCCTCTCCACTGTTGTAAACCGGTGACTGTGACCGCACCGGGCGTTGTCGAGCCTACCCCCGCCGGAACAAGCATTTTCCGCTGCTTTCCAGGGTGCGGGCGGCCCGCGGAGTTCGCCTCCCGTATGAGCGCGACGGCTCACTTCTGCGCCACTCCGATGAGCGCTTCTCCTTACTCATGTGCCCCGCGACGAACGCGTCCCGGCGCCGAGGCACGGATCCGCCGGGCGGGACCCCGGGCCCGGGGGCCCGCTCCCGCGCCGCCCCAACACGACCCACCCCCGCGAAGATCGGCCTGTCCCCAACGTCTACAGTGGTCTGGTTCGCGCAAGTCTTTACTGGGCCTTCACGCCCGGAGCTTGCTGGGATTTCTCTGTCAGGGGTGTGCGTGACGGCCGTCGAGTCCCGACCCGCAGGGGTCGCCTTGACTCCCAGCCCAGGGGGCCATCGCCCGTTCGGGGCCCGTGTCAAGGCTTTCGTGGCGCTGACCAAGCCGCGGATCATCGAGCTGTTGCTGATCACCACTGTTCCGGTGATGTTCCTCGCCGCTCAGGGTGTGCCCGATCTGTGGCTCGTGGTCACCACCACCATCGGCGGATATCTCTCCGCCGGCGGTGCCAACGCGCTGAACATGTACATCGACCGCGACATCGACGCGTTGATGGACCGTACGGCGCAGCGCCCGCTGGTGACCGGCATGGTGAGCCCGCGCGAGTGCCTGGCCTTCGGCTTCGCCCTCGCGGCGGTCTCGACGGTCTGGTTCGGCCTGCTGGTGAACTGGCTGTCGGCGGCGCTGTCGCTCGGCGCGCTGCTGTTCTACGTCGTGGTGTACACGATGCTGCTCAAGCGCCGGACCTCGCAGAACATCGTCTGGGGCGGCATCGCGGGCTGCATGCCGGTCCTCATCGGCTGGTCGGCCGTGACGAACTCGATGTCGTGGGCCGCGGTGATCCTCTTCGCCGTCATCTTCTTCTGGACGCCGCCGCACTACTGGCCGCTCTCTATGAAGGTGAAGGAGGACTACGCCCGGGTCGGCGTCCCGATGCTTCCGGTGATCGCGTCCAATCGGGTGGTGGCCCGCCAGATCGTCATCTACAGCTGGGTGATGGTGGCCGTCTCGCTGCTGCTGACGCCGCTGGGCTACACCGGCTGGTTCTACACGGCGGTGGCGCTGGCGACCGGCGGGTTCTGGCTCTGGGAGGCGCACGGCCTCCAGAACCGGGCCAAGGCCGGTGTGACGGGCGCCAAGCTCAAGGAGATGCGGCTGTTCCACTGGTCCATCACCTATGTCTCGCTGCTCTTCGTCGCCGTGGCGGTCGACCCCTTCCTGAGGTAGTCCGCTCCTCGATCCCTGCCGACGGGCGGGGTGCGTGGCCCAGGCCACGCACCCCGCCCGTCGCACGTTCGGCTACCCGTCGGTAGCATCCTGGACATGGCTGAGACGGCAGAGACCCAGGTGGAGAGCGGCAAGCAGGCGGCCCGCGCGGAGCGCAGGGCGGCCAAGCTCGCCAAGGAGATCGGCGCCTTCTCCAAGGCGCACGGCGGTGCGGAGGGACAGCTCGCCTATCTCGGGCAGATGGGCGCCCGCATCGTGCTCGTGGGCGAGGACGGCGACTGGGGCGATCTGGTCGCCCCCTCCTACGCGATCGCCGAGAGCGCCACGCGGAAGGCCGGGATCACGATGCACGAGTCCTTCGACGGGGAGTTCGCGGCGAAGGTCCGCACCGGCCCGTACGAGTGGACGCGGATGGCCGGCATCCAGATCGGCGGCCCCGCCAACGCGTCCTGACCGCGCGGCTCCCGATACGCCGATCGCCGGACGGTTCCCAGGAGGAACCCGTCCGGCGATCGGCGTATCGGCGTATCGGAGGGGGAGGCGGCCGCCCGGCGTCAGCCCGCCGCGGCGGGCTCCGGCTGCCCGGCCGCGGGGCCGGGCACCGACGCGACGGCCACGGGGCGCTCACGCAGCGACAGCAGCACCCGCACGACCGCGATCCACACCAGGCACGAGCCCAGCATGTGCAGACCGACCAGGATCTCCGGCGTGTCGGTGAAGTACTGCACGTATCCGATGACGCCCTGCGCCATCAGCACCAGGAAGAGGTCGCGCGTGCGGTGCAGCGGCCCGACCGGCGCGTCGACGGCCTTGAGCACGAACCAGAGCGCGACGGTCAGCGCCACCACGACCCAGGCCAGGTCGGCGTGGAGCTGCGCGATCATCTTCCAGTCGATCGGGATGCGGTGCACATCGCTGGAGTCGCCCGCGTGCCGTCCGGCGCCCGTGACCACCGTGCCGACCGCGATCAGCAGCCCCGCGGCGACCGTCAGCAGCCAGGTCAGCTGGGACACCGCCTTGCCGACCAGCGGCCGGGGCGCCCCGTCGCCCTCGCGGGTCCGCTGCCAGGTCAGCATCGCGACGGTCAGCAGCGCCGTGGAGAGCAGGAAGTGTGCGGCGACGGTGTACGGGTTGAGGCCGACCAGCACCACGATGCCGCCGAGCACGGCGTTGCCCATGACCACCCAGAACTGCACCCAGCCGAGCCTGGTCAGGCTGCGGCGCCAGGGCTTGGCGGACCGGGCGGCGATGATCGCCCAACCGACGGCCGCGCACAGGACGTACGTCAGCATCCGGTTGCCGAACTCGATGACGCCGTGGAAGCCCATCTCGCTCGTCGCGGTGAGGCTCTCGTCGGTGCACTTGGGCCAGGTCGGGCAGCCGAGGCCGGAGCCGGTCAGCCGGACCGCGCCGCCGGTCACGACGATGAGCACGGCCATGACGACGGCCGACAGGGCCGCACGGCGGACCGTGCGGGGCGAAGGGGTCCATCGCTCGGCGATGTACAGGAGCGGGTTCCGCACGGCTTGAGCGACTTCGGCTCGGGTCAGCTTGGGCACGCGCACCATCGTAGGCGGCGGCTTGTGCAAGCTTTCACGAGGGGGACGAGTTACCCCGAAACGCCGACGCGGCGCGCCCTGGACCTCGCCGCCCGCAGCCGCCCCCGGCGCGCGGTCTCACTCCCAGCGGAAGAACCGCGCCGCCGCGCCGAGCCCGAGCACCGCCCAGACCGCCAGGACGCCGAGGTCGGCCCAGGGCATCGAGGCCCCGTGCTGGAGCACCTCGCGCAGACCGTCCGACAGGGCCGCGATCGGCAGCAGCCCGAGGACCGACTGCACCGCGTCCGGGAACTTGTCCAGCGGCACGATGACCCCGCCGCCGACCAGCAGCAGCAGGAAGACCAGATTGGCCGCGGCGAGCGTCGCCTCCGCCTTGAGCGTGCCGGCCATCAGCAGCCCGAGCCCGGAGAAGGCCGCCGTGCCGAGCACCAGCAGCAGCAGGACGGCGAAGGGGCTGCCCTGCGGGGACCAGTCCAGCGCGAACGCGATCACCGTGAGCAGCACCACCTGGAGCACCTCGGTGACCAGCACCGCGAGGGTCTTGGCGGTCATCAGCGCCCAGCGCGGCAGCGGCGAGGCCCCGAGCCGCTTGAGCACCCCGTAGCGCCGCTCGAAGCCGGTGGCGATGGCCTGGCCCGTGAACGCCGTGGACATCACGGCCAGCGCGAGGATGCCGGGCGTCAGGAAGTCGACGGACGCGCCGGCGCCGGTGTCCACGATGTCGACCGCGCTGAACAGCACCAGCAGCAGCGTCGGGATGATCACGGTCAACAGCAGCTGCTCGCCGTTGCGCAGCAGCATCCGCGTCTCCAGTGCGGTCTGCGCGGTGATCATGCGGCCCAGCGGGGCACCGCCCGGCCGCGGGGTGTACGTACCGGCGCTCATGCGCGCAGCTCCTTGCCGGTCAGTTCCAGGAAGACGTCCTCCAGGGTGTGCCGCTCCACGGAGATGCCGGAGGGCATCACCCCGTGCTGGGCGCACCAGGAGGTGACGGTGGCCAGCAGCTCCGGACCGACGTCGCCGCCGATGCGGTACGCGCCCGGCAGGATCTCGGCCGCCTCGCTGCCGTCCGGCAGTGCCTTCAGCAGCGAACCGATGTCGAGGCCGGGGCGGCCGGTGAAGCGCAGGGTGTTCTCGGCGCCGCCGCGGCAGAGCGCCTCGGGGCTGCCCTGGGCGATGACCCTGCCCGCGTCGACGACCGCGACGTCGTCGGCGAGCTCCTCGGCCTCGTCCATGAAGTGGGTGGTGAGGACGGTCGACACGCCGTCGGCGCGCAGCTCGCGCACCAGGTCCCAGGTGGAGCGGCGGGCCTGCGGGTCGAGACCGGCGGTCGGCTCGTCCAGGAAGACCAGCTCGGGCCGCCCGACGACGGCCATGGCCAGGGCGAGACGCTGCTGCTGGCCGCCGGAGAGCCGCCGGTAGGCCGTACGGCCGCAGCTGCCGAGGCCGAGCCGCTCGATCAGGGCGTCGACGTCCAGCGGGTGGGCGTGGAGCTTCGCCATGTGCCGGAGCATCTCGTCGGCGCGCGCGCCGGAGTACACGCCACCCGACTGGAGCATCACGCCGATCCGGGGGCGGAGCTTCGCGGCGTCGGCGACCGGGTCCAGGCCGAGGACCCGGACGGTGCCGGCGTCGGCGCGGCGATAGCCCTCGCAGATCTCGACGGTGGTGGTCTTGCCGGCGCCGTTGGGGCCGAGGACGGCGGTGACGGCACCGGTGCGTACACACAGGTCGAGGCCGTCCACGGCGGTCTTGCGGCCGTACCGCTTCACCAGGCCGCGGACCTCTACGGCCGACTCGCTCTTCATGGCCGGTAAGTCTAGGCAGGGGCGGAACGTCCCCGTCTTCCGGGTCTTCCGGGGCCCTGATTAGGTAACCCTAAGTGATGAATGGCACCATAGATCGTTTCGGACCGTGGTTGTCAGAGCCCGATGAATTACGCAACAATGGCGTTGTGAAATACGTCGGCGAGGCTCCGCAGGAGGAACTCGCGACCGGTGAGCGCTCCACGCGCAACCGGGTCGCGCGCTCCATCCTGGACCATGGCCCGTCCACCGTCGCCGAGCTGGCCAAGCGCCTCGGCCTCACCCAGGCCGCGGTCCGCCGCCATCTCGACGCCCTCGTCACCGACGGCGTCGTCGAGGCCCGTGAACAGCGGGTCTACGGGGCGCGGACGCGTGGCCGCCCGGCCAAGGTGTTCGCCCTCACCGACTGCGGCAGGGACGCGTTCGACCAGTCCTACGACGCGCTCGCGGCGGACGCCCTGCGCTGGATCGCCGAGACGTCGGGCGAGGAGGCGGTCATCGCCTTCGCCCGCGCCAGGATCGCGGCCCAGTCCGAGGCGTACCGCTCGGCGGTCGAGGCCGCGGACCCCGAGGCCCGCACCGAGGCCTTGGCCAAGGCCCTGTCCGCCGACGGGTACGCTGCTACGGCGCGTAGCGCGCCCGGTCCCCAGCAGGGCGAGCAGCTCTGCCAGCACCACTGCCCGGTCGCCCATGTCGCCGAGCAGTACCCGCAGCTGTGCGAGGCGGAGACGGAGTTCTTCTCCAGCCTCCTCGGGACGCATGTGCAGCGTCTGGCCACCATCGCCCACGGCGACGGCGTGTGCACGACGTACATTCCGCGCAGCGGCCACCCAGCACCACAGACCACCAATTCAGCATCTGCAAGCACGGCCGGGAGGAACCCCGCATGACGCTCCCTACGGAGACTGCCCACCCTGAGCTCGAGGGTCTGGGCACGTACGAATTCGGCTGGGCCGACTCCGACGCGGCAGGCGCCGCAGCCAAGCGCGGGCTCTCCGAGGAGGTCGTCCGCGACATCTCGGCCAAGAAGAACGAGCCCGAGTGGATGCTGAAGCTGCGCCTCAAGGGCCTGCGGCTCTTCGACAAGAAGCCCATGCCGAACTGGGGCTCCGACCTGTCGGGCATCGACTTCGACAACATCAAGTACTTCGTGCGGTCCACGGAGAAGCAGGCGGAGTCCTGGGAGGACCTGCCCGAGGACATCAAGAACACCTACGACAAGCTCGGCATCCCGGAGGCGGAGAAGCAGCGCCTGGTCGCCGGTGTCGCCGCGCAGTACGAGTCCGAGGTCGTCTACCACCAGATCCGTGAGGACCTGGAGGAGCAGGGCGTCATCTTCCTCGACACCGACACCGCGCTGAAGGAGCACCCGGAGCTCTTCCAGGAGTACTTCGGCACCGTCATCCCGGTCGGCGACAACAAGTTCGCCTCGCTGAACTCGGCCGTGTGGTCCGGCGGCTCGTTCATCTACGTGCCCAAGGGCGTCCACGTCGACATCCCGCTCCAGGCCTACTTCCGTATCAACACGGAGAACATGGGCCAGTTCGAGCGGACGCTGATCATCGTCGACGAGGACGCCTACGTCCACTACGTCGAGGGCTGCACCGCCCCGATCTACTCCTCCGACTCGCTGCACTCCGCGGTCGTCGAGATCATCGTGAAGAAGGGCGGCCGCTGCCGCTACACGACGATCCAGAACTGGTCGAACAACGTCTACAACCTGGTCACCAAGCGCGCCGTGGCCTACGAGGGCGCGACCATGGAGTGGGTCGACGGGAACATCGGCTCCAAGGTCACCATGAAGTACCCGGCCGTCTACCTGATGGGCGAGCACGCCAAGGGCGAGACGCTCTCCATCGCCTTCGCGGGCGAGGGCCAGCACCAGGACGCCGGAGCCAAGATGGTCCACATGGCGCCGAACACCTCCTCCAACATCGTCTCCAAGTCGGTGGCGCGGGGCGGCGGCCGTACCTCCTACCGCGGTCTGATCGAGATCGGCGAGGGCGCGCCGGGCGCGAAGTCCAACGTGCTCTGCGACGCCCTGCTCGTCGACACGATCTCGCGCTCGGACACCTACCCCTACGTCGACGTCCGCGAGGACGACGTGTCGATGGGGCACGAGGCGACCGTCTCCAAGGTCTCCGAGGACCAGCTCTTCTACCTGATGAGCCGTGGTCTGACGGAGTTCGAGGCGATGGCGATGATCGTGCGCGGCTTCGTCGAGCCGATCGCCAAGGAGCTGCCGATGGAGTACGCCCTTGAGCTCAACCGGCTGATCGAGCTGCAGATGGAGGGTTCGGTCGGCTAGCGCAGCCTGACGACCGGATCCCCCGACCACTGACAGAGAAAGCGAGCACTACGACAGCCATGGCTGAGGCTCAGAACTTCCCGGCGGGTTCCACCACCACCGGTTCCATCGCGGTGGCCGCCGAGTCGACCGTCGCCACGCGCATGAGCGCGCCCCCGTCCTTCGACGTCGCGGACTTCCCCGTCCCGCACGGCCGCGAGGAGGAGTGGCGGTTCACCCCGCTGGAGCGGCTGCGCGGGCTGCACGACGGCACGGCCACCGCCAACGGCGGAGTGAAGGTCGCGATCGAGGCGCCCGAGGGCGTCACGGTCGAGACCGTCGGCCGGGACGACTCCCGGCTCGGCCGGGCCGGGACCCCGGTGGACCGCGTCGCGGCCCAGGCGTACTCCTCCTTCGAGCAGGCGTCCGTCGTCACGGTCGCCAAGGAGGCGGTGCTCACCGAGCCGATCCGCATCGCGGTGCACGGCGAGGGCGGCGTGGCCTACGGCCACCAGGTCGTCGAGCTGGGCGCCTTCGCCGAGGCCGTCGTCGTCATCGACCACACCGGCGACGCGGTGCTCGCCGCCAACGTGGACTACGTCCTCGGCGACGGCGCGAAGCTCACCGTCGTCTCCGTGCAGGACTGGGACGAGAACGCCGTCCACGTCGGCCAGCACAACGCTCTGGTCGGCCGGGACGCCTCGTTCAAGTCGATCGTCGTCACCTTCGGCGGCGACGTCGTGCGCCTGCACCCGCGGATCGCCTACGCGGGCACCGGCGGCGAGGCCGAGCTCTTCGGCCTGTACTTCACCGACCGGGGCCAGCACCAGGAGCACCGCCTCCTGGTCGACCACAACACCCCGCACTGCAAGTCCAACGTCGCGTACAAGGGCGCCCTCCAGGGCGACGGCGCACACGCCGTGTGGATCGGTGACGTCCTCATCCAGGCCGCGGCCGAGGGCACCGACACCTACGAGATGAACCGCAACCTCGTCCTCACCGACGGCGCGCGGGTCGACTCCGTGCCGAACCTGGAGATCGAGACCGGTGAGATCGTCGGCGCCGGCCACGCCTCCGCGACCGGCCGATTCGACGACGAGCAGCTCTTCTACCTCCAGTCCCGCGGCATCCCGGCCGAGGAGGCCCGGCGGCTCGTCGTGCGCGGCTTCTTCGCCGAGCTCGTCCAGCAGATCGGTCTGCCGGACGTCGAGGCGCGGCTGCTCGACAAGATCGAGGCCGAGCTGAAGGCTTCCGTCTGATGGCCTTCGTCAAAGCCTGCGCGCTGAGTGAGCTGGAGGCCGACACCCCGAAACGGGTGGAGCTCGGCGGCGTCCCGGTGTCCGTCGTCCGTACCGAGGGCGAGGTGTTCGCGATCAACGACATCTGCTCGCACGCGAACGTCTCACTGTCCGAGGGAGAGGTCGAGGACTGCATGATCGAGTGCTGGCTGCACGGCTCCAGCTTCGACCTGCGCACCGGCAAGCCCTCCGGCCTTCCCGCGACGCGCCCCGTCCCCGTATACCCCGTCAAGATCGAAGGGGACGATGTGCTCGTCTCCGTCACCCAGGAGTCCTGAGTCACCCATGGCAACGCTTGAAATCCGCGACCTGCACGTCTCCGTCGAGGCCGACAACGCCACGAAGGAGATCCTCAAGGGCGTCGACCTGACCGTGAAGCAGGGCGAGACCCACGCCATCATGGGCCCCAACGGGTCCGGCAAGTCCACCCTCGCCTACTCGCTGGCCGGTCACCCCAAGTACACGATCACCAGCGGCTCGGTGACCCTGGACGGCGAGGACGTCCTGGAGATGACCGTCGACGAGCGCGCCCGCGCCGGTCTGTTCCTCGCGATGCAGTACCCGGTCGAGATCCCCGGCGTCTCGGTCTCCAACTTCCTGCGCACCTCCGCCACCGCCGTCCGCGGCGAGGCGCCCAAGCTGCGTACCTGGGTGAAGGAGGTCAAGGAGACGATGGGCCGGCTCCAGATGGACCCGGCGTTCGCCGAGCGCAACGTCAACGAGGGCTTCTCCGGCGGTGAGAAGAAGCGCCACGAGATCCTTCAGCTGGAGCTCCTCAAGCCGAAGGTCGCGATCCTCGACGAGACCGACTCCGGCCTGGACGTCGACGCCCTGCGCATCGTCTCCGAGGGCGTCAACCGGGTCCGCGAGACCGGCGAGGTCGGCACCCTGCTGATCACGCACTACACGCGGATCCTCCGCTACATCAAGCCCGACTTCGTGCACGTCTTCGCCAACGGCCGCATTGCCGAGTCCGGCGGCGCCGAGCTCGCCGACAAGCTGGAGAACGAGGGCTACGAGGCATATGTGAAGGGTGGCGCTTCCGCGTGACACAGCTGCCGGGCCTCCTCGACACCGAGGCGATCCGCAAGGACTTCCCCCTGCTGGATCGTACGGTCCACGACGGGAAGAAGGTCGTCTACCTGGACAGCGCGGCGACCTCGCAGAAGCCGCGCCAGGTGCTCGACGCCCTCAACGAGTACTACGAGCGGCACAACGCCAATGTGCACCGCGGCGTGTACACGATCGCGGAGGAGGCCACGGCGCTGTACGAGGGCGCCCGTGACAAGGTCGCCGCGTTCATCAACGCGCCCAGCCGCGACGAGGTGATCTTCACCAAGAACGCCTCCGAGTCGCTGAACCTCGTGGCCAACATGCTCGGCTGGGCCGACGAGCCCTACCGGGTGGACCACGACACCGAGATCGTCACCACGGAGATGGAGCACCACTCCAACATCGTGCCGTGGCAGCTGCTCTCGCAGCGCACGGGCGCGAAGCTGAAGTGGTTCGGCATCACCGACGACGGCCGCCTCGACCTGTCCGACATCGACGAGATCATCACGGAGAAGACGAAGATCGTCTCCTTCACCCTGGTCTCCAACATCATGGGCACGATCAACCCGGTCGAGAAGATCATCCGCCGGGCCCAGCAGGTCGGCGCGCTGGTCTGCATCGACGCCTCGCAGGCCGCCCCGCACATGGTGCTGGACGTGCAGGCGCTCCAGGCCGACTTCGTGGCCTTCACCGGTCACAAGATGGTCGGCCCGACCGGCATCGGCGTGCTCTGGGGACGGCAGGAGCTCCTGGAGGACCTGCCGCCGTTCCTCGGTGGCGGCGAGATGATCGAGACCGTGTCGATGCACTCGTCGACGTACGCCCCCGCGCCGCACAAGTTCGAGGCCGGTACGCCCCCGATCGCGCAGGCCGTCGGCCTCGGCGCGGCCGTGGACTACCTCTCGGCGATCGGCATGGAGAAGATCGCCCGGCACGAGCACGCGATCACCGAGTACGCGGTGAAGCGGCTCCTGGAGGTCCCCGACCTCAGGATCATCGGTCCGGCGACGGCCGAGGACCGCGGCGCCACGATCTCCTTCACGCTCGGCGACATCCACCCGCACGACGTGGGCCAGGTGCTCGACGAACAGGGCATCGCCGTCCGCGTCGGACACCACTGCGCACGCCCGGTCTGCCTGCGGTACGGAATTCCTGCGACCACGCGAGCGTCGTTCTATCTGTATTCCACGCCCGCCGAGGTCGACGCCCTGGTGGACGGACTGGAACACGTACGGAACTTTTTCGGATAATGGGCGAGCGGCTGAGGGTTGACTGGTGAAGCTTGATTCCATGTACCAGGAAGTGATCCTGGACCACTACAAGCACCCCCACGGGCGTGGCCTGCGGGACGGCGACGCCGAGGTGCACCACGTCAATCCGACGTGCGGCGACGAGATCACTCTCCGGGTGAAGTACGACGGCGAGACCATCGCCGACGTGTCGTACGAGGGTCAGGGCTGCTCCATCAGCCAGGCCAGCGCCTCGGTGCTGAACGACCTCCTGGTCGGCAAGGAGCTGGGCCAGGCGCAGAAGATCCAGGAGACCTTCCTGGAGCTGATGCAGTCGAAGGGCCAGCTGGAGCCGGACGACGCGATGGAGGAGGTGCTGGAGGACGCGGTCGCGTTCGCCGGTGTCTCCAAGTACCCGGCCCGGGTCAAGTGCGCGCTGCTGAGCTGGATGGCGTGGAAGGACGCGACGGCCAAAGCGCTGTCCGAAGGGAAGACGGCATGAGCGACAACGAGACTCTCACCACCAAGCCGGCCTCCGAGGAGGAGGTCCGTGAGGCCCTGTACGACGTGGTCGACCCCGAGCTGGGCATCGACGTCGTCAACCTGGGCCTGATCTACGGCATCCACATCGACGACGCCAACATCGCCACCCTCGACATGACGCTGACGTCCGCGGCCTGCCCGCTGACCGACGTCATCGAGGACCAGGCGAAGTCCGCGACCGACGGCATCGTCAACGAGCTGCGGATCAACTGGGTCTGGATGCCGCCGTGGGGCCCGGACAAGATCACGGACGACGGACGCGAGCAGCTGCGCGCCCTGGGGTTCAACGTCTGATCCCCGCGCCCGGCGCGCGGGTTGCGCAGGAACGGCCCCCGGCTCCGTGCCGGGGGCCGTTCTTCGTCCCGGCGACACCTGCCGTACCCACGATGTGTGTTCCTCGTTGGCGCGGGTAGCGGAAAGTGACCGCGACACCACGCCGACGAGAGGCATGCCGTGCTGCATCAGTTTTCGCTCCCCGGCCGCGGTGCGGCCACCGCCGCGGGCGGGGTTCTCCTGCTGGCCGCACTGGGGCTCGACACCCCCGCGCACGCCGCGAGTTACGGGACGCCGACGATCGGTCTCTCGGTCTCCTACCTCTCCGGCGCGGTCGGCGCGAGCGGCGACCCCGTGGTCACCGTCACCGTCGCCCAGAGCGGGGCCGACGCGAGCGCGCTCGGCGTGGCGGCGTCCGCCAGCTCCAAGCCTTCCGTCGCCGGGACGGGCGATGTGACCGTGGCGGGGACCGGCTCCACCCGGACCCTCGCGGTCTCCGCACGCGGCCGCGGCTACACCGACCTCACGGTCAAGGTCACCGGGCTCGGCGGCAAGACCGCCACCAAGACCCTGCACTACGCGGCCTCCGCCGCCGTCGGCAACGCCGCCGACACCCGCTACCTCACCGGCTCCTCCGACTCCTCGGCCGCCGTCGACGTCGGCGGCGGGTATGTGGTGGTGGCCGACGACGAGTCCAACACCCTGCGCCTGTACGACCGTTCCGCCTCCGGCGGCCCGGTGCGGAGCTGGGACGTCGGCTCGAAGCTCGGTCTGTCGAAGGAGATCGACATCGAGGCGGCGGCCCGGGTCGGCGACACCATCTACTGGACGGGTTCGCTCGGCAACAACAAGGACGGTGTCTACAAGTCGCCCCGCAACACCGTCTTCACCACGACGGTGACCGGCTCGGGCGCCGGCACCCAGCTGAAGGTGGGCGGCTCGTACAAGAAGCTCCGGGACGACCTGGTCGCCTGGGACAAGGCGAACGGCAACCGCCTGGGCTTCGCCGCGGGCACCGCGGACGGCGAGGCGCCCAAGCAGATCGACGGATTCAACGTCGAGGGGCTGGAGTTCGCCCCCGGTTCCACGACCACCGCCTACCTCGGTTTCCGGGCGCCGCTGGTGCCGCCGAAGTCGGGCGGCAAGGCCCTGATCGTGCCCGTCACCAACTTCGACAAGGTGGCCGGCAGCGGGGCGAAGGCGGTCATGGGTGCGCCGATCGAGCTGGACCTCGGCGGGCTCAGCATCCGGGACATCCGCAAGAACGCCGCGGACCAGTACCTGATCGTGGCCGGTTCCTGGGCGGCCGACGACAACTCCGACCCGTACGCCCTCTACAGCTGGGACGGTGTCGCCGGGCACGCGCCGGTCAAGCGGATCGATCTGCCGACCTCGGACCCGGGCGGCTGGGAGGCCGTCGTGGACGTTCCGGACCTGTCGGCCCCGGGTGCCAGGGCGCAGCTGATCACGGACGCCGGATCGGCCGATCTGTACGGGGACGGCACGGAGGCGAAGGACCTCGACCACGCCGAGTGGAAGAAGTCGCGGGCCGTCTGGTTCACCGTCGGAGGCTGACGGACCGGCCGGACCCGCGGCGCGGGACGCGGAACGGCCGTGCCCGCACGGGATGTGAAGCGGCCGTGGCGCCCGGCTGCCCGGCGGGGGCCGGCGGGTGGGTCCGGGGGGGGCGCGGCGGGGCCGCAACGCAGGCGGC
>NZ_JBHVJA010000001.1:0-111001 GCF_042799335.1 Streptomyces sp. NPDC057697 | reverse complement strand
GTACGCGCCCCCGCGCGCCGCTCGTCGTGGGGGGGGCGGCCCCCCCCCCGGGCCCGCCGCCGGGCGGGGGGGCGCACCCACCGGGCCGGGCCCCCCGCGGCCCCCCCGTGTTTTCCCCGCGGGCCGCCCCGCCGGACCCGGGGCGCCCACGGCCGTTTCCTTCCGGGGCGGACGCGGCGGGACCGCACGGCAGACGGCAGTCTGAAGACGGGGCCTAGCAGCCGTACGGAGGACCGGGCTGCGAGGGCACCCCCGCGGCCTCGGCGAGGGCCGGGCCCAGGTTCTCCGTGCGCATGCGGCGGTCGACGTAGAGCAGGCCGGTCACCAGCGGCGGGAAGACCGTCGTGATGAACTGGCTGACCAGCTGGCCCAGGGCCATGATCACCATGTAGCCGCTCATGGCGAAGATGATCGCGGTGGGGTTGGGGTCCTCGTCCAGCGTCGCCCCGCCGATGATGCCGGAGAACATTCCGAGGAACGAGAACGGGATCTGGACGACGTAGCTCGCCACGGAGGCCATGGCGATGGCCAGCAGACCCGTCCCGAAGATCCGCCACCAGTCGCCGCGGACCAGTTGGGCCGAGCGGCGCAGGGAGGCCACCGTGGACTGTCCCTCGAACACGGCGGCCGAGGGCGCCAGGCAGAACTTCACATAGAGCCAGATCGCGAGCGGGGCCGTGGCGAAGGTGCCCAGGGAGCCGAGCACCACCCAGGGGGTGGCGCCGGTGTCGTGCGCCAGGGTGATCGAGCCGATCACGAGCGCGAAGAACCCGGCCACCACCAGCACCATCGGGATCATCGCTATCAGACAGGTCAGGATCACGGTCCCGATCACCGTCGGAACACGGGACCGGGCCCGCCGCCAGACGGCGGAGAAGGTGGTCGGCCTGCCCAGCACCGCCTCCTGGAGCACGACGGGGACGGTCGCGTACATCATGGCCGTCGCGACCGAGAAGACGATCACCGTGAGCAGGCAGACGATGCCGAGACCGACCACCAGTGGAACCACGTCGGAGGAGCGCGGCGTCTCGTCGGCGCTGAGCGAGATGATCGTGTGCAGATGGTCGCTGACCGCCGAGTACGCGATCACGACCGTGAGGACCATGATCGCCAGCGCCCCGCCGAACACGACGGCGCCCATGCCGAACAGCTGTTTCCAGTAGCGCCCCAGCGTGCTGAAGGCGCCGCCGAGTATGTCGCCGAGCTTCAGGGGCGCCAGCGGTATCACTCCGGGCTTCGGCGGCGGAGCCCAGGCCCCCCACCCCGGAGTTCCTCCGTACGGTGCTCCGCCCCACCCTGCGTCCTGCGCCACTGTCGCTCCGTCGTCTCTCGTCGTACTGGTGTGCTGCCGGTCGGGACACCGTAACGTCCCGGCCGCCGGAAGCCGCCGTGCTTTCCGTGCGTCCGGCGATGCGTACACTCGTACACATGGGATACGGACTGCTGGCCGCGGCCATCGCGGCGGAGGTGGCCGGCACCACGGCCATGAAGTACAGCGAGGGCTTCACCCGGCTCTGGCCCTCGCTGATCACCGTCGTGGGCTACCTCGTGGCCTTCGGGCTGCTCGCCCAGACGCTGAAGACGCTGTCGGTGGGCACCGCCTACGCCATCTGGGCCGGGATCGGCACCGCCGCGGTCGCCGCCATCGGCATCCTCTTCATGGGCGAGTCCGGCAGTCCGGTCAAGCTGGCGGGCATAGCGCTGGTGATCGCCGGAGTGGTGGTGCTGAATCTGGGCGGGGCCCACTGATGGCGCGCCGCTACGACCCCGAGCGGCGCGACCGCATCATCGACGCCGCGATCAGGGTGGTCGGCGCCCGGGGCATCGCGGGGCTGAGTCATCGGTCGGTCGCGGCCGAGGCGGATGTGCCGCTCGGCTCGACGACGTATCACTTCGCCTCGCTGGACGAGCTGTTGATCGCGGCGCTGCGCCGGTCGAACGAGAACTTCGCCCAGGTCATGCGGGAGGCCGAGGCACTGGCCGATCCGGCGGCGGACCTCGCCGGGGAGCTGGCCGCGCTGCTGGGGCAGTACTTCTCCGGCGGGCGCGGCCGGGCCGAGCTGGAGTACGAGCTCTATCTCGCCGCCCTGCGCAGGCCCGCGCTGCGGCCGGTCGCCGCCGAGTGGACCGACAGCACCGCCGCCCTGCTGTCCCGGCGCACCGACCCGGCCACGGCCCGCGCGCTGATCGCGCTCATGGACGGGATCTGTCTCCAGGTGCTGCTCACCGACGGCGTGTACGACGAGGCGTACGCCCGCGAGATGCTGGGACGGATCACGGGCTGACGGCCCACCGGCGGGCGCGGCGCGGGGGTGCTGCCCGGCGGCGGACGCGGCGGGCGCGGCGGACGCGGCGCGGGCGCCGGGCGGACGCGCGGCCCCTGCGGTGGCCGGTCCGCTTCCGCGGTGGTCCGTCCGCTTCCGTGGCGGCCGGTCCGCTTCCGCGAACGCCCGCCTCGTCTTGCGGGCGCGCGGTCGCCCTGCGGCGGCCCACCGCGACGGCCCGTCCGCCCCCCCGCGAACACCTGCGGACCCCGCGTCGCCCATGAACGCCCCTGAACGCCAGTGAATGTCCGCGAACGCTCATGAACGTCCGTGAACGCCCACGAAAACCCGTAAACGTCCGCGAACGCCCGTGAGGCGCGCGCTAACCCTCCCCGTGCCGCCTCTCCCCGTGCCCCCGTTCCTCAGCACCGTTCGTCAGGCGCCGGACGGACCCGCGTTCCGTACCGCCGCCAGGGCCGCCCCGACGCTCTCCTCGATGTCCGTGATCGGGTAGAACGCCGCGCGCACCGTCCGGTCGCGGTCCACCACCAGGGTCAGCCGCTTCAGCCTGCTGGTTCCCCCCGTACGGAAGGTCGGCAGGCGCAGGGCCGCCGTCAGTTCGAGCTCCGCGTCGGACAGCAGCGGGAACCGCAGCCGCTCCGCCTCCGCGAAGGCCCGCTGCTCGTCCGGGCGCTGGGTGGAGATCCCGCGCACGCTCGCGCCCGCCGCCGTGAACTCGGCGGCGCGGTCGCGGTACGTGCAGGATTCGAGGGTGCAGCCGCTCGTGCCCGGGATCTCGGACCAGCCCGGGGGATAGGCGTCACGGCGGGTGTAGGCGCCGGGGAAGAAGTACAGAACGGTGTACGGGGTGCCGGCGACCGGGTCGCGCGGCGCGCCCTCGTGGTCGGTCAGCCGCAGCTCGGGCAGGCGCGTGCCCACCAGGGCGTGCACCCGGGCCGCCTCCTTCGAGCTCTCCGCGGCCGTCGCCATCGTCTCCCCGTCCCCCAGCACCCAGGTGTCGCCCCAGTCCTGGAGCGCGATCAGCACGGGCAGCAGGGCCCGGCCCCGCCGGGTCAGCCGGTACTCGTACCGGGGCGGCCGGTCCTGGTAGGGCTCCCGGGAGAGCACCCCCGCGTCGACCAGCAGCCGCAGCCGCTCGGTCAGCACCTTGCGGGAGACGCCCAGCTCCTCCTGGAGCGCGTCGAAGCGATGCACCCCGCGCGCGGTGTCCCGCACGATCAGCAGGGTCCACCAGTCGCCGACGACATCGAGCGCCTGGGCGATCGCGCAGTCGGCGTCGGCCAGGCTGGTGCGCTGGGGCATGGTCTCCTCCGTCGGTCTCCCGTATCCGCCGCTTACCGGATTGACCAGCAGGAAAGCATGATGTCATAGTCCGTTCCCAAAGGAAACTCACTGGGGGGTGTCGGGGATGGACTTCTTCGGGGTGGTGCGGGGCGTGCCGCGCACGGTGCGGCTGCTGGCCTTCGGCTCCTTCCTCAACGGGGTCGTCAGCTTCACGTTCGTCTACCTCTTCCTGTATCTGACCGGTCCACGCGGGCTGTGCGTCCCGCAGGCCGGAGTCGTCGCGGGCATCGGCGGCGTCGGCCTGGTCGCGGGGAATTTCACCGGCGGCTGGTTCGGCGACCACTACGGTCACCGCCGGATGCTCCTGACCGGCGCGCTGGTCAGCGGCACCGCACTCGCGGCCCTGCCGCTCCTCCCGGTCGCGGCGATGTACGGGGTGCTGCCGCTCGCGCAGTACGCGGCGGGCGTCGTGCGCGCGGCCAACTCCGCGCTCGTAGCGGTCTCCGTACCCGAGGGCGGACGGCGCCAGAGCTTCGCCCTCGTACGGGCCGGGGGCAACGCCGCGTTCGCCGTGGGCCCGCCGCTGGGCGCGCTGATCGCGGCCCGTTTCTCGTACGACTGGCTGTTCGTCGCGGACGGCCTCGGGACCCTGCTCTTCGCCGGGTACGCGGCGGCGGTGCTCCCGGCGCACGGCACCGCGCACACCCGGCCCGCCCACGATCCCGGCGCGCCCGGCCTCTGGCGGGAGCTGCGGGCCAGGCCGGCCGTGCCGGTGCTGCTCGCCGCGATCCTCTGCGTCGACCTCGTCTACCGGCAGCAGTACGCGACCCTGCCCGTCTTCCTCTCCGAACACGGCCACGGACCGCAGTTCTACGGCTGGCTGCTCTCGGTCAACGGCGGCGTCATCCTGCTGCTGGAACTCCCCGCTGCGCATGTGCTGCGCCGACGGGCGCCCCTGGGCATCGTGGGCGCCGGGCTGCTGCTGGTGGGGCTGGGCTACGCGGTGCTGATCCCGGGGGCCGGGACGCTGTTCGCCGTCACCATGATGGCTTCGCTGACCGCGGGCGAGATCCTCTACAAGACCACCGCGACGGCGTACGTCGCCGACCAGGCCCCCGCCCACGCGCAGGGCCGCTTCCAGAGCCTGTACGCGGGCGCCTCCATCAGCGGCCAGGTACTGGCGCCGCCGCTCGGCGGTGCGCTCTACGCCCACGCGCCCGGACTGCTCTGGCCCGCGTGCGCGCTCCTGGCCTGCGGCGCGGGGGCGGCGGTGCTGGCCGCGCGGCGGCTCCGGGAACCCGGGGCGGGACCGGGAAGGGGGCGGGGGTCGGTGGGTGAGCGGGCTGCGGGGGCCGGAGCCGGGGCCGGGGCTGGTGGGTGAGCGGGCTGTGGAGTCGGTTTCCGGGGAGAGGACGCGGCCCGGCCGAACGGTGAGCGGCTGACCGGGCCCGGTCGGCGGCCGTCCGCCGGGGCTCCCGGGTCCGCGCAGCGACCATTCGGCGGGCTCCGGGGCGTGCGCCGCGACCATCCGGCGAGACCGGTTGGCTCCCGCGGTGCCTCGCCGGTTAGGTTGCGTGTCATGACCGACACGACTCCTGCTCGCACCACCGGCGCCGTCGCCGCCGGCCTCGCCACCATCGCCGGCGACGGTTCCGTTCTCGACACCTGGTTCCCCGCCCCCGAGCTCACCGCCGAGCCCGGCCCCGCCGGAACCGAGCGGCTCACCCCCGACGGGGCCGTCGACCTCCTCGGCGAGGGAGCCGCCAAGGCCATCGGCGTGGACGCCCGCCGGGGTGTCGAGATCGTCGCCGTCCGTACGGTCATCGCCTCGCTCGACGACAAGCCGCTCGACGCACACGACGCGTATCTGCGCCTGCACCTGCTCTCGCACCGCCTCGTCCGGCCGCACGGCCAGAACCTGGACGGAGTCTTCGGCCTCCTCGCCAACGTGGCCTGGACCTCGCTCGGCCCGGTCGCCGTCGACGACGTGGAGAGGGTGCGGCTGAACGCCCGCGCCGAGGGCCTGCACCTCCAGGTCACCTCGGTCGACAAGTTCCCCCGGATGACGGACTACGTCGCTCCGAAGGGCGTCCGGATCGCCGACGCCGACCGGGTCAGGCTGGGCGCCCACCTCGCCGCCGGCACGACCGTCATGCACGAGGGCTTCGTCAACTTCAACGCGGGCACCCTCGGCACGTCGATGGTCGAGGGACGCATCTCCGCGGGCGTCGTCGTCGGCAACGGCTCCGACATCGGCGGCGGCGCCTCCACCATGGGCACCCTCTCCGGTGGCGGCAAGGAGCGCATCGTCATCGGCGAGCGCTGCCTGGTCGGCGCCGAGGCGGGCGTCGGCATCGCGCTCGGCGACGAGTGCGTCGTGGAGGCCGGGCTCTACGTCACGGCCGGCACCCGCGTCACGCTGCCGGACGGCCAGATCGTCAAGGCCCGTGAGCTCTCCGGCGCCTCGAACATCCTCTTCCGCCGCAACTCGGTCTCCGGCGCCGTCGAGGCCCGCCCGAACAACGCGGTCTGGGACGGCCTCAACGACGTCCTGCACAGCCACAACTAGGGCCTTCCGCACGGACCGGACCGGGCACCCCTCAGCCCGTGGCGGCCAGCAGTTCCCGGTGGATCCTGCGCAGCCCGTCGGTCGCCCCGCGCCCGGCGGGCTGCAGCGGTTCACGGACCGGCCCGGCGCCGAGCAGCGCCTTGGCCGTGACCGTACCGGGCAGCCCGGACGCCATCATCGCCTCGGTCAGAGGGGCGTTCAGCAGATTGAGCCGGGCGGCCCCGGCCGTGTCCCCGGCGTCGAACGCGTCCAGGACCGCCCGCAGCTGACGGGGCGCCACATTGGCGACCGTGCTGACATAACCGGCCGCGCCCACCGCGTACAGCGGCAGATTCAGTTCCTCGCAGCCCGAGTAATACGCCAGCGAGGTCGCGCCGATCACCCTCGTGGAGCCGAGCAGGTCGTACGCGCAGTCCTTCACGGCCACGACGCGGGGGTGCTCCGCCAGCCGCAGCAGGGTCTCCGGCTCGATGCGGGTGCCGGTGCGGCCGGGGATGTCGTACAGCATCAGCGGAAGGCCGGACGCGTCGGCGACCCGCCTGAAGTGCGCCTCGACGGCGGCCTGCGGCGGGCGGCTGTAGTAGGGCGTCACCACCAGCAGGCCGTCCGCGCCCGCCCGTTCGGCCTGCCGGGCGAGCTCCACGGTGTGCCGGGTGTCCGCGCTGCCGACCCCGGCGACGATCGGCACGCCGTCCCCGACCGCAGCCCGGACGGCCCGCAGCAGCGCGGTCTTCTCGGCGTCGCTGGTGGTCGGGGACTCGCCGGTGGTGCCGCTCAGCACCAGGCCGTCGCAGCCGTCCGCGACCAGCGCGGCGGCATGCCTTCCGGCGGCGTCCGGGTCCAGCTCGCCGGAGGCGGTGAACGGAGTGATCATGGCGCAGAGCGTGCGGCCGAAGAGAGGTGCCGATGTGGTCATGTCCCAGAGTCTCGGTCGGCCGGACCGTGAGGGTCCACTTAGATCTGCTTGAGGTGCGGGGCAAGAAGAATTCAACAGTCGCCGGCCGGGGCTCCGCGCTCTGGCATGATCGAACACCTATGCGGCAGGCCGAGACCGGGGTGGATGCGTGAGCGTGCGGGGACTGGCGGGGGCGGGGACCGGAACGAGGACCGGGAGACGGAGGCCGCTGACGGCCGCGCTCCTTGCCGGGGGGCTGGGCCTCTCGCTCTCCGGGTGCGCGGGGTTCCTCGTACCGGCGGGCGAGGGCGAGCCGGCGCCCACGCCGAGCGGTTCGTACCTGGTGCACGCCGACAAGCTGCCGACGCCCTTCCCGAGCGTCTCCGTCGTGGTCCCGGACCGGCCGCCGGCCGCGCAGGGGCCCGCCCCCACGCCCACCGTCCCGGGCGGCTGCCCGTCCTCCGGCGTCGTGGTCGGGATGGGCGAGGTGGAGGCGGCGCTCGGCCACCGGGCCGTCGGGCTCACCCTCACCAACTGCGGCAGCAAGCCGTACCGGGTCCACGGCTACCCGTCCGTCCGGGCCCTGGACCGGGCCGGTGACCCGCTGCCGGTCCCGGTGAACCCGGGCTCGTCCTACATGGGCACCGACCGGGGCCCGCAGGAGATCGAGCTGAAGCCGGGGAAGACGGTGCGCTCGCTGCTGGCCTGGGTCTCCACCCCGACCGGCGGCGACCTCGTCGAGGGCGACGCCCTGGAGATCGCGCCGGCCCCCGGCATGGAGGCGCGGACCTTCCCGCTGGAGGGCAGCGACGTACGGCTGCTCGACGAGCTCAACATGACCGCCTGGCGCACCGGCCCCGCCTAGGTCCTGTCCTCGAACTGCCGTCTGCCGTGCGGCGTCCGGCACGCACGCTCGCCGCGTGGTCGCGATCGCACGCACCGGACACCGCCGGGTCCGCCCGCCGGGCCCGTCTTCCGGGCGGCGACGCCGCTTCGAGGACGGGTCCGAGCGGCACCGGGACGGGAGCAACGGGATCAGAGGGCGAGCCTGAAGCCCTCGTGGCTGCGGGCGAAGCCCAGCGACTCGTAGAACCGGTGCGCGGCGGTGCGCGGCTTGCCGCTGGTCAGCTGCATCAGCCCGCACCCGCGCAGCCGGGCCCGGTCCACGGCCTGCTTCATCAGCTCCCGCCCCAGCCCGCCGCCCCGCCGGTCGGCCCTGATCCGTACCGCCTCGATCAGCGCCCGCTCCTGGCCGTGCCGGCCGAGACCGGGTATGTACGTCGCCTGCGCACAGCCCAGCACCGTGTCGCCGTCCACCAGCACCAGCATCTCGTTGCGCGGGTCGCTCTCGATGGCGGCGAAGGCCCGCTCGTACGGGGCGTCGACCACGACCGTGGCCGGATCGACGACCCGATCCTCGTCGGCGAGCAGGGCGAGAACGGCCGGCAGGTCGGCCCGGGTGGCGGTGCGCAGGATCATGCCCGCGAGTCTGTCACGGGCGCCACGGCGCTCAGCGGCGGGCCATGTAGAGGGTGAAGGCCCTGTGGAGCAGCTTGCTGAGGGGATAGTCCCACTCGCCGATGTACTCCGCGGCCCGGCCGCCCGTGCCGACCTTGAAGCGCAGCAGGCCCACCAGATGGTTGCCCTCGTCCAGGGTGTCGGTGATGCCGCGCAGGTCGTACACCGCCGCGCCCCGCTCGTGCGCGTCGCTCATCATGCGCCACTGGATGGCGTTGCTGGGCTGCACCTCGCGCTTGCGGCCGGTCGAGGCGCCGTAGGAGTACCAGACGTGATTCCCCACCGTCAGCATCGTCGCCGCGGAGAGCGTCTCCCCGTCGTGCTGCGCGAGATAGAGCCGCATCCGGTCGGGGTCCTCGGCCCGCAGCGCGGTCCACATGCGCTGGAAGTAGGCGAGCGGACGGGGGATGAAGCGGTCCCGCTCGGCCGTCTCGCGGTACAGCTCGTAGAAGGCCGGGAGGTCCTCGTAGTCGCCCTCGACGACCTTGACGCCCGCCTTCTCCGCCTTCTTGATGTTGCGCCGCCACTGCTGGTTCAGATTGCCCCGGACCTCCTCCAGCGACAGCCCGGCGAACGGCACCTGGAAGACGTACCGGGGCTGGCCCGCGCCGAAACCGTCCTCGCTCTCCTCCTCGCCCCGCCGCCAGCCCAGCGCGCGCAGCCGCTCCACGACCTCGGCGGCCCGCGGCTCCTCGTCGTCCGGCGGCACGTCGCGCAGCCGTCCGGCGGCCGGGTCGGCGATGGCGTCCTTGACGGTCCGGGCCTCCCAGTGGCGCGCGACCACCGGCGGGCCCATGCGCACCGAGAACGCGCCCCGCCCCTTCAGATGCGCCAGCATCGGCTCCAGCCACTGCCCCAGGTCCGCGGTGTGCCAGTCGATGACCGGGCCCTCCGGCAGATAGGCCAGATAGCGCTTCACCCGGGGGATCGGCCGGTACAGGACCAGCCCGGCGCCGACGATCCGCTCCCCGCCCCCGCCGTCCCGGTCGAACCAGCCGATGCTCTCCGCGCGCCAGTCGGGCTTCGCGTCGCCCCACGACGGGACCTGCATATGGCTCGCGGCGGGACGGCTCGCGACGAACGCCAGGTGCTCCTCGCGGCTGATCGTCCTCAGATGCGGTGCCATGCGGTGCTCCGTTTCGTTGTGCCGACGGTGTCGACAGGGCGTGCTGTTGACCTCAGGCGAACTTGAGGTATCAGGGTGGTCCGTGACGGCGCGCCACCCCGGTGCGCCCGCCAGGGAGGCCCTGTCATGAGCGTGCGATTCGAATCCGGTCCCGATCTTGCCCGTAACGACGCCGGACTGGTCAAGGCGAGCACCTGGGACGCCGGCACCCCGGAGCGCATGCGGCGGACGGTCGAGGCCATTCGCGAGGCGTGGGAGAGCCGGGACTGGCCGCATCCGGGACTTCTTTCGTACACCGTCCACGCCGGTGAGGACGGCAGGACCCTCTTCCACTACAGCCAGTGGAGTGACGAGCAGGCGTACCAGGACTTCTTCCGGCACGGCAGGGACGAGCGGAACGCCGACATCGACGCCGCCGTGCCCGGCCTCGGGCGGCTCGGGCTGCACACCCTGGAGCTCTACCGGTCCACGCCGCCGCGCGAGGACGACGGGCGGGAACCGGGGTGCGTCGTGATCGTCGACGTCGAGTTCGAGGGCGCGGACAAGGCGCGGCAACGGGACTGGGTGGACGCCGTGTTCGAGGCGCTGGGGACCGACCCGGCGCCCGCCCCCGGCGGCATCGCCGCGCATTTCCACGTGAGCACCGACGGGACGCGGGTACTGAACTACGCCGAATGGGAGAGCGCCGCCGCCCACGCCGGCGCACTGGCCGCGCCCGGCGACGGGGTCGGATCGCGGACCCCGCAGTGGGAACGGGTGCAGACGTACCCGGGGGTGACCGGCGGGGGCGTGCACCGGTACGCGCCCGCCCTCAGCATGCGGCCGGGGGCGGGCGCGTAGCACCGCTACGGGCGGAAGCGCAGCACCTGCGGGTCGTGGTCGCTGTTCTGGTCGGCGAACTCGGCGTTGATGTGGACGCTGTCGTACTGGAAACGGCGTATCGACGGGCTGGTCAGGATCTGGTCGAGCACCTGGCTGTTGCCCTGGTACACGTAGGTGTAACGCTCCGAGCGCGGCAGGGACTTGATCGCCGGGTACAGCGCGCCCCCGGCGGTCAGGGCCTTGGCGGTGCCGGAGAACTCGAAGTCGTTGATGTCGCCGACGACCAGGACGTCCGCGTTCTTCTGGACGCTCAGCAGCTTCTTGACGAAGGTGTTGACCGCCCGGCCCTGCGCGTGCCGCTGGACCTCCGAGGAACGGGTCGGCGGCTGGTGCTCCGAGAAGATGGACTCGTCGCCGCCCTTGGACGCGAAGTGGTTGGCGACCACGAAGACCGGACGGCCGCGGAAGGCGAACTCGCCGACGAGCGGCTTGCGGCTGTTCTCCCACGCCGTGTTCGTCGGGTCGATCCGGCCGGGGGAGTGCGTCAGGGCGGCACGGCCCCGCTCCCGCACGACACCGGTCGCCGTCGTCGCGTCGCCACCGGCCCGGTCGGTGAACGAGACCCGCTCCGGGTTGAAGAGGAACACCTGACGGATGTTGCCGCCGGGCTCGCCGCCGTCCTTCTTGTCCTCCGGGTCGATGGAGCGCCACTCGTACGCCGGGCCGCCCGCCGCCACGATCGCGTCGGTGAACTTCTTCACCGTCAGATCGGCGGCGACCGTGCCGTCGTCCTTCGCGCCGTTGTCGTCCTGGATCTCCTCCAGCGCCACGATGTCGGGCGAGGCGAGGTTGTCGACGACCGCGGCGGCGAGCGCGTCGAACTTCTCCTGCGGGTCGGTCGGGTCCAGGTTCTCGACGTTGTACGTCGCCACGGCCAGCTCGTCGCCGCGCTGCTTGCGGGTGACCTCCCGCCGCAGCCCCTTGGCGGCGACCTCGCCCATGGTGCGGGCGGTCAGCGTGTAGCCGCCGTACTGGTTGAAGTCGAGCGGGCCCTCGGTCGTACCGGTCAGCACATCGCCCACGTCGGCCTTGGGGAAGGGCTGCTCGGCGAGCGGCACCAGCGACTGGATCTGGATCCGGCCGGTGTTCTGCGCGTCGTACGAGCCGTAGACCGTGCCGCCCCGACGGGCGTCGTTCTCGCGCGGCTTCACCGTCACCCACAGCTCGGCGTGCGTGTCGGTGGCGCCGACCACCCGCGAGGTGCCGACGCTGACGTTCATCCCTTCGATCGACTCGTAGTAGTCGAGGGCGTAGCGCGACGGCCGCAGGGGCAGCGCGTTGACGGAGCCGCCCGCCGCCGGGTCGCCCGCCGGGGAGTACCGGGACGGGACCGAGCGCTCCGTGATCCGCACCGGTGCGGGCAGCGCGTTGCCGGAGGACACCACGGCGACGGTCGGCTTGCTGATCTGGGTGAGCGACTGGTTGCCGGAGTCGAGGCCGCCCGGCACGTACTCGGTGACCGTGCCGGAGACGGTGACCGCGTCACCGACCGCCACGGTCGGCGCGGAGCCGGTGTAGACGAAGATGCCCTCGCTGGTGGCGGGATCGGCGTCCGGGTGCGGGTCCTGGAACCAGAAGCCCTTCGAGCCGTACGTCCGCACGCCGGTGACGACGCCCGTCACCCCGCCGACCTGCCGGCCGACGAGCGGGGAGATCCGGGTGGAGCCCTGGATGTCGTGGATCCGGACCTGGCCGTCCACGGCCGGGGCGGAGGAGGAGGCGGACGCGGAGGTGGTGGCGGCGCCGGTGAGCAGGCCGGCGGCGAGCGCGGCGGTGACCACGGCGGAGACGGCGGTGGTTCTGGAGGATGCGGCAGGCATCGGGGCTCCGGAGGTATCGAGGGGCGGAGTAGGTCTACGCGCGTCAATCTCTTGTGTGCGCAAGGCCGTTGTCAAGGGCTCCCGGGTGGACTGCCGCTGTCCGTTGCATGAACCGGGCGGCATGGGGCGAAATGCGTCTACGCTGGGGCCGCCCGATCGGTACACCCGGTGCGCCTGGTCCCCGTGTCCAGGCACGCCCGGCCCGTACGCCCGGTACGCCCCGAGGAGAACCAGCAGATGTCCGCAGAGCCCCCCACCCTGCCGCCCGTACGGCTGCGCACCGAGGCCGAGCTGGCACGGGACGCGCTGGCCGCGCCGCTGCTCGCCCGCGCCGTCCGGCTCGCCCGCTGGGCCGGCCCCGGGACGAGGGTCGGTGCCGGTGGCGAGCTCGTCGACGCGCAACTGCCCGCGGCGGCCGAGCACCTCGGCCTGACGGCCGACGAGGACGGTGCGGCGGAGGCGAGCGAGGCGTGGCGGCTCGCGGTCGACACGGGGCTCGTCGACGTGGTGGAACCCGGCGAGGACGCCGGTCCGGACGCGGAGGGCACCGCGGCCGCCGGGGCCAACCTGGCGCTCGTCACCGGCGGTTCACCGCAGGACGTCCTGTCGATCTGGCTCGACGGCCTGGAGGCCGTCCACGCCGACGCCACCGCGCCGGTCTTCGACGACCTCGCCGAACTCGTGGGCGAGGACGGCTCGATCGACTTCGAGTCCCTGGACTGGGACCCGGAGGCGGAGGCGGAGTTCCTCGACGGGGTGCTCGGCAATCTGTACCTGCTCACCGTCGGCGACGGCCACGGCGGCACCGAACCGGTCCCCGTCCCGCTGCCCGCCCTCGCCGCGTCGGTCATCGTCCCCGACGACATGGGGGAACCGACCGACGACATCCTGGAGCAGGTGTCCGAGGCGATGATGCGTCTGGACGACCAGTTCCGGGTCCTGGAACCCGTCGGGATCGTCGAATACCGCCCGGTGGACGAGGCGTTGCTGGTCGAGGAGGGCGAGCACGCCACCCCGCCGGCCGACGACGAGGACGTCACCCGGTACGGCATGGTGCAGCTCACCCCTCTCGGCCTGTACGGCCTGCGGTCCCGGATGCTGGAGGCCGGGGTGGACGCCCCGGCGATCGGTGACTTCGCGGACAAGGGAGCCGACGCGCTGCTCGGCGGCATCGCGCACTACCCGGAGGCGGCGGCCGGCAGCGAGGTCGAGCTGTGGCTCGCCCGGCGCGGCGGTGCGGAGGACTCGGCGGCCGAACTCCTCGCCGCGGCGCGCGGCACGGACCCGGAGGCGCCGCTGCGCAGGCTCCACTGCCAGCAGGCGCTCGCCCTGGTCGGCGCGGAGGCGGAACCCGCGGTCCGCGCGGTGCTGGACGACCCCGAGCTGGGCGGCCTCGCGCGGGTCTGGCTCGCGGAGCTGGGCGCGGCCGGGGTGCCCGCGCCGCCGGAGTCGATGATCTTCTGGCTCGCCATCGACACGATCGCGGCCCAGTTGGAGGCCGACGGCGATCTGGACGAGCTCCAGGGCCTGGTCGAGGGTCTGGCGGGCCAGCACAGCGGCTTCTTCGACGAGGCGTGGCGGGTGGAGCACCCGGCGACCGCGGACGTCCTCGAAGCGATGGGGCGGCTGCACGGCGACAAGAAGAAGGCCAAGGAGGCCCGCAAGGCGGCGTTCAAGGCCCGCTCGCGCAAGGGGGCCTGACGCCCCGGCCGTTCGCGGTACGGGCGGCGCGGAGGGGGACGGGCGGCGGACGGCGGCTTCGGGGCGGGGGTTCGGCCAGGAGCCCGTCCGCCGGATCACGGCCGGGCTCGCGGCGGACGGCCCCAGTGCACAGGAAGGATGCCCCCGGGCGTCGCCTGCCGTTCAACCGGCGTTGGCACGGGGGCGCGACGGTGGGCGCGCCAACAACCCGCCCAGTCGCCCCAGGAGTACGTGATGCCGCCCTTCACGCGCAGGGAATTCACCAGACAGTCCGCCCTCACGGGCGCCGGTATCGCGCTGACCGGCACCGTCGCGGCGCTGGCCACCGCCCCCGGCGCGCTGGCGGCCGGGGGCCCGGCCCACGGGCACGACGGACACGACCACGGGCACGACGGGCACGGGCACGACCACGATCACGGGCACGGCCACGGCCGCGAGCCCGGCTACGGCCCGCTGATCGCCGACCCCGAGGGCCTGCTCGCGCTCCCCGCGGGCTTCTCGTACCGGGTCATCACCCACAGCGGTGTCACCAGGCTGGAGTCCGGTGAGTACACCCCCTCCAACCACGACGGCACGGCCGCCTTCGAGGGCCCGCGCGGCGTCACCCTGCTCGTCAACAACCACGAGCTCAGCGGTGTCCGCGCGGACTGGGAACACCCGGTGCCGCTCACCGAGGGCCTCGTCTACGACCCGGTCGCGGCGGGCGGCTGCACCGTCGTGGAGACCCGTCGCGACGGCCGTACCGCCGAATGGGTCGGCATCGCCGGTACGTCCACCAACTGCGCCGGGGGCGCCACCCCGTGGGGCACCTGGCTCACCTGCGAGGAGACCGAGGACAAGGCGGGCAAGAAGGGCCTGCTCAAGGACCACGGCTATGTCTTCGAGGTCGACCCGTACGACAGGCGCGCCAACCGCGACCCGCGCCCGGTCAAGGCGTTCGGCCGGTACGCCCACGAGGCCGTCGTCATCGACCCCGGGCTCGGCCACGCCTATCTGACCGAGGACGCCTCCGGCCCCAACGGACTGCTCTACCGCTGGGTTCCGCCGCACGGCTTCCGGCACGGCCGCGGCAAGCTGCGCACCCTCGCCGACGACGCCGGTGTCCTCCAGGCCACCAGGTGTTTCGACCGCAACGGCGCGTTCGTCGACGACCTGTCCCGCGCCACCAGGATCGGCACGGTGTACGGCGTGGACTGGGTCGACGTACCCGACCGGGACGCCAAGTCCGTCTCGGTGCGCAAGCAGTTCGCCGACGGCGAGGTCACCCGCGCCCGCAAGCTCGAAGGCATGTGGTGGGGCGACGGCGGCGCCTACATCGTCTCCTCGTTCGCCCGCTCCGAGAGCCCCGTCCAGCACGACGGCCAGGTCTGGTTCTACGACCCCAAGCGCCGCACGCTGACGCTGAAGGTGCTCCTCGGGGTGAACGCGGACCCTTCGAAGGACGGCGCCTTCGACGGCCCGGACAACATCACCGTCTCGCCCTACGGCGGCCTGGTCATCGCCGAGGACGGCGACGGCGTCCAGCACCTCTTCGGGGCGACCGGGAGCGGCCGCACCTACCCCATCGCGCGCAACGAGCTGAACATCGGCAGCGCACAGGAGCCGGAGTACAGCGAGTTCACCGGGGTCACGTTCTCGCCCGACGGCCGGACGCTGTTCGCCAACATCCAGACGCCGGGGATCATGCTCGCCATCACCGGTCCGTGGAGGCGCCGGCCGGAGAAGCAGCGGTAGCCCGTACGGGTGTCCCGGTGCGGGGCATCCGGGCGCGGGGCACCGAGCCCGGACGACGGCGGAGACCGGACGCGCCCCGTCCCCGGGGTGCCTCCGGACCGCCTTCGGGCAGCGGCGTCCGCGCGCTCGGCCGCTGTCCGGGGAGGTCCCGGGCGCTGACCGGCCCCGGGCCGGAGGGTCACGAATCCGGCATCAGTGCGCCCCCGGCGGCGAACGGGCATGGCGTCGGGCGTCCCCAGGGCGCATACTCAAGGTAATGAAACAGTCAGCCGGTTCCCGGCGCCACCTGCCGTCCAGTCCCTTCAACCGCCCGGCCCAGGCGGCCCCACCGGTCGAATTGTTCGATGTGGGCGACAGGGTGTCGCACGACCAGTTCGGTCTTGGCCGCGTGCTCGCCGTCGAGGGCGACAACGACGCGGTGCTCATCGACTTCTCGGGGCGGCAGGGGAGGATCCTGAGCCCGTACTCCAAGCTGACCAAGCTCTGAGGGGCGGCGAGCACGCGCGGCATCCCGTGTCCCGACCAGACTCTCCGGCTTCAGGGGCACCTGCGCCCGCAGGTGCCCCTGAAGCCGTATCGGGAGCCCCGCGCCGCTACAGCGCCTGGGCGGCGGGCTTCACCATGCCGCGGACGGTGCGCGACTTCACGAAGTCGCCCATGGCCGTCATCTCCCACTCGCCGGAGAACTGCTTGATCAGCTTGGCCATCATCACGCCGGTCTGCGGCTCGGCGCCGGTCAGGTCGAAGCGGACCAGCTCCTCGCCGGTGGCCGCGTCGACCAGTCGGCAGTAGGCCTTGGCGACCTCGGTGAACTTCTGTCCGGTGAACGAGTTGACCGTGAAGACCAGACCGGTCGCCTCCGCCGGGATACGGCCCAGGTCCACGACGATCACCTCGTCGTCCCCCGCGCCCTCGCCCGTGAGGTTGTCGCCGGAGTGCTTGATCGCGCCGTTCAGGATGGAGAGCTTGCCGAAGTAGCAGCTGTCCAGGTGTTTCCGGTCGGGGCCGTAGGCGATCACGGAGGCGTCGAGGTCGATGTCCTTGCCCCGGAACGCGGGCTCCCAGCCGAGGCCCATCTTGACCTGGGAGAGCAGCGGCCGCCCGGCCTTGACCAGGGAGACCGTCTGGTTCTTCTGGAGGCTGACCCGGCCCTTGTCGAGGTTGATCTTGCCGTTGGCGGGCGGCGCCGCGGGGGCCGCGGGCGGGGCCGTGGGGGCCGGGGGAGCGGCGATCCGGGGGGCCATCGGTGCGGCGGTGGGCATCGGGGGCGCGGCGGGCGCCGGGGCCGGTGCGGCGGCGGGCTCCTCCTCGACCGAGACGCCGAAGTCCGTGGCGATGCCGGCCAGCCCGTCGGCATAGCCCTGGCCGACCGCGCGGGCCTTCCAGGCGCCGTTGCGGAGGTAGACCTCGATGACCAGGAGCGCCGTCTCGGCGCCCAGCCGGGGCGGGGTGAACGTGGCGAGCACGCTGCCGTCGTCGGCGTTGCGGACCGTCGCGGTGGGCTCGATGCCCTGGAAGGTCTGGCCGGCCGCGTCCGGGCTCGCCGTGACGACGATCTTCTCGATGCCGGACGGGACCGCTGTGGTGTCCACGACGATCGCGTCCGGCGCGGTGCCGCCGCCGGAGCGGTAGGTCACGCCGGGGCCGTTGGGCTGGTTGTAGAAGATGAAGTCGTCGTCGGAACGCACCTTGCCGTCGACGGTGAGCAGCAGGCCCGAAACGTCGAGCCGCACCGGGGCGGAGACGTCCACGGCCACGCGGGCCGCGGAGAGAGGGATGTTCGAGCCGGGGGTCATAGCGGTCATGCTCGGGGTAACGAACGACCCCGCTTTGCCGTTCCCTTACCTTCGCGGACCTTCGCGGACCTTCGCGGACCTTCGCGGACCTTCGCGGACTTGGCGGGCACGCGGGGATTCGCGGACCCGGCGGACCTCGCGTGCGGGCGTCCGGACGTGCCGTCAGCGGTTGCGGGGATGACTGCGGGCCGCGCGCTCGTTGCCGTGCTTGTACGCCCCCGTCCAGCGGGCCATCACCAGCTGCGCGTCCCCCGACTCCACCTCGGCCAGGAACTTCTCCGCCCGGCCGCCGCGGAGCGTGCCCGCGGGGCGGCCGTGGTGGGTGAGGGTGACGCTCGCGTCACCGTGCTGCTCGTACAGGAATCCATGGGGTCTCGGCATGGCTCCGCATCCTGCCCGCCGCCCCGGCGCGCTGTCGCCCGGTTTTCCGTGGACCGGCGCCCTCGTCAGCGCGGCCAGATCGGCGGATGGGTGCAGAAGTGGCCGCCGAGGTGGGCGTGGTCGGGGTTGTCCGGGTCCAGTTCGCCCTGTTCGGCGATGAGCCGCGCCGCGTACGGCTCCGAGTCGTCCTGCGGCTCGTAGCCCAGCGCGCGGGCCGTCGTCAGGTCCCACCACAGCCGCGTGTTGTCGGACGAGCCGTGGACGACGGTGTGCCCCACGTCCTCGGCGGTGAGCGCGGCGTGGAAGAGCCGGGCGCCGTCCGCGGGGCTCATCCAGACCGAGAGCATCCGTACGGATGTCGGCTCGGGGAAGCAGGAGCCGATGCGGACCGAGACGGTCTCCATGCCGTGCCGGTCCCAGTAGAGCTGCGCCAGGTCCTCGCCGAAGGACTTGGAGAGGCCGTAGAAGGTGTCGGGGCGGCGCGGCGCGCCGATGGGGATCAGCGGGTCGCCGGGCAGCGGCCGGGGGGTGTAGCCGATCACGTGGTTGGACGAGGCGAACACCACCCGCCCCACTCCCTCCTCGCGCGCGGCCTCGTAGAGGTGGTACGTGCCCTCGATGTTCGCCCGGAGGATCTTGTCGAAAGTGGACTCCAGGGAGATGCCCGCGAGGTGGACGACCGCGTCGACACCGCGCACGGCCTCGCGCACCGCCGCCCGGTCGCCGAGGTCGGCGGTGATCGCGTCCGGCTCGCCCTCGACGGGAACGGCGTCGAAGAGGCGGAGCTCGTAGCCGTAGGCGGGCAGCAGCCCGCGCATCAGGGTGCCGAGGCCGCCGGCGGCGCCGGTCAGCAGGACGGTGCGGGGAGCGGGCATACGCGGTTCTCCTCGGTGCGGGGGTGCCCGCGGGCGGGCCGGGCACGCGGCACGGCCTCCGCGATACCCGCGGCACCTGCCCGCGAGACATCAAATCCATGGATCGCATTCATATGCATGGACAAGCTAAGAAGTCCCCGCGCACCGCGTCAAGTGTGCGGCAGGCGGCCGGGCCGCCCGCCCGGAGCCGACGGCTCCGTGTCGAGGTGACGGACTCCGCTTTCGGGGCGGGGCGTCGGGCCCCGTCCCCCTCCTTGACCTGCGCCGGGCGGCTGGCTTAGCGTGAAGGCGTTCATGAATATGGACACCGATCAGAATTGTGCACGCCTGAACCCGCTCAGGGAGCGCCAGTGACCTCAGCCCCTCTTGCCGCCCGACTCGGCCATGTCGCCGGGCCGCTCTTCTTCCCCGTCACCGCGTACGGACCGGACGGCGCCGTCGACCTCGACGCCTTCCGCGCCCATGTGCGCACCGGCGTCGACGCCGGTGCGGCGGCGGTCTTCGCCTGCTGCGGCACCGGTGAGTTCCACGCGCTGACGCCACAGGAGTTCCGCGACGTCGTCGCCGCGGCCGTCGAGGAGACGGCCGGGGAGGTGCCCGTCGTCGCGGGGGCCGGATACGGCACGGCGCTCGCGATCCAGTACGCGAAGCTCGCCGAGGAGGCGGGCGCGGACGGGCTCCTCGCCATGCCCCCCTACCTCGTCGTCGCCGACCAGGAAGGGCTGCTGAGCCACTACGCCGCGCTCGCCGCGGCCACCTCCCTGGAGACGATCGTCTACCAGCGCGACAACGCCGTCTTCACCCCCGCCACCGTCGTCGCACTGGCCGGGACACCGGGCGTCATCGGCCTCAAGGACGGCTACGGCGACCTCGACCTGATGCAGCGCATCGTCAGCGCCGTCCGCACCGAACTGCCCGGCCGGGACTTCCTCTACTTCAACGGACTGCCCACCGCCGAGCTCACCGGCCCCGCCTACCGGGGCATCGGCGTCACGCTCTACTCCTCCGCCGTCTTCGCCTTCGCACCCGACATCGCGCTCGCCTTCTACCGGGCGATGGACGGCGGCGAGGAGGAACTCGCGGGCGCCCTGCTCGACCACTTCTACCGGCCGCTCGTGGAACTGCGTGCCAAGGGACGCGGCTACGCCGTCTCGCTCGTCAAGGCCGGGGTCCGGCTGGGCGGCCTGGACGTCGGAGAGGTCCGCACTCCGCTCACCGAGCCGCCCGCCGCGCACATCGAGGAGCTCACCACGATCATCGCGCGCGGCCGGGCCGTGCTGGAGAAGCACGGACAGGGCGCCGGGGAGAAGCACGGACAGGGCGTCGGGGAGAAGCACGGGCAGGAGCGGCGCGGGTGAAGACCTCGGCCTTCCTCTACCCCTGGGACGTCATCGGCGACCCGGCCGCCGCCGCCCGCGTCGCGGACCTGGGCGTCCAGCAGGTGACACTGGCCGCCGCCTACCACTCCACCCGGGCGCTGACCCCGCGTCACCCCGCCCACCGCATCGTCACCGCCGAGCACGCCGCGGTGCTCTACCCGCCGGGCCCCGCCCGGTGGGAGGGGCGGGAGCTGCGCCCCCACGGGCAGTCCTGGGTGGCCTCGGACGACCCCTTCGCCGAGGCCGCCGAGGCCCTCACCGGCGCCGGTCTTGAGGTCCACACCTGGGTGGTCCTGGCCCACAACTCCCGGCTGGGCGCCGAACACCCGGAGACCTCCGTGGTCAACGCGTACGGCGACCGCTACCCCTGGGCGCCGTGCATCGCCCGGCCCGCGGTCCGCGCGTATCTGCTCGCCCTGGCGGCGGAGGCGGCGGCGCGCCCCGGCGCGCGCGGTACCGAGCTGGAGTCCTGCGGCTGGTACGGCTTCGCGCATCTGCACGCCCACGACAAGATCGCGGGCGTCGGGCTCGGGGACGCCGCCCAGTACCTGATGTCGCTCTGCTTCTGCCCCGACTGCCAAACCGGTTACGCCGGACAGGGGCTGGACCCGGACGCGCTGGCCGCGGCCGTGCGTGGCGCGCTGGAGCCCGTCTGGGGCGGCTCCGGCTCCACGGAGAGCGGCCGGGCGGGCATCGAGGAACTCCTCGGCGCCGACCTCGCCGCCGCCACCCTCCAGTGGCGCGGCACGGTCGTCCGTACGCTCCAGGAGTCCGCCGTCGCCGCCGTGCGGGCGGCCGCCGGTCCCGGGTTCCAGGTGCTGCTGCACGCCGACCCCGCACCCCACCGCACCGGCGCCAACGTCGGCGTCGACCCGGCGCACATCCTCTCCGTGGCGGACGGCGTGGTGCTGCCCTGCACCGGCGACGACCCGGCGCGCGAGGCGGTGCTCGGCCCGTTCGACGGCCGCGACGGGGTGCTCGCGGCCAACTTCTCCGTGGTCACGGGGATGGGCGGCAGCCCCGCCGCACTGGAGCGGGACGCCGCGCACGCCATGTCGCTCGGTGCGAACCAACTGCGGCTCTACCACGCCGGGCTGGCCTCCGACCCGGACCTCGAAGCCGTCGCCGGAGCGCTCTCACGCCTCCGGCGATGAAGAAGCCGGGCCGGTGGGGGCGCCCGTCAGCCGCCCCCGCCGGCCCGGTACCAGCAGGACCGCGGTCAACAGCCCCGCCGCACCGACCAGGAGCAGCAGCACCCGGACGTCCACCAGCGCGACCAGCCCCGCGCCGAGCGCCAGCGCCACCGCGTTCGGCACCGTCATCAGCGTGTTCGCGGTCGCGGAGGTGCGGCCAAGCACCGCTTCCGGGCTCTCCCGCTGCACCGCCGTCATCGCGGTGATCAGGACGCACGGCAGCCCGGCCCCGACCGCCGCGCTCGCCACCAGCGCCACCCCGTCGTACGGCAGCGCCCGCGCCCCCACCGCCACCGCGAACAACGCGATCCCGGCCGCCGTGAACACCCGCTCCGGAAGCCGCCGCAGCAGCGGACCGGCCAGCAGCCCGATCGCGACGGACCCGGCGCCCTGCACCGCGTACAGCACGCCCGCGTACGCCGGGGAGTGCCCCAGCACACCGTCGATGACGGCGTAGACCGCGGCCCCGTTGAGCCCCGCGCACAGCATCGTCGCCGCACCCGCCAGCACCAGTGGCCGCAGCACCGGCGAATCCCACACCTGCCGGACGCCCGCGGCGAGTTCGCCGCTCCGGCCGGCGGGCGGCGCGGCCCCGGCGGGGCCCCGGCCCGGCAGCAGCACGCAGACCCCGGCCGCCAGCAGGAACGACGCCGAGTCCAGCAGCGCCACGGCCCCGCCACCGAACCGCGTGTACAGCCCGGCACCGGCCAGCGGCGCCAGCAGCTTCATCCCCTCGCTCGCCGTCATCCGCAGCCCGTTGAAATCGCCCAGCAGCCGGGCGTCGACGGCCCCGGCGATCAGCGCCGACTCGGCCGCGCCCATCAGCACGAAGCTCGCGCCGTACAGGACGAGCACCACGAAGAGCATCCAGATCCGGCCCGCCGAATCGACCATAAGCAGCGTGGCGAGCAGCCCCGCCATGACGAGGTTCGACCAGAGGAGCAGCGGCTTCGCCGGAATCCGATCGGCGACCGCCCCGAGCGCGGGCCCGACCAGCACCGGCAGCCACATGGCGAACACGGCGAGCGCCGCCAGACTGTCCGACCCGGTCAGGGACTTCACCCAGACCCCGGCCGCGAGCCACATCGCGGAGGTCCCGAAACCCGAGACCACGACCACCACCAGAAACAGCCCCGCCGTACGGTCCCGCACCACCCGCACCGCTGCCGACCCCGCCACCGCACTCACCACGACCTCCCGGCCCGCGCCTTCGCCATGGGTCAAGGCTGCGGACCGAGGAGGGCCGGCGGCATCGGGCAGATGCCCTAGCGCGCCGCGCCGCGAGGAGCCGCTCCCGCGCGGCCCGTAGGGCACCTGCCGCAGATCCGCGCACCCATCCGGCGCGGGCGCGCGACCGTGCCACGCGCCCGCGCCGGGCCCGGCGTACGGCTCCCGCCGCAGGTCAGCGGGCCAGCGCCGCCTTCATCATCTTCTGGGCGACCGGCGCCGCCAGCCCGTTGCCGCTGACCTCCGAGCGCGCCGCGCCCGAGTCCTCGACGACCACGGCGACCGCGACCTCCTTGCCGTTGGAGCGGTCCTTCGCGTACGAGGTGAACCAGGCGTACGGGGTCCTGCTGTTGCCCACGCCGTTCTGCGCGGTGCCCGTCTTCCCGCCGACCTCGGCCCCGGCGATCCGGGCGTTGGTGCCGGTGCCCTGCTCGACGACGGTCACCATGGCGCTGCGCAGCTCCTCGGCGGTGGACGGCGAGACCACCCGCCGGGTGTCCCCGTCCGCGAACTTCTGGAGCGGGTCGCCCTTGGCGTCGGTCACCTCGGAGACCATGTGCGGCGCGGCGAGTTCGCCGCCGTTGGCGAGGGCGGCCGAGACCATGGCCATCTGCAACGGCGTCGCGGTGACCTCGAACTGGCCGATGCCGGTGAGCGCCGTCTGCGGCCGGTCCATGCCGGTCGGGTAGACGCTCTTGGACGCCCGTACCGGCACGTCGAGCTTCTCGGTGTTGAAGCCGAACTTCTCCGCCATCGCCCTGACCTTGTCCTGGCCGAGGTCGACGGCGGCCTTCGCGAAGACGTTGTTGCAGGAGTACTGGAGCGCGGTGCGCAGCGTGGCGTTCTCGCAGGGCGCCGAGGCGCTCTCGTTCCGCAGGACGGTGCTGGTGCCGGGCAGCGTGTACGGGTTGGGGCTGTCCGTGCGCTCGTCGACCGAGCCGTACAGCCCGTCCTCCAGCGCCGCGGCCGCCACCACCAGCTTGAACGTCGAACCGGGCGCCAGCGGCTGCCGCAGCGCGCGGTTGACCATCGGCTTGTCCTCGTCGTCGAGGAGCTTGAGCCAGGCCTCGCCGTCCGTCGTCCCGCTGATCGAGGACGGGTCGTACGAGGGAGTGGAGACCATGCCCAGGATCCGGCCGGTCTTCGGGTCGATCGCGACCGCCGCGCCCTTGTCGTCGCCGAGCGCCTCGTACGCGGCCTTCTGCACGTCCGGGTCGATCGTGGTCAGGACGTTCCCCGGGGCGCCCTGGTCGCGGGTCACCGCGCCCAGCGGGTTCTTCAGCCGGTCGTCGGTGCCGTCCAGCACATGGCTGTAGATCCCTTCGAGCTGTGTGGCGCCGTACGCCTGCGAGCTGTAGCCGGTGACGGCCGCGTAGAGCTCGCCCTGTGTGTAGGTGCGCTTGTACGCGAGATCGCTGCCCACCGTCCTCTTCGATCCGGTGACCGGGGATCCGGCCACGATGATGTCGCCGAGCGGCTGCGCGTACTGCGCGATGGTGTTCCGCCGGTTGTGGTCGTCGTCTGCGAGCGCCCGTGCCTGGTACGCCTGCACCCAGGTCGCCCGCCCCAGCAGGGCGAGGACCAGCAGCAGGCAGAAGACCGAGGCGCGCCTGATCGTTCTGTTCATCCCGCTCAGGGGACGAACGGGGCGTCGCGGGCCGTTCCCGAATGCGGTGGTTCTCACCGGTTTCTCATGACCGGCCCCGGCGCCCGGCTCCCGGTCAGCCCGGCAGGGTGAACAGCAGCTCGGCGGTGTCCTCGCCACGGGCGTTCGCGTACCCGTGGTCCGTGCCGGTGACGACGAATCCGCACTTCTCCAGCACCCGGCGCGAGCCGGTGTTGTCGGCCGCGGCCCGTGCGTGCAGCGGGCGGTCCGGTACGGCGTCGAGCAGCGCCGACAGCGCGGCCGTGGCGAGCCCGCGGCCCCACCGCGCCCGGTCGATCCAGTAGGTGACCTGGCGGTCGCCCGGGGACCCGTACACCCCCGCGCTGCCGACCACCGCGCCGTCCGCGACCACCGTGCGGGTCACGACGGAGTCATCCGCCATGATGTACCGCCAGTGGGCGTCGAACCTCCGCCGGTCGGTGGGGTCCTCGCTGGTGAAGGCGGCCATCCTGACCGCTTCCGGATCGGACATGAAGGCGAAGAACAGCGGCAGATCGCCGTCCCGGACCTCGCGCAGGGTGATCTCCATGGCTCAGAGCCTACGGGTGGCGAGCGTCAGCCGGTCCCGGGCGTCGAACAGCGCGTCCTTCACCATCTGTTCGTGCGCGGGCGTGAGCCGGGCGACCGGCACCGAGCAGCTGATGGCGTCGCGGGCGGGGGTGCGGTACGGCACGGCGACGCCGAAGCAGCGCAGGCCGAGGGTGTTCTCCTCGCGGTCCACCGCGTATCCCTGCTCGCGGATGAGGTGCAGCTCCTCGATGAGCTTCTCGCGGTCGGTGATGGTGTGCTCGGTCAGCGCGGGCAGCGTCTCGGGGAGCAGCTTGCGGACCTGCTCGTCGCTGTGGGTGGCCAGCAGCGCCTTGCCGAGCGAGGTGGAGTGGGCGGGCAGCCGGCGGCCGACGCGGGTGAAGGGGCGCAGATAGTGCTGGGACTGCCGGGTGGCGAGGTACACCACGTTCGTCCCGTCGAGACGGGCCAGGTGGATGGTCTCCGTGGTGTCGTCGGAGAGCCGGTCCAGGGTCGGCCGGGAGGCCGCGACGACCTCGTCGCCGTCGATGTACGAGGTGCCGACCAGCAGGGCCCGTACGCCGATCCCGTACCGCGTGCCCGTCGCGTCGGTCTCCACCCAGCCGAGCTCCACCAGGGTGCGCAGCAGCATGTAGAGGCTGGACTTGGGATAGCCGACCGCCTCCTGCACCGAGGCGAGCGAGTGCATGCCGGGCCGCCCCGCGAAGTATTCGAGCAGCTCCACCGTCCGTACGGCGGACTTGACCTGTGCCCCACCGGATTCGGCAACCGACATCGCCCTACGCCCCTTCCAACCCACGTGCGAAACCCTGAGACTTCTTGATCCGGCGACTCCTTGCCAACACTGAACGCCCGGAAATAGAGTCGCTTCATATTCACGATCAGGAACTCTGTTCAGAATACCGAACAACTTCTGATGTGTGGCAGTGAGCGGAAGGAATCACGGTGGCAGCAGCACCAGTCTGGAGCGTCGACCCCCGCACCGGGAACCCGCGTGAGCAGGTTGCGGTGGAGGCTACAGCGGAGGAGGTCGACCGCGCGGTCCGGGCCGCCCACGCGGTACGGGAATCGCTCGCCGACCGCACCGTGCGCGCCGCCTTCCTGCGCACCGCGGCCGATCTGCTCGTCGAGACCGGGGAGCACGTCATCGAGGCCGCCGACGCGGAGACCGCGCTCGGACCGGCCCGGCTGACCGGCGAACTCGCCCGCACCGCAGCCCAGTTGAGGGCCTTCGCGGAGGTCGTCGACGAGGGCGCCTTCCTCGACATCCACATCGACCACGCGGACGCCACCCGCACCCCGCCCTGGCCCGACCTGCGCCGCTACAAGCTCCCGCTCGGCGTCGTCGCCGTCTACGCGGCCAGCAACTTCCCGCTCGCCTTCTCCGTCCCCGGCGGCGACACCGCGAGCGCGCTGGCGGCCGGCTGCCCCGTCGTCGTCAAGGCGCACCCCGACCACCCCGCCACCTCCGAGCTGTGCGCCTCCGTGCTGCGCAGGGCGGCGGCGGAGGTCGGCCTCCCCGAGGACGTGCTGGTCCTGGTGCACGGCTTCGACGCCGGCATCGAGCTGATCCGGCACCCGCTCGTCGCCGCCGCGGGCTTCACCGGATCGGTACGCGGCGGCCGCGCCCTGTTCGACGCGGCGGCGGCCCGGCCCCGCCCGATCCCCTTCCACGGCGAACTGGGCTCCCTCAACCCCGTCGTCGTCACCGAGGCGGCCGCCGCCGAGCGCGCCGAGGAGATCGGCGCCGGGCTCGCGGGCTCGATGACCATGGGCGCGGGCCAGTTCTGCACCAAGCCCGGATTCGTCCTGGCCCCGGCGGGCGAGAGCGGCGACCGGCTGCTGAAGTCCCTCACCGACGCGGTCAGCGACACCGAGGCCGCCGTCCTGCTCGACCACCGGATGCGCGACGCCTTCGTCGAGGGCGTACGGACCCGGGCCGGACTCCCCGGCGTGGTGGCCCCGGTCACCCCCGGCGCGGGCGGCGACCACACCGTCTCGGCCGGCTTCCTCACCGTCCCCGCCGCGCTCCTCGCCACCGAGGGCCCGCACGACGCCCTGCTGGAGGAGTGCTTCGGCCCCGTCGCCGTCGTCGCCCGCTACACCTCCCACGACGAGATCACCGCCGTGCTCTCCCGCCTCCCCGGCAACCTCACCGCCACCCTCCAGGCGGCCACGGACGGCGCCGACCCGGACGCCCCCGGACTGCTCGCGGCCCTCACCCCGCTGGCCGGCCGGGTCCTCGTCAACGGCTGGCCGACCGGCGTCGCCGTCGCCCCCGCCCAGCACCACGGCGGCCCCTACCCGGCCACCACCTCCACCTCCACCTCGGTCGGCGCCACCGCGATCGAACGCTGGCTGCGCCCGGTCACCTACCAGACCACCCCCGAGGCCCTGCTCCCGCCGGAGCTCCGCGAGGACAACCCCCTGGGCCTTCCCCGCCGGGTGGACGGACGCCCGGCATGACCCCTTGCCTGCCCGAACTCCCCTTCGCGCTCAGCCCGTTCGGCCCCGACGCCGACTGGACGTACGAGGACGGTGTGCTGACCGGCCGGGCGGGCGCCCGCCAGGACCGGTTCGTACCGCCCGGTGGCGCGTCCCTCGACTCCACGAGCGACGCCCCCCGTCTGCTCGGCCCCGCGCCTCGGGGCGACTTCCAGCTGCTCGCCCGGGTGAAGGTGGGCTTCGCGGCGGCCTTCGACGCCGGGGTGCTCTACCTCCACGTCGGGGAACGGGAGTGGGCCAAGATCTGCCTGGAACTCTCCCCGGACCGCCCCACCGTCTGCACGGTCGTCACCCGCGGCCACTCCGACGACGCCAACTCCTTCGTCGTGGACGGCGACAGCTGCTGGCTGCGCCTCAGCCGCACCGGCAACGCCTTCGCCTTCCACGCCTCGGCCGACGGCGAGCGGTGGACCTTCGTCCGCGTCTTCGCCCTCGGCGACCCGGAGCGCACGGCCGACGCGTCGATCGGCTTCCTCGTCCAGTCCCCGACGGGCGAGGGATGCGAGGCGTCCTTCGACCGGATCGCGTTCCGCGCGACGGGGGTGGGGGAGCTGCGGGACGGCAGCTGAGGCCTCTCGTACCTCCCTCGTGCCATCGAACGAATGAGCACGCGTGCACAGGGGAACCGAGTAGCGGTACCCAGCCCTCCGGCCTGTGCCGGAGGGTTGGATGATCCGCATGGACATCACCGACGCCCCCGCGGAGCACCGGGACGAAACCATCCGCAGAGCCTCCTGGACCGCCCTCACCCTGCTGGTGCCGGTGGTCGTCGGCGCCGGCCTCCTCGCGCTGGGCACGGCCCGGGGGAGCGGCTGTGCGACCCATGGCGTGGAGTGCGCCGATGTGCCCGACGGCTCGATCCCCGCCTCCTTCCTGGCCGCACTCCTGCTCGGCGTCCTGGCGGTGGCCTGGCCGAGGAAGCTGCTGCCGTTCGCCTCCGCGCGCGGCTGGCTGCTGGGCCTGCACGGTGCGGCGCAGCTCACGACGGCGGCACTGATTCTCGGCCTCGACTGACGCCCGGGAACCGGAGACGCGGGCGCATGCGGTTGATGGCGCTGTGGTGGGCGTGATTCGCTGCTCCGGCACGCGGCAGGGCTTCTGCCGCGCCGTGCGACCGGGGGAGGGGCGAGCGATGCCCAGGATGTCAGGGTTCGGCCGGCGGGCGGTGGCGCGGTGACCGTCAGGGCCGGGGAGACGTTCGGGACCGGCCGCGCGGTCCGCGACATCGAGGCGCTGCTCGCCGGGCCCGTACCGGCCGAGGGGCCGACGGTGGGGGAGGGCGATCCGGACACCGGGGAGTGGAGCGCGACGGCGGGCGAGGGCTTCCGGATCGTGCCGCTCTGGGAGAGCGACGACCTGGTGGGCGTGTACGCGCGGGAGTGGGAGGAGGCCGAGGAGGCCGCCTCGGGTCATCTCGCCGCGCTGGTGGCCGAGTCGGACCGGCGCTGGGGCGCCCACCGGACCGTGGGCATGCGGGTGCCGGTCTTCCGCGACCGGGCGGGCGAGCCCCTGCCGCCGCTGTACCGGGCGCTGTGCGACACGGACTGCCTCGGGGACCTGGCGGTGTGGGGTCCGGTGGACGGCCGGTGGCTCGCCGTCTCCCTGAACCAGTGCGACGGCGACGCGCCGATGATCCTGGTGGCCGTCGTCAGCGACCGGCCGATCGCCGAGCTCGACGACGGGGAATGAGAGCCCCCGCTCCCGCGTTGTGCACGGGGAGCGGAGGGCGGCTCCGCCCCACGCGAGCGGTACGTACGAGGACACGGAGAGAAGAAGAGACATGCGCGTCGAGATCTGGAGCGACATCGCCTGCCCCTGGTGCTACATAGGGAAGGCCCGCTTCGAGAAGGGCCTGGCGGGGTTCGCCCACCGCGACGAGGTCGAGGTCGTGCACCGGTCCTTCGAGCTCGACCCCGGGCACGCCAAGGGGGAGACCGCGCAGGTGATCGACATGCTGGCGCAGAAGTACGGGCGCACCCGTGACGAGGCGCGGGCCATGGAGGCGAACGTCGCGGCCAACGCGCAGGCCGAGGGGCTCGGCTACCTCACCGAGGGCCGGGACCACGGCAACACCTTCGACATCCACCGGCTGCTCCACCTGGCCAAGGCCCGCGGCCGCCAGGACGAGCTGCTGAGCCTCGCCTACCGGGCGAACTTCGCCGAGGAGCGGTCCGTCTACGACGGCGACGTCCTGGTCGAGCTGGCCGTCGAGGCCGGTCTGGACGCCGACGAGGCGCGCGCCGTGCTCGCCGACCCGGAGGCGTACGCCGCCGAGGTGCGGGCCGACGAGCGGGAGGCGTCCGAGCTGGGGGCCAACGCGGTGCCGTTCTTCGTGCTCGACCGGCGCTACGGCATCTCGGGCGGCCAGCCCGCCGAGGTCTTCGCCCAGGCGCTGGAGCAGGCGTGGAAGGACCGCCCGCTCACCGCCATCGGCGGGGACGCCGCGGCCTGCGACGCCGACGGCGCCTGCGAGGTCCCGCAGACCTGAGGCGCGGCGCCCCCGGGGCCGTTTCCGCCGGTACGGACGAGCGGCACGGACAGCGGCACGGATGAGCAGTGCTTGGGTGTTCCCTTCAACTTTTCGCAATTGACCAGAGGTTGAGGGGGCCCCAGGCTGGGCGCATGGAGACTACTTCGCTCAGCAGTGCGGTGGACGGCGAGTTCGCACCGAGGACGACCTATCTCAACACCTCCACCTGCGGGCTGCTGCCCCGGCGGACCGTGGCGGCCGTGCGGGCGCTCGCCGAGGGGATCGCCTCGGGCATCACGGACGGTTCCGGCGACTCCGGAGTGGTGGAGGCGGCCCGGGGCGGCTTCGCCCGCCTCGCCGGGGTCGACGCCGCCCGGGTCGCCGTCGGCAGCTCGGTCTCCGTCCATGTCGGGCTGATCGCCGCCTCGCTGCCGCCGGGGGCCGAAGTCGTGGCGCCCGAGGGCGAGTTCAGCTCGGTCGTCAGTCCCTTCGCGGTCCGTGGCGACCTCAGGGTGCGCTATGTGCCGCTGGACCGGCTGGCCGACGCGGTGGGGCCGGACACCGCGCTGGTGGCGTTCTCCGCCGTGCAGTCGTCCAACGGCCGGATCGCCGACCGGAAGGCGGTGCGCGCGGCGGCCGCCGCCCACGGCGCCCGGACCCTGCTCGACGCGACCCAGTCGGCCGGCTGGCTGCCGCTGGACGCCGGGGAGTACGACTACACCGTCACCGGCGGCTTCAAGTACCTGCTCTGCCCGCGCGGCGCATCCTTCCTCACCGTCACCGAGGAGGCGCAGCGGACCCTGCCGCCGGTCTTCGCCGGGATGTCCGCCACCGACGACCCCTGGGGCAACACCTACGGCCCGGTCGAGCAGCTCTCCCGGACCGCCCGGCGCTACGACGAACCGCCCGCCTACCTCTCGTACCACGGCGCCGAACGGTCCCTCGCGCTGCTGGGCGAGGTCGGGGTGGACACCATCCACTCCCATGTCACCGGGCTCGCGGCCCGTATGCGGGCGGGGCTGGCCGGGCTGGGGCACGAGGCGGTGCCGGAGGAGTCGGCGATCGTGGCCGTGCCCGGACTGGGCGAGCGGGAGCCGGAGCTCGCACGGGCCGGAGTGGTGGTCTCGAACCGGGCGGGAAGCCTGCGCGCGTCCTTCCACCTGTACAACACGGAGGCGGATGTGGACCGGGCCCTGGACGTGCTCTCCCGCTGAGCCCGGCCGCCGGGGGGTCAGCGGGGGCCGGGGCAGTCCCCGTCCCCGGCCTCCCGGCAGAGGTTCGCCTCGACCTTGGCGAGCAGCCGGGCCAGCTCCTCGCGTTCGGCGGGTTCGAGACCTGCGAGGGTGCGGCCCTCCAGGTCCGTCCAGGCCCGCCGTACGTCGGAGTGGAGCGCGCAGCTCTCGTCGGTCGCCTCGACCAGGACGGCCCGGCGGTCGTCCGGGTCGGGGCGGCGGCGTACGTGCCCGGCCTGTTCGAGGCGCTGGAGCATCTTGGTGACGGTGGAGGGGTCGAGGTCGACGGCCTTGATCAGCTCGGCCTGGCGCACCGGACCGGCGTCCCACAGGCACATCATCACGAACTCCTGACCCGGGTAGAGCCCAAGTCCCCTGAGCAGCCTGCCCGCGGCGATCCGGTGCAGCCGGGCGACCCGGGAGAGCGCGTGACCGACCGGCCCGCCCAGGGCCGCGCTCGGCAGGCGGGTACAGGCGGGGTCGGCGGATCCGGTGGGCTCGGCCTGCATGGGGACTCCTCGGGGCGGTGCTCCGGCCGGGCCGTTGCCGGGTCCGGCGGCTTTCTGCGAACTTTACATTGGTCGGCCAATCAATGGGCTACAGTGACGCGAGCGGAGATAGTTGGCCGACCATGTAAATATTTGAGGAGCCCCCATGACCACCGCGTTCGATCCCATCGACCTCGCCGGAATCCAGCTCGCCAACCGCATCGCGATGGCCCCGATGACCCGCAGCCGGGCCGGTGAGGGCGGCACCGCCACGGATCTCGTCGCCGAGTACTACGCCCAGCGCGCCTCGGCCGGCCTCATCATCACGGAGGGCGTCCAGCCGTCCGTCGTGGGCCAGGGCTACCCCGCCACCCCGGGGCTGCACAGCGCGGAGCAGGTCGCGTCCTGGCGCCGGGTCACCGACGCAGTGCACGCCGCGGGCGGCCGGATCTTCGCCCAGCTCATGCACGCGGGCCGGATCGGCCACCCGGACCTGCTGCCGGACGGACTGACCCCGGTCAGCGCCTCCCCGGTCCGGCCCGCCGGCCAGCTCTTCACCGGCACGGGCCTGGAGGACTTCACCACCCCGCGCGAACTGACCGGCGACGAGGTCCGGCAGACCATAGCCGACTTCGCGACGGCCGCCCGCAACGCGGTCGACGCCGGTTTCGACGGGGTCGAGCTGCACGGCGCCAACGGCTACCTCATCCACCAGTTCCTCGCCCCCAACACCAACCTGCGCGAGGACGAGTGGGGCGGCTCGGACGAGGCCCGCATCCGGTTCGCCGTCGAGGTGGTCAAGGCCGTCGCCGCCGAGATCGGCGCGGCGCGCACCGGGCTGCGGATCTCGCCCAGGAACCCGTACAACGACATCGACGAGCCCGCCCCGGAGGCCATCTACACCGCGCTGGTGCGGGAGATCGAGCCGCTCGGCCTCGCCTATCTGCATGTGATGGAGGCGGTGGAGATCCGTGAGCTGACCCTCGCGCTGCGCAAGCAGTTCTCCGGCGCCTTCATCCTCAACGCCCTGACGGACGGGCCGACGGGCCCGGACGACCACACGGTCGTCGACGACGGGATCGCCGACCTCGTCTCGTACGGCGCGCTGTTCATCGCCAACCCGGACCTGCCGGCCCGGCTGAAGGCCGGCGGCCCGTTCAACACCCCGGACACCTCGACCTTCTTCGGCGGCGACGCGAAGGGGTACGTCGACTACCCGGCGCTCGACGCGTCCTGAGGCCCGTCCCGTGTTACGCGGGGCCGGTCCCGTCCAGCGGTGCGCCGTGCCACTTCCACGAGGTGAGGCGCGGGTGGCCGGGCAGCTCGCCGCGGCCGGTCGCCCAGCGCAGCACCGCCCACCGGTCGTCGTCCTTCGGCGCGTCCGGGAAGAGCCGGGCCAGCACCCGGTCGCAGAGGGCGGCGGGAGGGTTCCAGCCGATCCCCAGGCCCGCGGCGAGGTCGTGCATGTGCACCAGGGTCTCCACGATGCCCATCGCGGCGAAGCCCTCCGGGTCGGACACCCCGTAGGAGTGGTACGAGCGGAGCTCGGGCGAGGCCGTCCGCACCATGGAGGCGAGCAGCGCGCCGCTCGCCTCCAGTGTCCGGAGCAGCCCGGCGGGCCCGGCCGTCCGGTCCGCGAAGACCGCGTTCCACGGACCGCCCTCGCGGTCGGGGCCCCAGCGGTAGGGGACGTACGCGTCCAGCGACGGCCGTCGCGGGCCCAGTTGGGCCGCGTACGAGAAGAGGTCGTCGCTCAGGTGCTCCGCGGTCTCCCAGCAGGTCCACTCCAGCGATCCGGCCGGAATGTCCCAGTCGGTCACCGGGGACTCCAGGAGCGCGTCGACCGCGAGGCGCACCGCGGTGGTCACGTCGTCCGCCGTGACCGGCGGCCGGGCCCCGGTCAGGGCCGCCCGTTCCGCCGCACCGCACTCGACGCACAGCTCGTTGCCCTCGGGATCGGCGAGCGTCGCCCAGCCCCGCCCGTCGGGCCTGCGGTGGTCGGCGACGAGGGTGGCGCCGAGGCCGAGCAGCCGCTCGACCTCCTCGTCCCTGGTCCGGTCCTGTGGCTGGATGTCCAGGTGGACGCGGTTCTTGGTGCTCTTGGGCTCCGGCACCTGGATGAACAGCAGCGCGGCACCGGGCGCTTCGACGAGCGCCTCGGGATCGCCGGGGGCGTCCTGGTCCGAGAGCCGCGTGCCGAGCACCTCGGCCCAGAAGCCGGCGAGCCCGTAGGCGTCGGCGCAGTCGATCGTGATGTGACGCACGAGTGAGGTCATGGGACTCACTCTCTCCGGGCGGGATCGCGGCGGTCCACCGACTTACGGCGCGGGGAGGGCGGTGCGACGACCGCCGCACCGCCCTCCCCGTCCCGGACCGGCGGGGTCTCACCGCACCGGTGTGAAGTCCCGCGCCCCGATGAACTCCGGCCGCCGCGCCGGTGCCGCGAACGGCTCCCCGGCGGCGTTCTCCACGCTGTTGAAGACGATGAAGACATTGCTGCGGGGGTACGGCGTGATGTTGTCGCCCGAACCGTGCATGCAGTTGCAGTCGAACCAGGTCGCCGAACCGGCCTTGCCCGTGAAGAGCTTGATGCCGTGCCGGTCGGCCATCTTCGTCAGCGCCTCGTCGGACGGGGTGCCCGCGTCCTGCATCTTCAGCGACTGCTTGTAGTTGTCCTTCGGCGTCTCGCCCGCGCAGCCGAGGAACGACTTGTGCGAACCGGGCATGATCATCAGCCCGCCGTTGGTGTCGTGGTTCTCGGTCAGCGCGATCGACACGGACACCGCCCGCATGTTCGGCAGACCGTCCTCGGCGTGCCAGGTCTCGAAGTCCGAGTGCCAGTAGAACCCCGAGGCGCCGAAGCCCGGCTTGACGTTGATCCGGGACTGGTGGACGTACACGTCCGAGCCGAGGATCTGACGCGCCCGGCCCACCACCCGCTCGTCGCTCACCAGCCGGGCGAAGACCTCGCTGATCCGGTGGACCTCGAAGACCGACCGTACCTTCTGCGACTTCGGCTCGATGATCGAACGCTCGTCGGCCCGCACCGCCGGATCGGCGATCAGCCGGTCCAGCTCGGTGTGGAGGACGGCCACCTCGTCGGGCGTGACCAGCTGGTCCACGGTGAGGAAGCCGTCGCGCTCGAAGGACTGGAGGTCCTTCGCGGCCACCGGGCCCGGGGCGCCCGGCGCGGACCAGATCACCGGGTCCTGGCGGGGGGTGATGATCTCGGCGGCGCCGCGGCTCGGATACAGATCGGTGCGCGCATCGGTGGTCATGGCTCAGCCCTCCTCGGTGAGCAGCGGGTAGACACCGTTCTCGTCGTGCTCCTCCCGCCCGGTGACCGGTGGGTTGAAGACGCAGACGCAGCGGAAGTCGGTCTTCGGCCGCATGGTGTGGTGTTCATGGCCGTTCAGCAGATACATCGTGCCGGGGGTGATCCAGTGCTTCTCGCCGGTCTCGTCGTTGGTGAGCTCGGCCTCGCCCTCGACGCACAGCACGGCCTCGATGTGGTTCGCGTACCACATCGACGTCTCGGTGCCCGCGTACATCGTGGTCTCGTGGAGGGAGAAGCCCACCTTCTCCTGGGCGAGCACGATGCGCTTGCTCTCCCAGGTGCCGGAAGCGGCCTTCACATGCCGGTCGGTGTTCTCGATGTCACTGAACGATCGGACGATCACGGTGGTTCGGTGCCTTTCTCTCTGCGGTGGTGCTTCTCGTCGGACCCGCGCCGTGGCGGGTCCGGGATCAGGCGGTCTCGCGGACCGCGCGGGCCAGTGTGCGCAGCCCCTCGTCCAGCTCGTCGGGGGTGATGGTCAGCGGCGGCAGCAGCTTCACGACCTCGCTCTGCGGGCCGGAGGTCTCGACCAGGAGCCCCAGTTCGAAGGCGCGGGCGCAGATCGCGGCGGCGCGCGAGGCGTCGGTGAACTCCACGCCCCACACCAGGCCGCGGCCGCGGAACCGCGCACCGAGCCGGGCGTGTTCGTCGCAGATCGCGAGGAGCGTCTGCTCGATCTGCTCGCCCCGGGCCAGGGTCTGCTTCTCCATCTGGCCGTCGGCCCAGTAGGCGTCCAGCGCGGCGGTGGCCGTGACGAAGGCCGGGTTGTTGCCGCGGAAGGTGCCGTTGTGCTCGCCCGGTCCCCAGATGTCCAGCTCCGGGTTGAACAGGCAGAGCGACATCGGCAGGCCGTAGCCGCTGATCGACTTCGACAGGGTGACGATGTCGGGGGTGATGCCGGACTCCTCGAAGGAGAAGAACGCCCCGGTGCGTCCGCAGCCCATCTGGATGTCGTCGACGATCAGGAGCATGTCGCGGCGTCGGCACAGCTCGGACAGCGCGCGCAGCCACTCGGGGCGCGCCACATTGATGCCGCCCTCGCCCTGCACCGTCTCGACGATCACCGCGGCGGGCTTGTTGAGCCCGGAACCCTGGTCCTCCAGCAGCCGCTCGAACCAGAGGAAGTCGGGCACCCGGCCGTCCAGGTAGTTGTCGAACGGCATCGGGGTGCCGTGCACCAGCGGGATTCCGGCCCCGGCGCGCTTGAAGGCGTTGCCGGTGACGGCGAGCGACCCCAGCGACATGCCGTGGAAGGCGTTGGTGAACGAGACGATCGACTCGCGCCCCTTCACCTTGCGGGCCAGCTTCAGGGCGGCCTCGACCGCGTTGGTCCCGGTCGGGCCGGGGAACATCACCTTGTACGGGAGGTCGCGCGGGCGCAGCACGTTGTTCTGGAAGGACTCCAGGAAGGCGCGTTTCGCGGTGGTGGCCATGTCGAGGCCGTGGGTGATGCCGTCCCGTTCGATGTAGTCGATCAGCGCGCGCTTCATGACCGGGTTGTTGTGGCCGTAGTTGAGGGAACCCGCGCCGGCGAAGAAGTCCAGATAGGTGTGGCCGTCCTCGTCGGTCAGCCGGGCGCCCTGCGCGCGGTCGAACACCGCGGGCCAGCCGCGGCAGTAGCTCCGTACCTCCGACTCCAGGGTCTCGAAGACGCTCAGGGCGGGCGGGGTGATGGTCACAGGGATTCTCCTGCTCGAAGGGGGGTGTGCGTCGGGCTCGGACGCGGGCGGGCTCGGTGGCGCTCAGGCGTGGAACGGGCCGATGCGGTACAGGACTTCGGGCAGGTGCGTGCCCTCGGGGAACAGCTCGCCGTCGAAGAGGACCGTGCGCTCCAGGGCCACGTCGTGGCGCTGCGCGTAGGAGGTGAACAGCCGGTCCGAAGCGGTGTTGTCCGGGGTGATGGTCGTCTCGACCGAGGCCAGGCCGTGTTCGGCGGCGACCCGCGAGGTCAGCGCGTCCAGCAGCCTGCCCGCCAGGCCGGTCCCGCGGTGGCCGTGGTCGACGGCCACCTGCCAGACGACGAGCGTCCCGGGGCGGTCCGGCCGGAGGTATCCCGTCACGAAGGCGACGGGCTCGCCGGCCTCGTCGCGGGCGACCACGGAGGTCGCCGAGAAGTCACGGCACCACAGCAGGTAGCTGTACGAGGAGTTGAGGTCCAGGACCTCGGAGTCGCGGGCTATGCGCCAGATCGCGGCTCCGTCCTCCACTCGTGGGGCGTCGATGCCGATGAATTCGGTGCGGGCACGGGCAAAATCTGCTGGTGCGGCGGTCATGCGAATTGAATTTACCCAGCAAATTCCGAAATTGCATCGATGCGAGGGGTTGGGCGAGGCGGCCCGCTGTGTTATCAGGCGGGCGCGTGCGCCAGCGCGACCCGGTGGCGATTTACCCTGTTTTGGGGGCCATTTATCCGGCATAACGGCTCCGGTGTGGAGTCGGTCACATAGGTGTAACTCTCGGGTGACGCAACGGAATTGTGTGGCAGGGACCTCGGGGAACCGGGGTGTTTAGGGTCCAGGAAAGCGGGCAGAAGAATGCGGGGAGCTGCTCTGAATGAGGCAGCTCCCCGCATTTATGGAATAAGCGCGATCCGGCGCGTATTTATTCGCTCGGCCAGGTTTCCGGGACGGCCTTGCGGGCAGCTTCGAAGTCGACCTGCCGGCCCGTGTCGGCCAGCGCCGCCCCCAGAGCCGCGAGCGAGGACAGCACCGCGCCCCGCGTCGCGTCCACCCCGTAGTGATTGACCCGGATCATCTCCTTGGACAGCGCGCCCCCGCCCGCGATCAGCGGCAGCGACGGGTCGGCCGCGAGCGCCCGCGCGACCAGCCCGGCGGCGTCGACCCCCTCGGGCGCGCGCAGCGTCGTCGCGACCGGCGCCGCCTCCCCGGCCTCGTGCACATACGGCGAAAGGCCGCCGCCGAGCGCCACCGCGCCCGCCCGCGTCGCCGCGGCGGCCGCGCGGTGACGGGCCATCAGCGCGTCCAGCCCCTCGGCCTCGATCCGCTCCACACAGGCCTCCAGCGCCAGCATCTCCAGCTGGGCGGGGGCGTGCAGCAGGGCCTTGCGGCCGCCGTCGATCCAGCGCTCCTTCCAGTCCAGCAGCGAGAGGTAGGAGTGGCGCGGGGCCTCGGGGTTGGCGGCGATCCGCTCCCAGGCGCGGCCGCTCACCGACACCGCCGACACCCCGGCCGGGCCGCCCATCGCCTTCTGCGCGCCGATCACGCAGAGATCGACGCCCCACGCGTCCGGCAGCAGCGGTTCGGCGCCCACCGAGGCGACGGCGTCCAGCATGAACAGCGCTCCGTGCGCGCGGACCACCTCGCCGATCGCGGCGACCGGATTGGTGTTGCCGGTCGCCGCCTCCGCGTGGACCAGGGAGACGAAGTCGATCTCCGGGTGCTCGTCCAGCGCCCGCGCGACCTGGTCGGCGGTGACCGCCGTGTGGAAGGGCACCGCCAGATCGATCACCCGGGCACCGCAGTCCCGCAGCCAGTTCCCGAAGGTCTGCCCGTACGGCCCGGTGACGACGTTCAGCGCGGTCGAACCGGGCCGGGCGGCGCCCCGGATGCAGCCTTCGAGGGGGAGCAGCGCCTCGCCCTGCATGATGACGACGTCCTGCTCGGTGGCGAGGAGGCCGGCCACCCGCTGCTCGATGGCCGCGAAGTGCGCGGCGGTGAGCGGGGCGAGGTCGAGGAACGGATGCGTCACGGTGGTGCTCTCTTCGGGTCGGGTCGGGTGTGGTCGGCCGGTTCGCTGCGCGGTGGCGCGTACGGACGGTGCTTCCGTCGAAAGCGTACCCAGGGCCCCGCGCGCCGCCTCGTACAGTGCTGCCCATGAGTGATCACAAGGCATCGCAGGTGCTGCACGTGAAGGGGCGGGTGCTCGTCGGTCCCGAGGACGTCCGGGACGACCTCTGGGTGGTCGACGGGCGGATCTCGTACGGGAGACCGCCCGGCGCCGACGGGGCGGTGACCGTCACCGGCTGGGCGCTGCCGGGCCTGGTGGACGCCCACTGCCATGTCGGGCTCGACCACCACGGAGCCGTCGACGCGGCCACCAGCGAGCGGCAGGCCCTCGCCGACCGGGAGGCGGGAGCCCTGCTGCTGCGGGACGCGGGTTCACCGGCCGACACCCGGTGGATCGACGACCGCGAGGACCTGCCGAAGATCATCAGGGCCGGGCGGCACATCGCCAGGCCCCGCAGGTACACCCGGAACTACGCCCATGAGATCGAGCCGGACCAGCTGGTGGACTACGTCGCCCAGGAGGCGCGCCGCGGCGACGGCTGGGTGAAGCTGGTCGGCGACTGGATCGACCGGGAGGTGGGCGATCTGACCGCCTGCTGGCCGCGCGAGGAGGTCGCGGCGGCCATCGCCGAGGCGCACCGGCTCGGCGCCCGGGTCACCGCGCACTGCTTCGCCGAGGACTCGCTGCGCGATCTCGTCGAGGCGGGCATCGACTGCATCGAGCACGCCACCGGGCTCACCGAGGACACCATCCCGCTCTTCGCCGAGCGCGGGGTCGCGATCGTCCCCACCCTGGTCAACATCGCCACCTTCCCCTCGCTCGCGGACGGCGGCGAGGCCAAGTTCCCGCGCTGGTCGGCCCATATGCGCCGGCTGCACGAGCGGCGCTACGACACCGTGCGCGCCGCGTACGACGCCGGGGTGCCGGTCTTCGTCGGCACCGACGCGGGCGGAGTGCTCGCCCACGGGCTGGTGGCGGACGAGGTCGCCGAGCTGGTGAAGGCGGGCATCCCGGCCCTGGACGCGCTCTCCGCGACCACCTGGGGCGCCCGGCAGTGGCTGGGGCGGCCGGTGCTGGAGGAGGGGGCCCCGGCGGACCTGGTGGTGTACGACGAGGACCCGCGGGCGGACGTACGGGTGCTCGCGGCGCCGCGGCGGGTGGTGCTGAACGGGCGGGTGATCGGCTGAGCCCGGCGGCCGCGTGGCCGGGGTGCGCGGTGTTGACGGGCAGTGACCGGAGCCCTGCCCCGTCGTTGAGACACTTTCCGTGCACTCCGGCGCAGTCGGCCCCGGAGCCCTCCGCGCTCGGCGGATCGGGTGACCCCGAGGAACGCACGTACCGAGATATTCGAATACAGGCGCGGAAACCCCCCTTTGGGGTGAACTCACGTCAGGTGTCCGCCAGTTCACCCTCCGTGCGTAAAGCTTTCGGGGTCGAGGCCACCGGAGCTCTCGATGTCCCCCATTGGACAGCGCCGGTGGCTCCATGTCTCTTGTGGGGGTTCCACCACCTTGAACAGCAACACCTTCCGCCTGGCCGCCCTGGCGGTCGCCGCCGCACCCGTCGCCCTGCTGGTCGCCGCCCCGGCGCAGGCCGCCGACGCGAGCACCACGACCACCGGCGGCGGGAAGGCCGGCGCGGTCGTGCTCCGTACCGCACTCGACGTCTCGCTCCTGAACAAGACGATCGACGTACCGCTCAGGGCCGCGCTCAATGAGGTGAAGGCGCCCGCCGACGCCAAGGAGACCGCGCTCAGCGTGCGGCTCGACGGAGTGGACGGCGGCCGGCCGGTGAGCGTGCTCGCCGCCGACGTGGCCACCTCGAAGGCGACCGTCGACAAGCACCGGGCCGAGGGCTACAGCAACGTGGTCAAGGCCCGGGTCCACGTCCCCGGACTGCCGCTGCTCTCACTGATCGAGGTGGAGAAGGTCACCTCCAGGGCCGTCTGCGAGGCGGGTCACAAGCCGGTCGCCGAGTCGAACGTCCTGGGGCACGTGTCGGTCCTCGGCAAGCGGATCGACCTCAGCGCGGGCGGCACCACGCGGATCAGCGTCCCGGCGGTCGGCGACGTGACCCTCGACCTCTCGAAGACGCACACCACCTCGCGTACCGCCGCGGCGACCGCGCTGCGGCTGAAGGTCTCCGTCAACCCGCTCAAGCTGAACGTCGCCGACGTGCAGGGTGAGGTCACGCTCGTCGAGGCGACCTGCGAGACGCCGAAGCCGGGCGGCGGGGACAACGGCGGTACGAGCAACGGCGGTACGAGCAACGGCGGTACGAGCAACGGCGGTACGAGCAACGGAGGTTCGGGCAGCGGGGGGTCGGACAGCGGCGGTTCGCACAGCGGGGGGTCGAGCGACGGCGGCTCCGGCAACGGCGGCTCCACCAGCGGAGGTTCCGGCGACGGAGGTGCCTCCGGCAACGGCGGCAGCACCACCGGTTCCACGGGCGGCGGCCACAGCGGCGGCGGTGACAGCGGCGGGGTGAAGCCGCAGACCGGCACCGGCCACGAACCGGCCGCCGGCTCCAACCTCGCCGAGACGGGCAGCAGCTCCACCACGCCGTACCTCGCGGGCGGTGCGGCCGTCCTGCTGGCGGCGGGCGCCGGGGCGGTGGTCGTGGCCAGGCGCCGCGCCCGGAGCTGACCCTCCCGAGGGCGGGGCAGCCGGTGCGGGTTCCTCACCGGCTGCCCCGTCAGCGCACCGCAGCGCCCAGCGTCTGGAGCGCCTGGTCGAACGCCTGGAGGAAGCGGTTGGTCGTCGCACGGTCGCGCACGGCCAGCCGCAGCCAGTCGGGGCCGAGCCCGGGAAACGTGTCCCCGCGCCGCGCCGCGAACCCCAGCAGCCGCAGCCGCTCCCGCACCTCGGCGGCCCGGTCCAGACGCACCAGGACGAACGGCGCCTCGGCCGGCTCCATCACCCGCACCTCGGTGAACTCCATGAGCCCCGCCACCAGATGGGCCCGGTCCACCGCGATCCGCTCCGCGGCGTCGGCCGCCTCGGCCAGGGCCCGCGGCTCCATGCACGCCTCGGCGGCCGTCAGCGCCGGGGACGACACCGGCCACAGCGGCTGCGCCTCCTCCAGCGCCCGGACGGTCTCCGGCGCGGCCAGCACATAACCGATCCGCAGCCCCGCGAGCCCCCAGGTCTTGGTGAGGCTCCGCAGCACGACGAGCCCCGGGACGTCCGTACGCCCGCACAGCGTCTCGCGCTCGCCCGGCACCGCGTCCATGAACGCCTCGTCGACCACCAGCGTCCGGCCGGGACGGGCCAGCCGCTCCAGCACCGCCGCCGGATGCAGCACCGACGTGGGGTTGGTCGGGTTGCCGACCACCACCAGATCCGCGTCCTCGGGCACCGCCGAGGGGTCCAGCCGGAACCCGTCCCCGGCCCGCAGCAGCACCCGCCCCACCGGGTGCCCGGCCGCGCGCAGCGCCGCCTCCGGCTCGGTGAACTGCGGATGGACCACGACCGGACGGGAGGCCGGCAGCGCCCGCGCGATCAGCACGAACGCCTCCGCCGCGCCCGCCGTCAGCAGCACCCGTTCCACCGGGACGCCGTGCCGGGCCGCGACCGCCGCCCGCGCCGCACGGCCGTCCGGATAGGCCGCCAGCGCGCCCAGCGACGCCGTGATCCGCTCCCTCAGCCAGGCCGGGGGAGTGCCGGCCCGTACGTTGACGGCGAGATCGGTCAGATCCCGGTCCCGTCCCCGTACCTCCGCGTCACCGTGGTGGCGCAGATCGTGCGTGCCCGCGCCGGTCGCGTCGGGGCTTTCCGTGGGAGTGTGCATGGCCGCCGTGGTGTGGGGGTGGGCGCCGTCGTCGTCGGGGCGGGAGGCCGGCCGCCGCGGCGGCTCCGCCCCGTCCCCGAAGTCCGGCAGAACGACTATGCGCCCGGCACCCGCTTCCACGCAACGGTCGGGTCCGGCCGGTCCGTCCGGTGCCACGGGCGCGACGCCCGCCCGCCCGCGCGGATCGCGGCGCGCCACCGCGCAGGTCACCATCGGAGCCCGCCCCCGCGGGGCCGACTTCCGCTTCGTCACGAGGAGCTCGCCCCCCGCCGCGAGCGCGGCGGCCTCCGCGACCGACGGCGTTCCGACCGCGGCGAGCGGCGCGCCGGACGGACCGGGCACCTCGATACGGGCCAGCACCCCGGCCGGGTACGTGCGCAGCGGTACACCGAGCGCCGCCGCGGCGGCGACCAGGCCCGGCTCGTCCGCCTTGGTGTCCACGGTCACCAGCTCCGCGACGCCCAGCGGTGAGAGCCCGGCCGCGCGCAGGGTCTCCCGGACCAGCCCGAGCACCTCCTCGACGGGTGCGCCCCTGGACGCGCCGACCCCCACGGCGAGCGACGCGGGCGGCAACACCGCGGCGGAGTCGACGGCTTCGGACATGGGGGAGGGGTCCTTTCGGAACGCGGAAGAAGACGGAGGAAGAGGGAAGAGGGGGCGCCGGGGGTGCCGCGGGGCCGGACTACGGGGCCGCGCTGAGATGCGCGTACCGGGGTCGATCGGCTAGCAAGAGCGCATGGCGGTGTTCGTCGCGCTCGGCGCGTTCCTGATGACCCTGGCCGGCGGCTGGGTCGCCCAGCGCGTCACCGACCGCCGCCACCTGGTGCTCGGCTTCGCCGGCGGACTCATGCTCGGAGTGGTCGGCCTGGACCTGCTGCCGGAGGCGATCGAGGCCGCGGGCGAACCCGTCCTCGGCGTCCCGGCCGCGCTGCTGCTCTTCGTGGGCGGCTTCCTCCTCGCCCACCTCGTGGAGCGGCTGCTCGCCGTACGACAGGCGGCACACGGCGCGGGCGAGGAGCGGGTGCCCCAGGTGGGGCTCACGGCAGCGGCGGCGATGGTCGGCCACAGCCTGATGGACGGCGTGGCGCTCGGCGCGGCCTTCCAGGTGGGCGCGGGCATGGGCGCCACCGTCGCCCTCGCCGTCATCACGCACGACTTCGCCGACGGCTTCAACACCTACACGATCACCAGCCTGTACGGGAACGCCCGCCGCAAGGCCCTGTTCATGCTGTTCGCGGACGCCCTGGCGCCGGTCGTGGGCGCCGCGACCACCCTTCTGTTCACCCTTCCGGCGGAACTCCTCGGCTGCTATCTCGGCTTCTTCGGCGGCGCGCTGCTCTACCTCGCCGCCGCCGAGATCCTCCCCGAGGCGCACCACACGCACCCGGCCCGCTCCACACTGCTGTGCACCGTGGCCGGGGTGGGCTTCATCTGGCTGGTGGTGGGCATCGCGGACTGAGCACCGCGCCCGGCCACCGGCCCCGCTCGCGGCCCGTACGCCGTTCATCCCGCGCACCGCTCGACGAACCGGCGGGCCATGCCGGGCGCCGAGGCCCAGTGCGTGTGCAGATAGCTGGCGTGCACGCCATCGCGTACGAATCCCTCGACCCGCCGCTCCGGCTGGTGCATGCCCCACGCCGGTTCGGCCCCGGCACCCGGCTCCAGCACGGTCCGGTGGAACTCGTGTCCGCGCACCCGGGTGCCGGGCGCCGCCAGCACGCTGTCGGAGACCGCCACGGCCTCCCGGTAGCCGAGCGTGAGCCGCTTCGACATCCGCGCTTCCGCGTCCAGGACCCCGCACATCGGCAGCCCGTCGAGCGAACGCGCCAGATACAGCAGCCCCGCGCACTCGGCGGAGACCGGTGCCCCGGACCCGGCCAGCTCGGCGACGGCCCCGCGCAGCGCCGCGTTGGCGGAGAGCTCGGCGGCGTACACCTCCGGGAAACCCCCGCCGATGACGAGCCCCCGGGTGCCCCGCGGCAACGTCTCGTCCCGCAGCGGATCGAACGGCACGACCTCGGCCCCGGCGGCGGTGAGCAGCTCGGTGTGCTCGGCGTAGGAGAAGGTGAACGCGGGACCGGACGCCACGGCCACGACCGGGCCCCGGCCACCGGCGGAGGAGGGCAGCGGCACCGGCCCGCCGCACTCCGCGATCGCCGTCCGGGCGTCCCACACCTCGTCCGGCAGCGCGGGCGCGGACCGGGCCAGCGCCATCAGCGCGTCCAGATCGCACCCCGCCACCACCTGCTCCCGCATCGCCCCGACCGCGCCCACCGCGTCGCCGCGCCGCTCGGCCACCGGCACCAGCCCCAGGTGCCGCGACGGCACCGCCACCTGCTCGGCCCGCCGCAGCACCCCCAGCACCGGCAGACCGGACTCCTCCAGCGCGTCCCGCAGCAGCGCCTCGTGGCGGTCCGAGCCGACCTTGTTGAGGATCACCCCGCCGATCCGCACCCCCGGGTCCCAGGAGGCGAAGCCGTGCACCAGCGCGGCCACGGAGCGCGACTGCGACGACGCGTCGACGACCAGCACCACGGGCGCCCGCAGCACCTTCGCGACCTGCGCGGTCGACGCCAGCTCGCCCTGCCCGGACGCCCCGTCGAACAGCCCCATCACGCCCTCGACCACCGCCAGGTCGCACCCCCGCGCCCCGTGCGCGAACAGCGGGGCGACCAGACCGGGGCCGCACATGTACGCGTCGAGGTTGCGCCCCGGCCGGCCCGTGGCCAGCGTGTGGTAGCCGGGATCGATGTAGTCGGGGCCGACCTTGTGCGGGGACACCGCGAGACCGCGCCCCGCGAAGGCCGCCATCAGCCCCGTGGCGACGGTGGTCTTGCCGCTCCCCGAGGAGGGGGCGGCGATCACCAGACGTGGGACGTTCACCGGGATTCCCTCACCATTCGATGCCCCGCTGGCCCTTCTGACCGGCGTCCATCGGGTGCTTGACCTTCGACATCTCGGTGACCAGGTCGGCGGCGTCCAGCAGCTTCTGCGGCGCGTTGCGGCCGGTGACCACCACATGCTGCGTACCGGGGCGGTCGCGCAGCACCTCGATCACCTCGTCGGTGTCGACCCACCCCCAGTGCATCGGGTACGCGAACTCGTCGAGGACGTACAGCCGGTACGTCTCGGCGGCCAGGTCGCGCTTCACCTGCTCCCAGCCCTCGCGGGCCGCCTCCTCGTTGTCCATCTGGCCGTCGCGCTGCACCCACGACCAGCCCTCGCCCATCTTGTTCCAGACGACGGACCCGCCCTCGCCGCTCGCACCGAGCACCTTCAGCGCGTTCTCCTCGCCGACCTTCCACTTCGCCGACTTGACGAACTGGAAGACGCCGATGGGCCACCCCTGATTCCAGGCACGCAGCGCCAGCCCGAAGGCCGCCGTCGACTTCCCCTTGCCGGTGCCGGTGTGCACCATCAGCAGCGGGCGGTTGCGGCGCTGGCGGGTGGTGAGCCCGTCGTCGGGCACGGTGGTCGGCTGTCCCTGCGGCATTACGCGGCCCTCCTGTTGGTTCCCTGAACGTCCTTGACGAGCCCGGCGATCGAGTCGGCCCGCAGTTCGTCGAGCGTGACGGCGCTGCCCCCGAGATCGCGTGCGAGGCTGCCCGCGAGACCGAGCCGTACCGGCCCCGACTCGCAGTCCACGACGACGGACGCGACGCCCTCCGCCTCGTGCAGCCGCGCCGCTCGGGCCGCCAGCGCCACCGGGTCGGGGCCCCCGGTCGCCCGCCCGTCGGTCACCACGACCAGCAGCGGCCGCCGCGACGGATCACGCAGCCGCTCCACCCGCAGCACCTCATGGGCCTTCAGCAGCCCGGCCGCGACGGGGGTGCGCCCACCGGTCGGCAACTGCTCCATCCGCGCCGCCGCGGCGTCCACCGACGACGTCGGCGGCAGCGCCACCTCGGCGTCCCTGCCCCGGAAGGTGACCAGCCCGACCTTGTCGCGCCGCTGGTACGCGTCCAGCAGCAGCGACAGGACCGCGCCCTTCACGGCGGCCATCCGCTGCCGGGCCGCCATCGACCCGGAGGCGTCCACCACGAAGAGCACCAGATTCCCCTCGCGCCCCTCCCGCGTCGCCTGGCGCAGATCGTCCCGCCGGACCACCAGCCCGCGCCCCGAACGGCCACGCGCCCGCTGGTGCGGCGCGGCGGCCTGCACCGTCGCCGCGAGGTGCAGCTTGGTCAGGGCGCCCTGCGGACGCCGCGCGCCGGTCGTGCGCCCGTGCTCGGTACGTGCCCGGGACCGCCGCCCCGCCGCGCCCTCGCCCAGGCCGGGAACGCTCAGCATCTTCGTGCGAAAGGGCTCGGTGGCGCGTACCGGCTGCTGCTCGCCGCCGCCGGAGGGCTGCCCCTGGCCCTGCTCCCGGCCCTGTTCGGGCACGGACGGCGCGGGCGCGTCGCCGGACTCGCCCTCGGGCCCCTGCGGCGTGTCGGGGCCGTCGCCGCGCGGGGGGCGGCCGCCGCCACCGGGGCCGTCCGGGTCCGGATCCTCGTCCTCGCCGCCGTTCTGCTCCAGCGTGTCGTCGAGCTTGTCCTCGTCGAGACCCGGCGCGTCGAACGGATTGCGCCGGCGCCGGTGGGGGAGCGCGAGCAGGGCCGCCTGCCGCACGTCCTCGGCGAGCACGTCCGTACGCCCCGCCCAGGCGGCCAGCGCGGTGGCGGTCCGCGCCATCACGATGTCCGCGCGCATGCCGTCGACCTCGAAGGCCGCGCAGGTCGCCGCGATCTGCCGCAACGCCGCGTCCCCGAGCCGCACTTCGGGCAGCAGCGCCCGCGCGGCGACGATCCTCGCCCGCAGCGCGTCCTCCTCGCCGGCCCACCCGGCGGCGAAGGCCGCGGGGTCGTCGTCGAACGCGAGACGCCGGCGCACGACCTCGACCCGCTGATCGGTCTCCCGGGACGCGGCGACCTCGACGGTCAGCCCGAACCGGTCGAGCAACTGGGGCCGCAGTTCGCCCTCTTCGGGGTTCATCGTCCCGACGAGCAGGAAGCGCGCCGCGTGCCGCACCGAGACCCCCTCGCGCTCGACGTACGAGGCGCCCATCGCGGCCGCGTCCAGCAGCAGGTCCACGAGGTGGTCGTGGAGCAGGTTGACCTCGTCGACGTAGAGGATCCCGCGGTGCGCGTCGGCCAGCAGGCCCGGTTCGAACGCCTTCACGCCGTCCGCGAGCGCCCGCTCGATGTCCAGCGCCCCGACGAGCCGGTCCTCGGACGCGCCCACGGGCAGCTCCACCATCCGGGCGTCCCGCGACACACCGGCCCCGGTCTCGTGGGGGCCGTCCGGACACGCCGGGTCCGGCGACGCGGGGTCGCAGGAGAAACGGCACCCGGGGACGACGGCCACCTCCGGCAGCAGCGCCGAGAGCGCGCGCACGGCGGTGCTCTTGGCGGTGCCCTTCTCCCCCCGTACGAGCACACCACCGATGTTCGGTGCGACGGAGTTGAGCAACAGGGCGAGTTGCAGGTCCTGCTGCCCGACGACGGCGGTGAACGGGAAATGCGTGCTCACTGGGCGATCCTTCCTGCGGGTGAATGGGCGTGAACGAGGCGGGCCGGGCCGGTCCCCGGGGTCATCGGCGGCCTCCCGGGACCGCGCGGGCTCCGGGCGCGCCGGGTGCTCCGGGTGCGATGAACGGCAGCCCCGGCGGCGCGCCCGACTCGATGAGCCGCAGCAACGCGTCGGTGTCCGCGTGCTCTTCGACGAGATCGCCGAGGCGGTCGAGCTGTTCCTCGCGCAGCGCCGCGAACGCGGTGTCGGGGGCGGGGACGAAGCGCCGGCCGGCGGCCCGTGCGACCTCGGCCAGGAAACGGCGGCGGAACGTGTCGCTCTCCAGCGAACCGTGCCAGTGGGTGCCCCAGACGGAGCCGACCCGGCAGCCGTCGAGTCCGTGTCCCCGGTCGTCGCGGAAGAAGGTCTCCCCGCCGAGCACGTCCGCCACGCCGTGGTGGATCTCGTACCCCTCGACCGGCGCGCCGAGCGCCTGCCCGACGGGGCGGGCCAGGGTCTTCTCGCGGTCGAAGCGGATGCGTACGGGGAGCAGCCCGAGGCCCTCGACCCGCCCGGCCCGCGACTCGACCTCGTCCTCGATGTGCTCGCCGAGGACCTGGTAGCCGCCGCAGATGCCGAGGACCGGCCGGCCCTCGGCCGCTCGCCGGACCAGCGCGTCGGCGAGGCCCCGTTCGCGCAGCCAGGCCAGCGCCTTGACGGTGCCCCGGGTGCCGGGCACGACGACGAGGTCGGCGTCGGCCAGCTCCTCGGCGCGGTCCACGAACCTGACCACGACGCCGGGCTCGGCGGCCAGCGCGTCCACATCGGTGAAGTTCGACATCAGCGGCACCGCGCACACCGCGACCCGCAGCACGTCCTCGCCGTGCGGCGGCGCCACCGTCGATTCGCGCACGGTTCCGCGCAGCGAGACCCGCAGACCGTCCTCCTCGTCGATGCCGAGGCCGTGCGCGAAGGGCAGCACTCCGTACGTCGGCCGCCCGGTGAGGTCCCGCAGCATGTCCAGCCCCGGCTCCAGCAGCGAGACGTCACCGCGGAACTTGTTGACCAGGTAGCCGGCGATCAGCGACTGGTCCTCCGCCGCGAGCAGGGCCGTCGTACCGAAGAACGAGGCGAAGACGCCACCGCGGTCGATGTCGCCGACCACCACCACCGGGAAGCGCGCCGCGCGGGCGACACCCATGTTCACGATGTCCGTGCGCCGCAGATTGATCTCCGCCGGGCTGCCCGCCCCTTCGCAGATCACCGCGTCGTACGTGCTCCGCAGCTGCTCCAGGCAGTCCACGACCGTGGAGAACAGCGCCTCCTGCCTGCCTCCGTGGTAGCCGCGCGCGCTCATCTCGCCGACCGGCTTCCCCATCAGGACGACCTGGCTGGAGCGGTCGCCGCCGGGCTTGAGCAGCACCGGGTTCATCAGCGCGGTCGGCTCGACGCGGGCGGCCTGGGCCTGCATGGCCTGGGCGCGCCCGATCTCGGCGCCCTCGCGGGTGACGAACGAGTTCAGCGACATGTTCTGCGCCTTGAAGGGCGCCACCTTCACGCCCCGGCGTACGAGCCAGCGGCAGATGCCCGCGGTGACGACGCTCTTGCCCGCGTCGGAAGTGGTTCCGGCGACCAGCAGTCCGCCGCTCATGTGCTTCTCCGTCCTGCGACACGGGGCGCCGCCGTGCGGCGCCCCGCGATCCGTCGTGCGGCGAGGGCCGCGCCGAGCCGTCCCGCCACGCAGACACCGAGGGCCAGCGCGCCCACCCGGCGCGACAGCCGTACCGCGCGTTCGATGTCGGCGGTCTCCACCGCCCGGCCCGTCTCCCCGTTGAGCACCGGACGGTGCTCGATCCGGCCGCCGTACGCGAGGGTGCCGCCGAGGCGCACGCCGAGCGCACCCGCGAACGAGGCCTCCACCGGGCCCGCGTTGGGGCTCGGGTGCTTGGCGGCGTCGGCCCGCCAGGCGCGGACCGCGTCGGCCGGCCGTCCCCCCGCGGCCACCGCGAGCAGGGCCGTGAGCCGGGCGCCCGGCCAGCCCGCGAGGTCGTCCAGGCGGGCCGAGGCCCAGCCGTAGCGCAGGTGGCGGGGGGACTTGTGGCCGACCATGGCGTCGAGGGTGTTGGCGGCCCGGAAGCCGGCCAGCCCGGGGACCCCGGCCAGCGCGCCCCACACCAGCGCGCCGACCACGGCGTCCGAGGTGTTCTCCGCCACGGACTCCACCACGGCGCGGGCGATCTGCGGCCCGTCCAGGGACTGCGGGTCGCGCCCGCACAGGTGCGGCAGCCGCTCGCGGGCCAGGCCGAGGTCACCGGCGGCCAGGGCGGCGCCGACGGCCCGTGCCTCGCGGCCCAGGGAGGTGCCGCCGACGACGGACCAGGTGGCGGCCGCGGTCAGTGCCACGGAGGCGGCGGGGCTGCGGCGTACGGCATGGGTGAGCAGGGCGGCGCCACCCGCGGCGCCTCCGGCGCAGACGAGGGTGTGCAGTGCGCCCCAGCCGCGGTGGTCACGCCACAGACGGCGCTCGACCTCCGCCGCGGCCTGTCCGAAGGCCGCGACCGGGTGCCCCCTGCGGGGGTCACCGAGCAGCAGATCGCCGATCAGTCCGGCCGTGGCGCCGTACGCGAAGATGCGGTCGGCTCGCACGGTTCAGCCGGCCGTCGCGCCTCGGCGGACCTTCGTGCGGGCGGCTCTCGTCGAGAGCGCCGAAAGAGCGGACGCAGGGCGGCCAGGCATGGCGATATGTCCTCACTCAGGGTCCGCGCCCTGGTTCGACGTGACCGGCGACGAGAGTCTCCTGGCTCCCGGATCCGCGGCTCCCCCGGCCTTCCAGCCCGCTCGCGCGCGCCGTGACGTCCGGTGTGGGGGACCGCTCCCCGGTGACAGTGGCGGGACCGCGCCGGATTCGCACCGGCTTCCTCTGCTGTCGCCGTAATTGGCTCCGGCAGTCCACCACGCCCCGCGAACGCCCGTCAACCTGCCGTTGACCTGCGACGGCGCAGTGTGCTGATACCCACATCGGGCCGGACACACGGGGGTGTCCGGCCCGACGGGAAAGGCGTGCGGAAGCGGTTCAGGCGACGATCAGGTAGATGCCGTACGTGACGGCCGCCGCGCACAGCGCGAAGCAGACGTACGCGCCGGCGCGGGCCAGCAGCAGCGAGGAGCCGGAGCCGCCCTGCGCCGCCGGTTCCGGCTGCTTGGAGAGGCCGACGATGCCCAGGGTGAAGAGGCCCACCAGTGCGACGGTGACGACGAGGGAGACGCCGAATACGGAGCCGAGGGCTGCCCAGTCGATGTTCATGCTGAATCCTTAGACGGCCGGTTCAGACGGTGGCGGGTCGCGCCGGGTCCTGGGTGGTTCCGGCCGGGGCCGGAATGGTGGTCATGAGGTTCTGGGCCGGTGCCTGGGCCGCGGTGGGCGGCGGGCTGACGGCGGCGATGGCCGTGGTGACGACGCCCGCGGGCTCGGCGTCGGCAGCCGCCGGGGCGACGTCGTCGTGGCCGACCGGCTTGCGCCGCGACACCAGCCAGATCGCGCCGGAGCCCGCGACCAGCAGCACCGCGACGACGACGACCCCCCAGGTGCCCTGCTGGGTGAGGAGCTCCGCCCCCGCGCCGACCAGACCGGCGGCCGGCAGGGTCAGGCCCCAGGCGACGAACATCCGGGTGGCGGTGGACCAGCGGACCACACCGCCCCGGCGGCCGAGGCCCGCGCCCATCACGGCGCCGGAGCAGGACTGGGTGGTGGAGAGGGAGAAGCCGAGGTGCGAGGAGGCCAGGATGACGGTGGCCGCGCTGGTCTGGGCGGCGAAGCCCTGCGGCGGCCGGAGGTCGGTGAGGCCGCTGCCCATGGTGCGGATGATGCGCCAGCCGCCCAGGTAGGTGCCGAGCGCGATGGCCGTACCGGCGGCGACGATGACCCAGACCGGCGGGTTGGCGCCCGGGTGCAGGACGCCGCCGGTGACCAGGGCCAGGGTGATGATGCCCATGGTCTTCTGCGCGTCGTTGGTGCCGTGGGCGAGGGAGACGAGCCCGGCCGAGGCGATCTGGCCCGCCCGGTACCCCTTGGCGGTGGCCTTCTCCTGGGCGTCGTTGCGGATCTTCCCGCCGATCCGGTACGTCAGCCTGGTGGCCAGCAGCGCGGCCAGACCGGCGACGATCGGGGCGGCGACCGCGGGGAGCAGCACCTTGGTGATGACGGTGCCGCCGTTGACGGACGACCAGCCCGCCGACATCACGGCCGCGCCGATCAGTCCGCCGAACAGGGCGTGGGAGGAACTGGACGGCAGCCCGACCAGCCAGGTCAGCAGATTCCACAGAATGGCGCCGACGAGCGCCGCGAAGATGACTTCCGTCCGCAGCCCGTCCTCGTTGATGATCCCGCCGGAGATCGTCCTGGCGACCTCCACCGACAGGAACGCGCCGACGAGATTGAGAACGGCGGACATGGCCACCGCTGTCTTCGGTCTGAGCGCACCGGTCGAGATGGTCGTCGCCATCGCGTTCGCGGTGTCATGGAAACCGTTCGTGAAATCGAACACTAGAGCTGTCACGATCACAATCGCGAGGAGCAGCGTGATGTGTTCCATTTACCCAGGCAATCGTTCGACGTCATTGGCATGTGGACCGTAGGCAACCTGGGTGAACGGAAGATGAACTGAGCGGGGCGCTGGGGTGTTGCCAAGCGGGGTCCGGGCATTCCGCTTGTCCTCGGGGCGGTCGTGGCCCGGCTTTCCCGGGTGAGCGGCTGTGGCCGACCCCATACCCGTCCGCCTCCGCGGCTGACAGGATCGGCGCATGAGCGAGCAGCAGCGGGACGCGATCGGACGCGCCTGGGACGGCGTCGTCGCCACCGCCCGGCGCACGGCGGCCGAGGGCCTCGTCGTCGGGACCTCGGGAAACGTGTCGGCACGGGTCGGCGACACGATCCTGGTCACACCGAGCGGAGTGCCGTACGACCGGCTGGGCCCCGAGGACGCCGTCGGCGTCGATCCGGAGGGCAACCGCGTCCTCGGCGAACTGGCCCCCACCAGCGAACTCCCGCTCCACCTCGCCGTCTACCGGAACACCGACGCGGCCGCCGTCGTCCACACCCACGCGGTCCACGCCACGGCCGTCTCCACCCTGGTCGACGAGGTCCCGCCGATCCACTACGCCGCCGCCATGCTCGGCGGGCCCGTACGCGTCGCGCCCTACGCGCGCTACGGCACCGTCGAACTGGCCGAGAACATGCTCACCGCCCTGCGGGACCGCACGGGCTGCCTGCTCCAGAACCACGGAACCGTCACCCACGGAGCCACCCTCGACCAGGCGTACGACCGGACCGCCCAGCTGGAATGGCTCTGCCACCTCTGGCTCACCGCCGGCTCCGTACCCGGCCGTACCCCGAACCTGCTCTCGCCGCGGCAGCTGCACGAGGCGGGGGAGGCGCTCAAGGGGTACGGACAGCCCGGCCGGCCCCCGTCCGCTGGCAGCGTCACGCATCCGCCACGACACTGAAGCGGTGCGCCCGGCAACAGTCACGGCAGCAGCCGTCACCACGATCCTCGGCGTCGGAGCGGCAGCGGTCGCGGCCGGCCGGTACGCCAGCGACGCCGCCCTCCGGGCGCCGTCCGGACGACCGCTCCCCGCCGACCGCAGACTCACCGTGCACGCCACGGCGGCCGGGCAGGTCACCCTGACCCGCTCCTTCACCGCCCTGCGGCCCGGGATGTACGGACTGGTGGGCAAGGACGTCCACGCCGTCGTCGGCCCGGTGATCGAGAACGCCCACCACGCCCCCGACACCGTCGTCCGCAGACTGGTCCGCGTCGACCGGGGCACCCTGGGGACCGGCACCAAGGTCCGCGTCACCCCGCAGCTGCACAGCGGCGACCCCTCCACCGCCCTGGGCCTCGACTACCGGGACGTCGAGATCCCCGGCGAGCTCGGCGCCCTGCCCGCCTGGTTCCTGCCCGGCCCCCGCGACACCTGGGTCATCACCGTGCACGGCCTCGGCACCACCCGGGAACACCCCATGAACGTCATGAGGTTCCTGCACGACCTGCGCCTGCCCGTGCTCGACCTGGCCTACCGCGGCGACGCCGGAGCCCCGCGCTCCCCCGACGGCCTCGCCCATCTCGGCGAATCCGAATGGCGCGACCTGGACGCCGCGATCCGCTTCGCCGTGCGCCACGGCGCCACGGACGTCGTCCTGCACGGCTGGTCCACCGGCGCCTCGATGGCGCTGCACGCCGCCGTCAACTCCGCGCTCCGCGACCGGATCAGCGGCCTCGTCCTCGACTCCCCGGTGCTGGACTGGGCCGCCACGCTGCGCGCCCTGGCCCTGGCCCGGGGTGTCCCGGCCGCCCTGCTGCCGCTCGCCGTCCGCGCCGCCGAGGGCCAGACCGGACTGCACGGCGCCCGGCTGCTGGACGGCTCCCTCGCGTCGGCCCTGCACGTCCCGACCCTGATCTTCCACGGCCCCGACGACCGGCTCGCCCCCTGGCAGCCGAGCCGCGACCTCGCCGCCCGCCGTCCGGACCTGATCGCCCTGCACCCCGTTCCCCAGGCTCCGCATGCGGCGATGTGGAATGCCGACCCGGCCCACTACGAAGAGACCCTGCGCCGCTTCCTGACGCCTCTGATGTGACCTGATGCGAGGGTTCGGCCGATTGGTACGGGCCCCTCCCACCGGCCCCTCCACCGGGAATTCGGGTTCCGTTTGGGCTTTCGGGCCGTCAGGAGCAAGACTGCTCCCCGTGACGTCCCGTAACCCGCGCGACTCCAGGCTGCGAATTGTCCGCCCGCGACCCCTTGCCACCGCTCGCAAGGCCGTGACCACCCGGCGCACCAGGCCGGCCCCCCGCCCCCCGGAGGGCACCCCGCCCCGGTCGGAACTGGCCCGGCAGGCCAGGTCGGCCCTCGCCGATGCCGTACGGATCGCCCGCTGGGCGGCCGACGGCGCGATCCCCGGCGCACCACCGCTCGCCGCCCAGGCGCTCCAACGGGCCGCGACCGTTCTGGAACTGTCCCCGGCCCAGGTGCGCTCCGGCTGGGACCGGGCCAGGCTCGCCGGCCTCGTCGAACTGCACGGCGACACCGCGCGCCCTGGCTGGCGGCTGCGCGCCTGGGACCGGGACGACTCCGCCGTGCTCCGCGGCTGGGTGGCGCTCTTCGACGCCTGGTCGCTCGTCCACCCGGCGCCCGCGGACATCGAGTCCACCGCGGTCGCCGAGGCCGTCGAGGCCGTGCCGCAGGTCCTCTCCCTCCTCCAGCTCTCGGCGGGCCCGGTCACCGTGCCCGCCCTGCTGGACCTGCTCGGCCAGCGCGTCGCGGAACTCCGCGAGGAGCGCTGCGAAGTCCCCTACGGACCCGAGCCGGTGCCCGCGCCCGCCGCGCACTCCGCCGCCCTGGTGGCGCTCCTGCTGGACTGGGCCCTGGAGGGCCTGGCCGCGGTCGGCGCGCTCACCCTCGGCGCCGGACACGCCACCCTCACCCCGCTCGGCAACTGGGCGGTCTGGGTCAAGCTGGAACAGATCTGCGTGGCCGCCCAGAGCCCGGCCGGGAACATCGAGCAGTCCGCCGCCGACATGCTGCTCGGCTGCGCCCGGCTCACCCCCGGCCCGGCCCGCGACGAATACCGGGCCTGGCTGGCCGCCCGCCCGGTCGGCAGCGCCGTCGCCGAACTCCTCGCCGTCGCCCGCGGCGAGGACGCGCTCCTGCGGGGGCTCGCCTTCGAGGCGCTCCGGGTCGTCGGCGCCCCCGCCGAACCCGAGGTCCGCGCCGTCGTCACCGACCCCTCGCTGCGCCCCTACGCGCTGCTCTGGCTCGCCGAGTACGACGGGACCGACCCCGAGGACGCCCAGGACGTCCTCAGCCGGGAAGAGGCCACCTGGCTCTGGGTCGACACCGCCGCGGCCGTCGCCGACCACGGCGAGACCGGGCTGCTGGTCCGCCATCTCGACTCGGCCGTCCAGGGCACGGTGCCGGCCCTGCTGGACGAGGTACGGGCCGTCGGCCACCCGCGCACCGTCCAGGTGCTGGTGGCCCTGGCCGCCGCGCACCCCGACCCCGCGCTGGCCAAGGCGGTGCGCCGGGCCGCGTTCCAGGTGCACACCGGCGGCGCCTGACACCCCGCGCCGGACGGGCCCGGGACCGGGCCCGTCCGGCCGTCAGCCCGCCGACCCCGGCGCGTACGTGCCGAAGCTCCACACATTGCCCTCGGCGTCCCGCGCCATGTAGTCGCGCGAGCCGTAGTCCTGGTCGGTGGGCGGCATCAGGATCTCCACCCCGTGCTCCACGGCCCTGGCATGGTGCGCGTCGACCTCGTCGACCACGACGTAGATCCCGGCGGGCCCCGCGCCCCGCATCGCCTCGGCGAAGACGCCCGCGCGGCCCCTGGAGCCCAGCATCACCCTGCCGTTGCCGCAGGAGAGCTCGGCATGGAGCACCTGGCCGCCCTCGCCCTCGTACACCGCTTCCTCGGTGAAGCCGAGGCCCTCCGTCAGCGTCCTGATCGCGGCTCTCGCGTCGTCGTACAGAATCGTCGGGTAGACCGTCGGAACGCCCTCCGGTGCGCCTGCCATGGCGCTCACCTCTCCTCGTGCTCCGTGACCCGCTTCTGTGATCTGCCTCTCAGTCTTCCATCGGCCACCGACAACGGCCCGGCCCGGCGCGGCGCCGGGGCTCAGCGGAAGGTGTTGCAGTCGGCCAGGTCGCCGCCGCGGTAGCCGGTGGTGAACCACTGGCTGCGCTGTGCGGCCGAGCCGTGCGTCCAGGACTCCGGCGTGACCCGGCCCTGGAACTTCTCCTGGATCCGGTCGTCACCGACCGCGGCCGCCGCGTCGAGCCCGTCCCGGATGTCCGCCGGGGTCAGCGAGGTGACCAGCGGCCGCCCGGTCGATCCGTCGGGCGTGGTCGTCGCGTGGTGCGCCCAGACCCCGGCGTAGCAGTCCGCCTGGAGCTCGACCCGGACCGCGTTGCTGTTCGCGCCGGTCCGGCCGTCCTGGGACCGGCCCAGCGTCCCCATCAGGTCCTGCACGTGGTGCCCGTACTCATGGGCGACGACATAGGCCTGCGCGAACGGTCCGCCGCTGGAGCCGAACTTCGTCCGCAGCTCGTCGAAGAACCCCAGGTCCAGGTAGACCTGCCGGTCGCCCGGACAGTAGAACGGCCCGACCGCCGAGGTGGCGGAGCCGCACGCGGTGCCGACCCGGTCGCTGAACAGGACCGTGCGCGCGGGCGTGTACGTGGCCCGGCGCCGCCGGAACTCCTGCGACCAGTAGTCCTGGACGCTGTTGACCACCGCCACGATCCGGCAGTCGTCCCTGGTGTTCGCGTCCCGCCCGGTCCGGCAGGTCCGTTCCACCTGGGCCGCCGTCGACGCGGTCGGCGAGGTGTCCGGGCCGCCGGACGAGAGACCGAGCTGATCGGGGCCGACACCGAGGAACAGCCCCAGGACCAGCGCGATGATGCCGATGATGCCGCCGCCCACGGTCGCCCTGCCACCCGGGATCCGGCTGCCGCGCACGTCCTGGACCTCGGACGTGTCCAGATCGGCGTCGTCGTCGAACTGCATGGCACCACCCTTCGTTCCGGCCCCACCGCCTGCGCCGAGTATCGGGCAGTTCACTCACCGGTGCCCTCTTTGTCGCGCGGGGGAGTGGGGTGGCGACGCCGGGCGACCACCCCGGCCGGTGCCGGGGACGCACGCGGAAAAGCAGTTGGACACCGCCAGTAGAATGGCCCGCATGGCAATTCTCCTTGTGCATTAGCGGCGTCGAGACACCTCCGCCCTCGTCCCGTCAGCCGTCCATACCGCCCTGGAGTTTTTCCGTGATCACCGCATCCGGCATCGAGCTGCGTGCCGGCGCCCGCATCCTCATCGAGTCCGCCTCCTTCCGCATCGCCAAGGGCGACCGCATCGGCCTCGTCGGCCGCAACGGAGCGGGCAAGACCACGCTCACCAAGTGCCTGGCGGGCGAGGGCAACCCCGTCGGCGGCACCATCACCCGCTCCGGCGAGGTGGGCTACCTCCCACAGGACCCCCGCACCGGCGACCTCGACGTGCTGGCCCGCGACCGCATCCTCTCCGCCCGCGGCCTCGACGACATCCTGCGCAGGATGCGGGAGAACGAGGAGCGGATGGCGAACGGCAAGGGCGCCACCCGCGAGAAGGCGATGAAGAAGTACGAGCGCCTGGAGACGGAGTTCCTCACCAAGGGCGGATACGCCGCCGAGGCCGAGGCCGCCACCATCGCCGCCGCGCTCAGCCTGCCCGACCGGGTGCTCGGCCAGCCCCTCCACACGCTCTCCGGCGGTCAGCGCCGCCGCATCGAGCTGGCCCGGATCCTCTTCTCGGACGCCGACATCCTGCTGCTCGACGAGCCGACCAACCACCTCGACGCCGACTCGATCGTCTGGCTGCGCGACTACCTGAAGACCTACCGCGGCGGCTTCATCGTCATCTCCCACGATGCCGACCTCGTCGAGACGGTCGTCAACAAGGTCTTCTACCTCGACGCCAACCGCTCTCAGATCGACATCTACAACATGGGCTGGAAGCTCTACCAGCAGCAGCGCGAGGCCGACGAGAAGCGCCGCAAGCGCGAGCGGCAGAACGCCGAGAAGAAGGCCGCGGCCCTCAACTCGCAGGCCGACAAGATGCGCGCCAAGGCCACCAAGACCGTCGCCGCACAGAACATGGCCAAGCGCGCCGAGCGGCTGCTCTCCGGCCTGGAGGCCGTCCGGGTCTCCGACAAGGTCGCCAAGCTCCGCTTCCCCGAGCCCGCGCCCTGCGGCAAGACCCCCCTGATGGCGGAGGGCCTGTCCAAGTCGTACGGCTCGCTCGAAATCTTCACCGATGTGGACCTCGCCATCGACAAGGGCTCCCGCGTCGTCATCCTCGGCCTCAACGGCGCGGGCAAGACCACGCTGCTCAGGCTCCTCGGCGGCGCCGAGAAGCCCGACACCGGCGAGGTCATCGAGGGCCACGGCCTCAAGCTCGGCTACTACGCCCAGGAGCACGAGACCCTCGACCCGGACCGCTCCGTCCTGGAGAACATGCGCTCCGCCGCACCCGACCTCGACCTCGTCGAGGTCCGCAAGACGCTGGGCTCCTTCCTCTTCTCCGGCGACGACGTCGACAAGCCCGCCGGTGTCCTCTCCGGCGGTGAGAAGACCCGTCTCGCCCTGGCCACCCTCGTGGTCTCCTCCGCCAACGTGCTGCTCCTGGACGAGCCGACCAACAACCTCGACCCGGCCAGCCGCGAGGAGATCCTGGGCGCGCTGCGCACGTACAAGGGCGCCGTCGTCCTCGTCACGCACGACGAGGGAGCGGTCGAGGCCCTCCAGCCCGAGCGCATCATCCTGCTGCCCGACGGGGTCGAGGACCTGTGGGGCGCGGACTACCAGGACCTGGTCGCACTGGCCTGATCCGGCCCTGCTGTCCGTCTGATCCACTCCGTCTGGATCATTCGGCCTACGCGTGATCCATCATCTGTGTGAGTGCCTCTCGTACCTCCCGCACAGCGCCCGGCAGATCCCTGCCGGGCGCACCCGTACGGGGGGTCCGCCCCCCGTACGGCCCTGACCTGCCGCTTCGTCCGGGGCCCTGTCCCACCGGCCGCCACAGCCCAACGGAATGCGGGATTCCGGTCGTGTGTCCCCCTTCTCCGGCGGGGAACCGGGTTGCACGGACCTTGCCGAATGGGTGGCCAGGAAGGCGCCGAGGGGTGATCATGAGAGTCCAGAGCGCACTTCCCATGAGGAGGCACGGGTGGCCGAGACTCTGAAGAAGGGCAGCCGGGTTACCGGCGCCGCGCGTGACAAGCTCGCGGCAGACCTGAAGAAGAAGTACGACTCCGGTGCGAGCATCCGGGCGTTGGCCGAAGAGACCGGCCGCTCCTACGGATTCGTCCACCGGATGCTCAGTGAGTCCGGAGTGACGCTGCGGGGACGCGGCGGAGCGACACGGGGCAAGAAGGCCACCACGGCCTGACGGCTCCTGGGCGCGTCGTCCGGCCCGGCCCGGGGCTCATCGGTTCCGACGGTGGCCACCCGGCCGGCAGTGATGCCGACCGGGTGGTTACTGTTCAGTCACTTAGCTGTGCGTGCTGACTGAACCGATCCGGAGGCGCCCCATGACCTCGCTCGACCCATTGCTCGACAAGGACGACGTACGACTCACCGTCGACGACGCGGTCGCCACGGTGACCCTCACCAATCCGGCCAAGCGCAACGCTCAGTCCCCCGCTCTGTGGCGGGCGTTGACGGCGGCCGGACGGGCGCTGCCCGGCAGTGTGCGGGTCGTCGTGCTCCGAGGCGAGGGCAAGTCCTTCTCCGCGGGGCTCGACCGGCAGGCGTTCACCCCCGAGGGGTTCGACGGCGAGCCGTCCTTCCTCGACATGGCGCGCGGCCCGGAGGCCGAGCTCGACGCGACCATCGCCGAGTACCAGGAGGCGTTCACCTGGTGGCGCCGCACCGACATCGTGTCGATCGCGGCGGTCCAGGGGCATGCCATCGGTGCCGGTTTCCAGCTCGCCCTCGCCTGTGATCTGCGGATCGTCGCCGAGGACGTGCAGTTCGCCATGCGCGAGACCAGCCTCGGTCTGGTGCCCGACCTCACCGGCACGCACCCCCTGGTGAACCTGGTGGGGTACGCCCGCGCGCTCGAAGTCTGCGCGACCGGCCGCTTCGTCCACGCCGAGGAGGCCGAGCGCACCGGTCTGGCCAATCTCGTGGTCCCCGCCGGTGAGCTGGACGCCGCGGCCCGGGATCTGGCCGGAGCGCTGCTGGCCGCCCCGCGCGACGCCGTCGTGGAGACCAAGGCGCTGCTGAGCGGTGCCGTCTCCCGTGGCTACGAGGAGCAGCGCGTCGCCGAACGCGCCGCGCAGGGCCGCCGACTGCGCGATCTGGCGGGCATCACCGACTGACCGCCCGGCGGGCGGGCCGAGCCGGGCCCGCCCGCACGGAGAGACGGTACGGGCGGACCCGCCGCATGCTCGGTCCCGCTCCATCACCCCGGTGACCAGCACCGCCACCGAGGGAGGCGGTACGGAGGGGATCCGGCCGGACCCGCAGCATGCTCGGTCCCGCTCCATCACCCCGGTGACCAGCACCGCCACCGAGGGAGGTGGTACGGAGGGGATCCGGCCGGTCCCACCGCGCGCTCAGTCCCGCTCCACCACCCGGACCAGCACCGCCACCGAGGGACGCGGTACGGGCGGACCCGGCCGGTCCCGCCGCGCTCAGTCCCGCTCCACCACCCCGGTGACCAGCACCGCCACCGAGGGGCGCCCCTCCACCGCGGCCGCCACGGCGCTCCGCACCGCCCGCGCCACGTCGAGCGCCCGGTGACCCGCGTCCGTCGCCAGCTCGACCCGTACATGGTCCGGGCCGGTGTGCACCGCGTGACCCAGCGTCCGGGTCAGCGTCACCACGCCCGGAACACCCGCCGCCGCGGTCCCCGCGGCCCCCTCCGCCGCTGCCGCGAGTACCTCCGCCGGGGCCGGAGCCGGAGCCGGTCGTTCGGGCGGTGTGTCCAGCAGTTCCGTCACCCGGACGTCCACCGCCTCCACCACCAGACCGAGCCGCCGCGCGGCCGCCGTCAGCAGCGCCGAACGCAGCGCCTCGGCCGCCAGGGGCAGCGGCCCGCCGGACAGGGCCGCCATGGACGCCTCGATCCGCAGCGGTCCGGGCGGCAGCGCACTCGGCGGCGGCGGCACCTCCGGATCCGGCGCCCCGCCCGGGTCGGCCACCGAGATCCTCAGCTTCCCGAGCACCGGAGCGGGTCCCGGCCCGCGCGCCATCGCCCCGCGCAGCACCGCCACCGCGGCCCGCTCCGCGATCCAGGCCCCGTCCGCCGGGCCGCCCAGCGGGAGCAGCCGCCCGAGGCCGAGCCGCTGCCGTACCGCCGCCGTCCATCCGTCGGCCCCTCGCGGGCCGTCAGCCGTCGTCATTTCCCCAGCCTGCCGCATCCACGGCGCGAGACGGGGCAAGCACACCTAATGTGAGCAAAGAGGGCTTTTCATCGGACTCGGGCCGGCACGGCACGACCCGGGGCGAGAGGCCCCAGGTCCCCCTGCCCCGAAGGGAAACATGGCGATGACCGACATCACACAGCGGAACCGGCCCGAGAGCCCCGACCAGGAGTCCGGTCCGCTCATCAAGCGCGGCGGAGGCGCCCCCGCCGACCGAGGCCGTACGACCATCGCCGACGGCGTGGTCGAGAAGATCGCGGGTATGGCGGCCCGCGACGTGGTCGGTGTCCACGCGATGGGCAGCGGCCTGTCGCGCACCTTCGGAGCGGTGCGCGACAAGGTGCCGGGCGGCGGCAAGTCCGTCACGCGCGGGGTCAAGGCGGAGGTCGGGGAGTCCCAGACCGCGCTCGACCTGGAGATCGTCGTCGACTACGGCGTCGCGATCGGCGATGTCGCCCGCGACGTACGGGAGAACGTGATCGCCGCGGTGGAGCGGATGACCGGACTGGAAGTCGTCGAGGTCAACATCGCGGTGAGCGATGTGAAGCTGCCCGACGAGGCCGACGACGAGGAGCAGCCCGAGCCGCGCCTCCAGTAGTCCTTGGACGCGAGGCAGTCCGCTAGGCAGTTGAGGAGCGCACGATGAGCATGGCTGTGGCCGGCATGGTGGCCGGCATGGCGCTCGGATTCGCCGGATACTTCGGCGGCTTCGGGGCCTTTCTGCTGGTGGCCGCCCTGGGGGCGATCGGCTTCGTCGTCGGTCGCTTCGTGGAGGGCGACCTGGAGCCCGGCGACTTCTTCCGGAGTCGCGAGCGCGGCGACCGACGGCGGTGACGGCGTTGTCGGGGGCGAACGGCCGGATCGCCGCGGGCGAGCGCGGGGAGACCCGGATCGCCGACCGGGTGGTCGCGAAGATCGCCGCGCAGGCGGCGAAGGAGGCGGTCGACGAGCCGCCGTCGGCGGGCGCCGCGCCGCGCGCCACCGTCACGGTGCACCGGGGCACCGCCCGGGTGCGGGTGAGCCTGGAGCTCGGATACCCGTGCGACATCGGCCGGCGGTGCGGCGGGGTGCGTCGGCGTGTCGCCGAGCGGGTAAAAGCGTTGGCGGGAATGGAGGTGCCCGAGGTGGCCGTACAGGTCGAGCGCCTGCATCCCACGGACGCGAGCATCGCGGCACAGGGGAGGATCCGATGACCGAACCCCAGGGACCGGAGCACCGCACGGGAGGGCCGCCCGCCGCCCGCCCCGTCGAGCAGGCCGGGCGGGGCGACGTCGTCGAACTCGACCAGTCCGGCTCCTCCGCCGCCTACGACCCGGTGCCCGCGCGGCGGGCGGACGGCGGCAGGGCGGGCCGCTTCTGGTCGGCCCGGCGCGTCCCCGCGGCGGTCCTCGCGCTCGTGGTCCTCGGCGCCGGCGGGCTGCTGCTCTACGACGTGGCGTCGGTGCGGGCCGACCGGCCCGCGATGTGGTGGCGCCGCTCGCTGGCCGACGAACTGGCCCGCCGCCCGCTGGACAGCCCCTGGCTGCTCGGCGCCGCCGCGGCCGCCGTGCTGATCGGCCTGTGGCTGCTCGTGCTCGCCCTCACCCCCGGACTCCGCGCCCTGCTGCCGATGCGCCGGGACCTGCCCGGCGTACGGGCCGCCCTCGACCGGTCCGCGGCGGCACTGGTCCTGCGCGACCGGGCCGTCGAGGTGTCCGGAGTGCAGTCGGTACGGGTCCGGATGGGCCGGGGCCAGGCGGTGGTGCACGCCGTGTCGCACTTCCGTGAACTCGACGACGTACGGGCCGATCTGGACACCGTGCTCGGGACCGGTATCAGGGAGCTGGGGCTCGCCCGGCCGCCGAGCCTGTCCGTGCACGTCCGCAGGCCCGCGAAGAAGGGGTGAGCCCGTTGCTCAGGACCGTCAACCGGGTGCTGCTCGGCCTCGCCGGGCTGGTGCTGATCTGTGGGGGCGGCGCGGTGCTCGCCGCCGGGCTCGGTCTGACCGTGCCGTCCTGGTGGCCCTGGTACGGCAAGGGTGATGTGCTCATCAGCCGGGCCGACCGGGACCGCTGGCGCGACCAGGGCTGGTGGTGGCCGACCGTCATCGCCGTCCTCGCCGTCGTGGTCGTCCTCGCCCTGTGGTGGCTGCTGGCCCAGCTGCGCCGCGCCCGCCTCGCCGAGGTGCTGGTGGACAGCGGTGACGGCGAGGGGGCGCTGCTGCGGGGCCGGGCCCTGGAAGGGGCGCTCGCCGAGGAGGCGGGGGCGCTGGACGGGGTGGCCCGCGCCCAGGTCGCGCTGACCGGCCGGCGCAGCTCGCCGCGGGCGAGGATCCGTCTGCTGATGGAGCCGCACGCGGCGCCGGACGAGGCGCTCGGCCGCCTCACCGGCGAGGCCCTGGCCCACGCACGGGAATCGGCGGGGCTGGCCGAGCTGCCGGCCGAGGTACGGCTGCGGGCGGTCAGGCACCGCGCGGAGCGGGTGAGCTGAGAACGGTCCGTCGCCGGGTCCCTCACGGCTCCCGGGGCTCGCACGGCCCCTACGGTGCCCCGGCTTCCGGGGTTCGCACAGCCCTACGGTGCCCCGGCTCCCGGGGTTCGCACGGCCCCTACGGTGCCCCGGCTCCCGGGGTTTGCACAGCCCCACGGTGCTCCCGGCTCCCGGGGCTCGCACAGCTCCCACGGTGCCCCCGGCTCCCGGGGTTCGCACAGTGGCCATGGCTCCGCTCGCGCTCCCACGGCGCCCATGGCTCTCCCGGCCGCCGTGCGGGGCGCGTAGGGCCTTGGGACGGAACCGGCGGACGGGGCCCGGCCCGGGACCAGCGCCGGGACCGGGCCGGGCCCCGTCCGAGGTCCGTGCCGGGAGCCGCCCTCGTGCGGGGCGGCCCCGTTCAGAAACCGTGCCGGGAGCCGCCGTCGACCGGGAGCATGATGCCCGTCAGATACGAGGCCGCGGGCGAGAGCAGGAACGCCGCCGCCCGGCCGAACTCCTCCGGCGTGCCGTAGCGCCGCAGCGGGATCAGCGCCTCGTGGGCCGCCCGGGAGGCTTCCGCGTCCCCGGTACGGGCGTCCAGCTCCCGCGCCCGGTCCGTGTCGATCCGGGCCGGCAGCACGCCCACCACCCGGATGCCGCGGGGACCGAGCTCGTCGGCCAGGGACTTGGCGAAACCGGCCAGGCCGGGACGGAGGCCGTTCGAGATGGTCAGCCCGGCGATCGGCTCGTACACGGAGCCGGAGAGCACGAAACCGATGACACCGCCCTCGCCCAGCACGGCCGCCGCCGCCCTGGCGAGACGCACCGCGCCCAGGAACACCGACTCGAAGGCCGACTGCCACTGCTCGTCGGTGTTGTCGGCGACGAAACCGGGAGCCGGACCGCCGACGCTGATGAGAATGCCGTCGAGCCGGCCGAACCGCTCGTGCGCCGTGTCCACCAGGCGCTGCGCCGACTCGGGGTCGGCGTTGTCGGCGGCGAGGCCGACCGCGTCCGGCCCCAGTTCCGCGGCGGCCGCCTCGGCGCGCTGTCCGTCCCGGCCGGTGACGATCACCCGCGCGCCGTCGGCGGCGAGCACCCGCGCCGTGGCGTTGCCCAGCCCCCGGGTCGCTCCGGTGACGATGTACACACGGTCCTTCAGTCCAAGATCCATGGCCCTATCCTGCCGCGTCGGGTTCCATCGTGTCCTCCCCGGCCAGTGCCATGGCGGTGCCCACGAGACCGATGTGGCTGAACGCCTGGGGGAAGTTGCCCAGCTGACGGCGGCCGACGGTGTCGTACTCCTCCGCGAGCAGCCCCACGTCGTTGCAGAGCTTCAGGAGACGTTCGAAGAGATCGCGGGCCTCGTCGGCACGCCCGGTCAGGATCAGGGCGTCGGCCAGCCAGAACGAGCACGCCAGAAAGGCCCCTTCGCTGCCCGGCAGCCCGTCGATCGAGGAACCGTCCGTGCTGTAGCGGCGCACCAGGCAGTCCCTGCCCAGCTCGGCCCGGACCGCGTCGACCGTTCCGACCACCCGGGGATCGTCCGGCGGCAGGAATCCCGTCCGGGCGATCAGCAGCGTCGCGGCGTCCAGGTTCCGGGAGCCGTAGGACTGTGTGAAGGTGTTCCGCTCCGGGTCGTACCCCTTCTCGCACACCTCCCGGTGCACGGCGTCGCGCATCGCCCGCCACCGGTCGGCGTCACCGGCCAGCGCGGGGTTGTTCTCCAGGGTGCGTACGGCGCGGTCGGCGGCGACCCAGGCCATCACCTTGGAGTGCACGAAGTGACGGCGCTGGCCGCGGATCTCCCACAGCCCCTCGTCCGGCTCGCGCCAGGTGGACTCCAGGAAGCCCAGCAGGCTGAGCTGGAGGTTCCACGCGTGCGGCTTGTCGTCAAGACCCGCCTCACGGGCGAGCCGCAGCGAGTCGATGACCTCGCCGTAGACGTCGAGCTGGCGCTGACGGACCGCGGCGTTGCCGATCCGGACCGGGGCGGAGTTCTCGTAGCCGCGCAGCCACGGCAGCTCCGCCTCGGGCAGCCTGCGTTCGCCCGCGAGGCCGTACATGATCTGGAGGTCGGCGGGGTCCCCGGCGACCGCCCGCAGCAGCCAGTCCCGCCAGGCGGCGGCCTCCTCCAGATAGCCGGCCGAGATCAGGGCGCCGAGGGTCAGCGTGGAGTCCCGCAGCCAGCAGAAGCGGTAGTCCCAGTTCCGTACGCCGCCGATCTCCTCGGGCAGCGAGGTGGTGGGCGCCGCCACGATGCCGCCGGTCGGGCCGAAGGTCAGCGCCTTGAGCGTGATCAGCGAACGGATCACCGCCTCCCGGTAGGGGCCCCGGTACTTGCACCGCGCCGACCACCGGGCCCAGTCGGACAGGGTGCTCTCCAGCGCCTCGTACGGGTCGACCAGATCGGGGCGGGGCGAGTGCGAGGGATGCCAGGTCAGGACGAACGCCACCTTCTCGCCCTCGGAGACGGTGAAGGACGAACAGGTGGAGAACTGCTGGCCCCAGGTCTTGACCGGCGGCTCGCTGCGCAGCCAGGCCGAGTCCGGCCCCGCGACCGCCACCCGGTGCCCCCGTGAGCGGCGCACCCACGGCACCACCGAACCGAAGTCGAAGCGCAGCCGGATCACGGAGCTCATCTCGACGGTGCCGCTGACACCCTCGACGATCCGCATGACATCGGGTTCCCGGTCGCGCTGCGGCATGAAGTCGGTGACCTTGACCGTGCCGGTACGGGTCTCCCAGAACGTCTCCAGGACGAGGGACTCACCCGCGTAGCCGCGTCGGGCGCAGTTCTCCGCGCCTTTCGGGGCGATCCGCCAGTGGCCGTTGTCCTCGTCGCCGAGCAGGGCGGCGAAGCAGGCGCCCGAGTCGAAGCGGGGCAGGCAGAGCCAGTCGACAGAACCGTTTCTGCCGACCAGGGCGGCCGTCTGGAGATCGCCGATGAGGGCGTAGTCCTCGATGCGTGGGGTCACGTTGTGGCGTGTTCCCGAACCTGCGCCTCGTTAAGCAATCCCGTGCGGCGGGGGTCACCCGCCGGAACGCACCCGCCCGCATCCGGCGGACGCGGCGTCAGGCCGTGGCGGGTTCAGGCTTCTCCGGTGTCTCAGGCTTCTCCGGTGCCTCCGGTGCCTCCGGTGCCTCCGGCTTCTCCGGCTCGGAGGGCTGCCGCTCCCCGGCGGCGGCCTCGGCCGCGGCGGCCACCCGGTCGCGCTTCTCCCTGCGGGCCAGCACCACGTACCCCACCGGGACCCCCGCGGCGAAGAGCCACCACTGGACCGCGTACGCCATGTGCGGACCGATCGAGCTGTCGTCCGGGGCCTCGATCAGTTCCGGGGAGTCACCGAAGGGCTCCGGCGCGGTCTGCTCGATGTAGCCGCCGAGCACCGGCCGGGAGAGCCGCTCGGCCTCCTGCGCGCTGTTGATCAGCATCACCTGGCGGTCCGGAAGGTCCGAGATGTCCTTGATGCCGCTGGCGCTCGTCGTCTCGTCGGCCTTGAGCCGTCCGGTGAGGGTCACTTCGCCCCTGGGCACGGCCGGAACGTCGGGGAAGTCGCGCTGGCTCTCGGCGGAGGGCACCCAGCCGCGGTTGACCAGGACCGTGCCGCCGCCCTTGAGGTCGAACGGGACCAGTACGTGGACGCCGATCCGGCCGTCGGTGGAGGTCCTGCGGCGCACGACCACCTGATGCGCGGTGTCGTACGTGCCCGTGGCCGTCACCGTCCGCCAGTAGTCGGAGCGCGGGACGGTGTGCCCCGGAGCGGTGAGCGAGGCGACCGGAACCGGCTTCGCCTTGAGGTTGTGGGAGATCAGGGAGTTCTGCGCGACCTTGTGCTCATGCCGGTGCAGCTGCCAGAAGCCCAGCTCGACCATCGTGGGAATCAGGACGAGGGCGAGGAGGGCGAGGATCAGCCACTGCCGGGTCAACAGGAAGCGGTACACCCCACGACGGTACAACTGTGCCGTGGGGCGCATCGCGCAGGGGTGGGGGGAAGAAGGCGTGGCGGCCACCGCTCAGACTCTGTCGATGATGCCCACCTTCCCCTCGGCGCGGGCGCAGTGACCGCCGCAGAACCAGTGCCCGTCGACCTCGACGCCCTGGCCGATGATCTGGACCCGGCAGTGCTCACAGATGGGCGCCATGCGGTGGATGGCGCAGGAGAAGCAGTCGAAGACGTGCATCGCGCCCTGCGCGTGCACCTCGAAGGACATGCCGTAGTCGTTTCCGCAAACCTCGCAACGTGCCATGCGCCACAGGGTGGGACGCCGGGACGCGGCGGGCGAGCGGCGGGCGGGCGAGTCGGTGCCGGTTCACTCCGATGACGGCGTGGCCGCCCGGGGCGGCGCGGCGGACGCGGGCGCCACGTCGCGCAGCAGGTGGGTGAAGGCGCTCTCGTCGAGGATCGGTGTGCCGAACGACTTGGCCTTGACCGTCTTCGACGTCGCCGAGTCCGGGTCGTTGGTGACCAGCAGGCTGGTCAGCCGGGACACACTGGTCGCCACGTGGAGCCCGGCCTCCACGGCCCGGTCCTCCAGCAGCTCGCGGTCGACGGAGGTGTCCCCCGAGAAGGCCACCCGCATGCCCTGCATGAGGGGTTTGTCCTTCTCGTACCGTCCCGGGTTCGGATACGGGCACGCCGGACGCTTCCGCGAGGGACGCCAGCTGTTCTGACCGTACGAGGGCTGGTAGCCGATGCGCGGAGTGACCGGGGAGTCCGACCACTCGGTCAGCGGCCGGCATTCCAGCAGCGGCAGCCGCACTCCGCCGCGCGCCGCCGCGTGCAGGCTCGGACGGAACGCCTCGGCCAGCACCCGGGCGTCGTCCAGGGCGTGGTGGGCGCGCTGCTGCACGACGCCGAAGTGCGCGGCCAGCGACTCCAGCTTGTGGTTGGGCAGCGGAAGCCGCAGCTCCTTGGAGAGCGCGATGGTGCACAGCCGCTGCTCGACGGGGGCGACGACCGCGGCCCGTGCGTACTCCCGGGCCAGCATCGACCAGTCGAAGGCCGCGTTGTGCGCGACGAGGACCCGGTCCGCCAGGCGTTCGGAGAGCTGGGCGGCGACCTCCGGGAAGAGCGGGGCACCCTCCAGCACCTCGCTGGTCAGCCCGTGGATCCAGACCGGTCCGGGATCGCGCTCGGGGTTGACGAGGGTGTACCAGTGGTCCTCGACGTTGCCCTGCGCGTCCAGGCGGTAGACGGCGGCGGACACTATCCGGTCGTCCCGTGCGAGTCCGGTGGTCTCCACGTCGACGACCGCGTACCCCTGGGGGTAGGCGGTCGGCCACGGTGCTGCGGTCTGGCGGTCGTCGAGCATGGTCACAGAGAATACGGGCCGCGACTGACAGTCTCCTACTCGGCCGTCCGGCCCTCCGGCGGCACCCGCCCGCCCTGACGGCCCGTCGGGCGGGTCGGTACGTGTCGGCTCGCCGGACGGGGTGAGACCATCCCGGGGTGACGGATACCCGGACCCACGACGAACCGCATGGCAGCGGACTCGGCGCACGGCTGAACTGGCTGCGCGCCGCGGTCCTCGGAGCGAACGACGGTGTGGTCTCCACCGCCGGCCTGGTCGTCGGCGTGGCCGGCGCCACCGGCGACCGAGCCACCCTGCTCACGGCGGGCCTGGCCGGGCTGCTCGCCGGGTCCATGTCGATGGCGGCGGGCGAGTACGTCTCGGTCTCCACCCAGCGCGATTCGGAGCGGGCCGCCCTCGCGACGGAGAAACGGGAGCTGGCGGAGGCCCCGGAAGCGGAACTCATCGAGCTCACCGGCCTGTTGGAGGGCAAGGGGCTGAGCCACGAAGTCGCCCGCGAGGCCGCCCTCCAGCTCACCGAACGCGATGCGCTGCGCGCCCACGCGGAGGTGGAGCTGGGCATCGACCCGGACGACCTGACGAACCCGTGGCACGCGGCGGGCGCGAGCTTCCTGGCGTTCACGGTGGGGGCGCTGCTGCCGCTGCTGGCGATCGTGCTGCCGCCCTCGTCGCTGCGGCTCCTGGTGACCGTGCTGTCCGTACTGGCGGCGCTGGCCCTGACGGGGTGGTGGAGCGCCCGGCTGGGCGAGGCGAGGGTGGGACCGGCGGTGCTGCGGAACATGGGCGGGGGAGCGCTGGCGATGGCGGTCACGTATGCGGCGGGGGAGTTGCTGGGGGCGGTGGGGGTCTAGGACCTGTCTTCGAGGTGCCGTCGTCCGGCCACGGCAGGCGGCAGTTCGAAGACAGGCCCTAGTGGCGGCGGACGATGCGCTCGGGCGGGAAGAGCTCGGTGCCGGTGGCCGGTGTCTCGCCGCCGAGGTGGATCGTGAGGTTGTCGAGACGGGCCAGCGGGGCCAGGTCGTAGGGGATGTTCCCGGGCCGGAAGTGCAGATGAAGCCTTGTCAGCGCGGGCAGTTCTCGCAGTGGCTCCAGCCCGCCCGGCAGGGGGCAGCGGGTGAGCGAGAGCGTGCGCAGGCCCGTCAGACCGGCGAGCTCGGCCAGGTCCGCGCCGTGCAGTCGGTCGAGGGTGAGCCGGCGCAGGCGCTGGAAGAACGGTGTTCGGCACATGTACCGGAGCTGCGACAGGCTCTCGATGCGGCACTCCTCCAGTCCGGTCCACCGCTCGATTCCCTCCAGGCTCAGCTCGCCGGCTTCCTTGAGCAGGGAGAGCGACGTGAGGTGGCTGCTCAGCGCCAGTTCGCCGATGCTGTCGACGGCGAAGCGGTGGCCGAGGGCCAGTCGGCGGACCTCGGTGAACGGCTCCAGGTGTTCCGCCGGCAGGTCGGGATGGAGCCGGTTCAGAGTCAGCCAGGTGAGCGGAAGGTCCGACAGCGGGCTCAGATCGCGGACCTCGGGGCACAGGCTGAGCCCCACGTCTGTGAGTGACGGCATGGAGGCCAGCGGGGAGACATCGGTCAGTGTCGAGTTGTCGAAGAAGAAGAGCTTCGCCGTCCCACGACGTGCGATCAGCGGGGACAGATCCGAGCGGTCGCCGAGCAGACGAATCGCCCGGGTCTCGGGAACATGCCGCAGAGCGGCCAACTCACCGTCGTTCGTCACGGACAGGTGCATCGTGTTCCAGGTCTGCGCCGCGAGCACCTCCCGGGCGTACTCATCGGTGTCGAACGAGCCCCACGCCTCATTCAGCTGGACCGCCACGCGACGCCGTTCGTCGTTCCGGTACCCCTTGATCACCTCGAACGCCGCCTCACCGCCCACCAGCGCGGCCGTCATCACCACGTACCCCGCCGCGTACTCGTCCTCCACCTCCTTCGGCCCCGGCAGCAGTTCCAGCACCAGTTCGCCGACCCCGGCCAGCGCCTCCGCTTCCGCCTTCGTACGTGGCGGCAGCAGTTCGGCCGTCCGGCGCTGGACCTCGGCACGTACCGCCGGGTCCAGCTCCGGGGCGTGTTCCAGGCTCGCCGCCGCGAGCAGCACCAGCCCATGCCGGTGCTTGCGGGTCTGGCCCGCGCGCTTCAGCAACTGCCGCAGCAGCCGGGCCCGTTCGTCGGCGCGGGCGTGCCCCACCGCCATCTGCACCACGTCGTGCCACTGGTCGTCGTGCGCGTGCTTGACCAGCACGCCGAAGTCGCGGGCCTCCACCGCCGCCTTCGCGCCCAGATAGTCCTGGAACGTCCGGTGCACGAAGTCCACCGCGCCCGGCGCCGGTTCGCGGAGCAGTCCGCTGCGGATCAGCAGGTGCGAGAAGACCTGCTCGGCCGTGCCCCGCACCTGTGGCATCGCCCGCAGCCACTGCGCCACCATCGCGACGGCCTCCTCGCGGTCCGCCTCCACCTGCCCGTTGCGGATCAGCCAGTACGCCAGCCGTTGCAGCAGCGCCGTCTGCTCCTCCCGCGTCAGATCGACACCCTCGACCCCGACGATCTCGCGCTCCGTGTCGCGCCGCACCAGCAGCATGTCCAGCGCCGCGTCGTACAACTCCCGGCGGGCGCGTGGCAGTTGCATGCGCCGGTCCCGGTTCAGCGCGCACAGCAGGGCGCACATCAGCGGGTTCGTCGCGAGCCGTCCCAGGTCGCGGCGGGTGCCCACCGCGCGGCGCAGCGAGACCTCGTACCCGTCGAGCCGTTCGCGTTCCTCGGGGCAGGGGCATTCGGACCGGGCCGCCCCGTGCCAGTGCCCGATGAAGGAGCGGATGTCCTTCTGGTTCATCGCCAGCAACGAGTGCGGCTCGAAACCGGAGCCGGACAGCCAGCCCTCCGGAACGGCGGACGGCCTGGTCGTCACCACGTACCGGGAGTCCGGGTACGCCGTGATCAGGTCCTTCAGCCACTTCTCGGTACGCCGGCGCAGCCGCGCCGGGACCTCGTCGACCCCGTCCACCAGCACCAGACCCCGCCCCGAGGCCAGCAGCCCGTCCGCCCACCCGGCCGGCGCCGCGCCGTGCAGCGGAACACCGGCCGCGCGCAGGAACTCCTCCGGCGCGGGCAGGGTTTCGTGCGAGGTGAACGCGCGCAGCCGCAGGACGAACGGCACGCAGCGGTTCCAGTCCATCAGACCGGCGGGGAACGTACGGCGGGCCGCGTTCACCGCGAGCCACTGCACCAGCGTGCTCTTGCCCGAACCGGCCGGTCCCCGCAGCAGCAACCGGTCCGTCCCGGACAGCGCCTGCTCGACGGAGACCGTGACCGTGGCCGGGTGCTCAAGTCCGGGCTCCCGGGGGCCGCTCCCACTCACCGTCAGGCCGATGTAGGCCGTGTCCAGCGGCCACTCGCCCGCCGACCGCCCCAGCGTCAGCCCGAACAGGCCCATCCGGGAGTGCGTCGCCGCCATGAACTCCGCGTACCGCCGCTCGAAGTCCAGGGCCGCCGCGTCCGGGCGCGGGCCGAGCCGGTCCCGTACGTCCGCCACCAGTTCACGCGTCCGCTCCGCCGCGCGGGTCTGCTCCACCGCCGCGCGCGCCGCGAAGGACGGCTCGGCGGTCAGCTGCTCCACGACGTGCGCGCAGCACCGGCCGAGCAGCTCCTGATAGAGCCCCGTCGCGCGGTCCGACAGGCCCGCGGCCGGCGGCGGCAGCGCGGCGGCCAGCCGTTCCGGGTCCAGGCCCGCGGCGAACAGCCGGTCGGCCGTCAGCCCGCCCGCCGCCGCGAAGGCGTCCCGCACCGCGTCCACCGCGGCCAGCCGCTCGTGCTCCGGCAGCCCGGCGTACGACCGCTCCAGCCGGTCGCCGAGCACCCGCGCCAGCCGGTCGGGCCCGGCCGGGCGGGGGAGGGGCCGCACCGGGTCCGGGACGAGGCCCGCGCCGGGCCTGGGCGTGACCAGCGATCTGGCCACCGTGCCGATCACGGTCGTCGCCAGCCGGACCAGCGCAACTTCCAGACCCTGCACGGCAGTCCCTCCCCCACGGAAGCTCCAGTACAGGGATCGTACGACGCCCGCATTGGCAGAAGTCACCAAAGACTGCTGACACCGCGTCTCGCATACTTGTTGGTAACAACGTCTGGTCCCGGGCCGACCTGCGGCTCTACGGTGCAGGCATGCCGCCGAACCTGCCCGATGTAGTGCTCTGGTCCATACCGGCCTTCGTCCTGCTCACTGTTCTGGAAATGGCCCTCCACCACTTCCATCCCGACGAGGACGCCGCCGGGTACGAGGCGAAGGACGCCGTCACCAGCATCAGCATGGGACTGGGCAGCCTGGTCTTCGACCTGCTGTGGAAAGTGCCCATCGTCGCGATCTACACCGCGGTCTACGAACTGACCCCGCTCCGCGTCCCCGTCCTGTGGTGGACCGTCCTGCTGATGCTGCTCGCCCAGGACTTCTTCTACTACTGGTCCCACCGGGGCCACCACGTCATCCGGATCCTCTGGGCCTGCCACGTGGTCCACCACTCCAGCCGGAAGTTCAACCTCTCCACCGCGCTGCGCCAGCCCTGGACCTCCCTGACCGTCTGGCCGTTCTACCTGCCGATGATCGCGTGCGGCGTCCATCCGGCGGCCCTCGCCTTCTGCTCCTCGGCGAACCTCGTCTACCAGTTCTGGGTGCACACCGAGCGCATCGACAAGCTCCCCAGGCCCTTCGAGTACGTCCTGAACACGCCCTCCCACCACCGGGTGCACCACGCCTCGCAAGGCGGCTACCTGGACCGGAACTTCGGCGGCATCCTCATCCTCTGGGACCGGCTCTTCGGCTCCTTCACCACCGAGACCGAGCGGCCCGTGTTCGGCCTCACCAAGAACATCGACACCTTCAACCCGCTCCGTGTCGCCACCCATGAGTACGCCGCCATCGCCCGCGACGTACGGGCGGCGGGCAGCTGGAGCGAGCGGGCCGGGCGGATCTTCCGCGGCCCCGGCTGGCAGCCCGCCGCGACGGCCGCCCGCACCGCCACCCCCGCCCGGGAGCGCACCGGATGAGCACGGACACCGTGCCGGACCGGCGGGAACGTCTCGTACGCCCGCTGTTCCTGGCCTTCCTCGTGGCCTCGGCCGTCGACCTCGTCGGCGTGCTCGCCGACGTCCCGGCCGCTCATCTCGTCGCCAAGCCGCTGCTGATGCCGCTGCTGGTCGGGTACGCCGTCGCCCGGCGCGGGCCCCGGCTGCTGGTCGCGGCGCTCCTGTTCGGCTGGGGCGGCGACACACTGCTGCTGGCCGACGCCGAGCCCGCCTTCCTCGTCGGGATGGGCTCCTTCGCCCTGGGCCATGTCTGCTATCTCCGGCACTTCGGCCGGGCCCGCGGCTCGCTGTCCGCCGGGCTCGGCTACGTCGCCGTCCTGACCTGCTTCGTCGCGCTGCTCTGGCCCGGTCTGCCCGCGCCGCTGCGGATTCCCATGACCGGCTACAGCCTGCTGCTCACGGCGATGGCGTACCGCGCGGGCACCCTCGGCCGGTACGCGGCCACCGGCGGGGCGCTCTTCCTGCTCTCCGACGCGCTGATCGCCACCGGCATCGCCGACTGGCCGCAGCTGCCCGCTCCCGACTTCTGGGTGATGCTCACCTACCTCGCGGCGCAGTTCCTGCTGACCGTCGGAATCCTCGCACCGGGTCCGAAATGGGCCGGTGTCGCCCCCGGGGCGTACCGTGAGCGGAGTATCAGCAGCTGAGACCGGCAAGGACCCCTACGCATGCGCGCCACCGTCATCCACGCCCCCCACGACATACGCGTGCAGGAGGTGCCCGACCCGTCCGTCCAGCAGCCCACCGATGTGGTGCTGCGGGTCCTGCGGGCCTGCGTCTGCGGCAGCGACCTGTGGGCGTACCGGGGCGAGTCCGCCCGTAGGCCGGGGCAGCGCATCGGCCACGAGTTCCTCGGGATCGTCGAGGAGGCGGGCGCCGAGGTGGCCGGTTTCGCCGTAGGCGACCTCGTCGTCGCCCCCTTCGTCTGGTCCGACGGCACCTGCGCCTACTGCGCCGAGGGGCTGACGACCTCCTGCCCGCAGGGCGGCTTCTGGGGCTCGGTCGGTTCCGACGGCGGGCAGGGCGAGGCGGTACGCGTCCCGTTCGCCGACGGCACGCTGATCAAGCTCCCCGCCGCCGCGGCCGCCGACGACCGCCTGCTCACCGCGCTCCTCGCCCTGTCCGACGTGCTCGGCACCGGCCACCACGCCGCCGTCGGCGCGGGCGTGAAGCCCGGATCCACCGTCGCCGTCGTCGGCGACGGGGCGGTCGGACTGTGCGGCGTCATGGCCGCCAAGCGGCTCGGCGCCGAGCGGATCATCGCCCTCGGCCGCCACCGGGCGCGCACGGACATCGCCCGCACCTTCGGCGCCACGGACGTCGTCGCCGAGCGCGGCGAGGCGGCCGTCGACGCCGTACGGGAACTGCTCGGCGGCGAGGGCGCGCACGCGGTGATCGAGGCCGTCGGCACCGAACAGTCGATGCGCACCGCCGTCGGGATCACCCGCGACGGCGGCTCCATCGGCTACGTCGGCGTGCCGCACGGCAGCGGCACCGGCCTGGACCTCGGCGTCATGTTCGACCGCAACATCTCCCTGCGCGGGGGCGTCGCCCCCGTACGCACCTACATCCCGGAGCTGCTGCCCGACATCCTGTCCGGCACGATCGACCCCTCGCCCGTCTTCGACCTGACCGTGGGCCTCGACGACGTCCCGGCCGGATACAAGGCCATGGACGAGCGCACCGCGCTGAAGGTGCTCATCAAGCCGTGAGCCGTGAGCGGCACGTTCGCGTGGTTCGTCGGGCCGTGAGCCGGGCGGGTGCGCGGTCTCGTCAGACCGCCGGCCACGCCGCCGCGTCCGCCCCCAGCGGGCCGGGCGGGCGCGACCAGCCGGCCGGGGAACCCTCGAAGGAGACCGGTGGCACCGCGTGCCGCAGCCGCCCCAGCGGGCTGTCCGTCTCCATGAGCCACCGCTCCGGCTCGTACGCACCCCCGGCCGCCGCACCGGTCTCCCCCCGGGCGGGCAGCTCGTCGAGCAGCCAGGCGGCGGTACGGGCGAGCGAGAACGTCGCCAGCCGCGAGCCGCCTTCCTCGTGCTGCTCGGTCAGCGCCCGCAGCACGGCGGCGGCCAGCAGATAGCCGGTGCCGTGGTCGAGCGCCTGGGCGGGCAGCGCGCCGGGCGGGCCCCCGGGCCCGCCCCCGGCCTCGACCGACGCGATGCCGGTGGCCACCTGGACCAGGCTGTCGAAGCCGCGCCGCCCGGCCCACGGGCCGTGCCCCCAGGCCGAGAGCCGCCCGATCACCAGCCCCGGCCTGCGCGCGGCCAGGGACCGCGGGGTCAGCCCGAGCCGCTCGACCGCACCGGGCCGGTAGCCGAGGACGACCACGTCCGCCTCGGCCAGCAGCCCGTCGAACACGGCCGCCCCCGAGCGGCTGCCGAGGTCCAGGTCCACCGACCGTTTGCCGAAGCCGGTGTCGGCGTGCGCGTCCGGGCTCTCCGGGAGCTGAGGGGCGTCGATCCTCAGCACGTCCGCGCCGAGCAGCGCGAGCGTCCGGGTGGCGACCGGGCCCGCGATCACCCGGGTGAGGTCCAGGACCCGCACCCCGGCGGCGGGCAGCAGCGGTTCACCGGTGAGTGGCGCCGTCCGCCGGGCCGGCGCGCCGTCGAGGCGCTCCCTGGCCACCAGCGGCGTCCCGGCGACCGCCGCGCCCCGTGGATCGGCCGCCCACTCCCCGGGCGTACGGGCGGTCACCGCCAGCCCGCCCGCCGCGTACACCGTCCGCTCGATCTCCTCGCCCCGGCGCCCGGCGAACGAGGCTTCGGCCGCCGCCGCGGCGGCCTCGTCCGGGGTGTCCGCGGGCAGCCCCAGCGTGGCGAGCAACCGGGCCCGGTGGTGCGGGTAGTTGGCGTGCGTACGGACCCAGCCGTCCGCCGTGCGCCAGAACCGCGACAGCGGGGCGAAGGTGGCCGGCGCCCGCCCGTCGATCCGCAGATGGCGTTCGCTGGTGAAGGCCGTGGCCACCGCGCCTTCGTCGACGCGGACCCGCGGCACGGGACGCCCCGTGCGGCGCGCGGCCAGCTCGGCCGCGGCCAGCGAACAGACCGCGACGGTCGAGCGGGCCAGCTCCATGACGGGCAGCCGGGCGGGGAGCAGCTCCCCGGGACCGTCCGTCCCGAGGAGCGCGAGAAGCGCGGGATCGCCGCCGAGCGCGGCCCACGCCTGTTCGGTTCCGGACCTGCGTGCATCAGTCATCCGCACACTATGGCACTGCGTGCCACCAAGCGGGAGGGGCGTCCGGAACCCGCGCCCCTCCCGCCGCGCCGCGTCTCCCGCTACCAGCGGACCGCGTTCAGCGCGTTCACCACACCGGCACCGTAGAAGCCGTTGCGGTGCTTGCCGCCCTCGCAGACGGCGTCGATCGTGCCGTCACCGTCGATGTCGTACGGGGCGCCGCACGCGGTGGCGTCGGCCTCGGCGAGCAGCAGCGCCTTCACCGCGGCCGCCGAGGCGTGCGGGTGGACCGACTTGATCAGGGCCGCGACCCCCGCGACATGCGGAGAGGCCATCGACGTACCGGCCTTGTAGCCGTACTGGCCGTCCGGCAGCGTGGAAAGGATCAGGCCGCTGGTGGCCGGCGGGGCGGGCGTCTGGTAGGCCGTGGAGTCGCCGCCCGGCGCCGCCACGTCGATGACACCGTTCCCGTAGTTCGAGTACGAGGCCTTCAGCCCCTTGGCGCCCGTCGCGGAGACCGTCACGACGCCCGGCAACTGCACCGGGATGTCCAGGCACTTGTGCGGGTCGATCGTCCGGGTGACGGTCGTGCCGTCGTTCGGGCTCTGCGCGTCCTCGATCGCGTCGGAGGCGAGATCGAAGCTGCTGTTGCCGGACGAGGCGATGTTGACCGTGCCCTTGCGCTCCGCGTACCGGGTGGCACGCGCGACGGCGTCGACCAGGGCTCCCTGGTCGGGGTCGTTCTTGCAGTTGAACATCCACGGGTCGGTGAAGTAGCTGTTGTTGGTGACGTCGACACCGTGCTCGGCGGCCCAGACGAAGCCGCAGACGATCGACTCCGTGTAGAAGAACCCGTCCGGGTTCGCCACCTTGATCCCCGCGACCTTGACGCCCGGCGCGACGCCCGTCACGCCGATGCCGTTCTTCGCGGCGGCGATGGTGCCCGCGACATGGGTGCCGTGGTTGCTCTCGTTCGGCTTGGAACGCCACGCGCCGTCCGTCGTGTCCGGCGCCCCGGTGACGCAGTTCGCCGACGCCCGGCGGTCGAAGTTCGGCGCCAGGTCCGGGTGGGTGTCGTCGACGCCCGTGTCGATGACCGCGACCGTGACGTTGCGGCTGCCCAGCGTCTTCTTGTGCGCCTGGTCCGCCTTGATCGCGGGCAGGTCCCACTGAAGGGGCTCCATCGGGTCCTGGCCCGCCGTCGCCTTCGCCGCCGCTACCTCGGCCTGCGCGGCGGTGAGCGGCTGCTCGACCCCGGTGTCCGTGGTGGCCTGCGGGACGATGGGACTGGTGCGGGTGGCCCCCGCCGAATCCACCCCCCTGACCCGGCGGATCGTCTTCGCGAAGTCCGGGTTCTGCGAGTGGACGACGATGACGCCTATCTGCTCGTAGGCGATCACCACCGTGCCGCCGGCCTCGGCTATCGCCTTCCGCACCTGCTTGACGGTCCCGTGACCGCCCCGCGTGTTGACCACGTACGAGAGCTTGGGGCCGTCCGTCGACACCGCCGCCGCGGGGCGGGCGTCCACGGGGGCGGCGGAGGCGGCGCCCGTCGGCAGGAAGCCGAGCGAGGCGGTGAGGGCCAATCCGACGGGCAGCGTGAGCGCGCGCGTCCGTCTGGATCCCAGATGAGCCATGGGGTCTCCACATCATCCGTGCCGGGCGACCGGACGCGGGCGCACCCGGTCGCGTACATGACCAGTGAAGCTATCGCTGATCATCCCCGCCCATCAATGACTTCGGCGGCCCGGGTTCGGCCGGACGGGGGTCAAACGGCGCACGGGAGAAGTACGGAAGCGTGGTGAACCGCTCGGGCGCGCTCTCCGTGCCGTTGTCGGGGGAAGTGCACCGATGGCCCCCGACACCGACCCCTTCCCGGTGAGACCCACCGTCACCGACACCACCGCACCCGCGTCGCGAGGAGATTCCGTGGCTACCGATGCACCGCCGCCGCCCGAGATCAGTACGGACGCCCGCCCCGCCCAGCCCACGACCGAGGCGTTCGTCGCGACGCAGGAGAGCGAGGAGTTCGGCGAACTGCGCCGCTCGCACCGCTCGTTCGCCTTCCCGCTGACCATCGCGTTCGTCCTCTGGTACCTGCTCTACGTGCTGCTGTCCAACTACGCGGGCGGCTTCATGGGCACCAAGGTGTACAGCAACATCAACGTGGCCTTCGTGTTCGGCCTCGCCCAGTTCGTCACCACCTTCCTCATCGCCTGGCTCTACTCGCGGCACGCGGCCGCGAAGCTCGACCCGAAGGCCGAGGCCATCAAGTCCCGTATGGAGGCCGACGCATGAGCGCCGCGTACCACGCACATCCCGCCGTCCGGCTGGCCGCCTCCTCGACCACCGAGCACCGGCCGCTGATCATCACGCTCTTCGCCGTGTTCGTCGCCGCGACCCTCGCCATCACCGTCTGGGCCGGACGGCAGACCCGCAGCGCCTCCGACTTCTACGCGGGCGGCCGCCAGTTCACCGCCTTCCAGAACGGACTGGCCGTCTCCGGCGACTACATGTCCGCCGCCTCGTTCCTCGGCATCGCCGGGGCCATCGCCCTCTTCGGCTACGACGGCTTCCTCTACTCCATCGGCTTCCTCGTCGCCTGGCTGGTGGCCCTGCTGCTGGTCGCCGAACCCCTGCGCAACTCCGGCCGCTACACGATGGGCGACGTCCTCGCCTACCGGATGCGCCAGCGCCCGGTCCGTACCGCCTCCGGGGTCTCCACCATCGTCGTCTCGATCTTCTACCTGCTGGCACAGATGGCGGGCGCGGGCGTCCTGGTCTCACTGCTCCTCGGCATCACCAGCGACGCGGGCAAGATCCTCATCGTCGCCCTGGTCGGCGTACTGATGATCGTGTACGTCACCATCGGCGGCATGAAGGGCACCACCTGGGTGCAGATGGTCAAGGCCGTACTGCTGATCGCCGGCGCCCTGCTGATGACCTTCCTGGTGCTGCTCAAGTTCGACTTCAACATCTCCGACCTGCTGGGCACGGCCGCCGAGAAGAGCGGCCACGGCGCGGCGTTCCTGGAGCCCGGCCTCAAGTACGGCGCCACCGGCACCTCGAAGCTGGACTTCCTCTCCCTCGGCATCGCCCTGGTCCTCGGCACTGCCGGCCTGCCGCACATCCTGATCCGCTTCTACACGGTCCCCACCGCCAAGGCCGCCCGTAAGTCGGTCAACTGGGCCATCGGCATCATCGGCGCCTTCTACCTGATGACGATCGCCCTCGGCTTCGGCGCCGCCGCCCTCATCGGACCCGACGAGATCAAGGCGAAGAACCCGGCGGGCAACGCGGCCGCCCCGCAGCTCGCCGAATACCTCGGCGGGGTCGGCTCCACCGGCGGCGCCGTGCTGCTCGCGGTGATCTCGGCCGTCGCCTTCGCCACCATCCTCGCCGTCGTCGCGGGACTCACCCTCGCCTCCTCGTCCTCCTTCGCGCACGACATCTACGCCAATGTCATCCGCAAGGGGAAGGCCACCGAGAGGGAGGAGATGCGGGCGGCCCGCTGGGCCACCGTCCTCATCGGCGCGGTCGCGATCGTCCTGGGCGCCTTCGCCCGCGACATGAACGTCGCCGGGCTGGTGGCGCTCGCCTTCGCCGTCGCCGCCTCCGCCAACCTGCCGACCATCCTCTACAGCCTGTTCTGGAAGCGGTTCACCACCCGGGGCGCGCTCTGGTCGATCTACGGGGGCCTGGCCAGTTCGGTGATCCTCGTGCTGTTCTCCCCGGTCGTCTCCGGCAACCCCAAGACGTCGATGTTCAAGGGCGTCGACTTCGCCTGGTTCCCGCTGGAGAACCCCGGCCTGATCTCCATCCCGCTGGGCTTCCTGCTCGGCTGGATCGGCTCCCTGCTCTCCAAGGAGGAGCCCGACAAGGGCAAGTACGCCGAGCTGGAGGTCAAGTCCCTCACCGGCATCGGAGCGCACTGACCGCACGGGCCCGCCCGCTCCCCGGCCGTGTCGTAGGGTCCTACGACACGGCCGGGCCGCACCTCGTGTCAAACGGGCCCCGCCGATGTCACCGCTCTCGCGTAGTCTCGGAGGAGTCAGCCGGAGGAGCCGGCCGGAAGTGCGGACCCGGCACCCCGGGAAGCCGTTGGGGGAGGGGGTGCACATGCTCATCGACACATACGACCGGGTCGCCACCGACCTGCGCGTCTCGCTGACCGACCGGTGCAATCTGCGATGCACCTACTGCATGCCCGAAGAGGGCCTGCAATGGCTCGCCAAGCCCGACCTGCTCAGCGACGACGAGATCGTCCGGCTGATCCGCATCGCCGTCACCCGGCTCGGCATCACCGAGGTCCGCTTCACCGGCGGCGAGCCCCTGCTCCGCCCCGGGCTCGTCTCCGTCGTGGAGCGGTGCGCGGCCCTCGAACCACGCCCCAGGACGTCCCTCACCACCAACGGCATCGGCCTGGGCCGCACCGCCGCCGCGCTGAAGGCCGCCGGTCTCGACCGGGTCAACGTCTCGCTGGACACCCTGCGCCCCGACGTCTTCAAGACCCTCACCCGCCGCGACCGCCACCACGACGTGCTGGCCGGACTCGAAGCCGCCCGCGACGCCGGGCTCACCCCGGTCAAGGTCAACGCCGTCCTGATGCCGGGGCTCAACGACGACGAGGCCCCCGAGCTGCTCGCCTGGGCCGTGGAGCGGGGATACGAGCTCCGCTTCATCGAGCAGATGCCGCTGGACGCCCAGCACGGCTGGAAGCGCGACGGCATGATCACGGCGGAGGACATCCTCACCTCGCTGCGCACCCGCTTCACCCTCACCGAGGAGAGCGACGGCGAGCGCGGCTCCGCCCCGGCCGAGCGCTGGATCGTCGACGGCGGCCCGCACCGGGTCGGCGTCATCGCCTCCGTCACCCGCCCGTTCTGCCGGGCCTGCGACCGGACCAGGCTCACCGCCGACGGCCAGGTGCGCACCTGCCTCTTCGCCCGCGAGGAGACCGATCTGCGCGGCGCCCTGCGCTCGGACGCCCCGGACGAGGAGATCGCCCGGATCTGGACGCGCGCGATGTGGGGCAAGAAGGCCGGATCGGGCCTGGACGACCCGTCCTTCCTCCAGCCCGACCGGCCGATGTCGGCCATCGGAGGCTAGGGCCGGTCTTCGAAGTGCCGTCTGCCGGGCGGAGACCGGGCCGTGCGGTGCCCGGTGCCTGCTCCGACCTGCTCCGGACCGAAGTCCCCGGGCATTCCGTCCGATCGGACCGGACCCCATGCGCCCCGCGCGATCCGGACGGAACACCGCACCCTAGGGAATGTCCGGGCGGCCGGGGCCGTCGGCACCACCGGACTCCCACTCCGCCAGCGTCACGACGTCCTTGAGGAAACCCCGCACGCCGAGGAACGACGAGAGGTGCTCCCGGTGCTCCTCGCAGGCCAGCCAGGTCTTGCGGCGCTCCGGGGTGTGCAGCTTCGGATTGTTCCAGGCGAGCACCCACACGGCGTCGGCCCGGCAGCCCTTGGCGGAACAGATGGGGGTGGCGGCACCGCTCTCGGCTGCGGTTTCAGGGGAGTTCACGGACTCAACCCTAGAGCCTGTCCGGACGGCCAGCCGGAGAAAAAGCGACGCCGGGCAGCCACGGGGGGAGCTGCCCGGCGTCGGTCTGTCGCTCCGACGGGGGATGCGGAGCGCCTACGAAGTATGTCACGCAGACCGGGGTGCGGTGCACCGTAACTTCATGATTGATCTGAGGTTTTCTTGAGCTTCGGCTCTCCCGCCCGGCCTACGGGCTCAGACGGGCCCTCCGCCGCGGTGGCCCTCGTCGCTCTTCGGAGCCGATTCCGCCGCACCGGCCACGGGCGCCGGGCCGAGTGCCGGCCGCATCGGTGCCGGTACGAAGGTGGAAGGGAGCGAAGGGGTGTTCTCCCGGCCCGCGTTGGCGATGACCACCGCCACGTACGGCAGCAGAACCCCGAGCGCGAGCGCCACGATCGCGACGTACCGCTCGACGTTCCACAGCACCGCGGCCAGGACCACCGAGACCGTCCGCACCGACATCGAGATCACATAGCGCCGCTGCCTGCCGCGCACATCGTCCGCGAGCCCCTGCCGGGCTCCCGTGATCCGGAAGACCTCGCCGCCGCTCTGCTTCCGCATCACGTCTCCCTCACCCTTCCCCCGGCGCCTGGCGGGGCGGGGGCACCTCATTCCGCGCCGGACACACCCGGACCGGACCGCGAACCACGGTACGCCCGCCCCCCGGCGGCCACGAGACCGGGGCACGCCCTGTTCGTACATATCGGCATCCGTGCCGCACGTACGGACCCCTCCGGCATGCGGTGCGCGGCGCGGGAGCCGAGACTGGGCGCACTGCGCGACATCGCGTCGCACGAGGAGGCGGCATGGGTTGGTTGTGGGCAATCATCGTGGGTCTGGTGCTCGGTCTGATCGCGAAGGCGATCCTGCCCGGCAAACAGAACATCCCACTCTGGCTGACGATCATCTTCGGCATGATCGGCAGCGTCCTCGGCAATGCCGTCGCCACCTGGATCGGGGTCAACGACACCAAGGGCATCGACTGGATCCGCCATCTGCTCCAGCTGATCGGTGCGGTGGTGGTCGTCGGCGTCGGCGACATGCTGTGGGCCTCCTTCCGCGGGTCCAAACACCGGACCTGAACCGGCGGACGGACGCACCGCGGGCCGGACACGCGCCATGCGTGTCCGGCCCGCGGTGTGCGGTCGTGGCCCGGTATCAGCCGGTGACCTCGACGGCGGCGAGGTTCTTCTTGCCCCGGCGCAGCACCAGCCAGCGCCCGTGCAGCAGTTCCTCGCGGGCCGGCGCGCTCTCGCCGTCCGTGACCTTGACGTTGTTCACGTACGCACCGCCCTCCTTCACCGTGCGACGGGCACCCGACTTGCTCGGCGCCAGGCCGACCTCCACCAGGAGATCCACCAGCGGGCCCAGCTCGGCGACCCGCGCGTGCGGCACCTCGGAGAGCGCGGCGGCCAGCGTCGCCTCGTCCAGCTCACCGAGCTCGCCCTGGCCGAAGAGCGCCTTCGACGCCGCGATGACCGCGGCGCACTGATCGGCACCGTGCACCAGCGTCGTCAGCTCCTCGGCCAGCGCGCGCTGCGCCGACCGGGCCTGCGGACGCTCCTCGGTGACCTTCTCCAGCTCTTCGAGCTCCGCGGGGCTGAGGAAGCTGAGGATGCGCATGTACCGCGAGATGTCCCGGTCGTCCACGTTCAGCCAGAACTGGTAGAACGCGTACGGCGTGGTCATCGCCGGGTCGAGCCAGACGGCACCGCTCTCGGACTTGCCGAACTTGGTCCCGTCCGCCTTCGTCATCAGCGGGGTCGCCAGCGCGTGCACCTCGGCGCCCGGCTCCAGGCGGTGGATCAGGTCGAGACCGGCGGTGAGGTTGCCCCACTGGTCGCTGCCGCCCTGCTGGAGGGTGCAGCCGTAGCGCCGGTACAGCTCCAGGAAGTCCATGCTCTGGAGCAGCTGGTAGCTGAACTCGGTGTAGCTGATGCCCTCGTCGGACTCCAGCCGCCGGGCGATGGACTCCTTGGTCAGCATCTTGTTGACGCGGAAGTGCTTGCCGATGTCCCGGAGGAACTCGATCGCGGACAGGCCCGCGGTCCAGTCCAGGTTGTTCACCATGACCGCCGCGTTCTCGCCCTCGAAGGAGAGGAACGGCTCGATCTGCGACCGCAGCCGCGACACCCAGGCGGCGACCGTCTCCGGATCGTTCAGCGTGCGCTCCGCGGTCGGCCGGGGGTCACCGATCTGACCCGTCGCACCGCCCACCAGGGCGAGCGGCCGCAGACCGGCCCGCTGGAGCCGGCGCATGGTGAGCACCTGCACCAGATGGCCGACGTGCAGGCTCGCCGCGGTGGGGTCGTAGCCGCAATAGAAGGTGACCGGACCGTCCGCGAGAGCCTTGCGCAGTGCGTCCTCATCGGTGGACTGGGCGAACAGCCCACGCCACTTCAGCTCGTCGACGATGTCCGTCACGGTTCCGGTGCTCCTCGTGATGCGTTACGGGTAGGGGTGAGGGTCTTCCTGCTCAGTCTAGGCGGGTCAGACGCCCGGACTCACCGAGCTCATGTTGAAGTCGGGGATGCGCAGCGCGGGCATCGCGGCCCGGGTGAACCAGTCGCCCCACTCGCGCGGCAGCGTCCTTTCGGTGCGCCCCGCCTCCGAGGCCCGCGACAGCAGATCCACCGGCGACTCGTTGAACCGGAAGTTGTTCACCTCGCCGACGACCTCGCCGTCCTCGACGAGGTACACCCCGTCACGGGTGAGCCCGGTCAGCAGCAGGGTGGCCGGATCGACCTCGCGGATGTACCACATGCAGGTCAGCAGGAGGGCGCGCCCGGTCGTCGCGGCCACCATCTCCTCCAGGGACCGCTCACCGCCGCCCTCCAGCACCAGGTTGTCGATCGTCGGCGTGACCGGCTGCCCGGTCAGCCCCGCCGAGTGCCGGGTGGTCGTCAGATGCTCCAGACGGCCCTCCCGCAGCCAGTCGGTCGGCGCCAGCGGCAGACCGTTGTCGAAGACGGAGGCGCTGTCCCCCGAGGAGTGCGCGATCACGAACGGCGCCGACTCCAGACCCGGTGCGTACGGGTCGCTGCGGAGCGTCAGCGGCAGCTCGGAGAGCCGCTCGCCCACCCTGGTCCCGCCACCCGGCTTCGAGAACACCGTCCGGCCCTCCGCGGCGTCCCGCGCGGCCGACGACCACAGCTGGTAGATCAGCAGATCGGCGACGGCGGTCGGCGGCAGCAGCGTCTCGTACCGTCCGGCGGGCAGCTCGATACGGCGCTCGGCCCAGCGCAGCCGCCGCGCCAGGTCCGCGTCCAGCCCGACCGGGTCGACGTCCTTGAAGTCGCGCGTCGCGCGGCCCGCCCAGCACGAACGGGTGCGGTCGGGGGACTTGGCGTTGAGCTCCAGCTTCCCGGTCGGCTGGTCGTGGCGCAGCCGCAGCCCCGTCGACGTACCGAGGTAGGTCGAGGTCAGCTCGTGGTGGGCGAAGCCGTACAGCTCGCGGCCGCCGGAGCGGGCGCGGGCGAAGGCGTCGCCGAGCGCCGGGGCGAATTCGGCGAACACCTCCGAGTCGGTCTCGGCCGGTGCGTCCGTGAAGTCGGGCGACGCGGGCACCCCGGTGACCAGCGGCTGCGCGTCCTCCGCCGGCCCGGCCCCGCGCGCCGCGGCCTCGGCCGCCCTCACCAGCGGCTCCAGGTCGTCGGCGGTGACCGCGGACCGCGACACCACACCGGAGGCGGTGCCCTGCGCACCGTCGACGGTCGCGATGACGGTCAGGGTCCGCCCCCGGGTCACCCCGTTCGTGGTGAGCGCGTTGCCGGCCCAGCGCAGATTCGCGGACGACTCCTCGTCGGCGATGACCACGCAGCCGTCGGCGGTGGACAGTTCGAGCGCCCGCTCGACGATCTCGTGCGGCTTGCTGACCCGGCTCATCGTCCGGCCTCCTGCGTCGTATTGAGGATGTTCACGCCACGGAAGAGGGCGGAGGGGCAGCCGTGCGAGACGGCCGCGATCTGGCCGGGCTGGGCCTTGCCGCAGTTGAAGGCGCCGCCCAGGACATAGGTCTGCGGGCCGCCGACCTTCTCCATCGAGCCCCAGAAGTCCGTCGTCGTCGCCTGGTACGCGACGTCACGCAGCTGCCCGGCCAGCCTGCCGTTCTCGATCCGGAAGAACCGCTGACCGGTGAACTGGAAGTTGTACCTCTGCATGTCGATCGACCAGGACCGGTCGCCGACCACGTAGATCCCGCGCTCGACCCCGCCGATCAGGTCCTCCGTGGACAGCCCGCCCGGATCCGGCCGCAGTGACACATTGGCCATCCGCTGGACGGGGACATGGCCCGGCGAGTCGGCGTACGCGCAGCCGTTGGAACGGCCCAGCCCCGTCAGCTTCGCGATCCGCCGGTCCAGCTGGTACCCGACCAGCGTCCCGTCCTTGATCAGGTCCCAGGACTGCGCCTGCACGCCCTCGTCGTCGTACCCGACGGTCGCGAGCCCGTGCTCGGCGGTGCGGTCCCCGGTCACGTTCATCACGGGGGAGCCGTACGCCAGCTTCCCCAGCTGGTCGAAGGTGGCGAACGACGTCCCGGCGTACGCCGCCTCGTAGCCCAGCGCCCGGTCCAGCTCGGTGGCGTGGCCGATCGACTCGTGGATGGTCAGCCAGAGATTGGACGGGTCGACGACCAGGTCGTACGTCCCCGCCTCGACGCTCGGCGCCCGCATCTTCTCGGCCAGCAACCCGGGGATGCTCTCCAGCTCCGCGTCCCAGTCCCAGCCGGTCCCGGTCAGGTACTCCCAGCCACGGCCCGCCGGCGGGGCGATCGTCCGCATCGAGTCGAACTCACCGGTGCTCCCGTCCACGGCGACCGCGGTGAACTGCGGGTGCAGCCGCACACGCTGCTGGGTGGTCACGGTCCCGGCCGTGTCCGCGTAGAACTTGTTCTCGTGGACGGTCATCAGCGAGGCGTCCACATGCGCGACGCCCTCGGCGGCGAGGAGCCGGCCGCTCCACTCGGCGAGCAGCCCCGCCTTCTCCTCGGCCGGTACGCCGAACGGATCGATGTCGTACGCCGAGACCCAGGTCCGCTCGCCGTGCACCGGCTCCTCGGCCAGCTCGACCCGCTCGTCGGAACCGGCCGCCGCGATCACCCTGGCCGACAGCTTCGCCATGGCGACGGCCTGCGAGGCCACCTTCGCCGCGGCGCCCATCGTCAGGTCCACCCCGGACGCGAAGCCCCACGCCCCGCCGTGCACCACCCGCACCGCGTAGCCGAGATCGGTGGTGTCCGAGGACCCGGCGGGCCGGGCGTCCCGCAGCCGCCAGGACGCGCTGCGCACCCGCTCCAGCCGGAAGTCGGCATGCGTGGCGCCCAGCGCCCGCGCGCGGGCGAGCGCCGCGTCGGCGAGGGACCGCAGGGGCAGGTCCAGGAATGACTGATCTACCTCATGAGGCATGTAGTACTCCGTCTTTTCGACATGTGTCCGCAGTGAACCATGTCGTGTGCCGGGGGCGACCGGCCACAGGTTTCCCGGCCGAGTCCTCCGCGGACGGCGCGTGGCGCGGATCCGCTCGGACGCCCGCGCCGCGGGGCGGCGGTCGGTCGACGCGCACCCGACTGTAGGAACCCCACAGTGCCCGGAGGGAGGCGCTGTCAGGGGCCGATTCCTCGTGGAGCACCTGGTACCGATAGGTTTTCGATGTACCAGACCGCTAGGGAAAGGGTGATCCGTTGAGCCGCTCGGTTCTCGTCACCGGAGGAAACCGGGGCATCGGCCTCGCCATCGCCCGCGCTTTCGCCGACAACGGCGACAAGGTCGCGATCACCCATCGCTCCGGCGAGCCGCCCGCGGCGCTCACCGAGGCCGGTGTTCTCGCGGTCCGGTGCGACATCACCGACGCCGAGCAGGTGGAGCAGGCCTACAAGGAGATCGAGGAGAAGCACGGTCCCGTCGAGGTGCTGGTCGCCAACGCCGGTATCACCAAGGACCAGTTGCTGATGCGGATGTCCGAGGACGACTTCACGTCCGTGCTCGACACCAACCTCACCGGCACCTTCCGCGTCGTCAAGCGCGCCAACCGCGGCATGCTGCGCGCCAAGAAGGGCCGCGTCGTCCTCATCTCCTCCGTGGTCGGGCTGCTCGGTTCGGCCGGGCAGGCCAACTACGCGGCCTCCAAGGCGGGTCTGGTCGGCTTCGCCCGCTCGCTGGCCCGTGAGCTCGGCTCCCGCAACATCACCTTCAACGTCGTCGCGCCCGGTTTCGTCGACACCGACATGACGCAGGTGCTCACCGAGGAGCAGCGCAAGGGCATCGTGTCCCAGGTGCCGCTCGGCCGCTACGCGCAGCCCGAGGAGATCGCCGCCGCGGTGCGCTTCCTCGCCTCCGACGACGCGTCGTACATCACTGGAGCCGTCATCCCCGTTGACGGCGGATTGGGCATGGGTCACTGATCACCATGAGCGGAATTCTCGACGGCAAGCGCATCCTCATCACCGGGGTGCTGATGGAGTCGTCCATCGCGTTCCACACCGCCAAGGTGGCCCAGGAGCAGGGCGCGGAGATCATCCTGACCGCCTTCCCGCGGCCCACGCTGACGGAGCGCATCGCCAAGAAGCTGCCCGCGCCGGCCAAGGTCATCGAGCTGGACGTGACCAACGCCGAGCACCTGGACCGGCTCGCCGGTCTGGTGAAGGACGAGATCGGTTCGCTCGACGGCGTCGTCCACTCCATCGGCTTCGCGCCGCAGGACGCCCTCGGCGGCAACTTCCTCAACACCCCCTTCGAGTCCGTCGCCACGGCGATGCATGTCTCGGCGTTCTCGCTGAAGTCGCTCGCCATGGCCTGCAAGCCGCTGATGAGCGAGGGCGGCTCGATCGTCGGCCTCACCTTCGACGCGCAGTTCGCCTGGCCGCAGTACGACTGGATGGGCCCGGCAAAGGCCGCCCTGGAGGCGACCTCCCGCTACCTCGCCCGCGACCTGGGCAAGGACGGGCTGCGCTGCAACCTGGTCTCCGCCGGACCGATCGGTTCGATGGCCGCCAAGTCCATCCCGGGCTTCGGCGAGCTCGCCGACGTGTGGAACACCCGCTCCCCGCTGGCGTGGGACATGTCCGACCCGGAGCCGGCCGGCCGTGCCATCGTGGCGCTGCTCTCGGACTTCTTCCCGAAGACGACGGGCGAGATCATCCACGTCGACGGCGGCGTGCACATGATGGGCGCCTGACCCCGTACGACGGGCTCCGCCCCCACGAGCCGCGTACCGCCTCCCCGGAGGTGGTACGCGGCTCGTCCGCGTGCGCCCCTTCGCCCCGCTCAACTCGTAAAGACGGTCGATCCACCGCAGAATGTGGTGAACCGGACTTCCGGTCGGGCTTCGGGAGGAGGTCGCCATGCGCTCCATACGTCGCCGGACCGGGGCCCTGCTGGCGGCCGCCATAGCTCTCGCCGGACTCGCCGCCCCGGTGGGGATATCCATGGCGGGCCGGGCGGGAGCAGGGGCACCAGCCCCCGCGGCTCCCAGCCCGGAACCCGCCGGAGCCGAATGCCGTACGTCGGTCCGGGGCTCCCGGGTCGTCGTCTACTGCCACAACCCCTACCCCTCCACCGACCGCGTACAGCTGCACACCGAATGCCGCCGCTGGTGGGACATCGACGCCGACGCCACCCCGGTCGACGTGGGCCCGGGACGGACCGTCCGGCTCGACGACCGCTGCTGGAAGGAAGTCGGCACCGTCTGGGTCACGCACCGGGTACGCGACGCCGTCCCGGACCGACCGGCCTGATCAGGGCCGAGCACCCGGACGGAAGGCACCGAGCATCCGGACGGAAGGCACCGAGCATCCGGACGGACGGACGATCCAAGGCCGGATCGGCACCCGAACGGATGGGCGATCCCAGGGCCGGATCAGCACCCGGGCGGACGACGCCAGGGCCAGGACCAGCATCCGGACGGATGAGGCCGCCTGCCGGCAGCCCCAGGACCCGGTCCGTCAGACCCGGTCCGTCAGACCCGGTCCATCAGACAGCGCAGCGTATGGCCCGCGGCCTCGGCCGCCGCCGTTTCCCCGTCACCGGCGCGGATCGCCTCGACCAGCCCCGCGTGGTCCATGTGGTTCTCCGGCCGCAGCTCATGACCGATGTCGCCCCTGAGGTAGTGGCGCAGCAGATCGCCCAGGTCGGCGTAGAGACCGGTCAGCACCTCGTTGTGCGAGGCGGCCACCACCGCCAGATGCAGCGTCGCGTCCGCCGCGACGAACGCCTCGGCGTCACCCGCGGCCCAGGTCTCCTCCCTGCGCGCCATGAGCGCGTCCAACTGCTTCAGATCCCGCTCGGTACGCCGGGTGGCGGCCAGCCTCGCCGCCGACGACTCCAGGGTGGAGCGCAGCTCGGCCACATGGGCCGGATCGGCCGAGGCGAAACGGCGGTGCATCACCCCGGCCAGTTCGCTGGTGGCGACGACATAGGTGCCCGACCCCTGCCGGATGTCCAGCAGGCCGTTGTGCGCGAGGGCGCGCACGGCCTCCCGGACGGTGTTGCGGGCCACCCCCAGCTGCTCCACCAGTTCGGGCTCGGTGGGAATGCGGGAACCCACGGGCCATTCGCCCGAGGTGATCTGATTCCTGAGCTGGGCAATCACCTGGTCGGCGAGTGCCGAACGCCGCGGAGACGTCAGCGCCATGGTGCTCCTTGGTCGGGTTGCTGGAGGCGGTGGGGGCGACGGGGGAGTCGCCGTGCCTGGAGCGCATGGTCTCAGAGGTGCTCCGGACGGATTGGACAATCAATCATCCCATGATTCTATGATGACCTCATGCCAGATGACGAGACCCGGACCCTGAGCCCCGCCACCCCGGCGCAGGCCCCCACGAAACCCACGGCCCCACGGCCCGCCGAGGCCGCCCACGGACCCGCTCCCTGGATGCTCCGGCTGGTCGCCGTCGGACTGGTCCTCACCGCGCTGAACCTCCGCCCCGCGATCACCAGCCTCGGCGCCCTCCTCGAAGAGGTGCGGGACGGGCTGCACATGAGCGGCAGCGTCGCCGGGGTCCTCACCTCCGTACCGCCGCTCTGTTTCGCGGTCTTCGGCATCATGGCGCCGCGCCTCGCCCGCCGCTTCGGTCCGGGCGCGGTTGTCTGCGCCGGGATGGTCGCGATCACCGCCGGTCTGGTGATCCGGCCGCTCGTCGGCGGGACGGCCGGTTTCGTCGCCGCGAGTGGCCTCGCCCTCATGGGCATCGCCGTCAGCAACGTCCTGATGCCGGTCATCGTCAAGCGCTGGTTCCCGGACCGGGTCGGCTCCATGACCGGGCTCTACTCGATGGCCCTGGCCCTCGGCACCTCGCTCGCCGCCGCGGTGACCGTGCCCATGACCAGCGCGCTGGGCGGCAGCTGGCGGCTGGGGCTCGGCGTCTGGGCCGTGCTCGCCGCCGTCGCGATCCTGCCCTGGATACCGGTGGTACGGGACCGCAGCGGCACCCCCGGGCAGCCCGCCGCCCAGCCCGTCGGCGCCCCGGCCCTGAGGATCACCCGCAGCCGCACCGCCTGGGCGCTCGCCTGCTTCTTCGGCCTCCAGGCCACCGCCGCGTACATCACCATGGGGTGGATGCCGCAGATCTTCCGTGACGCCGGGGTCTCGGCCGGTACGGCGGGTGTGCTGCTCGCCGTCACCATGGCGATGGGCGTACCGCTCGCCTTCGTCATCCCCAGGGTCGCCGGCCGGATGAAGAACCAGGGCCCGATCGTCCTCGTCCTCGGCAGCTGCGGACTCATCGGCTACGCGGGCCTCTACCTCGCCCCGGCCGGCGGGGCCTGGGCCTGGGCCCTGCTCCTCGGCATCTCGAACTGCTCCTTCCCGCTCGCCCTCACCATGATCGGCATGCGGTCGCGCACCGGCGCGGGAGTGGTCCGGCTGTCCGCGTTCGCCCAGTCCGTCGGCTATCTGATCTCGATCCCGGGACCGCTGCTGATCGGTGTGCTCTACCAGCACAGCGGCGGCTGGGAGCTGCCGATCGCGCTGATGGCGGGCCTCATGGTGCCCCAGATGGCGGTCGGATTCCTGGCCGGGCGGGACCAGACGATCGAGAACGAATGCTGAGATGCGAGACTGAGCCCATGTCTCCTGTGCTCGACCCGAACCCCCAGAACGGTCAGAAGAAGCTCCTCGTCGTCCTCGGCGCGATGCTCCTGATCACCGTGATCGTCGCCGTGATCGCCTCGATCGCGTCACCCTGAGCCGCCCGGCCCCGGGAGGCGGTGGTGGTGCCAGCCCCCGCATCCCTTAGGGGGCCAGGGTCAGGGTGAACTGGGTGGGTCGCCGGATGGGGCCGGCGGTCCCGGATCCGTAGGTTTTCGGTATCAGCACCGATGACCCACGGAGGCGGACATGCCGGCCCGAACGCACACCCCGACCACCCACGCCGCCACGGGCAGGGTCGAGGTCCGGCTGCCGTGGTGGGCCGTCGCGCTGCCCGCGCTCGCCTTCGCCGTACTGCTGCTGCTGATCATGGGATCGGGGGAGGCGCACGCCGAGACCACCGCCCCGGCGGTCAACCGGTTGCTTGAGCGAATCGCGGCCCTGGTGACCCGCTGACGTCGCGCGCGCACCCCGTGGAAGCCCTTCAACACCCTGCGCCGGACGGCACATTTCGTGCGAAGCTGAGGTGTATGAGCGTCGATACACCTCGCAGGATCGTCCTTCTCAGGCACGCAAAGGCGGAATGGTCGCAGGACTCCGACCACGAACGGCCGCTCGCGGAGCGCGGCCGCAAGGATGCCCCCGTCGCAGGCCGCAAACTCGTCGACTCCGGGATCGACCTCGATCTGGCCCTCTGCTCCACCGCGGCCAGGACGCGCGAGACATGGAAGCTCGCCGTCCACGAGATGCCGCACCGCCCGAGGACCGTGTACGAGGAGCGGCTGTACGAGGCGTCCCTCGGCGACCTCATCGCCCTCATCAACGAGACCCCCGACGATGTGCGCGACCTCCTCGTCATCGGCCACAACCCCGGCATGCACGCGGTCGCCGACGCACTCTCGGATTCGGCCGAGGGCGACGCCCTGGCCCGGATGAACCGCGGCGGCTTCCCCACCGCCGCCTTCGCCGTCGTCGAGTTCACCGGCTCCTGGAAGGGCGTGGAGCACGGAGTGGGCAAGCTGGTCGAGTACTGGACGCCCAACGACTGATCCCGCCGCCGTACGACGCAGGGCCCCGGTGCATCCCGCACCGGGGCCCTGCGTCGTACGCGCGAAGGCGTCATGCGTATGTATGTGTATGTGTATGTGTATGTCGGGTGTACGCGCTGGTCATGTGCGTACGCCTGGCCGTGCGCGCGCGTGCGTGGACGCCGTGCGCGCGTACGCGTGGCCGTGGCGTACGAGTGTCGCGAACGCGTCAGTCGACGAGACCGTCGGCGGCCTCGACCTCCTCGCGCGTGATGCCCAGCAGATACAGCACGGTGTCCAGGAACGGCACGTTCACCGCGGTGTGCGCGGCCTCGCGCACCACCGGCTTGGCGTTGAAGGCCACCCCGAGCCCGGCGGTGTTCAGCATGTCCAGGTCGTTGGCGCCGTCACCGATCGCGACGGTCTGCGCCAGCGGCACCCCGGCCTGCTCGGCGAAGCTGCGCAGCAGCCGGGCCTTGCCGGCCCGGTCGACGATGTCGCCGACGACCCGCCCCGTGAGCTTTCCGTCGACCACTTCCAAGGTGTTGGCAGAGGCGAAGTCCAGCCCGAGCCGTTCCTTCAGATCGTCGGTGACCTGGGTGAACCCGCCCGAGACCACCCCTACTTGGTAGCCGAGCCGCTTCAGCGTACGGATCAGGGTCCGCGCGCCGGGCGTCAGCCGTACCTCGGCGCGCACCTTGTCCACCACCGAGGCGTCGAGCCCGGCCAGCAGCGCCACCCGCGCGTGCAGCGACTGTTCGAAGTCGAGCTCGCCGCGCATCGCCTGTTCGGTCACCTCGGCGACCTTGTCCTCGCAGCCCGCGTGCGCCGCGAACAGCTCGATGACCTCGTCCTGGATGAGCGTGGAGTCGACGTCCATGACGACCAGTCGCTGCGCCCGGCGGCTCAGCCCGGCCGACACCACGGCGACGTCGACGCCGATGCCGGCGGCCTCCGTCGCCAGCGCGGTCCGCAGCTGTTCGGTCCCGGTGCCGGACACCGCGAACTCGACCGCCGTGACCGGGTACTTCGCGAGCCGGAAGATACGGTCGATATTGCCTCCGGTGGAGGTGATCGTGGCCGCTATGGCGGCGGTCGACTCCGCGGTCAGCGGGTGCCCGAGCACCGTCACATGGGAACGTCCGTCGCCGCGCGGCCGGTTGTCGCCCGTACCGGAGATGATCTCGGCCTGGAGCTTCAGCGACTCGGCCCAGCTGTGCACGGTCGCCCGCAGATCGCCCTCGGTGGTGCCGTCGGCGGTCGGGGCGGTGACCAGCGCGCACAGGACGATGCGGCCACGGGTGACGACCTGCTCGATGTCGACGACATCGACCGAGTAGGCGGCGAGGGTGTCGAAGAGCCCGGCGGTGATGCCGGGGCGGTCCTTCCCGAAGATCTTCACGAGAAGGGTGGGTGTGCCGGTGCCCCGACGGGACTCGGGGGGCTCAGAGGACTCAGGAGACGAGGAGGACCGAGGTGGCTGAGATGCGCTCATGGTGCTTCCACCGTATCGGTCCTTCCCGGGCTGCCGGAGGTCCGTCCCGAGGACCGGACAGCGGGTCGGCCCCGTCTCCCCGCCCTGAGCGTCCGCCCCGTGACGGACCGCGCGCGTCCGGATCCGCCCGGTGTCCGCCGGACGGCCGGCGGCGGGCCGTGATGCCGGGAATGCGCCGTTGACCGATGCTTCGTACACACTCGGCACGCTTGCCGCCCCCGGCCTCGTTACTTCGTGTCGGCACCGTAACGATGCAGGCCCGGGTGGGGTCTTCGCCCCGCCCGACTTTCGTATCCGGGACTGCTCCTGGAATAGTTCCCCACGATGTTCAGCATCCCTAGGCCCCCTGCGACGGGGGCGACACGGGGGACAACTAGTGGGGCGCGGAGTGCCGGAACTCGTACTGGAATTGAATGGAAGGACCTGGACGCTCGATCCGTCCAGGCCGTACACCCTCGGGCGCGATCCGCAGGGCGACCTGACGATCGACGACGCCAGGGTGTCGTGGCGGCATGCCACGATCAGCTGGGCGGGCCGTGGCTGGTTCATAGAGGACCACGGCAGCACCAACGGCACGTATGTGCAGGGCAGCCGGATCCAGCAGCTGGAGATCGGCCCCGGCACCGTCGTCCATCTGGGCAACGCCACCGACGGGCCGCGGCTGAGTCTCACCGCCGCCGCGGCGGGCGCCGAGGTGCACGGCGGACACGGCGCGGATGCCCAGCAGGCTCCCGCCCAGCAGCAGCCGCAGCCCCAGCAGGCTCCGGCGCAGCAGCCCCAGCAGGGCGGCTGGCCCGGCCAGCAGGCTCCCGTCCCGCAGCAGCCGCAGCAGGGCTGGCAGCAGCAGGCCCCCCAGGGCCCGCCCCAGCAGCCCGTGCAGCCCCATGTGCCGCAGCAGCAGGGCATGGCGGGGACGCCCGGCGGGGCCGCGGGGGCCCCGGCGGCCTACGGCGACCGCAGCCCGACCACGTTCCACCGGCTGGATCTCGACCGCGTCATGCGGATCGGTCGTGCGCTGGAGAACGAACTGGTCGTCTCCGACCTCCAGGTCTCGCGCCACCACGCCGAGTTCCACGCGACGCCCGACGGCCGATTCGAGATACGTGACCTCGGATCCCACAACGGCACGTACGTCAACGGCCAGCCGCTCGCCAAGTCCGGCTCCGCGCTCATCGGCCCCAACGACATCGTCGGCGTCGGCCACTCGACCTTCCGCCTGGTCGGCGACCGGCTGGAGGAGTTCGTCGACACCGGCGAGGTCTCCTTCTCCGCCCGCCACCTCACGGTGACCGTCGACGGCGGGAAGCAGATCCTCAAGGACGTCTCCTTCGGCGTCCCGGAGAAGTCGCTCATCGCGGTCATCGGCCCGTCGGGATCCGGAAAGTCCACCCTGCTGAAGGCGCTCACCGGCTACCGGCCCGCCAACCAGGGCGATGTCCTCTACGACAACCGGAACCTGTACAAGCAGTTCGCCGAGCTGCGCCAGCGCATCGGTCTGGTCCCGCAGGACGACATCCTGCACAAGGAACTCACCGTCACCAAGGCCCTCAAGTACGCGGCCAAGCTCCGCTTCCCCGCGGACACCACCGAGGCCGAGCGCCAGGCCCGGATCCACGAGGTCCTCGCCGAGCTCAAGCTCGACATCCACAAGGACAAGAAGGTCACCTCGCTCTCCGGCGGCCAGCGCAAGCGCGTCTCCGTCGCCCTGGAGCTGCTCACCAAGCCGTCGCTGATCTTCCTGGACGAGCCGACCTCCGGCCTCGACCCGGGCATGGACCGCGATGTCATGCAGCTGCTGCGCGGGCTGGCCGACGACGGGCGCACCGTCCTGGTCGTCACGCACTCCGTCGCCGAGCTGGCGATCTGCGACAAGCTGCTGGTCATGGCGCCGGGCGGTTCCGTCGCCTACTTCGGCCCGCCGGAGGAAGCGCTCAACTTCTTCGGCTACACCACCTGGGCCGATGTCTTCTCGGCCTTCGAGAGCTACCGCGACTACGACTGGGCGGGCCGCTGGCGCGGTTCGCAGCACTACCAGATGTACGCCGCGGACATCGACGCCGTCGCCGCGCAGTCCGTGCACATGCCGCCCCCGCAGCAGCTGCGCCCGCCCAAGCCGCAGAGCTGGTCGGCCCAGCTGTGGACGCTGATGCGCCGGTACGTCTCGGTGATCGCGTCCGACAAGGGCTTCATGGGCCTGATGGTGATCCTGCCCGCCGTGCTCGGCATCGTCAGCGTGGTCATCCCGGCCAAGTTCGGACTGGCCCCGCCGGACCCGCCGTCCCGGTTCAACAGCGCCGCCGGAACGATCATGCTGATCCTCGCGGTCGGCATGTGCTTCTCCGGCGCGGCCAACTCCGTACGAGAACTGATCAAGGAGCGCGTCATCTACGAACGGGAACGGGCCACCGGCCTGTCCCGCTCCGCCTATCTGATGTCCAAGGTGATCGTCCTCGGCGTGATCACCGCCATCCAGGGCGTCATCATCTGCGGCATCGGCTTCGCCACCCGCGAGCTGCCGGCCGAGGGCCTGATCATGCCGCCGGCCGTCGAGATCTGCCTGACGATCATCGTGCTCGGCTTCACCTCGATGATGTTCGGCCTGGTCATCTCCTCGCTGGTGAAGACCGCCGAGAAGACCATGCCGCTGCTGGTCATGTTCGCGATCGTCCAGGTCGTCTTCACCGGCATCCTCTTCCAGGTCTACGGATCGCCCGGCCTGGAGCAGTTCGCCTGGCTGATGCCGTCCCGCTGGGCCATCGCTGGCGCGGGCACGACGCTGGACCTCTCGCACCTCATGGCGCCGTGGGACCCCAAGAACCCGACCGACCTGGACCCGCTGTGGGAGCACACGGCCGGTCAGTGGGGGATCAACATCTCCGTACTGCTGCTGCTCGGCATCGCCTGCGGCTTCGTGGTCGCGCGACTGCTGCGCCGCCACGAGCCGGAGGTCATGCGCAAGTAGCGCGGCCACCAGGCACCGGACGCCGAAGGGCGGCACCCCGCGCGGGGTGCCGCCCTTCGGCGTGTGCGGACGCGCTCCGGAGAGTCGCGCCGCCGGTCAGTACGCGCTGTTGACGTTGTCCATCGAGCCGTACTTGTCGGCCGCGTAGTTGGCCGCGGCCGTGATGTTGGCGACCGGGTCGTAGATGTTCCACGAGGTGCCCGGGACGTGGTACGCGTTGAACGTCGGCTGGATGACCTGGAGCAGGCCGCAGGACGGGGTGCCGTTCTGGGCGTTGACGTCCCAGCCGTTGACCGCGTTCGGGTTGCCGGTCGACTCACGCATGATGTTGCGGTGCAGACCCTCGTACGAACCCGGGATGCCGTGGGTCCGCATGATGTCCAGTGCCTGGTTGATCCAGCCGTCCAGGTTGTTGGCGTAGACCGGGGTGCGGACCTCGGAGCGGCTGGCGGCCTGCGTCTCGGTGCGCTTCGCGGCGGTGGCCTCGCTCTTCACCCGGGCTGCGGCCTTCGCCCTCGCCTCGGCCTTCGCGGCCTTCTCGGCCTTCGCAGCCTTCACGGCGGCGGCCTTCTTGGCCTTGGCGAGGTCGGCGGCCTTCACCAGCTTCTCGGCGGTGGAGTGCTGCTCGATGATGCTGGCCTGCACGGCCTTGGCCTGCGGAGTACCGGCGACCGACGTGAAGACCGCGGGGGCCGCGGACGCGGGAGCCGCTGCCTCGGGCTTGGGGTCGGCATTGGCGGGGACGAGCGAGAACGAGAGTGCGGCGACGGCCATGGCGGAGATACCCGCGACGGAGAGCTTCTGGGTCTTGTTCAGGCGACGACGACGGCCGGAGGTGCTGGACAGGGACATGCAGACGTACCTCTTCGAATCGCGGAAGTCCTCACGGAGGACGAAGACGGGAAGCGGCGTATTCGCATCTCCGTCGGGGACGAGTGCAATTCTTAGCGCCAGCAAAATCCGGTGGCAAAGGTGTGACGTACGAACCCCGGTAGTGGACCGGGGGCCCGCTCGAACGTGTCGGGCCGCGCTCATGACCACTGATGCGGCGCTTATGTATCCACTAGCGGACTTCGTAAGTGACGTGGGTCCTATGCCCGGCCTCACATCGACCAGGTAACAACCTGACCAACCGTTGCTCCAGCAATTCGGAGGGTGAGGCTCCGGTGCTTTCGCGGCCCGCGCCCCGGCCGCCGGACCGGCTTTCCGGCGTACGGACCGGGGGGGCGGGGGGAACGGGGCCCGGAAGTCCTAGGGCAGTCCGAAGACAGGTCCTAGTCCCCGCGCCCTAATCCGCGGCCGTCCACAGGCCGATACGGCGTTCGAGCCCCGCCGGTACGGTGAGGCCATGAGCCACCGCCCACCGTCGGGTCTCGCAGCCGTGAGCGCCGCCCTGCTCGCCATGAGCAGGCACCTCGAAGTGCGCGACGTCCTGAAGACGATCGTCGCCTCGGCCCGCGAGCTGCTGGACGCCGAATACGCGGCCCTGGGTGTCCCCGACGACCACGGCGGCTTCGCCCAGTTCGTCGTCGACGGAGTCAGCGACGAGCAGTGGAAGGCCATCGGCCCGCTGCCCCGGCAGCACGGCATCCTCGCCGCGATGCTCCACGAGGCGAAGGCCGAGCGCCTCGCCGACGTCCGCAAGGACCCCCGCTTCGAGGGCTGGCCCGAAGCCCACCCCGACATGTCCGACTTCCTGGGCCTGCCCATCAGGGACGGCGAGGAGATCATCGGCGCGCTCTTCCTCGCCAACAAGCGCTGCCCCAAGCCCGAGGGCAGCTGCGGCTTCACCGCCGAGGACGAGGAACTGCTGTCCACCCTCGCCCAGCACGCGGCGATCGCCCTCACCAACGCCCGGCTCTACGAACGCAGCCGGGAGCTCACCATCGCCGAGGAGCGCTCCCGGCTCGCCCACGAGCTGCACGACGCGGTCAGCCAGAAGCTCTTCTCGCTGCGGCTCACGGCCCAGGCCGCCACCGCCCTGGTGGACCGCGACCCGGTCCGCGCCAAGGGCGAGCTCCAGCAGGTCGCCGCGCTCGCCGCGGAAGCCGCGGAGGAGCTGCGCGCCGCCGTCGTCGAGCTGCGCCCCGCGGCGCTCGACGAGGACGGTCTCGTCGCCACCCTCCGTACCCAGATCCAGGTCCTCGACCGGGCCCACTCGGCCCGGGTCACCTTCGAGAGCCTGGGCATACGGGCCCTGCCCGCCGCCCAGGAGGAGGCGCTGCTCCGGGTCTCCCAGGAAGCCCTGCACAACGCGCTGCGCCACTCCGGCGCGGACCGGGTCGACGTCACGCTGGCCCGGCACGGCAACGGCACGCTGCTGCGGATCACCGACGACGGCAGCGGCTTCGAACCCGCGGCGACCCGGCAGGCCGGCCGGCACCTGGGCCTGGTGTCGATGCGGGACCGGGCCGGCGGCGTGGGCGGCAGGCTCACCGTTGAATCGGCGCCCGGCAAGGGCACCACGATCGAGATGGAGGTGCCCGGTGGCTGACAAGACCATCAGGGTGCTGCTGGTCGACGACCACCAGGTGGTCCGCCGCGGTCTGCGTACGTTTCTGGAGATCCAGGACGACATAGAAGTGGTCGGCGAGGCGGCCGACGGCGCCGAGGGCGTGGCCAGGACCGAGGAGCTCCGCCCCGATGTCGTGCTGATGGACATCAAGATGCCCGGCACCGACGGCATCGAGGCCCTGCGCAGACTCCGCGAGCTGGAGAATCCGGCCAAGGTCCTCATCGTCACCAGCTTCACCGAGCAGCGCACCGTGGTCCCCGCCCTGCGCGCCGGGGCTTCCGGCTACGTGTACAAGGACGTCGACCCGGACGCCCTGGCCGGCGCCATCCGCTCGGTGTACGCGGGCCACGTCCTGCTCCAGCCGGAGGTCGCGGGGGCCCTGCTCGCCCAGGAGGACCCCGGCAGCGGTACGGGGCGGGGGAGCACGCTCACCGAACGGGAACGGGAGGTGTTGGGCCTGATCGCCGACGGCCGCTCCAACCGCGAGATCGCGCGGGCGCTGGTCCTCTCCGAGAAGACCGTCAAGACCCATGTCTCGAACATCCTGATGAAGCTGGACCTCTCGGACCGGACCCAGGCGGCCCTCTGGGCCGTCCGGCACGGGGCGGCGGACTGACGGCGGGCCGAGCGGGAAACTCTCTCCCGCCGCCCCGTCTTCTCGCGCCGTCCCCGTCCCCCTCTCCTTCCGCCGCCCCCGCCTCTCCCCGCCGCCGCCCCCTTCTCCTTCCGGCCCTCCCGGGCCGGAATTCATAACTGAGATTCATACTGTCGGGTGTATGTCACCCGGACGGCGCAACCTGTCCGAGAGGCGGCCGTTCTCCAGGGTGCTGCGGCGGATTCGCCGCAGCCACGCTAGGAGGATCCTGAAGTGAAGAACCTGAAGAAGGCCGCTGCCGTCACCATGATCGCCGGTGGCATCATCGCCGCCGGTGCGGGCGCGGCCTCCGCCGCCGGCGCCGGTGCCCACGGCGCCGCGGCCCACTCCCCGGGTGTGGTCAGCGGCAACACCATCCAGGTGCCGGTGCACGTCCCGGTGAACGTGGTCGGCAACACGGTCAACGTGATCGGCCTGCTCAACCCGGCCTTCGGCAACTTCGGCCTGAACGGCTGACCGGCCCCGTAGCCCGCTGACGGCTCCACGGTCACAGCGCGCCGGACGGGCGCATCGAGCCCCGTCCGGCGACGCGGAGCGGCCTGGCCCCGAGGCGTCCGGCGACCCGCCGTCCGCCCCGAACCACGCCCGTCCACCCGCGACGACGCCGGGGCGTCCGGCGACCCGCCGTCCGGTGACGTGGAGCCGCCCGTCGGCCCCCGGGGCGTCCGGCGACCCGCCGTCCGCCCGAACCACGCCCGTCCACCCCGCGACGGCGCCGGGAGCCCGCCCGCCACCTGGACCACCTGGGCCACCGCTTCCCGCCCGTCCGTCCGCTTTCGAACAGCGCCGAGTGCCCAGTCGCAGCGTGGGCCACGATGCTCCGCAGCCCGCAGCCCGCAGCCCGCAGCCCGCAGCCCGCAGCCCGCAGCCCGCAGCCCGCAGCCCGCAGCCCGCAGCCCGCAGCCCGCAGCCCGCAGCACCCTGTGCCCGCCTTCCGACGGCGCCGGGAGCCCGCCCGCCACCTGGACTACCTGGGCCACCGCTCCACGCCCGTCCGTCCGTCTTCGGACCTGCTGGGAGCCTGCGGCCCCACGGCCTACCGTTCCCGCTCGCGCTCCTCCACATACGCGTTGTACGCGGCCACCTGAGCCCGCCGGGCCACCCGCTCCACCGGCCGCAGCGCCTCGCCCCGGGCCGCGATCTCCGAAGCGCTCACCGCCCCGCCGTGCCCGTTCTCGTACGCCACCGAGATCAGCAGCCCCACCCGCTGCGCAAGCTCCAGCACCCGCACGGCCCGCGGCGGATACCCCGGGGCCAGCACCTCGCGCCCCCGCTCCGCCCGCGCCCGGTACGCGTCCACCGCCGCCTCGGCCACCGGCCCCGAACCGGCCACGTCCAACCGCGACAGCACCGCCGTCGCGTCCCGCAACCCCTCGGCCAGCTCCCGCTCCGCCTCGCTCAGCGAGGGCACATCGGCCGGCGGAGCCTCCCGTACCGGCAGACACCGCCACACCACCTCGACGTGCAGATCCCTGTCCGGGCCCACCTCGCGCACCTCGGGAACCAGTCCGTACGGGGCGCCGAAGCCCACCACCGCCTCCTCGGCCTCCAGCGCCCGCGCGTTGAAGTCCGGCGGACCGCTCAGCCCCAGCGGATGCCCCGGAGCGGGCAACGCCACCCGGAAACCCGTCACCCCCAGCCCCCGCAGCCGTCCGAGCGCCAGCGTGAGCCCGACCGGCCCCGCCTCGCCCGGCAGTCCCTCGACGCGGTGCACCGCGTCCTCCCCGACAATGGCGAGCGCCGCCTCGTCCGGCGACACCAGTCCCGCCAGAAGCGCGTTTCCCCAAGCGGCCAACAGCCCTGAGCGTGGTTCCGAAAGCATGGGAACAGCCTAGGGAACGCGCCCGGGGCCTGTCGTCACGCGGGCCCAGCGCCGGGAGCACTCGTACGGTGGCGTAGATTTCCCTGGAGGCTGTGCCCACAGGCACCGACGATCTCGACACTGCATGGGGAGACAACGCGCCATGAGCGATGTACTGGAGCTGGTGGACGTATCCGTGGTCCGCGACGGACGCGCTCTGGTGGACGACGTCTCCTGGTCGGTCAAGGAGGGGGAGCGCTGGGTCATCCTCGGCCCGAACGGCGCCGGCAAGACCACCCTCCTCAACCTCGCGTCCAGCTACCTCTTCCCGAGCACCGGCACCGCCCGGGTCCTCGGCGAGCAGCTCGGCGGCGTCGGCACCGACGTCTTCGAGCTCCGCCCCCGCATCGGCATCGCGGGCGTCGCCATGGCCGAGAAGCTGCCCAGGCGCCAGACCGTGCTGCAGACGGTCCTCACCGCCGCGTACGGCATGACCGCCACCTGGCACGAGAACTACGAGGCCGTCGACGAGGAGCGCGCCCGCGCCTTCCTCGACCGGCTCGGCATGACCGAGTACCTCGACCGCAAGTTCGGCACCCTGTCCGAGGGCGAGCGCAAGCGCACCCTGATCGCGCGCGCCATGATGACCGACCCCGAGCTGCTGCTCCTCGACGAGCCGGCGGCGGGACTCGACCTCGGCGGCCGCGAGGACCTGGTCCGCCGCCTCGGCCGGCTGGCCCGCGACCCCTACGCCCCCTCCATGATCATGGTGACCCACCATGTCGAGGAGATCGCCCCGGGATTCACCCACGTCCTGATGATCCGCCAGGGCAAGGTGCTCGCCGCGGGCCCCATGGAGACCGAACTCAGCTCCCGCAACCTCTCCCTCTGCTTCGGACTGCCGCTCGTCGTCGAGCACACCGGCGACCGCTACACGGCCCACGGACTGCCGCTCTCGTAGGAAGCGCCCGCGCCCGCCCCCGCCCCCGCGCGGTCCCCGTAACGGACACGACGGGCGCGACGGGCGCGAGGCGCACGACGGCACGGCGGACATGACGGACACGACGGCCCGGCGGGCGCAGTCGACCGCTTGCGCCCTGTCCGCGAGGGCGTTCGCGGTTCTACGATGACCACGTGGACATCGACGCGTGGGTGTGGTGGCTGATCGGCGCGGTGGGACTGGGCATCCCCCTCGTCCTGACCGCGATGCCCGAATTCGGCATGTTCGCCGTCGGAGCGATCGCCGCGGCGGTGGTCGCGGCACTCGGCGGCGGCATCGTGGCCCAGGTGCTGGTCTTCGCCGTGGTCTCCGTGGCGCTCGTCGCCGTGGTCCGTCCGATCGCCGCGAGACACCGCTCCGACCGGCCTCGACTGACCACCGGCATCGACGCCCTGAAAGGCCGTCAGGCCGTCGTCCTGGAACAGGTCGACGGCAGCGGCGGCCGGATCAAGCTGGCCGGGGAGATCTGGTCCGCCCGCGCGCTCGACGAGGGCCAGAGCTTCGCACCCGGCCAACAGGTCGATGTCGTCGACATCGACGGGGCCACGGCAGTCGTCATGTGACCGAACCACCCACAAGGCAGCGCACGTTCTGTCAGACTCGATGTCGATCATCATGAGATCGGGGCCGGGCACCACATCCGGTCCCTCCCGCGATTTCGACCTCGATCATCGCGATCCGTCGGCAACCGAAGGGCAACGAGGAACACGATGCAACCGATCATCATCGTTCTGATCATTCTGGTGGTGCTCGTCTTCATCGCCCTGATCAAGACGATCCAGGTCATCCCGCAGGCCAGCGCCGCCATCGTGGAGCGTTTCGGCCGCTACACCCGCACGCTCAACGCAGGCCTGAACATCGTCGTTCCATTCATCGACTCCATCCGCAACCGCATCGACCTCCGCGAACAGGTCGTGCCGTTCCCGCCCCAGCCGGTGATCACCCAGGACAACCTGGTCGTCAACATCGACACCGTCATCTACTACCAGGTGACCGACGCGAGGGCCGCGACCTACGAGGTCGCCAGCTATATCCAGGCGATCGAGCAGCTCACCGTCACCACTCTCCGCAACATCATCGGTGGCATGGACCTGGAGCGGACCCTGACCTCCCGCGAGGAGATCAACGCGGCCCTGCGCGGAGTCCTCGACGAGGCCACCGGCAAGTGGGGCATCCGCGTCAACCGCGTCGAGCTCAAGGCGATCGAGCCGCCCACCTCCATCCAGGACTCGATGGAGAAGCAGATGCGCGCCGACCGTGACAAGCGCGCCGCGATCCTCCAGGCCGAAGGAACGCGCCAGTCCGCGATCCTCACCGCGGAGGGCGAGAAGCAGTCCGCGATCCTGCGGGCCGAGGGTGAGGCCAAGGCATCCGCGCTGCGCGCCGAGGGCGAGGCCCAGGCCATCCGTACGGTCTTCGAGTCCATCCACGCCGGTGACCCCGACCAGAAGCTCCTCTCGTACCAGTACCTCCAGATGCTCCCGAAGATCGCCGAGGGCGATGCCAACAAGCTCTGGATCGTGCCCAGCGAGATCGGCGACGCCCTCAAGGGCCTCAGCGGCGCCTTCGGCAACCTCGGCAACGGCGCCCCGGGCTTCGACACCGGCAAGGAGCGCCGGGAGCAACCCCCGGTCGAATGACGCGTACACGCCCCGTGCATGATCAGTGCACCAAGCACCGATCATGTACGGGGGATTCGCCATGAACACCTGGGAGATGCTCGCCGTCTTCACCGCGGGCATCAGCGCGGGCGCCATCAACACGATTGTCGGCTCGGGAACGCTGATCACCTTCCCCGTGCTGCTCGCGGTCGGCCTGCCGCCGGTCACCGCCACCGTCTCCAACGGCCTGGGCCTGATCCCCGGCTCGGTCAGCGGCGCCATCGGCTACCGCGAGGAACTCCGAGGACAGGGCCGCCGCGTACTCAAATTCGCCGCCGGCGCCCTCATCGGCGGCCTCACCGGCGCCACCCTCCTGATGTCGCTGCCGCCCACGGCCTTCGAAACCATTGTGCCGGTCCTGGTGGCGCTGGCCCTCGTCCTGGTCATCCTGCAACCACGCATCAGCAAAGCGGTTCAGCGCCGACGCGAACACAGCGGCACCCACGCCCGCACCGACGGCGGACCGCTCCTGTTCGCCGGACTGATGCTCGCCAGCGTCTACGGCGGCTACTTCACCGCGGCCCAGGGGATCATCTACCTCTCCCTGATGGGCATGCTGCTCGACGACACCATGCAGCGCCTCAACGCCGTCAAGAACGTCCTGGCCGCCGTCGTCAACAGCGTCGCCGCGCTCTTCTTTCTCTTCGTCGCGGACTTCGACTGGACGGCCGTCGTGCTCATCGCGGTCGGCTCCGCGCTGGGCGGCCAGATCGGCGCCCGGATCGGCCGCCGCCTCAGCCCCACGGTCCTGCGCGCCCTCATCGTCGTGGTCGGCACGGCCGCCATCGTCCAGCTGCTGCTCCGCTGACGGAAGGAGGCCCGCCTCCCCCCGAAGGCGGGCCCCACCACGACGACGGGCGTACGCCGCCTACGCCGCGGCGCGGTCCAGCCACTCCGGCAGCTCCGACCGCTCACCGGCCCCCATGGCCAGCAGCATCGCCTGCGCCGGAGACGGCACGAACGGCTGCCGCAGCAGCGGCATCCCCGCCTGCTCCGGCGTCCGGGCCGCCTTGCGGTGATTGTCCTCGGCGCAGGACGCCACCGTGTTGAGCCAGGTGTCCTGACCCCCCTGGGCGCGCGGTACGACATGGTCGACGGTGCTCGCCCGCCGCCCGCAGTACGCGCACCGGTGCTGGTCCCGTATCAGCACCCCCCTCCGGGACCACGGGGCATGTCTTCGGAACGGCACCCGTACGTACCGGCAGAGCCTGATCACCCGGGGCACCGGAATGTCCACGGCGGCACCACGCATGCGGAGATCGGGATGCGACTGCTCGACGACGGCCTTGTCCTGCAGAACCAGCACCACCGCACGGTTCAGCGTCACCGTCGACAGCGGCTCGAAGCTCGCGTTCAGTACCAGCGTGTCCCGCATCTCGCCCACCTCCCGTGTGCCGCCCGCCCCCTGGCAGGCCCGGATCAACTCTGGCCGGGCGAACCGTGATGGACAACGCAATAAAAAATGCCCTGCCCTGGTCTCTCCAGGACCAGGGCAGGGCAAACAGCGGGCGAACTCTCGGCGCGGGCGGAATCCTAGGCGGGCCCCGTGTACTCACCGATCAGCTGAGCACGGCCCAGCGTGTGGAACCGCAGATTGAACCCGACGACCGCGGGCGACGCGTCGCTGTCGACGCCCAGCTTCTCGGTGTCCACCGCGTACACGGTGAACACATAGCGGTGGTTCTCGCCGGCCGGCGGCGCGGCACCGCCGAACTCCTTCGACCCGTAGTCGTTACGGGCCTGCACGGCGCCGGCGGGCAGACCGCCGAACGTCCCGCTGCCCGCACCGGACGGCAGCTCCGTGACCGACGCGGGAATGTCGAAGACCACCCAGTGCCAGAATCCGCTGCCGGTGGGGGCATCGGGGTCGAAGCAGGTCACCGCGAAACTCTTGGTCTCCGCCGGAAAACCTTCCCACCGCAGCTGCGGCGAGGTGTTCCCGGCCGCGAACACCTGGGCGTCCGCCAGCACGGCACCGGGGGCGAGATCCTCGCTCACCACCGTGAACGACGGGACCTCCGGATGGAAGTCGTGCGGCAGCGGCGCCCTCTTCGGCTCGGTCACGTCAGCACCTCTCCTGATCGCTGTACTGCAGTCGGCGGGTCTCCGCCGACCCTAGTGCGTGTATAGAAGGTCCCGTCCGCCCGGCGGAGCCCGGTACGCCCTTCGGGCGGACGACGCCACTTTCGATACGCGGCTCAGAGCCAGTTGCGCCGACCGCCGACCTCGGCCAGCCATTGGTTGAGGTACGCCGCCCAGTCGGTCCCCTGGAAGTCGTGCAGCCCTACCTTGAAGGAGCGGTACGAGTCGCTGCCCTCGCTGAAGAGCCCCGACTTCTTGTCCATCTCCAGGACGACATCCATCTCGCGGTCGTCCGCGACGAACGTGAGCTCCACCTGGTTCAGCCCGCGGTACTGCTGCGGCGGGAAGAACTCGATCTCCTGGTAGAACGGCAGCCGCTGACGCGTACCGCGGATGTGACCACGCTCCATGTCCGCGCTGCGGAAGCCGAAGCCGAGCTGCCCGAAGGCGTCGAGGATGGCCTGCTGCGCGGGCAGCGGGTGCACGTTGATCGGGTCCAGGTCGCCCGAATCCAGCGCCCGCGCGATCTCCAGCTCCGTGGTCACTCCTATGTTCATGCCGTGCAGGTGGTGACCGGCGAACATGGTGATCGGCGTCTCCCACGGGATTTCGAGCCCGAAGGGAACGACGTGCACGGCACCGGCCCGCACCTCGAACGCGCCGCCGAGACGCAGCTTGGTGAACTCGATGTCCTGCTTGGTCTCCGTGTCGTTGCCCTCGACCTCGACCCGGGCCTGCAGACCCACGGAGAGTCCCTCGATCTGCTGATCCACGGACCCGCCCTGGATCCGCACCTCGCCCTGGACGACCCCGCCCGGTACGACATTGAGCTCGGAGAGCTCGGTCTCCACCGAGGCGCCACCGGCACCCAGACTCGCGAGCAGCCGCTTGAAGCCCATGTTTACTCCTCCTTGGTCCTGACCCCTACATACGCGCCATGACCGTAGTCGGTTCCCGGTACCCTCGACCGCCATGACCGAGGGCCTGGACCGTACGCCGCTGACACGCGATTTCTTCGACCGCCCCGTGCTGGAGGTGGCCCCCGATCTCCTGGGCCGGACCCTGGTGCGCACCACGCCCGACGGGCCCATCGAGCTCCGCCTCACCGAGGTGGAGGCGTACGCCGGCGAGATCGATCCCGGATCGCACGCCTTCAGGGGCCTCACCGCACGCAACAGCGTCATGTTCGGGCCGCCCGGCCACGCGTACGTCTATTTCACCTACGGCATGTGGCACTGCCTCAACCTGGTGTGCGGCCCCGAGGGCCACGCCAGCGGGGTGCTGCTCCGCGCCGGTGAGATCCAGGCCGGCGCCGAACTGACCCGCGAACGTCGAAACTCGGCCCGCAACGACAAGGAACTGGCCAAAGGACCGGCCCGCCTGGCCACCGCCCTCGACGTCGACCGGGCCCTGAACGGCACCGACGCCATCGCCCACCCGGGTGCCGACCTGTCCGTACTGCGCGGCACCCCACCCCCGCGCCACCAGGTACGCAACGGCCCGCGTACCGGAGTGGGCGGCGACGGAGCCACCCACCCCTGGCGCTTCTGGATCGACGGGGACCCCACAGTGAGCCCGTACCGGGCCCATGTGCCACGCCGCCGCGCAACTTGACTCGCCCCGGAGGGCCGCCTAATGTAGCCCGAGCCGCTTGAAACGGGTACTGCTGTCGGTACGGTCCATCGGACCGCACCCGAGCAACCCGGAGCGGCCAACCACTACCTACGAATCACCCTGGCGGGTGCGAATTCGGCATGCCGTAATTCAATCCCTTCGACTCGATTATGAGTCACCAAGGAAATCGGCTAAAGTAGTGGACACGCCGAAAGGCAAGGCCACTCCAAAGGCCACCGGAATTCAAATTCGGACCGGAAACGGAACGAAAAAGAGTCTGGTAAGGTTGGAACCGCCGGAAAGGGAAGCGCGAAAGCGAAGAACTGGAAAGCGAAAATGCAGGATCCCGCTTCGGCCGGGAATCGGACACGAAAGAGTCTGATAGAGTCGGAAACGCAAGACCGAAGGGAAAAGCCCGGAGGAAAGCCCCAGAGAGTGTTCTGCGGGTGAGTACAAAGGAAGCGTCCGTTCCTTGAGAACTCAACAGCGTGCCAAAAGTCAACGCCAGATATGTTGATACCCCGGCCTGCTTCGGCAGGTTGGTGGTTCCTTTGAAAGTCCTGCAGGGTCACTGACCCGGTAGGCAATTACACAGCGAGGACGCTGTGAACGACCGGTCTTATTCCGTCCGGTCGTTCCGCTCTCGTGTTGTGTTGTCCCGATC